>NZ_JBAQKH010000061.1:0-139133 GCF_049300855.1 Pseudomonas sp. | reverse complement strand
GGAGCGCAGCGACCGTTTGGCGCAGCCAAATGCATCGAGAGGAGGTGCAGCGAAGCAAACCGTAGGCGATGCGCCCGGATGGATCCCGCAGCGAAGGAACCCCGAGCCCCAGCGAGCGGGCCGCACGTTGGAGCAAAGCCTTTTCGGTTACCTTTTCGGCGTTTGGAAAAGGTGACTCGCCGTAAGGGCGAAACCCTAAGCCGCCGTTACCGAAAAAACGGATATACACCCGGCAAAAAAAGCCCCCAAGGCACACACCGAGGGGGCTTTCGAACAACTCAGCTCAGCGCTTAATGATGCTCACGCGTCGCCCGGAACTTCACATCCGGCCAACGCTCCTCCATCAACGCCAGGTTAACCCGCGTCGGCGCCAGGTAAGTCAGGTGACCACCACCATCGACCGCCAGGTTCTCCACAGCCTTGTTAGAGAATTCCTCAAGCTTCTTCTTGTCGCCGCATTCAATCCAGCGCGCGGAGTACACAGTGATCGGCTCATACGAGCACTCAACCTTGTATTCCTCCTTCAAACGGCTCGCGACCACATCGAACTGCAGCACACCCACGGCGCCCAGAATGATGTCGTTGCTGCGCTCCGGGAAAAACACCTGGGTCGCGCCCTCTTCAGCCAGTTGCTGCAGACCCTGACGCAACTGCTTGGACTTCAGCGGATCACGCAGACGCACACGACGGAACAGCTCCGGAGCAAAGTGCGGAATACCGGTAAACCCTAGGGTTTCACCTTCACTGAAGGTGTCGCCGATCTGGATGGTGCCGTGGTTGTGCAGACCAATGATGTCGCCGGCGAACGCTTCTTCCAGTTGCTCACGCTCGGAGGAGAAGAACGTCAGGGCGTCGCCGATGCGCACGTCCTTGCCGGTGCGCACGTGGCGCATCTTCATGCCTTTCTCGTACTTGCCGGAGCAGATACGCATGAAAGCGATACGGTCGCGGTGTTTCGGGTCCATGTTCGCCTGGATCTTGAAGATGAAGCCCGAGAATTTCTCTTCAACCGGCTCGACGGTACGCTCGTTGGCGACACGGGCCAGCGGACGTGGTGCCCAGTCAACGACAGCGTCGAGCACGTGGTCAACACCGAAGTTACCCAACGCCGTACCGAAGAACACCGGCGTCAGTTGACCGTCGAGGAATTCCTGCTGGTTGAATTCGTGGCAGGCGCCCTGCACCAGTTCCAGCTGTTCGATGAAACGCTCGTACTCGTCGCCCAGATGCGCGCGCGCCTCGTCGGAGTCGAGCTTCTCGATGATCTTGGTTTCGGTGCGTTCGTGACCGTGACCGGCGGTGTAGACAATGATGTAGTCGTCCGCCAGGTGGTACACGCCCTTGAAGTCGCGGTAGCAACCGATCGGCCAGGTGATCGGCGCAGCCTTGATCTTCAGAACGGCTTCGATCTCGTCGAGCAGTTCGATCGGGTCGCGGATGTCACGGTCGAGTTTGTTGATGAAGCTGACGATCGGCGTGTCACGCAGACGGCAGACGTCCATCAGCGCAATGGTCCGAGGCTCGACACCTTTACCGCCGTCGAGGACCATCAATGCCGAGTCCACCGCCGTCAAGGTGCGGTAGGTATCTTCGGAGAAGTCTTCGTGGCCCGGGGTGTCGAGCAGGTTGATCATGTGTTCGCGATACGGGAACTGCATGACCGACGTGGTAATGGAAATACCCCGTTGTTTCTCCATCTCCATCCAGTCGGATGTCGCATGGCGATCGGATTTACGGGATTTCACCGTACCGGCCACTGCAATCGCCTTGCCCATCAACAGGAGCTTTTCGGTGATCGTGGTTTTACCGGCATCGGGGTGGGAAATAATGGCGAAAGTGCGGCGTTTCGCGACTTCGGCGGCCTGGTTGGTCATGGGAAATCGCCTGGCGGTGATTCAAAAAAGGGCCGCGATTATAGCCCAACTCGATGCAATAACCGAACCGTTGAGCACATTAAGGGTGGCCAAATGCTGCCGCAGATGGGAACCTTTCAAAGCACGGAGACGTCCATCCCCTGTTACGAATTTTCGTCAGGGGCTGAAAAATCAGCAAGTTAGCCTGACGAGGCTGCGCTCATGGCTCGCTTTCAGACCGCTTTGCCGGTCCTGAAAAACGGCTACTTTTCGCGAACGACGCTCCCGGCAGCCAGGAATGGCATGCCACACGGGACTGCGCTCGCCGACTACAAAAAAAGGAGTCCGCCTGTGGCTATCCGCTATGGCAAAGGGCTGATGGGAGGTGCGGTGGTGATCGCGCTCCTGGCCCTGCTGGTCCACTGGATCGGCATCAACACGATCGAACACTACCGCGACGATTTGTTGTTTTACCTGCAAGCTCATCTGATTCTCGTCCTCGCTTCAATGCTGGCCGCCCTGGTCGTGGGCATCCCCGCCGGTATCTTTCTCAGTCGCCCGACCATGGTCGGCCGCGCTGAACGCTTCATGCAGATCTTCAATATCGGTAACACCGTGCCTCCCTTGGCCGTGCTCGCGATTGCCTTGGGCGTCCTCGGCATCGGCAGTGGCCCGGCGATCTTCGCGTTGTTCCTCGCCTCCCTGTTGCCGATTGTGCGCAACACCTACGAAGGCCTGAAAAATGTGCAGGGCTCGCTGAAAGAAGCGGCCGTCGGCATCGGCATGACCCCGCGCCAGGTGCTGTGGAAAGTCGAACTGCCCAACGCCGTGCCGATCATTGTCGGTGGTGTGCGCGTGGCATTGGCGATCAACGTCGGCACCGCGCCGCTGGCCTTCCTGATCGGCGCCAACAGCCTCGGCAGCCTGATCTTCCCTGGCATCGCCCTGAACAATCAGCCGCAACTGCTGCTCGGCGCCGCGTGCACCGCGCTGCTGGCCTTGCTGCTCGATGGCGTCGTCACCCTCGCCAGCCGTCTCTGGCTGGAACGTGGTTTGCGCCCGTCTTAAGGCTTTTGCGAAGGAATGAATATGAAACGACTTAGCTTGATCTTGGGTTGCGTCCTGCTGTTCGCAGGTATCGCGCAAGCCGCTGAGAAACCGGTGATCCGCCTCGGCGCCCGGGTCTTCACCGAGCAAACCCTGCTCGCCGAAATCACCGCGCAATACCTGCGCAGCAAAGGCTATGACGCGCAGATCACCGGTGGTCTGGGCAGCAACCTCGCCCGCAGCGCTCACGAAAGCGGGCAACTGGACATGCTCTGGGAATACACCGGCGTGTCGCTGGTGGCCTACAACCATGTCACTGAAAAACTCGACAGCGCACAGTCCTATGCGCGGGTAAAAGAACTCGACGCGAAAAAAGGCCTGGTCTGGCTGACGCCGTCGAAATTCAGCAACACCTACGCCCTCGCGCTGCCAAAGAAAGTCGCCGAGGAGTATCCGCAGATCAACAACATCAGCCAGTTGAACGAAGTGCTGCGCGCCGAAGCCAAGACCAATCATCTGGTGGCTTTGGACACCGAGTTCGCCAACCGCTCCGATGGCCTGATCGGCATGGTCGATCTGTACGGCATGAACCTGACCCGCAAAAACATCCGCCAGATGGACGCGGGTCTGGTCTACACCGCGCTGCGTAACGGTCAGGTGTTTGCCGGTCTGGTCTACACCACCGACGGTCGCCTCAACGCCTTCGGCCTGAAACTGCTGGAAGACGACAAGCACTACTTCCCGGACTACACCGCCGCACCAGTAGTGCGTCAGGCTTATCTCGATAAGCACCCGCAACTGGCCGAACAGCTCAAGCCACTGGCCGAACTGTTCGATGACGAAACCATGCGCCAGCTCAACGCACGGGTCGACGTCGATCACGAAAGCCCGTCGAAAGTCGCTGCCGATTTCCTGCGCCAGCACCCACTCAACTAAGGAGGAAAAGTCATGGAATTTCTGAACGCCTTTTCCCACCTCGACTGGCAGCAGGTGATGCACCTGACCTGGCAGCACATCACCCTCGTCGGTATCGCCGTGACCCTGGCGATTGTCGTTGGCGTGCCGCTGGGCATTCTGATGACCCGCTTTCCGACCCTCGCCGGCCCCTTGCAGGCCAGCGCCACAGTGCTGCTGACCGTGCCGTCGATTGCCCTGTTCGGCCTGCTGCTGCCGTTCTACTCCAAGTTCGGCCAGGGCCTGGGGCCGATGCCGGCGATCACTGCCGTGTTCCTTTATTCACTGCTGCCGATCATGCGCAATACCTACCTCGCCCTCACCGGTGTAGAGCCGGGAATCCGTGAAGCCGCGCGCGGCATCGGCATGACCTTCGGCCAGCGCCTGCGCATGGTCGAATTGCCGATTGCCGTGCCGGTGATCCTCGCCGGTGTGCGCACCGCCGTGGTGATGAACATCGGCGTGATGACCATCGCCGCGACCATCGGTGCCGGCGGCCTCGGTGTGTTGATCCTCGCTTCCATCAGCCGCAGTGACATGTCGATGCTGATCGTCGGCGCGCTGCTGGTCAGTCTTCTGGCCATTTTCGCTGACCTGTTTCTCCAATGGCTGCAACGCTCGTTGACTCCAAAAGGACTGCTCAAATGATCGAACTTCAAAACCTCAGCAAAACTTTCCAAAGCAACGGCAAAGACGTCAAAGCCGTGGATTCGGTAAGCCTGACCGTCAATGAAGGCGAAATCTGTGTGTTCCTCGGGCCCTCGGGTTGCGGCAAAAGCACCACGCTGAAAATGATCAACCGCCTGATCAAACCGACCTCGGGCAAGATCCTCATCAACGGTGAAGACACTACCGACCTCGACGAAGTGACCCTGCGTCGCAACATCGGTTACGTGATCCAGCAGATCGGTCTGTTCCCGAACATGACCATCGAAGAGAACATTGTCGTGGTGCCGAAACTGCTCGGCTGGGACAAACAGAAATGCCACGACCGCGCCCGCGAGTTGATGAGCATGATCAAGCTTGAGCCCAAGCAATATCTGCATCGTTATCCGCGTGAATTGTCCGGTGGCCAGCAACAGCGCATCGGCGTGATCCGCGCGCTGGCGGCGGATGCGCCGCTGCTGTTGATGGATGAGCCGTTCGGTGCGGTCGACCCGATCAACCGCGAGATGATCCAGAACGAGTTTTTTGAGATGCAGCGCGCGCTGAACAAGACCGTGATCATGGTCAGCCACGACATCGACGAAGCGATCAAACTCGGCGACAAGATCGCCATCTTCCGCGCCGGCAAACTGCTGCAGATCGATCATCCGGACACGCTGCTCGCGCACCCGGCCGACGACTTTGTCAGCAGCTTCGTCGGCCAGGACAGCACGCTCAAGCGCTTGCTGTTGGTCAAAGCCGAAGATGCGGCGGACAACGCGCCGTCGGTGAGCCCGGAAACCCCGGTGGCCGATGCGCTGGAATTGATGGACGAACATGACCGTCGCTATGTCGTCGTCACTTGTGCCGAGAACAAGGCGCTGGGCTATGTGCGTCGTCGCGATCTGCATCGTCAGACCGGCACGTGCGCGCAGTTCCTGCGCGAGTTCAACGCCACGGCGGCGTACGACGAACATTTGCGCATCCTGCTGTCGCGCATGTACGAGTTCAACCGGGCGTGGTTGCCGGTGATGGATGCCGAGCGGGTGTTCCTTGGTGAGGTCACGCAGGAATCGATTGCGGCCTATCTGAGTTCGGGTCGCTCGCGCGGGATGAAGACCAGTATTGTCTCGCCGGCTGAAGCGGTAGTCGCCTAAAAAATATACAACCTGTGGGAGCGAGCTTGCTCGCGAAAGCGGAATATCAGTCAACAACGATGTCGACTGTGAAAAAGCCTTCGCGAGCAAGCTCGCTCCCACAGGATCCGGGTGATTTTTTCTTCACTCATCAGGCGGAAAGTAATCTCAACACCGCACAACCGCACAGCCTGTCTAAAACGATTTGCGAAACCGCCAAAATCCCCCTCACACCCTCCCCTCGCCGCCAACGTCGCCGATGTTGCAGCCATCACACTTACCCAAGACTTCGCCGACAAAATCCGCGAACGTGCAGGTATTTTTAACACTGGAAAATTCCCGGGGAACATCTGTCCGTCATCTCGGTCGGCTACAAAGAGTGATGAACGCGACGCACGTCAGAAGCGTGCAAAAACGCGACATTTTTAGTTGATCTCAGGCCCCTCACGCCCTAAAGTTCGCGCCGAACGTCCATGCTGGAAACGATCCATCCGGCTCAAGTACTGACGACGAGACAGCAAGGCCAAGGGAAGCTTCACACCCGTGGCCTTTTTGCTTTCGGCGACATGCCTTGGGAAGTAGGCGAACCAAAGTGGGGATACGGAGGACGTTCATTTGCACCCATTGATTAACGACGTTTGCCACTAGGAGTCCCAAGTATGTCGATCCAGGTCGAAGACTATTTCGCGCGCGCTACATTCGACAAAATGAAGGCGTTCGCCGACAAACAGGAAACCCCGTTCGTGGTGATCGACACCGCGATGATCAGCCAGGCCTACGATGACCTGCGCGCCGGTTTCGAATTCGCCAAGGTCTACTATGCGGTCAAGGCCAACCCGGCCGTCGAGATCATCGACCTGCTCAAAGAGAAAGGCTCGAGCTTCGACATCGCCTCGATCTACGAACTGGACAAAGTGATGGATCGCGGCGTCAGCGCCGACCGTATCAGCTACGGCAACACCATCAAGAAATCCAAGGACATCCGCTACTTCTACGAGAAGGGCGTGCGTCTGTTCTCCACCGACTCCGAAGCTGACCTGCGCAACATCGCCAAGGCTGCACCGGGTTCGAAAGTGTATGTGCGCATCCTTACCGAAGGCTCGACCACGGCTGACTGGCCGCTGTCGCGCAAATTCGGCTGCCAGACCGACATGGCCATGGACCTGCTGATCCTCGCCCGCGATCTGGGCCTGGTGCCTTACGGCATCTCCTTCCACGTCGGTTCGCAGCAGCGCGACATCAGCGTCTGGGACGCAGCGATCGCCAAAGTCAAAGTGATCTTCGAGCGCCTGAAAGAAGAAGACGGCATCCACCTCAAGCTGATCAACATGGGCGGCGGCTTCCCGGCCAACTACATCACCCGCACCAACAGCCTGGAAACCTACGCTGAAGAAATCATCCGCTTCCTGAAGGAAGACTTCGGTGATGACCTGCCGGAAATCATTCTCGAGCCGGGCCGTTCGTTGATCGCCAACGCCGGCATTCTGGTCAGCGAAGTGGTGCTGGTTGCACGCAAGTCGCGCACCGCCGTCGAGCGCTGGGTGTACACCGATGTGGGCAAGTTCTCCGGCCTGATCGAAACCATGGACGAAGCGATCAAGTTCCCGATCTGGACCGAGAAGAAAGGCGAGATGGAAGAAGTCGTGATCGCCGGCCCGACTTGCGACAGCGCCGACATCATGTACGAGAACTACAAGTACGGTCTGCCGCTGAACCTGGCGATTGGTGATCGCCTGTACTGGCTGTCGACCGGTGCGTACACCACCAGTTACAGCGCGGTTGAGTTCAATGGCTTTCCGCCGTTGAAATCGTTTTACGTGTAAGTGCTGAACCGGTAATGCAAGAAGCCCATGACGTGTCATGGGCTTTTTTGTGTCTGTGTATTCGGCGTGAATTCTGTGGTGGGGCCGATATCCATCCCCCTCACCCCAGCCCTCTCCCCCAAGGGGGCGAGGGGAAAGGGAGCAGATCGGGGGCCTTTCAAAAGCTGAGTTCGACCGGATATCTCAGGTCGGTGTATCCGGAACATCCAACTCGGTCAGTCCCTTCTCCCTCTGGGAGAGGGTTAGGGTGAGGGCTCTTGGCACCGAAGCGCATAGCGCACAGCCAACGCCTGAATCCTCGGATCAACAGCACTCGCCAACGTCTGACTCGCCACCCGCAGAAAATTCAGATTGCCGCCCGCCAACGCTTCTTCAAGCCAAACCACGGCCTCATCAATCCGCCCTTCCCCCGCCAACACCGCCGCAAAACTGAACTGCCCGCGAAAATCCCCACCCTCAGCCGAGCGCCGATACCACTCACGCGCCGCGACCGGATCCGCCACACACACCTGCCCTTCCTCCAGATAGCGCCCCAGCAGATTCATCGATTTCGCATGACCCAATTCAGCCGCGCGCAAATAAAGTGCCAGCGCCTGCAGATGATCCAACGCCACTCCCCGCCCGGTCGCCAGCAGATTGGCGAGGTTGTACATCGCCCAATCCAGTCCAGCCTCCGCCGCAATCCGATAATGCTGCGCAGCAGTCGCCGCATCTGCCGAACAACCCCAGCCGTGCTCGTGGCAGCGACCAAGCATGTTGCGCGCCATCAGATGCCCGCGTCCGGCGGCGATGCCGAACCAGCGCAGCGCCAGCGTTTGATCCTGCGCAATGCCCTGGCCGTCGAGAAGAATCTGCCCAAGCAACGCCTGCGCTTCAACCTCGCCCTCACCCGCCGCGAGCAAAATCGCCTGCGCAGCACGGGCCGGACTTTCGCCGAGCATGGCACTGAGTTGCTCGCCGCTGAGGGCCTCCTCGCGACGTATTTGAAAAGTCATACCTCGACCCAGCGCCGCAGCAAGTTGTGATACGTGCCGGTGAGGCGGATCAGCGAAGGATGATCAGGCATGTCCTGGGTCAGTTGCTGGATCGCCCCGTCCATCTCGAACAGCAATGCACGCTGGCTGTCTTCGCGCACCAGACTTTGCGTCCAGAAAAACGACGCATAACGCGCACCCCGCGTAACCGCGTTGACCTTGTGCAGGCTGGTGCCGGGGTACAAGACCATGTCGCCGGCCGGCAACTTCACCTGCTGAGTGCCGTAGGTGTCCTGGATCTCCAGCTCGCCGCCGTCGTAGTCCTCAGGCTCGCTGAAGAACAGCGTCGCCGACAGATCCGTGCGCACGCGCTCAATACTGCCCTTGGGCTGGCGCACGGCATTGTCGATGTGGAAATCGAAACTGCCACCGGCCGTGTAACAGTTCACCAACGGCGGGAAGACTTTGTGCGGCAGTGCAGCCGACATGAACAGCGGATTTTTCCACAGCCGTTCAAGCATCGCTGCACCGATCTCCTTGGCCAGCGGATGGCCTTCAGGCAGTTGCAGATTGTGCTTGGCCTTGGCCGATTGAAAGCCTGCGGTGATCTTGCCATCGGCCCAATCAGCCTGTTCCAGCGCCTCGCGGATGCGCTGCACCTCGTCTTTCGCGAACAGCGCGGGGATGTGCAGCAGCATGGCAATGACACCTGATGGCAAAGAGGCGGCAATGGTATTGATTCTTATTGGCCGTGTAAAACCCGGGAGACGAATGAACTGGTAAAAACCGTAAGGTTAAATTGTAAAGAATGTAAATTCAGTGCGAATAACAATGTTTCGCAATTGATACGAATACCTGTTTACCCTATATTCCGCCGCCTCAAATCCTTGGGGAGGGGAATAAAAATGGCACGTCAACACGCACAATTACCGGTCAGTTCACCACGTCTGCTCGCCTCTGCAATCGGTGTGGCAATTACTGCCGGCTCCGCGGGCCACATGGTTTTCGCCGCAGAAAAAACCGACAGCAAGGCCTCCGGCAATGCCATCGCTCTGGACGCTACCGCCATCACCGGCGAAGCTCAGGACCCGACGTCCTACCAGGTCGAAAAAGCCTCCTCGCCCAAGTACACCGCGCCGCTGGTCGACACGCCGCGCTCGGTTACCGTGATTCCGCAACAAGTGCTCAAAGACACCGGCGCCCTGAATATGCAGGACGCACTGCGTACCGTGCCGGGCATCACCTTCGGTGCCGGTGAAGGTGGCAACCCACAGGGCGATCGTCCGTTCATTCGCGGCTTCGACGCCCAGGGCGACACCTACCTCGACGGCGTGCGCGACACCGGTTCGCAAAGCCGCGAAATCTTCGCCGTGGAAAACATTGAAGTCAGCAAGGGCCCGAACTCCGCTATCGGTGGTCGTGGCGCAGCAGGCGGCAGCATCAACCTGGTGAGCAAGAAAGCTCACTTGGGCAACTCGTTCGACGGTGGTTTCACCTGGGGGTCCGACCAGACCCAGCGCTACACCCTCGACGGCAACTACCAGTTCAGCGATACCGCCGCTGGCCGTCTGAACCTGATGAGCCACGAGAGCAATGTCGCCGGTCGCGACAAAGTCGATTACGACCGCTGGGGTATCGCCCCATCCCTGGCGTTCGGCCTGGGCACCGACACCCGCGTCAACCTCGATTACTACCACCTCGAAAGCAACGACACCCCGGACTCGGGCGTGCCGTACACCATTCCGGCCGGCGGCTCCGCTGCACGCACCAAGTCCAATCCGGACAAGCCTTACGCTGGCGGTGACCACAGCAATTTCTACGGCCTGGATCGCGACTTCCGCAAGGGCCGCACCGACACCGCGACCTTCGCCATCGAGCATGACCTGAGCGACTCGTTGACGATCAAGAACACCCTGCGTCACGGCACCAGCATGCAGGATTACATCCTCACCCAGCCGGACGACAGCAAAGGCAACGTCAACAACGGCACCGTCTGGCGTCGTGCCAACACTCGGGTGAGCAACACCGAGACCACCACCAACCAGACTGACCTGTTCGGCAATTTCTATGTTGCTGGCTTCAAGAACAGCTTCTCCACGGGCGTCGAATACACCCGTGAGGAAAGCCAGAAGTCCTCGTACAACGTCAACGTCGACACCACGCCGCGCACCACCAACGTGCCGTCGAGCAGCAACTGCACCCCATCGATGATCGGCGCGTCGAGCGGCTACAACTGCACCTCGCTGTCGAACCCGAACCCGAACGATCCGTGGAACGGCGCGATCTCGCGCAACTACGCCGGCACCGACACCCAGGCCAACACTTACGCGCTGTATGTGTTCGACACCCTGGAGTTGAACGAGCAGTGGCTGGTGAACATGGGTCTGCGTTACGACCACTTCGATACCGACTACAAGAGCTACAACGCCGCTGGTACCACCACGTCCAAGGGTGATGACACCAGCGAGTTCGTCACCGGTCAGTTCGGCGTCGTCTACAAGCCTGCGGAAAACGGCAGCATCTACGCTTCCTACGCCACCTCGGCCACGCCACCGGGCAACACCCTGGGCGAAGGTCAGGAAGGCAACCCATTGGGCGGCACCCCGGACCGCAGCGGCAACCTGCTGAGCAGCGACCTGGAACCGGAAACCACCAAGAACTATGAAATCGGCACCAAGTGGGATCTGCTCAACGATCGCCTGTCGCTGACCGCAGACATCTTCCGCACCGAGAAAGAAAACGCGCGTGTGCAAGTCGACACCACCTCGTACGAAAACGCCGGCAAGACCCGTGTGCAAGGTATAGAACTGTCGGCCAGCGGCAAGATCACCGACAAATGGCAAGTGTTCGCCGGTTACGCCTTCATGGACAGCGAACAAGTCGACGGCGGCCCGCTGGGCAAGGCCAACGATGGCAACGAATTGCCTAACACGCCGAAAAACAGCGCCAGCCTGTGGACCACTTACCAGGTCACGCCGAAGCTGACCCTCGGTGGCGGTGCGTTCTATGTAGACGACGTCTACGGCAGCGTGGCCAACACCACCATGGTCGACTCGTATGTGCGTTACGACGCGATGGCGGCTTACAAGCTGACCAAGAACGTCGACCTGCAACTCAACGTGCAAAACCTGACCAACGAAACCTACTACGACAAAGCCTTCTCGACCCACTTCGCCAACCAGGCGGCGGGCCGTACGGCGCTGTTGAGCACCAACTTCCACTTCTAAAGGATGTGGAAACCTGTGGGAGCGAGCTTGCTCGCGAAAGCGGTGGGTCAGGCAGCCTTCATCTCACTGACAGATTGCATTCGCGAGCAAGCTCGCTCCCACAGGTGATGTGATCAAAAGGCTCGGCCCCGTTCATTCAATTGAACGGGGCTTTTGCGCGTAATAAAGAACGCTTCTCGATAACCCACGGCATAATGCGCGCCGTGAAGACAATTTTCGAACGGACGGCGAGTGACGTGTTGAAGAAAACCCTGTTCCAGTTGCACTGGTTTTTTGGCATCACCGCAGGCCTGGTACTGGCCCTGATGGGCATCACCGGTGCGGCCTATTCGTTTCAGGACGAAATCCTGCGGGCGCTGAACCCGTCCGTCCTGCAAGTGGAAAAACAGGTGGCCGGTGTGCTGCCGCCCGTGGAACTGGTCGAGCGCATCGAAGCCACGTCCGGCAAAAAAGTCTCGATGCTTTGGGTCGAGACCGACAGCGGCAACGCGGCGAAAGTGTTCTTCACCCCGCCCAAGGGCGAACGTCGTGGCGAGATGCGTTACTTCGATCCGTACACCGCCGAGTTCATGGGCGACGCGGTCGGCCAGGATTTCTTCGGCCTGATGCTGCAACTGCACCGCTTCCTCGCCATGGGCGATACCGGCCGCAACATCACTGGCGCCTGTACGCTGATCCTGCTGTTTTTCTGCCTCTCCGGTCTGTACCTGCGCTGGCCGCGACAGTGGAAAAGCTGGCGCGTGTGGCTGACGCTGGACTGGAAGAAAAACGGCCGTGCGTTCAACTGGGACCTGCATTCTGTGGCAGGCACTTGGTGCCTGCTGGTCTACCTGCTGTTGGCACTGACCGGGTTGTCATGGTCGTACGAGTGGTACAACAAAGGCCTGACCAAACTGCTTTCCGATGCCACGCAAAACGAGCGCGTGCGCGGCGGTCGTGGGCCCGCGCCAGAAGGTCCGGCGCCAACCGCTGATTACGCGGCGATGTGGAGCAGCATCTACAGCGCTGCCGGCCCGGGACTGGCCGCGTACAACATCCGCATGCCGGCCGTCGCAGGCCAACCGGCGACCGTGTTCTACCTGCTCGACAGCTCGCCGCATGATCGCGCGCTGAACCAGATCACTCTCGACCCGGCCACCGGCGTAGTCAAACGCGTTGACCGATACGCCGACAAGAGCTTCAAGGCGCAATTGCTGACCAGCATTTATGCGCTGCACGTCGGCAGTTACTTCGGTCTGGTCGGACGGATCATCATTACCCTCGCGGCAGTGTGCATGCCGTTGTTCTTCATCACCGGCTGGCTGCTGTACCTCGATCGTCGGCGCAAGAAAAAGCAGATCAAGGATGCGCGCAAAGGTTTCGAACAACCGACTGGCAATGCCTCGGCGTGGCTGATCGGTTTCGCCAGCCAGAGTGGTTTTGCCGAACAACTGGCGTGGCAGACCGCCGGGCAATTGCAGGCTGCCGGACTGCCGGTGAAAGTGCAGCCGCTGGCGAATGTCAGCGAGCAGGATCTGCGTGAATCGAACAATGCGCTGTTTGTCGTAAGCACCTTCGGCGACGGCGAAGCGCCGGACAGCGCTCGCGGTTTTGAACGCAAGGTGTTGAGCAAAGCAGCAACCCTCGACAGCCTGAATTACTCGGTGCTCGGTCTCGGTGATCGTCAGTACCAGCACTTCTGCGGCTTCGCCAAGCGCTTGCATCAGTGGTTGGCCGAGCACGGTGGCACGACGCTGTTCGCGCCCGTGGAGGTCGACAGTGGCGATCCGTATGCCCTGCGTCATTGGCAAACCCAACTGGGCCTGCTCACCGGCCAGGCCCCGGTCGATACCTGGCAAGCGCCGAGCTACGACAACTGGACGCTGACCCGCCGCGAACTGATGAACCCGGACAGCAGCGGTTCACCGGTTTATCTGTTAGGCCTGAGCGCACCAAACACCAGCAGCTGGCTGGCCGGTGATCTGGTCGAAATACTGCCGCGCAACTGCCCGTGGGCCATCGAGCATTTCCTCGACGGCCTGGGTATTCGTGGCGAGACCACGGTGAACATCAACGGCCTTGAGGAGCCGCTGGAAGTGGCATTGGCCTCGCGTCAATTGCCCGAGCACCGCGCACATCTGGTCGGTTTGCATGCGCAATCACTGGTCGATGCAATGGTGCCGCTGGCCATGCGCGAATACTCGATCGCCTCGATTGCCGCCGACGGTGTGCTGGAGTTGATCGTGCGTCAGGAGCAGCACGCCGACGGCACCCTCGGCATCGGCTCCGGCTGGCTGACCGAGCATGCGCCGGTGGGCGGCAGCATCAGTTTGCGGGTGCGGCGCAACAGTGGTTTCCATCTGCCCAACGAACCGCTGCCGATGATCCTGCTGGGTAATGGCACCGGTCTGGCCGGGTTGCGCAGCTTGCTCAAGGCGCGGATTGCCGATGGTCAGCAACGCCAGTGGTTACTGTTTGGCGAGCGTAATCGTGAACACGATTTCCTTTGCCGCGCGGAACTCGAAGAGTGGTTGGTGAATGGCGATCTGGCGCGGCTGGATCTGGCGTTTTCGCGGGATCAGGCGGAGAAGGTTTATGTGCAGGATCGCTTGCGTGAGTCGGCTGACGAGTTGAAGAAGTGGCTGGCGGAGGGGGCGGTGATTTACATTTGTGGCAGTTTGCAGGGGATGGCTTCGGGGGTTGATCAGGTGCTTAACGACATTCTCGGGGCAGCCGAAGTGGAGCGGTTGATTGAGCAGGGTCGCTATCGGCGTGATGTCTATTAAAAGCCCCTCACCCTAGCCCTCTCCCGGAGGGAGAGGGGACTGATTGGGGGATGCCTGAGATGTACGCCGACTTGAACGTCCTCTACCGAATCCATAATCGAGAGAAAGGCTTTGTATCCAATCTCATAATCGACCCGATCTTTCAGGTCGATGAATGACGCAAGACAACTCGATCGGCCCCCTCTCCCTCCGGGAGAGGGCTGGGGTGAGGGTCGCTCTTGATCTTCAAGCGGGCTGCAATTTTTTCTCAAAAACCGCCACCCCATTCAAATCCCGCAACACCACACTCATCTCCCCACTCCCCCCTTCAATATTCACCTCGCCAAAAAACTGAAACCCGGCAAACGGCGACGTGTTCTGCACCGGCGGCGCCTTCTCGAACACCACCTCCGGGCCAAAGGTCTTATCCAGCGGATTAGGCCCAAAGCTCCCGGCATTCAGCGGCCCCGCAACAAACTCCCAGAACGGTTCGAAATCCTGAAACGCCGCGCGATCCGGGTGATAGTGATGCGCCGCGCAGTAATGCACATCCGCCGTCAGGAAGACAAAATTGCGTACCTGCTGCGCACGCAGATAGCCGAGCAATTCGGCGATTTCCAGCTCCCGTCCCTGCGCCGGTCCCGGATCACCATTGGCCACCGCTTCCCAGCGCGCGACACCCGGGCTGACCTCGCCATCCGGCACGCCCAGACCAATCGGCATGTCAGCGGCAATGACCTTCCACTGGGCTTTGGAATGCTTCAAGCCACGCTTGAGCCAGTCCAGTTGTTCACGCCCCAGAAACGCTTTCGCCGCGCCGAGGTTGTCGTCATTGGCGCCGCGATAACTGCGCATGTCGAGCACGAACACATCGAGCATCGGACCATAACTGAGCTTGCGATAAATCCGCCCGCCACCGTCGGCGGCCTGTAGGCGCATCGGTGAATATTCCAGCCACGCCTTACGTGCGCGCCCGACCAGGGTGTGGATATCTTTCTCCTGATAGCGTTCGTCGAGCTGCTTGCCCGGCGACCAGTTGTTGACCACTTCATGGTCGTCCCACTGCCAGATCTGCGGCACTTCGGCGTTGAAGCGGCGGATGTTTTCGTCCATCAGGTTGTAGCGGTAGTTGCCGCGATAGTCGTCGAGGGTCTGCGCGACTTTGCTCTTGGCTTCGGTGGTGAGGTTGCGCCAGATGCGCCCGCCTTCGGTGGTGAGCTGTGCAGGCACCGGGCCGTCGGCGTAGATGGTGTCGCCGCTGTGGATAAAGAAGTCCGGCAGGCGCAGACGCATGGCTTCATAGATGCGCATGCCGCCGATGTCCGGGTTGATGCCGAAGCCCTGGCCGACGGTGTCGCCGCTCCAGACGAAACGAATATTGCGCCTTGCCGTCGGTGCGCTGCGCAGGTGGCCGAGCCACGGTTCGCTGGCGACGCCGGTGCGGGCGTCCTTGAAATACACGCGATAGAAAATCGCCTGATCGGCGGGCAGCCCGGTGAGTTCAACGCGGGCGGTAAAGTCGCTGTGGGCATCGGCGAGCGCCGAGACCACCCGGCGCGGATGGCGAAACTGGCTGCGGGTGTCCCACTCGACCACCATATGCGCCGGGCGATCGCTGCGGCTCCAGATCATCGCGCGGTCGCCTTGCAGGTCGCCGGACTGCACGCCATCGGTCAGTTGCGGCCGATCCTTGACTGAAGCAATCACCGCCGGCGCCAGGCCTGGCATCAGCAATCCGGCGCCGACAACTTGCATGACACGCCGGCGACCGGGGTTGAAATCGCTCATGGTGTTCTCCCTGAAAAAAGGAAAACTTAAGCACGCTCACATGACCCGGAAATGACACCAGACACACCACACAACCCATGTGGGAGCGAGCTTGCTCGCGAATGCGTGCTATCAGTCGAAATCTTCTTCGCTGACACACCGCTTTCGCGAGCAAGCTCGCTCCCACAGGGTTTGGTGGTGCCAGTTAAGCCTTCGCCGGTTCCAGCGCCAGCTCAACGGCTTCCGGGCGTTTGACCGTCGCATAGACGACGGCGGTCAACAAACTCCCCGCGACAATCGCCAGCAGATACAGCAACGCATGATTGATCGCATTAGGGATCGCCAACACAAACAATCCGCCGTGCGGCGCCATCAGCTTGCAGCCGAAATACATCGACAACGCGCCAGTCAACGCACCGCCGGCAATGCTCGCCGGGATCACCCGCAGCGGGTCCTTCGCAGCAAACGGAATCGCTCCTTCGGAGATAAAGCACAGCCCCAGCACCAGCGCCGCTTTCCCCGCCTCGCGCTCGGTCTGAGCAAACTTGCGCCGCGCAATGAACGTGGCGATGCCCAGGCCAATCGGCGGCACCATGCCCGCCGCCATGGTCGCGGCCATCGGCGCATAACTCTGCGACGCCAGCAGCCCCACCGAAAACGCATAGGCGGCTTTGTTGATCGGCCCGCCGAGGTCGACGCACATCATGCTGCCGAGCAACACACCGAGCAGAATCGCGTTGGTGGTGCCCATGCTGTCGAGGAAATGCGTGAGCGCCCCAAGCATGCCGGCGACCGGTTTTCCGACCACGTAGATCATCACCAGCCCGGTAAACAGACTGGCGAACAACGGGATGATCAGAATCGGTTTCAGCGCTTCAAGGCTTTGCGGCAAGGCGACATATCGACTGATCGCCTTCGCCGCATAACCGGCGATAAACCCGGCGACAATGCCGCCGATAAACCCCGCGCCCAACGTACTCGCCAGCAAGCCGCCAATCATCCCCGGCGCCAGGCCCGGACGATCAGCAATCGAATAGGCGATGTAGCCGGCCAGCAACGGCACCATCAACTTAAACGCAGTTTCGCCGCCGATCTGCATCAGCGCAGCCGCCAGCGTGCCCTCTTCCTTGAACGCGGTGATGCCGAACACGAACGACAGCGCGATCATCAAACCGCCGGCCACCACCATCGGCAGCATGAACGACACGCCGGTCAGCAGGTGCTTATAGACGCCGGTTTTCTCTTGCTTGGCCGGTGCCTTGCCGTCGCCCGCCGCGCTTTCCACAACCGCTTCGGCCAGGGCTTTTTTCAGCGTGGCTTCGGACTGCTTCAACGCGATGCCAGTGCCACAACGATAAATTTTCTTGCCGGCGAAACGCTCGGTGGCGACTTCGATATCCGCCGCCAGTAGCACCACATCCGCGTCGGCAATCGCCGCTGCGCTCAATGGGGTTTTCGCGCCCACCGAGCCTTGGGTTTCGACCTGCAGTTCATAGCCCAGACGCTTGGCGGTTTGCTGCAAGGCTTCGGCGGCCATGAAGGTGTGGGCGACACCGGTCGGGCACGCGGTAATCGCGACGATGCGCGGTGCACGCGGCGCATCAACGACCGGTTCAGCCGCGCTGGCGACGTAAACTTCAGCCTCTTCAGCACCACGACGCAGCACCGCTTCGACATCCTGTAGCGCCTGCGCCGGGGCAATCTGGAAAACCCGTTTGCCGACGAAACGCGTCATGTCGACCGCACCTGTGGCGACCAGCAAAACCCACTCTGCCGCCGCAATCGTCGCCGCCGACAATTCGCGTTCCGGGTGCGCCACATCGATCACTTCGACGCTGGTGCTCCAGCCCTGACGCTGCGCGGCGGCATCGAGCAAACGCGCGCACAGCACACTGGTGACCATGCCGTTCGGGCACGCCGTAACAATGGCTAATTTCATGACCAACCCTCTTATTGTTCTGTCAGGGGACGCACGCGCACGCCCTGTTCGAGCGGCGTCAGTTGCGCCGCATCGTCGATGCCGAATCCGATCTGCGTAACGGCCAGCGCGGCAATCGCGGTGGCGGTGCGCAGGGTCTGCTCTGGCGTGTCGGCGCTGAGCAAACCGTGAAGCATGCCGGCCAGCAACGAATCGCCGGCACCGACCGTGCTGGCGACGCTGACCTTCGGTGGCGTGGCGTGCAGAGCCGAACCGACGCTGAACCAGTTCACACCGTCGGCGCCGTGGGAGATCACCACATGCTCGATGCCTTGCGCATGCAAGCGTGCTGCGGCTTGCGCTTCGGCCGCGTGCGAAACCACCTCGCAACCGAGTGCATCGGCGAGTTCTTCAGTGTTCGGTTTGATCAGCCACGGACTGGCTTGCAACGCTGTGCGCAAGGCTTCGCCGCTCGTGTCGAGGGCGACTTTCAGGCCGAGCTGATTGAGCCGTTCGATCAGTTCACGCAACCATTGCGCCGTGACGCCGCGCGGCAAACTGCCGGCGACCACCACCGCATCGTGACCCGGTGCAATCTGCACCAGACGATCGAGCAACGCTCGCTGCGCGGCGGCATCGACCACCGGCCCCGGGCCGTTGATGTCGGTGATGCGCCCGTCCTGTTCGGCGACCTTGATGTTGCTGCGCGTCTCGCCCGGCACGCGGATAAACGCGTCGATGAAACCGCGCTTGGCGAACAGGGTTTCGAACGCTTGCAGGTTGTCTTCGCCGAGGAAGCCACTGACCGTCAGTTGATGGCCCAGGTCGGCGAGCACCTGCGCGACGTTCACGCCTTTGCCCGCAGCATGGGTGTGCATCTCGTCGCTGCGGTTGACCTGACCGGCGTCCAGCCGTGGCAGTTCGACGGTGAGGTCGAGCGCCGGGTTGAGGGTCAGGGTAAGAATCTTGGCCATTACAGGGCCTCCACTAATGCGCGCACTTCGTTGGCGCTGCCCACGGCCAGGGCATGTTGAGCAAGGGTTTGCGCCTGAGTGAGGCTGAGTTCGCGGATGCGCGCTTTCACTTCGGCAATGCTGCGCCCGGAGACGCTGAGTTCATCGACACCGAGGCCGACCAGCACCGGCACTGCCAGCGGGTCCGCCGCTAGCTCACCGCAGACACCGACCCATTTGCCATGGGCATGGGCCGCGCGCACGGTGATGTCGATCAGTTGCAGCACCGCCGGGTGCAAACCGTCCGCCTGCGCCGACAGGGTCGGGTGACCACGGTCGATGGCCAGGGTGTATTGCGTCAGGTCGTTGGTGCCGACGCTGAAGAAGTCGACTTCCTTGGCCAGCACCGGCGCGAGCAACGCGGCGGACGGCACTTCGATCATGATCCCCAGTTGCAGATCGGCGACCGGGATTTCCAGGCGCAAACGCTCGGTCATGTCGCGGGCCTGACGCCACTCTTCGACGCTGCCGACCATCGGGAACATGATCCGCAACGGACGGTTGTCCGCCGCACGCAACAAGGCGCGCAATTGCGCTTCCATGATCTGCGGACGCTGCAAGGTCAGGCGAATGCCGCGCACGCCGAGGAACGGGTTTTCTTCCTTGGCGATCGGCCAATACGGCAGCGGTTTGTCGCCGCCGACATCCAGCGTGCGCACCACCAGCGGACGCCCGGCGAGACCGTCGAGCACGCGGCGGTATTCGGCTTCTTGCGTGGCCTCGTCCGGCGCTTGCGGATGGGCCATGAAAATCAGTTCGGTGCGCAGCAGACCGATGCCTTCGGCGCCCTGCTCTACAGCAGCAGTGACCCCGGCGCTTTCGCCGATGTTGGCGAACACTTCCACCGCGTGACCGTCGGTGGTGTGCGCCGGTTGATGGCGTTGTTCGGCGGCAATCTTCAGGCGTTGCTCGCGGGTGTCGCGTTCTTCGGCAGCGCGTTGCAGGGTCGCGGCATCGGCGTCGACATGCAGACGACCGCGCTGGCCGTCGAGCAGCAACGGCGTGCCCGGCGCCAGCAACAACACCGCTGCGCCAGCGCCAACCAGCGCCGGGATGCCGAGGGCACGCGCGACGATTGCACTGTGTGCCGTGGCGCCGCCACGTGCGGTGAGAATCCCCGCCACGCGTGCCGGATCCAGCCGTGCGACGTCGGACGGGCCGACCTCGTCCATCACCAGAATGTACGGCTGCTCAGGCTCGCTCGCGGTCTGTACGCCACACAGTTGCGCCAGCACGCGGCGGCCGATGTCGCGCAGATCCGCCGCGCGCTCGGCGAGCAAAGCGTCCTGCAGCGATTCCTGTTGTTTCGCCGCAGCCTCGATCACCGCCATCCACGCCGCTTCAGCGCTTTCGCCCTGCTTGAGGCGAGTGTCGACTTCGTCGGTGAGTTCCGGGTCGTCGAGCATTTCCTGATGGGTGATGAAGATCTCGCGGATGGCTTTGGCTTTGCTGCGTTCGATCAGGCCTTGAATGTCACTGCGCACATCGCTGAGCGCTTGCTTGAGACGTTCGCGTTCAACGGCGGCGGACTCGCCCCGTAACGGATAATCGATGGTTTGCTGCACCTGAATATGCGCAGGCCCGATGGCAATGCCCGGGGCTGCCGGGATTGCTTGCAACTGAGCGCCGGATGCCGGAGCGATCAGTACTTCGGCGATGTCGGCGATGACTTCGCGCTGCTGGCTCACGGCGGGCAGCGGTTCGACTTCTTCACCAAGGCCTTCTTCGATCGCGGCAAGCAACGCCGGCAAGGCGTCGGCAGCGATGCTCGGCTCGGCAATCAACTCCAGCACCTGACCGCGACGGGCGCCGAGGCTGAGCAGTTTGCTCAGACTCTTCACCGACACGGCGCTGTCCTGGCCGTCGACGATGCGCACGCGAATTTCGCCATCAAAACTCTTCGCCAGTTGCGCAAGGATCTTCGCCGGACGCGCGTGCAGACCGTGGGCGTTGGCCAGCGCAATGCGCGCGCTCGGCCAATCGGCGGGCAATTCACCACCGAGCACTTCGAGAACTTTGCGACTGCTGGTGGCGCGGCCCAATTCATGGCCGCGACCTTCGATCAGCAACGCACACAAACGTTCGAGCAGCGCTTGGTGCGCTTCGCCAAGGCTGGCCAGACAGAACAGACCGCTGAGCGGCTGGCCGAGGTAGCGCATCGGTTTGTCCGGCGTCACGAACGCCAGGCCCGGACGCTTCACGGTCTGCTCGCTGTGCAACCACCACAAGCCGTCGCCCAGCGGCAGCGCTTCAACTTGTTGCAGCACCGCCGAGAAACCGTTGCTCACACAATCAGCCTGACGCAGCAGCCGCGCGCCTCGCCAGACCAGTTCTTCGAAATCGTCAGCCGAGACGCCGAGGCCGATCATCTGCGCGTCCAGCGCCAGCTCTTGCGGCGCGCCTTGCAGCAGCTTCAGCAGCGCTTCTGGCGAACTGGCGCGACGCAGCGCCTGGCCCAGATCGGTCTCGCCGAGGGCGCGGGTCAGCAGTTGCAGCAGGCGCAGGTGTTCGTCGGATTTGGCGGCGATGCCAATCGCCAGATAAACGATCTGGCCATCGCCCCAATCCACGCCCTCAGGGAACTGCATCAGGCGCACGCCAGTGGCGAACACCTGATCGCGGGTTTGCGGAGTGCCGTGGGGAATGGCAATACCTTGACCGAGAAAGGTCGAGCCCTGGGCTTCCCGGGCCTGCAAGCCGGCGAGGTAGCCATCGGCGACCAGACCATCGGCCACCAGGTGATTGGCCAGCAGTTGCAGGGCAGCGGGTTTATCCACAGCCGATTGGCCCATGGATATCTGCTCTATAGTGAGCTCGAGCATGCAATCTCCTTTTTGGCACATCAAGGTGCCAGGTATTGTTTTCAATGGTTGCAGCTTAGGCGCTCTACCGCTTTGCTTTTCAGCGGCAGTTTTGGCGGTTTCACGGCAGCACCGGCCAAAGGCGTCTAAAACGTAGAAAATACGCTTGCTGAAACGTTTAATCTAGATTGATCGGCACGTTACTCGATAATGTCCCATCCTTGAAGTCCAACTTGTCGGATGCGCTGCGACAATAGTCGCCTGCCCTAATCGGGTAGGATTGGCGAAAATGTGGCGGCAAGCTCGCAAAAACAAGGAAATCCCGGGTTGAAACTCAGTGATATCGCGCGGTTGGCCGGAGTGTCCGTGACCACCGCCAGCTACGTCATCAACGGCAAGGCCGAACAGCAACGCATCAGCACCGCGACCGTCGAGCGGGTGCGCGCAGTGGTCGATCTGCACGGCTTCACGCCAAACCCTCAAGCGGCCGGGCTGCGCAGTCGGCACACGCGCACGCTGGGCTTTATTCTGCCGGATCTGGAAAACCCCAGTTACGCGCGGATCGCCAAACTGCTCGAGCAAGGTGCGCGGGCGCGCGGCTATCAATTGCTGATCGCCAGCTCCGACGATGCGCCGGACAGCGAGCGCCAATTGCTGCAACTGTTCCGCGCGCGGCGTTGCGATGCGTTGATCGTCGCCAGTTGCCTGCCGGCCGGCGATGACAGTTATCGGCAGTTGCAGGCCAAAGGGCTGCCGATCATCGCCATCGACCGGGTCATGGAGCCGGAGCATTTCTGCTCGGTGATCAGTGACGACCGTGAGGCCAGCCTGCACCTGACCCAGAGTCTGCTCGATCCGCAACCGAAGCAGATCGTACTGCTCGGCGCGCGCCCGGAACTGAGCATCAGCCAGGAACGTGCCGCCGGTTTCAAGCAAGCCTTGGTCGACTTCAAAGGCGAAGTGCTGGTCGAACACGCCGAATCCTTCAGCCGCGAATGCGGCAAGCAATTGATGGAAGAACTCCTGCAACGTCTGGGGCATTTGCCCGATGCGTTGGTCACCACGTCCTACGTGCTGTTACAAGGCGTGTTCGATGCACTGCATGACTTCCCGCTGAAATCGCGGCCACTGCGCCTCGGCACCTTCGGCGATACGCAGTTGCTGGACTTCCTGCCGCTGCCGGTCAACGCCATGGCCCAGCAGCACCAGTTGATCGCCGACAAGGCGCTGGAACTGGCGCTGGCCGCCGTCGAACAGTCGGAGTACAAGCCCGGTGTGCAGGCCATTGCGCGGACCTTCAAGCAGCGTATTCATCGGGACTGAACCGTGGAGCTGATCGACAGCCACACCCACCTCGACTTCCCCGACTTTGACGCCGATCGCCCGGCGTTGCTCGCCGAATGCCGCGCCCTCGGGGTGCGGCGAATGGTGGTATTGGGCGTCTATGAAGGTAATTGGCAACGGGTCTGGGATCTGGTGCAGAGCGATGCGGATTTGTACGCAGCCTTCGGTCTGCACCCGGTGTATCTCGATCAGCATCGTCCCGAAGATTTGCCGGCACTGGGCGATTGGCTGACCCGCCTGCACGGTCATCGGCAGTTGTGCGCGGTGGGCGAAATCGGTCTGGATTACTTCGTCGAAACGCTCGATCGCGAACGGCAACAGGCGTTGTTCGAAGCACAGCTGCAATTGGCGGCGGACTTTGAATTGCCAGCGCTGATCCATGTGCGGCGCAGCCATGCTGCGGTGATCGCGACGCTTAAACGCTTCAAGCTCAAACGCGCAGGGATCATCCACGCGTTCGCCGGCAGCCGCGAAGAAGCGCGTGAATACATCAGACTCGGTTTCAAACTGGGGCTTGGCGGCGCACCGACCTGGCCGCAGGCGTTGCGCATGCATCGGGTGCTGGCGCAGTTGCCGCTGGATTCGATCGTGCTGGAAACCGACTCACCGGACATGGCGCCGGCGATGTTTCCCGGTCAGCGCAACAGCCCGGCGCACTTGCCGGCGATTTGTGAGGCGCTGGCCGAGTTGATGAAGATCAGCCCGCAACAACTGGCCGCCGCCAGCACCGCCAACAGCGCTGAAGTATTCGGCTGGTAATCAGTCGGCGTGCGCCTTGGCGGCATCCAGGATCAGCGTCAGGTGCTGACGATGTCGCGCATAACGCACCACCACGAAATACACGAAGATCGTGATCAGTGAGGCGTTCAATTGTTCGGTGACGCTGAGCAGCCCCACCCATTCCATCACCAACGCCACCAACAATGCGGTGCACACCGTGACTGCAGCGCTGAAGCGCAGCAGCGCCAGCGAATCGAGGGATTTGAAGCGCTTGATCTGTTGCGGGCAGCGCAACTCAAGGGTTTTCTGGCAATGCTCACAGGTAAACGGTTCATTGATCGAGATGGCATTGAGCTGCCAGGGCTTGAGTACCTGCGTGGTCTGGCAATGAGCACAACGGCCCTGGATTCCCAGGGTTGCAACAGACATGAGCGGCCTCCGGTACGCGATCAGATAAGTATGGATACTGGCTCATTGATGGGGAAAAGCCAGAGGACGGAGAAAAACAGGATTGGGCTTACGAGCGAAAGTGAAAAAGTACTACAAAAGATTCTGATAAACCGCGCCCCCCGTGGGAGCGAGCAGGCTCGCTCCCGCAACGAGTCAGACGCGGAACGCGCTGATCAGCTGTTTAAGCTCCACCACTTGGGCTGACAGCGCCCGGCTGGCGTCTTCGGTCTGGTGCGCACCTTGCGCCGTACGCTCGCCGGCACGGTTGATCTCGACAATGTTCTGATCGATGTCATGTGCCACTGCCGTTTGCTGTTCCACCGCCGCAGCAATCTGCTGGTTCTGATCGACGATCATGCCCACCGCACCGAGGATGTTTTCCAGCGCCTGCTGGACCTTTTCCGACTGCCCGACCGTGCCGTTGGCCATTTGATGGCTGACGCCCATGGCTTTCACCGCCGCGCCGACACCGCCGTGCAGCTTGGCGATCATCTGTTCGATTTCTTCGGTCGATTGCTGGGTGCGTTTGGCCAGGGTACGCACTTCGTCGGCGACCACCGCAAAGCCACGTCCTTGCTCGCCAGCGCGCGCCGCTTCGATCGCGGCGTTGAGCGCCAGCAAGTTGGTTTGTTCGGCGATGCTTTTGATCACTTCCAGTACGCGACTGATCGACTGACTGTCGCTGGCCAACTGGTTGATCACCAGCACCGACTGGTCGATCTCGCTGGCCAGTGCAGCGATGCTGCCCTGCTGCGATTCCACCAGACCGCGACCGCTGATGGTCTCGTCATTCACGCTGTGGGCGCTGCTCACCGCTGCCGCGGCACTGCGCGCCACCTCCAGGGAGGTGGCCGACATCTGGTTCATCGCCGTCGCCACTTGCTCGATCTGCGTGCGTTGCCCGGCGACCGCCTGATTGCTCTGCGCAGAGACGTTTTCAACCTGCCCGGCCTGGCGCTCGACCTCGCCGACGGTCTGCCCGACCCGCTCGATCAAGTCGTGAATCTTGCGCACCGTGCCGTTGAACACTTCGCCCAACTCGCCCAGCTCATCGCGGCTATTGGCTTTGAAGTTGACCGTCATGTCGCCAGCCGCGACCTTGTCCATCATCGCCCCCAGGCGTTTCAGCGTGGTGCGGGTCGAGGCGTAGAAACCGCCGTAGAGATAGAAAATCAGCACAAACACCACCGACAGCGCCACGGCCTGCAAGACCATGTGCGTACGGTTTTGCGCCAGACGTTGCTGCAATTGGCTGTCGAGGAATTTCAGGCTGGCTTCGTTGAGCTGGTAGGTCTTGTCCATCAACGCGGTGACCTGGTCGTAAAACGCCAGCCATGGCGCATCGAGCGTGTCGGCCATCACCACTTGTTCTTCGAACAGCTCGCTGGCCTGTTTCAGCGAGGCCTTGCTGCTCTCGGCGGCCGCGCTGAGGTGTTCCCGCGCGGCGTTGCTGGAGCCGAGCGCATCGTGCAGTTTCAAGCCGTATTCGGCCTGCAGTTTCTCGATCTGCACCAGCAACTCATCAAAACGCGTGCTCGACGAACTGTTGAGAAAGCCCTGCCCCAAGGAATACGAGCCCATCGCCCGGCCTTCGCCGAGGGTTTGCGTGACGCTTGGAGTGATCAGCGTCACCAGTTCGCTGAGTTGACGAATGTCACTCTGGTTATCGCGGCTCAAACCGGCCTGACTGGTGATGATCTGGCTGAAAATCTGCGCACTGGCGAGCAACTTGCCAATCAGCGCGCTTTTGCTCTGCAGCGAGCTTTCCACTTGCTGGGCCTTGAATGCAGCGATCATCTCATCGCGCTTGCCGTCAAATACCTTGATCTGCTCGGGATCGTCGGTCATCGCCGTCAGCCCTTGCAGGCGCGCCAGAACCGCTTGTTCGAGGGTGGTGATCTGCGACTCGACATTCCCGGCCTTGCCAGACTGGCCGAGGGTGACATTGATCTGCACCAGGTTATTGAGGGTTTCCAGGTCCCGACGCAGGGCCAGGCTGCTGCCGAGCAGGTCAAGGCTTTGCAGCTCGACGCGGGTGCCCTGAAATTCACGATAGGAATCGCGCACCAGATAGAAATTGGTCACCAGCATCGGCACCAGGAACAGCACGCTGATCAGGCTGAACTTCATGCCGAAGCTCAGACGGTTCATCAGCGAGACGGCGGGATAGAGCAAGCTCTTCACTGGAAGTCTCCCTTGGTTTTTCTTGTTTTTATTGGCAGGCGCGGGGCGACAGCAGATAGCCACTATCGAGCGCCATGTCTGTATAGCTCAAATCGGCGGGAGGTTTTGTAACTTAAGGTTAACGACGAGCAGGGCCGAGGGATTTGCTCCCTCAGCCCGATTGATCAGTGAACCAGAACGGTCCACAAGGCAAACCCGGCATACCACAGCACCGCGGCACGCAGCAGCAGTTCCCACAGGCAATCGAGGGTGTTGATGCCTTCAGGACCGACCACGGGAGGTGGAATCTCGCCCGCCGCCAGACCGACCCGGTTGATCAGTTGCGCAGCGCTGATGTTCCAGTTCAGCAGCTCATGCAGCATCACCCGACTGACCGCAACGAAGTTGCCGACCAGCGCCAGGCTTGCCGCCAGCAAACGCACCGGCACCCAATCGAAGGCGTGACGCAGTTGCCCGGCGCGTTCGACCAACGCCGGGTTTTTGCCGTGCTCTTGGGCCAGCGCCAACAAACGATAAGCGAGCGCCGCCACCGGGCCGAGCAGGAAATACCAGAAGATCACCGCGAAGAAGCTTTGATAGGCTTCCCACAGCAAGTGGCCTTGGACGCGATCGAGCAATTGCTCACCGCTGTCGGCGCAAATATCCAGATCACGCTTGGCCACATGCGCCGCGGCTTGCAGATCCTCACGGCGCCAGGCATCGCGAAACGGCCCGAGGCCGCCGAGCAGATCACCGCGCCCCAGGCTGTAAATCACCACCAGCAAATGCACCGGCAAGGCCAGCAGGCCATAAGCCACCGGCTCCAGCACCACCAGCAACAACGCCAGTAGCGCCAGCGGAAACAGCACCAGAATGGTCAGCACCAGCCAGGGTTTGCTGGCCAGCCGCTCGCTGGCTTCGAGTTTGTTCAGTTCGCGGATCCATCCGCCATCGCGTTGAACCCGATGGCGCAGGGCCGAGAACTTCTCGATCCAGACCGCCAGCAGTAACACCAGAAAACTCATTGTCCTTCCTCTTGTGCCAGGGCTGCGCGGTAACGCGCCCAGTCGAATGCCGGGCCAGGATCGGTCTTACGCCCGGGTGCTATGTCGCTGTGCCCACAAATGCGGGCGCCGGTGATGGCCGGAAATGCTCTTTGCAACTGGCGGGTCAACGCCGTCAATGCTTGATACTGCGCATCGGTGAACGGCAGATCATCGGTGCCTTCAAGCTCAATGCCCACGGAAAAATCGTTACAGGTTTCGCGCCCGTCGAAAATCGATACGCCGGCATGCCATGCCCGCTCAAGACAGGAGACAAACTGGGTGACCTTGCCGTCACGTTCGATCAGAAAGTGCGCTGAAACGCGCAGGTCGGCAATCCCTGCAAAGTAGGGATGTTCGGTGACATCCAGACGATTCTGGAAAAACTCCTGCACCTTGCCGGTCGCGAACTGCGCTGGTGGCAAGCTGATGTTGTGGATCACCAACAGGGAAATTTCGCCCGCAGGGCGTTCATTGAAGTTGGGCGATGGGCAAACTTGCACCCCGTGACACCACCCGCTAGCGGGATCCAACTGCATACCGATTCCTTCAACGCCGACTGTGTGAGCGCCCAGTATGCCGTGATCGGCACCCGGCGCGCGATCACTTGGCGCGATTGAGTCGCCGCAGATTGCCCAGCACCGACTCCAGCGCGCGGTCGAACAACAACGTGTCATCCAGCGCACGCACCGCGCCACGCTGGAATTCCACCGCCAGCGCCATGCGGCTGCGCTCGAGCACTTTCATCCCGGTGCGATCGACAAATACATACTTGCCGGTGGCCTCGATAATGGCCGCCAGCTTGCAGCGCAGGCTGTTGTCATCGTCTTCCTGAAACGCCACCCAACTGCCCAGGCGCAGTTGCTCGACCTGGCGCAGACCGGCGGCGTCATGGGGCAAGCGTACCGAGGTCAGCGCGAGGCTGCTGTCGTCGGCGGTGGGCAGCACGATTTGTTCTGACACCTCGATCATTGGCGCAGTCTGATCGGCCTCGACGGCACGCTCCAGCACCCGCACGTGAAGGGCTTCCAGCTCACTGAAAAATTCGCTGGTGGCGAACGGATCGAACGCCGAGCTCGTCAGGCCATCACGCAGCGACTTGAGCAACCCCGGCACCAGCGCCAGCAAACGCAAGCTGGACTCAGAGTCCTCATGACGCTGCACGCTCCAGATCAGTTGCTCCATGGTTTGCACGTCGGCCTGCCACTCGGCTGACTGGTCGCCATGCTTGAGGCAGGTCAACAGCAGTACTTTGCTCCAGGCATTCTGTACAAAACTGACCACCGACGGCGGCAGGGTTTTGCCCAACAGTGCTTGATTCAACGCCCGTTCGACTCGACGCCGGGCCAGTTCGGTTTTCGCTCGCCCCTCTTCGGCGTCACGCAAGCGCTGTTCAAGCAGCTCGCTGCGGCGGCGCTCGTCACTGGTGAACGCGAGGAAGTCGGCGAGCAATTCGGAGAAAATCGCCGGGTCATCGACAAAGTCCGTCAGCAGGCGCTGCACCACTTGTTCGATGCGCAGGTACAAGCTGTCGCGCGCTTCGCCATCGCAATCGCCCCAACCCATGGCGGCCTCGGCAATTTCGTTGAGCAGGCGTCGTGCCGGGTGGCTGCTGCGGCTGAAGAAGCTCTTGTCGAGCACCGCAACCTTGAGCATCGGGATCTGCAAACGGGCGATCAAGGCCTTGAGCGAATCCGGCACATTACGGTCTTCAAGGATGCAGTCGAAGACCATGGCGATCAGGTTGATCACGTCTTCGTCCGCATCGCCGACAATCCGCGATTTGCCACTTCTGACGCTGACCCGGGTCAGCAATTGTTCGAGCTGATTGCGCAGATCGAAGTCGTCCTGCGCTGCCAGCGCCGGCACGTATTGTTGCAGGTGCGAGAGCAGGCGCAGCAGGTCGCGGGTGGAAATCGGTTGCGCGGCGGCGCTGGGTTCCAGCGTCGGGGCAACGCTGCCGCGCACATGTAGCAGCAACTCCTGCAACGCGCTAAAGACTTCTTGCACGCCTTCGTCAGCTGGTTGCGGATGCGCGCCCTCTTCGCTGTGCACACTGGCCACCGCGCGGTCGATGGCGCGGCGTGTCGGTGCCGGTTTCAACTGCGGCAAGACGCCAGTGGCCAGCAACAGTTGGTTGGCTTCACCGTAGAGTTGTTCGGTGTCGGCCAACACATAGCGCTCGAACAGTTTGAGCAGGATCAGCTTGACCTTGATCTCTACGCCGAGATTGCGTCCGGCCTGCAAAAAATACTCACACAGCAGGGCCGGGCCGAGTGGGTTGTGCTGATCGGCGAGTGGCTGGCCGAGCAACGCGCTCAATCGCGCGCTCAACTGATCGAGGGCGAAACCATCGCGTTTGAGCACGCGGCCCACCATGGTTTCCACCGCCACATCGCGCTCCATGTCGTCGGTACGGGGCGCGGTTTCTTCGAAGATCAGCGTGCGTGGCAGCGCGTTGTGCGTGGAGTCGTATTGCGTGAGGGCGGCGAACGCCTCAAAGAATTGCTCGAGAAAACCACGCTCGATGTTTTTGCGCTTGAGGCGCAGGTCGCGCATCGCTTCGAAGAAGATGTTCTGTTCGACGTCGTTGCGCGCCCGATCAGCCATTTCAAACAAGGTGTCGTCGGCGTTATCGAACAGCTCCTGCAACGCATGTCGCAGTTGCTGGGCAGCCTTGTCGCGAACCTGAAGCAGAATCACAGGCAGGCGGGCGAGCGGCGAATGATTCGCCTGATCGGTAGTGGCCTTGTGCAAAGGCACTACTTTCCCGTCGTTGTGCATCCAAGCCTCCTGAAACGGTGATTCGTTCGGTCACTTTCAACATAAGCCTCCTGTGGGAGCGAGCTTGCTCGCGAAGGCGATCTCTCAGTGACATTGTTGGTGACTGACACTGCGCTTTCGCGAGCAAGCTCGCTCCCACAGGTCTCAACAACTCTGGCCGCACCGCACGTCAAAGCTATGACGTCAAATGCAAGGCGGATTATCTGGCAAAAGATGCCCCCGACGCTATAGCCGTCAGGGTTTCCCCTATGCCCGATCCCCTCTCAGTGACCACGCCTTGGCCGGGTTTGCTCAAAGAAAATCGACCAGATGCAGGCAAGCACGCACGTTCTCGCCTTGGGTTGGCTCGTACCATGCCCCTATAATCGAATCACTTTGTTTGTGGAGCCCGTTATGCCGAATCTACGTCTCGCCGATTTGACCGCCGAAATCGAAGCCAACGTGCGCCGTGCGTTGCTCGAAGACATCGGCAGCGGCGACATCACCGCGCAACTGATCCCGGCCGAACGCCTGGCCAAAGCCACCATCATCACCCGCGATGCGGCCGTCATTTGCGGCACCGCGTGGGTTGATGCGGTGTTCCGCCAGCTCGATCCGCGTGTCGCGGTGCATTGGCAAGTGGTCGATGGCGAGCGGGTGCAAGCCAATCAACCGCTGTTTCACCTGGAAGGTCCGGCCCGCTCGCTGCTGACCGGTGAGCGCAGTGCGCTGAATTTCCTGCAACTGCTGTCCGGTGTGGCCACGCGTGCGCACTATCTGGCCGACTTCGTTGCCCAGACGCAGGTCAAACTGCTCGACACCCGCAAAACCCTGCCAGGTTTGCGTCTGGCGCAGAAATACGCGGTGACCTGCGGCGGCTGCCACAACCATCGCATCGGTCTGTATGACGCGTTCCTGATCAAGGAAAACCACATCGCCGCCAGCGGTGGCATTCCTCAAGCCATTGCCGCCGCGCACAAGATCGCGCCGGGCAAACCGGTGGAAGTCGAAGTGGAAAGCCTGGATGAGCTCAAAGAAGCGCTGGATGCCGGCGCTGACATCATCATGCTCGACGAGTTGAGCCTGGATGACATGCGCGAAGCCGTGCGCCTGAACGGCGGCAAGGCGAAGCTGGAAGCGAGCGGCGGTATCAACGAAAGCACGTTGCTGCCGATTGCCGAGACCGGGGTGGATTACATCTCGATTGGCGCAATGACCAAGGATGTCAAAGCGGTCGACCTGTCGATGCGCCTCAGCCTCTGAAGACTGCACGCAATAAAAAACGCCAGCCCGGTTGAGGCTGGCGTTTTTGCTTCAGACCACCAGATTGTTCATCTCGCAGTACTCTTCCCACTCGACACCCAACACTTCGGCCGCCTCTTTGTGCAGCACGAGGCGCTGCGCCTCGAACTCCTCCGGCGTGCTCGTGTACTTGAGCGTCAACTCCCACGGTTGCAAGCCCTGCGCTTCGGCTTCGTCTTCGAAGGCCCACTGAATCTGATCTTTCTGATCATCAGGACTGAGGTCCTTGATCTCTTCCAGCAGCTGCGGCGTGTCGAGTTTGTACTTTTCCAGCGCTTGTTCGTGACGTTGCTCTTGAGTTAATTCGGTCATGGCGTTCTCGCTGATCGTAAGAATGGAGGATGGATCTGGATCATCAAGGATCTCTCTGACGCGGATTGTCCGGCCTTCGGAACCATTCGGGATCATCTGAAAACTGCTAAGCGATGCTCATGCAGGCACCGAATATAGGACGTTTGCATGACGAATTACACGGCTCTTTACATCTCTCGCACAAAAAGTTGACCTGCGGAACATAAATGCGGATTTCGAGTCATAGCGATGTGCCACTTCGGCACTTCTCCGCTGTTCACAAGGAAAACCAGTGATGCGCAGCTTTTCGAAGATTTTCTCTGTTGTGCCCGCTACCGCGCTGATGGCTGTTCTGGCCCTGCCTGCAAACGCAATGGCTGTCGAGTTGAGCAGTAGCAGCTCCTCCTATGGCGACAAGGTTGCCCTGATTCACAACGATTACGGCAAAGACGTCGTCATCAGAAGTGACATCAGCGTCGACGAACTGCAAAAAATGCGCGACACGATCAGTGACCAGTCGCGGCAGATCGAAGAACTCAAACGCAGCAGCGGCTCGAGCTCAAGCGCCAGTGGCAAGGAAATCGAAGAGTTGAGAAACAAGGTCAAAGACCAGGATCGTGAACTGGACACGCTCGGTCGTCAGGTAGAAGACCTCAAGCGCAACAGTGGCTCCAGTTCCAACTCGAACAGCAGCGAGCTTTCGAATCTGAAGCAGAAAATCAACGATCAGGATCGGGCGATGGATCAGCTCAAACGTACCGTCGAGGATCTGAGCCGCAAGGTGAAATAAAAGAGGTGGTGCCCGAGACAGGAATCGAACCTGCGACCTTCGCGTTACGAGTGCGCTGCTCTACCGGCTGAGCTACACGGGCGGTGGGCTAAACCTAGCACCGGTTCTGAAGGCCGGCAACTTCGCAGAATGTCTCGATATTTCGCAGACAAAAAAATGCCCCGCCGTTTTCACGGCGGGGCATTTTTATTGCGCTAACGCTTTGGGCTGATTAAACGCCCGAAGCCTTGGCCGCTGCCACGTCTTTGATGGACAGCTTGATACGACCGCGGTTGTCCACGTCCAGTACCAGCACTTCCACTTCCTGGCCTTCTTTCAGGATGTCGGTGACTTTCTCTACGCGAGCGTCACTCAGCATCGAGATGTGCACCAGACCGTCCTTGCCCGGCAGGATGTTGACGAATGCGCCGAAGTCGACGATGCGCTCAACCTTGCCCACGTAGATCTTGCCGATCTCGGCTTCAGCGGTGATGCCCAGAACGCGCTGACGAGCTGCTTCAGCCGCTTCCTTGGTTTCGCCGAAGATTTTGATCGAACCGTCGTCTTCGATGTCGATCGAAGCCTTGGTTTCTTCGCAGATCGCACGGATGGTCGCGCCACCTTTACCGATAACGTCACGGATCTTGTCGGTGTCGATTTTCATCGCGATCATGGTCGGAGCGTTGGCCGACAGCTCGGTACGCGACTGGCCGATGATCTGATTCATCTGACCGAGGATGTTCAGGCGCGCTTCCAGGGCTTGGCCCAGAGCGATCTCCATGATTTCTTCGGTGATGCCTTTGATCTTGATGTCCATCTGCAGCGCAGTAACGCCTTTGGCGGTACCGGCTACTTTGAAGTCCATGTCGCCCAGGTGGTCTTCGTCACCGAGGATGTCGGTCAGGACGGCGAATTTCTCGCCTTCTTTAACCAGACCCATGGCGATACCGGCAACCGGCGCCTTCATCGGCACACCAGCGTCCATCAGGGCCAGGGAAGCGCCGCAAACGGAAGCCATCGAGCTCGAACCGTTGGATTCGGTGATTTCCGAAACCACACGGATGGTGTACGGGAACACGTCAGCGGCTGGCAGCATGGCCGAAACCGAACGACGGGCCAGACGGCCGTGACCGATTTCACGACGACCAGCGCCACCCATGCGACCACACTCGCCCACCGAGAACGGAGGGAAGTTGTAGTGCAGCATGAACGGGTCTTTTTTCTCGCCTTCCAGGGTGTCCAGCAGCTGTGCGTCACGGGCGGTGCCCAGAGTCGCGACTACCAGCGCCTGGGTTTCACCACGGGTGAACAGCGCCGAACCGTGAGTCTTCGGCAGAACGCCGACTTCGATGTTCAGCGGACGTACGGTTTTGGTGTCGCGACCGTCGATACGTGGCTTGCCGTTAACGATGTTTTCGCGAACGGTGCGGTATTCGATTTCGCCGAAAGCGGCTTTGACTTCGCTGGACGAAGGCTGGCCTTCTTCACCGGACAGCTTGGCAACAACCTGATCCTTCAGCTCACCCAGGCGAGCGTAACGGTCGGCCTTGATGGTGATGGTGTAAGCCTGGGAGATCGCATCGCCGAACTCGGCACGGATAGCGCCCAGCAGTTCGGTGGCTTCTGGAGCCGGAGCCCAGTTCCAGGTTGGCTTGGCAGCTTCAGCAGCGAGTTCTTTAACGGCGTTGATCACCACCTGGAATTCGTCGTGAGCGAACAGTACCGCGCCCAGCATCTGGTCTTCGGTCAGCTCTTTGGCTTCCGATTCAACCATCAGTACGGCGTCGGAAGTACCGGCAACGACCATGTCCAGGCTCGAGGCAGCTTGCTGCTCGTAAGTCGGGTTCAGCAGGTAGCCAGTGCTTTCGTGGAAAGCAACGCGAGCGGCGCCGATCGGGCCGTCGAACGGGATACCCGAGATGGCCAGGGCAGCCGAGGTACCGATCATCGCAGCGATGTCCGGATCGGTCTTCTTGCTGGTGGAAACGACGGTGCAGACAACCTGCACTTCGTTCATGAAACCTTCTGGGAACAGCGGACGGATCGGACGGTCGATCAGTCGGGAAGTCAGGGTTTCTTTCTCGGAAGGACGGCCTTCACGCTTGAAGAAACCGCCAGGGATCTTACCGGCAGCGTAAGTCTTTTCCTGGTAGTGAACGGACAGAGGGAAGAAGCCCTTGCCCGGATCGGCTTGTTTTGCACCGACTACAGTCACCAATACGCTGACGTCGTCGTCAACGGTGACCAATACTGCGCCGGAGGCCTGACGGGCGATACGGCCAGTCTCGAGGGTAACGGTCGATTGACCGAACTGGAATTTTTTGATTACCGGGTTCACGGTGTCCTACCTTCTTTGTGGCTCTTGGGGGAACTGGTTTCTTGCGAATTCTTGGGCAATGTCGGGAATCGGCCCAACCCTTGTCCGGGGTAAAACGTGTATCCAGATAAAACTTGAGGCTGGGAGCCTGCAAGGCGCCCGCGGAAAACCGCGGACGTCTGGCAGACCACCAACCTCATAGCGCAATCGCTGATTAGCGACGCAGACCCAGGCGACCGATCAGAGTCTGATAACGACCCAGATCCTTGCCTTTCAGGTAGTCCAGCAGCTTGCGACGCTGGTTTACCATGCGGATCAGACCACGACGGGAGTGGTGATCTTTACCGTTGGCCTTGAAGTGACCTTGCAGTTTGTTGATGTTGTGGGTCAGCAGTGCAACTTGCACTTCTGGCGAACCAGTGTCACCAACAGCTTGCTGGTAGTCAGCAACGATTTGAGCTTTTTCTTGAACGTCGAGAGCCATGAGGCAATCCTTTTATCAGGAAACTGTTTCAAAGAAACAGCTTCAACAGGCCAGGGACAAATCCCTGTATCTATAAATGAGTAGTGACCGTGCCTGTTAACAGCCACCCTCGCCAGCCTGCTTTGACACAGACCGGTTTCGGTCATTCCGACCGAATCAGTCGACGTGGTGCAATGCGCCCGTCTTCGCTCACTTCACCGATACCGATGAAGCGGCCATTGTGATCCTGTACCCGCACCATGCCGAACTTCGGAGCATCCGGGGCACGCACCGGCTGGCCGTTGAGCCAGTAGAACGCACTCGCTTCGGAGAAGTGCAGCAACGGCCAATCCTGCAAGCCGCTGTCCGACGGCATCAGGAAGCGATCCACCGCTTCGTTGCCGCCTTCGGCATGTACCGCTTCGAGCTCTTCGAGGGTCACGGTCTGCGCCAGGGTGAAAGGCCCGGCCTGGGTACGGCGCAATTCAGCGACGTACGCACCACAACCGAGTTGCTCACCGATATCCTCCACCAGGGTGCGAATATAGGTGCCCTTGCTGCAATCCACCGCAAGACGCGCAGTATCGCCTTCGAAGGCCAGTAATTCCAAGCGCGCAATAGTAACAGAACGCGGTTCGCGCTCCACTACTTCGCCTGCACGGGCCAGCTTGTACAGCGGCTGGCCATCACGCTTGAGCGCCGAGTACATCGGCGGTATCTGACTGATTTGCCCACGAAATTTCGGCAATGCCGCTTCGACATCGGCGCGACCAACGGTCACCGGGCGTTCCTGCAAAACCTCACCTTCGGCATCGGCCGTGGTGGTGGTCTTGCCCAGTTGCGCGAGGGTTTCATAAGCCTTGTCGGAATCGAGCAGGTATTGCGAGAACTTGGTCGCCTCGCCAAAGCACAGCGGCAAGACGCCAGTGGCCAGCGGATCGAGGCTGCCGGTGTGACCGGCCTTCTCGGCGTTGAGCAACCAGCGAACCTTCTGCAACGCGGCGTTGGAGGTGAACCCCAACGGCTTGTCGAGCAGGATAATGCCGCTGACGTTACGACGGATACGTTTGACCTGAGCCACCGAGTTACTCCTTGGTGTCTTCAGGTTCAGCAGCGACCGGATGCTGATTGTCTTCAGCCACGGCACGCTCGATCAGAGCCGACAGATGCGCACCACGGACGACGGATTCGTCGTAGTGGAAGTGCAGTTGCGGCACGCTGCGCAGCTTCATTTCACGGGCCAGTTGCATACGCAGGAAACCTGCGGCGGCATTCAGTACCTTGATGCTCTGCGCGATGTCTTCAGCGTTGTCCTGCCCCATCACGGTGATGAAAATCTTTGCGTGACCGACGTCACGGCTGACTTCCACAGCGGTAATGGTGACCAGACCCACACGTGGATCTTTGACTTCGCGACGGATCAGTTGAGCCAGCTCGCGCTGCATCTGATCGCCGATACGTTGGGTACGGCTGTATTCTTTTGCCATGATTTTGTTACCTGTTACTGCCCGGCGGTGAAACCCGCCAGGTCTGAAAGCGGCAAACGCCCGGCCTGACAAAAGCCAGACCGGGCGTTGCGTTTAGAGTCCGGGTGATGCGCCGCACCCTTGAGTGCGGCCAACCATCACGGCTCCTGAAGTGCGCGAGTTAGAGGCTGCGAGCAACCTGAACCTTCTCGAAGACTTCGATCTTGTCGCCGACTTTGACGTCGTTGTAGCTCTTCACGCCGATACCGCATTCCATGCCGGCACGTACTTCGGAAGCGTCATCCTTGAAGCGGCGCAGGGATTCCAGCTCGCCTTCGAAGATAACGATGTCTTCACGCAGTACACGGATCGGACGGTTACGGTGCACAACACCTTCGATCACCATGCAACCAGCGATCGCGCCAAACTTCGGCGAACGGAACACGTCACGCACTTCGGCGATACCCAGGATGTTCTCGCGAACATCGCTGCCGAGCATGCCGGTCAGGGCTTTCTTGACGTCTTCGATGATGTCGTAGATCACGTTGTAGTAACGCATGTCCAGACCTTCCTGCTCGACGATCTTCCGTGCGCCAGCATCGGCACGCACGTTGAAACCGAACAGTACAGCGTTGGAAGCCAGTGCCAGGTTAGCGTCGGATTCGGTGATACCACCAACGCCGCCGCCAACTACGCGCACTTGTACTTCGTCGTTGCCCAGGCCATTCAAGGCACCGTTCAACGCTTCCAGCGAACCACGGACGTCGGATTTGAGGACGATGTTGAGCGTCTTCTTCTCGGCCTGACCCATGTTTTCGAAGATGTTTTCCAGCTTGCCGGCGTGAGCGCGAGCCAGTTTGACTTCGCGGAACTTGCCTTGACGGAACAGAGCCACTTCACGGGCTTTCTTCTCGTCGGCAACCACACTCATCTCGTCGCCAGCGTCCGGAGTACCGTCCAGGCCGAGGATCTCGACAGGGATGGAAGGACCGGCTTCTTTGATTGGCTTGCCGTTCTCGTCGAGCATGGCACGCACGCGGCCATAGTTCGAACCGACCAGGACCATGTCGCCTTGGCGCAGGGTACCGTCTTGAACCAGAACGGTTGCCACCGGGCCACGACCTTTGTCGAGACGCGATTCAACCACAACACCACGGCCAGGAGCAGACGGGGTCGCTTTCAGTTCGAGAACTTCAGCTTGCAGCAGAACGGCTTCGAGCAGCTCGTCGACACCAGTACCGACTTTCGCCGAGACCGGTACGAACGGCGTATCACCGCCCCATTCTTCGGAAGTCACGCCGTGAACCGACAGTTCGCTACGGATGCGATCCAGATCGGCGCCCGGCTTGTCGATCTTGTTCACTGCTACAACCAGTGGAACGCCAGCCGCTACTGCGTGCTGAACTGCTTCAATGGTCTGCGGCATCACGCCGTCGTCCGCTGCAACCACCAGAATCACGATGTCGGTCGCCTTGGCACCACGAGCACGCATTGCGGTAAACGCGGCGTGACCCGGGGTATCGAGGAAGGTGACCATGCCGCGTTCGGTTTCAACGTGGTATGCACCGATGTGCTGGGTGATACCACCGGCTTCGCCAGCAGCTACCTTGGCACGACGGATGTAGTCGAGCAGGGACGTTTTACCGTGGTCAACGTGGCCCATTACGGTCACGACTGGCGCACGGGAGAACGACTCACCTTCAAACTTCAGGGACTCGGCCAGGGAATCTTCCAGGGCGGTGTCGCTGACCAGGGTCACTTTGTGGCCCAGTTCTTCGGCTACCAGTTGAGCAGTTTCCTGATCAAGCACCTGGTTGATGGTCGCTGGGGTACCCAGTTTGAACATGAACTTGATGATTTCAGCAGCCTTGACCGACATCTGATTGGCTAGATCGCCAACAGTGATGGTCTCGCCGATCTGCACATCACGCACGACAGGGCCGGTCGGGCTCTGGAAACCGTGGGCATTGCGCTTCTTCAGCTTGGCCTTGCCGCGACCACCGCGACGGAAGCCATCGCTTTCTTCGTCGGTAGTGCGTGGTGCCACACGTGGCGCCGGCGCTTTTTCCTTGACCGAAGCGCGATGCGGAGCGTTTTTGCGCTCGCCATCACCGCCACCGCTGCGACGATTGTTGTCGTCGGCACGTGGTTTGTCCGGACGGCGCTGTTCGTTCTGCTTGTTGCGAACTTCAGCAGACGGTGCAGGAGCAGCGGCAGCAACCGGTGCGCTTTCGCGTACAGGTTCGGCAGCGGCAGCCGGCGCCGCAACGGCAGCGCTGGTAGCGTTCTGCGCAGCAGCAGGCTGATTACGCGCTTCTACTTCGGCGCGTTGCTTGGCTTCTTCTTCAGCCTTCTGACGGGCAGCATTTTCTACTGCGCGACGCTCATCCAGTTCACGCTTGCGTTCGGCTTCGATTTCTTCCGGGCTACGCTGTACGAAAACTTTCTTTTTGCGAACTTCTACGCTGATGCTCTTGCTACCAGCCACACGCAGGGTGCTGGTGGTTTTACGCTGCAGCGTGATCTTGCGTGGTTCTTCCACTTTCGCCTTGTGGCTGCTTTTCAAGTGAGTCAGCAGGGACTGCTTCTCACTGTCAGTCACATTTTCTTCGGCGGCGGTGTGCGGCAGACCTGCCTCACGCATCTGCTGCAACAGGCGCTCTACCGGTGTTTTGACCTCATCGGCCAGTTGTTTCACCGTGACTTGCGTCATGCACTTCTCTCCTCAGGCCGCGCCTAATTACTCGAACCAGTGGGCTCGGGCGGCCATGATCAACTTGCCGGCACGATCATCGTCAATGCCGTCGATGTCGAGCAGGTCGTCAATAGACTGCTCGGCCAGGTCTTCGCGGGTAATTACGCCGCGCACCGCCAGTTCCATCGCCAAATCCTTGTCCATACCCTCAAGCGAGAGCAGGTCTTCGGCCGGATGGGCGTCTGCCAGCTTTTCCTCAGTAGCGATGGCTTTGGTCAACAAACGATCCTTGGCACGAGCGCGAAGCTCGTTGACGGTATCTTCGTCAAAGCCGTCGATGTTGAGCATTTCTTCCAACGGTACGTAGGCAATCTCTTCCAGGCTGGTGAAGCCTTCATCTACCAGCACCTGTGCCAGGTCTTCGTCGACTTCCAGCTCGTCGATGAAGTTGCGCAGGATGTCGCCGGTTTCTGCTTGCTGCTTAGCCTGGATGTCCGATTCGGTCATCACGTTCAGGGTCCAGCCAGTCAACTGGCTGGCCAGACGTACGTTCTGGCCACCGCGACCGATGGCCTGAGCCAGATTGTCTGCGCCAACGGCGATGTCCATTGCATGGGCATCTTCGTCAACGATAATTGCCGCAACCTCAGCCGGGGACATGGCGTTGATCACGAACTGAGCCGGGTTGTCGTCCCAAAGAACGATGTCAACACGCTCACCGCCCAACTCACCCGACACTGCCTGGACGCGCGAACCGCGCATACCGATGCAAGCGCCCTGTGGGTCGATACGTTTGTCCTTGGAGCGGACGGCGATCTTGGCGCGCGACCCCGGATCACGGGACGCTGCCATTACTTCGATCAGGCCTTCGGCAATTTCCGGCACTTCGATACGGAACAGCTCGATCAGCATTTCCGGCGCGGTACGCGACAGGATCAGCTGCGGGCCGCGGTTCTCGGTGCGAATTTCCTTGAGCAGCGCACGCAAACGCACGCCAACGCGGAAAGTTTCGCGAGAAATGATGTCTTCACGGGCCAGCAACGCTTCAGCATTGTTGCCCAGATCGACGATCACGTTGTCGCGGGTGACTTTTTTCACGGTGCCGGAGATGATTTCCCCCAGGCGCTCGCGATAGGCGTCGACCACTTGAGCGCGCTCGGCTTCACGCACTTTCTGCACGATGACTTGCTTGGCAGTCTGTGCAGCGATGCGGCCGAACTCGATGGATTCGATTTTCTCTTCGACGACGTCGCCAACCTGGGCACCCGGATGCGTTTCAGCAACCTTGCTTGGCCAGGTTTCGATGGCCGGATCGTCAAGATCATTCTCTTCGACGACCGTCCAGCGACGGAAAGTTTCGTATGCCCCGGTGTGGCGGTTAATTTCCACACGCAGGTCAACTTCGTCTTCAAAACGCTTTTTGGTAGCAGTGGCCAGAGCCAGCTCCAGCGCTTCAAAAATTACGCTTGCCGGTACGCCCTTTTCATTGGATACCGACTCAACAACCAGCAGTACTTCTTTGCTCATCGTACGCCTCGCCTTTCGCAAGCCATTGGATCCGCGGGATCCGCGTCTCAGTCAAAACTGGGAATAATGTTGGCCTTGTCGATCATATCGATCGGCAACAGGAACTCATGGTCTTCTACCTGCACCACGACATCCTGTTCTTCTACACCGCGCAGAAGGCCCTGAAAGTTGCGTCGACCTTCAAAAGGCGAGCGCAGCTTGATCTTCACTTGTTCACCGGCAAATTTTGCAAACTGCTCAAGAGTGAACAGTGGGCGCTCCATGCCAGGCGAGGAAACTTCGAGGGTGTATTCGACGGTGATTGGATCTTCAACATCCAGTACACCGCTGATCTGACGGCTGACAATGGCGCAATCGTCCACCAGCACGCCACCCTCTTTATCGATATAAACGCGCAACATCGAGTGACGACCCTGAGCCGAAAACTCGATACCCCAGCATTCATAGCCCAGGGCCACGACCACCGGGGCCAGCAAGGCCTGCAACTCTTCTAGCTTGCTCGACACCTGAACCCCCTAGTGCATGATATGTGCATGCTTTGCAAAATAAAAAAATGGGCGAAACGCCCATCCTTGAAACGCCGTCGAACAGCGGCGTTGAAAGTGTCCAGCTAACAAAAAGCCCCTTAAAAGGGGCTCCTTAAACTGGTTGCGGGGGCCGGATTTGAACCGACGACCTTCGGGTTATGAGCCCGACGAGCTACCAGACTGCTCCACCCCGCGACAAAGCTGGGGCGGAAGTATACGACCGATCCCTTATAGGGTCAATGTAACCTTCCACCTGCAAGAAAGCCCGCAACAGCGGGCTCTCCTGACTAATTGGTACCGAGAAGGGGACTCGAACCCCTACACCCTATGGGCACAACCACCTCAAGGTTGCGTGTCTACCAATTCCACCACCTCGGCAAAACTACGTTTAAAACCCTTCTTACTTCTGCTCTTGAGCTGGAGGTACGTCAGTCGCTGGAGTAGCCGACTTTTGCTCTTGAAGCACCGGGACATCATCAGAAGCCGGCTGTTGTTGCTTAGGCACTTCCAACACTGCTGGATTTGGGAGACCTGCTTGAGTCAGCTGATGAGCTTTCTCTTTAGCAAAGTAACCTAACCCCAAGCTGGTTATGAAGAAACCGGCGGCAAGTATAGCAGTAAACTTACTAAGAAAGGTAGAGGAACCTTGGCTTCCGAACACAGTATTTGAAGCACCTGCTCCGAAAGACGCGCCAGCGTCCGCACCCTTACCCTGCTGCAGCAAAACCAGAGCAACTACGCCCAATGCACCCAGCAGATGAAAAACGACTACGACTGTTTCCAGCATTTTTTCAGTTTCCCGCGGCGCGACAAATCGCACCGAACTCATCTGCATTCAGGGAAGCTCCACCAATGAGCCCCCCATCGATATCCGGCATGCCGAACAGTTCGACCGCATTGGCCGCCTTCACGCTGCCGCCGTATAGAAGCCGCACACCTCGTGCGACTTCAGAATTCTCTGCCGCCAACTGCTCGCGAATGGCTTTATGCACATCCTGAGCCTGTTGCGGCGTTGCAGTCAGCCCGGTACCAATGGCCCAGACCGGCTCGTAAGCAATCACTGCCTTGGCAAAAGCACCAACACCCAGCTCCTCGATGATGCTGCCCAGCTGACGCCCGACAACCTCAAGAGTTTTTCCGGCTTCACGCTGCTCAAGGGTTTCCCCTACACACAACACCGGAATCAAGCCACATGCCTGTGCCGCTGCGAACTTGCGATTCAGCATTCCGTCTCGCTCGCCCATTATCTGGCGGCGTTCGGAGTGCCCGACAAGCACCAGGGAACAACCTGCATCCACCAGCTGACTCGGTGCAATCTCACCTGTCAGCGCACCTTGCATCGCTTCCACCGCAGAGTTCTGCGCGCCGACCGAAATCGACTTGCCTTTCAAGCCATCAATCACTTGATTGATATACAAGCAAGGCGGGAACACTGCGACTTCAACACCGCTTGGCAAGGCCAGATGACGAAGGCCGTTGATCAGCTCAGCGACGCTGGCGCGGGTACCGTGCATCTTCCAGTTACCAGCTACCATAGGGCGACGCATGCTGTACCTCGTCGGTCAAAGTGGGCGCAGATGTTACCCAACACAATCATGGCTTGCAAGCCGTATCAGGCAGAAACTTCAGTTACCAGTTTTGCCAGTTCTTCGGCATAGTTACGAACCTGGGTTTCGTCCTCGCCTTCGACCATCACGCGCACCAGAGGCTCTGTACCGGACTTGCGCAAAAGTACACGACCACGGCCCGCCATTGCTTGCGTTACACGCGCACTGGCTTCCTTGACAGCCGGGTGCTCCAGCGGACTTTCGCCACCACCGAAACGCACATTGATCAGGACCTGAGGACACTTGCGCAACGCTTGCCGGGTTTGCGCCAGGCCTTCGTTACGTGTTTTGAGCGCCATCAATACTTGCAGCGCAGCAATGATCGCGTCGCCGGTTGTGGTGTGATTGAAGCAAACGATATGCCCCGAATTCTCACCACCGACCAGCCAATTGCGCTCGAGCAATTCGGCGATCACATAGCGGTCGCCAACATTGGCACGAATGAACGGAATTGAAAGCTCCGCCAGTGCCAACTCAAGCCCCAGGTTGCTCATCAGGGTGCCGACCACGCCGCCTTGCAGCTTGCCGCGCTCATGCAGGTCACGAGCGATGATGAACAACAACTCGTCACCATCAACGATGGCACCGGTGTGATCCACCATCAGAACACGGTCACCGTCACCATCGAAGGCAATACCCAGATCAGCATGCTCAGCCAGCACCGCCGCTTGCAACTGACCCATATGGGTCGAGCCGCAGTTGTCGTTGATGTTCAGGCCATTAGGTTGCGCCGAAAGCACCACCACTTCCGCACCCAGTTCACGGAACACGCTAGGCGCTACCTTGTAGGTCGCACCGTGGGCGCAGTCGATCACAATCTTCAGGCCGGAAAAACTGGTACCGGTCGGCACACTGCTTTTGCAGAATTCGATGTAACGACCGGAGGCGTCGTTGATACGCGACACCTTGCCGATCTTGCTCGACTCAACCACCGTCATCGGTGTGTCGAGCAACTCTTCGATCATCAGCTCCAGCTCATCTGGCAGCTTGGTGCCCTTGCCGGAGAAGAACTTGATGCCGTTATCGTCGTGCGGATTGTGCGATGCACTGATCACAATACCGGCCTCGGCCTGGAACGTGCGCGACAGGTAAGCGATCGCGGGTGTCGGCATAGGGCCAAGCAGCATCACATCGGCACCTGCCGAAGTCAGACCGGCCTCAAGCGCCGATTCAAACATATAGCCGGAAATCCGTGTGTCCTTGCCCACCAGCACCTTGCAGGCGCCCATTTTGCGGAACGCCATGCCGGCAGCCCAGCCGAGCTTGAGCATGAAGTCAGGAGTAATCGGGTATTCACCGACTCGACCACGAATGCCGTCAGTACCAAAGTATTTCTTGCTCATAAGTGCTCCATCATTCTTATTCGGCTGATTCAACGGCCGCGATCATCCGCACCACATCTACCGTTTCCGCCACATCATGGACACGCAATATACGCGCGCCCTTGACTGACGCCAGTGCCGCCAGCGCCAGACCACCATGCAGGCGCTCGCCCACAGGACGATTCAGCGCGTGTCCGATCATGCTTTTGCGCGAAACACCAACCAACAATGGCCGCCCCAACGCATGCAGGGCCTCCATATGCTTGAACAAGCTTAGATTGTGCTGCAAGGTTTTGGCGAAACCGAAACCCGGATCAAGAATGATCCGCTCGGCAGGAATACCCGCCGACGCACACACCGACATTCGCTCCGCGAGAAACCCTCCAACCTCGCGAGTCACATCCTGATAATGCGGATTGTCCTGCATATCGCCAGGCTCACCGAGCATATGCATCAGACACACCGGCAACCCTGTCGCCGCCGCTGCATCCAGCGCTCCATCGCGCTGTAGCGATCGCACATCATTGATCAAGCCGGCACCCAGTCGCGCGGTTTCGCGCATCACCGCAGGCGTCGAGGTATCGACGGAGATGATCACATCAAGTTCGCGATTGATCAGCTCAACAATCGGCGCCACGCGCTCAAGCTCTTCGAGCGGAGAAACCGCTCGCGCGCCAGGTCGGGTGGACTCGCCACCGACATCAATCAGCGTCGCACCCGCTGCAACCATCGCTTCCGCATGGCGCAAGGCCGCATCCAGCTGACTGTATTGGCCACCATCAGAGAAAGAATCGGGAGTGACATTGAGAATGCCCATGACATGCGTCCGGGCCAAATCAAGAACCCGGTTGCCGCAAGGCAACCGGGTCAGGGACTGTACAGAAGTCATTTCAAACCTTAAACGTCAGCAGCCGGACCGCCAATCGGTGTTTCCGGACGCTCGTCACGAACTACCGGAGGTGGCGGTGTACCCGTACCACCCGACCAGTCGCGAGGTTCACGCGGCGTACGACCCGCCATGATGTCGTCGATCTGTTCAGCGTCGATCGTCTCATACTTCATCAGGGCATCAGCCATGGCGTCGAGCTTGTCACGATTATCCGTGAGGATCTGCTTGGCCGTGCCGTAGCACTGGTCAATGATGCTGCGCACTTCGGAGTCGATCAGCTTGGCCGTCTCACCGGAGAAGCTCGCAGCCTGACCGCCACCGCCGCGACCGAGGAACACTTCGCCCTCTTCTTCGGCATACATCAATGGACCGAGTTTTTCCGACAACCCCCACTTGGTCACCATGTTCCGTGCAATCTGACTGGCACGCATGATGTCGTTGGAAGCGCCGGTGGTCACACCGTCGAAGCCCAAAGTCATTTCTTCAGCGATACGGCCGCCGTACAGCGAGCAGATCTGGCTGATCAGCGCACGCTTGGACAAGCTGTAGCGATCTTCTTCCGGCAGGAACATGGTCACACCCAGCGCACGACCGCGCGGGATGATCGACACCTTGTAGACCGGATCATGCTCAGGCACGACGCGACCAACAATGGCGTGGCCGGCTTCGTGATAAGCAGTGTTCTGCTTTTCTTTCTCGGACATGACCATCGATTTGCGCTCGGCGCCCATCATGATCTTGTCTTTGGCCAGTTCGAATTCTTTCATTTCAACGATGCGCTTGCCGCTGCGTGCAGCGAACAGCGACGCTTCGTTGACCAGGTTGGCCAGGTCAGCACCGGAGAAACCCGGAGTACCACGCGCGATCACGGCCGGAGCGACGTCGTCACCCATGGGCACTTTGCGCATGTGAACCTTGAGAATCTGTTCGCGACCACGGATATCCGGCAGACCCACCACGACCTGACGGTCGAAACGGCCCGGACGCAGCAGCGCAGGGTCGAGCACGTCAGGACGGTTGGTTGCAGCGATAACAATGATGCCGTCGTTCATCTCAAAGCCGTCCATCTCAACCAGCAACTGGTTGAGGGTCTGCTCGCGCTCATCGTGACCCCCACCCATGCCGGCGCCACGATGGCGACCAACGGCGTCGATTTCGTCGATGAAGATGATGCAAGGCGCGTGTTTTTTCGCCTGCTCGAACATGTCACGAACACGGCTGGCACCAACACCGACGAACATTTCGACGAAGTCAGAACCGGAAATGGTGAAGAACGGCACCTTGGCTTCACCAGCAATGGCTTTGGCCAGCAAGGTTTTACCAGTCCCGGGAGGACCGACCATCAGCACACCGCGAGGAATACGACCGCCCAGACGCTGGAACTTGCCCGGATCACGGAGGAACTCAACCAGTTCGCCGACTTCTTCCTTCGCCTCGTCGCAACCGGCAACGTCAGCCAATGTGGTTTTCACCTGATCTTCGGAGAGCAGGCGTGCCTTGCTCTTGCCGAAGCTCATCGGTCCGCCCTTGCCACCGGCACCGCCCTGCATCTGGCGCATGAAGAACATGAACACCGCGATGATCACCAGGATCGGGAAGCTGGCCACCAGAAGCTGGGTCCAGATGCTTTGCTGCTCAGGCTGCTTGCCTTCAACCACAACGTGATTGTCGACCAGATCGCCGATCAGGCCATTGTCCTGAATCGCCGGACGAATGGTCTTGAAGCTGTCGCCATCGTTGCGTTTGCCGGTGATTACATAGCCATCAACCGCTACGCGCTCGACCTTGCCATCCTTGACCTGCTGGATGAAGTCGGAATAGTTGAGGGTCTGCGGCTCGTTAGGGCTGGAGAAGTTGTTCATCACCGTCACCAGGACAGCCGCGATGATCAACCACAGGATCAGATTCTTTGCCATATCGTTCAATTAACTACCCTCTGAAGCAAGCTCCGCTACTGGCGCGCGCTTCGCATGATATTCACCGGCCTAACTTACTACATTACCTACGGCTCTGGCAGGCGCCGTCTGTAACCCTTTGTGAAACACTTTCTACACAATATTCGTTAATGCTAGCCGGGCGAAATACTAAAAACCTATCACCCCGCACAAAAACCTCGTTTTACTCACTACGCCCGCGATAACCCCAAGCCAGCATGTATTGCTCGCGAGAGCTGCCACGAGAGGAGTCCGGCTTGATCATCTGGATCTTGTCGAACTTTTTGCGAGCGTCCTTCAGGTAAACATCAAATCCTTCGCCCTGAAAAATCTTGATCACAAAATTGCCACCCGGCTTGAGGATCCGCTCTGCCAGATCAAGTGCCAGCTCGCAAAGGAACATGGCCTTCGGCATATCCACTTCGGGCGTACCACTCATATTGGGGGCCATATCGGAAATCACAAGGTCCACCTGCGAATTACCCACGGCTTCAAGAATCTGAGCGAGCACTGCGTCCTCGGTGAAGTCACCCTGAATAAAGGTCACATCAGGGATGCTGTCCATTTCCAGAATGTCCGAGGCGATCAAACGCCCCTGACCGCCGATCAGACGACTGGTGACCTGCGACCAGCCACCAGGTGCCGCACCGAGGTCGACAACGCTCATGCCGGGACGAATCAGCTTGTATTTCTCCTGGACTTCCAGAAGTTTGTAACTCGCACGCGAGCGGTAGCCATCCTTCTGCGCTTGCTTCACATAGGGATCGTTGACATGTCGTTTCAGCCAACCAAGGCTTGTCTTGGAACGCGCCATTGGGCACCTCGATAATAAGAGTCGTGATTAATTGGGCGGATCCACGAGCCCTCGGGTAAAATGGCCGCCATTTTACAGAATCCAGACGAAAGGGTCAGATTATGCCGCTCACTCCAGAGCAGAAGAAACAGTACAAATCCATTGGCCACCACCTCAAACCAGTTTTGACGGTGGCTGACAACGGTTTGACTGAAGGCGTGTTAGCCGAACTTGAGCGCGCTTTGGCGGATCACGAGCTGATCAAAATCAAGCTCAACATCCTCGATCGCGAATCGCGCATCGCGCACATTGCCGAACTGTGCAAGGTCGGCAAAGCGGATCTGGTGCAGGTCATCGGCAAGATGGCACTGGTTTACCGCAAGAACTTCAGCGCCAACAAGCAGCTGTCGAACGTTCATCGCTTCAAGTGATGACAAGGGTCAAGGGTGTGCTTCGCGCACCCTGCCACTCCATCCCGGCACTGGCTGCAGCACCAGCACTAACCCGGAAAAGCCCAGAATCAGAAAGCTGAATACCTGCCAGCGCTGCGCATCCGGCCAGCCGACACGTACTGCGACAAACATCGCACACGCATACAACGCCATCAACAGCACCTGCCCGCGAAAATCTCGCCATAGACTGGCAAGGCCCTCGGCCTGAACCAGCACCAAAGCCTGAAAAATCACGCATGCGGCGGCAAACCCCACCACCAGCACTTCAAATGCACTGGCCACTTCATCGATCAGCAACGGTGCCAGGCCAATCTCGCCCAGCGCCGGCTGCAAACCGAGATGAATCAACCATAGACCGCCGACCCAAAGCATCTGGACCAGCTGCCAAAGCATGGCGCCCGCACGCAGCGGGCGCCCACTTTCAGATGTGACGGACTTCGACAATCTCGTACTCGATAACGCCACTCGGCGTTTTCACGGCGACCACATCGCCTTCTTCCTTGCCGATCAAGGCACGGGCCAAAGGCGAACCGACGGAAATCTTGCCGAGTTTGAAGTCAGCCTCATCCTCACCCACGATGTGGTAAGTGACGCTTTCATCGGTCTCGACGTTGGCGATTTCGACGGTGGTGCCGAAAATCACCTTGCCGGTGTGCGGGATGGTCGTAACGTCGATGATGACCTGATTCTGAATCCGGCCTTCAATGTCACGAATCCGCGCCTCGACCATGCCTTGCTGTTCGCGGGCGGCATGGTATTCAGCGTTTTCTTTCAAGTCACCCAACTCGCGGGCCGTACCGATGTCCTGGCTCAGCTTCGGACGGACGACCTTGGTCAGGTGAGCGTGTTCTTCTTCCAGGGCTTTGGCGCCCTGGACGGTCATTGGGTATTTGATCATGCCTTCAATCCTGCGTGTAGATCCTGCAAGCGGCGCACGGTTTTTTCCGGACCGAACTTCAGCGCTTCACAGATAGCTTCGCCAGCAGCAATGGTGGTGGTGCAGTAAATCTTGTGCTGCAAGGCATTACGACGAATGGAGTACGAATCAGCAATCGATTGACGGCCTTCGGTGGTGTTGATGATCAGCGTGACTTCGTCATTTTTGATCATGTCGACCACGTGCGGACGACCCTCGGTCACCTTGTTCACACGGCGAACTTTCAGGCCAGCAGCCTCGATCAGCTTGGCAGTACCGGCAGTGGCAACCACTTCGAAGCCCAAGTTGATCAGATCACGGGCAACGCCTGCAACCAGTGGCTTGTCGTCATCGCGCACGCTGATGAATGCGGTGCCGCCAGTCGGCAGCACTTCGCTGGCGCCCATCTGGGCTTTGGCGAATGCTTCACCGAAGGTGTCGCCGACGCCCATCACTTCACCGGTCGACTTCATCTCTGGGCCGAGGATCGGGTCAACGCCAGGGAATTTGGCGAATGGGAACACCGCCTCTTTCACGCTGTAGAAGTTCGGGATGATTTCTTTGGTGAAGCCGATTTCTTTCAGGGTCTTACCGGCCATCACGCGGGCAGCGATCATGGCCAGGGAGACACCGATGCACTTCGACACGAACGGTACGGTGCGGGAAGCGCGCGGGTTGACTTCGATGACGTAGATGTCTTCGCCTTGCAGCGCCAACTGTACGTTCATCAAGCCGACAACGCCCAGTTCCAGAGCCATTTTCTTGACCTGTTCGCGCATCTCGTCCTGGATGTGCGCCGGCAGCGAGTACGGCGGCAGCGAGCACGCGGAGTCACCGGAGTGAACGCCAGCCTGTTCGATGTGCTGCATGATCGCGCCGATCACCACGTCTTTGCCGTCGCAGACCGCATCCACGTCCATTTCGATGGCGCAGTTGAGGAAGTGGTCGAGCAGCACCGGGCTGTCGTTGGACACTTGCACCGCGTCACGCAGGTAACGCTTGAGCTCGTCTTCCTTGTAAACGATTTCCATCGCGCGGCCGCCCAGTACATAGGACGGGCGCACCACCAGCGGATAACCGATCTTCGCGGCAGCACGAACAGCCTCGTCTTCGCTGCGCACGGTAGCGTTTGGCGGCTGACGCAGGTTCAGACGCTCAACCATTTGCTGGAAGCGCTCACGGTCTTCGGCACGGTCGATGGCGTCAGGGCTGGTGCCGATGATTGGCACGCCAGCAGCTTCCAGAGCACGAGCCAGTTTCAGCGGGGTCTGGCCGCCGTACTGGACGATCACGCCTTTGGGCTTCTCGACGCGGCAGATTTCCAGCACGTCTTCCAGGGTTACCGGCTCGAAGTACAGACGGTCAGAAGTGTCGTAGTCAGTGGAAACGGTTTCCGGGTTGCAGTTGACCATGATGGTTTCATAGCCGTCTTCGCGCAGAGCGAGGGCAGCGTGGACGCAGCAATAGTCGAATTCGATGCCCTGGCCGATACGGTTCGGACCGCCACCCAGAATCATGATTTTGTCGCGACCCGACGGTGCGGCTTCGCACTCTTCCTCGTAAGTCGAGTAGAGGTAAGCGGTGTCAGTGGCGAACTCGGCGGCGCAGGTGTCAACGCGCTTGTAGACCGGGAACACTTCGAGCTTCTGACGGTGCGTGCGCAGGTTCTTCTCGGTGACGCCCAGCAGCTTGGCCAGACGCTGATCGGAGAAGCCTTTGCGCTTGAGCTTGAACATCAGATCGCGGTCGATAGAGGACAGACCGAGGGTTTTGACCTTCTCTTCGTCCTTGATCAGATCTTCGATCTGCACCAGGAACCATGGGTCGATCATGTTCATTTCGAAGATTTCTTCGACGCTCAGGCCAGCGCGGAAAGCGTCCGCCACGTACCAGATACGCTCGGCGCCCGGCACGGTCAGTTCGCGCTTGAGCACGCTCATGCTTTCCGGGTTGCTCAGGTCGAGCTTCTCGTCCAGACCGCAAACGCCGACTTCCAGACCGCGCAGCGCTTTCTGCAGCGATTCCTGGAAAGTACGACCGATGGCCATGACTTCGCCGACCGACTTCATCTGAGTGGTCAGGCGCGCGTCAGCATTAGGGAATTTCTCGAAGGCAAAGCGTGGCAGCTTGGTCACGACGTAGTCGATCGACGGCTCGAAAGACGCCGGGGTCTTGCCGCCGGTGATGTCGTTCGACAGTTCGTCGAGGGTGTAACCCACAGCCAGCTTGGCCGCGACTTTGGCGATCGGGAAACCGGTGGCTTTCGAAGCCAGTGCCGAGGAACGCGATACCCGCGGATTCATTTCGATCACGACCATGCGGCCAGTGTTCGGGCAGATACCGAATTGAACGTTGGAACCGCCAGTCTCGACGCCGATCTCGCGCAGTACCGCCAGCGAGGCGTTACGCAGGATCTGGTATTCCTTGTCGGTCAGGGTCTGAGCGGGAGCGACGGTGATGGAGTCACCGGTGTGCACGCCCATCGGGTCGAAGTTTTCGATCGAGCAGACGATGATGCAGTTGTCCTTTTTGTCGCGGACAACTTCCATTTCATATTCTTTCCAGCCGATCAGCGATTCGTCGATCAGCAGCTCTTTGGTCGGCGACAGGTCCAGACCACGGGCGCAGATTTCTTCGAACTCTTCACGGTTGTACGCGATACCACCACCGGTGCCGCCCATGGTGAAGGACGGACGGATGATGCACGGGAAGCCCAGGGTTTCGAGAACCGCGTTGGCTTCTTCCATGCTGTGGGCGATACCGGAACGCGGGCACGCCAGGCCGATGGATTTCATCGCCTTGTCGAAACGCGAACGGTCTTCAGCCTTGTCGATGGTGTCGGCGTTGGCGCCGATCATTTCCACACCGAACTTCTCCAGAACGCCTTCGCGCTCCAGGTCCAGGGCGCAGTTCAGAGCGGTCTGGCCGCCCATGGTCGGCAGCACCGCATCCGGACGCTCCTTTTCGATGATCTTGGCAACGGTCTGCCACTTGATCGGCTCGATGTAGGTAGCGTCCGCCATGTCCGGGTCGGTCATGATCGTGGCCGGGTTGGAGTTCACCAGGATGACGCGGTAGCCCTCTTCGCGCAGGGCTTTGCAGGCCTGGGCGCCGGAGTAGTCGAATTCGCAGGCCTGGCCGATAACAATCGGGCCAGCGCCGAGAATCAGGATGCTTTTAATGTCTGTACGTTTTGGCATGGGTTTGTCACTCAAATCCGCAGGTCAGTCGGCAAGCCGTCTTGATCGATTTCTGAAGTCTCGAAGGGGCCGCCGGTAACGGGGCCACCCTCGAGGGCTTCTCTCTACAGTCTCAAGGCGAACGCTTAGCGTCGCTTGGCCATCTCGTTGATGAAGCGGTCGAACAGTGGCGCGACGTCGTTCGGGCCCGGGCTCGCTTCAGGGTGACCCTGGAAGCTGAACGCGCTCTTGTCGGTGCGCTCGATGCCTTGCAGGGTGCCGTCGAACAGCGACTTGTGGATCGCACGCACGTTGGCTGGCAGGGTTTCTTCGTCTACCGCAAAACCGTGGTTCTGGCTGGTGATCATTACAACGCCAGTGTCCAGATCCTGCACCGGGTGGTTGGCACCGTGGTGGCCGTGGCCCATTTTCAGGGTCTTGGCGCCGGAGGCCAGCGCCAGCAGTTGGTGACCGAGGCAGATGCCGAATACCGGAATTTCGGTTTCCAGCACTTCCTTGATCGCCTTGATCGCGTAGTCGCATGGCTCCGGGTCACCAGGGCCGTTGGACAGGAACACGCCGTCCGGCTTCAGTGCCAGTACGTCGGCCGCTGGAGTCTGAGCCGGCACCACGGTGACGCGGCAACCGCGCTCGACCAGCATGCGCAGGATGTTGACCTTGACGCCGTAGTCGTAGGCAACCACGTGGTAAGGCAGCTCGGAAGCGTCGATGGTCGCGTGGCTGTCGGTTTTCAGATCCCAGACCGTCGAGCGCCATTCGTATTGAGTCTTGGTGCTGACGACTTTCGCCAGATCCATGCCCTTCAGGCCCGGGAAGCCTTGCGCAGCGGCGATTGCCGCTTCTTCGGAGATGTTGTCGCCGGCCATGATGCAGCCGTTCTGAGCGCCTTTTTCACGCAGGATGCGAGTCAGGCGACGGGTGTCGATACCAGCGATTGCCACAACGTTGTTGGCTTTCAGGTAGTCGGACAGGGACATCGTGTTACGCCAGTTGCTCGCTACCAGCGGCAGGTCACGGATGACCAGGCCAGCGGACCAAACGCGGTCGGACTCGGCATCTTCCGGCGTGGTGCCGGTGTTGCCGATGTGCGGGTAAGTCAGGGTAACGATCTGTTGGGCGTAGGAAGGATCGGTAAGGATTTCCTGATAGCCGGTCATTGCGGTGTTGAACACCACCTCACCAACGGTTTGACCGTCGGCACCAATGGCTTCGCCGCGAAAAATGCTGCCATCAGCAAGGGCAAGTATGGCTGGCTTAGTCAAGAAGACCTCCCGTAAATAACGCATGAAAGGGCGATCGCAGGTTGTAAAAAAGCGGAGTGACGTATGGACACGTCACCCCGCTTCTTCACTGAATTATTCTGCGCGCTTTTAGTGGACACACTAAAGCTGTAGCTTACAGAAAAAGGCTTTTTTGGTCCACCGCTAAAGAGCCGAAAAGGCCGGAGAATGCGACAGGTCGTCGCCAAGCGGAGAAAAACCGGCGCAAACAGGGCGTTTGCGCCGGGTTCAGCAATGAATCAACGCAGGTCGAGCACGTCTTGCATGTCGTACAGACCCGGTTCGCGACCGTCCAGCCACAACGCAGCACGCACCGCACCCTTGGCGAACGTCATGCGGCTCGACGCCTTGTGCGTGATCTCCAGACGCTCGCCTTCGCAGGCGAACAGCACGGTGTGATCACCCACCACATCACCACCGCGCACGGTGGCGAAGCCAATGGTTTCACGCTCACGAGCGCCGGTGTGACCTTCACGACCGTAGACCGCGACTTTCTGCAAATCACGATCCAGCGCACTGGCGATCACTTCACCCATGCGCAACGCCGTACCCGACGGCGCATCGATCTTGTGGCGGTGATGGGCTTCGATGATTTCGATGTCCGCATCATCACCCAGCACGCGCGCCGCCATGTCCAGCAGCTTCAGCGAGAGATTGACGCCGACACTGAAATTGGCCGCGAACACGATCGCAATGTCCTTACCCGCCTCGACCAGCAACTGCTTCTGCGCAGCGTCCAGCCCAGTGGTACCGATGACCATGGCCTTGCCCGCCTTGCGGCAGAAGGCGAGGTTTTTCAGCATCACTTCGGGCAGGGTGAAGTCGATCAATACGTCGAACTCTTCAGCCACGGCCTCGATATGCCCGGACAGCGGCACGCCGATGCGACCCAGCGACGCCAGTTCACCGGCATCGACGCCGATCAGCGTGCTGCCAGGACGAACCACGGCGGCGGTCAACCCGGTCAGCGGCGCGCGCTGCTGCACGGCCTCGACCAGAATCTTGCCCATGCGCCCAGCAGCGCCCATCACAGCTATACGTCGCATGCCGACTCCTTACAGATCGCCGAAGAAGCGCTTCACACCGTCGAACCAACCGGTGGTTTTTGGCGAATGACTGTTGTCGTCGGCCAGGGAGCTGCGGAATTCTTCCAGCAGTTCGCGCTGACGACGGTTCAGATTGACCGGCGTCTCGACCGCGACACGGCACATCAAGTCGCCCGCACCACCGCCACGCACCGGCGCCACGCCTTTGCCGCGGACACGGAATTGCTTGCCGGTCTGGGTGCCTTCAGGGATTTTCAGTTTGACGCGACCGTCGAGGGTGGGAATTTCCAGCTCGCCGCCCAGTGCCGCATCGACGAAGCTGATCGGCACTTCGCAGAACAGATGCTTGCCATCGCGCTGGAAGATGTCGTGCTCGCGGACATTGATGACCACATACAGGTCGCCCGTCGGACCGCCCTGCGTACCCGCCTCGCCTTCGCCGGACAGACGAATGCGGTCGCCGGTATCGACGCCGGCCGGTACTTTGACCGACAGGGTTTTGTACTCTTCAACGCGACCGTCACCGTGGCAGGAATCGCACGGATCGGAAATGATCTTGCCTTGGCCATGGCAGCGCGGGCAGGTTTGCTGCACCGAGAAGAAGCCTTGCTGCATGCGCACCTGACCGATGCCACCACAGGTCGGACACGTCGACGGCGACGAGCCTTTTTTCGCGCCCGAGCCATCGCAAGGTTTGCAGTTGACCAATGTCGGAACGCGGATATTCACGCTCGTGCCGCGCACCGCTTCTTCCAGGTTCAGCTCCAGGGTGTAGCGCAAGTCGCTGCCACGCTGAGCGCCGCCACGGGAACCGCCGCGACCGCCACCGAAGAAATCACTGAAGACATCACCAAAGATATCCGAGAAGTTCTGACCGCCGAAACCGGCGCCACCGCCACCCATGCTCGGGTCAACGCCGGCATGACCATACTGGTCGTACGCCGCACGCTTGCTCGAGTCGGACAACACTTCATAGGCCTCGTTGGCCTCTTTAAACAGTTCTTCCGACGCTTTGTCGTCGGGATTACGGTCCGGGTGGTGCTTCATGGCCAGTCGACGGTAGGCCTTCTTCAGGTCCGCATCGCTTGAGCCGCGCTCAACACCCAACACTTCGTAATAGTCACGCTTTGCCATAAGTCTTCTGCACTCTTGAGGACGTTCGACAAACCCCTCCTGAGGATCGCCAAACTCGTTGAGCCCCAATACAGGCCCGGACCCAACTCACGTCAATTCAACGATCCTGGTCTTTGTTTCTTGCGGCACTTTCGGCACGAAAAGCAGGAGCATTCCCGGCCATACCGCCAACATCCGAACCTTGTCGCATGCTGTAAAAATTCGCGTATTCCAGATACGCCAACGCGGGAGCTAGCTCCCGCGCGGCGACATCCTACCAGTCACTGCCTAAAGGCAGTCAACCGGCCGACCAACAACTTACTTGTGGTCTTTGACTTCTTCAAACTCAGCGTCGACCACGTCGTCAGCCTTTTCAGCTTTCTCGTCGTGCGGCGCTGCGCCTTCAGCAGGCTGAGCCTGTTCGGCGTACATCTTCTGAGCAACCGGAGCGGAGACTTTCGACAGCTCCTCAACCTTCGCTTCGATAGCAGCCTTGTCGTCGCCTTTGACAGCGGCTTCCAGAGCAACCACAGCGGCTTCGATCGCAGTCTTCTCTTCAGCGGTGACTTTGTCGCCCGCGTCAGCAATCATCTTGCGAGTCGAGTGAACCAGTGCATCACCCTGGTTGCGGGCAGCGGCCAGCTCTTCGAACTTGCGGTCTTCCTCAGCGTTCGCTTCGGCGTCACGCACCATGCGCTCGATTTCTTCGTCGGACAGACCGGAGTTGGCCTTGATCACGATCGACTGGGTCTTGCCGGTCGCCTTGTCTTTCGCACCAACGTGCAGGATGCCGTTAGCGTCGATGTCGAAGGTCACTTCGATCTGCGGCACACCACGTGGAGCAGGTGGAATGTCGGCCAGGTCGAACTTGCCCAGGGACTTGTTCTGCGTGGCTTGCTTACGCTCGCCCTGCAGCACGTGAATGGTCACAGCGCCCTGGTTGTCATCGGCAGTCGAGAACACTTGCGATTTCTTGGTAGGAATCGTGGTGTTTTTCTCGATCAGCGCGGTCATCACGCCACCCATGGTTTCGATACCCAGGGTCAGCGGGCTGACGTCGAGCAGCAGCACGTCTTTCACGTCACCGGCCAGAACGGCGCCCTGGATCGCAGCACCCATGGCAACGGCTTCGTCCGGGTTAACGTCTTTACGCGCTTCTTTACCGAAGAAATCGGTAACCAGCTTCTGTACCAGCGGCATACGGGTCTGACCACCGACCAGAATCACGTCGTTGATCGCACCAACGTCCAGACCGGCGTCTTTCATGGCGATGCGGCAAGGTTCGATGGTGCGCTGAACCAGGTCTTCAACCAGTGCTTCGAGCTTGGCACGCGAGATCTTCACGTTCAGGTGCTTAGGACCGGTCGCGTCTGCAGTGATGTACGGCAGGTTGACGTCGGTCGACTGAGCGGACGACAGCTCGATCTTGGCTTTCTCAGCGGCTTCTTTCAGGCGCTGCATGGCCAGCGGGTCACCTTTGAGGTTCATGCCGCTTTCTTTCTTGAATTCGTCAACGAGGTAGTCGATCAGACGAATGTCGAAGTCTTCACCGCCGAGGAACGTGTCACCGTTGGTGGCCAGAACTTCGAACTGGTGCTCGCCATCAACTTCAGCGATCTCGATCACGGAAACGTCGAAAGTACCGCCACCCAGGTCATAAACGATCACGGTGTGATCGCCCTTGGCCTTGTCCATACCGTAAGCCAGAGCCGCTGCGGTCGGTTCGTTGATGATACGTTTTACGTCCAGACCCGCGATGCGGCCGGCGTCTTTGGTCGCCTGACGCTGGCTGTCGTTGAAGTAGGCCGGAACGGTGATTACCGCTTCGGTCACTGGCTCGCCGAGGTAGTCTTCGGCGGTCTTCTTCATTTTCTTCAGAATTTCAGCCGAGATTTGTGGCGGCGCCATTTTCTGGCCGTTCACTTCAACCCAGGCGTCGTTGTTGTCAGCCTTGACGATCTTGTAAGGGACCATCTGGATGTCTTTCTGCACAACTTCTTCGTCGAAACGACGACCGATCAGACGCTTTACCGCGTACAGAGTGTTGTGCGGGTTGGTCACAGCCTGACGCTTGGCCGACTGACCTACCAGAATTTCGCCATCGTTGGCGTAAGCGATGATCGACGGCGTGGTACGCGCGCCTTCAGCGTTTTCAATAACTTTTGCTTTGCCGTTTTCCAGCACGGAGACGCAGGAGTTGGTAGTCCCCAGGTCGATACCGATAATTTTGCCCATGTTCACTCTCCCGAAACTTTGGATTTGGATGCCGCAGCAGTGGTGGCTGACTGCGGTAGCACTTAAACGCTTGACTTCTAAATGGGGGCCTTGCGGCTAATTTCAAGCCTTCTCGTCAATCGAAGGCGAAATTGGCGCTGGCGCCTTGCTGACCACAACCATGGCCGGGCGCAACAGGCGACCGTTGAGCTGGTAGCCCTTCTGGAACACCTTGAGAACGCTGTTCGGTTCTACGTCGGCGCTCTCCTGCATGGCCATCGCCTGATGCTGAACGGCGTTGAACGGTTCGCCATGCGGATCGATCGCTTCAAGCTGATAACGCTTGAGGGTGTCGTGGAACATTTTCAGCGTCAGCTCGATGCCTTCGCGCATCGGACGGATGCTTTCGTCGTCCGGGTTAGAAAGCTCGAGGCCGCGTTCCAGGCTGTCGACGATCGGCAGCAAGTCGCTGGCGAATTTTTCCAGCGCAAACTTGTGCGCCTTTTCAACGTCCTGTTCGGCACGGCGGCGGACGTTCTGCAGATCGGCAGCTACGCGCAGAGATTGATCTTGCGCTGCGGCCAATTGCTCTTCGAGCACTTGCACACGGGTCGCCAGGTCATTACCCGAACCTTCGGGCGCCTGATTGGCTTCTGGGTTTTGCGTATCTACTGTCTGTTCGTCAGCCATAGAATTCTCCTTTCAATTTCGTCCGCGAGCCTGACTCGCGCTTCTGCCCCGATATATGGGGCCGCAAAATCAGGCTTCAAGGGCTTCCAAGCATTAACCCTACAAAAAAGTGCCGCTTTCTCATTCCTCAATGCACTAAGAAGAATGTCAGTTCAAGCGAATCGAGCTAAGGGCGGGCATTGTCAGCCTGAAACAAAACACTGTATAAATAACCAGACCTAAAGCCTGGGAGCGGCCTTTATGCTGGTGCACCTGTCCGTACATAACTACGCCATCGTTGAACATCTCGATCTCGAACTTGATCGCGGGATGAGCGTGATCACAGGGGAAACCGGCGCCGGCAAGTCGATCATGCTCGACGCGCTGGGCCTGACCCTTGGCGATCGTGCCGACAGCGGCGTGGTCCGCCCCGGCGCCGACAAGGCCGACATCCTAGCGACCTTCGACCTGGTCGACATTCCCGAGGCCAGCGCCTGGCTGGCGGAGCGCGATCTGGAGACTGACGGCCCGTGCATTTTGCGCCGAGTGATCACGTCGGAAGGTCGTTCGCGCGGCTACATCAACGGCACCCCTTGCCCACTCGGTGACCTCAAGTCGCTGGGCGAGCTGTTGATTGATATCCACAGCCAGCATGAACACCAGTCCCTGCTGAAAACCGACACCCATCGTCGCTTGCTCGATGAGTACGCCGGCGCCACCGACTTGGCCCGCCAGGTTCAACTGGCCGCCCAGCGCTGGCGTCAGACTCGCCAGGAACTGGAGCGTCTCTCCAATTCCGGTGACGAACAACGCGCCCGCCATCAACTGCTCAGCTATCAACTTGAAGAGCTGGAAAACCTCGGCCTGGGCGATAACGAACTGGAGCAACTGGAGCAGGAACACAAAAACCTGACCAACGCCGAAACCCTACTGGGCATATGCCGGCAAGTCGTCGAGCAATGCAGCGAAAGTGATTCCGGTAATGTGCTGAACGCACTGACCGCCAGCCTCAATCGTCTGTCGAGCGTGAATAACTCCGTCGGCGCACTGGGCGAAGCCAGCAGCCTGCTGACCAGCGCGCAGATTCAGGTCGAAGAAGCCGTCGGCGAGCTCAATCGCTTCCTTGATAACTTCGATGCCGATCCGGCGCGACTGCAATACCTGGAAGAGCGCCTCGACGCTATCTATACCTTGGCGCGCAAGCACCGGATTCAACCGACCGAAGTCGGCGAAATGCAGCAGAAATTGCTCGATGAGATCGAAACCCTCAACGCCAATGACGAATCCATCGAGCGCCTAGGCGAAGAACTGGCCTCTTATGCACGCCACTATCAGGAAAAGGCGCGGGAGCTGAGCGACTTGCGTCGTCAGGCCGCCGGCAGCCTCGCCAGCGCGGTGGAGCAGGAGATTCAGCGGCTGGGCATGCCTGGCGGCCGATTCACCATCGAATTGAAAGCCAACAGCAGCGACGAGTTGCTGCCCAACGGCCTGGAGCAGGTCGAATTACTGGTCAGCGCCAACCCGGGCCAGCCGCTGAAGGCGCTGGCAAAAGTCGCTTCCGGTGGTGAGCTGTCACGGATCAGTCTGGCGATTCAGGTCATCACCGCACAGACATCCCGCGTCCCAACACTGGTGTTCGACGAAGTGGACGTCGGCATTGGTGGGCCGACCGCTGAAATTGTCGGCCAACTGTTGCGCCGTCTCGGCGATCGCGGCCAGGTACTGACCGTGACGCACCTGCCTCAGGTGGCAGCGCAGGGTCATCAGCATCTGTTCGTGCACAAGGTACGCGGCGAGCAGGCTACGCACACCGCCGTCTCCAAACTGAGCAAGAACGACCGTATAGAAGAAGTGGCGCGAATGCTCGGTGGTATCGACCTGACCAAGGAATCCCTGGCCCACGCGAAAAAAATGGTTGTCACTGCCAAGGTTTAAGAACGACAGAAAGCACGAAGGCGACCCTTGGGTCGCCTTCGTTCGTTTCGCGAATGTGAAATTCGCGCGACATGCTTACTTTTTCTTGCGCACGTACAGCACCAGGTTGTGATCCACCAACTCGACACCGTGCTCCTCGGCAATTGCCTTCTGGAGCTTTTCAATTTCGATGCTGACGAATTCGACGACTTCACCGGTTTCCACGTTGACCATATGGTCGTGGTGGCCACCGTCAGCCAATTCGAATACCGCGTGGCCACCGTCGAAGTTGTGACGGACCACGAGGCCGGCGGCTTCGAACTGAGTCAGAACACGGTAAACCGTGGCCAGACCGACGTCCTCGCCAGCTTCCATCAACGCCTTGTAGACGTCCTCGGCACTCATGTGACGCTGCTCGGTAGAGTCGAGCATTTGCAGGATCTTGACCCGTGGCAGGGTCACTTTGAGGCCGGCTTTGCGTAGTTCGCTATTTTCAACCATGGTCAGCTTTCTCGCGATGCTGCTTCGCAGCTTCTCTTAATGCGGGTATGATCGGCGTTTACGTTGTCCCAGCCAAGATAGTGGAAGTCGCCCACCGATGCAAAACACCAAGCTCTTGCTAACCAGTTTCACCTTTGTGGGACTGCTCGCACTCGCCGGTTGTTCATTCCCCGGGGTTTACAAAATCGACATCCAGCAGGGCAATGTCGTCACGCAGGACATGATAGACCAGTTACGCCCGGGAATGACCCGGCCGCAAGTACGGTTTATCATGGGTAACCCTCTGCTTGCCGACACGTTCCATGCCGATCGCTGGGATTATCTGTACAGCCTGCAACCGGGTGGCGGTGAACGCCAACAGGAACGCATCAGCGTTATTTTCAACTCAAACGACCAGCTTGTCAGCCTGTCCGGTGACTTTATGCCGGGCGTAAGCCGTGACGAAGCCATTCTCGGCAAGGACAGTGGCACTACGGTGACCGCTCCTGCTGAAAACGCCGAGAAGCCAAAACCGGAAAAACCGGTCAAGCCAGGTTCCTTGCTGGATCAGATCCAGAAGGACGTCGATGGTGTAGAAACCGTTCCGGTTCCGACACCAGAGCCGCTGGACACCTCGCCGCAATAATTTGCGACGCAATAAAAAACCCGGAAATTCCGGGTTTTTTATTGTCTGCGATTTGGTTTTTTAGGAGTTTCGAGCTTTGGCTTCGGCAGCCTTGGCCGCACGCAAGCGCCGCACCTCTTTCGGGTCGGCAAGCAACGGGCGGTAAATCTCGATGCGATCACCCGCCTGAATCACCCGCGTATCCGGATCAGCAATCACTTTGCCAAAAATACCCAGCGGGCAATCCGTCAGATTCAGCTCGGGAAACTCGCTACCGATACCCGACGCCAGCACCGCAGCCCGCACCGTCACGCCTTCATTGACGCTGAATGAGCGCAATACCTGCCGATCCACGGCCGCGTACACGACTTCTATCTCGATCACCGGCTCAACCATGCATCTGCTTGGCGCGCTGGCAGAATGCGTCCACCAGCGTATTGGCTGCCTGATTGAACAACGGCCCCAAGGTGGCGCGCACCAACGGCCCGGCGTAGTCGAACGACAGATCCAGACTGATCTTGCATGCCTTCTCGTTCAGCACCTTGAACACCCAGACGCCGTGCAGCTGATTGAAAGGACCTTCTTCAAGGTTCATCTCGATCGACTGTCCCGGCACCAGCGTATTACGCGTCACGAAATGCTGGCTGAGGCCACCCTTCGCCACGCCAACGCTGGCGCGCATATGCTCCGGCGAGCTTTCCAGCACCTCGGCCGACGAGCACCATGGCAAAAATTCCGGGTAACGCGCCACGTCATTGACGAGGTCGTAAAGGAATTGCGCCGGGTACGGCAGCAGCGCTGATCGTTGAATATGTGTGGTCATGTGAGCGTTACTTCCAGAGCTGAGCGGCAAACACTACAAGAATGCCGATGGGCGCCACGTAGCGCATCAAGAACAAAGACAGGGCAAACAGTGCCGGGTTGCGGATCGACAACTCGTCGCGCACCGCTTCACGTCCCATCACCCAACCGGCAAACAGCACGAAACACAGGCCACCGAGCGGCAACATGATCCGCGAGGTGAAGAAGTCAATCACGCCAAAGAAGTCCAGACCGCTCTGCGCACCCCATTGGTAGAGGTGAAACATCCCGCCTTCGTTCACGAAAAATTTGGCTTCCTTCCAGATATTGAAGGAGAACACCGTGCCCAGACCGACGAACCAGCAAGTGAAGGCAAGCCAGAAAGTCACCCACGCGCGGCTGACTTTGGTGCGCTCAACCAAGTAGGCAACCATCGGTTCGAGCAGGGAGATCGCCGAACTCCAGGCAGCGATCGCCACCAGCACAAAGAACACCACACCCATCAGTTGCCCGAACGCCACGTTACCAAACGCAAATGGCAGGCTGACGAACATCAGGCCAGGCCCTTCGCTCGGGTTCAGGCCGCCGGCAAATACAATCGGGAACAAGGCCAGACCGGCGATCAGCGAAACAAAGGTGTCGAGCAGTGCCACGCCGACAACGGTGCCCGACAACGACGAACTCTTCGGCATGTAAGCGCCGTAGATCATGATCGAACCGACACCGACGCTCAGCGAGAAGAACGCGTGCCCCATTGCTGGCAACAAGCCGTCGAGGACCTTTTCCGGGTGGAAGTCGAACATGAAATGCACGCCTTCCATGAAATGCCCGGTGGTCATGCTGTAACCCAGCAGCACCAGAATCATCACGAACAGCAGCGGCATCATGATGCGCAGGCTGCGTTCAAGCCCGGCAACCACGCCTTTGGCGATCACATACGCTGACAACAGCATAAAAATCGTGTGCCAAAGTGTCAGACGCCATGGATTGGAGATGACATGGCCGAAATAAGCACCGACCTGATCGGCCGTGGCGCCCTGGAAGTCACCGCGTCCCATATTGACGATGTAGTCCAGCGACCAACCGCCGACCACACTATAGAAAGACAGGATCAATAACGCGGTGATCATCCCGGCAAAGGCGCCCCACGACCACTTGCCCGAGTGCCCGGCTTCCAGCGCCAGCACCTTCAAGGCGTTGGCCGGGCTTTGCCGGGCGCGCCGGCCGATCAGGGTTTCAGCGAGCATGACCGGGATGCCGATCAGTGCGATACACGCCAGAAACATCAGTACAAACGCACCGCCGCCGTAGACCCCGACCATATAGGGGAACTTCCAGATACTACCCAGTCCCACGGCCGAACCGGTCGCGGCGAGTATGAATACCCAGCGGCTAGCCCAACTGCCGTGGACAGAAACCTTGTCTGTCGACATCGTTTATCACGCCCAAGCGTTAGAAAAAGAGGCCGCATTGTCCGGGATTCACTCAACCTGCTCAAGCACGCAGCATCACCGTAGCCGACAGCCGTTTATCTCCATATAATGCCGCCCCTATGGCTAAACAGAAGAAACACCCAACAGGGACCATCGCGCAGAACAAAAAGGCGCGACACGATTACTTCATCGAGCACAAGTTCGAGGCTGGTCTGGTCCTGGCCGGCTGGGAAGTAAAAAGTCTGCGGGCAAGCAAGCTACAGCTGGTCGACAGCTATGTCCTGCTCAAGGATGGCGAAGCATGGTTGCTCGGCAGCCACATCACGCCTCTGATGACCGCAAGCACCCACGTCATCGCTGACCCGGTGCGCACACGCAAATTGCTGCTCAACCGCCGCGAGCTGGAAAAGCTCGCCGCCGCTGTACAGCAAAAGGGTTACGCCTGCGTCTGCCTGTCCTGGTACTGGAGCAAGCACATGGTCAAGTGCGAAATTGCTCTGGGCAAGGGCAAGAAGGAATACGACAAGCGTGACACCGAGCGCGAACGCGATGCCGGTCGCGAACTGCAACGTGCGGTGCGCAACAAGGGCAAGGAAGATTAATTTCTTCTGCCTTTAGAGCGTATTCGCGAGCAAGCTCGCTCCCACCTTGGAATGCATTTCAAATGTGGGAGCGAGCTTGCTCGCGAACGCTATTGCAACATCACCACAGAAACAACTGATCATATTCCCTTGCGCCGCTCCGCCCGAGCCATGCGCTGAACCTCTTGCCGCACCTCTTCCAGCACCTCCTGCACATACAAAATATGTCGGCTGGAAACCTCACGCGCCTGCTCCGCACGACCTTCAATAATCGCCAGATACAATTCCCGATGCTGAGTGATCAGCATGTCGCGCGTCTCCGTGCGCTGCTTGTACATGCCGCCAATGTTGGTGACCACGTTGCGCTTGAGCAGATCGAACAGCCCGCGAATGGTGTGCAGCAACACCGCGTTATGGCTGGCTTCGGCAATCGCCAGATGGAATTTCGCATCCGCCGCGCCCTCTTCCGCCCGACTGACTTCGTCGTGACGCGAGTAGCAATCCTGTAATTCTTCGAACGCTGCAGTCAGCCGCTCGCGATCGACATCAGTCGCGCGTAATGCTGCGTAATAGGCACACGATGCCTCCAGAGTGTGTCGAAACTCCAGCAAGTCGCGCTGCGCCTCCGGATTACTTTCGAGCAACTGCAGCAACGGATCGCTGAACGTCGAGCCGAGACTCTCCACCACATAATTGCCGCCGCCCTGACGACTGACCAGCAAGCCTTTCGCCGCCAGTTTCTGAATCGCTTCACGCAACGACGGCCGCGATACGCCAAATTGTTCGGCCAGCGTGCGCTCGGCCGGCAGCCGTTCACCGGACTTCAGCGTGCCCTCGAGGATCATCCCCTCGAGGCGCTCGACAATATCGTCAGACAAACGGCGCTGACGTATCTGATCAAACCCCATAACTCATTTCTCCACGATCCCGACCGCTCGCCGGGCTCTCTATTCTGGCCTATCGGCGCCCTGCCGACACCTACCAGACACCACTTGCCGAAACCGGATCAGATGCGATCTGCACCGCTTGTTCGACAAAAGTTTCAGGGCGACAAATTGACACACCGACATCAAGGCTTTTACCCTAGCCAACAGCGATTGTAAATTGGTATTACCAATTATCCAAGAACGCTGACAGTGCCTGACCAACAACAATTAGGGGCCACCCCATATGCAAACCTGGCAACAGCTCTACAGCCCGCTCGGCAGTCTCGGCGTGTCCGCACTCGCGGCCGTCATTCCCATCGTTTTCTTCTTCCTCGCTTTGGCGGTGTTCCGCCTCAAAGGCCATGTGGCCGGGAGCATCACCCTCGCGCTGTCGATTGCCGTAGCGATCTTCGCGTTTCAGATGCCCGTGGACATGGCCTTCGCCGCCGCCGGTTATGGTTTCGCCTACGGTCTGTGGCCAATTGCCTGGATCATTGTCGCGGCGGTGTTTCTCTACAAACTGACGGTCAAAAGTGGTCAGTTCGAGGTCATTCGCAGTTCGGTGTTATCGATTACTGACGACCAGCGCCTGCAAGTGCTGCTGATCGGTTTCTGCTTCGGCGCATTCCTCGAAGGTGCTGCCGGGTTCGGCGCGCCGGTGGCGATTACTGCGGCACTGCTGGTCGGGCTGGGTTTCAATCCGCTGTACGCCGCCGGCCTGTGCCTGATCGCCAACACTGCACCGGTTGCGTTCGGCGCCTTGGGGATTCCGATCATCGTTGCCGGCCAAGTCACCGGGATTGACGCGTTCAAGATCGGCGCCATGACCGGTCGCCAACTGCCGCTGCTGTCGCTGTTCGTGCCGTTCTGGCTAGTGTTCATGATGGATGGCCTGCGCGGTGTGCGTGAAACCTGGCCGGCCGCGCTGGTGGCGGGCCTGAGCTTCGCCGTCACTCAATACTTCACCTCGAACTTCATCGGCCCAGAGCTGCCGGACATCACTTCGGCGCTGGCCAGCCTGATCTCGCTGACCCTGTTCCTCAAAGTCTGGCAGCCAAAACGCACCGCCGGCGCGCAAATCGCCGGCGCCACGTCAAGCGCAGCGATCACCGCCAGCGTCGGTGGTTTCGGCCAGAAGCGCACCACCGTGGCTTCGCCTTACAGCCTCGGGGAAATTTTCAAAGCCTGGTCGCCGTTCCTGATCCTCACCGTGCTGGTGACTATCTGGACCCTCAAGCCTTTCAAAGCGATGTTCGCCGCCGGCGGCTCGATGTACAGCTGCGTGTTCAACTTCGCGATTCCGCACCTTGATCAACTGGTGATCAAAACTGCGCCGATCGTGGCCACGCCGACTGCCATCCCCGCCGTGTTCAAACTTGACCCGATTTCCGCGACCGGCACGGCGATTTTCTTCTCGGCGCTGATCTCGATGCTGGTGCTGAAGATCAATTTCAAAACTGGTCTGACCACTTTGAAAGAGACCTTCTACGAACTGCGCTGGCCCATTCTGTCGATCGGCATGGTGTTGGCGTTCGCCTTTGTCACCAACTATTCGGGCATGTCTTCGACAATGGCCCTGGTATTGGCAGCGACTGGCGCGGCATTCCCGTTCTTCTCGCCATTTCTTGGCTGGCTCGGCGTGTTCCTCACCGGCTCCGACACTTCGTCCAACGCCCTGTTCAGCTCGCTGCAAGCGACCACCGCACACCAGATCGGCGTCAATGACACCCTGCTGGTGGCGGCGAACACCAGTGGCGGCGTGACCGGCAAGATGATTTCGCCGCAATCGATCGCCGTGGCCTGCGCCGCGACCGGTTTGGTCGGCAAGGAATCGGATCTGTTCCGCTTCACCCTCAAGCACAGCCTATTCTTTGCAACGATTGTCGGTCTGATCACCCTGGCTCAGGCCTACTGGTTCACTGGCATGCTGGTGCACTAAACCTAATAAAACACAGAAAAAATCGACGCCGGTTCGTGATGCCGGCGTCAGCAATTCACCACCCGGTCTGTAAGGCTGCTGAAAGCAACACTCTCTATATTCAGCAGCCTCAGCGGACGGATAACCGGGACCACCCGGAGACACGCCTGATGAGCGAGCTTTTTTACAACGCTGTGCCGAACGCGACCCGCGTGGCACCGCCACTGCCCGAACCTCGGCAATACCCCAGCGAGAAACCGTCGCGGGTTTATCTGTTCGGCACGTGTGTGGTCGACCTTTTCTACCCCGAAGCCGGGATGGACGCGATCCACTTGCTGGAGCGCGAAGGCATTCGGGTCGAGTACCCGCAAGGGCAGAGTTGCTGCGGCCAACCGGCCTACACCTCGGGTTACACCGAGCAGGCACGGACGGTTGCACGCTCGCAACTGGCGCTGTTTGCCGGCGATTATCCGGTGGTGGTGCCGTCGGGTTCCTGCGCCGGCATGCTGCGCGAGCATTACGCCGACTTGTTCAAGGACGAGCCGGAGACGTTGAAACAGGTTCAGGCCCTCGCGGCCCGCACCTATGAACTGGCCGAGTTTCTGCTGTTCGTCTGCAAGGTGCAGCTCAAGGACAGCGGCGCACCGGTCAAAGTCGCGCTGCACACTTCGTGTTCGGCACGCCGCGAAATGAACACCCACCTGCACGGCCGCGAGTTGCTGGCGCAGTTGAGCAACGTGGAACGGGTCAACCATGACCACGAAAGCGAATGCTGTGGCTTCGGCGGAACATTCAGCGTCCGTATGCCAGACATTTCCGGCGCGATGGTGGCTGACAAGACCCAGGCGCTGAAGAATTCCGGCGCGCACCAGGTGTTGAGCGCCGACTGTGGCTGTTTGATGAACATCAACGGCGCATTGGAGAAACAAAAAGAAGCGCTGCGCGGGCAACATCTCGCGAGCTTCTTGTGGCAACGAACCGGGGGTGCGCAATGAGCACTTCCGCGATTATTCCTACGGTCGCCGTAGAAGACGATTTCCGCACCCGGGCACACAACGCCTTGGGTGATCAGCAACTGCGGAACAACTTCCGCACTGCCATGGATTCACTGATGGTCAAGCGGGCAGCCGCGTTCAGTGATCCCCATGAAAGAGAACATTTGCGCGCACTGGGCAATTCGATCAAAGCCCGCGCGCTGTCCAAGTTGCCCGACCTGCTCGAGCAACTGGAAACAAACCTGACCCGCAACGGTGTGACAGTGCACTGGGCGGAAACGGTGGACGAGGCCAATGGCATCGTCTTATCGATCATCCGCGCTCACGAGGCGCGGCAAGTGATCAAGGGCAAATCGATGGTCAGCGAAGAGATGGAGATGAACCATTTCCTCGAGGCTCGGGACATTGAATGTCTGGAGTCCGATATGGGGGAATACATCGTCCAACTCGACCACGAGAAGCCTTCACACATCATTATGCCGGCGATCCACAAGAATGCCGGTCAGGTCGCGTCCTTGTTCCACGACAAACTTGGCGTGGAATACACCAAGGACGTTGACCAACTCATTCAGATCGGTCGCAGAGTCCTGCGGCAGAAATTCTTCGAAGCGGACATCGGCGTCTCCGGTGTCAACTTCGCCGTGGCCGAAACCGGCACCCTGCTGCTGGTGGAAAACGAAGGCAACGGGCGCATGACCACCACCGTGCCGCCGGTGCACATCGCCGTCACCGGTATCGAAAAAGTCGTGGAAAACCTGCGTGACGTGGTGCCGCTGCTGTCACTGCTGACGCGCTCGGCGCTGGGCATTCCGATAACCACTTACGTCAACATGATCTCCGGCCCGCGCAAGGAACACGAACTCGACGGCCCGCAGGAAGTGCATCTGGTCCTGCTCGACAACGGTCGCAGCCAGGCTTTCGCCGACAGCGAATTACGCCAGACCCTGAACTGCATTCGCTGCGGCGCCTGCATGAATCATTGCCCGGTTTACACCCGCGTCGGCGGCCACACTTACGGCGAGGTGTATCCGGGGCCGATCGGCAAAATCATCACGCCGCACATGGTCGGTCTGGCCAAGGTTCCGGATCACCCAAGCGCGTCATCGCTGTGCGGTGCCTGCGGTGAAGTCTGCCCGGTAAAAATCCCGATCCCGGCGATCCTGCGGCGCCTGCGCGAAGAGAACGTCAAAGCCCCGGACAGCCCGAATCAAGTGATGCGCGGCCAAGGCAGCAAGTATTCGCGCAAGGAACGTTTTATCTGGAACGCCTGGGCGAAACTCAACAGCTCGCCAACCTTGTATCGACTGTTCGGCTTCTTCGCCACGCGCCTGCGCGCCCTGACGCCAAGCAACGTCGGCCCTTGGACACAAAACCACAGCGCGCCGAAACCCGCCGCACGCTCTTTGCACGACATGGCCCGCGAGCATCTGGCCAAACAGGGAGACCGCTGATGAGCGCCAAGCAAAATATCCTCGCCAAGCTTCGGAAAAGTCTGACCGGCGCCACACCGATTGCCGACAACTTCGATGTCGATCTGGTGACGCAGCCCTACACCTACAGCGCCGAACAACGCATCCCGCAACTGCGCAAATTGATGGAAGCGGTGCACACCGAAATCCACCTGACCTCCGGTGAAGAGTGGCCGGCGCTGCTCGCGCAATTGCTGCGTGATCGTCAGTTGCCGAGCCTGTTGATCGCGCCGACGACAGCGCACGGGCAAAAAATCACACAGCACTGGGCGAACAATCCCGACCTGCCAACGCTGAAGTCCTACGACCGGCCGATGGAAGAATGGAAAGCCGAGCTGTTCAACGACACCCCGGCCAGCCTCACCGGTACCCTCGGCGCCATCGCCGCCACCGGCAGCCTGATCATGTGGCCAACTCGCGAAGAACCGCGCTTGATGAGTTTGGTACCACCGGTGCATTTCGCCCTGCTCAAGGCCAGCGAAATCCGCGACAACTTCTATCAGGTGCAGCAGGAATTCAATTGGGCGCAAGGCATGCCGACCAATGCGCTGCTGGTCTCCGGCCCATCGAAAACCGCCGACATCGAGCAAGTGCTGGCTTACGGCGCTCACGGCCCGAAAGACCTGGTGGTTCTGATCCTGGAGGACCAATGACGCTTCCAGCGAACTTCCTGCGTGATGCGCAGCAACTGATTCCGGCCGAACGACGCTTTGATGATCCGTTATCGACGCTGGCCTTCGGCACCGACGCCAGTTTTTATCGACTGATCCCGAAGCTGGTGATTCGTGTCGAGTCTGAAGACGAAGTCGTGTCCCTGATGAAACTGGCGCAGCGCGATAACGTCCCGGTGACTTTCCGCGCCGCCGGCACCAGCCTGTCCGGTCAGGCGATCAGTGATTCGGTTTTGATTGTGCTTGGGGATAACTGGAACGCCCGCGAGATTCGCGGCCAAGGCACGCAGATTCGCCTGCAACCCGGCGTGATCGGCGCGCAGGCCAACGCATGGCTGGCCCCGTTCGGGCGCAAGATCGGTCCGGATCCGGCGTCGATCAACGCCTGCAAAATCGGCGGCATTGTTGCCAACAACGCCAGCGGCATGTGCTGTGGCACCGCACAAAACACCTATCACACCCTGGCCGGAATTCGCCTGGTACTCGCCGATGGCACGCGCCTGGATACCGAAGACGCTGCGAGTGTTGCAGCGTTTCACGCCAGCCACGGTGATCTACTCGAACGCCTGGCGACGTTGGGACGCGAAACCCGCGCAAACGCCGAACTGGCTGCAAGAATTCGCCACAAATACCGTCTGAAAAATACCACCGGGCTGTCGCTGAATGCCTTGGTGGATTTCGATGAGCCTGTGGATATCTTGAGCCACTTGCTGGTCGGCTCCGAAGGCACGCTCGGCTTTATCAGCGCGGTGACCTACGACACTGTGATTGATCACCCGAACAAGGCCTCGGCGCTGATCGTCTTCCCCGATGTGGAAACCTGCTGCAACGCGGTTACGGTGCTGAAAAGCCAACCGGTGTCCGCCGTAGAGTTACTGGATCGGCGCAGCCTGCGCTCGGTGCAAGACAAACCCGGCATGCCCGCTTTCGTACAACAGCTGTCGAACAATGCCTGCGCATTACTGATCGAATCCCGCGCCGCATCTTCCACATTGCTGCAGGAACAACTGGCGCAGATCATGGCGTCGCTCAGTGGTTTTCCGGTAGAGAAGCAGGTCGACTTTACCGAAGACCCAGCCGAGAACGCCAAGCTCTGGGCGATCCGCAAAGACACTTTCCCTGCCGTCGGCGCCGTGCGCAAAACAGGCACCACGGTGATCATCGAAGACGTGACCTTCCCGGTCGAACAACTGGCCATCGGCGTCAATCGCCTGATCGAGTTGTTTGACAAACACTCCTACGACGAAGCGATCCTTTTCGGACACGCGCTGGAAGGCAATCTGCATTTCGTCTTCACCCAAGGCTTCAACAACCCGGAAGAAGTCGCACGCTATCAAGCGTTCATGGACGACGTAGCGCAACTGGTCGCCGTGGAGTTTGGCGGTTCGTTGAAGGCGGAGCACGGCACCGGCCGCAACATGGCGCCGTTCGTGGAACTGGAATGGGGCAGCGACGCCTATCAACTGATGTGGCAACTCAAACGTCTGCTCGACCCGAACGGCATTCTCAACCCGGACGTGGTGCTCAGCGAAGATCCACAGATCCACCTCAAACATCTGAAACCGCTGCCGGCGGCCGACGAGATTGTCGACAAGTGCATCGAATGCGGTTTCTGCGAACCGGTCTGTCCGTCGAAGGGCCTGACCCTGAGCCCGCGCCAGCGCATCGTGATCTGGCGCGATATTCAGGCGAAGAAACGTGCCGGCATCGACACCCGCGAACTGGAAGAAGCCTACGAATACCAAGGCATCGACACCTGCGCCGCGACGGGGCTGTGTGCACAACGCTGTCCTGTAGGCATCAATACTGGCGAACTGGTGAAAAAGCTGCGGGGCCGACACGCCACGCATCAGAAAACAGCTGACTGGATTGAAGGAAATTTCGCCAGGACCCTGCGGGGCGCACGCTTCACTCTGCATGTGGCCAACGGTGCGCGAATGATGCTCGGCGCGCCGCGTCTGGCGAAGCTATCGGCAACGATTACGCGGCTGTCCAAAGGGCAGGTGCCGTTGTGGACGAATGCGATGCCGCAACCGGAAAAGGCCATTCGCTTCAACCCGAGCGTGTCGGATGAACGTCCGCGCGTGGTTTATTTGGCCGCGTGCGTATCGCGAGTCATGGGCCCGGCGGCGGGTGATAATGAACAGATGTCGCTCTACGATAAAACCCGTGGATTGCTGGAAAAGGCCGGTTACCAAGTAGTCTTCCCGGACAATCAGGACAACCTCTGCTGCGGTCAGCCTTTTGCCTCCAAAGGCTACGCCGAGCAGGCCGAACACAAGCGTCAGGAATTGATCAGCGCACTGCTGCATGCCAGTCGAGGCGGGCTTGATCCGATCTATTGCGACACCAGCCCATGCACGCTGCGGTTGGTGCAGGACGTAGGAAAAACCCGTCTGGATCTGTACGACCCGGTGCGCTTTATCCGTACGCATCTTCTCGACCGACTGGACTTCACCCCGCAAGACGCACCGATTGCCGTGCACGTAACCTGCAGCACTCAGCATCTGGGCGAAAGCCAGGCGCTGATAGATCTGGCGCGCAAGTGCAGCAAAACCGTGGTGATCCCGGAAGGTATTCATTGCTGCGGATTCGCCGGCGATAAAGGCTTCACCACGCCGGAGCTGAACAGCCATTCGCTGCGCACCTTGAAGGACGCGGTGCAGCATTGCAGCGAGGGGATTTCCACCAGCCGCACCTGTGAAATCGGCCTGACGCAGCACGGCGGCATCGACTATCACGGCCTGGTTTATCTGGTCGATCGAGTCACTCAGGCGAAGGCCACCTGAAGAAAATCAGAACCCTTGCGCAAGACCGCAGTCCACAGAACAGGCCCTGAATACTCGGGGCCGTTCCTTCTTTCGGTGACCGGCGCTCAAGGTCAGCGAAGTCTGGATCCCTCAGCGCAAGGAGATACACATGAAACGTTCTGTATTGCTTGGTCTGTTCGTGACTGCCTCGATGATGGCCTCCACTTCGTTTGCCGCTGATAAGCCCACCAGCCTCTGCGAAGCCAATCTGCAGACGATCAACAACGCAAAATCGCAATATCAGACGTCGCCTGATCTGAACGCGCGCGTCTCGGCCAGTGTGCAAAAGGCCCAGGATCTCAAGTCCCAAGGCAAGATCGACGATTGCCTGGCAGAAACCCAGCGCACCATTCTGGAAATCCAGAACGCCTCGGGCGACACCAAGAAGTGAACTCGGCGAGATGGCGTTTTCATACTAAATGTAAAAAAAACCGAATTCCTGCGTAGCGTGGCGGTCGATTGAACAGGCACTACACTAACGTGGCCTGTCATGACCTCGGCATCGCCGCCAGACCGTCCGGCAGCACCGAGCCCCCATCGTTCAAGGAGATACCCATGAAGCATTCTGCAATTGCTGGATTGTTCATCGCTGGTGCACTTCTGGCGTCGCCGGTGTTTGCGGCGGATAAAGACCTGTGTGCCGGGAATCTTCAAACCATTAAAGACTTCATTACCAGCCAGCCTTCCATTCCGGAGACGTCGCTGAACAACGTCAAGACCGCGCAGGAAGATGCCATGAAGGCGCAAGCTGCCGGGGATGACAAGAAATGCGTTGAGATCAGCAACGGCATGATCACGAAAATGCAGATCCGCAATCCAACGCGTAACTGACACACCCGGAAGCCAACCTTCGGGTTGGCCTTCCACCACCGTTTGACGTACACTGCGCAGGCTTGTTGCTCAAACAGATGTACTGAGCAATGAGTTCGGGGCCGTTTAGGATTCGACGCCGGTTGCGAAACTTTAGGTGCATGCCGACTTGGTAACAGAAGTCGTAAATCCACTGTTGCAACTACTTATAGTTGCCAATGACGACCAATACGGTGTTGCTCTCGCTGCTTAATTGCAGCTGACAATGCTCCTGGTACCTTCGGGTCCAGCAATCATCAGGGGATGTCTGTAAACCCAAAATGATTGTCATATAGAACAGAATCGCCGTGTAGTACGTTGTGGACGAAGCGGCTAAAACTTACACAACTCGCCCAAAGCACCCTGCCCTTCGGGTCGCTGAGGGTTAACTTAATAGAAACGGCTACGCATGTAGTACCGACAGCGGAGTACTGGCGGACGGGGGTTCAAATCCCCCCGGCTCCACCACTTCATCATCTAAAGACGTCCACGGACGTCTTTTTTTGTGCCTGAAATCCAGTAAATACGGGGGTTTCATGGCTATTGGGGTCTTTGGAGAGTTCCTGAGTTCCAGGCGCTTTGGTATCCCAGGTGGTATCCCGGACTACCAGATGCTATTTTCAGGATACCAAAACGGTGCTGGAGGTAGCCCCCATGCCTACTAACGCAACCCGCCTCTCCGATCGCCAGCTCAAGGCGGTCAAGGCAACTGGTAAAGACTTCGTCCTCAGCGACGGCGATGGCTTGCAGCTTCGAGTACGCGCCAGCGGCTCGATGATGTGGAATTTCAATTACCGCGAGCCGTTGACCAGAAGCCGTATCAACATGGCGCTTGGTCCTTACCCCGACCTCTCCCTAGCCAACGCCCGGAAGAAAGCCGCAGAGGCGCGTGAGTTGCTCGCTTTGGGCACTGATCCCAAAACCCAGCGTGACGAGGTAAGGCAAGCCAAACTTGCTGAGACTGAACACACTTTCGAGAAGGTGGCCACTGCCTGGTTCGAGCTGAAGAAAGACTCCGTAACCAAAGCCTACGCCGAAGACATTTGGAGATCGCTGACGCTTCATGTTTTCCCAAGCATGAAAACAACGCAACTCTCTCAAATCACTGCTCCGATGGTTATCAAGATCCTTCGCCCAATCGAGGCCAAAGGGAGCCTCGAAACCGTGAAACGATTGAGCCAACGACTCAACGAGATCATGACCTACGGGGTCAACTCCGGTCTGATATTTGCGAACCCCCTCAATGGAATTCGGGCGGTGTTCAAGAAACCCAAGAAAGAGAACATGGCTGCGCTACCACCTGAGGAGCTTCCCGAGCTCATGATGGAAATCGCGAACGCCAGCATCAAGCGCACGACCCGCTGCCTGATCGAATGGCAACTGCACACGATGACCCGCCCTGCCGAAGCAGCCACCACACGATGGGCAGATATCGACTTCGACAAGCGCATTTGGACCATTCCGCCAGAACGAATGAAAAAGCGTCGGCAGCATACAATCCCTCTTACCGATCAAGCACTTTCGTTACTGGAGACGCTCAAGCAACTCAGCGGTAACAGAGAGTACGTGTTCCCCTCAGATAGAAATCCCCGCACCCATGCCAATAGCCAGACCGCCAACATGGCGTTGAAGCGCATGGGCTTTCAAGACCGTCTAGTCAGCCACGGCTTGCGCTCGATGGCGAGCACCATCCTGAATGAGCATGGCTGGGATCCAGAACTGATCGAGGTCGCGCTGGCGCATGTCGACAAGGACGAAGTTCGTAGCGCCTACAACAGGACGGACTACATCGAACGCCGGCGTCCGATGATGGCTTGGTGGAGTGAACATATCCAGAAGGCGGCCACCGGCAGCCTGTCGGCATCGGCCATCAATCAAACCAGGGACCGCAATGTCGTGCCGATACGATGAGCATCACCGCCGCCAATTCATGCCATCCGTGTCGTGGAGCATGGCGACAGAAATAACGACTGTCGCCATACCTTTCGGATGCCTGCGCCTCTTCGGCCAAGCCCCTGAATATGGGAAGGCTCCGCATTCCCATATTCAGGGGCTCACGCTTAAAAGCATCTATCAGACAACCACGAGTTGCGTCTTTCTACGGCGGATCAGCCCTGCTGTTAATTCATAGTAATAGACAGTCGCTGGTGCTGAGCAATGCAGATAGCGCTCTAAAAACCATCTGGTGTGCTTTTCCTTCCAGGACCAGGGCGTCGCGCATCCCCAGCGCTCACGAATCGCCTCATGCATCCTTCCTGCCTGTCTGATGTGCCGCTGCCGCGTGACATGGGCACCTTTGAGCACGGGGCTCAGAAACAACGCCATGTCGAATTCAAACTTCATCGCCGACCTCCAATGTAGGCACTCATCACATCGATGCGGTTATGTCCCAACTCATGGCTGATCTGCTGTCTTGCACGCTGATCGAGTGCTCGATCTTCTCGATGACCACGACCTCCATTGATGGGGGCAGGAAAGCCAGTCAGTTGCTCATAGCGCTCACAAGCGTAAGCCGCCCGTAGCTCATGAAAGCCTTTCAATCCATACTCATGCAGAATATCCCGCGCCGGCCGCACGACTGTCTGGATGAAGTCTTTGTAGCTTTCGTCGGGCGCCAACAAATTCCGGCTGCCAGTGGGGGAAGCCTCGGTAGCCCTGTCGAGGGCCGCGCGAACTTGATCCGTGAACGCGACCCAACGCGGTGCCGATGCGCCTGATCGACCGCCTTTGGTGCCGTCCTGGATATTGATCTTGCCCAGTCGATGGGCCTCTCGTTGCAGCCGTGGCAGGTCCGCCAAAATCGCTTCACGCAGGCGCATTCCGGTCTCCCGAGCAAGAAGCACAATGGCGCTCACCCTATCTTGCTGACGATCTGACAGCGCTTGCGCAATCAGCCTGACCTGCACACGGTCTTGGCCTTGCGGGGCCTCACTACGCACGCTTGAGCGCTGCAAGCCCAGCGCCTTGCTCGGACTGGAGATTTTGACGTACTGATCACCGCGCAGCGCAGCCATCGTTCGGTTCACGCTGGACAGGCGGTTCTGCGCGGTGGCGATGCCGACGTTGCCCTGATCAACCTGCTCCCGCATGTGGGTGGCGTACAGCATGAGGATGTCGCGGTCGATCTGCCGCGCGTCATTGAGCCTCGGTCCTTCCTCGGATCGACACCACTGCGCGAATGCCCGCCAACGATCACTATGGGCTTTGACAGTACTGAAATGACCATCGCCAAACAGATCTTTCAGTGCTTGCGGGCCTGCATAGCTGAGCTGGCGACCAAAGCCAAAGTTGCGACCGTCACGCCTGCCGATCCGAGCCATTTCTCTGCTCCTCATCGACTGCAACGAGATCATGTAAAAGGGCTCGCCAGTTCGCGCACACGATGGCGAACTGAGTCCAATCAGATGGGCGAAAACACAGGGTGTTGTCGGTGACGTAGAGATGCGCACCCTCCTCTTCTAACCATTGGATAATGGCTGTCGTCGAGGTGATAGTTCTACGGAGGGTGGCGACATCGGCGACACCGGCGACAAACCGCGCTTTCGGCTCCTTTTGGCGTTGAGCTAAGTGGTTGCGCAGTGCTTCATCAAGATTGAACATGGCGCACCTCGAAGGTGTGACCGTCGGTGATCAGCCACTGATGATCAAGCAACTCGACCAACAGCTTGGTGGCATGGCGACTGCTCTTACGGGCAAAGCGGGGTCCGTTGCGGTTCAGGTCTCGAATACTGAAGTGCTTCCAATCCTTGACCTGCAGCCAGCGCAGCAGCCGGTCCGCCTCCTCCTTTACCCGGCACACAGGTTCCTGTTCGGTCAGGCGCTGGATCTCGGTGAGGTAGTAGCCGACTAAAGCGGAGGCCCGTTGGATATGGTCGACCTCTACCACACCGCTCTCCTCCACGACTGCCAGGATGCCGGCGACGCGCAGCAGGTTATCGGCGGCCTTCGATCCGCTAGGCCGTACGCTGGCCAGCTCGCCAAACTCACCCAACTGGGCTTCGATGGCATCATGTAGATCAATCCAGCGACGGCGGGCCAACGGACTGAGGCTAAGCGGTGATAGCTGCAAGGCACCGTCAGCGGAAAGTGACCACGGCTGATGAAACAGGGCCGAAAGGCGGCGGTGATATCGCTTCAGGGCGGCGTCTTTGGATAAGTCGACAGCCTGGTAGCTGCGTTGTCCGGCCAGGCTGGTGGGCCAGGTCATCAAGCAGCGACCGAGGATGCCTTGCCCCTGCAGCAACGGGTCACTGAGTAACTGCATGGCCAAGTACGGTTGCAGCATGAGGTGCAGGCTCAAGCGCCGGTCATAAGCCCGCAGGCTTTCACCGGCCATGGAGCGAGCACGATCAATCGGGCTACCGTCCCAGAGTGACGACAAGGTCGTGACCGCTTTCAAACGGTTATCCCGGCTCATGGTGCTGCTGCCGAGAAACTGTCCGCCCTCATCACAGAACAGCCCCATGCTGGGCAGGTCATGACAGAGGCCCTTGATCAGGGCCTCGATAGTCGGGTCCGTGGTGATCAGCCTGGGGGCTGAGGGCTCCGCTTCGAGCGCCGCCCCGTTCGAGGACTCAGGATCGCCAGGCTTGATACGCTGCGCCTGCCGCTGTGCGGCACGGTGCCGTGCAAGCTGTTCGCGGTAACGCTGCCACTGCTCACGCTCCCATTGCCGTGCTGAGAGCAATGCACATCGATCCGCCGCCGTTTTACGATCCCCTGACGCGGCCACCGTGATCAGGTACAGCGACAGGGGATAGTTTCTCCCGTCGAGCTGTAAGCCCGCATGACCTTGAGTAGCCAGCGCCGAGGCAGCCAACACCGATTGCGCGGCCAGCGCTTGGGGCACGCCGATGACCTCGGCCATGCGCTCCACCGCAGGCCCAAGAATCCCACCCAGTGCCTGCATCGGATAAGGCTGGGCCACGGGATTCGACTCAATCAGCGGTCGAGGTGGTCGTGGAAGTTCAAGCTTCGGATCTAACTGCTGCATGGGCCCTCTCCTCGTTCATTGCTGGTTGTCCTCACGTAGTCCCGCCACGGCTGTTGAGTGTTATCAGGGATCAAGGCCCCTGCGGCCTGTGAGGTGTTCACTGACGCGGAACGAACGGCTCCTTACGACCGGGAGCAAGGGCATGACTCCATGAATCTGGCCTCCTTAGACGCATCCGAAGATACGGGCGGGTGGAGGCTGTGCCGACTGACGAGTTCGGCACCTGGAGATCCTGGGAGGGAGAAGGCAACAACATCGACACCTGGGGCATGCCTGACCGTCAGTCAGGTGCAGCCTTTCCATTGGCTGCGGCACCGGTGCCTGTGTCGTTGCGGATGGCGACGAATCGGATTTGTCAGGCCGATTGTCACGAGGAGAGTTGCGGCAATGCCCTGTACGACGTGGCTTGCAGCAGTGCTGCGAGCGCCCGTCTCTTTCCAGAAGAAAGAGACGGGCGCCTATTGGCGCAGCGAAATGTGCCGAGAGGTGAGGTTGTCGCAGTGCAGCGAGGAAGGTCCATCGTCTGCCGCAGTGGGCAGATCCGTCGAGTAGGCATCCATCACTCTCGGGGAGTGACCGTGCGAGCCGCCGGACGCTAATCGCACTTCGGGAGAACCACCACGCAAGTGGCGTAGCCTTAAAGGTTCTGACTACCTGGGCAGGTGCTGTAAACGACAGCGATTCGTGCGCCAATTTTTATACCCGCTCGCAAAGGCGGTCAAGTACTCTGACCAAAGTGGGCAAAAAGTGGCGACAGTCGCCACTTTGTCGCCACGCTCAAAGCCTTACAGGACAATTGTTGTCGCCGATGTCGCCGCTGTCGCCACATCTCTAGATGTAACCCCACGACAAGCTCGGCCCTAGCGCTGACTGCGTTGCACTCGAAAGAGATTGAGGGCAATTGCTGATGGGTAAAAGAGACCTGACGCTAATCAAATTTGAAATGGGAGGGTGGAACGAGTTGGCTTCGAGAAAAAGCGAGTGAACCCTCCGATCGGCGCGATCAAAGATCGCTGGATCGGAGGGTTTGGCGGGAAAATCAAAATCTCAAACGTTAATTAGCGCTTCAAGCATCGAAACTTGTGGTGAACGCTTCTACGCTTGTGGATCCGAGTACCAAGCGGTCATCGCACCCCGCTTTGGATCACACAGGAGGCAGTGCGTTGGGAGCCGCAGCCTGGTTGCTCAGGCTTCTCGCAGCAAATCCCTCTAGCTATCCGCTCGAATTGGTATGCAGCCCATACACGACGCTTCCATCTTATCTTTGTCGATTTGTCTATCCCACATGTGTAAAATAGAAACTTAAAGAAGTTACAGCGGAACACTTATCACCATGCTTAAAGATGCTGAAATTCGAAACGCTCTGGTGCAGCATCTAAACAGCAGGTCTCCTAGGCCTAGCCGTATATTGCAGGAGCTTCATGTACACAATGGAAATGCTATTGCTGACGTTGTCGCATTTTATAAACAAATGCATTGCTTTGAAATAAAAGGCGAAACCGATAGCATTCAACGAATTCTTAAACAAGCGGAAGTATATTCTCACTCCTTCCCAAAACTTACACTAGTGCTTACGACTAAGCATGTTCGGTGGGCTCTACGAAATCTTCCTGAATACTGGGGAATCCTAGTTGCGCAAGATCAAGGCGATCGAGTCATATTTAGATATGAACGCAAGGCATCAAATAACCCAAACTTTGTCACCGACAAAGCGCTCATGATGCTTTGGCGCCAAGAGCTTCTTGACGTATCCGAAAAGATGGGAGTGATTCAGAAGAAGTCTGGCAATCGCAATGACTTTGCAAAGACCTTAGGATCTACTATAAATAAGAGTGACGCCTTGGCGCAGATCCAAGGCGCTATTCTTAACCGCGCTAACGTACCCTTACGACAAACGTGATATGAGCTGAGAGGGTTGCTTTAATCCAGCTACCTGGTGATCCCCCTTTCTTAGGTCGACGCGCACTCAGATGACTTCTTGCGTGTACATACTTGTCACCATCAGAATATCTATCACCACGATAATAAGACTTATTCACAATGTTATCGGCTATATCGAAATACTGGCCGTATCCTTTAGCATGCCCTTGGAACTGCCCCCCACGCTCGGCATAAAATTCCCCCGTTGTAGTATAAAATACTTTCGGAGCCATAAATTTCGGCATTAGCTCGACGGGCAAGTCCGCCTCAGAAAACTCAGGACTAACTACACCATAGTCCCCATAGTTAATTTCCGACAACTCTGGAATGACAATCAACTTCCTCCAAAGCTTATCCTCTAATCTTTCAACCATCATTGTGGTTTTAGTTTTCATTAGCTTGGTTATATTTGCAGGAATAACCGAACCAACTACTATATAATGATTAATCGGAAGCTGCTGACTGCACTGTTTGTAGAATTTTTCAATCAAAACTTTAAGATCATCAACACCTCCCTGCGCTTCGATCATTCTACAATCAAAAATAAGATAAGTTTTCGTCACACCTACGCTAGCCGCCTCAGCTAGAATTTTTGCCAATTTCGGCTTAAGCAAATTGAAACTTTTAAAATCTTCGACTTGCAGTCTAACACCCAACGTATTGCAACCGCCCTGACAATATTCAATGGCTGCGACGTTGTGATCCGCCACGCGATCAAAAGCAACGACAGGTATAATATTATATGCCTTGAGTTCATCTAAAATATATCTATATTGATGAGTCCCACCCAAAAGCACACTATCATCAAGGTCGTGATTATCTATCAAAAAATGTAGATTAGGGATCTTTTTTGAATGAACGGCTAATTGCTTTTCACCTTTACTCAATCGATTTATTATATCCAGCTCAGTGTCCTGTTTTTTCTCCTTTGGAATATCAAAGAGGGGCAACGTAAAATCTTGAACATCCGGAGATATTGAGAATACGGCTTGAATTTCATTTTGTTTAAATTTTAAAAACGGAGCATAATTATACATCCATGAACCCCAAAAGTTTTTTAACATCCACTGTACGATGACGACTGGAATATAACTTATAGTCTTTGGCGGCGAATCTGATTAGCCCTGCGACAATATCTGGATGGGTACCTAAATCAGCACACACTTTTTCTAGCACGGCGTCGCTATGACGATTCTCATATAAAACACGCCATTCGCGACGCGGCACAAAACTTTCTCTTGCAAAAGAATTCGCCTCCGCTTCTATATCCTCCGTTACAATATCTTCTAGGTCATCAACGATTGGTGTATCAAGCTGATCGCTGTGTAGGCACAGGTGTGCGAGCTCATGTACCAGCGTGAACCAAAAATTATCATACCGATTATACCTAAGCGAAATTCCAATCATTGGTCTGGAGTCCGGCAACTTGAGTACACAGCCATCCATCTTCATCGACGCATATCCAGGTTGAACGATCAATACCACCCCGTATCGCTCAGACAGAACAGTTGGCAGACTTACAATATTCTCTGGATTTGCGCTTAACTTTATAATGGCATTGATATCTTCTTGGGTGATACCTTCAAATTTAGTGCACATCGCAAGTGAGAGCCGCTTTGCTTTCGTAATAGATGAGGAAAGCCATGCCTGAATTTTTGTCTCATGCGCTTTAGAGTTCTTCCTATATAAGATACCGGCGACCTCATTTGACTCAAGCGCAAGTGTTGCCAAAAACTCTTGCCTAGACATATTCGCCGGCCTCTGCGAATCAATATCTTTATTTGATAAATCTTCGCTAAATCGTTTGAACGCTTCGAATAAGGTCCGAGCCGACGCATCGGCGCGCGGAACGACTGGCGCGTCATCCCAAGGAGAGAAATTATCCTCACCCATCACGCGGCTCCTTGCGCTATCGATAGCGCTACTGGCTCTGAGGCCTCAAAGTAACGAAGATTTTGGTAACTCTGATCCATACCAAAATCCGTCATTTTGAGGTTTTGGTAATATCCTTCAGATGAGGGAAGAGAGTGAAGTGAGAATCCTGGCCGGTACCCCAAGACATCAATCGAATAGTTTATAGCGTGAATCAGCAATTTGGTTCCAACGCCATCAAAGCGGCGAACATAGCCGTCCCTACGTCGATTCCAGTACGCCACGGCTAGGTAATCCACGTAGAAGATCCCTGCTTTATCTGCCCGGCTTTCTTTTGGGTGCTTAATTATGCATGCAGCTTGTACTTGTCCATCTGCCATCAAATAGAACCAAAAAAACTCGGCAGAATTGTAAAGTCTAGCTTTTTGAGTCCAAGCCCAGTGATGATCATTCAATTGATAAGTATCAAGCAAACCTTCCCATTTACTTGGATCACTCAAAGCATCAGGATGTTCTACAAATAGCTGCCCTAGAATTTTTGCTTTTTCTGCGCTCCAGTCCCTGTCAAGGTTTGCTGTCGCGAGGAGGTCAATACCATCGGTGACGGTATAAGTTACATCTCTACCTGTATGGAGACATTTTAATATTTGCATGTGGTACGGCCTTACATCCGTGAATGGCTCTCTGCACAAATATAGCAAATTGCCAGCGCCCCACAACATATTTGTTCACATCTCGCGCAACTCATTGTTTTTAAATGACTATCTAGAATAACTCGTCATGATGATTTGGCGAAGCGAGGACTCGAACGGTTGAAATTTTTACAAATCCGATCGATTCGAAAATGATTCTGCGGCTCTGTTGCCACGGCATTTGAGGCTTAACCGGTTACGAATACTTACTCATCCCGGCTATTCGATATTTTGTGTCGAATCTTCGTGCCCGCATTGATACTTTATACGAATGCCTTAAACCAGCTTTACACAATAAAACTTCGCCCTCAAATCCTTTTGCGCAAATGGCAAGACCAAGTATCTTGCCCTTTGCTTTCTAACTTCCTTGCCAATCAGTGTCCAATCTGGTGCCCTCATTAAAAGCCGAGCCTGTTTTTTAGCTTGTCAAACCAGGTGGATGCCTTACGCTCCACCTGAACAACGATTTGCTGCGGCTGATGTACCTTCTCCCCGCTTTCCTTTATTGCGCCATGCAGTGCCTTCACTTGAATATCTCGTTTGCGGCCCGCGTCGATCGCTTCTTGGGACATGTCTCCAGCCCAAACAACCCGACCTGATCGCACCCAATAATGCGATCTGCAGCGCAGTGTCCAGTTACCAACCGAAGGCTTCAGCGAAACCGTCTCACCATCAAAGAACATTTGCCAGTCAGTGGGGGAGAACGGCGTTATCACTTTGTTTCCGCATCCACACGCACATAGGTGCGCTGCAGTGCCGAACTCCATCGCCAGATAGAGCTCACCTGACTCAAGTTTTTCCGGGAAATGCTCGACAAATTGCGGGGTGAGTCGACTAATAGTCATTGCCGCTCCTCGCTGTTGCCCATCTCGTTGAGGTTGGTCGAATAGGTAATGTGGTCAGCCTGACTGTTATCGGAGTAGAAGCCACAGAGCCGCTTCCACATCCCAATTGCCAGCATCGCGTTAAGGGCGTTCAGATCTGCGATTTGAATATTCGACCGGTAGATATCCTCAGCATCATTTTCCACCAGTGGCATCGTCCGATCAGCATGATCATGGTGCTCCGGGGTCAGTGTTGTGACCCGGCACGTTCCCCAAACCTGTTGAGTCTCGCCGACAAGGTGCACGCCCATGCCAACGTCGATCAGTGAAGCCTGCGTCCCCCGGAGCTCCTTCACCACCAGCTCGCGTGCCTTGGCGTTATCAACGCAAAGGAACACATAGTCGAAAGCGCGAAGCTCAACCACATTATCCGCAGTGATCATGCTCGGGTGCGGGATGATATGGCGGTGCATTGCGCTGAATACTTCATGCAGGTACTCCACCTTCTTCATACCCCGCTCCAGGGCGGCAAACGGCACAGCGCCGGGATAACGAAACGCATTGTGCTGCTGGAGCGCGTCGCCGTCGTACAGATGAATCTCAGCCACAGGGGTCTTTGACACCTGATCCACGATATAAGCGCCAGTACCACCTAACCCAACAATCGCAATTTTCAGTCGTTTAAATTTCTCAGTAGGCATCCCAATACCGGCACGGGCAGAGGCCGTATCGGTGTACGTAAATACCGTGTCTTCAACATCCGACCGAATAGGTGCGAACGTTTTTGCGGTGATGTTTTTATCGAGAGCATTAGCAGGACCACTCAGCATCGCTACGTACAACGACACTTTCTCGTAATAGTCCGCATAGTTGCCAGAACGCGGCTTAGCAGAGAAGTAGTGGTTCACTTTTAACTCAGGAAGCAATTGGTTCGGCTGGCTGTTGTTGATGATTTGCTCAAGGGGATGCCCCCGTGAATCGCATGGGGTTTCACCGATGAAGTGTGCGGTGTGATCGTTCGGTCGCTCTGCAATATCAGCCGTCAGATCGAGCATCACAACCAGGACGCCTTTGCATACCTGGCGCTGTGCACTCACATAGGGAACATCTCGAACCAAAAGGTAGGCTCCAATGGTTTCCAGGTTGTACCCTTCGTTGCGCAAGCGCAGAAGGTGCGGACTACGACTTATCAGTTGGTGTGACATTGAAGTGCATCCCTTTCTTGATATGGACGAGCTGGCCATCAACCAGGTTGGTAAGCGAGTTACCTTCGAAGCCCTTGGCATAGGTCACTGTGAAGTGTGCGTTAGGGCCGGGCACCGCTTCAGGGTGGGCGAGGTGCACCACTTCCCAGTAGCTGAGGTAACGGGCGTGGACGTAGGTAGGCAGCGTGTTTACGAACACCTTGATGTTGATCTCCACCGCAGCGAAGTGCTCTACCCCGGGGCGAGCCAAGTCGAACAGGTCACGGTCCTCGACCAGCTCATCGTCCTCGCCAGGAATAACCAAGTAGACCTCATATTTGCTCGGATCGACGCCGGCGAGTTGCTTGAGCGCATGACCGGAGATACGTTGAGCCCCCCAGTCCTGCGAACGTTCATCAATGAAGAATCGAAACGAGCGATCGTTTTTGAACGCTAGAAACTTCTCGATACCCGCCTGGCGCAAATCCGTTGTTTCACTTGGGCTGAGCAGCTCCAAGTGGCCATTGGCGTACATCTGAAAAAGCAGGTACTCAGCGACAGGCCGTAGCCCCGCTAACTCCAGAACCTGCAGACCGGTTGGAACCGGATCCGCGATCACCAAAGACTGGTATTCCAAGCTCTCATCGCCCACCTGGATTTTATATGGCCCGTGCTCGCGGACTTCGCGACCAGCCGATACAGCGGCGGCCACATCCTCTACATCAAGATCGTTTAACTGCGTCATGGTAAAGCCCTCGTATAGGAACCAAACAACTCGTTGTCCAACCAGACAACACCATCATTCAAAAAAACGACCCAAGGGCCGTTGTTCAAGCAGACAACAGTGGACTTCAAAAAAAAGCCGCTTATCATGGAACATGAAACGCAGCTGTTGTCTGTCTGGACAACAGACTACTCCCGCCAGCGCGGGCAATGCAAGCAGTTGGAGAAAATAATGGATTTGGCTGGGTTCATCGCATCCATGCGTGAACGACAAGAGCTGAGCTTTCGTGAGCTTGAGAAGCGTGCGGGCGATCTGGATCACGCGTACATCTGGAGGCTAGAGAAGGGTAATAAGCAGGCCCCTTCCGACGATGTCGTATCGCGGCTGGGCCAGGCGCTGGGATTGGGTGATCGAGAGGCGGAGGTGTTTCGACTGCTCGCTAAGCCAGTAACCCTTGATGATGCGCTCTACCACTTAATGATCTCGCGCTTGGACATTCCTTGGGAGGACTTTGAGGACGTAGCAACCATGAGCTTCCGAGGTGAGCGTCCCAATACAGAGGAGGCTTGGCTCAAGCGGATCGAGCTTATCCAACAGATGTAGGGCGAGGATTTTCATGGACGAAAATATTGCGGTCGCACGAGCTAGAAAACTCCTGAAAGATGCTGGAATAACGACAGTGCCTGTGGATGTCGAGACCCTAGCATCATTCTTGGGCTTTCAGGTTTCTCGAACGGAGTTGGCTGATGGTGAGGCCGGCTGTACCGTTGAGCGGCGCCGGAAAATATGCATCTGGGTCAATCAGAATGACAGTCCGCTAAGGCAGCGATTTACCATCCTCCATGAGATTGCTCACCACGTTCTTGAGCTTCCATCCCGTCATGGTGAGAAGGTGCCCTCTGACGAGCTGGAACGTTTCACTGGGCGCCACCCTGAAGAAGTGTTGTGCGACATCTTTGCCGCTGAGTGTTTGGTTCCCTGGGTGATTATTCAACCCCTCGCTGAAGAGAAAGACTTCACACTTGAGCACCTCGCCGAGCTAGCAGAACTATTCCAGGCCTCCCGATCTTGTATCGCCTCTAGGTTCGCTCAGGCCTCTGGGGCCCACTTGGCGTTTGTGGTAGCCGAGGAAGGGGTCGTTAAATACTCAATCGTTTCGAAGGCACTGAGAGAAGCCCGAGTGTGGATCACCAAAGGCATTCCGCTGCCTCAAGACTCAGCAGCGGCCAGCGCACTGAAGTCCGGTATCAGCGGCCCTCATGAGGCTGACACCGAGGGTCTGGATTGGAGCAACAGCGATGATGCCAGTCGATTCGCTTGCTATGAGCAAGCAACCTACCACGCCCCGACTAAACAGACTCAGTCCATCCTCATTTTCGAAGAGCTTGAACAGCGCCCAGTATCGAGTGGCTATCGCAGCGCTCGGGATGACCGTGATGACCTGCTTGAAGAAATCGACGGTTATCCGGGTTGGTCTAAGCCTAGATACTAGCTTGGATACTGCAAAGCTAGGCCCCACCGTTAGAGACGTATCCGAAATGATGCAGCCATCCACGTAATCCTTTACAGCAGGTAGCTATTGGCCGGTTTCTGCCTGTCGCCACCTTCAGCCTCTTATCGAACGCAGTCAATATCCCAACAAATGTAAGAAAATCGCGGCTAATCATCTGGGCGAAGCAAGTTTGTTAGGTCGATTGCAAGCGGTCGGCCAAGTAGAATGGAATTCCGCTAGGTATTCCAATTGGTATTCCAACTAAAAAACAGAACAAATATTTGTCATAAAAAACAATAAGATAAAAGTCAGGTTCAGATTACCCCGGCCCACCAAATAATCATCTAAAGACGTCCACGGACGTCTTTTTTTGTGCCTGAATTTCGGCTAAATCAACGGTTTGTAGCTCTTTCGAAAACCATAACGGCTTTTTGAGTGCCAGCCATCTCGGTATTCCCCGACCTGAAGGGATTGATCCCAAAGCTCATCGCAATAACCTCTCAGGCCAAGCTGGCCGATACGGAACATACGTTCGAGAAAGTATCACCTCAGCAAGCACGACATAGGTTGTCGCCCGCCACTGCCATCCTGACTGCACTTGGTAATCATTAGGTGCAGCCATGCCGATCGCTCTCTCGCCCTTTACCCTCGTCTGCCACTACTGCTCCTGGAAAAAGACCTTTCTTCCAAGCAGTGACGTGCTGGTGCTGAACCGCGACTGGTTCACTCACTGCCCCACCTGCAGCACCCCTTCACTTCAGCAGATCAACAAAGCCTATTACACCAGCAGCAAATTTCTCCACCAAACGGCTCATGCCGCCGGCTCGGCAGGCCTGGCCATGGGTACCCGGCAGATGCTCGGGCTGATGATGGCGGAAGTGTGGTTCGAACTGCGCGAGCAACTGCCGGCCCTGCTGGACAAGCTCAAGCACACTTTCAGCCTAGAGGCCTTCGTCGAGAGCATCAACAAGTCGCTCAAGGGCATCTGGAAGCGGGTGCAGGCGCGTTTCAACGACTTCCTGGTGGCGTTCAAGGATGGCGTGTTTGCTGGGGTGCTCGGGAGCCTGACTACCACCTTGTTCAACATCTTCGCCACCACTCAGGCGATGGCGATCAAGATCATCCGCGAGCTGTGGGGCCAGTTGGTCAAGGCCATCAAGCTGATGGTGTTCAACCCTGATCACCTAAGCTTCGTGGAGCAGTGCCAGGCAGTGACGTCGTTGCTGTCGGTGGGCGTTGCCACGGTGGTCGGCACCATGGCTTACACCCAACTGGTGCCGTTCCTCAGTTTCCCGTTCGGCACCGAGCTGGCGGCGTTTGCCGGTGCCCTGGTTACGGGTCTGGTGACCCTGGGCCTGAACTACTTCCTGCTGCACAGCGCGATGGCGCGCAAGCTCTGGGCCTTCATCGAATCTCTGACGCCGCACGCCGGCACGGTGCGCGAGTTCCAGGCAATCAACGCGGAACTGGACCGTTACCTGCTGGAGCTGAGCCGGCTGGAGTTCAACCTGGACGTGGAGGAATTGCAGGCTTTTACCCAAGAGCTTGAGGAGTGCAATGACGAAATCCGGCGCAGTGCGATACTGCAGAATGCTGTGGCGGCTCGCGGGATAGAGTTGCCGTTCGAGATGGGTAACGCGGCCAGCACGCGCAACTGGCTGGCGTCACTGGTATGACGCTGCCGGCGTTTCCCTGTACGCAGTGCGGCCTGTGTTGCCGCAATGTGCACCTGGCGGAACAGACGCACTACCTGGATCGCGGAGATGGGACTTGTCGGCATTACAGTGATGCCGACAAGCACTGCTTTATCTACGATACCCGGCCGGATATCTGCCGCGTCGACCGACAGTACCAGATGCACTACGCCCAGCGGTTCAGTTGGGAGGCGTTTGTAGAAATGAATGTGGAGGTTTGCGAACTGCTGCAGCATCAGGCGCAGGAGTGAGCCAAGCCGCCTCATTCACAAAAGCACTGCGCCCCCCTGTAGGGCGCAGTGCTTTCTGTGGGAGCCTGCATTAACCTCAATTGGTTGGCTCCACCGAAAGCGGCGAAAACGATGCTACCCCGCGAAATGCCCCGTATACGGGAGGGGCAGAGATCGCCGCCGGATTCCAATCCCCCCCCGGTTGGACGGACCCATGCCTGCGGATCTATCCTTCGAGCCACATAGGCCACTACCCGAAGGACCCTCATGAACATCTGGCTCGGCGCCGCACTGGCGACCCTCGTCTCACTGTCTGCCCACGCCCACGCCACCACCGACGTCCCGCCAAGGATCCAGCAAGTCGTCTACAAAAGCGGCTATGGCAGCGTGCAGTTCAAGCAGTCGATCAAGGGCTATAAAACGGCGGAGTACAAACTCAATGCCAAGGCAGGGCAGATCCTGACTGTGGACTTCAAGCCATCCAACAGTTCCGCCTATTTCAATATCACCGCCAAAGGCGCCGATTACGCGCTGTTCAACGGCTCGATCATGGGCAATCACTTCATCGGCTCGTTGCCCGCCGATGGCGATTACACGGTGCAGGTCTATCTAATGCGCAACGCAGCCCGGCGCAATGAGGTGGCCAACTACGAAATTTCGCTGATCCTCGCCAACGGCGACGCTGTGGATAACAACACACCTTTCGAACAGAACCTGGCGTTGCAGGGCATCGGCTTTGATGTGAAAGCGGATCGGGTCGATGGCAAGCCCATCGTGCGTATCGAGCCCAAAGGCCTGGAAATCGATAACTCGGCGATCACCCGCCCCCTCAAGGGCACCATCATCCGCGCCGAAGTCGCCGACCTCAATAACGATGGCTCGCCCGAGGTCTATATCTCTACGCGCGCGCCCGGTCGCGGTATGCCGGGTGAACTGATCGCCTACTCCGCCAACCGGAAAAAAACCCTGAGCGAAATCTATTTGCCGCCGATCAGCGAAAATCCAAAAGCGGCCGAGGGGTATCAGGGCGAGGATTCGTTTGCGGTGGTGGAGAACAGGCTCGTGCAGCGCTTTGCGGTGTACGACAGCGCCGAAGCGGGGGCGGGTCGGACGGGGAAGATGCGGCAGATCCAGTACAAACTGGTGGCGGGAGAGGCAGGCTGGGTGTTGCGTGAAGAGAAAATAGAGGATTAGTCAGCCCGGATTGAATCCGGGATGACACTCTCCCCTTTTCTACCAGGACAACGCCTGTACAACCTGATCCGCTTCAGTCCTGGATCGGCCACTGTCCGTCACAGGGGCCCGCAAAATCGACCGTTGCTCTTTACGATCGACAATCCAGAAGGTCATCTTCTTCGGTATTTTGTCCGGGATGCCGGTGAGCGGATTTACCCTGGAGTCGTCCGGGTCCGTAGGCAAAGCCGTCACATCGAACTCCCACTTGTGGCCGGTGGGCTTGGCGTCGCCCGGTGTCGCGGACCTGGGCGAAAAACCGCTCTTGTGAATATTGCCGGCCTGCAGGCCAAGGGTTTTCGACAGGAAGGAACGCAGCGTCAACTCCAGCTCCTGATTCGAGGACTGAGGCAACCCGACGGTCAGGCCAAGTTGTGCACCAGTCTGCAGATTGTCGTAGTAGAACCGACCCTGCGTATCCAGTCGCAACCGGTAGTCACCCACGCGCAAGGGCAGATGCGTGCCTTGGCGGCGGTTGACGAGGGCATTTTCGTCCTTCGGTACTGACCAGCCCAGCGTCGCATCACTTTCCTGCCATTCGATGAACTGGCGGTTCAGCGGCACGGCGTCTTCAATTCGGCCCTGCCGATAGGCGATGTCGGCGGCGTAATCCAGCGCACTGCGATAGAGCAGCTCATCGACGAGGGCGTTCTCCCAGGCCGGCACGGCCACACTCAGCGCACGGCGAGCGGCGTCGAGGTTGCCACGTCGATATTGAGACACGCCAATGTAGGTCTGCATACGCGCGATCTCGTCCGGGAAGTACGCATCGGGCAACGCCTGCTCCGCGAGTACAGCCGCTTTGTTGACGCCGTCAGGCAGAGAAGCGGCTATTTCGATCTCCCTGATCTGCTGTTCAAGCGGCCGTTCGCGAAACAGCGGCGGCGCGCTGGGCCATTTCAACGCGGCGAACAATTGCTGCATTTGCGCAGTGGCCTGGGCCTCGTCGTGCAGTCCGAAGGTGATGTCGATGTCAATGCGCCAATCGCCGCGGAACGCCAGCCAATGAACATTCATGCAAGCCTGATCTTTACACAACGATTCAGCTCCTCGTTTAAAGGAGGTCAGACCGTTGAAAGGCAGATCGGGCATTGCGGCTTCCAGTGCGCTTGGCTCATGTCGCTGACGATACGCCACCTGCTGCTCCTGACGCTCGGCTTCGCCCTGCTTGCGTTGAGCTTCGTCGTAGGAGAGAGCGATCTCGGCAATCAACGGGCCGTTCGGCAACGCCTGTGTATAAACAACGATGCTATTGAAATCACGTTTGGCCGCTGGCTCGAACTTGGTCAGGTTCCACTGCCCCACCGTGAAGGGCATCGAGAAATCAGCGAGGCTGTATCGCAAGCGTGGTTCCTGCGCAGACAAGCGCCAGAGAGCGGGATCAGGGCTGGTGACGGCAACCAGTTTTTCTTGCAGGCGTGCGACCTGGTCGTTTTCGCCCGCCATGATGCTCGCTTTGATCGCCTGGCCCAGCATGCCCGTGCTCCGGGCGTCGCGCTTGACCGGCCTGCCGTTACTGGTGGCCTGCTGCTCCCAGTAGGCAATCTGCTCTTCTGCGGCGCTGCGGGCCTCGTCATATCGAGCCTGTTTGTACAGCAGATCTACAAGCAGCTCGCCGGCGTCCAGTTCGGTGAAATCGAAACCACCGCGCTTGCGACCCGCCACCATGGCCGCTCGGGCAACTTCCGTGGCCTGCGCCAGCGAGCCGTCCTTGTCCAGACGCAGAGCTTCGCGCATCAGCTCGGCCGGGGTTGACGCCTGTGTCTGGGCTTGTACCGATGGCACCGCGCACACGGCCATGCCGCAAGTAAGCAGGAGGGCGACAGTGAGGCGCGCGTATTGGCGTCGTAGTGAACGCTGTCGATTCAACATGCTTTCTACTCCTTGTAGAGAAATCTTCCGGATGTGGCGACGCGTGTTCTATATCAGAGAGGACTTGGCCATGACTCTCGCTGGAGAGCGAGGGCTGCCGATTGAACGTCGCGCACATTAGTTCTCCTGCAAAACATTATCAAACCGGATTTCGGTTTTATTCGGGCGTTGGCAGTCGCCCTCATTGCACGCTGATACCGCAGGCAAAAAACCGGCGACACCATGAGCGACGGAGAGAAGCCTTCGCTTCCTACATTCCAGGTCCTAGGAACTTTCCCGCAATACGCGTCGGCTTTCATGAACTGGTGGACAGTTTTTTGCGGCGCTACCCTCCACGACTCGCCGCCCTCCAGCGGACGGTTTGACAGACCGCCCCCTCAGAGATTGTTCATTCCACGGAGCTACGTCATGAAAAAGATCACCCGACTTTCCCTTGTTGGACCGGCATCCGCCGACGCGAAAACGCCCGGCCAGCAAACGCACGCCAGCGCCACCGGCTCAACCGGTCGAAATCGCCGTCGTACCATCCCCCTCAAGCAGATGTTCAGCGTGCGCGACGATGTCGACACGATCAGTCTGCTCTCGCACGCCAGTGATCTTCTCGATTCCCTTACGCAGATCAGCGCAAACTTTGCCGATGAATGCGACGAATCCCAACGTCATATCGCGGTGGCGATCAGGCAACTGAGCGCGTTGGCCGAGATTGTGGTCTGTCGGGCCCGGGACCAGGTCGTGCAATAGGGATCGCCTGCTCCATCAGGCCCTGAAATTCGCCATTAACGGGCGACACCGGCACTGACCGCACCGTCGCCTGGGCGATCCATCGAGATGAATTTTTCTTCACTGCCGGGCTTCTGCCAAACCGGTACAGTCCGTTCGCTCATTCAAGAAACTACGGTTCGCCCGCGGCTCTCCCGCGGGCTTTTTTTTGCCTGCGGATTGGCGTCGAAGCGGTAGACGCGGGAGTCCTGTACGGCATGACGTTGCCAATGCCGAGCCTGTGGATGAACGCTGAGCAGCACAAAACCCGCCGTTTCGGCCAGTGCTGGCTAGCGCTCTGAGCAAGCCGGTTTGTATTTTCTGCCATCGCGGGCAATCCTGTCCTTTGATCCCCATGACCGGAGCGCCTGATGCCGCTGTTGACCCTGCCCTGCCAACGCCTGACGCTCGCCATCCTTGACCCGGATCAGGCCAAACTGGAAAGCGATTTCTATCAACGCAACCAGCGTCACCTCGCGCCGTGGTCACCGATCCGTACCACTGACTATTTTTCCACCGAGCAGATTTACCGTCGTCTCGAGATCCAGGCCAGCGCATTCGAAGCCGGGTTGGCGATGCACTTTGCGCTGTTGACGCCGGATGGCGAGCAGATGATCGGTGCGTGCAACTTCAGCGGGATCATTCGTGGAGCGTTTCAGGCCTGTTATCTGGGTTATCACATCGACGAAGCCCATCAGGGCCAGGGCTTGATGCGCGAAGCGCTGGAAGCTGGTATCGGCTACATGTTCGAAACCCAGAACCTGCACCGGATCATGGCCAACTATATTCCCGGCAATGACCGCAGCGCGCAGCTACTGGAAAAACTCGGATTTGAGCGTGAGGGCTACGCCAAGGCCTATCTGAACATCGCCGGGCGCTGGCAGGATCACGTGCTGACGGCGCTGGTCAATCCCGTCTTCGAGACGCCGGATAAACGCTGGTCACGGCGACTGTCGTGAGTTTCACAATTTGTTAAGCATTGGCGAAGTATGCTCAGGCCTCCTGCCCTTTCCGGTTGCCTGAAACCTATGTCGCGTGCCGCCCCGTCACTGTTTCTGCTTGCTGCCCTGCTGTTTTTCTTCGCGCTGGGCAACCATCAATTGCAAGGCTCCACTGAAGCCCGCGTCGCCGGGATTGCCATGGAGATGCATCTGGACGATGACTGGGTCACTCCACGTCTGTTCGGCGAACCGTTTCTGGAAAAACCACCGCTGAGTTTATGGCTGGATGCCGGCGCCATGCGTGTCTTCGGTGTTTCGCCGTGGGCAGTGCGGCTGGCCTCAGCGGTGGCCGGTTTGCTCAGCGTGATGCTGCTGTACGCCATGTTGCGCCGCTTTGGGCGGCCGAAAATGCTCGCGTGGACAGCGGGAATTCTGCTGGCGACCATGGCCAGTTACTGGAGCAACGTGCGCGGCGTCGGCGAGGATGCGCTGCTGGCGCTCGGCGTGACCACGGCGCTGCTGGCCTTTTTCCAGGCGCAACGGGCATCGACTCTCGGCAGCTCGCTGTTGTTCGTTGTCGGGATTGCCATCGCCACGTTGAGCAAAGGTGTGCTGGGGCTGGCGATGCCGGGGGTGGTGATTTTTGCTTACCTGCTGGCTGACAACCTGATGGACAAGCGCCTCAAACTCGCTGACTGGTTACGCCCGGGGTTGCTGACCGTGGTCGGGCTGATTCCGCTGCTGATCTGGCTGGTGGTGCTCTATCAGCACGGCGGCGTGCAAGCGGTCAGAGAAGTGTTGCTGACCAACAGTGTCGGCCGATTCAGCGGGTCGTTCGTCGAAGCCGGACACTACGAGCCGTTCTACTACTACCTCGCCAAGTTGCCGGAAGCCTTCCTGCCGTGGAACATTCTGGTGTACCTGGGACTGTGGCATTTTCGCAAAGAACTGAAGGCCAATCGTTACCTGTTGTTCTTCAGCCTGTGGATCGTCGCGCAGTTCATCATGCTGACCCTGGCGTCGAGCAAGCGCACGGTGTACTTGATGTCGATGACGCCGGCGGCGGCGGTGATTGCGGCAGAATATGCCGGTGTGTTGTTCGAACGATTGCAGCAGTACCAATCCGCCAATCGATTCGTAGGCCGAATCGCCCGTCACCGTCAGACATTGGCAGTAACTGTGCTCACGCTGGTGATCGGCAGTTATCTCGCCGCCGCGCAATGGGCACTGCCCCACGCCGATAAAAAGCTTTCGTTCCTGCCATTGAGCGCGGAAATTCAGACACTGCAGACCGCCGGGCATCAAGTCGCACTGTTTCAGGCCAATGAGCGGGTCGGTGGCGCGACGGTCTTCTATACCCAGCAAGTACTCAAAGGGCTGGATACCGAGGCGCAGTTGCGAGACTTCCTCACGGCCTCGCCCTCGCATGTCGTGGTGATGGCCGGCGACAGCGAGCCCGCGCCACCACTGAAAGTACTCAAGACCATGATGGTCGGGCGTCAGGCGTATTACTTCGTCGGCTATTGAGGCCTGCGCAGCCGCATAAAAAAACCCGCCGATGATTGGCGGGTTTTTCATTTCATCCGAACGGGTTCAGAGAGAGACCTCAGGCTGAGCACTGAAAGCTTTCTGCTCACGCTTGCCCACCACCGGCACATCCAGCCGCGCGCGTCCGTAGAAGGCCAATGCCGTCAGCAAACACGCCAGCCACACAAAGATTCCGGCCCAGAACGTGTGGGACATGTAGTGCCAGCCTTGCAGGACGCGCGTGGTGCCGTAGATGAAGCCGAGCAACAACGAGCCCCACAAAATGGCACTGGAAAACCGCCACTGATAACGCCGCGCAACGAAATACAGCGCCAGCATGGTGAAACCACCGGAGGCGTGACCACCCGGCCAGCAACGCCCTTCTCCCGCCTCATGGAACAGCTGGAAATTGTTGTACCACTCGATATGGGCCATTTTTCCGCCATACAGCGTGGTCTCGATCGGGCAATAAACGCTGGTATGGGATTTGAGAAAATGGATCACGCCGGTGCAGACGGCGAAGGCGACCACGATAAAGAAAAAGTCCCGACGATGGTCAGCGGCAAAGCGCAACACCGGCGCAACTCTGCTGCGCTCAAGAAACGCCGCCAATTGCGGATGCTTTGGCGGATTGACCAAGGGCCAGACCAACGACAGCATTGCGCCGATCAGAGCGATTTCCGCGGTCCAGTTCGGAATGATCCGCGCCCACTTGTGGGTAAGTTTTTCAAAGAAGTGAATCTTGTCGAGCGGGAAAGATTGCGTCACTGGATCGAACAGCAAATTACTGAAGGCGACGTCGATTTTGGTCATGTCGAACATCAGGAACACCAGCGCCGCGCAGGCTAGCGGAATGCCAAAATTGTAAGCGTAGAAACGAGATTTCATCGGGTGGTCACCGTGCGCCAGTCGGAAGCTTCAATGAAGCCGAGCATCTTGGGAGCTGCCGGGCTGGCAGCGGAAACAAACAATGACGAGCCATAACCCATGTCCGAGGTCGGCACTTTGAGGTCTTTCTCGATTTGCGCCATGCATTCGCTGTGGGTCACCAGTACCAGGTTGCGACCTGGAACCTTGTGGGCCAACGCGTCCTGCAACATGCGGCCCCGGCAGTTGATCAACCAGTCATCGCCGCTGGCGGCATGGTTGAACATGTAACCGGCGGTCTGCACGGTGCGCATCGATGGGCTGTTGTAGATGTCGGCGTTGTTCAGGCCCAGTTGTTCGAACCGTGCACCGACCGCCACCGCGACACTGCGCGAGCGATCGGTGATGCCGTCATTGCCACTCAGGCACGCGGCTTTCGAGTGATCGCAACGCTCGACATGACGCACCAGCACGATCATGTCGCCGTTGGCCCAACCTGCCGCCAGTGCCTGCGCCCCCGCGGCATTGCCGTGGGCCAGATCCGGTACCGCCGCCGGCGCGAGCAACCACAGGGTCAAGGGGATTACCAATACCGATGCCGCCAACACCACCCAGGTGTTGCGAAAACGCGCCAAAAAGCTCAGATCGATCGAGCGTTTAACGCCGAACAGACTCAGTCTCAATTCCACAAAAACCGCCTCGCCACTGTGCATCACGGGTTCATTCGATGCGGCGAAGGTACAGAGGCCAGCGTGGGCAGCCAGTGAAACCCATGTGAAAAAAGTCTTGGGATCCGTTGTTACAAATTCCGTAGGACAAAATCCTTTCAGCTCTGGGAAATGCGGCCGATACAAACCTGCTAACACCCTTGCTGGCTCAAAAAAACAACAATCTTCCAGCCTAACCGACGACAAGAAACCCAACGTTTCTGGAGGATTTTTGATGAATAGCTGGTTCGGCAACATCAGCGTGAACATGAAACTGGGCCTGGGCTTCGGCCTGGTGCTGGCCCTGACCTGCGTGCTGGCCCTGACGGGCTGGACCAGCCTCGGTGGCCTGATCGACCGCAGCAACTGGATGAGCGACATCACCCAGCTCAACGCCGGTTTGACCAAACTGCGTGTGGTGCGCCTGCAATACATGCTGACCAATGGCGACGAAACCGCCGCACAGAACGTGCAAACCACCCTCGAAAGCTTCGCCGCGCAGCAACAGAAGCTGATCAACAGCTTCAAGAGCCCGGAAAACGTCAAACTGCTCAAGGAGCAGGCCGCGACCATCGCTGAATACCAGACGTCGCTGAACAAAATGCGTAATGCCTACCGCACCGGCAACAGTGCGCGCGACAGCATGAGCGTGAGTGCCGAGACCGCGTACAACCAGATCGAATCGATCAGCAAACGCGTGCAGCAGATGGACATGAGCGAGCAGCGTTTTGAACAGTTCCAGGCGATCACCGCCGCCAAGGAAGCGTTCATCCTCGCGCGCTACGAAGTGCGCGGCTACACCGCCACCACCAATGCCGACACCGAGCAGAAAGCCGTCGGCCAACTGGATGTCGCGATCGCCAGCCTCAAGCAACTGAACGTGCATTTCGCTGATTCTCAGCAAGACGCCCTGCGTCAGCTGGAAACCGCCCTGATCAACTACCGCAGCGCATTGATGGCGTATAAAAACGCCAACACCGACGCCGTGCAGGCCCGTAAGGAAATGACCGATCAAGGCACCGCGATCGTCAACACCAGCGAGCAGCTGTATCAGATCCAGCTTGATCGTCGTGATGTAGAAAGCGCTCAGGCACGTACTTTCCAGCTGATCAGCACCCTGCTGGCACTGTTGGTCGGCGTGATTGCTGCGGTGATCATCACCCGTCAGATCACCCGTCCGCTGCAAGAAACCCTGGCTGTAGTCGAGCGCATCGCCAGCGGCGACCTGACCCAGAACGTCACCGTTACCCGTCGCGACGAACTCGGCGTGCTGCAACAGGGCATCGCACGCATGGGCGTGACCCTGCGTGACTTGATCAGCGGCATCCGCGACGGCGTCACCCAGATCGCCAGCGCCGCCGAAGAACTGTCTGCCGTCACCGAGCAGACCAGCGCCGGTGTGAACAGCCAGAAAGTCGAGACCGATCAGGTCGCCACCGCCATGCACGAGATGACCGCCACCGTGCAGGAAGTCGCGCGCAACGCCGAAGAAGCCTCGCAAGCCGCTGCCGCCGCTGACGGCGAAGCCCGCGAAGGCGACAAAGTGGTCAACGAAGCCATCGCGCAGATCGAGCGTCTGGCCAGCGAAGTGGTGCGTTCCACCGAAGCCATGAGCGTGCTGCAACAGGAAAGCGACAAGATTGGCAGCGTCATGGACGTGATCAAAGCCGTGGCCGAACAGACCAACCTGCTCGCCCTCAACGCCGCGATTGAAGCCGCGCGTGCCGGTGAAGCCGGTCGTGGTTTTGCCGTGGTTGCCGACGAAGTGCGTGGTCTGGCCCAGCGTACGCAGAAATCCACCGAAGAAATCGAAGGCCTGGTCGCCGGTCTGCAGAACGGTACCCAGCAAGTCTCAGCGGTGATGAGCAACAGCCGCGCCCTGACCGACAGCAGCGTCGCCCTGACCCGCAAGGCCGGCGCATCACTGGAAAACATCACCCGTACGGTGTCGAACATCCAGTCGATGAACCAGCAGATCGCCGCCGCTGCCGAACAGCAGAGCGCCGTGGCCGAAGAGATCAGCCGCAGTATCATCAACGTGCGCGACGTGTCGGAACAGACCGCAGCGGCGAGTGATGAGACGGCGGCGTCGAGTGTTGAACTGGCGCGCCTGGGTGGTCAGTTGCAGCAGATGGTCAGCCACTTCCGCGTTTGATCCTGATTTCGCGCTTAAGCAAAAAACCAATCGCGGGCAAGCCCGCTCCCACAGGGTTTTGAGTCGTTCACAGAGGTTGTGTTCGACTCATGACCTGTGGGAGCGGGCTTGCCCGCGATTGCGTTATGACTAGCACTACCGAAGTCTGGTCATGCCTCGAAACTGCCCGCCCCCTCCTATCGCGTCCCACGCTGGCGCAACGCCGACGGCATGAAGTACGCATCCTCCGGCACCGGCTGCGCAAAATCGACCGTCTCCGCCTCTTCATTATCAAGGTTCTGTACGTAGTAACGGCGCGCCTGCAAATCGTGGAAAACATCCAGCGCACTCCACGTCGTCGGCAGGTCGTAGAAGTTTTTCAGGTAGGCCATCGATACGCGCCACAACTCCCCTCGTCCATCGTACTGATCGACCAGTGCCGCGCCCCAGCTGTCTTCATCGAGAAACAGCACGCGCTTGGAATAGATATGCCGCGAGCCCGGTTTCAAGTTGCCTTCCACCACCCAGACCCGGTGCAGTTCATAGCGGGTGTATTGCGGGTTGAGATGGCCGGGGGTGAGCAACTGCGCGTATTTCACATCGGGGCTGCCGACTTTGTAGTTGTTGTAGGGGATGTAGATTTCCTGTTTGCCTTTGAGCTTCCAGTCGTAGCGATCCGGTGAGCCATTGAACAGGTCGGTGTCGTCGGCGGTACGTAAGCCATCGGAGGAGGCGATCGGCGTGTCGTAGGCGAGGTTCGGTGCGCGGCGCACGCGGCGTTGGCCGGCGTCGTAGATCCAGGCCTGGCGTGCGTCTTTGAGCTGATCGAGGGTTTCGTGCACGAGGGCGGCGCCACCGGCCAATCGTGCCGGGCTTTTCACGAAGGCGAGGTAGTAGAACAGGATGTTTTTCAGGTCGGCGAACTGGCCGTTCGGGCGGTAATAGTTGAACAGCGCTTCCTGCTGCGAGGTCACCAGCGCGAAACTGCCGTTGCGCTGGACCGGCGCTTCGGAAGCGCGGCGCACGACGTAGATGCCGCGATAGCGGGTGATGTGGTTCCACAACACTTCAACGCCGTCCTTGGGCACCGGGAATGGCACGCCGCCGTAGGCATCGGAGAAACCGCTGCCGCCTTCGAGCAACTTCGCCGAGGTCGCATTTTTCAGGGTGTTGTCGTACAGCCACTGCGGCGCCGAGCCGGAGCGACGGGACGGGTAGATCGGCATCTGGAAGGTGTCGGGGTAGCTGTTGAACAGCGCGATCTGGCCGGGGCTGAGGTGGGCTTTGTACTGGTCGAGATTGGCTTTGGTGATGGTGAACAGCGGTTTGTCCGCCGCGTACGGATCAGGGTGATGCTGACCCGGTTTGTAGCCGGCCGGGGCTTGGGTGATGCCACCAGTCCACGCAGGGATGGTGCCGGCGGCGTTGCCCGCGCGTTCGGCGCCCATGGGGGTCAGGGTGGTTTTCAGTTGTTCGGCTTGTTGCGGGGTGATGGCGGCCAGAGCGGTGCCGGCGGCCAGGCCTAAAACAAGCCCTAGCGAAGCCTTGGTCAATCGTGAAGTGCGAACCATGATCTTCTCCAAAATGCAGAAACCTGTGGGAGCTGGCTTGCCAGCGATTGCGGTGGGTCAGCCACCACTGATGTCGAATGTGCTGCCGTCATCGCGGGCAAGCCCGCTCCCACAGGGGGACGGGGTGCCGCAAGTTTTGTTCTGGGCAATCAAAGGAAATACTTGAGGTTGAACCCGACGTTGTCGCGGTCGCGGATGCCGTTGTTCTGCCCGCCGCCGTAGAACTCGGTGTATTGCAGTTCGGCTTCAAGCTTGTTCTGGTAGTTGGCCTTGATCCCCAGCGTGTAGGCCTTGCGACCTTCGATGGTGTTGCCGGCCTGATAGCTGTTGCCTTCGAAATCATCCTTGTAAACGATGTAGGGCGAGACGTTGACCCCGGCGTACACGTCGTTCCATGTGCCGTTGAGCATCGCCGTGTAGCTGTAGGAATTGCGGTTGACCTGATCGTCTCGATCACCGCCAGACACATAGGAATAGTTACCGGTGCCGGCGTAATAACGACGGCTGCCGTCATACGCGGTGTATTGCAAACTGCTGCCGCGCAGGTGCTCGGAGGCCAGTTCGAAGATGCCGAACAGCGAGTCGAACGAGGCCGTCGGGCCGAAGTTGTAAATGGTGCCGAGCGAGGTGTTGAAGGCTTCGACGCGCTCGGCGTTGTTGATCTGGCTATCGAGAGTGACCATCTGCCCGCCGACGTTGACCGACTTGCCCGTCACCGCCACAGCCGCGCCGTTGGCCAGGTCGCCGATCAGATCGTTGGTGGCCGCAACGCCGATTGGCAGATTCGGCCGATAAGCAATTTCACCGAACACCGACGCCTCGCCCAACGTGGTGTTGAAGCTGAAGCCGTACATGCGGATGTCTTCGGCGTAACGCCGGTGCGCCTGGATATTGCCCATCACATCAGCGGTGGCCAGACCATTGGCCAGCGCCCCGGCCTGACTGCCGGCGACACCGGACAACAGGTTGGTCAGCGCATCCATATCGATGCCTTTGTAGCCGCCCAGATCCGCCGCGATGGTCGGCTCCTTGGCGTGGTAGTTGACCATGTACAAACCGAACTCGGTGCTGTTGAGCTGCTCGGCGATGTAGCGGAAAGCGAAGCCGAACTGCCCGTCGTTTCGTGCGTTGTAATCCTTGCCGATCGACGCCACTTTCAGCGTATTGCCGTAGGCCGGCGTCACGCCATTGGCGTATAGCCCGGTGCTTTGCAGGGCGGAACTCAGCAACGGGTTGTTGCCCAGTGCGCTGTACAAACCGATGACATTGCCAAACCCCGGCACCGGTGTGTCGAGCGCCGTGCCGCTGAAGTTGTTGTAACCGGTGTTGCCGCCGTCGGCGAACAGGTCGGTTTGCGAGTAGAACGTGCCAACCGGATCGATGCGGGTTTCCTTCCAGTTGGTCTGGTAGAAACTCTCCATGGTCAGTGAATCAGTGAGGCCGATGTTGAAACTCAGCGCCTCGACCGGCACCAGCACTTCCTTGACTTCGGCGCCGGGCAAACGGTACTTGGCGGCGTCCACCGGGTTGGTGGTGTTGATCCCGCCGCGATAGAAAATCCCCTCGCCCCAGTTGAACACTTGGCGACCGACGCGCGCGGTCACCGGCATCTGCGCGACGTCCCAGCTGCCGTGCACATAGGCGTCGAGCATCTCGATACGGCTGCCGGCGATGTCGCGGGTCTGGCCGGTGAAATGGTCGTCCTGCGGGTAGCTCTGGCTCGGTTGCGAGGGGCTGTTGTTGTCGTAGTAGTCGTTGCGCTTGTCCATCAGTTGCGTGTCGTAAAACGCGGTGCCGCGCACGAACACGCCGTAGTTCTGATAGTTGGCTTCAAGTTCGGAGGTGATCTTGTACACCTCGGAAACCAGCCCGGTGTCGAAGTTGCGATTGCCGTCGTTGGTGTTGACGTCATCGTTGGTTTTATCGCGGCCCTGCACCCGCCACAAACGGCCGTAAGACAAGGTCGTGTCGACGGAACCGGTGACCTGTTTGTCCATGAAGCTGAACTCCACCGCGTGCGCCGCATCGACTGCGCACAGTTGCAGCAGCCCGGCCAGGCCGACACCGGGGAGCGCCGCGCCCGTCAGGCGCAATCGAGTGTTGATCATGTGTTCCTCCTTCCCTGTGTTTTTATTGTTGTGGTGTGCGTTGCCGCGCTACGGCGCCAATCCCGCGCTGACGTAAATCCGGCTGTGTGATCCGAAATGCCCGAGCAATTTGAATAGCTGCTGGTTAAGTGCCGGATGGTCGAAATCTTCGCGATGCAGCTGATTGCCGCTGCTGAAATCACCGGTAGTCGGTGCTGTCTCAAGCCACTGCCCGATGGCCTCATCAAACGCTGCGGAGTCGTTGACCGACTCGGCACTGACCACTTCGCGCAGGTAGTCGACCGAGTACGGCGGGTAGGTTTTGTCCTGAGCCACATCGGTGTAAGCCGCGAGCATCGGGTGCGGCTGACCGGCGCGCAGCAAGCGGCGCAGCCAGGTCGACTGGTACTTCTCCACTTCCATGTGCCGAGTGGCGACGCGTTCGATCGAGGCTTGTTTGTCCTCAGCGAAACCGGCGATTGCCTTGCCTTCCAGCAACAGAAGACTGGCGAGGTCGACGCCCGGCAAGGGCTTGGCGTGATACGGCTGAGTCAGGTCTTGAATGTGGTGCAGGCCCCAGCCGAGAAAGCGATAGCCCCAGTACGGATGACCGCTGGCAAACGCCAGTCGCGCCAGGCCCATGTATTGATAGGCGCGCCAGTCCGGCCAACTGCGCTCGAGGAAACCGGCAGCGGCGTACACCACGGGGCTTTCGTGGAAGAAGCCCATGTGGAACGGCGCCTGCGAGCTGTACTGGAAACGCGCATCGCCGAACGGTTGCGGGCCGAAGCCATAGACCGCGCCGACTGCACCAGGGTTGTCGCTGAACAGGTTGATGTCATGACCGTAATCCGGTTCGTCGGCGGCGCTGGCGAGCACTGCGAGAGGCGCGACTTTTTCGTGCTCGGCGACAACGATGAAGCGCTGGCGATTCCATGGAGAGAGGGTTTGCTCGACCATGACTTGATTGGCCTGCAAGTGCTCACGTTCAGGCAGGTCTTTACCGGGCAATGGCTGGATGACCATCGCCAGATGAATCTCGGGATTGATGCGCAGCGCAGTGAGAAAGTCGTGGCGCAAATTGTCACTCGGTACCGCCGGCAATTTCAGGTTGTCGGGCCGTGGCGGGTACTGGGCGAAGTGCGCGCGGGCGAAGCTTTCCTGCTGTTCCAACAGCGCCAGCACGGCCGGGTATTGCTCGGTGAGAAAATGCTCCAGAGGCTCGACTGCAACCGCTGGCGCGTCGCGCAACGCTGGCAGGTCCTGCAACGCCAGATAGCTGCCGACCGTATGGTTCGACCAGCCCCAGGCGCTCGGGGCGGTTGCACAAAGCAGCAACAGGAGGAAGGTCAGCTTCATTGCTTTTCGTTCTTATTGGCGGTGCCGTGGGGGATGAGCCTAACAACCGCCCCCGGCGCTGACACTGTCCGATTTCGCCAGAAAAGGTCTCCGATGGCGCCACATAAGAGGATCTGATTCCACCGCATAAACTTGTGGGAGCGAGCTTGCTCGCGAAAGCGGTGGGTAAGACAAAACAATATTGACTGACACTCCGCATTCGCGAGCAAGCTCGCTCCCACAGGGATTGGTGGTGTTCTTTCAGGCGGGGTAACCGGTGATTTTGCGGATGCTTTGATACAGCGGCTTGAGCTGGCGGTACATGCGCAGGTAGACCTCTTTGTACAGTTGCTCGTAGATTTTCTGCGCCTCGGGTTGCGGGGTAAAAACCGCGCCGACCCGGGTCATCGCCGCGATCGCCGTGGGGAAATCCGCATGCAACCCCAACCCCACCGCACAACAAATCGCCGCGCCCAGACCCGACGCTTCATACACATGCGGACGCTCCGCCGGCAGGCCGAAAATATTCGCCGTGAGCTGCATCGCCGCATCACTTTGCGAGCCGCCACCGGCCACGCGCAGACGCTTGATCGAAACCTTGGAACGCCGCTCGATATTCTCCATGCCCTGGCGCAACGCGTACGCCAGCCCTTCCAGAATCGCCCGGTAAATATGCGCACGGGTGTGCACATCGCCGAAGCCGATCATCGCGCCTTTCGCCTCGACACCCGGCTCGCGAATCCCCGGCGACCAGTACGGTTGCAGCATCAATCCCATCGAGCCCGGCGGCACTGCATCGACCAGCGCATCGAACAACTGCTCCGGCTCGATGCCCTGCTCTTTGGCCTGCTGCATCTCGCGCAGACCGAACTCGTTCTTGAACCAGCTGACCATCCAGTAACCGCGATAAATCATCACCTCGCAGTTGTACTGATCCGGCACTGCCGAGGGGTACGGCGGGATCAACGGGACGATTTCCAGATAACGCGATCGGGTGCTGGTGATCGTCGCCGTGGTGCCGTAGGACAGGCACACCGTACCCGCTTCGACCACGCCGGCACCGATCACTTCGCAAGCCTTGTCGGCACCCGCCGCAATCAGCGGCAAGCCCTCGGGGATACCGGTGTGGCGAGCGGCCTCGGCGGTGATGTAGCCGAGGGTTTCACCGGGTTTGTGCAGGCTCGGCAATTGCTCGGGGCGCACCGCCAGTGCCTGCCATTTCCAGTCACTCGGCGCGGCCCATTTCAGCCGTTTGAAGTCGAACGGCAGGTAGCCGACACAGCAACCGACCGAGTCGACAAAACGCCCGCACAGTCGATGGGTGAGAAACCCCGAGAGCAGTAAAAACTTGTCCGTCGCCGCCCACACTTCAGGCTGATGCTGAGCGATCCAGTTCGCCTCAGCCTGGGCACGAAAGTAATCCACAGTGCCTTGCGCGCCGACCAGTTTGAATAACCAGCCCCACGGTCCCTTGATCCCGCCCTCGACTTCGCTCTGACGCTGATCGAGCCACAGAATCGCCGGGCGCAGCGGTTTGCCCTCGGCATCGACATTGATCACTGTGCCGCGCTGAGTGGTCAGCGACACGCCGGCAATCTGCGAGCGATCGATGCCGGTTTGCGCCCAGACTTGCTGACACGCCTCGCCGAGTTTCGCCCAGTAATACTCCGGATCCTGCTCGGCCCAGCCCGGTTGCGTCGAGTAATACGCCTGCAGCTCGACCTTGCCTTTGCCGAGCAGATTGCCCTGCAAATCGAAAAGCAGCGCGCGCACGCTCTGTGTGCCGTTGTCGATGGCCAGCAGGTAACGCTTGTTCGGGTGGTTATCCATGGAGCTCTCTTCAAGGGGCATCAAGGCGTGGCATCCGGTAAACCGTGATGGCGTCGCCACAATGCCTGATAACGCTGCACTTCCTGCTGCCAGTGTTCGTCGCTCCAGCCCAGTCGCGGCTGGCAGAGTTGACGGATGGCGTTGAAATAATCTTCGCCGCCATGGGGCAGCAGCAGGCCGAGACGCGTGCGGCGCAGTAGTAGATCATCCAGGTGCAGAACCATTTCGCTCTCGCAGGCGAAGGCCAATTCCGCCCACAACGTATCCGTGGCGCCGATCGTGTCGTGGCCGACGTCTTTGATCAGTTGCGCCAGCCTTGGCAGCTCTCGACCATGCCTCCCGGCCAGACGTCGCCACTGATGGCTGCTCAGTGCCGCGATCGGCAACGCTGGCACAGCAGCAAACACTGGCGCGGCGTCATCGACAAAGGTGCGACCCAGCATGCTCGCGCAGGCCTTGAGCATTTCGATGGCTTGCGGGCGAAACGTGGTCAGTTTGCCGCCGGCCAGGGTCACGCAACCGGGCTCCTGCCACAGCACATGTTCACGGGTTTCGTTCGAGGGTTTGTCTTGATGCGCACCAGCGTTGCCCACCACCGGACGCACGCCCGACCAGGTCGACAGCACGTCATTGGCCGTCACTTCTGCGCCGGGAAACTGTTGCGTGCAGGCCGCCAGCAGATAGTCGAGTTCTTCGCCGCTGATGCTCGCGCTCTGATCGAGATCCTCACGATGATCGAGGTCCGTGGTGCCGACCACCGTCGTGCCTTCCCACGGAAAAACAAACACCGGCCGCCGATCACGCTCATGCATAAAAGTGAACGCCTGTGCCACCGGCAAACGCCAACCCGGCAGCAACAAATGACTGCCGCGCAACGGCCGCAATTGCCGTGGCGCCTCAGTCGGCCGCAAGCGTTCAGCCCAAGCGCCAGTTGCCACAGCGAGCACGCCGCAGCGCAATTGCAGTGACGAACCGGCCTCGCAATCCTCGACCTGAACGCCGCACACTCGCCCGTTCTCACGCAGCAAATGTTCGACGCGCACGCCGTTGACCACGACAGCGCCATCAGCCCGTGCCTCGCTCAACACACGCATCACCAGCCGCGCATCGTCGGTCAGCGCATCGACAAAACTGGTGCCGCCGAGCAAGTCGCTTTCCTTCACACCCGGCGCCAGATATCGAAGCTGTTGCGCATCATGAAAACGATGGCTGCGACGCCCGGCCAAGGCGTCGTAAACGCGCAGCAAGCCACCCAACACCCGAGGCCCGGGAAAGCCGCCGCGATAGTGCGGCATCATGAAACTCATCGGCTCGACCAGCCCCGGCGCTTCGTCGAGCAAGCGCTGACGCTCGCGCACCGAATCGCGGGTCAGACGCCACTGCCCCTTGGCGATGTAACGCAAACCGCCGTGCACCATTTTCGACGATCGACTGGACGTGCCCCAGGCAAAATCACGTTGCTCCAGCAACAGACAGCGCCAGCCTCGGCGTGCCGCTTCACGCAGGATTCCGGCGCCGCTGATACCGCCGCCGATGACGATCAGATCCCAGGTTTCCTCGGCCAGCGTCGGCAGAACTTGCTGGCGCCATGCGGCGTTCCAGTCCTGACTCATGGCCGTCACTCCGGCAACAGCGTGCCGGGGTTGAGGCGCCCGGCTGGATCGAAATGTTTGCTCAGCGCCTGCAAGGTATCCATCGCCAGTGCGCCCTTCTCGCGCAGCAGGTACGGCGCGTGATCCTTGCCGACGCCGTGCTGGTGGCTGATGGTGCCGTGGTTGTCGACGATAGTCTGGCTAGCCGCGTGTTTCAGCGCTTTCCAGCGCGCTAGCGTCGCGGGGTAATCCGTCGCCGGGCGAAACACGTAAGTGGTGTAGATGCTCGAGCCTTCGCCGTAGACGTGGGACAGGTGGGTGAACACGTGCACGCGCTCGCCTTCCGCGGCCAAGGCCTCGCGCAGGCTGTTTTCAATGAGGTTGAGCAGGTGGTCGACGTTGCTCCAGTCGGTGGCGGTTTCGAGGGTGTCGACCACGTAACCGGCGTTCCACAGGTTCTCGCGCAGGTAGGGAAAACGGAAGCGGTTCTGCGCCCATTTCTTGCCGAGCAAGGTGCCGGTGAATACGCCGCCGAACGATTTTAGGTGTTGTCGCGCCTGTTTTAGCGACAGCGCGTTTTGCCGGCGATTGCCGGTTACGCCGAACGTCAGCAGACATTTGCCCTCTGCCGCTCCCCTTAGCTTCAAATACTTTTCCAGCCAGGCGATTTGTTGCGGATGACCAGCCAGTGCCAGTTGCGTTTCGGTTTCGACGGCGTTGGACAGGCGCAGCATCGACAGTGGTACGCGCGCCTGCGCGAGTTGGCGGATGGCTTGCAGGGCCTTGGTCCAAGTGGGCAGAAATACACCGTAGAAACGCTCGTCAGCGGGCAATGCGCTGACCCGCACTTTGACTTCGGAAATGATCCCGAAACGGCCCTCGCAACCGAGCACCACTTCGCGCAGATCAGGCCCGGCGGCAGAGGCTGGGAACGTTGGAATGTGCATCGGCCCGGCAAAGGTTTCCAAAGTGCCGCCAGCAAACAACTGCTCGATCCGGCCATAGCGCAACGACTGCTGACCGCTGGAACGGCTGGCCACCCAACCGCCCAATGTCGACAGCTCCCACGACTGCGGGAAATGCCCCAGCGTGTAGCCTTTCGCGCGCAACTGGCTCTCGACCTGCGGGCCACTCGCACCGGGGCCAAACGTCGCCAGCAGGCTTTGTTCGTCGAGATCGATCAGGCGATTCATCCGCGCCAGCGACACCGTCACCACTGGCCGCGCCGAATCCGGTGGATTGATGTGCCCGGCCACCGACGTGCCGCCGCCATACGGGATCAAGCACAAGTCGTGTTCGTGAGCGAGCGCCAGCAATTGGCGAATGTGTTCAGCGGTCTCGGGGAACGCGACGGCATCGGGATAATTACCCAGCGCACCCTCACGCAACGCCAGCCAGTCCGGCAGGCTCTGGCCGCGCGCATGCAGCAAGCGGTCATGGGCATCGACGCTGTACAAGCTGTGCGCCGGCAATCGCGATATCGGCACACGCGCCAATGCTGTTTCGAGCGAAGCATCGGGCAGCGCGCGCCCCTCGCCCAGTCGCTCATGAAGAAACTCCGCGCCCTGGGCCGGCAGTTCGACCACCGTGGTTGCATCTCCCCAGCCGTTCCAGCGTCGCATGCGTGTGTCCTTCTAACCGTCGGATCAGTGATATTTCAGGCCCCCATACTAGCCAGCGGCCGAAAAGTGTCACGGTCGCATCCGGCCAGTTCGTGTAGCCAATTGAGTCAAACGTCGCGCAAGCGTCAGCCATTTACTTTAGTCGGGGTTTCAAATTACCTTTCAGGCTATTCGTCCGCCTCCGCCGCCGTTGATCAAAGGAATGGGATCATGCAATCGCTGGGCTTCACTTCAGTTCCGCCACTGCTCAAGTACCTGCGCCATGCCGAACAGCTGGGCATGGCCATCGAGCCGGCGTTGGCGGCGGCGGGTTTGCAGGCGCAGCAGTTGAGCGACAACACCCTGCGTTTGCCCGGTGAAGCGCATGAACGCCTGCTCGATTATTTCTGCGAGCACTCGGGAGATCCGCTGTTCGGGCTCAACGCGGCGAATTTCGTCCTGCCCAATTCGTGGAGCGTGCTCGGTTACATCACCATGAACTGCGCGACGCTGGGCGATGCGATGAGCCGGATCATGCCGTTCGAGAAACTGGTCGGCGACATGGGCGTCAGCCGCGCCGAGGTGTTGGATGGCCAAGTACATTTGATCTGGACGTGTCGCTATCAGCGTCCACGGATTCGTCGGCATCTGGTGGAAAATGTGCTCGGTTCGTGGCTGCAATACGCGCGCTGGATTGCCGACACGCAGATGTCGCCGGCCGGGGTCTGGTTGGAACATTCGTGCCCGGCCGAAGCGACGCCGGCGCAGTACGAAGCGTTTTTCGATTGCCCGGTGGTGTTCGATCAGCCGTATTCGGCGCTGATCGTGCCGCTGGCTTATTTGCAGTTGCCGCTGCGTCAGGCCGATGCGCAGTTGCTGCGCACCCTGGAAGAACATGCGCTGGGCTTGATGGCGACGCTGGAAGATGCGTCGCTCGAGCAACAGGTGAAGAACATCCTGCGGCAGTTGCTCAAGGAAGGCTTACCGCGCAAGGAACAGGTCGCCGAGCAGCTCGCTGTTTCCGTGCGCACGTTGCAGCGGCAGTTGCATCAGGCGGGGACGTCGTATCAGCAGATTCTCGATGATTTGCGCCAGGAATTGGCTGAGCATTATTTGCTCAACAGCACGCTGCCGATTCAGGACATTGCGCAGTATCTGGGGTTTACCGAACCGAGGTCGTTTCACCGCACGTTCAAGAGCCGGCGCGGGATGCCGCCGGGGGAGTTTCGGCAGATGCATCGGGGGTGAATCGCTTTCCCCTCACCCCAGCCCTCTCCCGGAGGGAGAGGGGGCCGACCGAGGTGTCTGGCGCTATACATCGACCTGAATGACCGAGTCGATTATGAATTTGACCGAGCAGGTTCAGATCGATCTATTGCCGTGAATCCATAATCGCTGCAGATCTTTCAGGTCGGTGTACAGCGTCAGACAACTCGGTCAGTCCCCTCTCCCTCCGGGAGAGGGCTAGGGTGAGGGGCTTTTCAGCTCAGAGACAAATCGCGTTGGTAAACACCAACCGATTGCCAAACGGATCGGCAATCGTCATGTCCTGGCTGCCCCACGGCATCGCCTGAATCTGCGGGTGCGAAAACTTGTAGTCCTTGGCGATCAGTTGCTGTTGGAAAGCCTCCAGCTCGTCGGTCTCGATACGCAGCGCCGAACCCGGGCACGCATCGCCATGATGTTCGGACAAATGCAGCACACAATCGCCGCGCGACACCTGCAGATACAACGGGAAATTCGCCTCGAAACGATGCTGCCAGTCGATCTTGAAACCGAGGAAATCGACGTAAAACTCGACAGCCTTCGCTTCATCGAAAATCCGCAGGATCGGGGTGGTTTTGCCGAAGCTCATGGGGTGCTCCCTGACTGATTGGCCCCACAGTGTAGACGGGGTGGATGTCAGCAATTCGGCCTGTTGATGGCTTTCTTTAATTGCAATGTGCCACTACTGTGATGCACGCCACGAATCCTCAATGAAAGTTGTCGCGCAGATCACCCTGCCGAGCGAGAAAGCGCCCTGCCCGGCGACCATTCGCCTGCCCATCGCGATAGCTCAATACGCCGTTGATCCACACGCCATCGATGCCCTGCGCCGCACGCTGCGGGTCGTGGAAGTCGGCCACATCACGCACCGTCGCCGGATCGAACAACACCAGATCCGCCCAAAAACCTTCACGAATCTCGCCGCGCTCCTTCAAACCAAACCGCGCCGCCGACAAACCGGTCATCTTGTGCACCGCGGTGTGCAGCGGAAACAGGCCGACGTCGCGACTGAAATGGCCCAACACCCGTGGGAAAGCGCCCCACAGACGCGGATGCGGGAACGGGTCTTCCGGCAGTCCGTCAGAACCGACCATCGACAACGGATGCGCGAGGATTCTTCGTACATCGGCCTCATCCATGCCGTAGTACACCGCGCCCGCCGGTTGCAGGCGTTTGGCGGCATCAAGCAGCGGCATGTCCCATTCGGCGGCGATGTCGATCAGGTCGCGACCACTGACTTGCGGGTGCGGCGTCGACCAGGTGATGGTGATGCGGTGGGCGTCGGTGATTTGCTTGAGATCCAGCGTCGAAGAGCTCGCCGCATAGGGATAGCAGTCGCAACCCACAGGTTGGTTTTTCGCCGCTTCTTCGAGCGACTTCAGCAACTGCGGACTGCGCCCCCAATTACCGACACCGGCACACTTGAGGTGGGAAATGATCACCGGTGAACGCGAGTGACGACCGATGCTGAACGCTTCATCCATCGCCTCCAGCACCGGTTCGAATTCGCTGCGCAGATGCGTGGTGTACACCGCACCAAATGCCGTCAGCTCTTCAGTCAGTTGCTTCACTTCATCGGTGGAGGCGCTGAAGGCGCTGGCGTAGGCCAGGCCTGTGGATAAGCCCAAGGCACCGGCCTCAAGGCTTTCACGCAACTGCTCGCGCATTGCGGCAATTTCGTCCAGCGTCGCGGTGCGGAACAAGTCTTCCAGATGATTACTGCGCAGCGCCGTATGGCCGACCAACGCGGCAACGTTCAATGTGGTATTGGCCGCTTCGACCGCCGCGCGGTAATCGCTGAAGCGTGGATAAACGAACGCCGCCGCGGTGCCGAGCAGGTTCATCGGGTCCGGCGGATTGCCCTTCAATGTCACGGGCGAAGCGCTGATCCCGCAGTTACCGACGATCACCGTGGTCACGCCTTGGCTGAGTTTTGGCAGCATCTCTGGCTGACGGATGACTACGGTGTCGTCATGGGTGTGTACGTCGATAAAACCCGGCGCCAGCACACGGCCGGCGGCGTCGATTTCTTCGGTTGCCGTGGCGTCGTGCAAGTCACCGATACGCTCGATGCGGCCCTCGCGGATCGCCACGTCGGCGCGGTAACCGGGCTCGTTGCTGCCGTCGATGATCAGGGCATTGCGAATCAGCGTGTCGTACAGCATGTCAGTCTCCCAGCGGCAGGTGATCGTCACCGCCACGGTATTCGTCGAGGGCGAGTTTGATCCGCCGCAGACGTTCTTGATTGTCTTCAGGATTGGCCAGTGCCAGCTCGGTGGCGAGCACGTCGATGGCGAGCAGCATGCCGTAGCGCGCCGCCGTCGGTTTGTAGATGAACGAGGTTTCCGCACCTTGCAGCGGCAGGACGATGTCGGCCAGTTCCGCCAGCGGCGAGTCAGCGCGGGTGATCGCCAGAATGCGTGCGCCGTAGTTGCGCGCCAGTTCGACAGTCTCAAGTAATTCCGGGGTGATGCCAGTCAGCGAACAGACGATAAGCACTTGCTCGGCGTTGAGGCTGGCGGCGGTGACGCGCATCATCACCGCGTCATGGCACACCGCGATCGGATAGCCGAGGCGCACCAGGCGCACCTGCAATTCATCGCTGCACAGGGTCGAGCAACCGCCCATGCCGAAGGCGTGAATCATCCGCGCCTGACCGAGCATTTTCACCGCATCGGCAAAGCGTGACTCGTCGAATCCGGCCAGGTGCTGGCGCAGCGTGGTTTCGATGTCGCCGACGATCTGCCCGTAGAACGCCGACTGCTCAGGCGTGCCCGCCGGGTCGAGAAAACGGCTGCCGACGCCGCTGGCCTGAGCCAGTTGCAGGCGCAGATCACGCAGGTCGCGGCAGCCGACAGTGCGGGCGAAGCGCGACAGCGTGGCAGTGCTGACTTCGGCGCGTTGCGCGAGGTCTTCGAGGCTGGCGCTGGCGGCAAAACCGACGTCGTCGAGCATCAGCCGGGCGATGCGACCTTCGCCGGCGCTGAAGGAATCCTGGCGGGCGCGGATCTGATAAAGGATGTCCATGGCGTCAGGCTCCGGTTACAGCAGGTAAGAAAGGCCGACAGTCAGCCCGAACGCGACCAGCGAGATCAGCGTCTCAAGCACGGTCCAGGTCTTGAACGTCTGCGCGACCGTCATGTTGAAGTATTCCTTGATCAACCAGAAGCCGCCGTCGTTGACGTGGGAAAAGATAACCGAGCCAGCGCCAGTCGCCAGCACCAACAGCTCAGGGTGTGGATAACCCAGACCAATGGCCACCGGCGCGACCACCCCAGACGCGGTGGTCATGGCCACGGTCGCGGAACCGGTGGCGACGCGCATCAACGCCGCGAACAGCCAGCCCATGATCAGCGGCGACAGGTGAAACTCATGAGCGAGGCCGACGATCTGATCGGTGACGCCAGCGTCGACCAGAATGCGGTTCAAACCACCGCCAGCACCCACCAGCAAAGTAATGCTGGCGGTCGGCGCCAAGCATTCGTTGGTGAATTTCAGAATCGATTCACGGTTGAAACCTTGGGCGATACCCAGCGTCCAGAAGCTCAACAAAGTCGCCAGCAGTAGCGCAATCACCGAGTTGCCGATGAACAACAGAAACTGATTGAAACCGCTGCCCGGCGTGGAAATCAGGTTGGCCCAACCGCCGATCAGCATCAACACCACCGGCAACAGAATGGTCGCCATGGTGATGCCGAAACCCGGCAGTTTGTCGCGTGGTTCGCGGTCGAGAAATTGTTTTTCCAGCGGGTTATCCGCCGGCAATTGAATGCGCGGCACGATGAATTTGGCGTACAGCGGCCCGGCAATGATTGCGGTCGGAATGCCGATGGCGATCGCATACAGCAAAGTCTGCCCGACCGATGCCTGATAAGCCTGTACCGCGAGCATCGCGGCCGGGTGCGGCGGCACCAGCGCATGCACCACCGACAGGCCGGCGACCATCGGCAGGCCGACCATCAGAATCGACACGCCGACGCGGCGCGCCACGGTAAAGGCAATCGGCACCAGCAAGACAAACCCGACCTCGAAGAACAGCGGCAGCCCGACCAGAAACGCGATGCAGACCATCGCCCAGTGCGCGTTCTTCTCGCCAAACTTGTCGATCAGCGTACGCGCCATCTGCTCGGCGCCACCGGACTCGGCCATCATCTTGCCAAGCATCGTCCCCAGCGCGACCACCAGCGCAATATGCCCCAGCGTCTTGCCCACCCCGGCCTCATACGCCCCCACCACGCCCGACGGCGGCATCCCGGCCACCAGCGCCAGGCCGATGGAAATCAGGGTGATGACGATGAACGGATTGAGCCGGTAACGGGCGATCAACACGATCAGCGCGATGATGGCGACGGCGGCATAGACCAGCAGCCAATAGCCGAAGGAAGGCGTCATGCGGTACTCCTCGAAAGGGTCACGTTCGAATGGGTTGTGAAACTCATAAATCATTTCGAGATCGAGATTTCAAACCGCATGAAAGTAATTTTCGTGGAGAGGCAAGGCGTGTCGCTGATGGGTATGTCTTGTCGTGATTAATGAAAATAGCGGGGCGGGATTTACATAATACTCAGCCGAACATAAAACCCTGTGGGAGCGAGCTTGCTCGCGAAACGGCTTCACATTCAACATCTCTGGCGACTGATCCAGCGCTTTCGCGAGCAAGCTCGCTCCCACAGTTTGATTGCGTTGCATCAGGTACAACGCGAATAACCTGTGGGAGCTGGCTTGCCAGCGATGACGGCTACAGATTCAACTTAAATGCTGACTGATCGACCGCTATCGCTGGCAAGCCAGCTCCCACAGGTTCGCGTCCAACCCTACGTTGTGTTTCTCTAAGCCAGCCAAACGCTATACTCGCCTGACAACCTCCGCGGAGTCCCTGCCATGAGCCCCACGCCTCGCACCAGAAAAAAACTGACAGCCGATACTCTGATTCGCGCAGTTGCCAGTTCGACAGCCATCGAGACAGGTCAAAGCGTGGAGACTATTGAGCGCAAACTCAAACTCAGATCCAGTAAGTTCCTGCACTTGTCCCTGGCCAAGTAGCCCCGCCTCAAGTCCACAATGCCTGCCGAACCCAATACTCCATGGGTTCGTAGTTGCAATTCAGCCCTTGATTGATCGCGGCAAAGTAAGCCTCTTTGTTTCGCTCCCAACTGCTGTAGTCCAGCGGCACGTAGCCCGCCTGCACGGCCATGACATCCGCCAATAATCGCGACAAGCGCCCATTACCTTCGCGAAAGGGATGAATAAGGATGAACTCCACGTGCGTTACAGCGATGGCGCGAATCAGGTTCTCGTCCAGTTCGGGCCTGCACGGTGTGTATTTGGCAAGACAGTCCCTTTCAAATCCATCGAGCAACCGAGGGATTTGCCTGTGCCCCTTCTGCGTCGTAACGGTTAATCATCCCTGTACCTGCTGAACTGGCGACTTTCAGAGCACCATAGGTCTGACGCAATATAAGCGCAAAGCCTTAAACGAAAACGGCTGCCCGATGGCAGCCGTTTTGGAGATTTTGAAGGGTGATAGCAAAGCCCAGCGGGGCTCAAACACCCATCACACCATTTCGTTACGAATCCATTCAACCACCGACGTGCGCTTTGGTGCCCAGCCAAGCAGTTCGCGGGCGTGTTTGCCGCGTACGCGGCTGTTCGAGCCGAGGCCGTAGTTGGCCATTTCATAGCCCCATTCGGCTTCGGCGTCTTTCAATGGCCAGTCTTGCGGTTGGCCCAGGTTCAGGGCTTCGGCCATGGCGGTGGTCATGTCGATGAACGAGGCTTCGCCGCTTTCGACGAAGTAGAACGTGCCCGGGACGTTTTTGGTCAGCGCCAGCAGGTAGAGGGCGACGACGTCTTCGATGTGCACGTTGGACCAGATGTTCTGGCCAGTGCCGACGTGGCGCACCACGCCGCTTTTGCGAGCTTGCTTGAGCAGTCGCGGCAATTGCACGCTGTCACGCTTGACGCCCAGGCTGTGGCCGTAGATCAGCGTGTTGCAGATCACCGCCGAATTCACGCCATCCTTTGCCGCCGCGAGGATCAGGTTGTCGATGGCCACACGCGCAGCTTTGTCGACGGTCGGCTCTGGCAAGTTGTCTTCGTAGTAAATGATGTCGCTGGATTTACCGCCCGACGCATCGCCAACGATGCTCGAACCGCTGGTGTGCAGGAAGACTTTGTTGGAGCCGCGCAAGGCATCGAGCAACGCTTCGACCGCGCCGCGATGGTCGCTGCTGGCGGCGTTGATCACCGCATCGGCGGCGCGCGCCTGTGCGGCGAGCAGAGTTTTGTCGTCGAGGGTGCCGAAGACCGGGGTGATGCCAAGCGCTTTCAACTCAGCAGCCTGTTCGGCGCTGCGCACCAGACCGGTAACGGTGTGGCCAGCCTGAACCAGACCGGTAGCGATCGAGCCGCCGATAAAACCGGCAGCGCCGGTGACGAATACGTTCATGGAAAAACTCCCTGCGTGAGTAAGTGATGGGACGAGTATCTGCCCGTCGACCCGAGGGAAAAACCCGCCCTCGGCCAATTCACTCTTGCGCAGGGGTCACGAATCAGCCCTTGAAATCGGCGCTGGCGTAAGCGGCGAGTTTGCTCTGGATAAAGTCGAGGAAGCACTGAATGCGCAGCGCCAGTTGCGAGTTACGGTAGTACACCGCGTTGATCGGCTGGCGATAACCGCTGTTGAATTCGCCCAGCAAGACTTTCAGGCGCCCGGCCCGAATGTCATCGATGGTCATGAAGTGCGACAGGCAGGCGATGCCCTGCCCTTCCAGCGCCAGGTGGCGCACAGTCTCGCCGCTGGAGGCGCTGATCGCCGGGGTGATCGGCCAGCGGTCACCGTGCACATAGCGCAGCGGCCATTGGTTGAGGCCTTCGTTCTGGGTGAAGCCGAGCAAGCTGTGTTCGCTGAGATCCGCCACTTGCAGCGGCGCGCCGTGTTTTTCCAGGTAGGCGGGGCTGGCGACGATCAACAACGGACTGCAACCGAGCGAGCGCGCGTGCAGCGTCGAATCGGCGAGGGTGCCGATGCGAATGGCGACGTCGGTGCTTTGTTCCAGCAGGTCAATGATCAGGTCATTGCTGTTGAGTTCGAGCTGGATGTCCGGGTAAAGACGACGGAATTCATCGATATACGGAACGACCGCATGCAGCATGAACGGCGATGCCGCGTTGATGCGCAGGCGCCCGGACGGCGTTTGCTGACGTGAAGAGAGGCGTTCTTCGAGTTGATCCATCTGGTCGAGAATCAGCTTGGCCTGCTCGAAGAAGTACTTGCCCTCCTCGGTCAGATCCATGCGCCGCGTGGTGCGGTTGATCAGTGTGGTGTCGAGCTTGGCTTCCAGCTTCGACAACGTGCGGCTGACTGCCGATGGCGTCTGCCCGACCTGCTCGGCGGCAGCGGAGATCGAACCGCACTCGATCACACAGACGAAAATCTGCAACTCATCGGATCTGGCTTTCACGGGTGTCCTCAAATCGATTGGCCTGCCCCGCAGGCTCAGGCCTTCGATAGTAGCCGAGCATCAGCCCTTGAGGCCAAACACCTCAGTCAAATGCTGCTCATAACGCGCCACATCAGCCTCGATATTCGGCCGCTTCATCACGTCGACACAAAGGAACGTCGGCAAACCGGTCATGCCGAGAAACTCGTTGGCCTTGTGAAAAGGGAAGTACACGGCATCAACGCCTTTGGCTTCAAAGAAATCCGTCGGGTCGTCGAAGGCTTGCTGCGGTGCGTTCCAGGTCAGCGACAGCATGTATTGCTTGCCCTGAATCAGACCACCGCTGCCGTACTTTTGCGAGGCGTCGGAACGGGTGCGGCCATCGCTGGCGTAGAGGCTGCCGTGGCCTTCGGTGAAAACCTCGTCGAGGTACTTTTTCACCGTCCACGGTGCGCCCATCCACCAGCCCGGCATCTGATAAATGATCACGTCGGCCCAAAGGAATTTCGCCACTTCTTCAGCGACGTCGTAACCCTCGTCGATGAACGTGGTTTTGACGTCGACGCCGCCGCGATCCAGCACCCTCAGCGCGGCTTCGTGCAGGGTGGTGTTGTAGCGACCGTCGGAGTGAGCGAATTTTTTACCGCCATTGAGCAACAGCACTTTTTTCATGAGAAAGCCTCGGCGCAGCCATAGGGCTGGATGGAGAAGAGAAATTGGAATGGCGGCAGATTAACGATCCGCCTCGCGCGGAATAAGCCGTGATTGCGCAAAATACATTTGACTGAAAAGCACGAATCAAACGCCGATTGTTGCAATAGGATTCGCAGCCATCTGCATTTGAGGAGTGGTTGTGATGAGTGAACGTTTGGGTTTTATCCTGCACGCCAAGACCCGCCCGGAACAAGCCGAGGCTTTCGAAGCGCTGTTTCGCGCATACGTTGAGCCGAGTCGCGCTGAGCCGGGCTGCATCGAGTACCACATGTTGCGCGACAAGGAAGATCCCACGCTGTTTATCTTCTACGAGATCTGGGCGTCGCAAGCGCACCTGGATGTGCATTCGAATCTGCCGCACATGAAGGCGTTCTTCGCCGAGCGCATGAATTATCTGGAACAGGATTTCGATATCCGCCAGATCGACATGCTCAGCGAGGCCTCGGCTAACCGCTGATCAGCAAATGGGCGCCGAGCGCGCCCAGACCGATAAAGAACACCCGCTTGAACAGCACGGCGCTGATGCGCTGGCGCAGCCATTGGCCGAGCAACATGCCGAGCACTGCCGGAATCAGCGCCAACAACGAGGCACTGAGTTCGCCGCTACCGAGCGCACCCCGCCAGAGCAGACCGGCGGCCAGCGCCAGCGTCGAAACGGTGAATGACAGCCCCAGCGCCTGCACCAGTTCATCGCGATTCAAACCCAGCGCTTGCAGATACGGCACCGCCGGAATCACGAACACGCCCGTGGCTGAGGTGATGACGCCGGTGATCAAGCCGCACACCGGGCCGAGCCAGCGTTCATGGCGCGGATTTATGCTCAGCGTTGGCAGCAGCAGTCCGCTCAAGGCATAAAGCAACAGCGCCGCGCCCAGTCCGCGCACCACCCAATGCCCGCCCGCCATGCCGATCGACAAGGTGCCGACGCCGGTGCCGAGGAAGATCATCAGCAGCATCGGCCACAAGCGTTTGATCAGTCCTTTCAAGTGCCCGCCGAATGCCAGTTGCCAGACATTGGTCAGGGTGGCCGGAATGATCAGCAACGCCGCAGCCTGCGATGGCGCCATAGCCAGACCGAGCAAGCCCATGGCGACCGTGGGCAGGCCGAGGCCGATCACGCCTTTGATCAGGCCGGCGAGCATGAATGTCATGATCACCAGCAAGGACAGGGCCAGGCCGAGATTTTGATAGAAGTCTGCGAGTGTGTTCATGGCGTTACTGTGCGCAAGGCGAGGCTGGCTGAAAATCTGCCATATACTGAGGCTGCCTCTGCCCAGACAAGAGGCTGATATTTTTTTTGAAGCTGTTGGCCTCATCGCTGGCAAGCCAGCTCCCACAGTTTTTTTGTTGTTCACACATTTTGAGATCAACACTGAAACCTGTGGGAGCTGGCTTGCCAGCGATAGGGCCAGCCCAGACACCACAAAAACCAGAGGCTGCCAATCATGCACTTCGACCTCACCGACCTGCGCCTCTACCTGCACATCCTCGACACCGGCAACATCACCGCCGGCGCCGCCCGCAGCCATTTATCCCTGGCCGCCGCCAGCGCCCGAATCCGTGCCATGGAAGCCTCACTCGGCACCGACTTTCTCGAGCGCGGACGCCGTGGCGTCACACCGACGCCGGCCGGCAAAGCCCTCGCCCAGCACGCGCGCATCCTCCTGCAACAAGCCGAACGCCTGCAACAGGATCTGGCCGAATACGCCCAAGGCGTCAAAGGTCAGGTGCGCTTGCTGTGCAACACCACGGCGATCACCGAATACCTGCCGGAAGTGCTCGCGGACTTCCTGCGCGATCATCCCAATCTCGACATCGATTTGCAGGAACTGCCCAGCGCACGCATCACCCACGCCTTACGCCAAGGTGCGGCGGATTTAGGGATTGTGTCCGACGCAGTGGACACCAGCGACCTGCAGACCCAGCCATTTCGCGACGATCCGCTGGTGCTGATTCTGCCTCTCGACCACCCATTGTCAGACGCCACTGAGGTCAGTTTCAGCGACGCTTTGCACCATGACTTCGTAGGACTCAGCGCCAACAGCGCTCTGGCGATTTACCTGGAGGAACAGGCCCTGCACAGCGGCGCGCGAATGCAGGTGCGTATTCGCGCCGACGGTTTCGATGGGGTAATGCGCATGGTCGGCCGGGGCGCCGGGTTGGCCATCGTGCCGCTGGCCGCCGTCGAACGCGCGGGGCAGCGCTCATTCAACAGCGTGACATTGAACGAACCCTGGGCGCGCCGCACCTTGATGCTCTGCGCGAAAGACTTCCCTGCCCTGCCGGGTTACGCCAAAGCCCTGCTGCACGCCTTGACTCTCCCCTAAGGGGCAGACTTCATCCTTGGCTTTTCAACAGCAAGGACAGTCATGATGGGTAAACGAATTCTGCTGATTCTCGGTCATCCTTCCTCCGCGAGTTTCTGCGCCGCACTGGCCGAGCGTTACCTCCAGTCAGCGATCGACGCCGGCCACGAAGTTCGTCAGTTACGCCTCGGCGAACTGGATTTTGACCCGGTGCTGCGCGAGGGTTATCGACAGATCCAAGTGCTGGAAGAGGCCTTGAGCGCGGCGCAGTCCGACATCCTATGGGCCGAACACCTGACGCTGGTTTACCCGATCTGGTGGGGTGGCATTCCGGCGTTGCTCAAAGGTTTTTTTGATCGCGTGTTTCTGCCGGGGTTTGCCTTCAAATACCGTCCAGGCAAAGCCTTTCCCGATAAGTTACTGAAGGGCCGTACCGCGCACTTACTGGTGACGATGGACACGCCGGCCTGGTATTACCGCTGGTTTTATCGCATGCCCGGACTGCATCAGGTGCGCAAGACCACGCTCGAATTCTGCGGGATCAAACCGCTGCGCACACTGACGTTTGGCCCGGTACTGGGCTCAAGTGAGCCGCAGCGAAAAACCTGGTTGCGGCAGGCACAGGCTATCGCCGCTCACTGACTCTGCAGATAATGCAGCGCGCTGTTTCACATCAAAAAGGACTTTTATGTACATCGGCCAAGCCGCGCAACGCTCCGGCACCACCATTAAAAGCATCCGTCATTACGAGTCGATCGGCCTGCTGCCCACGCCCCGGCGCCAGGGCAATTATCGTCTCTACGATCAGCAGACCGTCGAGTTGCTGATCTTCATCAAATGCGCCAAAGACATGGGCTTTCGTCTCAAGGAATTGCAGGTGATTTTCGCCGACCATCAGGGTGAGGCCATGCCTTGGGCACGTGCGCAGCAGGCCATCGAAGCGAAGAAACGCGAAATCAGCAACACCCTGGCCGAACTAACCCGGCAATTCGCGCAACTGGAAGTGTTCGAATCCAGCCTCGAACAGGCCCGTACCGAATGCCCGCTGGAAAAACTCTGAGCCTGTGCGCGTTTATGAGCAGTTCGATGTCGACCCCAGACAACTGAGCACTGACCTGACGCTATAGGGTGCGAGTTCATTTCTCACGTCCACTGCCCGGAGTCCTCATGACCGCGACCGCCCCTATCACCGTTCTGCGCGACACCCACCCGCTGCCGGTACTCGACGCCTGCAAATGGGAAAAACTCGAGGGCGACCCGCACACCGTCAACCTCAACGCCTACACCAGCGAAGACGGCAGCAAGATCATGGGCACGTGGATCTGCACGCCGGGCAAGTGGCGCGTGGAATATGTGAAGTGGGAGTACTGCCATTTCCAGGAAGGCTACTGCGTGATCACCCCGGACGGCATGGCGCCGATTCACCTGCGCGCCGGCGATATCTTCGTGGTTGAGCCAGGTATGAAGGGCACATGGGAAGTGGTCGAGACCGTGCGCAAATATTTCGTGTTCGCCTGATGCAAAAAAGCCGGGAGATCACCCGACGTGATTCCCGGCAAACAATATCTGATACTCACAAGTCCCCTGTGGGGGCTAGCTCCTACAGTTTGTTCAGCGCTGCCCTTCAATTGCAGGCTTGCGATAGCTGTTGATGATCGCCGAGAAATCCTTCCCGCCATCCCCACGCTGACTCATCGCCTGGTACAACTGCTGCGCCACCGCGCCGAGCACCACCGGTTGGTGCGCCTGACGCGCCGCTTCCGTCGCCAGCCCGAGATCCTTGAGCATCAACTCGGCACCGAAACCACCGGTATAACCGCGCGAGGCCGGCGCTGTTTCAACGATGCCCGGCCACGGGTTGTACATCTCCGAACTCCAGCAACGCCCGGTCGAGCTGTTGATGATCCCGGCCAACACCTTGGTGTCGATGCCCAGTGCATCACCCAGCGCCATCGCCTCACTGACGCCGACCATCGAAATCGCCAGCAGCAGGTTGTTGCAGATCTTGGCGATCTGCCCGGTGCCGACTTCACCGCAATGCACGATGTTACGGCCCATCTGCGCCAGCACGGGTTGCAGGGTGGCGAACAGTTCAGGCGTGGCGCCGACCATGAAGGTCAGCGTGCCAGCGGTCGCGCCACCGGTGCCTCCGGACACCGGCGCGTCGGCCATGGCCACACCTTGTTTAGCCGCAGCGGCGGCGACATCGCGGGCCGTCTGCGGATCGATGGTGCTGCAATCCACCGCCGGTACGCCTTGGCCGATGCCGGCGAGCACGCCGTCCTCACCGAGCCAGACGCTGCGCACATGCACCGCGGCCGGCAACATGGTGATCACCAGCTCAGCATCCTCGGCCGCCTCACGCGCTGAAGCGCGAATAGTGCCGCCCAGTTGCTGCAGTTCCGCCAGCACGGTTTTGTTCAGGTCGACCAGGTTCAGCGAGTGGCCGGCCTTGATCAGGTTGCGCGCCATCGGTGCGCCCATGTTGCCCAGACCGATAAATGCGATTTTCATGGCCATTCCTCAGCGCAGGTTGATGGTGGTGTTCACGCCGTCGTTGACGCTGTCGTCATCGAACCAGCGCGCCGTGACCGTTTTGGTCTGCGTGTAGAACTGCACCACTTGCTTGCCGTACGGGCCGAGGTCGCCGAGTTTCGAACCGCGCGAACCGGTGAAGCTGAAGAACGGCACCGGCACGGGGATCGGGATGTTGATGCCTACCTGGCCTACGTCGATTTCCGTCTGGAATTTACGCGCCGCCGCGCCGCTTTGGGTGAACAGGCCGGTGCCATTGCCGAACGGGTTGGCGTTGACCAGCGCAATCGCCTGATCGAGGGTGTCGACTTCCAGCACCACCAACACCGGGCCGAAGATTTCCTGGGTGTAGATCTGCATGTCGGTGGTCACGCCCGAGAACAGGGTCGGTCCGACAAAGTTGCCTTGCTCGTAGCCCGGCACCTTGATGTCGCGGCCATCCAGCTCCAGTTTGGCGCCTTCCTTGATGCCGCTTTCGATAAGCTCGAGAATCCGTGCCTTGGCTTTTTTCGAGATCACCGGGCCGACATCGGTGCCCGGCTCGTTACCGGCGTTGACGGTGAGTTTCTGCGCCAGCGCTTTGAGGTCCGGCAGCCATTGCTTCGCCGCACCGACCAGCACCACCACCGAGGTGGCCATGCAACGTTGCCCGGCCGCACCGAAACCGGCGCCGACCAGGGCATTCAGTGCTTGCTCGCGATTGGCATCGGCGAGCACCACGGCGTGGTTCTTCGCGCCCATCATCGATTGCACGCGTTTGCCGTGCTTGCCGGCCAGGTCGTAAACGTGGGTGCCAACGGCGGTCGAACCGACGAAGGACACGGCTTTGATGTCCTTGTGCGTGCACAGGCCATCGACCACGTCTTTACCGCCATGCACCACGTTCAACACACCGGCCGGAACGCCGGCCTCGATTGCCAACTCGACCAGCAGCATGGTCGACAGCGGATCCTGTTCCGAAGGCTTCAAGACGAAGGTGTTGCCGCAGGCGATGGCCATCGGGAACATCCACAGCGGAATCATCGCCGGGAAGTTAAACGGTGTGATACCGGCACACACGCCGATCGGCTGACGCAGGGTGTAGGTATCGACGCCGCCGGCGACGTTCTCGGCGAACTCGCCCATTTGCAGGGTGCCGATGGAGCAAGCGTGCTCGACCACTTCCAGGCCACGGAAAATATCGCCTTCGGCGTCGGCAATGGTTTTGCCTTGCTCGGCGCTCAGCACCACGGCGATGCGTTTAGAGTGCTCGCGAATCAGCGCTTGCAGCTTGAGCATGATGCGCATACGCGCGCCGATCGGGGTCAGTTTCCAGGTCTGGAAGGCGCGCTGGGCGGCGCTGACGGCGGCATCGACTTCAGCGGCGGTGGCGAACGGGACTTTCGCCAGCACTTGCTGGGTCGCCGGATTGACGATGTCGTGCCACTCGGTGGTTTGCGACTCGACCCACTCGCCATCGATCAGCAGTTTGACATTCTGGACCGTGGTTTCGTTGGGCGTAAGCGATGCGTTCATGCTGGTCTCCGAAACTTGTTTTTATCGTAGGAGCCAAGGCGAAGGGTTCGCCTTGAGATGAGGCGTGTGTCATGAATTGGTTGTCGGACGGTTTTTGGAGTATAGATGTGCAAACTTCTAATAAGAACGCACATATAAGCCCGTCCATCATGCAAAAAAACATCACCTCACTCGGTTCGTTGAACTGGGACGACCTCAAGTTTTTCCTCGAAGTCGCCCGCACCCGCAAGGCCAGTACCGCTGCCAAACGCCTGGCTGTCGACTACACCACGGTGTCGCGGCGAATCAGTTCGCTGGAAGCGGCACTCGGCACCTTGCTGTTCGAAAAGTCGCGCACCAGCGGCTTCGTCCTGACCACCGAAGGCCAGCGCCTGCTCGGCTATGCCGAGTCGATTGAAAGCACCTTGCACATGGCCTGCGAGCAGGTGTCAGGTTCCGGCGTGGCGCTGTCCGGGCATGTGCGCATGGGCTGCACCGAAGGCTTCGGCAGTTTTTTCATCACTCCGCAGTTGAGCCATTTCGTCGACGCCTACCCGGCCATCTCGGTGGACATCCTGCCGCTGCCACACTTCATCAGCCTGTCCAAGCGCGAGGCCGACATCGTCATTGCGCTGGAGCGTCCGGAACACGGGCCATACGTGTGCTGCAAACTCTGCGACTACCGCTTGCAGCTCTACGCGACCCAGGACTATCTGGACAAACACCCACCGATCCGCCGCCCAGCAGATTTGGGCAAACATCAATTCATCAGTTATGTGGATGATCTGGCGTTCAGTTCAGAGCTGCTCTACTTGGCGAACGTGCTGCCCGGCGCCAGCGCCAACTTGCGCAGCACCAGCGTGATCGCGCAGTTCGTCGCGGCGCAGCAAGGCCGCTCGCTGGCGATCCTGCCGTGCTTCCTCGCCGCGCAGGATCCGCGCCTGCTGCCGGTCCTGCCGGAGGAAATCAACATCACCCGGCAGTTCTGGATGTACTGCCGCGAGGACCTGAGGAAGTTGAAGCGGATCACCCTGTTGTGGGATTACATCCGTGAGGTGACCGAGCGCAATCATCCGCTGTTGATGGGCGAGTCCCGCGACATGCAGTTCGCCGACTAGTCGGCGCTGACCACAATCGCGACACGGCGGTTTTCCGTGCGGCCCGCCGCCGTATCGTTGGATGCCACCGGCTCTTTGCTGCCCAGGCCCTGCAGCTGAATGTTCTCTTGCTTCATGCCAACCGTGCCCAGCACGTTGGCGACACTTTTTGCGCGGCGCAGCGACAGTTGCTGGTTGTAGGTTTCCTTGCCCGATGCGTCGGTATGTCCATCGACACGCACGCGCTCGATGCCGACACCCAGCAACGCCTTGCCGATGCGTTCGACGATCTCGGTGCTTTCCTTGTTCAGGCTTTCGACGTCGCTGCCAAACAGTACTTTGCCGGACAGGCCAAACTCCCAACCCTCGTCGGTCAGCTCGAAGCCCTGTTGTTTGAGCACCGCAACTTGCGCCGGGGTCAGGCCCTTTTGTGGCGCGGTCTGGCAACCGGTCAGGGCCAGTACGGCCATCAACAACACAGCGTAAAAAGATCGAATGGACAGTGTGAACACGAGAGTCAGCTCCTGGTTTGAACGGAATCAGCCGGGTGCTCCGCCCCGGCCGTGAATTGGGCGCCGCGCGACAGCCGCTTGGCTTGATACATGGCCGCATCCGCGGCATCGAGCAAGGCTCCCGGCGTGGCCCCATGATCGGGAAAAACCGCAATGCCGATACTGAGCGAGGTCACCACACGGGTGTCGCCCGGCAATGCGATGGGCATGTCCATGCTGGCGAGGATCTTGTCGGCAATACGCTCGGCATCTTCGACCTTGTGCAGCGGTGCGAGCAGAACGGCGAACTCGTCACCGCCCAGCCGCGCCACCAGGTCCTCTTCGCGCAACTGCGCCCGAATGCGATTAGCCACTGCAACGAGAACCGCATCACCCGCCGCGTGGCCGAAGTTGTCGTTGATGCCTTTGAAGCGATCACTGTCGAGAAACAGCACCGCCACGCGCTCGTTGAGTTTGCTGGCGTTGCGCAAGGCGCGGATCAATCGACCTTCGAAAAAGGCCCGATTCGGCAGTCCAGTGAGGCTGTCATGACTGGCCTGGTGGGCGAGGGTTTCGTTTTCGCTTTGCAGGTGGCTTTGCCACGCTTCGAGTTCGTCGAGCAGGGCATTGAAGTCGTTGCCGAGGTTATCGAGTTCGGCGATTTGCGCCGCCGGCACGCGACGGTCCAGCGCCCGTTCACTGCGCGCGGCGTGGGCGACATCGGCAAGGCTGCGCAGCGGCGCGGTGATCGCACGCAACTGTCGACGCGCCAGGTACAGCGCAACCCAGGCACTGATTGCCGTACACAGAAAAATCCCGGCCAGACCGCTCAACAGAAAACGCATCAGGCTACCGCCGTGCCCTGTGAGCAGAATCCGCCCGATCTCGCGATCCTGGTGGAGGATTGGCAGGCTGATCGGTTTCTCCAGCAGTGCACGGGTAATCTGCATTTCCAGGCCGGAGAACAAGCCGTTCTCCGGGCGCTGCCAACGGGCGAGTAACTCACCCTGCGCGTCGAGTACTTGCGCATCCGCCACCTCCTCGGTCGAGGCGATCAGGGCCAGTGCTTCGGTCGCGGCTGTTTTGTCGTTGAACACGACGGCCGCCTCAACGGTGTAGCTGATCGAGCGGGCGATCAGGTGCAAGTTGTGATCGGCGTAGACACGCAGCGCCAATACCCCGAGAAAGGTCAGTGAAACGCTGGCCATGGCCACGCCAACCAACGCGACGATCAAATGACCTCGGCCGATGACCGAGCCCAACGTGGGGCGGCTACTGGTTCTGAACAGTTTCATGGCGCCGCCGGTTTGCGACGCGACAATTGCAAGACGCTTGGGTGAATGCGCACGCCACTGCGGGCAACGGAGTCGAGATTGACCTCGAAGGACACTTGGTCATCGCCAACCCGCAGACAGAACAGGCTGCCCACCGTGCACTGATCACCGCCTTCGCTGATGCTCAGCACCGGATGGCCGATCAGCGAAGCGAACAGCCGACTGCGTTCATCCGCGGTGAGTTTGCCGATGTACACCGCATCACATTCACTGACGATCGCCGGGTTGTCGGCGAGCAGTCGACGGACGATGACTGGCCGGCCGGTGGCTTGCGTGGTGCCTTTGACCAAGTCATCGGTGTACTCGGTCGGGCCGACGATGCACAGACGCAACTGTGCAGGTTCTACCGGCCAGCGTGCATAGCTGAGGATGCCAAGAACGACCTGCGTGACAGATTTTGCCCGTTGCTCGGCCATGCCCGTCGGCGCTGGCGTTTGCGCGACGGCAACGCCCGTCAACAACCAGAGCAGGCCGATAAGCAACGTGTGCTTGCAGCCAACCACGCGCTCTGTCGCCCAGACAGACACCTTCATGCAGGATTCTCTTGGATCGTAGCGAAATGATGCCGCAACGATAGCACAGCGAAGAAACACCAGCGAGGCAGCGAGCTCTGACCGGCCAGTCAGTATTCGCCGCCGGTCACGGGTATTTTCATCCGCGAGTCTCGCTACCCTCTTCCAGTTCCAGCATCAGTCCGCTCAGGCGTTTGACCTTGCGCTGCACCGCTTCCTCAAATACCCCGGGGCGCGGCTCGATGAGGGTGAACCAATGTTTAGCGCGGGTAATACCGGTGTAGATCAGCTCTTTGGTCAACACCGGATTCAAGGTGTCCGGCAGGATCAACGCGGTGTGCGCAAATTCCGAGCCCTGGGACTTGTGCACCGTCATGGCGTAGACGGTTTCAACATCGTTGAGTCGACTTGGCAGAACGAAACGCACACCGCCCTGACCGTCATTGCGCGGGAACGCTACGCGCAGCACCGGTTTACCGGCATCCGGGCCTTCACGCTCGGGCAGCTTGAGCGCAATGCCAATGTCGCCGTTCATCAAGCCCAGACCGTAATCATTGCGGGTCATCAGGACTGGCCGGCCTTCATACCATTGCTGGTCGTTATCGATCAGGCATGCCTTGAGCAGCGCCGCGGTGATGCGCTGGTTCAGCCCTTCGACGCCCCAAGGTCCTTTACGGACGGCGCACAACAACTGGAAGGTATCGAACGCCTGCAAGACGTCACGCGCCCAGTTGATCCAGTCCGGATGCTCCAGCGGTCTGCCCGACGGCGGGCGTTGATTGCGCAACACCGTCAAGTAGTGCCGATAGCCTTGCGGACCATCACCATGGCCCTCAAGCACCAGTTGTTCCAGCTTCTGATCGTGCTCGCCCTGAGGGAGTGGCAACGAAAACACATCGTCATAGTGCCCGGCCTTCAGCAACTGTCGCGCCTCGTCCGATAACTGTTGGTTGACCCGCCGCGCCAGTTGCCCGATGCCGCTACCCTCACCGAAACGCCGCGAGTGGCGCAGCATCACCACTTGCTGTGCCAGCGGATGAGAGCCATCGACGTCCTCATGCAAGCCGCTGCCCTGCAACGACTCACCGCTGACCGACTCCAGCCATTGCCGGGTTTGCGGGCTGTACCAGCCATGCTCGGCGTCACGACACAGGTCACCGAGCACCGCTCCTGCTTCAACGGAGGCCAGTTGATCCTTGTCGCCGAGCAACACCAGGCGCGCATGGGGCGGCAGCGCATCAAGCAGATTGGCCATCATCTCCAGATCGATCATCGATGCTTCATCGACGACCAGCACATCCAGCGGCAAACGGTTGCCGACGTGGTGGCGGAAATGTCGCGTACCTGGCCGGCTGCCGAGCAAACGGTGCACGGTGGTCACATCGCAGGGGATTTTCGCGCGCACCTCTTCAGCGATTTTCAGCGATTGCACTTGCTGGCTGATGGACTCGGTCAGTCGAGCGGCGGCCTTGCCCGTCGGCGCCGCCAGACGAATGCGTAACGGTTGCCCGGCTTCTACGGCGGGTGCTTGAAGCAATGCCAGCAGACGCACCACCGTAGTGGTTTTGCCGGTACCCGGGCCTCCGGTGACGATACTGAACGCGCCACGCGTGGCGAGGGCACAGGCGAGTTTCTGCCAGTCGATCACCGCGCCGGAGCGGGCCGATCCGAACAACTCGTTCAGCCGCAGCGGCAAATCGCCAGGGCTCGCTTCGCCTTGAGCCAGACGCTGGCGCAACGCGGTATCGATGCGTCGCTCGTAAGCCCAGTAGCGCCGCAGGTACAGACGCTTGCCACTGAGCACCAGCGGGCGTTGTTGCGCCGCGTCACTGGCGTCGGCCGCCAGCGCGACCAGGGCACTGCCGGCCAATGCCTTGCACCAGTGCACACCATCGAGCGCTTCGAGCAATTGCGAAGGCAGCAATAGCACCCCACCTTGCACATCCCCTTCGGGCGGTAACGACAATGCAAAATCCGGTGCCTTGAGGGTTTCGAACAGGTCGAGACACACGTGTCCGTGGCCGAGCTGATGGCTGGTCAGCGCAGCGGCGAGCAACACCAGCGGATCGGTGTCCGGCTCAAGCTCGTGCAGGAACGCAACGAACGCCTTGTCCAGCGCGCGCAGCCAGCCGCGCTCGACCCAGCGGGTGAGCAACAGCAGCAAATCATCGGCACGGGTCAGCGGAGCAAGGGCCGACAGGCTGTCGGCAGCCAAGGGTGTCGGCAACAGATCGGTGAAGGTGCGGCTCATAACAAGACTCCCTGTTCCCATGCGGGTTCGGCCTTGGGTTCGGGTTTGCCCTGGAACATCCGGTCAAGGCGCTCGATCAGCTCGCGGGGCGGGCGCGCAAAATACACACCACGGCTGTCGGCTCGTGTGCCACGCAAGAACAGATACAACGCGCCGCCAACGTGCCGGTCGTAATCGTAATCGGGCAGCCGCGCCTTGAGCTGGCGATGCAACGCCAACAGGTACAGCACATATTGCAGGTCGTAGCGATTGTCGAGGATCGACTGCTCCATGGCTTGCTCGGTGTAGGCCTGATCATCCACGCCCAGCCAATTGGATTTGTAGTCGGCGACGTAGTAACGGCCATTGTGTTCAAAGGTCAGGTCGATGAAGCCTTTGAACATACCGTTGAGCTGCACCGGTTCTGCCGCCACACGGGCCACGCCTCGGTGAGTGTGCTGACGCACCTGTTCGTCGAGTTTGAGCACGTCGACCTTATGGCTGGCGAACCAGAACTCCATCTCGACGCGGTATTGCTTGAGTTGCTCGAGAATCACCGGCGGCTGCCCCCCGCCAATCGGCAATGGCGATTCAAGCAGGTGCTGCAACCAGTCACTCAACGTGGTGATCCAGCCTTCCCAGCCGCGCAGGTTACAACGCCGGGCAATCGCATCTTCCAGCGCATCACGGGACACCGCAAAACCATCGTCACCGGCCCATTCCAGCAAGCCGTGGAGAAATGTTCCCGGATTGGGCCCGCGAGGAAAACGATGGATGTCGGCACCGCCACTGATGATTTCTCGTGGCGCGTCCGGGTCGAGGCGTTCATCGTCGAAAAGCTTTTGTGCCTGCGGGCTGTCCGGAGCCTCGTCGCTGCCGACACTCAGCACATCGCTGATGCGCAACGCGCTGTAAGAGGCGATCCACCAGTTTTCGCTGGCCTTGCGCTTGGGCAGCAGCGTGGCACTGAGGACGGCTTCATTGCGCGGCGGCTGATAGTGCTCGGTGCTGGCCTGGGGCATTTCGTCGACGCTGATTGCCGCGCAATCCTGCTGCAGGTCTTGCAACCAACGGCTGAGTGCGCTGGACTCGCCCAACGATGCACCGCCCCCCAACAGATAGCCGAGCGCGGAAAGGTGCAGCACGGAACTGTTGTTATTGCCGCGTTTGAGATCCGTCACGCCTAACCAGCAGGCATGCTGCGCGCGAGTCAGGGCGACATAGAGCAAACGCAAATCTTCGGCGAGACGCTCTTCATCCGCTTGGGCAATCAGCTCGGCGGTGGGCTTGAGACTGACCTGAGCCTTGCCCGTCGCGTCGTGGTAATGCAGTGGCAACCGACTGCCATCCACCGGCTTCGCCGAGCAGATGAACGGAAGGAACACCAACGGGTACTCCAGACCTTTCGATTTGTGGATGGTCACCACTTTGACCAGTTGCTCGTCGCTTTCCAGGCGCAGGATCTGCTCCTCGCCGGCCTGACCGGACAACGCCAGAAGCTCGGCCAAATGGCGAATCAGCGCTTGTTCACCGTCCAGTTCGGCAGCGGCTTGTTGCATCAGTTCAGACAGGTGCAACAGGTTGGTCAGCACCCGCTCGCCATCACCGCGTGTCATCAAGGTTTGCGGCAAATGGAAGTCGTGCAGCAGGCGGCGCAACATCGGCAATACACCTTGCTTGCGCCAGAGTTCGCGGTAACCACGGAACTGCATGACACGGGATTCCCAGACCAACTCGTCCTGGTTCAACCGCTCCAGTTCAACCAGTGGCAGGTTCAAGGTGATGCAGGCCAGCGCAGCTTTGAGCGAACGCTCGACATCCGGTTCGGCGCAGGCTTTAAGCCACGACAACAGGTCGTGAGCCTCCTGCGCGGCGAACACCGAGTCCTTGTCCGACAGGTAAACGCTGCGCACGCCACGGGCGGCCAGCTCACCACGCACCGCCTGAGCCTCCTTGCCATCACGCACCAGGATCGCAATGTCCGACGGACGCAGACCTCTGAAGTCTTTACCCTCTTGAGTGAATCCCGCGCTGCCGCTTTGCCCGCCATTGAGCAATGCAGTGATTTCACTGGCACAGGCAGCCGCCAATTGTTGGCGATAGACCGCGCCTGACAGTGGCTGGTCTGTGGACAAGTGCCAGACATTCAGCGCCGCGATATCTTGCCCGGCAACCTGCAGTTTTTCTTTGCGCCCCTGGGATTCGACGGGCAGGAATGGCACCGGGTTTTCACCGGTTTTCTCCCGGAACAAAAACGCGCCGCGTCCCTGCTCTCTGGACTCGGCGCGTTCGAATACATGGTTGACCGCGTTGACCATGCCGTGGCTGGAACGGAAGTTGGTGCCCAAGGTATGCAGCCGGCCGGTGGTGGCCTGACGCGCGCGCAGGTAGGTGTAAATGTCTGCACCGCGAAAAGCATAGATCGCCTGTTTGGGATCGCCGATCAGAAACAGCCCGGTAGCCGGGTCGTTGTCTTCGATGCGGTAGATGCTTTCAAAAATCCGGTATTGCACCGGGTCGGTGTCCTGAAACTCATCGATGAGCGCGACCGGAAATTGCTCGCGGATCAATGTCGCCAGACGCTCGCCGCCGTCGGACTGCAGCGCGGCATCCAGGCGCAAAAGCATGTCATCGAAGCCCATCTCGGCGCGACGGCGTTTTTCTTCCTCGAAGCGCGCGCCGACCCATTTGGCAGCGTGTTGCAGCACTGCGGCGTCAGGCGTGGGCAAGGCATCGAGACTCGACTTGAGCCCCGACATCGCGTCCAGCCCCGGGTGAGTCGGCGCCTGACCTTTCCACGCTTCGGCCATGCCGTCGGGGGTCAGGCGACTGAAGCCGGTACCGATGTCCAACTGTTCCAGCGCCTCGTCTTCGGCCCAGGACTTGAGCTTCTCGAACCACGGTTCAAAGTAGCGCGCCTGCATTTTTCGACCGTCAACGGTCTTGCTGGCAACGCCCTGATGACAAATGGCGAGCAACTCGTCCGCCCATTGGCGCCAAGGCATTTTCAATTCAATCAACGCCGCGCGACGCTCTTGCAGGCATTCTTCAATCAATTGCGCTGGCGCTTTGCCCGCCTCGCTATCGCGTTCACTGGCGAACAGACCGCGTACTCGAGGTAACAATGCTGCAGGACCGCCCCAGTTGCCGCGGACCCAATTGAGCGCGTCTCCCTGCATCGGGTAACAGAACAATCGCCAATAATCGCGCAGCACTTCGCCAAGCAAATCACTGTGATCGGTTTCCAGGGATTGGGTGAACAGGCTGCCGCTGTCAAACGCGTGCTCGCGCAGCATGCGCTGACACCAACTGTGGATGGTCGAAACCGCAGCTTCGTCCATCCATTGCGCAGCGATATCGAGGCGGTTGGCGCAACCGGGCCATTGCGGCGGTTCGAATTGATCGCGCAGTTCCGCAATCAATGAATCAGGTGCGGGCATCTCGTCGCGGAAGAATCGCGCCGCCTCGGCCAGTCGCGTACGAATGCGCTCGCGCAGCTCTTTGGTCGCCGCATCCGTGAACGTCACCACGAGAATCTGCGGCGGCAACAACTCTCGTGCGAAGCCAGTCGACTCGCCGCCGTGGCCGAGGATAAGACGCAGATAAAGCGCAGAAATCGTGAAGGTCTTGCCGGTGCCGGCGCTCGCCTCGATCAACTGGCTGCCACGCAGGGGAAATGCCAGAGCCAGCGGTGTCTTCGTGCTCATGTGCGAGCTCCTTCGCTGGACAATGAACGCCATGGCGCTTCAAACAAAGGACGATACAAAGTATCGCACCAACCAGAGAATGTTTCGTCCGCGAGCAAGGCGTCGAAGTCGGCATATTGGCGGGACAACGCAGGACTCTCACGACGCTCGCCCTCGCTGGTCTGCCCGTCACCTTCATAGGCTTTACGGGCAGCCGTTTCGGCCTTGAGCGGGTCAGTCTGAGACAGCCAGGCGAAAGCGGTTTTCACGGCGATTGGCAGAGGCTGGCGCATGCCTGCTTGCCAAGCGAGCAGCAGATCGCCAAGCAAACGCGATGCGCGGTCCTGCGCCATAGGCTCAAGCAGCAATGTGTCGTCACTGGCGACCAATGCGGTACTCAATGACAGTCCGCTGGCGCAGGCGACAAGATGATTTACCCATGATTTGGTCAGCCGATGCCATTTGCGGCTTTTGATCGAGCCAATGCTGTTGGGAATGGTCGTCACCGACAACAGGCTGCCGTCAGCGCGCTGGTGGAGGCTGGAAAGCCAGCCTTCAATACGCAAGCCTTGCAGCTCAAGATTGACCGGGATCGCGCTGGTCAGCGGCGTCGGCCATAGTGCCAGTAACTGTTGATAACGTTGCAACAGATCCGGAAGCGGCTCGATCAGTTCACGCTGCAGACATTCGCCGAAGCCGGCCATGGGCAACAACCCACTGTTTTGCAGGCGTCGGGCCTGAGCTTCAAGTGCCTGCTCGACGTTGTCCGGTTGCCGCAGAGCCGCCTCGAGCAGACTGTCGCTGAGCGTATAGCGCTGCAGTGCATCAAGCACAAAGGGTTCTTCATCGGCGAGCGGAGCGTCGGCAGCTTCGAAGTACACCTTGAGTCGCTGCGTGAAGAAATGCCGTACCGGGTTGCGTAGAAAGTCCTGTAGCAACGCCAGGCTCAGAGGCTCTTCCTGAATAAAGGGTGTAAGCAATTCCGTGTTGCCGGGTGGCGCATGCTGTTGATGCAACACCTGCCATTCGCTGGCATAGCTGAACAACTGATCGCCCTCATGGAAATAGCGCGCACTGAACGGTTGCAGCGGATGCTCTTCGGTCATGGCGCCCAACAGATCCTGACTTTCGTCGAGCAGCCGCCAGCCGCTGGCGAGGTGATCACGCAACTGACCAATGAGCACCGACGCCGGACGCTCGCTGTTGTCGCGAATGCTGCGGCCGACCCAACTGACGTACAGCTGATTGCGTGCCGACAAGAGCGCTTCGAGCAAAAGATATCGGTCGTCCTCACGCCGCGAACGATCTCCGGGACGGTAGTCGCTGCCCATCAGATCGAAATCCAGCGGCGGTTGCGCACGGGGATAATCGCCGTCGTTCATCCCTAGCAGACAGACCAGTTTGAAGGGAATGGCGCGCATCGGCATCAGCGTACAGAAGTTTACCGCACCGGCGAGAAAACGCTGAGACAAACGGCCCTGATCCAGTCCGGCGAGCCAGGCCTCACGCACAACCGTCAATGGCAGTTCATCCACCAACCCGACCGACTCACAGGTCTCCAGCCAGGTCTCGCGAAGCTCTTCCAGTTGAGTCAGCAAGTAGTCGTCATGCTCATTGCTGGCCTTGAAAAATAACTGCATCAGCGTTTGCAGTCGCTGACCCCACTCTTTGGGTTGGGCCGCTTGCGTGAGCGCCTGGTGAGCGAGTTCCAGTGCATCAAGCAACGCCACCAACGGCCCGATCAGTGCAGCATCCAGGCCGCCGATTTCATCATAAGGCTCGATACCTGCGCAGGCACCGGCGCTGCCAACCGCGTAACCCAGCAACATTCGGCGCAGGCCGAAGTGCCAGCTATTCTGTTCGAGCTCATCCGGCAGCCCGAGCCCGGCGCGTTGCTCGGCGTTCATGCCCCAACGGACACCCGCACCTTCGATCCAGCGGTGCAGTGTCGGCAAGTCACGCTCCTCCACACCGAAGCGGGCACGCAGCGCGGGAACGTCGAGCAGGTCGAGGATTTCACTGACCGGGAAACGACTGTCCGGCAATTTGAGCAGGTGCTCGACGGCAATCAGTAAAGGGTCGCGGCCACGTTGTCCCTGGTCTGCCAACGTGAAAGGAATGAAGCGTGGATCATGTCGATCGAGTTGACCGAAAACAGCACGTATGTGCGGCGCATAGCTGTCGACATCCGGCACCATGACGATCACGTCACGAGGGCGCAGATCCGGGTTGGCGCTGAAACGTGAGAGGAGTTGATCGTGAAGAATTTCAACCTCACGTTGAGCACTGTGGGCTACGTGAAAACGGATCGATTGATCTTTCGCCAGATCTACCGCTGGCCAGTGCTCGCGGGTCTCGTTGAGGGGGCGTAGCTCGAGGATGTCATTCTGCAGTTGATTGAGCAGGTTTTCTGGCTCGGTTTCGCTGAACAGATCGATACGGCTATCGCGAAATGCTGCGCGGTAGCTGTTGGGATCGTCATAGCTGTCGAGCAGGTTGATGTAGTCACGACCCTGCTTGCCCCAGGCCGCTAATAGTGGGTGGGCATGCTGATGCAGGGTTTCAGGGTCAAGCACGACGGGCATTCCGCTTTTGCGCGACTGCCGCTTGTATTGATGACGCAGCAAGTCCTTGTCGGCGACGATGTCGGCCCAGTGGTGACGGCAAGGGTTGTGCACACACAGCAGAACCTGACTGAAACGCGCAAGCCCGGCCAGCGCTTCAAGTACTTGCGCGGGCAACGAAGAAATCCCGAAGACAATCACTCGAGAGGGCAGCCCCTGCGGGGCCTTTGTGAGGCTGTTGATACGCTCGATGAATCGTTGATGAACGCCGGCACGACTCTGTGCCATCCCCTGCTCACCCACGTCGTCGAGCAATGCACGCCACAATTCGGCTTGCCAGCAACTGGTCGGTGGTAGCGGTTTTACTTCGCCCCTGACATTGCGCAGTTGATGCCGTCCTTCAGCCCAATCCTCGAGCCAGTCGGCGCGATAGACCTGATACTGGTCAAAGAGATCCGCCAGACGCTCGGACAGTTGATAGCGTTTGCGCAAGTCGGTGTCGTGAGTGAGGAAACGTTGTAACGGCTCAAAATGCGGGCGATCGATAACCTGGGGTAACAAGCGCATCAGACGCCAGGTCAGCGGTGCCTTATCGAGCAGGGATTTGAGCGGAATTTCTTCTCGTCCAAGAACCATGCGGTAGAGCTGCCACATGAAGCTGCCGGGTAATTGCACGTCAATCGCAGCGGCGATGCCGCAACCGCCGAGGTCGTCTTCCTCTGGATCTTCAGCCAGCGCCAATTTGAGCCACTGGGCGATGCCGTTGCTCTGCACCAACGCAATTTCGTTTTCCAGGGGCGCTAGCGGATAGCGCCGCATGATGCTGATCACAAGGCTGCGCAGTTCGTCCAGGCTGTTGCTCTGGACCACCATGAATGCAGCGTTGAGGGACTGGGCGTCCGGCATAAGGGTTTCCTTGGAAAGTACAAAAGCTAGGGCAGAACCTTAGCATTGTCGGCAGGTTGTGGCAGCCGGACGACGTCCACGCATGCTGTAAGAACTTTCCTGCGGGCAAAACAAAACCCCAACTGCTTTCGCAATTGGGGTTTCGGAATTTAATCTTGACGATGACCTACTCTCACATGGGGAAACCCCACACTACCATCGGCGATGCATCGTTTCACTGCTG
>NZ_JBAQKH010000060.1:0-1867 GCF_049300855.1 Pseudomonas sp. | reverse complement strand
CAGCCAGGTCACCAACTTTGAGCAAACGTTCGAACCGCCGGATCAGGGGCTGTGCGAGGGCAACGGCTTCGTGCTCGAGCCGGTCAATTCCGCGTACCGCATCTACAGCACGACGGGGGAGTCGCTGCGCGGGCCCTTCAACATCAACGACCTGTTCAATGTGGGTGCCAAGGAGTTCACCAGCGACCCGCGCTGCTGGTTTGATCCCAGCACCCAGACCTGGTTCGCGACCATCTTGTTCCTGAACGACGCGTCCACCGCGTCGTCCCTCCTCATCGCTGTGCGGCACAACTCCGACCCGCGGGGGCTGTGGAATGAGTACTCGATCGACACGACGGACCCGTCCGGAAGCGGCTGCCCGTGTTTCGGTGACCAGCCGAGGATCGGGATCGACCAGGCCAACCTGTACGTCACCGCTGACGAGTTCTCGATCCTCGGGCCGCAGTTCAACGGCGCGGAGATGTGGGCGATCGACAAGTCCGACCTGGTCCACGGCGTCGTGAGCCCGCACTTCGTGAACTTCCCCCACCTGACGACCGACACCACGGCGCCCCAGCCCGCCCTGTCCACAGGGCGGCCGGACGCCGAGTACTTGCTCAGCTCGCTGGATTCCAGCGGCACCGGAGACAACCGCATCGGTGTCTGGGCCATGACCAATCGGGGCCAGGTTGGCCTGGGTGGCATGCCGACGCTGTCCAGCGTCGTCATCAATTCCGCGGGGTACGCCGTCCCGCCGCCGGCTCCGCAAAAGGGTGCCAAGAGCAAGCTGGACTCCGGCGACGACCGGATGCAGCAAACCCAATTCGTGGCTGGCACGGTCTGGGGTGAGCTGACGACGGCAGTGCAGCCGGCCGGCGACAGCTCGATACGCGCGGGGGGCGCCTGGTTCCAGGTGAAGCCGAGTCTCGGCTCAGCCGGGATTGCTGGTGCGTCGATCGTCCGCCAGGGCTACATCGCCGCCGTCGGCAAATACGAGATTTACCCGGCGGTGCAGCCGGACGCAGCCGGGAACGCGGCGGTCATCTTCACCCAGACGAGCAGCGCGCAGTTCGCGAGCGCTGCCTATGCCACCCTGAAGGCGGGCGGCGGCAACTTCGGGCCGGCGGTCGTGGCGGCAACTGGGGCCGGGCCGTACCAGCGGGCCGCGTCGAACCCGCCGCGCTGGGGTGACTACTCGTTCGCCGTCCCGGACGGCACGTCGGATTCCGCGTGGCTGGCGACCGAGTACATCCCGCCCAAGTCGAGCCAGACCACGACCGGGGTCCGGAACTGGGGCACACGCGTCATCAAGGTCCCGCTCGGCTGACGGTCAGTGGGTCCCCGGGACCCGGTCCCGGGGACTCGCTCACGGCTCTTGGATGAGCCCGCTGAAGATGCCGCCGGCGACTTGGGCCTGCGCGCAGCAACGGCCGCGAGGCGGCCGCACCATCAGCGCCGGTGCTGGCGGCTGCGCGTCAGCGAATGCCGCTATCGCAGTTGATGTTTTCGCGAACGGCCGCTGGTGCTGTGACCGAGACGAGGACATGAGGGCAGCGGGGGAGGACCTGCCTCGTCACCGCGACCAGCACATAACGGCCTTGCCCCAGCCTGAAGGAGTAGTGGCCGTCGGCTCGGGTGCGGGCACTTGCTGTCACCCCGGCGGCCAGGGACCGGGCCTCGACCCGGACATCACCCAGCGGGCGGGGCTTACATAGGCGGCTTGGCCGCTCGACCGGACATCCCGGGCGGGCCTCCACCACGCCGGAAATCAGCGTGACCGGGCCGGACGGCCGGGCCGAGCCCGTTCCAGCCTGGTGCACGCCGCATGAAGCGCTCACCAGGACAAGGGCCGCTGCAGGCAGCAACCACCGGACCTGCGGGCCAAACC
>NZ_JBAQKH010000059.1:0-96137 GCF_049300855.1 Pseudomonas sp. | reverse complement strand
ATCCCGAACTCAGCAGTGAAACGATGCATCGCCGATGGTAGTGTGGGGTTTCCCCATGTGAGAGTAGGTCATCGTCAAGATTAAATTCCGAAACCCCAATTGCGAAAGCAGTTGGGGTTTTGTTTTGCCCGCGGAAAAGTTTTTACTCGCGACAGCGAACAAATTTGCACAGTTATTTTCGAATCAGAACACTAGAATAGCCCCACCTTATTCGGAGCCAGAGCCTTTATGTCAGAGTCGGTTGACGCCCCCGGGCTGTCAGATTTACCGCTGGAAGACTTGGTGGCCTGTCACGAGTGCGACCTGCTGATGCGCAAGCCAACGCTTGCCGACGGCGAGAAGGCGCTCTGTCCTCGCTGCGGTTACGAGTTATATGCCCACCGCCATAACGTGGTGCAGCGCAGCCTTGCCTTGGTGATCGCAGCGTTATTGCTGTACATCCCGGCAAACTTTTTACCCATCATGCAACTCAATATCCTCGGACAATCTTCGCAGGATACGGTCTGGAGCGGTGTACTTGGCCTGTTCAATACGAACATGCAGGGCGTTTCGATCGTCGTCTTCCTGTGCAGCATGGCCATCCCGCTGTTGAAATTGCTGTGCCAGTTATTCGTTCTACTGACGATTCGTTTCGATATCGGTCGCAGCTACGGCTTGTTGCTTTATCGCATTTACCACCACCTCAAAGACTGGGGAATGCTTGAGGTCTACCTCATGGGCGTATTGGTGGCGATCGTTAAACTGGCGGACATGGCGGCTATCACCGTGGGTCTCGGCCTGGCATGTTTCATTGGTTTGTTGTTGGTGCAGGTCTGGCTGGAAGTGGTGATGTCACCGCATCAGATCTGGCAGGCGTTATCAGGAGAGGACGCTCATGCGGGCGATTGATGCGGGCATTCTGGTGTGTACCGAATGCCACGAATTGAATAAACAGCAAGCGGACACCGACGAGCAAACCTGCACCCGTTGCGGTGCACTAATTCATGCCCGGCGTCCGAACAGTCTCGTACGCACCTGGGCGCTGCTGATCACCGCCGCGATTATCTATATTCCGGCCAATGTCTTGCCGATCATGACTGTCAGTTCTTTGGGGCAAGGTGATCCAAGCACCATCATGTCCGGCGTGATCCAGCTTGTGCAGCACGGCATGATTCCGATCGCCGCCGTGGTGTTCATCGCCAGTATTCTGGTACCGACCTTCAAACTGGTCGGCATCGCGCTGCTGCTGTTTTCGGTGCAACGACGTCAGCCATTGTCGGCTCGCCAGCGCATCTGGATGTACCGCTTCATTGAGTTCATTGGCCGCTGGTCGATGCTCGATATTTTTGTGATCGCCATTCTGGTGGCGGTCGTCAATTTCGGCCGCTTAGCCAGTGTCGAAGCCAATCTTGGCGCCATCGCCTTCGCCAGTGTGGTGATTCTGACGATGCTCGCCGCAGTAACTTTTGATCCCCGACTGATTTGGGATAACACGGAGTCGGACGACGACCATGACTGATTTGCCCGTAGCGAAAACCCGACCGGCCTCGAACTGGTCTGCCATCTGGGTACTGCCTCTGATTGCGCTGATCATCGGCGGCTGGCTCGGCTGGCGTGCCTATTCCGAAACCGGTATCGAAATTCAGATCCGCTTCGAGAGTGGTGAAGGCATCCAGGCCAACAAGACCGAAGTCATGTACAAAGGCATGTCGGTCGGCAAGGTCAAGGCGCTCAAACTCGACGATGAAGGCAACTCCAAAGGCGTGATCGCCACCGTCGAGATGAACAAGGACGTCGAGCAATACCTCAAGACCAGCACGCGCTTCTGGCTGGTCAAACCGAGCGTGACCCTGGCCGGTATCACCGGTTTGGAAACCCTGGTTTCGGGTAACTACGTGGCCATCAGTCCCGGCGAAGGCGAGCCGGTGCGCAAGTTCAAGGCGCTCTCCGAGGAACCGCCGCTGTCCGACGCCAAGCCCGGTCTGCACCTGACCATCAAGGCTGATCGTCTCGGTTCGCTGAGCCGAGGCAGCCCGGTGTTCTACAAGCAGATCAAGGTAGGCCAGATCAAAAGCTACGTGCTTTCGGAAGATCAGAGCACCGTTGAACTTAAAGTCTTCATCGAGCCGACCTACGCCAAACTGGTGCGCAAACACACGCGATTCTGGAACGCCAGCGGCATCAGCATCGACGCCAACCTGTCCGGCGTGAAAGTGCGCAGCGAATCGCTGGCCAGTATTGTCGCCGGCGGTATCGCCTTCGCTACGCCGGAGAATCGCAAGGACAGTCCGCCGACCGATCCAAGCCTGCCGTTCCGTCTCTACGAGGACTTTGACGCGGCGGCTGCCGGCATTCGGGTGAAGGTCAAACTCAGCGATTTCGAAGGCCTGCAAGCTGGCCGCACACCGGTGATGTACAAAGGCATTCAAGTCGGCAACATGAAGGCACTGAAGGTTGATCCTGACCTGAACAGCGCCACAGCCGAGCTCACCCTTGATCCATTGGCTGAGGACTATCTGGTCGATGGCACGCAGTTCTGGGTAGTTAAACCGTCGATTTCTCTGGCTGGGATCACCGGTCTGGAAGCCTTGGTGAAAGGTAACTACATCGCCGTACGCCCGGGCGATAAAGGTGCGGCACCTAAACGCGAATTCGAGGCCCGGCCAAAGGCGCCGCCGCTGGATCTGCGCTCACCGGGCTTGCACCTGGTGCTGTTCACCGATGTCCTCGGCTCGATCGATGTCGGCAGTCCAATTCTGTACAAACAGGTCAAGGTCGGTTCGGTGCAGAGCTATCAGTTCTCCAAGACCAAGAAGCAATTGGTCATTGGCGTGCACATCGATAAGGAATACGAAAACCTGGTCAACGCCTCGACGCGCTTCTGGAATGTCAGTGGCATCACGTTGACCGGCGGACTGACCGGTGGCATTCAAGTCAAGAGTGAGTCGCTGCAGACCCTGATGGCCGGTGGTATCGCCTTCGAGACACCGCAAGCCAAGGCCCCGTTGCAGAAACGCATTCCGCGCTTCCGCCTGTTCGCCAACCACGATGACGCCAATCAGAAGGGCACCGTGGTGACGATCAAAGTCGATCGCGCGGACGGCCTGCGCAGCGGCACCCCGGTGCGCTTCAAGGGACTGGATGTCGGCAAGATTGAAAGTGTCGATCTGACTGATGACTTGCAATCGGTGATCCTCACAGCACGCATCACCGAAGTGCCGGAGAAGATCGCCCGGGTCGGCAGTCAGTTCTGGGTGGTCAAACCGGAACTCGGCCTGATCAAGACAGCCAATCTGGAAACCCTGGTGACCGGGCAGTACATCGAAGTGCAACCGGCGGCGAAGAACCTCGGCCCACAGAAGAACTTCGTGGCCCTGGCCAATGCACCGGAAGTGACCAAGCAAGAGGCGGGGCTGAGTCTGGTATTGAGCGCTGCCCGTCGTGGTTCGCTGAAGCCGGGAGTGCCAGTCACCTACCGCGAAATTACTGTGGGCAAAGTCACCGGTTATGAACTGGGCCAGACTGCCGATCGTGTGTTGGTGCACATTCTGATCGAGCCGAAATATGCGCCACTGGTGCGCAGCGGTAGCCGGTTCTGGAACACCAGTGGCGTGGGGTTTGATATTGGATTGTTCAACGGGCTGACGGTGCGCACGGAGTCGCTGGAGACGGCGATTCAGGGCGGCATCGCCTTCGCCACGCCGGATGGTGAGCGCATGGGCAACCCGGCGCGTGCGGAGCAGACATTCCCGTTGTTCGACAAGTTCGAGGATGAATGGCTGACGTGGGCGCCGAAGATTTCGCTCGGTAAGTAATCTGAAGTTGATGTGGCGTCTACAAAGACGCCTTCGCGAGCAAGCTCGCCCCCACATTTGAAATACGTTCCAATGTGGGAGCGAGCTTGCTCGCGAAGAGACCCTTCAAATCAGCACAAAACCCAAGCCATGAAAAAGGGCCGCGATCCAAACAGATCGCGGCCCTTTTTTGTCTTCAGTTAACGCCGATCAAACCGCATCCAGCTCCGGCTCATCCGCTTCAACATTGACCGTCGCCTTCACCACATCATGGCGACGGATGTACTTCCAGTCCGCCTCATCAATGTAGATACCGGCCGGGCCGCTACCACCTTCCAGATCGATCGCAACACTGGCGCAGACCTGCGGCTTCACACTCGCCAGAATCGGCACGAAGCCCAGTTGCAGGCTGGTTTCCAGCAGCGCAGCCTGGTTCTTCTCATCGATGTCCGCCGCCTCGTCGAGGTAGTACGGCAGACGCACGCGACCGGCCAGATCGCGATCCATCAAGTGCAGCAACAAGTACATGTTGGTCAGCGCCTTGATGGTCATGGTCGTACCGTTGGACGCCGCGCCGTCGATGTCGGTGTGGATCACCGGTTGACCGTTGACCTTGGTGATCTCGAACGCCAGCTCAAACAAGTCCTTGAGACCGAGCTGGTTGTGGTTCGCTGCCACCAGCCGCGCCAGGTATTCCTTGGCCTCTTCGTTCTTGTTGTCCTGCTCGGCGCTTTGGCTGAGGTCGAACACCGACAGAGTTTCGCCTTCTTCGTACTGACCGGCGCTGTGGATGATCTGGTCGATGTGCTTGAGCGCTTCTTTGTTCGGCGCAAGGACGATACGGAAGCTCTGCAGGTTGGAGACCTGACGCTTGTTGATCTCGCGGTTGAATAGCGCCAGTTGATGCTCGAGGCTGTCGTAGTCGCTGCGAATGTTGCGCAGGGTGCGAGCGATATCGGTGACCGCCGCACGACGCGCCTTGCCCAGCGTCAGGGCTTCATCGGTACGGTGCGCGTAAGCGTTGATCAGCAGCGACAGACGGCGCTCCATGTCGTCTTCGCTGTCGAACTTGGCCACGCCTTTCAGACGTACTTGCGCATACAGCGCTTCGATCTGGCCATCGGCGCGCAGCAAGCCTTGCCAGCTGTCCTGATAGTCGTTGAGCAGTGGCAGCAGGTTGTCCATCGAATCGTCGACCGGATCCATGAACGGCGTACCGAACGGCAGATCCGCCGGCAGCAACTGACGACGGCGCAGCGCATCGTCGAGGGTGCGTTGCTTGGCTTCCATGTCAGCGATCTGGCGGCCGACCAGTTGCAGCTTGGCCGACAGTTGCTGGACGCGCTCGGTGAAGGCATCGCTGGAACGCTTGAGTTCGTCCTGCGCGCCTTCCATCTGCGCCAGTTGCTCGAGCTTGTCGCTTTCTTCGGCGCTCAGGGTCTGCGTGCGGCGGAAATCTTCCAGGGCTTTCTGCGCGTCCAGTACTTGCTGATACAGCGCTTCAGTCTGGGTCTTGCTCGCGGCGCGGTCAGCAGCGACGGCCTGTTGGGTCTTGAGCTGTTTCAGCTCTTTTTCCAGACGTTCTTTCTGGTCGCGCAACGCGGCACGGTCAGCCAGGGCTTGCAGCGCCGGCGGCTCGATGTGCGAGATGTCGATCGACAGGCCCGGCACTTCGAAGCGTTCGCCTTTGAAGCCATCAAGGATCAGCTCAACCGATTTCACCCACTCGCCATCGTCGTCGAGGGTAATGCCGTGTTCGCCCAGCGGCAGGCTGAACAGTGCGCTGTTGAACAGGCGCATCAAGCGCTCGACGTCCTGTTGCGAGAATTCTTCACGCAGGCGGGCGTAGCTGTTGTTGTCGGCGTGATCGAGTTGCAGTTTCACCGACTTCAGGCGTTTTTCCAGATCGCGCAGGCGCTCTTCCAGATCTTCGGCACTGAACTGACGCGATTGCGCCAGAGCACCGGCCAGTTCGTCATGCGCGTCTTTGGCCGCAAGCAGTTGTTGCTCCAGCACTTTGACGTCATCGACCAGAGCGAAGCGGTTTTTCAGTACTGACAATTCGCCGAGCCAGCGCTGGATGCCGGAAATTTCCCGCTCCAGACGCATCAGTTCCTGGGTGCCGCCGCGCTGATCGTTTTGCAGACTATCTTGCTCGCCACGGTAGTGGTCGGCTTGAATGGTCAGCTCTTCCTTGCGCGCACTGGCGTAGTCCGACCAGGTGCCGAGCAGCGAATCGAGCAGCGGCGACAGGCGATGCAGTTTGCCGCGCAGCACATCGCGCTGTTTCACGCCGTTGGCCAAGGCTTCCACCAACGGGCCGGCCGCGACCAGCGAGTTGTAGTCCTGTTCCATCCGGCGCACATCGCGGAAGGCTTCTTCGCACGCGGCGATGTAATCGACACTGCCCGAACGCAGGCTGTGTTCGAAGGCATCGAGGAACAACTGCTTCAACTTGGCCGCAGTGATTTCGCGCATGTGCAGCAGGTTGATGAACAGTGCGCGGAAGGTCTTCAGACTCTGCTCGCTGGTGGAGCGCAGCGGGATCAGGGTCAGATCCAAAGGAATCGACGTGTGACCACCGACCAGCAAACGGCGCAGCTCATCGGGCTTGAGTTCGTAGGCTTTCAGGCCTTCTTTCTCAAGGTTGCTGAACAGCTCTTTCTGGCGCAGGCAGGTGTCGTTCTTCTGGTAATGCGCCAGATCGAGCTTGCCGGCGTAGGCAAAGAACTGGTGACCGAAACCACCGCCCGGGCCACGACCGACCACACCAATGACGTGCGGGCCGTGCGGCAGGTTTACTTCGACGAGGATGTAGCTGGTGTCGGAAGCAAAATAGAAACGCCGCGATTGTTCGAGGCTGTACTTGCCGAAACTCATGTCCGACATGCGCGCCAGAATCGGGAATTGCAGGGCGTTGATCGACGCCGATTTACCGAGGTTGTTCGCGCCATAGACCGACAACGGTTCTTCCAGCGGGAACAGGCCGAGGCTGTAACCGGCGGTGTTCAAAAGGGCGAAGCGGCGAATGCCGTAGCGTTCCTGGCTCATGCGTCGGACTCCTGTTCTTCGGCAATGGCGCGGGCCAGTGCGTCTTCTTCGCTTTCCTCTTCAAACTCTGAGAGATCGAGCGGATCGTCGGTTTCGAGGAATTTGGCTTCGGCCGCTTCGTCGATCAGCACCGGCGCCGGCAACGGCAGAACGCTGTGCACGCTGGCCGCCAGATCGCGATCCTGCTGCACCGACAGGCACACGTCGAGGAAACGGTGCATCGGCGGCAGGAAGCGGTACACGCCGTTTTCTTCGCCGGCGAAACCCAGTTGAGTCATGCGGCGCATGATCTTTTCTTCGAGTTCTTCAACGGTCTGCACTTCGGCCTGAATGAACAGGTCGCGGTATTTCTCCAGCAGCGACGGCAACTCTTCGCGGCCAAGGCTGCCGCCATCGAGCACGGCGATCGGGTCGCGGCCCTGATCGGCCAGATGCTCGACGAGGATGAAGGTGAACAACGCCAGACGCTGGGCGGTCTTGTTCACCGCTGCGGCGGCCATGTCCGGCACAAAGTAGTAGAAACCACGGGTGTCGCAGACCAGTTCAAAACCGAGCGCCTTGAACAGCGTGCGGTACTGATCCTGGAAGTTCGACAGTTGCGCGTACAGCTCCGGATCGCGGCGGCTGACGTGGTAACCCTTGAACAGCTCGCGGAAAATCGGTGCGAGCTGCGACAGTTCGGAAAGATCAAGATGCATTTGAAGTACCTGCAGAGAGGGCGCTCGCAGAATTCTCGGCGGCGCTGTCGCTGGCCGAGAGCAGGGCGAAGGAGCGCAGGCTGACCTGGTGCTCGTGAGTGTGGTATTCGCGGCGTTCCAGACGCTCGCGCTTGAAGCGTTTTTCCCGCGACAGGCGCGAGAACCAGTAGAGCAATTCGTCAGTGGCGCCGTCCGGTTCCTGCTCCAGCAGCCAGGTCATCAGATCCGGCATCGGCAGGGCTTCTTCGCAACGGTCGACCATCTCGCGCACGGTGCGTGGCGCGCGCGGGGCTTCGCCTTTCTGGGTCTTGTGCGCTTTCGGGAAGCGTGCCGGTTTCGGCTCGAAACGCGCCAAGGCATAAACGTAGGCTTCAACCTGACTGGCGCTGCCGAGGAAGGTGCTTTGCGGGCGGGTGAACAGCGGCATTGCCGCTTGCGGCACGGCGTCGATGCCTTTACGGCGAATAGCGGCCAAGGCCAACGCGGCGCCACGGGTCACGGCGTTGTGCCGGCGCGCTTCTTCACGCAATGGCAGCAGCAGTTCGCGGGCATGACGTAAGGTCAACTGGGCGCTGGTCTGCATTTCGAGGATGCGCGCGTGGGTGCGCAGCAGCATGTCGTCGTCAACCAGATGGCCGAGACGTTGCTGCTCGCTGAGCATCTTCAGCAATACGGTTTCGACCTTGCGCACGCCTTGCTCGAAGGCGCCGTCGGCGTTGACCAGATCGATCATCGGCTCGACGTATTCGTCCCACGTCGCCAAGACTTCGGCGTAACGCTGACGCAGCGGAATCTGCCGGTCGCTGGTCTTCGCCCGTTCAGCGACGGCCACCAGCGCCTGTTCATCGTTGTCGAGTTTCTTCAGCACGTCACGCACGCGCATGTCGAGCAGGCGCAACTGGCGAGCGAGGTCATGGCCGTCGCGGATGTCGAACGCGTCCTGAATGTAACCGGCCAGACGTTCGAGGTGGCGCAGGTAGGCTTCGATTTCCAGGCACAGGCCCAAGCGGTGTTCACGCCGCAGGTAAGCGAGGAAGTCGTGGATCTGCGCGTTCAGCTCGAAACGGTTCGGGCTTTTCGCCACCGGAATCAGGATATCGAGGCGAATCCACACGTCGAGCAGGCTGGTGATGTCCTGCGGCGTGCTGTCCAGTTGTTGGGCGGCCAGTTGCGTGCGCAGTTCGTTGAGGCTCAGTGTGCCTTGGTCGAAGTGCTCGCACAGTGGCTCCAGAAGTGCCCAGTGTTCAGCGAGGGCGCGCAAGACGCGCTTGGGTTCGATCATCGGAATGGCCGGCTGGTTGGCGATTAAAAGCCGCGATTGTACTGCATCACGAAGGATGCGATTCACTCTCGGGACGGGCTGTCGCATTTTCCAAGGGAAGGCGCTTAGGTCAAGGCTATCGATCAACAGCAAGCGATCTTGAGCGAAGGACGGTAGAATCAGTGCACTTTCAGTTATCCACAAGTGGCCGACCCTTGCTTATCGAGTCCCGCCGCCGCGCCTATTTGAACGCCATGCAGGTGGTCAACTGGCTGCCGCGCACCGAATTGCCCTTCGCCGCCCCGTCGCGGCCCGAGCTGCTGGACATGCCCGAGCCCGAGGTAGAAGCGCCGGTGGTGCTTGCGCCGCAGGCCGAAACACCTGCGCAGCCTGTCGCGCGGCCGAGCGAGCGAGCGAAGATCGAGGTGCCGCGGCCCTCGCTGGCCAGCACGCGCACCAACGCCAAACCGGTGGAAGAGGCCGACGACACGCCAGTCGTCGCCAAACCCGCGCCAGTGCCGCCACCGCGCTTCGCTTTGCAGTTGCTGCGTGCCGGGCGTTGCTTGCTGCTGGTCGAGTTACCCACAGGCGAACCGTTCCAGAGCCGCGATCCGGCTTATCTGTTGCTCAAAGACATGCTGCGCGCTGCCGGTCTGCCGGACGCGCCGCAAATCGTCGGCGAGCCAGTGCGCTGGCCGTGGCTCAATCGCGGCACCATGGATCAGGGCCCGGAAGCGGCGCGCGACTTTGTGCAGGGTTTCCTTTCCGTGCAAATGGAAGCCGCACCGTGCGCCTGCCTGTGGCTGATCGGCCTGCCGGCAGTGCGCTTTGCCGGTGAAGCGGATGCCGAAGCGTTCAATCGTGAATTGCAGATCGAAGGTCTGGGCTCGGCCTGGGCCATTCCCGGTCTGGAATTGTTAATGGAAGAGCCACAGCGCAAGGCCGCTGTGTGGCAAGCCATGCGTCGGCTGATGGCGCGCTGGAAAGAATCGAATGAGTGACGCTGTATCGTTCCGCCCGATGACCGAGGCGGATCTGGAAACCGTGCTGAAAATCGAGTACGCCGCTTACAGCCATCCATGGACTCGCGGGATCTTTCTCGACGGGCTGGGCAAGTACCAGATCTGGCTGATGTTTGAAGGTGAGCAACAGGTCGGGCATGGCGTGGTGCAGATCATTCTCGATGAGGCGCATCTGCTCAATATCACCGTCAAACCGGAGAATCAGGGGCGCGGGCTGGGGCTGACGTTGCTTGAGCATCTGATGTCGCGGGCGTATGCGGCTTCGGCGCGGGAATGTTTTCTGGAAGTGCGTGACAGCAATACGGGCGCGTTCAAGTTGTATGAACGTTATGGCTTCAACGAGATTGGCCGGCGTCGGGATTATTATCCGGCGGTGGGCGGGCGTGAAGACGCGGTGGTCATGGCCTGCACCTTGGTTGACTGATCCTGCTTAAAAGCTTCGTCGCAACGCCGCCCGGAGCAAGCTCGCTCCCACAGTGAATTTGATTCGCACACAAATTTTGTGATCAAACCAAAAACCTGTGGGAGCGAGCTTGCTCGCGAAGGCGTCCTCTCAGGCGCTGATGATCAGCGGTTGCCATCCAGCGGATCGCGCCGCGCCAGCTCTGCCTCATCCAGGCCATTGCCACCGCCAATGTCATCCTCATCGACAATGCTCAAATCCCAATCCGCCTGATTGCCTTGACCCGCTTCTTCGGCATCCCGCGCGCCATCCTCATGAATCAGCGTCTCCGGGCTCAGGTCATCGTCCGTCGGCTCATGGTCGCTGACCGAAGCCCCGGTCATACCCGCCTCACGCACCCGTTCACGCGGCATCAACTGCTCGCGTTCACGCTGCGGAATCTCATCACCAATCTTCGCGCTGGGCTCGTCTTCATCGAAGTCCAGCTCATGCACCGAACCCATGCGGTCTTCGTTATCATCGATGGGTTCCGGTTGTACCGCGTCGTAAGGGCGTCGTGAATCAGTCATGGCAATTCCTCATACTGTGGGCCTTACTTAGGTGGACTCACCGGGCACACGAGAATTCCAATGAAATCACTTGCGCTGGCGGCGTGACCCCGACGGGCGGTCGTCTGTCATACCAGCGCATCTTTCTTGAGGCCTTACAGCATGCACGACTTACAAGACCTGATTGATAACAACGAGCGTTGGGCTGACGCGATCACCAAGGAAGACCCGGATTTCTTCGCCAAGCTGGCCCGCCAGCAAACGCCGGAATATCTGTGGATCGGCTGTTCCGACGCACGCGTGCCGGCCAACGAAATCGTCGGCATGCTGCCGGGCGATCTGTTCGTGCACCGCAACGTCGCCAACGTGGTGCTGCACACCGACCTCAACTGCCTGTCAGTGATCCAGTACGCGGTCGACGTGCTCAAGGTCAAACACATTCTTGTCACCGGGCACTACGGCTGCGGCGGTGTACGCGCGTCGATGCAGGACCGTCAGTTCGGTCTGATCGACGGCTGGCTGCGTTCGATCCGCGATCTGTATTACGAAAAACGCGAAGAACTCGCCAAGTTGCCGACCGAAGAGGAGCAGGTTGATCGCATGTGCGAACTCAACGTGATCCAGCAAGTGGCCAACGTCGCCCACACCAGCATCATCCAGAACGCCTGGCATCGCGGGCAGAGCCTGTCGATCCACGGTTGCATCTACGGCATCAAGGATGGCCGCTGGAAAAGTCTGAACACCACCATCAGTGGTTTCGAGCAATTGCCGCCGCAGTATCGCCTGCGTCCGGTCGGCGCCTTGTAACACGCGCTTTCAGCGCGAGCTGGAATGCCGCCAGCGCTGCAGGAAGTGATGGCCTTCCAGACTGGGTGGTTCGTTGTAACCGGTGATCCACCCACGGCAACGCGGCGAACCGCAACCGCAGGCGAACTGATGCAGCAGTTTGTCTTCGGTGGCGGCGTAATCCATGGTCAGGCGTTCGCCGCTGTGGATATCTTTTAATGCCCACAGCCACAACTCGCTCATGTCGAGAAACACGTTGGGGTCGCAGGCGTGTTCGATCAATCCGCAAAAGCGTGGGTCGTAGAGGTGAATGCCCGTCAGCAGTTGGCGGGTCTGGCGGCAGCGATAGGGCAACAACTGGCCTGAAAACCTGCAGATCCGCCGGTTTTGCAGAAATTCACGGCGCACCCCGACCCCCAGTGGGGAGCCATAGGCGTCCTGAATGATTTCGAAGTCGCTGCTGGATGGGAACCCGAGGCGTACGGGCAGGCCGGCGAACGGGTAAATGCCTTCGCTGTCGCGTGGTGCAGGTTGCGCCATGACGTGGGTATTCATTGCGATCCTTGCCGCCCGGAGGCGACTTTCCATGGAGTGACGTCCTGTCAGTACTGCAATGTTGTTACTTGGATCCAATCCTCTGCTATTAGGTATAGCTGGTCTACTGTCAGATCTGACAGGCGAAATAGACGCTTTCCCGCGTCAGCATTGGCTGACACGGGAACCGCGTTCAAAGATTACAGGTGTGGGGCGGGGATTGCGGCGGCTGGCAAGGGCGCCTGCAGTTGCTTCAGTTGCGCTTTGATGGGCGTGGTCGCGCACTTGGCGCTGGCTTGCTCCGGGGTCAGATTGCGGATCGATGTGTAGAACAGTTCGCAGGTTTTGACTTTCTGCGTGACCTGCCAGGTCAGCGTGCAGCTGTTGAGGGTAGTTTGTGGATCGCTGCCCGGTTTGCTGCCCATTCCGGCTTGCCAGCAGGCGGCGCTCAAATCCTGCCCCATGACTTTCAGACCCGCCGCATCGGCCTTGGCTTGCGCATCGTCGCCGGTGTAGCTCTTCGGGTCGGCGGCGTACCAGATGTAACTCGGGTGGTTGGAGCCCAGCACCGGTACTTTCACGCCTTCGCTCGGGCTGATGGTCGCCAGGCCCAGGACATTCACGGTTGGCCCGTATTGCTGCTTGATCCAGTTACGCACCGGCGCGCCGAACGCGACCATCGGCAACGTGGTGCCGCTGGCGGTCTGGCTGAACTGCTTGACCAGCGTGGTCTGGTAATCCTTGAAGTAGTCATAGACGCCTTCCAGATCGCTGCCGGCGTTGGACGGCGCAGCGATCGGGGCGATATCGATGATGGTCTGATACCCCGGCGTCTGCGCGGCTGGAATGCCGTTGTCGGTCAGCAACGTGGCCCAGCGGTCGGTGGTGTTCGAACGCAGATAATCCTGCGCCTGGGTCAGCGAGTAATCCGGCGGAAAGTGCAGCAATTCGACACTTTTACGGTTTTCCAGGGCCATGCCCAGCGGCAGGAACAGGTACCAGCTGTAGGCCCATTTGCCATCGGCGTTGAGTTTGCTGGCGCCGGTGTAGGCCAGATCTCCGGCATCCAGTAGCGCCGACAACGGTTTGTCGTAACCCTTCGGCACGCCAGTGATTTCGGCGTAGAGCTGGTCATTATCGGTTTTCACCAGAACCTTGGCGTCGGCGTAACCATCGCGCTGCACGCTCTGCGACAGGTAATGGGCGACGGTCTGTTCCAGCGTCCAGTTGCGGAAGCAGATCACGTTGCAGTTATTGGGGTAAGCAAAGAGGCGGGTGACGCGTTCGGTGCTGCCCAGTTTCAGATCGACATCGGCGTGGGCGGCGGCGCTCAATGTAAGCGCGGCGAGGGTAAGTCCTGCGAGTTTGAACATGCTCAGATCCTTTTCAGCGTGGGTTCCCCGCGTATCGGGGGCGCCTCATAGTGGATCAGCCGCGTTTGCCAGAGAAGCTGTCATCGGCAGATTTTTGCGCAAACTCGCAGGGCTCATTCTCAGGCTGGAAAATGCAGGGCGTTACTCAAATCGCCCATGGGTTTCTGGCCTCGGGCAATCATCGCCTCGTCCCGTTGCTTGAGGCCGTCGAGGGTCTCCAACTGAAACACCCGGGTGATCAGTCGCAGGATCGACGCTGTGTCGTAAACCGTGTGATCGACCGTGCCCTTGCGTGCAAACGGCGACACCACCAGCGCCGGCACCCGCGAACCCGGGCCCCAGCGGTCGCCCTTGGGCGGTGCAACGTGATCCCACCAACCGCCGTTTTCATCGACGGTCACAATCACCACCATGTTTTGCCACTGCGGGCTTTCGCGCAGCACCTTCAATGCGCGGACGATGTGCCGATCCCCGGACGCCACGTCGGCATAACCGGCATGCATGTTCAGGTTGCCTTGAGGTTTGTAGAAACTCACCGCCGGCAACTTGCCCGCTTCGGCATCGGCGAAGAATTTGTTGCTGCTCGACTCATCGCCCAGGCCAGCATCGCGCAGGCGTTTATTGCGCTCTTGCGGGTTTTCCGGGCCTTGCTGCTTGAAGTAGTTGAACGGTTGATGGTGATACTGAAAGTTGGGGATTTTCGGAATGCCGCCGGAATCCTTGTATTGATCCAGCGTCGCCTGCCACGCCCCGGCGTACCACGCCCAGTCGATATTCTTCTTCGACAGCTTGTCGCCGATGTGTTCGTGGGTCTGCGGCACCATGACGTTGGGCAGATCCGCTTTGGAATACGCCGGACGTTCCGGGTCGCGAATCCAGGTTGGCCAGTAGGGCGGGGCGAGCGTATTGACGCCGAAGCCGTCCGGGGTCAATGCGCTCGGGCCGAACTGCGGCGGGCCGGTCATGGCGCTGGCCGGCGATGCGTCCAGCGGCTTGAGGCGCGGATCGGCTGGATTGTCACTTTGCAGCGCGGCGATCTGTGATTTGGCCACTGAGTTGGCAGCGTCCGGATAAAACGGCGCGGTGGCGCTGATCAAGTATTGGTGGTTCAGAAACGAGCCGCCAAAAGCGCCCTGGAAGAAGTTGTCGCACAGCACGAATTCCTGCGCGACGTCCCACAGCCGCAGGGAATATCGGCTCTGCGCGTAATGGCCCATGGTCAGGCCGCCGGAGTCGGCCCAGGCGACGAAGCCATCGTTCTTGCCGCCATTGATCTGCATCTGGTTCTGATAGAACACATGCCACAAATCGCGGGTTACCAAGCCGAACGGCAAGTCTTCAGCGCTCGGACCTTTTAGGGCGAAGGGCGCGTTGGGCAGGTTTTCCTGAAACTGCGTGGCGTTGGGATAGGTCACGCCGTCGAGGGTTTGCGGGCCGATCTGCAGCACACCGCCCCAAACGGGCGGCAGGGTTTGCAGCAGCGAACCGTCGCGGTCACGTTGTTGATAGTCGCCAGGCTTGAGCGCCGACAACGGCTTTTCGACACCGGGGAAATCACCGAACAGGTTGTTGAAGCTGCGGTTCTCGGCGTAGATCACCACCACGGTTTTCACCTGATCGCGCAGGGCCTTGTCCAGCTCGGCTGGCGTCAGCGGGCGCTCCGCCGGTTTGCCCGGTTGATCGCCCGCGCTGCCACAGCCGGCCAGCGTTGCACCGACACCGAGCACCGCGACGCCGCCGAGGAAGCGGCGGCGACTGGTGTCGGTCGGGTGATCGGATTCAAGAGAAGGTGTGTCGATGCCGTCTGTCTTGTCGCTCATGTCTCAGCCCGTTTCGCTTAAATGTTTCAGTATGTTTCGGGCGGACGCTAGCAAGGGGATGTGACGGTTGGGTGACAGTTCTCGAGCACAGAGCTATTGCAGGGTTGTATCGTTCAATGGCTTACAAAAGACGCAAAGCCAGTTCGCTGCCAGCACACAAGTATTGAACCTGTGCGGTGACGGCGTCCTTGACGATCGCTTCGCCGGTGTCAGTCAGTCGGGCTTTCTTCGCATCAATGACCGAGGTCTGCAGCAGTTGCATTGCCACGTCCATCGCCTTGTGGAAAGCCGTCAGGTTGTTGTGCTCGCCAAACTCACGGACAACGGCCTCCATACGCAGGTCAGCGGTGTCGCGTAGCGTGTTGTATTCGACTATGGAAACGCTGCCGTCCTGATACATCTCTTGGAGCAGCGCATTCAGCGATTGGGATATTGGGGTCATCGGGTCTTCCTTGGATAGAGGGGGTGATCCGAGACAAACTAAAGGAAGAAGCCCACCAGCAATGTCAGGACTGTCCCACGGAGGATGTGGGACAGTGCAACAGACATTGTGAGAAAACGACTTTACGGCATCACTGGCGGCGTATACGCCAATGTCGTCCCCAGCGCCCACAGCAACAGCAGCACCAGCGGCGTGTGCACCAACAATTGGACGAACGAGAAACCGATCAGATCCCGCGCCTTCAATCCCAGCACGCCCAGTAGCGGCAGCATGTAGAACGGGTTGATCAGGTTTGGTAGCGCTTCCGCCGCGTTATAAATCTGCACCGCCCAGCCGAGGTGGTACTGCAGGTCATTGGCGACTTGCATCACATACGGCGCTTCGATGATCCACTTGCCGCCGCCGGACGGAATGAAGAAGCCGAGAATCGCCGAATACACGCCCATCAACAGTGCATAAGTGTCGTGCGAGGCGATGCTGACGAAGAAGGTCGAGATGTGGTGCGCCAGGGTCTGCGCATCGGCGCCTTTGACCGTGGTCATCAGGGCGGCAATCGAACCGTACAGCGGGAACTGGATCAACACGCCGGTGGTGGTCGGCACCGCGCGGGCCACGGCATCGAGGAAGCTGCGCGGACGCCAGTGCAGCAGCGCGCCGAGCATGATGAACAGGAAGTTGTAGGTGTTCAGCCCGGAAATCGCGGTAATCGCCGGTTTGGTCGAAAACTCGTGGAACAGCCATCCCGCCGCCAGCAGCACCAGCACGATGATCAGCAGCGGACTGTGTTCCAGCCATTCACCGGGACGCGTACGTGGTTGCAGCGGTGGCAGGTTGAAGGCCGGGTCGATGCCGCAGGCCTTGGCGTCGCGCGCCGAGTTCGGCCCGGGGGCGGTGGCGTAGGCAATGATGATCGAGATTACGATCAGCGCCAGTAGCATCACGCCCGACTGCCAGAGGAAAATCGTTTCGGTGAATGGAATCACTCCGGTGATCGACAGGATCGACGGTGGCAGGCTGGCGGGGTTAGCCTGCAACTGTGCAGCCGACGACGACAAGCCCAACGCCCACACCGCGCCAAGGCCCAGATAAGCTGCAGCACCGGCGGCGCGGTAATCCATTTTCAGGTCAGTGCGGCGGGCGAGGGCGCGGACCAGCAAACCGCCGAACACCAGTGACAGGCCCCAGTTGAGCAACGAGGCAACCATCGAGATCAACGCGACCCAGGCCACGGCGGAACGGCCGTTTTTCGGGATGCGTGCCAGCCGGTCAATCAGTTTTACAGCGGGCGGCGAACTGGCGACCACGTAGCCGCCGATCACCACGAAGGCCATCTGCATGGTGAACGGAATCAGGCTCCAGAAGCCGTCACCGAAGGCCATCGCGGCATCGGTGGGTTTGGCGCCCATGGCCAGTGTGGCGACTGCCACGATGATCACCGCCAGCGCGGCGAATACCCAGGAGTCGGGAAACCAGCGTTCGGCAAAGCTTGAACAGCGCAGGGCAAAGCGTGCGGAGCGGCTATCTTCGATATCAACGGCCACAGGGAGTACCTCGGATTTTTATGGTTATTGTGGTCCGCGGGTTTCCGACTTCTCTAAACACACCCTACCTGTGGGAGCGAGCTTGCTCGCGAAGGCGGCAGGTCAGTCGACATAGATCCTGAATGTACCGGCCTCTTCGCGAGCAAGCTCGCTCCCACAGGTGTTTCTTCGGTTGTCGGAGACAGGGACTAACCCGCTGGACAGGCAATAACAGTAATTCAACTGCCGATGCTTTGTGAGCAGGTTTTGCAAAACCGGGACTATGGTCTAACGGGTTGTCCATCCGCCCATTTGCGTAGACCATGGGCGCCTTGGTTTTTTGCCTGTTTCCGAGTTCTTTGCCATGACTGCCCAATCCACGGCCAAACCTGCGCCGTTCAGCCGTTCCGACTACAAGACCCTCGGCCTTGCGGCCCTTGGCGGCGCGCTGGAAATCTACGATTTCATCATTTTCGTGTTCTTCGCCCTGACCCTCAGCCAGTTGTTTTTCCCTCCGGAAATGCCCGAATGGCTGCGTTTGCTGCAAAGTTTCGGGATTTTTGTCACCGGTTATCTGGCGCGGCCGCTGGGTGGGATTCTGATGGCGCATTTCGCCGACAAACTCGGGCGCAAGAAAGTCTTCAGCCTGAGCATCCTGATGATGGCGCTGCCGTGCCTGCTGATCGGGATCATGCCGACTTATGCACAGATCGGTTATTTCGCACCGCTGTTGCTGCTGGCGTTGCGCATCCTCCAAGGTGCGGCGGTGGGCGGTGAGGTGCCGAGCGCCTGGGTGTTTGTCGCCGAGCACGCGCCGACCGGCCATCGCGGGTATGCCTTGGGCTTTTTGCAGGCCGGCCTGACCTTCGGTTACCTGATCGGCGCATTGACCGCGACGTTTCTCGCACAAGTATTCACCCCGGCGGAAATCCTTGATTACGCCTGGCGCTATCCATTCCTGCTCGGTGGCGTCTTCGGTGTGATCGGCGTTTACCTGCGTCGCTGGTTGAGCGAAACCCCGGTGTTCATGGCCATGGAAGCGCAGCGCGAGGCGCGGGTTGAACTGCCGTTGCGCACGGTGCTGCGTGAGCATCGACTGGCCATGTGGCCGGCGATGCTGCTGACCTGTGTGTTGACCTCGGCGGTGGTGGTGTTCGTAGTGATCACCCCGACCATGATGCAGAAAACCTTCGGCATGACCGCCAGCCACACCTTCGCCCTCAGTGCCCTGGGCATTGTCTTCCTCAACATCGGCTGCGTGATCGCCGGGTTGCTGGTCGATCGCATTGGCGCGTGGCGCACGGTCATGCTCTATAGCTTGCTGCTGCCCTTGGGCATCGGCTTGCTATATGGCTGCCTGATCACGGGCGGTAACTGGGTAGGCCTGGCTTACGCGGTGGCCGGTCTGACTTGCGGTGTTGTCGGCGCAGTGCCATCGGTGATGGTCGGGTTGTTCCCGGCGCGTATTCGCGTGTCAGGCATTTCCTTTACCTACAACATTGCCTACGCCATCTGGGCCAGTATCACACCGCTGCTGCTGATCGGTCTGATGCCGTGGAGTCCATGGATCTGCGTGATGTTCTGCGCGGTGATGGGCGTGGTGGGTCTCCTGACGGCGGCGTATTTTGGTGCACGGATGCCGCGTTCGGGGCAGTGTCAGGTGGCCGGAGCTGCGTGACTTTACCGTTCAGAACTATTTTTGACTGACGAGTCGCCAGCGCTCTTCAGAAAAGATTTTCAAGGCCGATGGTTAGGCTGTATCCCGCTTTCCAACCTGCCCATCGGTACTCCCCATGTTCAACAAACGCCTGAAGCAAGAGCTGGCCGCTCTTCGTGAAGAACTCTCCAGCCTTGTGCAGGTGAAGGAAAGCCTGGAAAGCGAGATGCTGGTGCTGAACCTTGAGCCCGACGGGCGCATTCAGTCGGTCAACCAGAACTTCCTCACCGAGATGCTCTACAAGAGCCAGGACCTGATCGGTCGGGCGATTGAAGACATCGTCCCGGCGCATGTGAAGTCTGACGAATTCCACCACCGCTTCAAAAACGCCATGACCCGCGGCGAGCACTTCGCCGGCGCCGTGCGCCTGTTGCGTGGCAATGGTGAAGAAGCGTGGCTGCGTTCGATCGTGCAACCGGTGCGTTCTTCGGATGGGCGGATCAAGCACATTTCGCTGTTCGCCAGCGACCTGACCCGCACGATCGAAGCCTCCCGTGAACACGAAAACCTGATCGGAGCACTGGTGCGTTCGACCGCGGTGATCGAGTTCGACCTCAACGGCAACGTGCTGAACGCCAACGATCGTTTTCTCAGCGGCATGGGTTACAGCCTGGCGCAGATCAAGGGCAAACATCACCGGACGTTCTGCGCTCCGGAGGAATACAACAGCGCCGAGTACCAGAACTTCTGGCGGCGTCTGAACAATGGCGAGTTCGTCGCTGACCGCTTCAAGCGTGTCGACAGCCATGGTCGTACGGTGTGGCTGGAGGCGTCCTACAACCCTGTGGTCGATGCCAACAACAAACTGTACAAAGTGGTGAAGTTCGCCACGGTGATCACCGATCAGGTCAATCGCGAACAAGCCGTCGCCGACGCGGCGAGCATTGCCTACAGCACTTCGCAGCAAACCGACAGCACCGCCCAGCGCGGTACCACGGTGGTGACTGAAGCGGTCAACGTAATGCGTGATCTGTCGCGGCACATGCAGGCTGCCGGTGAGGGCATCGAGGCACTGAACGAGCAGTCGCAGGTGATCGGCACTATCGTCAAAACCATCAGCGGCATTGCCGAACAGACCAACCTGCTGGCGCTCAACGCTGCTATCGAGGCGGCGCGCGCCGGTGAGCAGGGCCGTGGTTTTGCCGTGGTGGCTGACGAAGTACGGCAACTGGCGTCGCGCACCAGCCAGGCGACCGAAGAGATTGTCACCGTGGTGCGGCAGAACCAGGAAATGGCGCGTAACGCCGTGGCGCTGATGACCGACGGCAAGCTTCAGGCTGAACAAGGCCTGGCGCTGGCGGCCGAGGCGGGCACGGTGATTGTCGAGATTCAGGACGGTGCGCAGAAAGTCGTCAACGCGGTCGGCCAGTTTGCCAACCAACTCTCCCACTGACCTGCACTGATCCCATGTGGGAGCGAGCCTGCTCGCGAAAGCGGTGTGTCATTCAACATTGATGTGACTGACCTATCGCCTTCGTCGGAACGCCGCCCGGAGCAGGCTCGCTCCCACAGGTTCTGTGTTTCTTCAGTGGCAGCGCTACAATCTGCTCCTTTTCCCCGGAGCAGATTCCCATGAGCGATTCCCACCGCCGCCCGGTGCCCCTGAACAAAGCCTACCGTTTGCTCAACCACGGGCCGACCGTACTGGTCAGCGCCGCCCACGATGGCCAGCGCAATATCATGGCCGCCGCTTGGGCGATGCCTTTGGATTTCGAACCGCCGAAAGTCGCCGTCGTCCTCGACAAATCCACCTGGACCCGCCAGTTACTCGAGGCGTCTGGCACCTTCGTGCTCAACGTCCCGTGCGTCGATCAAGCCGACATCGTGCAAACCGTCGGCAATACCTCGGGCCTGGAGATCACTCAAACCCAAGGGCAAGACAAGTTTCAGGCGTACGGCTTGCAGACGTTTGCCGGCGAACAAGTCCAAGCCCCTCTGCTCGACGGCTGCGTCGCCTGGCTGGAATGCCGTTTGCTCCCGGAGCCGCGCAACCATGAGCAATACGACCTGTTCCTCGCCGAAGTCATCGCTGCCCACGCCGATGAACGCGTGTTCAGCGACGGGCGCTGGCATTTCGAAGGGCATGACGGTTTGCGCACCTTGCACCACGTGGCAGGCGGGCATTTCCTGAAGATTGGTGATGCGGTGGATGGCAAGACGCTAGCGGTCTGAATGGCGGCTGATGGCAAAACGTTGCGGGATGTTGCAAGGTAGAGGGCATCGTCGAACCCAATCAGGCGCATACCCCCATGGATCTTTCCCTTTCGAGTTATCTGGCGCCGTTGCTGTCGTTGGCCCTGTTGTGGACAGTCGCGGTGGTCACCCCAGGCCCGAACTTCTTCAACATCGCGCAACTGGCGGTCAGCCGTTCCCGCCGTCATGGCGTAGTCGCGGCGCTCGGCGTGGCCAGCGGAACCGTGTTGTGGGGGCTGGCGGGTGGCCTGGGCATTCAGTCGCTGTTCAGTGCCGCGCCGACGCTGTACCTGAGCTTCAAGATTGCCGGTGGCTGTTACCTGATCTACCTCGGGCTCAAACAGTTCAAGCGCAAGGCACCGATCGTCCCGGGCACGCTCGATACCTCGGAGCAAACGTTGCTCGGCGCATACGGGCGTGGCTTTCTGGGCAACATGACCAATCCCAAGTCCGCACTGTTCGTCGCCACCATCTTCGCCACCGCCATGCCGGCTCACATCCCGCCGCTGTTGCTGGCGCTGGCGGTGCTGACCATGGCGACGTTGTCGTTCAGTTGGTATTGCTGCGTCGCGCTGTTCTTCGCCAGTCGGCGGATCGCCGGTGTGTATGAGCGTTCGCGGCAATGGCTGGATCGCTTCGCGGGCGGTTGCTATCTGTTGTTTGGTGCGCATCTGCTGGCGAATCGCTGAGCCATAGATTTTGGATGGGAAAGCTGTGTGGCCTCGTAGGCTTCGATAAGGCTGATCATGATGTCGAAGTGATCGCCTTCAGCAGTGCCCGGTACTGGCTCGTTGTCGAAAAGTGCAGACACGTTCTTAAGCGCCGCACGATAGTCGTCTTCGTTATGAATCGGGCGTACGTTCATGGATTACTCCACTTCAAAGGAGCCCGCCTAATAGGGCAAAAAGGGACGCCAGATTTATTCCGGGCAACGCCAGGAAATAAGAATCCGATGCCTGCACGGCATCGGATTTTTTATGCATTGCGAAAACTACGTAACCGGCTGAACGTTATCCAGCGCCTGATTCACCGCCAGCTCACTCAGCATGACGATTTGCGCGATACCCAGCGCGGTCTTGCGGTGCGCGCTATCCAGCACAGCGGCGAAATTGTTGAGCATCTCGGTGACCGAGCCCAGGGTTTCGCTGGCATTGGCCAGCAGGGATTCGGTGTCGTAGACCGGGTTGGCGAGGTACATGGGTTCAGCTACGCGGGTGGACGCCATGATGTGAATGGTCGGTTTGAGGTAGTGGTCGAGGGCGCGGTCGGCCGCTTCGTTGAGTTTTTTGCTGTCGATGGTTGCGTACGGGGATGTTGGGTCGGTGTCTGTTTCGGGGGGATTGGGTGTTGGTTTTTTCATGGTGTTCTCCGATCAGGATTGGAGCTGGCCGATTCGGTTTCCGAACGAATAGGTGGCAGCTGTACGCAGGTTGGAAACCCGGGGAACGGAGAACCCGGTTGACCCGAAGGTCTCCCGCGCACAGCCGCCATAACGGAGTGCACACCATGAAGGTGCGCAAGGATACGTTATGAAAGGCGCTTGTGCGCTCGGTTCTACTCGGGGTTTCCAATCCCGGTCACTGAATTGGCAGCGACGAGTACAGGCTAGAGAGCTGACGTCCGACGGACAACCTGAAAACCTTGTGGGACGGTTCTCTGTTTATCTCGCAGTTTTTAAACATCCCGATTTGAAATACGCAGTGTGCTAAACAAAAGGCCTACCTCGCGGTAAGCCTTTTTTGTTTGCCTCCTAGCCTCAATCCCCCAACGCTTCCCCTTCACGCCGTGGATCCGCGCCACCCTCCAACGACGCTTTCTCCTGTGCATCCTTGACCCGCACGATGGCCTGGGTGCCGCTGGTCATGTCGATTTCATTCACCGCATGCCCTTTGTCTTTCAGTGCCTGAATCAGCGCCGGGCTGAACTGGCCTTGTTCCAGTTCGGTCGGGCCATTGCGGCTGCCGAAGTTGGGCAGGCTGATGGCGCTTTGCGGGTCGAGGTGCCAGTCGAGCAGGCCGACGGTGGTTTTCGCCACGTATTCGATGATTTGCGAACCGCCCGGCGAGCCGACGGTGGCGACGAATTCGCCGCTGCGGCGATCGAAGATCAGTGTTGGCGCCATCGACGAGCGTGGACGTTTGCCGGGTTCGACGCGGTTGGCGACTTTCTGGCCGTTCTCTTCGGGGATGAACGAGAAGTCGGTCATCTGGTTGTTGAGCAGGAAACCCTGAACCATCAGGTGCGAACCGAACGCGGCTTCGATGGTGGTGGTCATCGACACGGCGCCGCCGAGGTCATCCACCGCGACCACTTGCGAGGTGGAGATGCGCAGCGGCGAACGGTCCGGGCCGTAGGCCACCTGCACACCCGGTGGCGTGCCCGGTTTGGCGCTGCCCATGCTGCGTTCGCCGATCAGGCTGGCGCGGCTGGCCAGATAACCCGGGTCGACCAGGCCTTTGACCGGCACCGGCACGAAGTCGGTATCGGCGACGTATTGCGCGCGGTCGGCGTAGGCCAGACGCTCGGCTTCGGCGATCAGATGCACGGCTTGCGGATCCGGCTCAATGCCGGCCGGTTTGTCGGTCTTTACCGGTTTCAGCGGCGTCAGCGAAAGACGTGGATCGCGGGTTTCCAGCGCCTGCAACGTGCCGAGAATCTGCGCCACGGCGATCCCGCCCGACGACGGTGGCGGCATGCCGCAGACCTGCCAGCGCTTGTAATCAGTACACAGCGGTGCACGTTCCTTGGCCTGATAGCGCTGCAGATCGTTCAGCGACAGGCTGCCGGGGTTAGCGTGGCCTTGCACCTTGGCAACGATTTCTTCGGCGATCGGGCCTTTGTACAGTGCGTCCGGGCCTTCGTTGGCGATGCGTTTGAGCACGGCGGCCAATGCCGGGTTTTGCAGACGCGTGCCGACGGCTTTGACGCTGCCATCGGCGTTGAGGAAGTACTTGGCCATTTCGGGCGACTGGCGGATCACCGGGTCTGCTTCCAGCAACGAATGCAAACGCGGGGATATCGCAAAACCTTGCTCGGCCAGTTTGATCGCCGGTTCAAACAGCTTCGCCCATGGCAGGCGACCGTGTTGTTTATGCGCCATTTCCAGCGCGCGCAGCACGCCCGGCGTACCGACCGAACGACCGCCGATCTGCGCCTGCGGGAACGACATCGGCTGGCCATCGGCACGCAAGAACAGCTTCTCGGTGGCGCCGGCCGGTGCGGTTTCGCGACCGTCATACGTGCGCACCTGTTTGCCGTCCCACAACACGATCATCGCGCCGCCGCCGATCCCGGACGATTGCGGCTCAACCAGGGTCAGCACCGCTTGCATCGCAATCGCCGCATCAATCGCCGAACCGCCCTGACGCAGCATCTTGCGACCGGCTTCAGCAGCCAAGGGGTTGGCAGCGGCGGCCATGTGTTTGCTGGCGTGACGGGTTTGCAGATCGGTGCGGAAACCGGACGCGGCTTCCGGTGCCAGCGGCAAGGTCGAGGAGGGTGGGGCGTTGCACGCGGCGAGCGTCAGGGCGCTGATGATCAGCGTCAGGGCTGGCAGGCGAAAGCGGCTCAAGGGCAAGGCTGAAAACACGCGGGCTCTCCGTCCGTGGGATAAAAGTCTCAGGGACTTTATCGACCGCCCGGTCGTGACGCAAACCGATGGGCATTTTTGTCTTTCTTTTCGGGGCGGATGTTCGCTAGGGTCAACCGCAAATCCGTTGAGCTGCACTGAGCACCTGTGGGAGCGAGCTTGCTCGCGAATGCGCAGTGTCAGTCGGCAGAAATGTTGAATGTCCAACCGCTTTCGTCGGAACGCCGCCCGGAGCAAGCTCGCTCCCACAATTACAAGATCAACAAGAGGCTGATATGCACAGCGAGTTCCCCACCGAGTCCAGCTACCGCGAGCAACGCGAACAGTTCATCACCGCCGCCACTGCCGCCGGCGCCACGCTCACCTCCTACGCACATCCACGCTGCGGGCCATTCGGCGAACCGCTGAGCACCGACGTCGCCGTACTCGGCAATCCGCAGGCCAAACGTCGTCTGGTAGCACTCAGCGGTACGCACGGCGTCGAGGGCTATTACGGCTCGGATTGTCAGATCGAATGGCTGAAGGCATTCGTACCGGGCTCGCTGCCCAAGGATGTCGCGGTGGTGATGGTGCACCTGATCAACCCATGGGGCACGGCGTGGCTACGCCGGGTCAACGAGGACAACATCGACCTCAACCGCAATCATCTGGATTTCACCGGGCCGCTGCCGGACAACCGCGCTTACGCCGCACTGCATGAAATCTACGCCTGCACCGATTTGCACGGCCCCGAGCGCCAACGCGCCGATGCCTTGCTCGACGCACAGATCAACGAACACGGCTGGCCGGCGGTGATGTCGATTGTCGAGGGCGGTCAGCACAGCCATCCCGACGGACTGTTTTACGGTGGCCGCGCGCCGAGCTGGTCGAATCGCACCTTGCATCAAATCATCGAAACGCATCTGGCTGGCGCTGAAACCGTGATGTGTTTCGACCTGCACACCGGCGCCGGTGAGTACGGTCATCCGATGTTGCTGACCATCACCCAGGCGCCGTACCCGGCACTCGCGCAGGCCCAGGCAATTTATGGCCCCTGGCTTTACACGCTGCACACCGGCGCCGACACCTTGAGCGAAACCGGAGTGGCAGCGACGGCTACGGGGTACACCTCGCAGGCGTTGCTCAATGCCTTACCGGACGTGCAGTTGATGCCGTTCGTGATCGAGTGCGGGACGTATCCGGGGCCGGATGTGCATCGGCATTTGCGCGATGACCATTGGCTGCATTTGCATGGCGATCCGCTTGATGCGACGGGGCGGGGGATCAAAGTGAATTTGCTGGAGCAGTTTTATCCGGCTGATCCGGATTGGCGGGCGATGGTGGGGCTGCGGACTCGGCAGATCTGGGCGAAGGGGTTGTTAGCCCTGTCGTGACTAGGTCAGACATAGCGTTGTGGTGAGGAGCTTTATCCCCTCGCCACAAGTTCGGTGATCATCTCGAGGTGTAAATTAGTACTTATTGCTTAAACCCAGGCAGTCCATTCGCGGCGCGCCATTCTTTTACGGTCGCCGTTATGCCTTCAGGGGAGCATTGCGCCCCATCCTCTGGCCAATAGATCAAGTCAGTGCCCGCGGGATGTTCGGCCAGCGCACTGAAGTTATCTAACATATCCGCCAGCACTGTCTCTGACGTACCGTCCGTGTTGGATATGAATATTTGCTGCAGCAGATAAATAAATTGCTCTTCCCTATAGTCAGAAATTTTTTTGGCCAAGTTGTCACTTCTGCTAAAAAATAAGTAAGTTCTTGGCGTGCTAACCCGTAATTTATCGAAGTCGTGTAAACCTGCTCAGGTCCCGGCTGTTGATCGGGTGACGCGTCTCTATGAAGCGGCGAGTTGTTAAGCACCCTTGAACCCTGGCAATCCCTGCGCCGCTCGCCAGTCTTTCACAATTCGCGTTACACCCTCGGGGGAGTTATCCGCTCCAGACTCTGGATAGTAGATCAGGTCCGAACCTGCTGGGTGCTCAATGATTTTCTCGAAGTGCAACAGCAGCATGTCAGCACGATCATCGTTTTCAGCTTCTTCATCTTCTTTGGCGAGCTCTTCCAGCAGCGCGACGAACTCGCCCTCGGTGTACTCCGAAATACTGCTTTTGGTAAAAGGAGAGAGCATATTTTGCGTTCGATACCTATTGCTTGAAACCCGGAAGTCCATTGGCGGTGCGCCACTCTTTCACGGTTTCGGTGATGCCTTTCGCAGAGTCATCGGCATCCTCGGCCGGATAGAAAATCAAATCGGATCCTTCGGGATGTCCGCAAATAGAATTGAAGTGAAATACGAGTCTGCTTTCTTCCTCCTCGGTTTCATCGTTTCCCATGATGCGCTCAAGCAGCTCAATGAACTCTTGTTCCGTGTAATCCGAAAAATTCTGTCTAGTAGCCATTTCTATCTTCTCTGTGAATCTCTACGTGCCGCTTCGGAGTCATTACAGCCAGGTTGTCAACATCATAAACTGCGCCACCATCCTGGATATGCTCGATGTGATGTATCTCATACTTTGCTTTCTCTCCGTGATGCTCTGACTTAGGTGCAAAAGGAGATCTGCCGTCGATAAGTTTCCCTTGGTTCGTACTTTTGAATTGATTGAGCAGCTCAGAATCGTTCGCCACCTCCTCCCAGAACGCCTTCCTAAACTTGTCAAAGCTTGAAAACTCCCGCCCCCTCAGCCTGTCCGCAATCCGTGTCGGAATCGGCGCACCGATCCCTGTTCCCGCGCCAGCAAGCCATATCCCCGACACATCCTCACCAACACCCGTCACCGTACCCGGCGTCAGTCTGGCCGGCCTCGAAAACACCACATACAGTGACTTCAAACCAGTGTCCGCAGGGAACACCAGAATACAATCCTCGGCAGTCATGTCCTCGCCGGGCAGGCCTTCTATCTGGGTATCAGTGTTTTCTGGAATCGGGTGAACAAGGATCGTGTTCAATTGCTCGCCGTGTTCGGGATACACCAGCGGCGGCATTGAACCGAGTGGCCCGCGTTGCGGCGTCCACAAAATCGTGATGCCGTTGAGCTTGGCCTCCATTGCAGTCTTGTCGCTGTTCCACTCGACTTTGACGGTACGCACCGAGTCATCGCCCGAAGCGCCGGAGTGGATGCCGTAAACCTGCATGGCCCCTTCGGCATCACGCCGAAACTGGAAGCGCACACGAGTGGGGGCGCGGCTCATGCGGCGCAGTTGTTCGTCGGTGTGCAGCGTGCCGTCGCCCATGCGGGTCGGCAGCATCCCGAGGATGAACACGCTGGCCGGCCCAGCGGCGCCGCGAATTGCCCAGTTGAGGCGTTGTTGCAGAATCCCGCCGCCCGCCAAGCGCCCCAAGGCCAGATCGGCGCCTATCGCTGTCGCGACAGCGGTGCTGGCAGAGGGCAAGAGCATGGCGCCGGCGACCATGACCTTGCCGAAGTTGCTGGCGGGTTCGGGGGCCTTACCGGCGTCCGTTCGGCACCAGTTATCCACAGTGCAGGACTTGGCGAATACCTGATCTTCACGCGGCTTGGGCGTTGGCCATTCATCCTTTTCAACGTACACCGGCTCCGGCGGGGGAGGTGGATTCCAAGCCGCCCACGAGCCGTTCCATCTCGGACGTTCCCAAGGCCAATCTTCATCGAAGAGAGATTTGAATCGAGCCATGACAACTCCCTGTATGGCTTTGAATCGAGCCAGGGAAGCTTGTCGGTCAATGGGGGATTCGGGCAAACCGATGGGGTGAGTTTCAGGCGGGTGGTTTTACGAAAAATCCAATTCGTACCTGAATCGGAACTGTTTCCTACAGCGCTCTCTCGGCCTGTTGATTGGCGATTGATTCAGATGAACCAGCGGTGCTTCGCGTTTGTAGTCTTTTGCTTTGGATGGAGGGCGCGTCTGAATTTGTCCTACAGATTTTTCAGGTCGACAACTTACGCGCCTTTACCTGAGGATGTTTTCCGTTGTTTTTCCAGGATGGATTTCAGATGAAAAGGATGAGTCCGTTGCCAATCAACTCTATTTTCAGTCGGCCATTGTCATGAGCATTTCCAATGAGGATCGCGATTTTCTGGTGGCGATGGGCAGTCGCATTGCTCACTTACGCACAGTGCACGAGATCACACAGACGCGGTTTGCAAGGGCTTTAGGTCTTTCCCGGCAAACCTTTCAGGGCTACGAGGAGGGCACGCGCAGCATGCCGGTCACGACACTTGTGAAGATGGCATTTGCGCTGCGCGTGCCTGTTGAAGACCTGCTCGGGGTTCCCTCGTACACGGAGACGCCCAGACGCAGCTTGACCTCGACGTGGTATAGACGGTTGCAGTCCATCAATGAGCTTTCGAAGGTTCAACAGAAGGTCATTGCGCAGATGCTCGACGCACTGATCGCACAGGCAGCGACCAAAGCGAGCGACGAAGACAAAGAAATTTGAAGTAACCCAAAGAACGCGGAACCAAGGTGCGCGAACACCCTGGCCCCGCTAACCACAAGCAGCTAAACAGGAGCTAATCATGGCTAAAACCAATCATACGTCATCAACCCCCATCACTGAACGCCGGTTGAAAATCGCCGCTGATTTTTACCCCGTCCACACAAAGGAAAAATCCTACAGCCCCGCCAAACCGGTGCCCTGGATCAGGCTTCGCGGACTGTGGTTGAGGCAAGCGGGATTCGAGGTGAACGAGAACGTCAAAGTGCGTGTGATGAAAGGGTGTCTGGTGATTACAGCGGAATAGATGAAGCGTCCGAGTAAACCCGCAACGCTATTTGCGTAGGAAAAAACGCCGCTAACCCGCAGGGATAGCGGCATTTTTCTCAAATAGCACTTTTGATTATCTTGAATTTTATGGCGGGCGAGGCCCGTGTTACCTGGCTAAAAGCCTGGTTGTGAGGAAGGCATTATCTTGAATTTGATATTGGCTTATGTGAAAAAAAGCGAAGTGCAGACTGTAAGAAAGTCTGACTGGTGAGCGACTGCGACCCCATTGATCGGTGGTAGCGCATCGCTACACCTCTAGCGCAAACAGTGATTCGGAGAGGTCGGTAACCGGGCGGGGGATTATTGCAGGCATAAAAAAACGGCCTACCTTTCGGTAAGCCGTTTTTAGTACTTGGTGGCTACACAGGGACTTGAACCCCGGACCCCAGCATTATGAATGCTATGCTCTAACCAACTGAGCTATGTAGCCAAGTGGCGCGCATTATTCCCCTGAAATGGAAAAGCGTCAAGCGTAAATTTAAAAATTTTTTCTACGCTTTCAACCGTTTATCAAAATCACTGACTCAACAGCGGCGAAGGGCAGCGTTGGAACCAGCGACTGGCCTGTTCATACGCGTGCGCCAATTGCAGGACAGCGAAGTCGGCCTGGTGCTTGCCGATGATTTGCAGGCCCATCGGTAAACCCTGCGCATTGAACCCGGCCTGGACATTGGCGACCGGGCAGCCCGACAGCGTGCCGGGGATGACCACCTCCATCCAGCGGTGATACGTGTCCATCGCCACGCCTTCGATAGACGTTGGCCAAGGCTGGGTTTTATCGAACGGGAACACTTGGGCGCTGGGCAGCAGCAGGTAATCGTACTTTTCGAACAGCCGAGAAATCGCCCGATACCAATCGCTGCGAACCACTGAGGCGGCGAACACTTCACTGGCCGACAGCTTCAGGCCGTTTTCCACTTCCCAAATCGCTTCCGGCTTCAACAATGTACGTTTCTGCGGATCGGCATACGTCGCGCCCAACGATCCCGCGACCATCCAGTGCCGCAACGTCCGCCAACTGCTCCACAGCCGCTCAGGCGCGAAACCCGGCTCAACCGACTCGACTTGGCAGCCAAGGCTCTCAAAATCAGCAAAGGTCTTCTCGCACAACGACAGAACGCCTTGCTCCATCGGCAGATAACCACCGAAATCGCCCAGCCAACCCAAACGTGTACCTTTGAAATCACGCTCCAACGGCGCCGCAAACGCCTCACCGGATTCAGCGATGGACAACGGCGACCGCGCATCACCGCCAGCCTGCACCGACAACAGCAGCGCCGCATCTTTCACACTGCGCGCCATCGGCCCCTCATAACCGAGCTGATCAAAAAACAGATCCGCACTGTCATCGAACGGCACACGCCCCTGCGACGGGCGAAACCCAAAGATGTTGTTGAACGCCGCCGGATTACGCAGCGAGCCCATCATGTCGCTGCCATCCGCGACAGGCAGCAGATGCATCGCCAGCGCCGCCGCCGCGCCACCGCTACTGCCGCCTGCGGTTTTGCTCGGTTCATACGCGCAAGCAGTTGCACCAAACAACGGGTTATAACTCTGCGAACCGAGACCGAATTCCGGGGTGTTGGTCTTGCCGATAATGATCGCGCCGGCCGCCTTAATCCGCTCGACCATGATGCCGTCGCGCTCAGGCACAAAGTCCTTGTACAGCGGCGACCCCAGCGTGGTGCGGATGCCTTGGGTCAGCGACAGATCCTTGATCGCATGAGGCAAGCCATGCATCCAGCCACGGTATTGGCCACGCGCCAGTTCGGCATCGCGTTCATCGGCCTGAGCCAGCAGATGTTCCGGTGATTGCAGGCTGATCAACGCATTGACCAACGGGTTGAATCGTTCGATATGGGCAAGGTAAGTCTGCATCACTTCCCGGCAGGAAACCTGACGCAGGCGGATGCGTTCGGCGAGTTCATGGGCCTGCAACAGGACCAGTTCGCTGATGTTATTAGAGTTCATTGCAAGCGGCCTTTCAGACGGCTGGAAGAGCGCCCCGCCAGTGCGACGGGGCGGTAGCGATCAACGCATCAGGTTGGTCCAGAGACGGTCAGCGAGGCGGATCGCGCCTTCGCCGCAAGTCTTGCTGAACACCACATTCGTCCCTTCGGGAATGTGCAATTCCGGGGCATCCTTGAGCGCTGCGTCGAGGAACGGTTCGACGCCTTTGATCGGGCTCTGGTGCTTGAGGAAGTTCTGCGTCATCGCCGAGTTTTCCGGTTGACTGAGGAAGGCGATAAACGCCTTGGCATTCGCCGGATTTTTGCTGCCGGCAGGGATGACCATGTTGTCGACCCAGGCCAGCACGCCTTCTTTCGGGTAGAGGTATTTCAGCGTTGGTTTCATCTCGCGGGCACGCATCGAAGAACCGCCCCAGAACATCGACATGTCGATTTCACCCGAGGCGAGGTTCTCGCGAATCGAGCCGGCCTTGGAGCTGTAGGTTTTCACGAATGGCTTCTGCGCCTTGAGCAGCGTCAGCACCTGCTGCATCTGTTTCGGGTCTTCGCTGCACAGCGGAATGTTCAGATAGAGGCTGGCCATGTCGACCATGTCGCTGACCGAATCGAACATGTTGATGCGTCCCTGCAATTCGGCTGGCGGCTCATACAAAACCTTGTAGCTGTCGGCCGGGCCTTTGTAGCGCGCCGAGTCCAGCACGACGCTGGTGGTGCCCCAGATGAACGGCACCGAATATGCGCCCTCCTGGTCCCAGCTCGGTTTTTTCAGGTTATCCACAACGCTGGCGTAGTAGGGCTCCTTGACCGGGTCGAAGCGTTCGAGCAGGTTTTCCTTGATCAGGATCGGCACGAACTGGTGCGATGGAATCGCCACGTCATAACCGGCGCCGCCCTGTTTCAATTTCGCCAGCAGCGTCTCGTTGGAATCGTAGGAGTCGACGGTGACTTCGATGCCGGTCTGCTTCTGGAACTTGGCGAGAATCTCCGGCGAAAAGTAGCCACTCCAACTGACCACGTTGAGTTTTTCGGCGGCCTGAACGCTGCCAGCCATCGCCAGCGGCACAGCCAGGAACAACGAAGTGCCAACGCTTTTTATCCACTTGCTCATGCTATTTCCCCACAGGTCGTAGAAGGTTCAGGCGTTCTTTTTGCCCAACAGGTAAGAGAGGCTGACGAACAGCACCGAGACGCCGAGGATCAGCGTCGACACGGCGTTGACGTCGGGTGTCACGCCCATGCGCAGCAGGCCGAAGATGAAGATCGGCAGGGTCGTGGTGCCGGCCTGGGAGACCATCATCGAGATCACGAAGTTATCCAGCGAGACGATGAAGGCCAGCATCAGTCCGGAGAAAATCCCTGGCATCAGCAGCGGCAAAGTGACCTTGCGAAAGGTCCGCCACGGGCCGGCGTAGAGGTCGGCGGAAGCTTGTTCCAGCGACAGGTCCATGTCGTTCAACCTTGCGCGAATCGGCAGGTAGGCGAAGGGAATGCAGAACACCGTGTGCGCGATGATCAGGTTGCCGTAGCCCAGCGACAGACCGATGGTCGAGAACAGTGCCAGCGTTGCCACACCGACGACAATTTCCGGCAACACCAGCGGCAACATGATCGCGCCCATCGACAAGTGCAGGCCCTTGAACTTGGCCCCGCGCGAGGTGCCGAGGGCGGCGAGGGTGGCAATCGCCGTGGCGATCATGCTCGCGCACACCGCGATCAACAGGCTGTTGCCGGCGGCCTGGCGCAAGGCCTGATTGGCGAATGCGGCGCGATACCAGTCGAGGCTGAAACCGGTCCACACCGTTGCCGATTGGTTGGCGTTGAACGAGAACACCACCAGCACCACGATCGGCGCGTAGAGGTACAGATAGAACAGAAAACTGAAGCCGCCGAAGCCGGGGAAGTCCTGCACGCCCAGCCCTTTGCGTTTGAATATGCCGATCATCACGCACCTCCTTTGGCGATGCGCTGACGCTCGGCGCGCAAGGCATACACGGTCAGCACCAACATCACCGCAGCCATCAGCACCAGCGATAACGCCGCACCGAACGGCCAGTTACGCGCATCGCTGAACTGCCGGAAGATCAGGTTGCCGAGCATCATCCGCGTGCCGCCACCGAGCAATTCCGGAGCGATCATCGCGCCCAGGCACGGTACGAAAGTAAGGATGGCGCCGGCGAGAATCCCCGGCTTGGCGATGGGCAATACCACTTTGCGCAAGGTGCGTATGCGTCCGGCGTAGAGATCCTGCGCGGCTTCGAGCAGGCGGATATCCATCTTTTCCAGCGTCGCGTAGATCGGCAACACCACGAACGGCGCATAGGTGTAAACCAGCCCCAGCAGCACCGCGCCGTCGGTGTACAACAACTGCAACGGTTCGTGGATAACGCCCATGCCCATCAGGCTGTTGTTGATAACTCCAGTGTTACGCAGCAGCAGAATCCACGCGTAAGTGCGGATCAACAGGTTGGCCCAGAACGGCACGGTGATCAGAAAAATCAGCAAGCCGCGACGATGCGCCGGCTGCATCGCCAGCCACACGGCGACCGGAAAACCGATCAGCAACGTGATGATGGTGGTCAGTCCGGCAATGCCGATCGAGCGCAGGGCAATGATCAAATACGAGTCGGCAAACGCGAGGCTGTCATCGAGTTGGCGCTCGAACAGCAGCGAGGTGTAGGCGTCGCTGCTGAAGACTTTATTGACCCCGCCGTAGGGGTTGGCCTCCATCAGCGAATAGCCGATGACGATGAGGATTGGCACCACCAGAAACAAACAGATGGCGATCAGCGCCGGGCTGACCCCGAGGAAACTCTGGAAAGCCTTGCGGCGTTCCAGCGTGTTGGCAATCGGTAAGGCGTGCATGGCAATTCCTCCGGCTTACTCGTGCAGGACGCTGGCGCTTCCACGGTCGAACAACAGACCGGCCTGACTGCCGACGACAAAGCGCAGGCTCTGGTCGACGCAGTTGGGCGTACGCACGGTGAGGTGCGAACCGTCGCTGAGGCTGACCCGATATTGCAGATCAGTGCCGAGATAGATCTGCGCTTCGATTCGGCACGGCAGCGCGTTTTCGCTATTGGCCGGCAGCAGATGCAGGCGCTCCGGGCGTACCGACAAAGTTACGTTGGCGCCGACCTGCACATCGCTGCACGGTTGCGCCGGCAGTGGATGCCCGGCCGGCCCGGCGAACCACGCCTGACCGTCTTCCACACGAGTGACGGTGCCTTCGATGAAATTGGTTTCGCCGATGAAGTCAGCAACGAAGCGATTGCGCGGGCGTTCGTAGATGTCTTCAGGCCGCCCGACCTGCTGCACTTCGCCTTCGGAGAGCACGGCGATGCGGTCGGACATGGTCAGCGCTTCTTCCTGGTCGTGGGTGACGAAGATGAAGGTGATACCGGTCTTGGCCTGAATGCTTTTCAGCTCTTCGCGCATCGCCTGGCGCAGCTTGAGATCGAGCGCCGACAGTGGCTCATCGAGCAGCAACACTTTCGGATGCGGTGCCAAAGCGCGGGCGAGGGCTACACGTTGTTGCTGACCGCCAGAGAGTTGCGCCGGTTTGCGGTTGGCGAAGCGCTCCATCTGCACCAGCGCCAACATCTCGCGCACGCGCTCGGCGATTTGCGCCTTGGTCAAAACTTTGCCCATCGGCTGTGATTCAAGACCGAAAGCGAGGTTCTCGGCGATGGTCATGTGCGGGAACAGTGCGTAATGCTGGAACACCGTGTTGACCGGTCGCTGGAACGGCGGGCGATCAGCGATGTTTTCGCCGTAGAGCAGGATCTCGCCCTCGGTGGGAAATTCAAAACCGGCGATCATCCGCAGCAGCGTGGTCTTGCCGCAGCCGGACGGGCCGAGCAGGGTGAAGAATTCGTTGTCGCGGATGTCCAGGTCGATGCTTTTCAGCGCCACCGGACCGGTCTGCGGATCACCGTAAACCTTGCGCACCGAGCGGATCGAGACCGCCAGCGTTTGCAGCGAATGCAGGGCATTCATGCGTTACCTCCGATTCCCCCATCGCCTGCGACTCGCTGTGCAAAGCGTTGCCGTCGGCCATGGATATTATTTTTTTGGGCAGGATCGAGATTGCGTTCGGGTGTGAAACCAGCTGTTTTATTGTTCTGCTGTGGCTCGATTATCAGCCAGGGCTTGCGCGGCGCGACACTTCAATTTAAACATGGCAGGTGTTAGTTAATTTAACAGCCGAAGGTGCCAGGAATCATGCCCGACCACCGTTTGCCGCCGCTCAACGCGGTGCGCGCCTTTGATGCCGCCGCCCGTCTGGGCAGCTACGTCGAAGCCTCGAAAGCCCTGCACGTGACCCAGCCTGCGATTGGTCGCCACGTGAAATTGCTTGAGGACTGGTTGGGCATTCAATTGTTCGAACGCACCTCACGCGGGGTCAACCTGACCCCGGCGGGGGAGAAGTACCACCGCAAGATCAGCGCCGCTTTGCAGTTGATCATCGAGGCGGGCAAAGAAGCTCAGCCGAAAGATGCCGAGCGCTGGTTGCGCATCATGGTGGTGCCGGGGTTTGCCAAGCGCTGGTTGATGCCGAGGATCGAAGCGCTGCGGCATTTGCGGCCGGGATTGAAACTGGCGATCGAACCGAATTCGACCTTCACTGAAGTGGATGGCAAAAGCGCCGATCTGGGCATCGTCTACGGCCTCGACGGGCAATATGCCGACTCACGGGAAGCGCTGATTTGCCCACGGGTTTTTCCGATCTGCACGCCGGCGTATCTGGCCAGCATTGCCCCGATCAACAGTCCCGCTGATCTGGTCAGAAACGATCTGATCCACGTCGATGACGGCGAATGGTGGAACCTGTGGTTCGCCGCGCACGATCTCGATATCCATCTCAATTCCGACATGCTTTACGTCAACAATGACCACGCGCTGTCAGTCGCCGAGAGCGGGCAGGGCATTGCGCTGGCCAACGAGGTGCTGGTGCGCCATGAACTCGCCAGCGGCAAACTGGTGCGCGCCGTCGACGCTCAGGTGAAGCTGGAGAGCTATCGGGTGCTGACGCCGTCCGCCGAGCTCTCGGCGGATGTGGCGTGGTTCATTCAATGGCTCAAGGCTGAGCTGGAAACGGACTTTCCTGAGGCCATGATCAACTGAGACGGAAGCGCGCGGTGTTGTCGCTCAGCGCTTTACTGCCCTGGCTCAGAGTGTCCGCCGCAAGGTTTACCGCCCGTGCGCCTTCAAGCAAACGTACGGCCGCCTGATCGACCTGCTGAATATTGCCGCTGACCTCGTCGGCGGTACTCGCTTGTTCTTCAACTGCTGTGGCGATCTGCGCCAACGTGTCGGTGACGCTCTGCACGGCGCTGGCGATTTCGCCCAGGCGTTCACCGAGACCAGTCACCGACTCGGCATCGGTTTGCGCCTGGCCGCACGCCGCTTCCATCAAACTCACGGCTTCGTTGACCGTCGCGCGCAAGCTGTCGACGGTGCCGGCGATCTGCGCGGTGGACGACTGCGTGCGTTGCGACAGGCTGCGCACTTCATCGGCGACCACGGCAAAACCGCGACCCTGTTCACCGGCTCGCGCAGCTTCGATAGCGGCGTTAAGCGCGAGCAGATTGGTCTGTTCGGCGACGCCACGAATGGTGTCGACCACCAATTGAATCTGCTGACCTTGTTCACTGACCCGACCCAACGCTGCAGCCGTTTCATTCAAACGCTGATTGAGCTGCTGAATACTCGCCGTGGTGCGCTGGCTGTCGCGGCTGCTGTCGGCGGCGATGCGCCGGGTGTGTTGGGCGCTGCCGGAAGCCTGTTCACAACTTTGCGCCACGCCTTGCGAGGTCGCGGCCAATTGCGTGGCGGCTGCGGCGATCTGGCTGATCTGCAATTGCTGCGCCTCGACTTCACCAAGGGCGCCACTGGAGTGCTCGTTGAGGCTACGCACGGCGTGGCTCAACTGTGAGGTCTCGTGATCGACACCGAGCATGCTCGTGCGCAGTTGCACCACGGCAACGTTTAGCGCAGTGCTGATCGCCGCCAGCTCATCGCGGCCCACCACCGGCACTTGCAGGCTGAGGTTGCCATCGCGCAGGGCTTCGGCGAGCAGGGTGATGCCGCTGGCGCTGCGGCGAATCGAAGCTTGCAGGCAGACGAACAAATACAGCGCCGCGAGCAGCAGGCAGCCGAAAATGGCTGCGACGATGATGAACTGACGGATCGCCGAGCTGTGGTAGGCATCGAGTCGTTGATCCAGCGATACCAATGACTGTTGGCGCAGGGCGGCGAGGTCGGTCAGCAGGGCGTCGAGGTTGCGTTCAAAGTCGTCCGGTTTGAGCGTGATGCTGCCGCCGAACACGCCGTCATCCAGCACCTTCAAACCGCTGTCGAGGCGTTTCAAGCTGTCGTGGTATTGGCTGGCCCAGCTCTGCTGATCCTTCGGCAAGCGCGCTTCGAGCAGCGTGGCGGTTTTGACCAATTGCTCGCGGGCATCGCCGATGCGGCTGCGCAAGTCGCGCAATTGCAGACGGCTTTGCAGGGTGAACTGGCCGGAGACTACTGAGGCCTGGCCGACGGCGGCGAGTCGGCCGACGCGTTCGATCAGGTCCGGCGCGTGTTGCGTTGATATCTGCGTCAGCAGGTAGGTTTCCAGCCACGGCGCGAGGGTCAGGCGATTGTCCATGACGATCTGCTCGCGCAACGCTTGCAGGGCGCTGAGGGCGTTGGTGAAACGGTCGTAACCGTCCGGCCACCAACCGACGCTGCTGAGGCTTTTCGAATCCAGACCGTTCAATGCAGTTTGTAGCGCTTGATAGCGGGTGAGGGTTTCGCCTTCGGCACCTTCTTTTTTCAAGGCGTTGCCCAAATCTGTAGTGGCTTGCTGGACGGCCGGTTGCACCGCGTCGAACGCGCCCATCGCGGCGAGGGTGGCCGGTGTCGGTTGGCGATTGGTTTCGGTGGCGCGCCAACGGGCGGCACGGTCACGTTGCGCGGCGAGCAGGTTGTCCAGCGCATCCAGTGCGAGCAACTGGCGCACGCCGGCACGTTCGCCGGAAATCAGATTGAGCTTGTCGCGATAGTCCTGGCCGATCATCAACAGGCTACCGGCCAACGGCAGAATGAACAGCAGAAACAACAACTGGAATTTACCTGCGAAGCCAAACCGCCCCAGCAATTTGATCCCCGGTGAAAGGAAAGCCTGCATGCCCCATGACTCCTCTGGACACCACGCACCAATGGCGTGCATCGCGGTCGTGCGACGTTGATGTTGTGCCCTGCTAAAAGGCCTCGAAAGTTCACTCTTGCCCGCTCTGTAGGCCGGCTCTGTAGCGAAACTTCCCATTGTCGGTCGCCTTTGTAAGGCGCCCGCGTTCAAGGGGAGAAGCAAGGCAAGATTCAGACCATGGCGTTGTGCAATCACTTTGCAGTCGACGGTCAGTCAGTTAGTTAGCTGGCTAAGGGGATGGCGCTGACGCACTGAAAAATGGCACATTGACGCACCTGCCTGCGTGCACCCATCTGCTGTCCGGAAATTCCCATGGCTATCAGCAACGTTCAGACCGCCGCTGCCTCGGCGCCCGCTGCTCCCCAAAGCAGTCCTTTGGTGATGCGTATCATCGGCGCAGTGGCGCTGGCGCATTTGATCAACGACCTGATCCAGTCGGTTTTGCCTTCTATCTATCCGATGCTCAAGGCCAATTACGGCCTGACGTTTACTCAGGTCGGCCTGATCACCCTGACCTTTCAACTGACCGCTTCGCTGTTGCAGCCGTGGGTCGGTTATCACACCGATCGGCACCCGAAACCGTGGCTGTTGCCGGCCGGTTCGATCTGCACATTGATCGGCATCGTGATGATGTCAATGGTCGGCAGTTTCCCGTTGATTCTGCTGGCGGCGGCGCTGATCGGTATCGGTTCCTCGACGTTCCACCCTGAAGCCTCGCGGATTGCCCGGCTGGCCTCGGGCGGACGCTTTGGTCTGGCGCAATCGACCTTCCAGGTCGGTGGTAATGCCGGTTCCGCGTTCGGCCCGTTGCTGGCGGCGGCGATCATCATTCCGTTCGGCCAGGGCAATGTGGCGTGGTTCGGTTTGTTCGCAGTGTTTGCGCTGTTCGTGCTGTACCGCATCAGTCGTTGGTATGCCCATCACTTGAATCTGTTCAAGCTCAAGGCCGGTCAGGCCGCGACTCACGGGCTGTCGAAGGGCAGGGTGACCAGTGCGTTGGTGGTGCTGGGGCTGTTGGTGTTTTCGAAGTATTTCTACATGGCCAGTCTGACCAGTTACTTCACCTTCTACCTGATCGAGAAGTTCGACCTGTCGGTGGCCAGTTCGCAACTGCACCTGTTCCTGTTCTTGGGCGCGGTGGCGGCAGGGACGTTCTTCGGTGGGCCGATCGGCGACAAGATCGGCCGTAAAGCGGTGATCTGGTTTTCGATCCTCGGTGTGGCGCCGTTCACGTTGCTGATGCCTCACGTCGATCTGTTCTGGACCACTGTTCTCAGTGTGGTGATCGGCTTCATTCTGGCTTCGGCATTCTCGGCGATCGTGGTGTACGCGCAGGAACTGGTGCCGGGCAATGTCGGGATGATTGCCGGGGTGTTCTTCGGTTTGATGTTTGGTTTTGGCGGGATTGGCGCGGCGTTGCTCGGGCATCTGGCGGATATTCACGGAATTGAGTATGTGTATTTCCTGTGTTCGTTTCTGCCGTTGTTTGGCGTGTTGGCAATTTTCTTGCCGCGTACCAAAAAGGTCTGACGCCACACCATTCCCAACTGTGGGAGCGAGCTTTCTCGCGAAGAGGGCGTGTCAGGCGACGAATGTTTACCTGACACACCGCTTTCGCGAGCAAGCTCGCTCCCACAGGGGAAATGTGTTGGGCCATAAATCGCAGGCACAAAAAAGCCGCGTATCAAACGCGGCTTTTTCTTGGGCGTACCGCTTACACGTTGAAGCGGAAGTGCATGACGTCGCCGTCTTTGACGATGTAATCCTTGCCTTCCAGACGCCATTTACCGGCTTCCTTGGTACCGGCTTCACCCTTGTACTGGATGAAGTCGTTGTAGGCGATCACTTCGGCGCGGATGAAGCCTTTCTCGAAGTCGGTGTGGATCACGCCGGCAGCCTGAGGTGCGGTGGCACCGACTTTGACGGTCCAGGCGCGGACTTCTTCGACACCGGCGGTGAAGTAGGTCTGCAGGTGCAGCATTTCGTAGCCGGCGCGGATCACGCGGTTCAGGCCAGGCTCTTCCAGGCCCAGGGCCTCGAGGAACATGTCCTTCTCTTCGCCGTCATCCAGTTCGGCAATTTCCGCTTCGATCTTGTTGCAGACCGGAACAACCATGGCGCCTTCTTCTTCGGCGATGGCGCGAACCACGTCCAGGTGCGGGTTGTTCTCGAAACCGTCTTCAGCGACGTTGGCGATGTACATGACCGGTTTGGTGGTCAGCAGGTGGAAGCCCTTGATCACGGTTTTTTCGTCCGCGCTCATGTTCTTCATCAGGCTGCGCGCCGGCTTGCCTTCGGTGAAGTGCGCGATCAGTTGCTCCAGCAGAGCTTTCTGAACCACGGCGTCCTTGTCACCGCCCTTGGCGTTACGCGCGACTTTCTGCAGTTGCTTCTCGCAGCTGTCGAGGTCGGCGAAGATCAGTTCCAGGTCGATGATTTCGATATCGCGTTTCGGGTCGACGCTGTTGGAAACGTGGATCACGTTTTCATCTTCGAAGCAGCGCACCACGTGAGCGATGGCGTCGGTCTCGCGGATGTTGGCGAGAAACTTGTTGCCCAGGCCTTCACCTTTCGAGGCGCCGGCAACGAGGCCTGCGATGTCGACGAATTCCATGGTGGTCGGCAGGATGCGCTTCGGATTGACGATGGCGGCCAAGGCTTCCAGACGCGGATCCGGCATCGGCACGATGCCGCTGTTCGGCTCGATGGTGCAGAAGGGGAAGTTTTCAGCCGCGATACCGGATTTGGTCAGGGCGTTGAACAGGGTGGACTTGCCGACGTTAGGCAGGCCGACGATGCCGCAATTGAATCCCATGGTGTTTCCCCTCGGAGTAGAGTCAGGCCTTCTGGCTGTGCAGGTTTTTCATCGCGCGGTTCCATTCACCGGCGAGGATATCCGGCAGCACGCCGAGGGCAAAGTCGATGCTGGCATCGAGTTTTTCCTGTTCGGCGCGTGGCGCACGACCCAGGACGAAATTTGAAACCATACTGGCGACGCCCGGGTGGCCAATGCCAAGCCGCAGGCGGTAGAACGTATTCTGATTGCCCAGTTGCGCAATGATGTCGCGCAACCCGTTGTGACCGCCATGGCCGCCGCCCTGCTTGAGCTTGGCAACGCCCGGAGGCAAGTCGAGTTCGTCATGCGCCACGAGGATTTCTTCAGGCTTGATGCGGAAGAAACCGGCGAGTGCCGCCACGGCCTGGCCGCTGCGGTTCATGTAGGTGGTGGGAATCAGCAGACGAACATCCTGACCCTGATGCGAATAGCGCCCGGTCAGGCCAAAATATTTGCGATCGGCCACAAGATTCACATTCTGTGCGTGGGCGATGCGCTCAACAAAAAGGGCCCCTGCGTTATGCCGGGTCTGGTCGTATTCGGCGCCTGGATTTCCCAGGCCAACGATCAGTTTGATGGCAGTCACGATAGGGGCCCTTCCTTTGAGTGGTGAGTAACATCGCCGCGATCAGGGAAAGCGGCGAAAGTGGACGAAAAATGCTCATTTACCATGGATGTAAACTCCGCGTTCTCGCCCGCTTTCTCGCTACGTTCCAGTCCGCGATGTTACTTGCTCACTCAGGCATGACAGAGTGAATTACTCTGCTGCGCCTTCTTCGGTAGCTTCTGGAGCAACACGTGGAGCGTGGACGTTGGCAACAGCCTTGTCATCGCCGTGTGCCAGAGCAACGAATTCAACGCCTTTCGGAGCTTTGAGGTCCGACAGGTGAATGATCGAACCGATTTCAGCGTCAGCCAGGTCGACTTCGATGAACTCAGGCAGATCTTTCGGCAGGCAGGAAACTTCGATCTCGGCAACAACGTGCGAGATTTCGCCGCCTTTCTTCACAGGAGCAGCTTCGTTGATGAAGTGCACAGGAACGATAGCGGTCAGTTTCTGGCCAGCGACAACGCGTACGAAGTCAGCGTGCAGAACGTGGCCTTTAGCCGGGTGACGTTGCAGAGCTTTGATGATGACGTTCTGCTTGGTGCCACCAACGTTCAGCTCGATGATGTGGCTGTAAGCCGCTTCGTTTTCGAGCAGTTTGGCAACTTCTTTGGCCAGCATGCTGATGGATTCAGGGGCTTTCTCGCCACCGTAAACAACAGCTGGAACCAGAGCGGCGAGACGACGCAGGCGGCGGCTCGCACCTTTCCCCAGGTCGGAACGCACTTCAGCATTCAGAGTAAAATCGTTCATTTTGTATCTCCAAAATAGCCATGACCGAGTGGCGTTTGCGACCAGCGCCAAACACGGTATGGGCAAAAAAGCCCCGCCCCGGCAGGAATGCCGGGGCGGGGCGCTTTTCGTCAACGAGACATTTCGCGAAGGGCAGGGCCCTTAACGGAACATCGCGCTGATCGATTCTTCATTGCTGATGCGGCGAACCGCTTCGGCAACAACCGGTGCGATATCCAGTTGACGGATACGTGCACAGGCTTGTGCTGCAGCGGACAGCGGGATGGTGTTAGTCACCACCAGCTCGTCCAGCACGGAATTTTCGATATTCTCGATGGCCCGACCCGACAGCACAGGGTGTGTGCAGTAGGCAAAGACCTTGGCTGCGCCATGCTCTTTCAAGGCCTTGGCCGCGTGGCACAGAGTGCCGGCGGTATCGACCATGTCATCGACCAGAATGCAGGTACGCCCTTCGACATCACCGATGATATGCATCACTTCAGAGTGATTGGCTTTCTCACGGCGTTTGTCGATGATCCCGAGGTCCACGCCCAGGGATTTGGCAACGGCACGTGCACGCACGACGCCACCAATGTCCGGGGACACGATCATCAGGTTTTCGAAGCGCTGATCTTCAATGTCATCCACCAGAACCGGGGAGCCGTAGATGTTATCTACCGGAATATCGAAGAAACCCTGAATCTGGTCAGCATGCAGATCAACCGTGAGAACACGGTCGATGCCGACTACGGTAAGCATGTCAGCGACGACTTTCGCGCTGATAGCCACACGTGCGGAACGCGGACGGCGATCCTGACGGGCATAACCAAAATAAGGAATAACAGCAGTGATACGAGTAGCCGAGGAGCGGCGGAAGGCATCAGCCATCACTACCAGTTCCATCAGGTTGTCGTTGGTCGGGGCGCAAGTCGGCTGAATAATGAAAACGTCTTTACCGCGAACGTTTTCATTGATCTCGGCTGTAATTTCGCCGTCGGAGAATTTACCGACAGAGATGTCACCGAGAGGGATATGCAGCTGACGTACAACACGCCGAGCCAGATCGGGGTTAGCGTTCCCCGTAAAGACCATCATCTTGGACACGCGCAGTACCTAGAGGCTGAGGGTAACCTGGATGAGTATAGAAAATGGCAGGGGCGGCTGGATTCGAACCAACGCATGGCAGGATCAAAACCTGCTGCCTTACCGCTTGGCGACGCCCCTGTATCTGTTGCATCAAGTGCCGAGCACTTGGTTCCTTTAGAGCAGACTTTGCAGCTTGCGGTGCAACATCGAAACGTTGCTGCCTTTGGCTACAAACCCTGTAAGGGTCTCTGTCAGAAGGGCCGAGACTTTATCAGCTTCAGCTTTGCTTGGGAAGCCCCCAAACACACAACTTCCAGTTCCGGTGAGTTTTGCTTCGGTAAATTTACCTAACAAATCCAATGCGTTACGTACTTCTGGATAACGCCTTGCAACCACCGGCAAGCAGTCATTTCGACTGTTTCCCTCGGGAACGGGGCGCACTTTAATGGGCGGCGTGTTACGTGTCAACAAAGGATCGGAAAAAATTTCTGCCGTACTAACAGAGACTTGCGGCACGAGCACCAGATACCACGGTTCTTCGGGATCCACCGGGGTGAGTTTCTCGCCCACGCCCTCGGCAAACGCCGCGTGGCCACGGACAAAAACCGGTACGTCGGCACCCAGTGTCAGGCCCAGTGCGGCGAGGCGATCTTCGTCCCAACCCAGTTGCCACAAATGATTCAGGCCGAGCAGCGTGGTCGCCGCATTTGAACTGCCGCCACCGATGCCGCCGCCCATGGGCAGGACTTTATCAATCCAGATGTCGATGCCGAGCGGGCACGCGGATTGCTGCTGGAGCATTTTCGCCGCGCGCACGATCAGGTTGCTGTCATGTGGCACGCCTTCGAATTCGGTGTGCAACTGAATCACGCCGTCATCGCGCACGGCAAAGGTGATTTCATCGCCGTAATCGACAAACTGAAACAGGGTCTGCAACTCGTGATAACCGTCTTCACGGCGCCCGAGAATGTGCAGCATCAGGTTGAGTTTGGCCGGCGAGGGCAGGGTCAGGCGTGCAGCGGTCATGCGTTATTGCCCCAACTTGCGCGGTTGCCAGGTCTTGATCACCAGCGTCACGTCGAGGTCAGTGCCATGCAGCTTGATGCGTTCCGGCAACCAATAACCATTTTGTTCGGTGTAGGCGGTGTATTCGACTTTCCAGCCATCCTGTTCCAGGTTGGCCAAACGGCTGTTGGCGTCCAGATTCAGGCGACTTTTAGTATCGGGAGCCGGCAGGCCACGCACCCACCAGGCCAGGTTCGACACCGGCAATTTCCAGCCAAGCTGCTCTTCGAGCAAAGCTTCCGGCGATTGCGATTCGTAGCGGCCCTGGTTGGCGACTTCCAGCGAGACTTTGCCCGGACGCCCGGTCAGACGTGCTGCACCACGACCCAGTGGGCCGGACAGACGAATGTCGTAATAGTCCTGACGTTGCAGCCAGAACAGCGTGCCGCTACCGGAATCTTTCGGTGCGCGGATGCCGATCTTGCCGTCGATCTGCCAGCCATCGAGTCCGGTCAGTTGCTGTTTGTTTGCGGCCCATTGAGCCGGACTGCCGTGGCCCTCGACCGATTCGCGGGTACCAAAACCCGAGCAGCCAGCGAGCAGGGCGATGAAGCTGAAAACAATAACGTGGCGCAAAAACATGGGTTAAAGAGTCTCGGATCCGGTCAGGCGCTTGATGGTGCTGCGCAGAATGGTGCTGTCGGGCTGATCCTTGAGGAATTTGCCCCAGATTTGTTTGGCTTCGCGCTGCTTGCCCTTGGTCCACAACACTTCACCGAGGTGCGCGGCGACTTCGTGATCGGGGAAGCGCTCCAGCGCCTGACGCAGATATTTCTCGGCGTCATCCAGATTGCCCATGCGGTAATTCACCCAGCCGAGGCTGTCGAGAACCGCCGGGTCTTCCGGATTGATCTGGTGCGCCTGCTCGATCAGGGCTTTCGCCTCGGCGTAGCGCGTGGTGCGATCGGACAGGGTGTAGCCCAAGGCGTTCAGCGCCATGGCGTTGTCCGGATCGCGCTTGATGATCAGGCGCAGGTCTTTTTCCATTTGCGCCAGGTCATTGCGCTTTTCCGCGAGCATCGCCCGGGTGTAGAGCAGATTCAGATCGTCCGGGTATTGCTGCAAAGCTGTCTGCAAGACTTTCCAGGCCTTGTCGTCCTGTTTGTTGGCCGACAGGGTTTCCGATTCGATCAGGTACAGCTGAATCGCGTAATCCGGTTGTTCGTCGCGCTGGGCGGCGAGTTTGCTTTGCGCTTCAGCGGTCTTGCCGTTGTTCATCAGAATATCGGCCTGACGCAATTGCGCCGGCAGATAGTCGTTGCCCGGGCCGACCTGGGCGTACTCGATAAGTGCGCCTTGCGGGTCATTGCGTTCTTCGGCGATGCGGCCGAGGTTCAGGTGCGCCGAATCGACGTGGCTTTCACGGGCGATCAAGTCTTCCAGGTAACCCTTGGCTTCATCCCACGCCTTGGCTTCCAGGCAGACCAGCGCCAGCGAGTAGCGCAACTCGTCGTCTTCCGGGTATTGCTGAACGAGGCTGGAGAACTCGGCCTTGGCGTCGTCCATGCGGTCCTGTTCGACCAGCATGCGCGCGTAAGTCAGGCGCAGGCGCTTGTCGTCCGGGTATTTCTTGATGCTTTTTTGCAGCAGCGGCAGGGCTTCGTCGCCACGGTTGAGCAGCTGAAGCAGGCGCGCGCGCAGCAGAATCGGAGCAATCTCACCGTCTTCCGGTGGATTGTCTTCGAGCAGGGCCAGTGCTGCCTTGTTATCGCCGTCCTGCTGCAAAAGCAGGGCTTTGCCAAAAATAAGCTGGCTGTTGTTCGGATGACGCTGCAGCAAGCGGTCAAAACTTTTCATCAGACCGTTGCGGGTTTCCTGATCGGTATCCGCCGCCGACAGTGCGAGGAAGTCGAAGTGGGTGTCGCCCTTGCCCTGCAGGACTTTCTCCATATAGACCATCGAGTCGTCATAACGCCCGGCGCGCGCCAGTTGCACGGCAGCGGCGCGTTGCGCTTCGAGGTCGTCCGGAGCGTTTTTCGCCCAGATCAGCGCGGTATCGAGGGCCGGTTGATCGGCGCCCAGATATTCGGCGATGCGGAAGGCGCGTTCGGAAACGCCCGGATCCTGCGTATTGATGGCCTGGGTCACGTAGTTGTCCAGGGCAATGTCGAAACGATTGCGCTGGCCGGCGAGTTCGGCGCTCAACAGGCTGAAAACGGTTTCCTCGCTGAACGAGCTGTAAACCTTGGGCTTTTCAGGCGCAGGCGTGGTGTCTTCAACCGACGGCGTACCGTCCGGCGACACGGGTGCCAAGGCCTGGCAGCCGCTGAGGAAGACAAAAGCGAGGAGCAACGCGGAAGATCTATTCATATAGGAAGAGGACGACTAACCTGCGGTCGGATCATCATGACACAAGCCTTCGGCCAAACATAACCGAGTCTCAATTGTGCCCATTATAGGGGCTGACGATTGGGACAATAGTCAGCGGTAGTTGTTCTGAATCTTTCTAAGTAGGACAATTGCCGGCTTCACGTCACCATCAGCGACCTTGAATGGCCTTCCTCGCACTCGGTATCAACCACAAGACTGCTTCAGTAGACGTCCGCGAGCGCGTGGCCTTTACGCCTGAGCAGCTGGTGGAGGCCTTGCAGCAGCTCTGCCGACTCACCGACAGCCGCGAAGCTGCGATCCTCTCCACCTGCAATCGCAGTGAGCTTTATATAGAACAGGATCAGCTTTCTGCCGATGTCGTATTGCGCTGGCTGGCTGATTATCATCATTTAAGCCTCGATGAGCTGCGTGCGAGTGCTTATGTGCATGAAGATGATGCGGCAGTTCGTCACATGATGCGTGTCGCCTCCGGGCTCGACTCGCTGGTGCTGGGCGAGCCGCAGATTCTCGGCCAGATGAAATCGGCCTACGCCGTGGCGCGCGAGGCCGGCACCATCGGCCCGCTGCTGGGGCGACTGTTTCAAGCGACATTCAATGCCGCCAAGCAGGTGCGCACCGACACGGCGATCGGGGAAAACCCGGTGTCCGTGGCGTTTGCCGCGGTCAGCCTGGCGAAGCAGATTTTCAGTGATTTGCAGCGCAGCCAGGCTTTGCTGATCGGCGCCGGCGAGACCATCACCCTGGTTGCCCGCCATTTGCACGAGCTGGGCGTCAAGCGCATCGTCGTTGCCAACCGCACGCTGGAGCGCGCCAGTTTGCTGGCCGAACAGTTCGGCGCCCACGCGGTGTTGCTGTCGGACATCCCGGCGGAGCTGGTGCGCAGCGACATCGTCATCAGTTCGACCGCCAGTCAGTTGCCGATTCTTGGCAAGGGCGCGGTCGAGAGCGCGCTGAAGCTGCGCAAGCACAAACCGATCTTCATGGTCGACATTGCCGTTCCCCGGGATATCGAGCCGGAAGTCGGCGAGTTGGACGACGTTTACCTCTACAGCGTCGACGATCTCCACGAAGTGGTCGCCGAAAACCTCAAGAGCCGTCAGGGCGCTGCGCAGGCGGCCGAAGAGATGGTTTCGGTCGGCGCCGACGATTTCATGGTGCGCCTGCGCGAGCTGGCGGCAGTCGATGTGCTCAAGGCCTATCGTCAACAGAGCGAACGCCTGCGCGACGAAGAGCTGCAAAAAGCCCTGCGTCTGCTCGCCAATGGCGGCAACGCCGAAGAGGTGCTCGGGCAACTGGCCCGTGGCCTGACCAATAAACTGTTGCATGCGCCCAGCGTGCAACTGAAAAAGCTTTCTGCCGAAGGCCGCCTCGATGCGTTGGCCATGGCCCAGGAACTCTTTGCCCTTGAGGGCTCACCGGATAGCTTTTCGGATAAAAAACCGCAATGAAAGCGTCACTGCTCAATAAGCTGGATGTCCTCCAGGACCGTTTCGAGGAACTGACCGCGCTGCTTGGCGACGGCGAAGTCATTGCCGATCAAACCAGGTTCCGCGCCTATTCCAAGGAATACGCCGAACTCGAGCCGGTCGTGCAGGCCTATAAAAAGCTGCTCGGCGTACAAAGCGATCTTGAAGGCGCGCAGGCGCTGCTCAAGGACAGCGATCCGGACATGCGCGAAATGGCCGTGGAAGAAGTCCGCGAAGCCAAAGAATTGCTGGTGACCCTGGAAGACGATCTGCAACGTATGTTGCTGCCCAAGGATCCGAATGACGGGCGCAACGTCTTCCTCGAAATTCGCGCCGGCACTGGTGGCGACGAGGCGGCGATTTTCTCCGGCGACCTGTTCCGCATGTACTCGCGTTACGCCGAGCGCCGCGGCTGGCGTGTCGAGATCCTTTCGGCAAACGAAGGCGAACACGGCGGCTATAAAGAAGTGATCGCGCGCATTGAAGGCGACAACGTCTACGGCAAGCTGAAGTTCGAATCCGGCGCGCACCGCGTCCAGCGTGTACCCGCCACCGAATCCCAGGGCCGTATTCACACCTCGGCCTGCACCGTGGCGGTGTTGCCCGAGCCGGACGAGCGCGAAGCCATCGAGATCAACCCGGCGGATTTGCGCGTCGACACTTACCGATCCTCCGGGGCCGGTGGTCAGCACGTCAACACCACCGATTCGGCGATCCGCATCACGCACATACCGACCGGCACCGTGGTCGAGTGTCAGGAAGAGCGTTCCCAGCACAAGAACCGTGCCCGGGCGATGGCCTGGCTGTCGGCCAAACTCAACGATCAGCAAACCGCCGCGGCGGCCAATGCGATCGCCAGTGAGCGTAAATTGCTGGTGGGTTCCGGTGACCGTTCCGAGCGGATTCGCACTTACAACTATGCCCAGGGCCGGGTCACCGACCATCGCGTCAACCTGACCCTGTACTCGCTGGATGAAATTCTCGCCGGTGGCGTGGAAGCGGTGATCGAGCCGTTGCTGGCCGAGTACCAGGCTGACCAACTCGCAGCGATAGGTGAATAAATGACCATCATTGCCAGCCTGTTGCGCGCCGCCGAACTGCCGGATTCGCCGACGGCTCGTCTGGACGCCGAATTGCTTCTCGCCGCTGCGCTGGGCAAATCGCGCAGCTTTCTGCACACCTGGCCCGAGCGCATCGTGCCGAGTGAGGCAGCGCTGACCTTTGCCGACTACCTGCAACGGCGTCGTGGCGGCGAGCCAGTGGCCTACATTCTCGGCCAGCAGGGTTTCTGGAAACTCGATCTGGAAGTCGCGCCACACACGCTGATCCCGCGCCCGGACACTGAGTTGCTGGTGGAAGCGGCGCTGCAATTGCTGCCCGCAACGCCAGCCACAGTGCTCGACCTCGGCACCGGCAGCGGCGCGATCGCCTTGGCCTTGGCCAGCGAGCGTCCGGCGTGGAAAGTCACCGCGGTGGATCGTGTGCTCGAAGCCGTCGCCTTGGCCGAGCGCAATCGCCAGCGTCTGCATTTGAACAACGCCACAGTACTGAGCAGCCATTGGTTCAGTGCGCTGGAAGGTCAGCGTTTTCAGTTGATCATCAGCAACCCGCCGTACATTGCCGCCGCCGATCCGCATCTGGTCGAAGGCGATGTGCGCTTCGAACCGGCCAGCGCGCTGGTTGCTGGTGAGCACGGGCTCGAGGATCTGCGCTTGATCGTCGATCAGGCCCCGGAGCATCTGCAGGCCGCTGGCTGGCTGATGCTCGAGCACGGCTATGATCAAGCCGAAGCCGTGCGCGATCTGCTGCTGACGCGCGGTTTCGAAGAAGTCCACAGCCGCACCGATCTGGGCGGCCATCAACGCATCAGTCTGGGACGCCTGCCGTGCTGAATGATCAGGAATTGCTGCGCTACAGCCGGCAGATTCTGCTGCAACACATCGACATTGACGGGCAACTGAAGCTCAAGGACAGTCGCGTGCTGATCGTCGGCCTCGGCGGTCTTGGTGCGCCGGTTGCCTTGTATCTGGCGGCGGCGGGTGTCGGTGAGTTGCACTTGGCGGATTTCGACACGGTCGATCTGACCAACCTGCAACGCCAGATCATCCATGACACCGACAGCGTCGGCATGAGCAAGGTCGACTCGGCGCTCAAGCGTCTGAGTGCGATCAATCCCGAGATTCAGTTGATCGCCCATCGTCAGGCGCTGGACGAGGATTCTCTGGCGGCTGCCGTGGCAGCGGTGGATCTGGTGCTCGACTGCTCCGATAATTTCTCCACCCGCGAAGCGGTCAACGCTGCGTGTGTGGCGGCGTGCAAGCCACTGGTCAGCGGTGCGGCGATTCGTCTGGAAGGGCAGTTGTCGGTGTTCGATCCGCGTCGCGCCGAGAGCCCTTGCTACCACTGTTTATACGGCCACGGCAGCGAAGCCGAACTGACCTGCAGCGAGGCCGGGGTGGTCGGGCCGCTGGTGGGCCTGGTCGGCAGCCTGCAAGCGCTTGAAGCCTTGAAGGTCCTGGTCGGTTTCGGCGAGCCGCTGGTGGGTCGCTTGCTGTTGATCGATGCCTTGGGTTCGCGTTTCCGCGAGTTGCGGGTCAAGCGTGATCCGGGTTGCAGCGTCTGTGGTTCGCGCCATGCGTGAAGCGCCGATCGGCGTGTTCGACTCCGGGGTCGGCGGCTTGTCGGTACTGGCAGAAATCCAGCGTTTGCTGCCCAACGAATCGCTGCTCTATGTCGCCGATTGCGGGCACATTCCCTACGGTGAGAAAACCCCGGAATTCATCCGTCAGCGCTGCAGCGTGATGGCCGGTTTTTTCCGCGAGCAAGGCGCCAAGGCCTTGGTCATCGCGTGCAATACCGCGACGGTCGCGGGTGTCGCCGATCTACGTCGTGATTTTCCCGACTGGCCGCTGGTCGGTATGGAGCCTGCGGTCAAACCGGCGGCAGCCGCAACGCGCAGCGGTGTGGTCGGCGTGCTCGCCACCACCGGCACGTTGCAGAGTGCCAAGTTCGCCGCACTGCTCGATCGCTTCGCCACCGACGTGCGGGTGATTACTCAGCCGTGCCCCGGTCTGGTCGAGCTGATTGAAAGCGGCGATTTGCTTAGCGCCGAGCTGCGCGCATTGCTGCAAAGTTATGTCGATCCGCTGCTGGCCAGCGGTTGCGACACGATTATTCTTGGCTGCACGCACTATCCCTTCCTTAAGCCGATGCTCAAGTCGATGATCCCCGAGGACATCAGCCTGATCGATACCGGCGCTGCCGTGGCGCGGCAACTGCAGCGGCTTTTGGCGGAGCGCGATTTACTCGCTGCCGGCCCGAACCAGCCGGTCAGATTCTGGACCAGCGCTGATCCTGCGTACTTCAAAAACATCCTGCCGCTACTGGGTCAAACTGCTGGCGAAGTGCAAAACTTCGACTTGTAAAAAAATTGTGAAATAACTAAAAAATCAGCTGAACTTCTGAGCAGACGCTAGCTTCTATAGCGATGAGTTATCTAGAAAACCAAACGATCGTTCCGGAAAAGGAAGTTTCAAAGTGAAGCGACTATTCTGCTTGGCCGCGATTGCGGCCGCACTGATGGGGCAAAGTATTACTGCACAAGCGGCAGGCGTGGAGTTCGCGGTGGGGGCCACCAGCGATTCGACCATGACTTATCGCCTGGGCATGAATTTCGACTGGGACCAGAGCTGGCTGCAGAGCGACGTCGGTCGCCTGACCGGTTACTGGAGCGGGGCTTACACCTACTGGGAAGGAGACAAGACCTCCAGCAACAACAGCCTGTCGTTCTCGCCGGTATTCGTTTACGAGTTTGCCGGTCAATCGGTCAAACCGTATGTTGAGGCAGGGATTGGTGTGGCGGCGTTCTCTAACACCAAATACGAGTCCAACAATCTTGGCGGCTCTTTCCAGTTTGAAGATCGCCTCGGTTTTGGTCTGCGTTTCAATGGCGGGCATGAAGTCGGGATTCGTGCGACGCACTATTCCAACGCCGGCCTGGCCAGCAGCAACGACGGTGTAGAAAGTTACTCGCTGCACTACACGATGCCGCTGTAACTGATACACGCCTGACCCCTGTGGGAGCGAGCTTGCTCGCGAAAGCTGTTTCATGTTCAACGATGATGTTGAATGAAAAACCGCCTTCGCGAGCAAGCTCGCTCCCACAGTTGTTTTCAGTGAACTCAAAAATCAGCGGTAGGCGGTCGTGATGCCTTTGCGTTCTTCAATACACTCCGGTGCGCCCATCTCGAATTCGCGGCAGATCAGCGGGCGTTTTTCGTAGATCGTGCACATCATCGTGTCGCGATCCAGCGCCGCACACCAGCCGTCGTCCAGACGCAGCATCACTTCACCGCCCCACTCATCAGTATCGATAAAGCGATCGGGCACGCCGGTGTCGGTGATCAGCATCACTTCGAGCTGGCAACAGCACGCCGCGCAGGTCGAGCAGGTGACCGCCGGTTCAGTGATTTGTTGGTGGGGAATGGTCTTCATGGGCGGCAGTGTAAGGCAGCGACCGGTGCGTGTGTGAAAGGTCTGACAGACGCTCAGTGACTTAAGCGCCGAGCCATCACATGCAGCAACGGAAACAGTAGCGCCCAGAGCAGGCCGATGCCCACCAGGGTCGGCAACTCGCCGTAGGGAAAGGTCACGCCGGCCAGACGCCCGCCGCCGTAGTACGACAGCGCTCCGCCGACAGCGCCGAGTGCACTCGCCAGCCACCAGGGCCGCGCGCTCCAGGCCAGGCAATGACGCAAGGTGGTCGCGAGCAACGCCCAGAGCAGCATCAGCCACAACGGAATCAGCGGTGACGGGTCCTGAAATTCGAACACGCCCGCCGCGCGTAAAACGCTGTCCACTGCCGTGCCGACAATCACCACGCTGAGCACCAAACGCCCTTCGGCCGCCCAACTGCTGATCCAGCGCAGATGAATCACCAGCACCGCCAGTGCCACCAGCAGCCACAAACTGTTGCCGCCGAGCACGCAGGTCAGCCAGCCGAGCTGGAACAGCACGGCATTGGCAACACGCTCAAGCATCGAAACGGCCGAGCAACGGCGCGGTCATCGCGGCCGGTTTGGCCAGCAACAATTGCGCGGTGCCGATGGTGCGTTCGAGGAAGCCGCCCTCGCAGTAACACAGGTAAAACTCCCACAGCCGCAGGAAATAATCGTCATAACCCAACTCGCTCAAACGGCCATGGGCGCGGCGGAAGTTCTCGTGCCATAGGCGCAGGGTTTTTGCGTAATGCAGGCCGAAATCTTCCATGTGCAGCAGATTCATGTCGGTGTCGCGGCCGACCACTTCGAGCATCTTTTGCACGCAGGGTAGGGCACCGCCGGGGAAGATGTAACGCTGGATGAAATCGACGCCGCGCTTGGCCTGTTCGTAGCGCTGCTCACGGATGGTGATCGCCTGAATCAGCATCAGGCCATTGCTCTTGAGCAGGTGCGCGCACTGTTTGAAGTAAGTCGGCAGGAAGCGATGACCGACCGCTTCGATCATCTCGATCGACACCAGTTTGTCGTATTCGCCGGTGAGGTCGCGGTAGTCCTTGAGCAACAGCGTGACCTGATCCTGCAAACCGAGTTGTTCAATGCGCTGCGCAGTAAACGCGTACTGCTCTTTGGACAGGGTCGTGGTGGTCACGCGGCAGCCGTAATTTTGTGCGGCGTAGAGCGCCATGCTGCCCCAACCGGTGCCGATCTCGAGCAAATGGTCGTCGGGCTTGAGCGCGAGCTTCTGGCAGATACGCTCCAGTTTGTTCAGTTGCGCCTGCTCCAACGTGTCTTCCGGGGTCAGAAATTGCGCCGCCGAATACATCATGGTCGGGTCGAGAAACTGTTCGAACAGGTCATTGCCGAGGTCGTAATGCGCGGCGATGTTTTTCTGCGACCCCTTGCGCGTATTGCGATTAAGCCAGTGCAGCCCTTGCACCAACGGCCGGCTGATCCGGGCCAGACCGCCCTCCATCGCATCGAGCACGTCGAGATTGCTGACGAACACGCGCACCACCGCTGTCAGATCCGGCGAACTCCAGTAACCGTGAATAAACGCTTCGCCAGCGCCGATCGAACCATTACCGGCGACCATGCCCCAAACGGCCGGATCGGCCACATGAATTTCCCCGAGCAATGGGCTGCCCGGCGTGCCGAACATCAGACGTTCGCCATCCTCGACCACCAGTAGTTGCCCGTGTTTGAGCTGACCCAATTGACGCAATACGCCACGGCGCAGCAGCGAACCGGTCAAACCGTTAGTGCTGAGCCGACTGACCGACAGGCTAGAGGATTTCATGGCGGTGCTCCTTGGGAGGCACAGTGGCGGTTTGAAAGCTGCCGTCGGCAGCCTGATGAGCAAAAATCGGTGCACGTTTGAGCAACAGTCGCAGTGCTTGCCAGTAGATCGCCAACGCGGTTTTCGCGGTCATCCACGGAAAGCGGCGCAGGTACCGATGCAGGCTCTGGCGATCAAGGGCTTCGCGCTGCAGATTGAGGGTGGCGTCGAACAGTTTGTCCTCGCCCTGCCAGTCGGCCATGTGCACGCCAAGGTTTTGCGCGGCGGGACTGAAGCTCATGCGGTATTCGAGATCGCGTGGCAAAAACGGCGAGACGTGAAAGGCCTTGGCCACGGCGAAGTGCTGATGAAAGTCGCGCACGTTGACGGGCGCGCGCGCCGGCAGCACATAGTGGTAACGCTCGCGCCACGGGGTATTGGTGACCTCACAGACAATCGCTGCCAATTGCCCATCGGCCTCATGACAATAAAAGAAACTCACCGGATTGAACGACAAACCCCAACTGCGCGCCTGGGTCAGCAGGCAGATCGACCCTTGCGGTTCGTGGCCGATGGCGGCACCGACCTGTTGGCGCACTGCATCGATCAAACGCACGCCGCGCCGGGTGAAGGATTTGAGGTAGTCGGTCTCGCGAAAGGAGAACGGCGCGAAGCGACTGCGACCTGCCAGTGGCGACAACGCGAGTACGGCGTCCTGTTCGCTGAGGTCGAGATAAAGCAAACCGATCTTGTAGCGGAATTCATGCTTGCGCGGCGAAAAACGCCGATGGCCGATCCAGCCGCTATAAAGGGCGCTGTTCATAAGGTTTCCCCGAACGCCGAAGCCACGCGCAACGCGCTGACCACGCCATCTTCATGAAAACCGTTGGCCCAGTAGGCGCCGCAAAAATGCGTGTGTTGGGCGCCATCCAGTTCCGCCCAACGATTCTGCGCCGCCACGGCCGCGAGGCTGTATTGCGGATGAGCGTAAGTGTATTTGGCGAGCACTTTGGCCGGGCTGATGCCGGCGCTCTGATTGAGGCTGACGCAGAACGTGGTGTCGCTCTGAATGCCTTGCAGGATGTTCATGTCGTAGGTGACGGCGGCGTGGGTATGGCCGGCGCCACTGAGGCGATAGTTCCAGCTCGCCCAGGCCAGTTTGCGACTGGGCAGCAGGCGCGTGTCGGTGTGCAGCACCACTTCGTTGTCGGCGTAGGGCAGGGCGCCAAGGATCGCGAGCTCGGCCTCACTCGGGACCGCCAGCAGTTGCAATGCCTGATCGCTGTGGCAGGCGAACACCACTTTGTCGAAATGCTCGATGCCCGCCGGGCTGTGGATAATCACGCCGTTATCTTCGCGATCAACCCGGGTCACCGCGCAGTTGAGGCGAATGTTTTCTGTGAACGAGGCCGTCAGCGGCGCGATGTAAGCACTGGAACCGCCCTCGATAACCCGCCATTGCGGACGATTGCTGACCGACAGCAGCCCGTGATTCTTGAAGAAACGCACGAAGAACTGCAGCGGAAAATTGAGCATCTCGGCCATCGGCATCGACCAGATCGCCGCGCCCATCGGCACGATGTAATGGAGGATGAAACGCTCGCCGTAGTTGCCTGCTTTCAGGTAATCGTCGAGGGTCATGTCGCTGGAAATGCGCAGTTCGGCGAGATCGCGCTGGGCTTCTTTGTTGAAGCGCAGAATGTCGCGCAACATGCCCCAGAACCCCGGCGAAAACACATTGCTGCGCTGGGCGAACAGGCTGTTGAGGTTGTTGCCGTTGTATTCCAGGCCGGTGTCCGGGTCGGTCACCGAAAAACTCATTTCGGTGGCCTTGAACGGCACGCCGAGCTGACCGAGCAGGCGAATGAAGTTCGGATAGGTCCAGTCGTTGAACACGATGAACCCGGTGTCCACCGCGTACTGGCGATCGTCGACCGTCACCTCGACCGTGTGCGTGTGGCCACCGACCCAGTCGCTGGCCTCGAACACCGTGACGTCGTGGCGACGATTGAGCAGGTAGGCGCAGGTGAGCCCCGCAATCCCGCTGCCGACGATGGCGACTTTCATGCTGGATCCTGCAGCGGTGGTGGTTTGCGCACCATGCGCTTGCCAATCGCCAGTTGTGCCCGCGCCGGGAGTTTCGACAACGGCCACAGCGCGGCCATGAACAGTGCCGGGAAGGCGATTTCCAGTGGCCGGTCCTTGAGCTTGGCAAAGATGTGCCGCGCGGCTTTATCCACAGGCCAGCTCAGTGGCATCGGGAAATCGTTTTTTGCGGTGAGCGGGGTTTCGACGAAGCCCGGGCTGACCACGGTGACTTCAATGCCTTCGTCCGCCAGGTCAATGCGCAGTGACTCGAACAGATAGCGCAGCCCGGCCTTCGACGCACCATAAGCTTCCGCCCTGGGCAGCGGCAGATACGTCACCGAACTGGCCACGCCGACCAGATGCGGCGCGGTGCCTTTGCGCAACAACGGCAGGGCGGCTTCGATGCAATAACTGCTGGCGAGCAGGTTGGTGCGCACCACATGTTCGACGATCGAGGCATCGAACTGCTTGGCATCGACGTATTCGCAGGTGCCGGCGTTGAGGATCACCGAGTCCAGCGAACCCCAGTCCTCGCTGATCTGCTCGCCGATTTCACGGACGGTCTGGCTGTTGGTCAAATCCCCCGGCACCACCAATACCTGGCCCGGGTAACGCAGCGACAAGACTTTGAGTGGCGCCAGCTGACGCGCACTCACGGCCAGATGTGCACCGGTCTTGAGGATTTCTTCAGCCAGTGCCGCGCCGATGCCACTGCTGGCCCCGGTCAACCAATAGCGCCGTGGAGGTGTACGACTCATCCCATTCTCCTTTTTAGCCAAGCGATAACCCGGCCCAATACGGGTAAATGCTCATACAACAGTGCCCCGGCATCGAAATAGTCCCGGTGGCGATAAACCTTGTCGTGCCATAGCAGATGCGAACAGCCGCTGACGCGAATCACCTGGCCAGCCGCCAGTCGCGAATGGCGATAACTCATGACCCAGCGCAGGTAACCTTCGCCCTCGCCAACCTGGTCGTACCCATGAAAATCGAAACGCAGCTCGCTGACGTTGGCGTACAGCGCCTGGAAATAGTCGCGCAGTTGCGCCAGCCCCTGCACTTCGTGCAACGGGTCGGTGAAGTGAATGTCATCGCTGTACAGCTCGCCCAAGCGGTGCAGGTTGTCTTTGTTCAACTCGCAGAATTGTCGGGCGAAGCGGCGCAGGAATTCACTCATCGTCGCCTCCTGTCGAGGCACGCGAAGGCAGGTTCTTGAACGCGGCCAAAGCGCGCTCGCGGGAGGCACTGAGATTGACGATGGGCGACGGATAATCGGCAACGCCAAACAGCCCGCCGAGGTTGGCCGGGTTGTGGATTTCCTTTTTGTTCAGCCCGGCGAGTTCCGGCAGCCAGTGCTTGATGAACAGGCCTTCGCTGTCGAATTTTTCCGACTGGCTCAGCGGATTGAAAATGCGGAAGTACGGCGCGGAGTCGGTGCCGGTCGAGGAGCTCCATTGCCAGCCACCGTTGTTCGCCGCCAGATCGCCGTCGATCAGATGGCGCATGAAAAAGCGTTCGCCTTCGCGCCAGTCGATCAGCAGGTTTTTGGTCAGGAACATCGCCACGACCATGCGCAGACGGTTGTGCATCCAGCCGGTTTCGAGCAGTTGGCGCATGGCGGCATCGATGATCGGCAAACCGGTGCGCGCCTCTTGCCAGGCGGCGAGCTCGTCCGGTGCGTCACGCCAGGCCAGCGCTTCGGTTTCCGGGCGAAAGGCGCGGTGACGCGACACCCGCGGATAGCCGACCAGAATGTGTTTGTAGAACTCGCGCCACAGCAGTTCGTTGATCCAGGTGACCGCGCCGACCTTGCCGCTTTCGAATTCGCCCTGATTGCTTTGCAGGGCCGCGTGCAGGCATTGGCGTGGCGAGATCACCCCGGCGGCCAGATAGGCCGAGAGCTGGCTGGTGCCGGGTTTGGCCGGGAAGTCGCGCTCGCTTCGGTAGTAATCGATCTGCGCGTCGGCGAAGGTTTCGAGGCGGCGTTGTGCTTCTTTTTCACCGGCCGGCCACAGGGATTGCAGGGATTCGCTCGGAGTGGCGAAGCCTTTGACCGAGTCGGGAATCGGGTCGCTGTCGACCTTGAGTTTCGCCTGTTTGCCGGGCGCCTTGACCAGCGCTGGCATGGAGCGGTGCAGGCGTTCGTAGCAGACTTTTCTGAACTGGCTGAATACCTTGAAGTAGGTGTCAGTTTTGGTCAGCACGGTTCCGGGCTTGAACAGCAGTTGATCGAGGTAGCTGTGAAACTCGACGCCTTCAGCTTGCAGGGTTTGCGCCACGGCGGCATCGCGACGGCTTTCATGGACGCCGTATTCTTCGTTGACGTGAACCGCTTCGATCTTCAGTTCGCGGCACAGCTTGAGCAGCTCCGCTGGAGCCTGATTCCAATGATTGGCGGTGCGGATCAACAAAGGGATATTCAGCTCGCCGAGGCTTTTGCTCAGTTCTTTGAGATTGCGTAACCAGAAGTCGACCTTGCACGCGGCATCGTCATGTTCCAGCCACTGCTGTGGGCTCAACAGGTACACCGCCACCGTCGGGCCGCGGGCTGCGGCGGCCGCGAGCGCGGTGTTGTCATGTTGGCGCAAGTCGCTGCGCAGCCAGATCAATTGCATGAGATCAAATCCTTCATTAAATCAGCCCACGCTGAACCAGTACCTGATGCGCAGATAGCGCGTCTTCAGCCAGGTACAAATCGGTCATCTCGGCAGTTCTTACGGACAACTCGGCGTGGTGGATGCATACCGTTGGTCCGACAATCATTTTTGTACAACTGATGCCGCTCAATAGCTTCGGCAACTGCGCAATTTGCATGGCTTTGCTGGAATACAGCAGTACGCCACGGGCTTGCAGATGTTCAACCGCCAGGGCCAGTTCTCCTGGCGGTAACGGCCAGTCAAACACCTGCACCGGGCAATCGGCGCTGCTGATCAGCCACGCGCATAGCCACAGGTGAGGTTCCAGTGTCAGGTCGGAATGGTTGATCAACAGCAAGGGCGCGGTGTGTAACTGACGATTGTTATGGTAGATGCGTGCGCCGAATTTGCTGCGCAGCCAGGAAAAAAAGAACACCCGCTCCATCTGCGCGCCGAACTGGCCCTGCCAGCGTTGTTCGAGTTCGGCCAGCAGCGGCAGCAGCAATTGTTCGCACAACGTGCGCGGCGGATAGAGCGCCATCGCCTGATTGACGCTGTCATCGAGGTTGCGTTCGTTGAGTTGGCTGACCGCGGTCAACAAGGTCTGGCGCAGCAGGTGCCAATCGTTTTCCACTACTTCGTGGACCGTTTGCGCGGTGTCGAGCAGCGGCTTGACCTGACTCACGGCAACGCCCCGGTTCAGCCAGGTGAGGATGTGCAGAATTCGCTGGACATGCTCGGCGCTGTACAGACGATGACCCTTGGGCGTGCGTTGCGGCACGATCAGGCCGTAGCGGCGTTCCCACGCGCGCAGGGTGATCGCGTTGACGCCGGTCTGCCGCGCCACTTCGCGGATCGGCAGCCAGCCTTCGTCGAGGGCTTTCTTGAAGTCAGCGCCGAGGTCTTCCTGGGCGCTGCTGTCGGGTTTGTCGTTCATCAGATGGCGTTTCGCAGGCTGAGGTTTTCCGGATGCGGTTGCAGGTAAACCTGTTGCGCGATGTACGGATCGGGGTGTTGGCGAAAGTGATGTTTGAGCAGCGTCAGCGGCACCACCAGCGGCACGATGCCTTGGCGGTACTGGCCGATGACGTGGACCATTTCCTGTTTGTCTTCGGCGCTGATCGCTTGTTTCAGGTAACCGCTGATGTGCTGCAGAACGTTGCTGTGGGTGCCGCGCGTGGCGCATTTTTTCAGCGCCTGCATCAGCTCACTGAAGTAGCGCGGGCCAACTTCGCCAGGGTCGCTGTGGGCCATGTTGCCGAGCAGCTTGCCGAGGGTTTTGTACTGCACAGGGTTGTGCGCCATCAGCAGGTATTTGTAGCGCGAGTGGAATTCGGTCAGGGCCCGACGGCTGAGGCCTTGCGCGAGCAATTGCTGCCAGGCGCTGTAGGCGAAGACGCGGGTGATGAAGTTTTCGCGCAGTACCGGATCGTTGAGGCGCCCGGCTTCTTCCACCGGCAGGTTCGGGTGTCGTGCGCAGAAGGCCTGGGCGTAGATGCCGCGTCCGCCGCCATTCACCGGTGCGCCGTTGGCGTGATAGACCTTGACCCGTTCCAGCCCGCAGGACGGCGACTGCTGCATGAAGATGTAGCCGCAGATGTCATTGAGTTCGGCGGCCATTTGCTCGCCGTATTCGGCCAATGCTTCGGTGACGTTGATCGCGGGGTTGACGGTGCCGATAGCCTCGGGACGCTGCGGGTCGCCGACCAGCCGGATCGGCTCGCGCGGAATACCCATGCCGATGGCGACTTCCGGGCACACCGGGGAAAAATCGAAATATTCAGAGAGTGTGCGGCTGCACAGTCGCGATTCCTTGTGCCCGCCGTTGTAGCGCACCTCGGCACCCATCAGGCAGGCGCTGATAGCGATTTTTGGTTTGGCTACGCAAGGATCGGACATGGGCACCTCGAATCTATACCTATACAGAGGTTTATCTCTGTACAACTTTCTTCAGCATAGATTCATGGGTGTACAAGTCAAATCATTTGTATAACTTTTTTCGGATTGAGCGCAGTTTACTGTGGGAGCGAGCTTGCTCGCGAAAGCGGATTGACTTTCAACAGATGCATTGGCTGATTCACCGCCTTCGCGAGCAAGCTCGCTCCCACAGGGGAGGGTATTTACCTCCAGCCTTGCAGCCATTCAGCGTTGTTTTGTAGCGTCTGCCAATCGAATCGTTCGGCACGCTTGGTCAACACCGCCTGCAACTCGATTTCCAGCACCGTGCCTTCCTCATCACGAAACAACTCGGTCACCAGAAAATGTTTCTCACGATTCTGCGGGTGTGCTGCTGTCCATTTCGACAGCAGCAATTTTTGCGGATTGATGCGCTTCACTGCAGGTGCTCATGCAAGCGACGTGCAGCCTCCTGACCGCTCAGCCAGGCTCCTTCGACGCGGCCGGAAAGGCACCAGTCGCCGCAGGCATACAGGCCCAGATCGGCGTCGGCCAAGGTGCCCCATTCATGACCTGTCGCAGGACGTGCGTAAAGCCAGCGATGGGCGAGGCTGAAGCTCGGCGCCGGCATCGCGCTGTGCAGCAATTCGGCGAATGCACCGTGCAGATGCTCGATCACCGCTTCCTTGGACAGGTCGATGTGTTGCCGACTCCATGCGCTGGTCGCGTGCAGCACCCAAGTGTCGAGGGTGTTATCGCGCCCGGGTTTGCTGCGGTTGCGCGCCAGCCAGTCCAGCGGGCTGTCTTGTACGAAGCAACCTTCGATGGGCGTATCCAGCGGGGTTTCGAAGGCGAGGGCGACAGCCCAGGTCGGGTCCATTTTTACCCCGGCGGCGGCACCGGCAAGTTTGGGTGCGGCGGCCAGCAATGCGGTGGCTTGCGGTGCCGGCGTGGCGATCACCACGTGGCTGAAGGGGCCGTGGGTGAAGCCTTCGGCGTCCTGCAGGTGCCAGTGCTCTTCACCGCGAAAAACTTCAGTGATGCGGCAGGCGAAGTGCACTTCCAGGCCATCGAGCAAGCCGCGGGTGATCGCGCTCATGCGCGGTGAACCGACCCAGCGGGTCTGCTCGTCGGGCGACAGGTTGAGTTGCCCGCCCTGGCAGGTGTAGAGCTGCGGCGTCCACTCGGCGACCCAGCCCTGGCTTTGCCATCGCTGCACTTCAGTGACGAAGCGCCGATCGCGGGCGGTGAAATATTGCGCGCCCATGTCCAGCGAACCGGCGTCGCTGCGCTTGCTCGACATGCGTCCGCCGCTGCCGCGGCTTTTGTCGAACAGTTGGACGGTGTGCCCGGTCTCTGTCAGAGCCTGGGCGGCGGAGAGTCCGGCGATGCCGGTGCCGATGATTGCGATAGGTACAGTCATAGGGGCCTCGTTTACCTTTCTGTACAGACTACGCCGTGGTTGAAACCTGTACAATTTTGTTTTTTGGTATAACTTCTAGCGTTCTCGTTCTGACAGCTTGGCCTATGGTTAAACAATAGAGCCTGCCCGTTCGAAAAGATCCCTGTTTATAAAAATAGACTAGTGATCCGGGTAAAACGCCACGCGAGGAAGATGTCATGCACATATTGCTGACCGGCGGTACTGGTTTGATCGGACGTCAGCTCTGCCGGCACTGGTCCGGGCAAGGCCATCGGCTGACGGTATGGAGTCGCAAGCCGGAAAAAGTCGCGAAGATTTGCGGTGCGCAGGTGCGTGCGGTTGCGCGTCTGGAAGAGATCGGCGAGGAGCCTGTCGACGCGATCATCAATCTGGCCGGCGCGCCGATTGCCGATCGGCCATGGACCCATCGGCGCAAGGCGGTGCTGTGGAGCAGTCGCATCAAGCTCACGGAAACGCTGTTGGCGTGGCTCGAAACTCGCGCGCAAAAACCGTCGCTGTTGATCTCCGGTTCGGCGATTGGTTGGTACGGCGATGGTGGCGAGCGTGAACTGACGGAAGAATCGCCGCCGGTAATCGACGACTTCGCCAGTCAGTTGTGCATCGCCTGGGAAGAGACCGCACTGCGCGCCGAAGCGCAGGGCATTCGTGTGGTGCTGGTGCGAACCGGTCTGGTGCTGTCGGCCGAGGGCGGCTTTTTGTCGCGGTTGTTGCTGCCGTTCAAACTTGGGCTCGGCGGGCCTTTGGGCAATGGCCGGCAGTGGATGCCGTGGATTCATATCAACGACCAAATCGCTCTGATTGATTTTCTTCTGCACCGGGATCAGGCCAGTGGTCCTTATAATGCGTGCGCGCCGCAACCGGTGCGCAATCGCGAATTTGCCAAGACGCTGGGCAGCGTGTTGCACCGCCCGGCGTTCATGCCGATGCCGACTCTGGCGCTGAAGGTCGGCCTCGGCGAGATGTCTCTGTTGTTGCTCGGCGGCCAAAAGGCTACGCCGGCACGCTTGCTGGAAGCGGGCTTCACCTTCCAGTTCACGGATTTACGCGCGGCTCTGGATGACCTCTCCAGCCGCCTCTGAAATAGGACGTTGCATGACCGATCACGCCTTGCTTCTGGTCAACCTGGGTTCCCCGGCCTCAACCTCAGTGGCCGATGTGCGCAGCTACCTCAATCAATTCCTGATGGACCCGTATGTGATCGACCTGCCATGGCCGGTACGGCGTCTGTTGGTGTCGCTGATCCTGATCAAGCGCCCGGAGCAGTCGGCCCACGCCTACGCGTCGATCTGGTGGGATGAAGGTTCGCCCCTGGTGGTGCTCAGCCGTCGCCTGCAACAGCAGATGAGCACACAGTGGACCCACGGCCCGGTGGAACTGGCGATGCGTTACGGCGAGCCGTCAATCGAAACCTGCTTGCTGAAGCTGGCGGCGGCGGGGCACAAACGCATCACGCTGGCGCCGCTGTATCCGCAGTTCGCCGACAGCACCACGACCACGGTGATTGAGGAAGCCCGGCGGGTGATTCGGCAGAAGAAACTCGACGTGCAACTGTCGGTGCTGCAACCGTTTTACGATCAGCCGGAATACCTCGACGCGCTGGTTGAAAGTGCCCGACCGCATCTGCAGCAGGATTACGATCATTTGCTGTTGAGTTTCCACGGTTTGCCCGAGCGGCATCTGACCAAACTCGACCCGAGCGGCAATCATTGCTTCAAGAATGAAGAGTGCTGCAAGAACGCTTCGCCTGCGGTATTGGCCACCTGTTATCGCGCGCAATGCCTGCGCACGGCAGCGCTGTTCGCCGAGCGCATGGGCCTGCCGGACGGCAAATGGTCGGTGTCGTTTCAGTCGCGGCTGGGCCGAGCGAAGTGGATCGAGCCCTACACCGAGGCGCGGCTGGATGAGCTGGCGAAAAGCGGTGTGAAGAAGATTCTGGTGATGTGCCCGGCGTTTGTTGCCGACTGCATCGAGACGCTGGAGGAGATTGGTGATCGCGGTAATGAGCAATTCCGCGAAGCGGGGGGCGAGGAATTGGTGCTGGTGCCGTGCCTGAATGACGACCGGCAATGGGCGAAGGCGTTGGCGACCCTCTGTGAAAGAGCACCGTTGGCCCTTTAAAAGCCAGAAGCTTCGCGAGCAAGCCCGCTCCCACATGATCGTTCCCACGCTCCGCGTGGGAATGCCTCTAGGGACGCTCCGCGTCCAGTGACGCGGAGCGTCACGGGCTGCATTCCCACGCAGAGCGTGGGAACGATCAGATCTAAGGCTTTAGATCAGCGGCTCATCCGCCTTCTTGTTCTTCCAGCCATCATTGCCCGGCAGAATCAGGTTCAGCGCAATCGCCACCACCGCGCACAGCGCGATGCCTTTGAGGCCGAAATCATCCGGGCCAGTCCCGGTGCCGACCAGCACACCGCCAATCCCGAACACCAACGTTACTGACACGATCACCAGATTGCGTGCTTCGCCCAGATCGATCTTGTGACGGATCAGAGTGTTCATCCCCACCGCCGCGATCGAGCCGAACAGCAAGCACAGAATCCCGCCCATCACCGGCACCGGAATGCTTTGCAGCAGCGCGCCGAACTTGCCGATGAACGCCAGGGTGATGGCAAAAACCGCCGCCCAGGTCATGATTTTCGGGTTGTAGTTCTTGGTCAGCATCACTGCGCCGGTTACTTCGGCGTAAGTGGTGTTTGGCGGGCCGCCAAACAGACCGGCTGCGGTGGTGGCAATGCCGTCACCGAGCAAGGTGCGATGCAGGCCCGGCTTCTTCAGGTAGTCACGACCGGTCACGCTACCCACGGCAATCACGCCGCCGATGTGCTCGATGGCCGGGGCCAATGCCACCGGAACGATGAACAGGATCGCCTGCCAGTTGAACTCCGGCGCGGTGAAGTGCGGAATCGCGAACCAAGGCGCTGCGGCAATCTTCGCCGTGTCGACCACGCCGAAATAGAACGCCATGGCAAAACCGACCAGTACGCCGGAAATGATCGGCACCAGACGGAAGATGCCTTTGCCGAACACTGCCACGATCAGCGTGGTCAGTAATGCTGGCATCGAGATCATCATCGCGGTCTGGTAATGGATCAGTTCAGAACCGTCACCAGCCTTGCCCATCGCCATGTTCGCGGCAATCGGCGCCATGGCCAGGCCGATGGAAATGATCACCGGACCAATCACCACCGGTGGCAGCAAACGGTCGATAAAACCGGTGCCTTTGATCTTCACGGCAAGGCCGAGGAAGGTGTAGACGAAACCGGCCGCCATCACGCCGCCCATGGTCGCGGCGAGGCCGAACTGGCCCTTGGCGAGAATGATCGGGGTGATGAAAGCGAAGCTCGACGCGAGGAACACCGGCACCTGACGCCCGGTGACGATCTGGAACAGGATCGTCCCAAGACCTGCGGTAAACAGTGCCACGTTCGGGTCCAGGCCCGTGATCAGCGGCATCAGCACCAGGGCGCCGAAAGCCACGAACAGCATCTGGGCGCCGGACAGCACCGTGCGCCAGAGCGGATCGTTGAACTCTTGCTGCATGGTTACGCGTCCTTCTGCTTGGTGCCGAAGATTTTGTCACCGGCGTCGCCAAGTCCAGGGATGATGTAACCGTGCTCGTTCAAGCGCTCATCGATGGACGCGGTGTAGATGGTCACGTCCGGGTGAGCTTTTTCTACTGCTGCAATGCCTTCCGGCGCGGCAACCAGCACCATCGCACGGATGTCTTTGCAGCCAGCTTTTTTCAACAGATCAATGGTCGCAACCATCGAGCTGCCGGTAGCGAGCATCGGGTCGATGATCATCGCCAACCGTTCGTCGATTTCCGGAACCAGCTTTTCCAGATAGGTGTGCGCTTGCAGGGTTTCTTCGTTACGGGCGACACCCACAGCGGAAACCTTGGCGCCCGGGATCAGGCTCAGCACGCCTTCAAGCATGCCGATACCGGCGCGCAGAATCGGCACGACGGTGATCTTCTTGCCGGCGATTTTCTCGACCGACACAGTGCCGCACCAGCCTGCAATATCGTAGGACTCCAGCGGCAAATCTTTTGTAGCTTCATAGGTCAACAGGGCGCCGACTTCCTGAGCGAGCTCACGGAAATTCTTGGTGCTGATATCGGCGCGGCGCATCAGGCCGAGTTTATGACGGATCAGCGGATGGCGGATCTCGAGGATGGGCATGGAAAAACTCCGGCGGCGGGCAAAAAAACCGGCCTAGATTAATCTATCCGAGGGTGATGTCCTATAGGACATTCTGTACGTTAGTCCATTAAGGCTTGATTCGACCGCGCTAGATGCGTACCTTTGCCCGCTTTTCGCGGTTATACCCCCCGCCAACCACCCCCCGGAGAGCGCCATGTCCGCTGATCTCGAGCATATCCGTCAAATCATGCGAGAGGCTGACTGCCTGTACACCGAGTCTGAAGTCGAGGCCGCCATCGCCCGCGTCGGTGCACAAATCAACGAACAACTGGCTGACAGCAACCCGGTGGTGTTCTGCGTGATGAACGGCGGCCTGATCTTCTCCGGCAAACTGCTGACACATCTGCAATTCCCGCTGGAAGCGTCCTACCTGCACGCGACCCGTTATCGCAACGAAACCAGCGGCGGCGACCTGTTCTGGAAAGCCAAGCCGGAAGTCTCGTTCATCGACCGTGACGTGCTGATCATCGACGACATCCTCGATGAAGGTCACACCCTGGGCGCGATCATCGACTTCTGCAAACACGCCGGCGCGCGCAAAGTGCACACCGCTGTGTTGATCGACAAGGATCACGACCGCAAGGCGCGTCCTGACCTGAAAGCCGATTTCGTCGGCCTGCCGTGCATCGATCGCTACATCTTCGGTTACGGCATGGACTACAAAGGCTACTGGCGCAACGCCAACGGGATCTTTGCCGTAAAAGGCATGTAATCCGCGCCTCGATCTAAATGTGGGAGCGAGCTTGCTCGCGAAAGCGGTGTATCAGTCGACATCTGTTTTGAATGTCAGTCCGCCTTCGCGAGCAAGCTCGCTCCCACAGTTGTTTTGTGTGTGCTGATCCATCCGCGATACCCATGCTAGAGTGCTCGGCCCCGTCCCCGGAGCCTGTCATGCGCCTCTTGATCCGCAGCTTTGCCGCCCTGTTGCTGGCCCTCAGCCTGCCGCTGTCCGCCGCGCCGATGCACAGCCAGTTCCTGCCGCCGGACGATCTGACCGTGCGCGATGCCGAGCCCGAGCAGCAGCAACTCATGCAGGTCAGCGATTACTCCGTGGTGGTCGGCGCACAACGCCAGTCCAATCAGCAGCCGATCCCGGTCACCTCACCGCTGATGATTCGCCTCAAGGGCAAGTCCCTGAACAAGGGCGCGAGCATCACCCAGGTGTTGGTCAATTTCGACGGCGAAAGCAAAAGCCTGAAAAAACCGCTGTATGACGACAAGAGCAAAACCCTGACGTTGTTTTATCCACAGGCGCAATACCGCGTGATCATCGATCTGCTGCGTAACGACACCGTGTATGTGCAGTTCCTCAGTTATGCCAACGGCCACATCTGGGCCGATTTACACACCGGGGCGGTGCGATCGCGTTGAGCCCTGAGCCTGCGCAGGGGTAAACTGCCCGCCCCGTGTCATGTCTGCGAGCTGGAGTCGGCAATGCGTAAAGATAAGAAACAAGTGATTGGTGACGAGATCGGCGATGAGCAGATCAAGCTGTTCCTCGATTTTGAGCCGGTCGACGCCACCTCGCCGTCGCTGCACAAACTGATCAAGGCTTACCGTGGTCTGCGTATCGACGACTTCGAGCGCTTTCTGGGCTTCTTCGTCGCGGCGGGTTATGACGTTGATGGCAAGGACGAGCAGGGCAAGACCTTCGTTGACCTGATCGCCGATCAGCGCAACGCCCCGGAATACATCGAGCTGATCGAAAAGTCCCGCACCTGAGACTTTTCCCAAGCATAAAAAAACGCCCCGCACTCAGTGAGTACGGGGCGTTTTTTATGCCGCAAGATCAAGCGTAGCTTGGGGTCTCGCTGCTTTCTTCAACCAGCTCCAGCGCGATGTTGTTCTGCGTGTTGATCTTGCGATACAGCGCAGCATCGGTTTCCAGCACCTTTTCACGGGCCGGGAAGATCTCGGCCAGTTTGCCAGCCCACTCACCCTTGGCCTTGGCCGGGAAGCACTTCTCGATCAGTTCCAGCATGATCGAAACGGTTACCGATGCGCCTGGCGAAGCACCGAGCAGGGCGGCGAGGGAACCGTCCTTGGCCGAAACCAGTTCGGTACCGAACTGCAGGATGCCGCCCTTTTTCGGGTCTTTCTTGATGATCTGCACGCGTTGGCCGGCCACTTCCAGGCGCCAGTCTTCGGCTTTCGCCTCGGGGTAGAAACGGCGCAGGGAATCCAGACGCTGTTCCATCGATTGCATCACTTCGCTGACCAGGTACTTGGTCAGGTCCATGTTGTTTTTCGCCACCGCCAGCATCGGCCCGATGTTGCCGGCGCGAACCGACAGCGGCAGGTCCATGAAGGAGCCGTGCTTGAGGAACTTGGTGGTGAAACCGGCGTATGGCCCGAACAGCAGGGATTTCTTGCCGTCGACCACGCGGGTGTCGAGGTGCGGCACCGACATCGGTGGCGAACCCACGGCGGCCTGGCTGTACACCTTGGCCTGGTGCTGTTTGACCACTTCCGGGTTGTCGCAACGCAGCCACTGGCCGCTGATCGGGAAGCCGCCGAAGCCTTTGCTTTCCTCGATGCCCGAAGCCTGCAGCAACGGCAGTGCCGCGCCGCCCGCGCCGAGGAAGACGAATTTGGCGTCGACTTCACGAGTGCTGCCGCTGTTGACGTCCTTGATGCTGACGGTCCAGCCGCTGCCGTTACGCTTGAGGCCAGTCACGCGCTTGCAGTATTTGACTTGAGCGTCGGGTGCGCTGGTCAGGTGCTTGAGCAACTGATTGGTCAGGGCGCCGAAGTTGACGTCGGTGCCGTTCATCACGCGGGTCGCGGCAAGGACTTCGTCCGGTGAGCGGCCCGGCATCATCAGCGGCATCCACTCGGCCATCTTGGCCTTGTCTTCGGTGTACTCCATGTCGGCGAACGCGTGATGCTTGTGCAGCACGTCGAAGCGGGACTTGAGGAAGGACACACCATTGTCGCCCTGGACAAAACTCAGGTGCGGCACCGGGCTGATGAAGGATTTGCACGAGCCGAACGTGCCTTTTTTGGTCAGGTACGACCAGAACTGCTTCGACACCTCGAACTGAGTGTTGATGTGCACGGCTTTCTTGATGTCGACGGTGCCGTCGGCGGCTTGCGGCGTGTAGTTCAGCTCGCACAGGCCGGCGTGACCGGTACCGGCGTTGTTCCACGGGTTGGAACTCTCCGCCGCACCGGAATCCATCAGCTCGACGACTTCCAGCTTGATCGCGGGGTCGAGCTCTTTGAGCAGTACTGCCAGGGTGGCACTCATGATGCCGGCCCCAACCAGAACTACGTCGACTGCTTCGTTATGCGCCATTTAACGCGTCTCCAAAATCTGCAGCACCAAATTGTCGGCATGGCTGCCAGGCGTTCCGGGACAGATCAATGGTGTCCCAGCTATCCATGGTCAGGTCGCCATGTCCGAATCTTCGCAATTTTTCGCAACTTCGACGGATGCGTGCGGCCTGGCTTTCAAGAGCTCCATGAACTCATTTCAGCACGTGGCTGGCAATTCGACTTATGGTCGAGACATCCGTTTTTGTGCAACCAAATCCGTAGCGGACAGGCTTCAGGCTCCGATGTTCGAGGTGTACCCGGTCCTGTGTCGTTGGGCTGTTTCAGACGCTAATGGTGCATGTTCAGACGCAAAACTATTCATTTGCTCGCCACACTCTTGTGAAGTTGTGAAAACCCGTTTTTTTCACGCTCTTTTGAAGACGTGAACCTCAAAAAAGGGCTGTCCAGGCTTGGCACCGTGCCCGAAGGGCAAAACAACGCGGCGGCCGAGCGTATGACAGCTCTGCAGATTCGCGAAAAGCGGGTTTTTGCCGGAAGAACAGGCAAGCGCGCCAACTTCACTCGATCTGTGTGGGCGGCTCTCTGTGGGCGATTTTGATGTCGATGCATACGCATTGACGCTGTTGCGGGGCCCGATCAGGAGACGTCCTTATAATCGGGGGGAGATTGTATCGAAGAAATGCGCGCAGTTGCTCGTGTTTAATGACTTTTATTAGGCATCCGGTCAGATGCTCAACATCGCCTGCACCCGTGCACGGGGCTGCGACGCTATGACGCGGGCGCTGGCGGGCAGTGGCTGGTGCAGCCAGTTGAGGCGGATTTCTTCGATTTCCACCCAACCGTCGCCCATCGGTTGCAGGCTGCACTGCTTGAATGCCTGGCAGTGGCCGTTGCGGTCGAGCAGGGCAAAGCTGCGGTGCAGCGGGCGCGGAGCGAACAACGAGATCAGATAACGCATGATTGAGTACCTTGTGGGGGACTGATTGCAAGGTTGCCAATGCGCCGTGACGTGAGCGTGTATGCCGGGTGAATAATCTGTGACAGGAACCGCTTTCCCACGGCTTTGTCAGACATTTCAGTATTCGCTGCCGGGCGCTGGTTACCCGCAGTGGCCCACCGCTATACTGCCGGCCTGTTTGTGCCTGATTCTGGAGAGAAGAGCATGTTGCAACGCCTGTTGTTCGGTTTGATCACTGTGGCCGGTTTGACCCTGGCCGGCTGCGCCCACAGCCCGCAACAACTGAGTCCGGAGCCGAAGCTGACCACTCAGTTGGCAGCGGTCGGCCGTGGCCAGCCAGTCGTCGTGCGCGTGGTTGACGGTCGTCCGTCGCCAACCCTCGGTACTCGTGGCGGTCTGTACCCGGAAACCAGCGCCATCACCGTGCAGCGCGAGCAGATCCTGCCGAAGTTGCAGGCTCAGGCTGAAGCCGCCGTGCGTCTGCTCGGCTTCACCCCGACCAACAATGCGCCAAACGCTCCGCAACTGACCGTGACCCTGGCCGAGCTGAAATACCAGTCGCCGAAAGAAGGCATGTACGTGACCGAAGCGACCATCGGCGCAACCTTCCGCTCCGACGTACAGAACGCCAACCGTCGCTACAGCGGCCGTTACGGCGCTTCGCTGGACCAGCGTTTCGGCATGGCGCCGAACCAGGAAACCAACACCAAACTGGTCAGCGATGTATTGAGCGATGCGCTGACGCGTCTGTTCAAGGATCCGACGGTGGGTCAGGTTCTGGCTGAGTAAGTTTTCGGCAGATGTGAAAAAGCCCGGGGCCAGTGATGGTTCCGGGCTTTTTTGTGGGTGTCAGGTTCGGGACTTGTGGCGTATGGGAAATCGATCCCCCTCACCCCAGCCCTCTCCCCCAAGGGGGCGAGGGGGAAAGGGAGCCGATCGGGGGCTTTTCAGAATCTGAGTTCGGCTGGATATTTCAGGTCGATGCACCTCGAAAATCCACCTCGGTCAGTCCCCTCTCCCTACGGGCGGTCCGACGTTTCGGCAGGGCCAGGGTGAGGGGCTTTTGACTCAGGCAGCCTGGGAATAAAAGTCGAGCACGCTAACGCCCGTCAGCAAATCCGTCTCAGGCAAATCCGCATGCTGATGCCCGCCCAGCGCGCAATACACCAGCCAATGGCGATCCTGGACATTGAAGGCGAGGCTGCCGACGAGGCTTTGCTGTTCGTCGTAAGGGGTAATGAGGTAAAGGCGATCCTGGTTTTCAGCGTGGAGCATGACGCGTTCCATGTGTGTTTCGAGGCGCGCAGGGTGGCCTATCCACATGACGATGCCGTGACACAGGACAGCCATCGGTCGATTGTCAGGTTATTTATCGCAAAGGCTGGGGCAGAGGAGGGCGGTTTCGGTAGAATCCGCGCCGCGGTCGTCGGTCTGGCGTCTGCCGTACCGGTTCAGATAGAGGTCTGTGATGTCGCTGCACTTGATGACGCTGTTTACCGCCCATCCCGCCAAATTGATCAACCTGCTGGCGCTGCTGTTGGCGTTTCCCGGCAGTTGGCTGTTGCATGCGACCCGCCGCCGTGAACAGCGCGCGATGGCCAGCATTGCCGCTCAGCGTCAGGCGCAGCCGAATGCCGAGCCGATCCTCGATTGGGCGACGTTGCGCATGAACCGGTTTTTCTATCGATTTGGTTTTGCTTGCTTGGGCTTGGCCCTGATTGTCTCGTGGATCAGCACGCGCTTCTGAAGGCTTCAGGCATAAAAAAACGGCGCCCGAAGGCGCCGTTTTTGCGTCTGCTGGAAACCGCTTACAGCGGCAACCCAGCCTTGACCCGGTACTGATTACGCACCGGCGTCGCATATTGCAGAACCAGATACGGGCGGTGCTCTTGCGGGCAAGCATCCAGCCGTTCCTGCCATTCTTCCTGGGCCTTGGCCAGCTCATCCGCCGGGAACACTTCGCCAGCTTTCGGCACATTCAACTGCGGATCCGCATCGGCCCACTGCGCGTACGCCAGGTAATGCACCGGGAATAACCGGTAACCGCCCAGAATTTGCTTGTCCATCTCGACCGCCAATTGCTTGGTGTCTTCGAACAGCTCGCTGATCGGCGCGGCAAAGTTTACGTGCACCCGGCCCTTGTAGCCGGTGATGCCCTTGGCAATGCTCACATCGTCCTCGCCCGGCGCTTTCGCGTAGGTGCCGGTGGTGGCGCGGATGTACAACTCGCGGGCCTTGGCCTGGTCGCACGGGTCGTATTCGTAGCTGATCGACACCGGGGTGACGTTCAGCGACTGGATCACTTCACCGAACGGCTCGTCCTTGCGGCTCATGTGGAACATCTTGAGGATCGCCGACTCGGTGCGGTCATCGCCGTCCTTCGCGCGGCCTTCAGCCTGAGCGATCCAGATCGAGGCGCAATCGTTGCGGATCGAGTGGTTGATGTACGCCGACAGCAATTGATACGCGGCCATTTTCTCGCGACGCCCGGTGATCGAACGGTGGACGATGAAGCTCTTGTTCAACCGCATCAGATCGCTGACAAATGGCTTTTGCAGCAAGTTGTCACCAATCGCGATGCGCGGCGTCGGCAGGCCGGCGTGGTACACGGCGTAGTTGACGAAGGCCGGGTCCATGACGATATCGCGATGGTTGGCGATGAACAGATAGGCGCTGCCGGACTTGAATTGCTCGACACCGGTGTAGGTCACGCCGTCGGTGGCGCGCTCGATGGTGTGGTCGACGTAGGACTCGACCTTGTCCTGCAACGTCGCCACCGAAGTCACGTCGGCGAACTCACGACGCAGCCGATGGGCTATAAGTGGTTTGAGCATCCAGCCGAAGGCACCGGCAAAACGCGGGAAGCGGAAGTGGGTGAGGATATCTAGAAACGCCTTGTCGCCGAGCAGTCTTGCCAGTACCACAGGTACTTCGCTGTCGTCGTAAGGTCGGATGGCATCGAATTCGCCCATCATGCTCTCTTGTTGGAAACGGCTAGGGTAAGTAAAGGTTTTGATCGAAAACCCGCGGGGCACGGTCTGAAAAAGTAGCCAGACAAAAATAGCCCTGCAAATAGACCGGCGATTATACGCACAAGTCACTTGGGAGACCGCGATGCTGGAAACCGCTGAATACGAATGTCCTTATTGTGGTGAAACGGTCGAGACGACAGTAGACCTGTCCGGCGGCGATCAGACCTATATCGAGGACTGTCAGGTGTGTTGCCGGCCGATCACGTTTGTCTTGCAGGTCCACGGAGAGGATTGGTTTCTGGAAGTCTTCAGCGAAAACGAGTGAGGCGCGCCCATGCAGCGAATCTACGAGCCGGAAAACCTGATGGAAGGCGAAATGCTCAAGGGCATGCTCGCCAGCGAAGGCATCGAGGCGCATCTGGTGGGCCGCGATCTGCTTGGCGGCACCGGTGAGCTGCCGATCTTCGGCTTGCTTGGGCTGTCCGTCGATAACGATCAGGCCGAATACGCTCGTGAGCTGATCACCGCGTACAATGCCGCGCTGCCGCTGCCCGGCGATGAACCGGAGAGCTTCCCCGGGACGCTGGTCTGTTAGGCTGAGCTTCGTTTTACTTCAGAGTCGTGTTGCCCCATGTGTGGACGTTATGCCCTGTTTCGCTGGAACCGCGATTTCGCGGCCCTGCCAGGTTTTCCCGCCGATCAGCAGGCGCAGTGGAACATTTCCCCCAATGATTCGGTGTTGATGCTGCGTGCCGGTGAAGCCGGCGAACGCACCCTGGCCCGCGCCCGTTGGGGGCTGACGCCGCCGTGGCTGACCGATCTGTCGAAAACCCCGGCGCATGCCCGCGCGGAAACCGTGGCCGAGCAACCGATGTTTCGTGAGGCGCTGCGCCAGCGTCGCTGCCTGCTGCCGGCGAATGGTTTCTATGAATGGCGCGGGACCCAGCGCAAACGGCCGTACTGGCTGACGCCGGGGGAGGGCGCTTCGCTGTTTTTCGCGGCGATCTGGGAGGCGTATCCGGTGCAGGAGCAGGTCTGGTTGAGCACCGCGGTGATTACGCAATCGGCGGCCAGTCAGCGGCGGCCGCTGATTCTCGATGAGGCCGGGCAGGCGGCGTGGCTCGATCCCGAGACGCCGTTGCATGTGTTGCAGGGGTTGCTGGCCAGTGAACCGGCGGCGTTGCGCGAGCGGGTGCTGGCGAATCTGATCAATGATCCGAAGCTCAATGGGCCGGAATGTTTGACGCCGGGCTAAACCGGATTTAAATGGCGCGGTATTGATAAGCCGACAGGCGGTCGTTATTTGGTCATTTACCTGTTATTTCTGACAGTAGACCCACTAAGACTTCGAGTATGTACTGCTCCAAAGGGGAACGATCATCCAGATCTACACGCCCCTGAATAAGGAGCGTTCATATGTTTGCACAATACCGATTGCCCTTGCGTTCATTGCGCTTGTCTCTGATTGCCCTGTCGGTGGCAAGTCTGTGGGTCCACACCAGTCACGCTGACAGCATGCTTATACCCGTGCCGAATTCGGCCGCGCGACCGTCGGCCGGGGTTGCTCCCTTGTTATCCGCCACTGATCCTGGATCGCAGCGATTCCGGCCGGTTGGAGAGATCCGGTCATTCATAGGCGTTGGATGGATGTGCACTGGGACGTTAGTCGCCAGCGTTGAGCGTCCAAGGGACGACCAGCCTGCATTGGTTGTTACTGCTGGTCATTGCAGTGTTAATGCCCGTCTGACCGGCGATAATGACGTTGTCATCGATTCGCCAATGCAACCCGGGTTTTATTTCACACCCAATTTTTTTTATGACAATCAAGCTGACCATCGTCGCTACGAGATTCGCCGAGTCGTCTATTCGACAATGAAAGGTACCGACCTTGGACTTTTGGAACTGAGCGCGACCTATGGTGAGCTCAGATCAGCAGGCATCAAGCCGACGCTTTTAAAAAACTTTGAACCCGTGGACAGGGCTATCGAATCCGCTCACATACCGTTTTTTGCAACGCCGGGCGGTGGTATTTTTTTACGTCACTCGGTCTGCAAGTCAGAGTCGGGCCGCCCGGTTTTCGAGAGTGAGGAGCCAATAAGAGTGAATTTTCCCTGGTTCTGGTCGCAATCACGTCCTAACGACTGCATTGGAGTATATGGCGGTTCTTCGGGTGCGCCGGTTTTCAGCAAGGATGGCCGCCAGGTAATCGCTGTGATCTCCACGTTAACCGACCCCGGTCATACCGGGTGCGGGTATGCACGCCCGTGCGAGTTGACCGACTCAGGAACGGTGAGTCGCAAGGACGCGGTTTATACCAATTCGGTCGATCAGTTCGTTGCTGCAATGCGACCTGATAACACTCTGGATCTAAGTAAGCTTGATCCGGGGACCGGGGTGAAGATGGAGCGGTCGGGTTCGTGGTCAACACGCTCAACGGTCGCAGATGCGGACGGTAAGCTACAACCCGCCCAGTGGAACTTGAAAGTCAGTGACGCCTTTGAGTTCATTCGCTTCAAGACGGGGCCGGCCAGTTCGATTCAGTGCGCGCAGGCAAAGGGCTATGGCGAGCCGATGAAGGTGACTGATCAGCCCCTCATCAAACTGGGGGTTGGCGATAAGGAAGGCATTCAGGCTATGTGCGTTATTGGTAAACGACTTGGCCAAGAACCTTGGCAAGCCATGCAATACGCCACAGTCAAACTACGTCAATTAGACAATACCCCGCCGACACAGACCCCAAACATATACGTGAGAGAAGATGAGGTCGGATTTTGGTCGGTCGGGAGTACGGTCACTTTTAATGAGAACAAGGAGTCTTATTATAAATTTGGCGCCCGCGATTCGACTAATTGCCAAAGTCATGAAGGGTATGCACTTTTTCATGATTTCCTACGCTTATCCAAGACCCAGGATTGGCGGTATTGCGCTTATGGCGTGGATGTGGCCGGCAATGCATCTCCTGTTGTCAGCCAGGACTTGGTGAGAAAAGAAAGTCGGCAGTAATGGGAATGCCTTCAGTCACTTCAGGGTGAAGTGGTCATTGCCATGCCTCTGCGCGTCTTGCACTTATCGATGGTGTTTAAATCGATAAGTGCAAGACTTGGCAGGTGTTAAGCCCTGTTGCGATCAGCCGCCGTAAGTGCTCAAACCTTGAACTGATTGATCAAGCGCCGCTGCTGCTCCGCCAGTTTGGTCAAATCCGCACTCGCCGAACTCGACTCATCCGCACCGCCCGCCACTTCATTGGCCACTTGGCCGATATTGATCACGTTACGGTTGATGTCATCGGCCACCGCGCTTTGCTCTTCTGCGGCACTGGCGATCTGCGTGTTCATGTCGTTGATCACCGACACCGCCTGCGTAATGGTCTCCAGCGCCTGCGCCGCTTTCGCCGCGTGCTGCACGCTTTCGTCAGTGCGGTTCTGGCTGTCTTCCATGACCCGCACCACGTCGCGAGTGCCTTGCTGCAGTTGCTGGATCATGGTCTGAATTTCTTCGGTGGCTTTTTGGGTTTTCTGCGCCAGATTGCGCACCTCGTCGGCCACCACGGCAAAGCCGCGACCTTGTTCACCGGCACGCGCCGCTTCAATCGCCGCGTTCAGCGCCAGCAGGTTGGTCTGCTCGGCAATCCCGCGAATCGCCGTGAGAATCGCATTGATGTTCTCGCTGTCCTTGGCCAGGGTCTGCACCACCTCCACAGCCTTGCCGATTTCCAGGGCCAGCACGCCGATCGAGTTCGAGGTGTCACGGACGATCTGCATGCCCTGACTGGCCGCCTGATCGGCATGACTGGCCGCTTGCGCTGCCTGCGTCGCGTTGCGTGCGACGTCCTGCGCGGTGGCGGTCATTTCCTGCACCGCGGTGGCCACTTGATCGATCTCGGCCATTTGTTTCTGGATGCCGATGTTGGTGCGAATGGCGATGTCGGCGGTGTGTTCCGAAGAATCGCTGACGCTCTGCACCGACGTCACCACCTGCGTGATCATCGCCTGCAACTTGGCCAAAAAGGTGTTGAAGCCCTTGGCGATCGAGCCCAGTTCATCACTGCGATCGCTGCTCAGGCGACGGGTCAGATCACCCTCGCCCTGCGCGATGTCATTGAGCATCGCGACCATCTGCTTCAGTGGCCGGGCGATGCCGTGGCCGACCAGCCAGATCACCAGCAGACCAAGGCCGGCGATGAGCAGACCGACCATGGCCATGCCGAAGGTGTCGGATTTGCGCTGGGCCTGGAGGTCGGCCTGAAGTTTTTGCAGATCCGCCATCACCGCGTCGAGCGGCAGTTGCAGCATCAGCGTCCAGCGTGCGTCGGTCTGGCCGATGCCGAACGGCAGGTACAGCTCGATGCGCCCCTTGTCCTTGTTGACCGAGTAAGTCACTTCGCCGCGCTTGAGATTGGCCATGTTGGCAATCTGCTCGGCGTCGAGGATGTCGCTGACTTTTTCGCCGAACTTGCTCGGGTCCTTGGTGTAGGCAACGATCCGGCCATTGCCGCCGATCAGGGCCATTTGCCCGGCGCCGCTGTAGAGTTTCTGGTTGGCGCCGAGGAGCATTTCCTGAATGAAGTTCACCGACAGGTCGGCGCCGACGATGCCCTGGAAGGCGCCGTTGAGCATGATCGGTTCGATAAAGGAGGCGAGCATGACGATCTTGTCGCCGACCTTGTACGGCGCCGGATCGATCACGCAGGATTTTTTGCTCTCTTTCGAGCACAGGTAGTACTCGCTGGCGCGCACGCCGGTAGACAGGACTTTCTGGTCATCGACGTCGACCAGTTTGTCCAGGCCGAGGGTGCCGTCATCGTTGCGGAACCACCATGGCAGGAAGCGTCCGTTGGCCGCGTCTATGCCGACCACGCTGGTGCCGACATAGGCCGCGTCGTTGTGGTCGAGGGCGTTCTTTTCCCAGCCGATGTAAGTGCCGAGAATCTTCGGGTTCTTTTCGACGTTCTCTTTGATCAGGTTGATCAGTTGCTCGCGGCTGACAGTGAGGCGCGGCTGACCATCGGCGCCCGGTGTGCCGAGCAGAGCGTTGATCCGCACCAGTCCGCCGGCAATCAGCAGCGGCGCTTCGAGTTCACGCTGGATCTGGCTGACCTGGGTTTGTGCCAGCGAAGTCAGGCGCTGTTCGATGACTTGCTCGAACTGGGCCTGGGTGCGCTGTTGCACCATGTCTTGCGTGCGCGCACCGGAAAATAGCGCATACAGCACCAGCGCGGCCACCACGCTGAGCACGATGGCGCCGGCCAGGGCGGCGACGGAAAACTGGATCGACTTGAACTTCATGGGAGCTCCGCACGCAAGAGGACGTCTGCGTTGATGTATCGGCAGTCGGGATTGGGCCATGAGTGCGAGGCGGTGCAATCGAAAGCCGATGTCGCAAATGGATCTGTGCGCGACGCAGTTGCACGGAGCTTGGCAGTCGCTGTGAATTTTTTACGACAGATCTGGTGGGAAACGTCTGAAAGTCGCTGCAACACGTCCGTTGTATCTGGCGTCGATACAATTACCCGCCTAGGATACGCGCAGGTTTTCAGGGAGCTTTTGAATGAACAAGACATTGGTTGTAAGTGCACTGAGCGCAGCGCTGTTGCTGGCCGGTTGTCAGTCGGTCAACACCACCAGCGGCGGCGCCGTGGGTGTGGAGCGCAAGCAGTACATGTTCAGCATGCTGTCCTCGCAAGAGGTCGACCAGATGTATGCCCAGTCGTATCAGAAGACTGTCGGTGAAGCCTCCAGCAAGGGTGTGCTGGACAAGACCAGTCCTGAGGCCAAACGGGTTCAGGCAATTGCCAATCGCTTGATCGCCCAGGCGCCGAAATTCCGTCCGGATGCGGCGCAATGGCAGTGGGAAGTCAATCTGATCAAGAGTGATGAACTCAACGCCAACTGCGGGCCTGGCGGCAAGATCATTTTCTACACCGGGCTGATCGACAGCCTGAAACTCACCGACGATGAAATCGCTGCGGTCATGGGCCATGAAATCGCCCACGCCTTGCGCGAGCACGGTCGTGAAGCGATGTCCAAGGCGTACGGCATTGAAATGGCCAAGCAGGGCGCGGGTGCGTTGCTCGGTCTGGGCCAGGACAGTCTGGCGCTGGCCGATACCGTGGCCAACTACGGCATGACTCTGCCGAACAGCCGCGCCAACGAAAACGAGGCTGACTTGATCGGTCTGGAACTGGCCGCACGCGCCGGCTACAACCCGAACGCCGCGATCACCCTGTGGAACAAGATGAGCAAGGCCTCGGAAGGTGCACCGCCGGAGTTCATGAGTACTCACCCGGCCTCGGCCAGCCGGATTGCTTCGTTGCAGGCGGCGATTCCGAAAGTCATGCCGTTGTACGAGCAAGCGCCGAAATCCTGAGTCGGTGATCGTTCCCACGCAGAGCGTGGGAACGATCCTTCTCTCAGGGTTAAACCCAGCCACTGCTCTGCATCGCCTTGTACACCGCGACGATGGCCAGAATCATGAACGCCGAAGCCGCGAGGCGGCGGATCAAGGTCAGCGGCAATTTGTCCGCAGCAAAATTACCCGCCAGAACCACCGGTACGTTGGCAATCAACATGCCCGCAGTGGTGCCGATAATTACCAGCCACAGATCCGGGTATTGCGCGGCGAGCATCACAGTCGCGACCTGAGTCTTGTCGCCCATTTCAGCCAGGAAGAACGCAATCAGCGTGGTCAGGAACGGCCCGAACTTGCGTGCGGTGCTGGTTTCATCGTCATCCATTTTGTCCGGAACCAACGTCCACAGCGCGGTGGCCGTAAAACTCGCGGCGAGGATCCAGTGCAGCGTCGCATTCGAGAAGAAACTGCCGAACCAGGCGCCTACCGCACCGGCTGCTGCGTGGTTGGCCAGGGTCGCGGCGACAATGCCGGCAATGATCGGCCAGGGTTTGCGAAAGCGAGCGGCGAGAATCAGCGCGAGCAGTTGCGTCTTGTCGCCGATTTCGGCCAAGGCAACGATTGCGGTGGGAACGAGTAACGAGTCCAGCATCAGGATTTCCTAAGGGGCGGGTCGACACGGCTATGACACGTACAGCCTTCCCGCCCCGGGTAAGGTGTGCGTGTCATAGGTCTTGTCAAACCCTGCGATCCGTCTGCTGCGGACGCTTGGGTCGCATACGCCATGATCTGAGGATCAAGTATGTTGACGTATGCCGGACGAGCATGGCGCTCGTGGGAGACTACTCCCCTAGGACGGAGCGGATTCTGCCTAGGCAAATCCGTTTCGGCAAGAACAAATTTTCAGCCGCGCTTGGCTCGGTAGATGCGGAAACCATTGCCTTCGGCCTTGATTGCGCAGACACCCAGATGCTCTTCGATCAGCGGTTGATACTTGAGGAAACTGTTCGCCACCAAACGCAGTTCGCCGCCGTTTTTCAGATGTTTCGCCGCTTTTCGCAGCAAGTTCTCGGTGGCGAAATAATCGGTATGGACGCCGACATGGAATGGCGGGTTGCTCAAAATCGCGCTCAAACCCATCGGCGCGGCATCGATACCATCCCCGGTCAGCACGTCGGCTTCCAGGCCGTTGGCCGTCAGCGTCAGACGGCTGCTGGCGGCGGCGAATGCATCGACATCAAGCAGCGTGACCTGATTGTGCGGATAGCGACGTTTGACCGCAGCCCCCAACACGCCAGCGCCACAACCGAAGTCGAGCAAGTGGCCACTTGGCAGTTTGTCCAGATGCTCCAGCAGCAGGGCGCTGCCGCGATCGAGGCGACCGTGGCTGAACACGCCCGGCAGGCTGATGACTTTCAGTGGCCCTTCAGCGAGTGGCAATTCATAGGTCTGTGCCAGGCTTTCCAGCGACTTGGCTTCAGGCGCATTGGCCACGGTCACTTGCCAGAGTTGGCAGTGACGCGCGCTGTCGAGCTTGCGTGGTTTGCCGAACGGGTTGAGCTGCTTGGACGCGCCTTCGATGCCACTGCGTTTTTCCCCGACCAAAAACACTTCACGCCCGGCCAGACGCGACGCCACGGCGTTGAGGATGTAATCGGTCAGGTCCTTGGATTTGGGCAAGAACACCACGGCGCTGGCGAACTCGCGCTCCGGGACGTTCACGCCAAAATGGCTACGGCCTTCAAAGCGTGCGACCAGCGCGGCTTGATCGCCGGCATGCCAGCACCAGCCAAACGCGTCAGGCAGACGCCCGAGCAAATCGTCGGCGGGCAAACCGGCCAACAACAACGAACCTTGAAACAACTCGGGCTGACGAAGCAGTACTTCACTGCGCGGATCCATAACTGCTCCTCAAAAAAAAGTGCCGCAGTTTATCAACTGACGACCCGCAGCGCCTTACCGCTGAAGAACGCCTGAGCGTTTTCGCGCAATTGGCCGACGATGCGCTGCCGCGCTTCAACACTGCCCCAGGCGTTATGCGGTGTAACGATCAATCGCGGGATGTCGGCAGCGAGCAATGGATTGCCTTGGCTTGGCGGCTCGACGCTCAGCACATCGGTGGCCGCGCCGCCGAGGTGACCGTTGCGCAAGGCATCGGCCAGTGCCTGTTCATCGATCAGCCCGCCACGCGCGGTGTTGACCACGAAGGCGCCGGGTTTCATCGAAGCCAGTTGACGGGCACCGATGAAGTGGCGGGTGTGTTCATTAAGCGGGCAGTGCAGGGTGAGGGCGTCGATTTGCGGCAGCAGTTGCTCCAGCGGCAAACGATCCGGGCGCGCAGGGCGCCCCGGAATCTGCCCGAGCAACACACGCATGCCGAACGCTTCGGCCAATCGCGCCACCGCGCCGCCGAGTTCACCGTGGCCGAGCAAACCGAGGGTTTTGCCTTCCAGTTCAACGATCGGATAGTCGAGCAGGCAGAACTGTTTGGCTTGCTGCCAGCGCCCTTCGCCCACGGCTTTCTGATAATCGGCCAGACGCGTGGCGAGGTTGAGCAGCAGCATGATCGTGTGTTGCGCCACCGACGGCGTGCCGTAACCCTGGCAATTGCACACGGTGATGCCCTGCGCGCGAGCGGCGGCGAGGTCGACGTTGTTGGTGCCGGTGGCGGTGATCAGGATCAGTTTCAGATCGGGGTTGGCGGCCATGGCGGCGGCGTCGATCAGGATTTTGTTGGTGATCGCCACGGTGGCACCTTGCAGGCGTTCGGCGACTTGCTCGGGCAAGGTCTGGGCGAACAGTTGCAGTTCGCTGAAACACTCGCGCAACGGACTGAGGTCCAGATCGCCGAGGTCCAGCGAAGGGTGATCAAGGAATACCGCGCGGCGCGTGTTCATCATCAACTGTACCTTTTAGGCTTTGAGCGTTAGGCGTAATCTGCCGAGCCTACCAGATGAAACAAATTGATACGCTTGGCCGAAAGGAGCCCCCATGTACTGGACCGAGTTCTTGACCGTTGCACTGATCCATCTGTTGGCCGTGGCCAGCCCCGGCCCGGACTTTGCCGTGGTGGTGCGCGAGAGCGTGACCCACGGGCGTCGCGCCGGCACTTGGACGGCACTCGGTGTCGGTACGGCGATTTTCCTGCACGTCGGTTATTCGCTGCTCGGTATCGGCTTGATCGTGTCGCAGTCGATCGTGCTGTTCAATGCCTTGAAGTGGGCCGCTGCGGCTTATCTGCTGTACATCGGCTTCAAGGCCTTGCGTGCGCAACCGGCAAAAACCGTGACCGATGATCTGCACAAAGAGGCCGGTGTGCGCACCGCTCGCGGCGCGTTCACCTCGGGCTTTGTGACCAACGGTCTGAATCCGAAAGCCACGCTGTTTTTCCTGTCGCTGTTCACCGTGGTGATCAACCCGCACACGCCACTGGCAGTGCAGGCCGGTTATGGGGTTTATCTGGCTGTCGCGACTGCGTTTTGGTTCTGTCTGGTGGCAATGCTGTTCAGCCAGCAACGCGTGCGTGCCGGGTTCGCCCGCATGGGCCACTGGTTCGACCGCACCATGGGGGCGGTGTTGATTGCTCTCGGTGTGAAAATCGCGTTTACCGAGATGCATTGAGAGCTGAAACGCGATCAAGCTGTGGGAGCGAGCTTGCTCGCGAAGGCGTCGGATCAGTCGACATCACAGGTGACTGGAAGATTGCTTTCGCGAGCAAGCTCGCTCCCACAGGGGGTGGGAAATTCCTACACGAGTTCGCTGAGCTTGCTCAGGTTATTCAGATACTCGCGGGGATTCTCCCCGAGCAAACGGCAAAACATCGCGCTGAACGCCCGCGCACTGCCGTAACCCAAATCCCGCGCCACACGCTGCACGCTGTCCCCGGCGAGCAGCCGTGGCAGGGCTTCCATCAGGCGCAGTTGCTGGCGCCAGGCGTTGAAACTCATCTGCAGTTGTTGCTGAAACAGCCGCGCCAACGTCCGTGAGCTGGCGCCGACCTGCTGCGCCCAGTCTTCCAGCGTATTGGCATGATCGGGGGTGTGCAGCAGCGCCAGGCAAATATTCTGCAAGCGCCGGTCAGTCGGCATCGGAATGTGCAACGGCAGGTTTTCCAGGCTGGCGAGTTCTTCGAGCATCAACTGCTGAATCAGCGGATTGTCGGCGTGCGGCGGTCCTTGCACGGCACGCAGGATCAGTTCGCGCAGCAATGGCGTCACCGCCAATACGCAGCACTGTTGCAGGCTGGCCGGTGACCGCTCGGGCGCGATGAACAGCGAGCGCATCTGCACATCGCCGCTCATGAAAATCTCGTGCGCCACCTCGGGCGGAATCCACACCGCGCGGCTCGGCGGAATCACCCATGCACCCGAGTCCGTGACCACGCGCATGATCCCGCTGGCCGCGTACAACAGCTGCGCCTCGCGGTGCAGGTGCAGCGGCTGGTGCGCGCCGTCGAGATAATCCCGGGGGTAAGCACTCACCGGGCCGTGTTCGAAATGGCTGATCAACATGTCTGATTCGCTGACTTGGTTGGCAGGAATGCACTTTCTGGCCAACTTAGCATAGGCGCAACACAACAACGTAAAGCGTGCAGCCATGAATCAATCGAGAAATGTCATCCGCTACATCAACGCCGCCCATGTGATCGATCACATGTTCATGCTGATTTTTCCCGCCGCCGTGCTCGGCATGACCCAGGCCTTTGGTCTCGACTATGCCGCGCTGATCGGCCTGTCACTGGGGGGCTTTATTGCCTTCGGTGCCTGCTCGCTACCCGCCGGTTGGCTCGGCGATCACTGGAGTCGGCGGCAGATGATGCTGGTGTTTTTCTTCGGCATCGGTGCCTCGGCGATTTTTACCGGCCTGAGCAACAGCCCGGCAATGCTGGTGATCGGCCTGACCCTGATCGGCATTTTCGCAGCGATTTATCACCCGGTGGGCACGGCGATGCTGGTGGCTTATGCGCAAAACCGTGGCCGTGAAATTGGCATCAACGGCATGTGGGGCAATCTGGGCGTGGCGTTTTCGGCGCTGATCACAGGCTTGCTGGTGGCGCAGTTCGGCTGGCGCTCGGCGTTTCTGTTACCGGGCGTGGTGGCGATTGTGTTGGGCATCGGTTTCGCCTTGCAGGTGCGAGAAGAACCGATTCCGAAACGCCCGCACACGCCGCTCAAAGGCGCCGCCGGCCAGCGCATTTCGATGGTCATGGTGTTCGGCGTGCTGGCGCTGGCCACCGCCACTGGCGGCGTGGTGTTCAACGCCACCACCATGACTTATCCGAAACTGTTTGAGGAACGTTTGCATGAACTGTTCGCTTCGCCGCAGACCCTCGGAGTGGTGGTCAGTCTGGCTTACGCCTTTGGTGCGGTGGCGCAGCTGAGCATTGGCCGAGTGTTGCACCGCTTCAGTCTGAAGTGGCCGTTCATTGTCCTGACATTGTGCCAGGCACCGCTGCTGTTCGCGCTGGCTTATGCCGACGGCTGGGCGGTCATCGCCCTCGGTGCAGCGTTCATGTTCGTGGTGTTTGGTCAGGTAACAGTGAACGATGCGATGGTTGCCAACTTCGTCGCCCCGCAATGGCAATCGCGCGTCTTCGCCCTGCGTTACTGTTTATCGTTCGGTGCCAGTGCGACGGCGATTCCGCTGATTTCCTATGTCGAACCGCGCCAAGGTTTCGTAGGCCTGTATTTGATTCTCGCGGGCTTCGGCGCGTTGACCTTCCTCGCTGCGGTGGTTTTCCCACGCACTCCTTCTGAAGAGGCCGTAGGACAAACCGCCTGACAGATGATGAAAACCGGCAAATGCTGGCGCAAAGCTAGCATTTGTACGGCTCTGCAAATCATTCCTTTGGCTGATTTGGCTGGCGTATAAGGGTTCTAGAGTACCGATCTCTACGCCAACACCGTGCAGCCAGAAAAGGGATTCATATGTTGCAGACTCGCGTCATTCCCCCGGCCGATGGGGCCTACCAGTATCCATTGCTGATCAAACGGCTGCTGATGTCCGGCGCCCGTTACGAGAAAACCCGCGAGATCATCTACCGAGACCAGTTGCGTTACAGCTACCCGACGCTGATCGAGCGTGTCGCGAGGCTGGCCAACGTGCTGACTGCGGCCGGTGTGAAGGCCGGTGATACCGTGGCGGTGATGGACTGGGACAGCCATCGTTACCTGGAGTGCATGTTTGCCATTCCGATGATTGGCGCGGTGATTCACACTATCAACGTGCGCCTGTCGCCGGAGCAGATCCTTTACACCATGAACCACGCCGAGGACCGCTTTGTGCTGGTCAACAGCGAGTTCGTCGGCCTGTATCAGGCGATCGCGCCGCACCTGAGCACGGTCGAGAAAACTCTGCTGCTGACCGATCTGCCGGAAAAAACCGCCGAGCTGCCGAATCTGGTCGGCGAGTACGAGCAACTGCTCGCCGCCGCGAGCCCGCAGTACGACTTCCAGGACTTCGACGAAAACTCGGTCGCCACCACGTTCTACACCACCGGCACCACCGGCAACCCGAAAGGCGTGTATTTCACCCATCGGCAACTGGTGCTGCACACCATGGGTGTGTCGACGATCATGGGTTCCATCGACAGCGTGCGCCTGCTGGGCACCAACGATGTGTACATGCCGATCACGCCGATGTTCCACGTTCACGCCTGGGGTCTGCCGTACGTGGCGACCATGCTTGGCCTTAAACAGGTTTATCCGGGGCGCTACGATCCCGAGTTTCTCGTCGAGTTGTGGCGCAAGGAAAAGGTCACCTTCTCTCACTGCGTGCCGACCATCCTGCAAATGCTGCTCAACGCCAAAGGCGCGCAGAACACCGATTTCGGCGGCTGGAAAATCGTCATCGGTGGCAGCGCGCTCAACCGCACCCTGTATGAAACCGCCAAGGCGCGCGGCATCCAGCTGACCGCCGCGTACGGCATGTCGGAAACCGGGCCGTTGGTGTCCTGCGCGCACCTCAACGATGAGCTGATGGCCGGCACCGAAGACGAACGCACCACTTACCGGATCAAGGCCGGGGTGCCGGGACCGCTGGTGGAGGCGGCGATCGTCGACGGCGATGGCAACTTCCTGCCGGCCGATGGCGAAACCCAGGGCGAACTGGTGCTGCGTGCGCCGTGGCTCACCGAGGGTTATTTCAACGAGCCGCAGAAAGGCGCCGAGCTCTGGGCCGGCGGCTGGCTGCACACTGGCGACGTCGCCACGCTCGACAGCATGGGCGTGATCGATATCCGCGACCGCATCAAGGACGTGATCAAGACCGGCGGCGAATGGATCTCCTCGCTGGACCTCGAAGACTTGATCAGCCGTCACGTCGCGGTACGCGAAGTAGCAGTGGTGGGCATCGCCGATCCGCAGTGGGGCGAGCGTCCGTTTGCGCTGCTGGTGATCCGCGAAGGGCACGTGATCGGGGCACGCGAGCTCAAGGAACACCTCAAGCCGTTCGTGGAATTGGGCCACCTGAGCAAGTGGGCGATTCCAAGTCAGATCGCCCTTGTTACCGAAATTCCCAAGACCAGTGTCGGCAAGCTCGACAAGAAGCGCATCCGCCTCGACATCACCGAATGGCAGGCCAACAACAGCACCTTCCTCTCGACACTTTGAGTGTCTGCTGGCGCGCCGAAAACGGCGCGCCAGACCCACCAAGCAAGCGCTTGGCTTGTGAAATCGAAAAATTAGGCCATCCTTGCCGTGCCGACATCTGTCGGACTGGCGAAAGGACTGTTCCAGAGTGGCCGGCAGCTGCAAATCACACTTTAGAGGGATCAAGCAGTACCACCTGCTGGCTATAGTCCGCTCAAGGATTTTTAAGAACGGGGCACACGCACAAAACGGGGCGATGCATCTTTGGAGTGACGTCGGGCTGTCTCTGGCACCCGGTCCTTCAGCGTTTTTAAAAGTACTCACTGCCATAACAATAATGCACATGGAGTAGCGTCGATGACCTCAGTAAACCAGTTCTGGCGCCGGGCGAAACTGCCTCTGGCGGTCAGTCTTGCCTCTTCGCTCGCCGGGCCCGCATTCGGCGTCAGTTTCAACGTCGGTGAAATCGAGGGCCAGTTCGACTCATCCCTGTCGATCGGTGCCAGTTGGTCTACTCAGCAACCGAACAAGAACCTCATCGGCGTCAACAACGGCGGCCATGGCCTGTCGCAGACTTCTGACGATGGTCACGCCAACTTCAAGAGCGGTGAAACCTTTTCGAAGATCTTCAAGGGTATCCACGACCTTGAATTGAAATACGGCGACACCGGCGTATTTGTCCGTGGCAAATACTGGTATGACTTCGAACTCAAGGACGAAAGCCGCGAGTTCAAGGACATCAGCGATTCGGGCCGCAAAGAGGGCGCCAAGTCTTCCGGCGGGCAGATCCTCGACGCCTTCGTTTACCACAACTACTCGATCGCCGATCAGCCAGGCTCCGTGCGTCTGGGCAAGCAGGTGGTGAGCTGGGGTGAAAGTACCTTCATCGGCGGCGGCATCAACTCGATCAACCCGATCGACGTGTCGGCGTTCCGTCGTCCGGGCGCCGAGATCAAGGAAGGCCTGATCCCGGTCAACATGTTCTACGTGTCCCAGAGCCTGACCGAAAACCTCTCGGCCGAAGCGTTCTATCAACTGGAGTGGGACCAGACCGTCGTCGACAACTGCGGCACGTTCTTCTCGCAGCCGGACATCGTTGCCGACGGTTGCAACGACAACCTGCGCGTGCTGAACAAGCGTTCGCAAATCCCGGCCGTCGCCCTGGGGCCATTGGCCGCCAACGGTGTCAACGTCAACGAAGAAGGCGTACTGGTGCGTCGTGGTCCCGACCGCGATGCCCGCGACAGCGGTCAGTGGGGCGCCTCCTTCAAGTACATGTACGAACCGCTCGACACCGAGTTCGGCGCCTACTTCATGAACTACCACAGCCGTGCGCCGATCTTCAGCGCCACCGGTGCGCCGCAATCGGTCTACAACACGGCGCGCGCGTTGCCGGGGCCTTTTGCGGCACTCGCACCGCTGCTGGTCGCGGGTAACTCAAACTACTTCATTGAATACCCTGAAGACATTCGCCTCTACGGTCTGAGCTTCTCCACCACCCTGCCTACCGGTACGGCGTGGAGCGGTGAGATCAGCTACCGTCCGAACGCACCGGTGCAACTGAACTCCACCGATATCCTGTTCGCCGGCGTACGTCCGATCGGCGGCGCACTGACCAACGCTTCGATTCTCAATGGCGTACCGGGTCAGGATCTGCATGGCTATGAGCGCAAGGAAATCACCCAGATCCAGACGACATTCACGCACTTCTTCGATCAGGTCATGGGCGCCAGTCGTCTGACCCTCGTCGGTGAAGTTGGCGCGACCTACGTTGGCGGGCTGGAAAGCCGCTCCGACATGCGTTATGGCCGCGATCCGGTGTTCGGTCCGGGCGAATTGCCGGCCACTGGCGGCGCCAATACCTGCGCCAACATTCTCAACGCCAGCACCATCAATGGTGCAGGGCCGGGCTCGCCGCAGAACAACCGCAGCCGCAATTGCGACAACGACGGCTTCACCACATCGATGTCGTGGGGCTACCGCGGTCGTGCCATCTGGGAATACAACGACGTGTTCGCCGGTGTGAACCTCAAGCCGAACGTGGCCTGGTCGCATGACGTCAGTGGTTACTCGCCAGGCCCTGGCGGCAACTTCGAAGAAGGTCGCAAGGCCGTCAGCCTGGGTGTCGATGCCGAGTACCAGAACACCTACACCGCAAGCCTGGCGTACACCAACTTCTTCGACGGCAAGTACTCCACTGTGGATGACCGCGACTTCGTTGCGCTCAGCTTCGGCGTGAACTTCTAAGCACTGCATTCAGGACGAACGAATTTATGAAAATAACAAAGAGTCTGTTCCACGCCGGTGTTCTGGGTCTGTCGCTGCTGGCGACCGGCGTCATGGCCGCGGTGCCTGCTGCCGAAGCCGACAAGCTGGGCAAGAGCCTGACCCCGATGGGTGCCGAAATGGCCGGTAACGCCGACGGCTCGATCCCGGCCTGGAAGCCGCTGCCGAAGAACGCCGGCTCGGTCGACAGCAAGGGTTTCCTGTCCAATCCATACGCCAGTGAGCAACCGCTGTTCACCATCACTGCGAAAGACGTCGACAAGTACAAGGACAAGCTTGCGCCAGGTCAGTACGCGATGTTCAAGCGTTACCCGGACACCTTCAAGATGCCGGTATACCCGTCCCATCGCGGTGCGACCGTGCCGGATGACGTGTTTGCCGCGATCAAGAAAAACGCCACCACCACCAACCTGGTGTCCGGCGGCAACGGTCTGGAGAACTTCGAAACGGCCGTGCCGTTCCCGATTCCGAAGAGCGGTGTGGAAGTCATCTGGAACCACATCACTCGCTATCGCGGCGGCAGCGTGACACGTCTGGTCACCCAGGCCACGCCACAGCCGAACGGCTCGTTCAGCCTGGTGTACTTCCAGGACCAGTTCGTGTTCCGCGACAAGATGAAGGACTACGACCCGAAAAACCCGGGCAACATCCTGTTCTACTTCAAGCAGAAAGTGACCGCGCCGGCACGTCTGGCCGGTGGTGTGCTGCTGGTGCACGAGACCCTCGATCAGGTCAAGGAGCCACGTTCGGCGTGGGTGTATAACGCGGGTCAGCGTCGTGTGCGCCGTGCGCCACAAGTGTCCTATGACGGCCCGGGTACTGCGGCCGACGGTCTGCGTACCTCCGACAACCTCGACATGTTCAACGGTGCGCCGGATCGCTACGACTGGAAGCTCGAAGGCAAGAAAGAAATGTACATCGCCTCCGACAGCTACAAGCTCGACGATCCGAAACTGAAGTACGCCGACATCATCAAGGCCGGTCACATCAACCAGGATCTGGCGCGTTACGAGCTGCGCCGCGTCTGGCACGTGGTTGCCACCCTGAAGGAAGGTCAGCGTCACATCTACGCCAAGCGTGACTTCTACATCGACGAAGATACCTGGCAGGCCGCAGTTATCGACCATTACGACGGTCGTGGCCAACTGTGGCGTGTGGCCGAAGCGCATGCCGAGAACTACTACGACAAACAAGTGCCGTGGTATGCCCTGGAAACCCTCTACGACCTGCAGTCCGGCCGCTACCTGGCGCTGGGCATGAAGAACGAAGAGAAGCAGGCGTATGACTTCGGCTTCACCGCCACCACCAGCGATTTCACCCCGGCCGCTCTGCGTCAGGACGGTGTTCGCTAACTTGCTGTAACCCGAGGCCGCATCCTCGTGAAAACGCCCCGACCGGTTCGGGGCGTTTTTTTGCCTGTAGCCTTTTTGTAGCCATTTGTAGCAGCAACCTTCATAACCGGTTCGTTTAAGGCTAGTCTGCGGACATCTGCAATGCCGCCAATAGCCATTCAAACAAGAGCCGGCCATGACTGATCTGTCCCCGCTTCCGGGTCCCACAAGTGTTGCCGTCACGGCATTGGACGGGCGTTTCTTTCGCCCGCCGTTACCGGACGGCTACGTGTTGCGCCCACGCCTTTGCGAGCGCCTGCAAGCCGGGCTCGGTGGACGGCTGTTGCTGGTCAGTGCCCCGGCGGGGTTCGGCAAGAGTTCGCTGGCGGTGGAGTTCTGTCAGAGCCTGCCGGTGCACTGGCAAAGTCTGTGGCTGGGGTTGAGCCCGCGTGACAGTGATCCCGGACGTTTTCTGGAGCGCCTGCTCGAAGGCTTGCAGGACTACTTTCCGCAACTGGGCAGTCGCGCACTCGGCCTGCTGAAAATGCGCCAACGCCATCAGCCATTCGCTTTTGAAGAGTGGCTCGACGGCCTGCTCGATGAGCTGACGCTGCACCTCGATCCGACAGCGCCCTTGCTGTTGGTACTCGACGATTATCATCTTGCCCAAGGCCCGGTGCTCGACCGTTGCCTGCAGTTTTTCCTCAATCACTTGCCTGACGGCTTGCTGGTAATGGTCACCAGTCGCCAGCGCCCGGACTGGCATCTGGCGCGCTTGCGGCTGTCGCGACAGTTGCTCGAATTGCATGAGCAGGACCTGCGCCTGACCCATGACGAAGCCTTGACCTTGCTTGATCGCCACAGCACCTCACTGCGTGGCGAAGCGCTGGAAAACCTGATCCAGCGCAGCGAAGGCTGGGTCGCCGGGTTGCGCTTCTGGTTGTTGGCGGTGGCCGAAGCCGGCAGCGAGGCCGCTTTGCCACAAGCGCTGAATGGTGGGGAAGGGCTGATTCGCGATTACCTGCTCGAAGAAGTCATCGATTGCCTGCCGCCGGAAGTGCAGGCGTTTCTCTACGACACCGCACCGCAGGAACGCTTTTGCAGTGAACTGTGCGACGCCGTGCGCGAAGCCCACGACAGCGCCGAGATTCTGCGTTTCCTGCTGGCGCATCAGGTCTTTCTGGTGCCGCTGGACGAGCACGGGCACTGGTATCGCTATCACCATCTGTTCTCGGATTTATTGCGCAGCCGGCCCTTTGCTCAGGCGCTGGTGCCGACGGCCACGCTGCACTTGCGAGCCTGTCGCTGGTTCAATGCCCAAGGGTTGCTGGATGAGGCTGTGGAGCAGGCATTACGCGCCGGTCACCTCGATGTGGCGGCCAATCTGGTACAGAACCTGTCCGAGGAGCAACTGCTCGCCGAGCAGAATGTCGGCATGTTGCTGCGCTGGAAAATGGACTTGCCCGACAGCCTGCTGATCAGCACGCCTCGTCTTATCGTTCTCTACAGTTGGGCACTGGGGCTGGCCTGTCAGCTCGATGCCGCCGAAGAACTGTCCAGCCATTTGAGCCGCTTCCTGCCCGCACCCTCGGCAACGGCGCAAAAATCGATGCTGGCGCAATGGCTGGCGCTGAGCGGGATTATCGCTCGCGGGCGTGGGCATCGGGAATTGACGATCAAATATTGCACCGAGGCCCTGGAAAGCCTGCCGGCCAAGCGTTACGGTCAGCGGCTGATGTGTTTATCGACCTTGTCCAATCTGGCCATTGCCGATGGCGATCTGTGGCGCGCACGAGGACTTAACCGCGAATCCCTGGAGCTCGCGCAGCGCGTCGGCAATCCATTGTTCGAAGCACTGGCACACTACGATCGCGCGCGGGTGTTGCAGGCTCGCGGCGAAATTCTGCGCGCACTCGATGAAGTCCATCAGGGCCTGGAGCGCTTGCGCGGCTTGTCGCCACAACGTCTGTACGCGGTGCGCGCGCGGCTGACGCTGTACGAGGGCTTCCTGTTGGCCATGCGCTTGCAGCCTCAGGCCGCGCGCGCGCGTTTGATGGCCGGGATCGGCGAGGCGCGGGCCTGTCGCGATATCAGCGTGTTGATCGGTCACTGTGTGATTGCGCGTCTAGACGGCAGCAGTGGCGATTTCGCCAAGGCCTTTGCCGAACTCGCCGAAGCCGAACGCCTGATGCATATCTGGGACGTGCCGCCGATCTACTATCTGGCGATGATCACGCTGGTCAAATGTGAACTGTGGCTGGCGCAGGGGCGCACCGATCTGGCCGAGGCCTGGCTGGCGCGATTGGGGCAGACCTACACTGGCGAGCGCGCTGCCGCGCCGCCGGAGTTTCATCCACAGCTGCCTTTGCATGTTGAACTGCAACAGGCGTTGCTGGACCTGATTCAAGGGCAACCCATGCTCGCCGAGGGGCGGTTGAACGTGTTGCATGAAAACGGCCAGCAAACCGGCCGGCAGTTGCTCAGCGTGATGGCGTTGACCCAGAAGGTGGCGTTGCTGTTGCTGGGGGGGCGTGAGCCCGAAGCGCGCAAAGCGTTGCACCAGGCGCTGGAGGCGGCGGCCGGTGGCGTGTTGCAGCCGTTCGACGGCTTGGTGAAGGGGCATACGGACTGGTTGCGCGGGCAACTGCAGACTTCACCGACATTGTCAGGGCAACAATTGCTGGAATATTTTCCGCCTGCCGCAACGCGTCCAGTCGTCGAGTCTGGCGCCGCTGAACAGCTCAGCAGTCGAGAGCTGGCGGTATTGCGTCTGATCGCGCTGGGATGCTCGAATCAGGAAATCAGCGAACGGCTGTTCATTTCATTGCACACCGTGAAAACCCATGCCAGTCACATCAACAGCAAGCTGGGAGTGGAGCGACGCACGCAGGCAGTGGCGCGAGCCAAGGAACTGGGTGTCTTGAGCTAGCGAGCCGTGTAGAGCGCAAGCCAATAAAAAAGCCCCGAACAGTCGGGGCTTTTTGTACTCCGGCCAGTTTCCCGGCCGGATTATTCCTGCTCAACCAGCCTCAGGCCACCAGATCGTTGGCCCCGAAGCTGTTCACACCAACCAGTTGGATCTCGAAGTCCGCTCCGACATTGCCACTGACATTCCCCGACAAAATGTGATCGACGAAGCGCAGTTGACCTGCGCCGGTGAAGTCGCCTGCACCGATGAAAGTGAAACCATTGACTCCCGCACTCATCAGGTTGGCGTCGAATGACCTGAAGTCGATTTTGTCCCCTTCCAGGCTATTGAAGTCGTTAATGACATCACGATTGGTGCCAAGACCCATATCGCTCACGGCACTGAACCTGAATGTATCCGCACCCGCTCCGCCGATCAGGGTATCGGCGCCCGCATAGCCGTCGAGGATGTTGTTGCCGGCGTTACCGGTCAGTACGTTGTCGAGGGCGTTGCCGGCAAAGTTGAGGTTACTGCTGCCTAGCAGTACACCGTCTTCGACATTGGCCGAGAGGGTGAAACTGACAGAGGTGCGAATCAGGTCGTGGCCCTCTGCGGCCAACTCGGTAACCGTGTCGCGCTGGTTGTCAACGTAGTAGATGTCGTCACCCGTCCCACCCATCATGGTGTCGGTACCGGCACCGCCGTCGATAATGTCGTTGCCGGCGTAACCCGCGAGGATGTTGTTGCCAGCGTTGCCAGTCAGGACGTTATCGCTGGCGTTGCCAGCGAAGTTGAGGTTGTTGCTGCCCAGCAGCACGCCGTCCTCGACGTTGGCCGAGAGGGTGTAGCTGACGGAGGAACGCACCACGTCGTGACCTTCGCCGGCCAGTTCGGTGACGACGTCACTCTGGCTGTCAACGTAGTAGATGTCGTCACCCGTCCCACCCATCATGGTGTCGATACCGGCACCGCCGTCGATAATGTCGTTGCCGGCGTAACCCGCAAGGATGTTGTTGCCGGCGTTACCGGTCAGGACGTTATCGCTGGCGTTACCGGCGAAGTTGAGGTTGTTGCTGCCCAGCAGCACGCCGTCCTCGACGTTGGCCGAGAGGGTGTAGCTGACGGAGGAACGCACTACGTCGTGACCTTCGCCGACAGCTTCGATGATTTTG
>NZ_JBAQKH010000058.1:0-1619 GCF_049300855.1 Pseudomonas sp. | reverse complement strand
CCTCAAGGCGCTCAAGGTAACACAGGTGCTACTGGTTCCACTGGACCTCAAGGCGTTCAAGGTAACACAGGTGCTACTGGTTCCACTGGACCTCAAGGCGTTCAAGGTAACACAGGTGCTACCGGACCTCAAGGTGCTCAAGGTAACACGGGTGCGACTGGACCTCAAGGCGTTCAAGGTAACACGGGTGCGACTGGTTCCACCGGACCTCAAGGTGCTCAAGGTAACACGGGTGCGACTGGACCTCAAGGTGTTCAAGGACCAACGGGTGCGACTGGTATAGGAGTTACCGGACCTACTGGACCTAGCTTCCCAGTAGCAACAATCGTTGTAACAAACAACATCCAACAAACAGTAATCCAATTTAATAACTTTATTTTTAGTACTGCAATTAACGTAAACAATATTATCTTTAACGGCACAAATACAGTTACTGTTATTAACGCTGGTATTTATGTAATTAGCGTATCTATTTCTACAACTGCGCCAGGATGCGCTCCACTTGGAGTAGGAATTTCAATTAATGGAGCAGTTGCTACTGACAACTTCTCTTCAAATCTAATAGGCGACTCACTTTCATTTACTACAATCGAAACATTAGCTGCTGGAGCAAACATTTCTGTCCAATCTACGCTTAACGAGATTACGATCCCTGCAACAGGAAACACTAACATTCGTCTTACTGTATTTAGAATCGCTTAAATTTCACTATTTATTGTTTATGGCAAATAAAAAAAGAGCGAGAAGCTCGCTCTTTTTTTATTATGTACAATAATTCATTACTACTCTAATTCAATTGAAACATTTTTTTGTGGTACAAATGTAGAAATTGCATGTTTATAAATAAGCTGTTGCTTACCTTCTGTTTCCAGCAGGACTGTAAAATTATCAAATCCTTTAATTAATCCACGAAGCTGGAAACCATTTAATAAGTACAGCGTAACGAACGTATTCTCTTTACGGAGTTGATTTAAAAACTGATCTTGAATATTGATTGATTGCTTCATGTCGAATCCTCCTCTTTTTCTCTACTTACTATTATTCGACTTTAGTTGTAGCTTTCCTTCTATATATCGTAAAATTTCTGACGTTTTTTCACCATCAGTAACATCGAACCACGTGACATCCATCTTATTACGGAACCACGTTAATTGACGTTTTGCATAACGGCGTGAATTCGTCTTTAATTGTGATACCGCTTCTTCTAAAGATACACGATTCTCAAAATAATCATATATCTCTTTATAACCAATCGCTTGAATGGATTGACAATCTCGCACTCCTCTTTCATGTAAACCTTTTACTTCCTCTAATAAACCTTGTTCAATCATTAGGTTAACACGTAAGTTAATGCGATCGTATAGCATTTCTCGATCCATTGTCAAGCCAATTAATGAAACATCGTACAGTAACTCATTTTCTTGTTTTTCGAGCTGGTTACTCATTTTTTCACCCGTCGTGTGAAAAATTTCTAACGCCCGAATAACACGCCTTACATTATTGGCATGAATACGCTCCGCACTTTCTGGATCTACTTCTTGCAACTTTTTATGTACATATTCCACACCGTGTTCTAATGCTAACTTTTCCATTTGTTCTCGGTATGTAGCGTCCCCAGC
>NZ_JBAQKH010000057.1:0-40405 GCF_049300855.1 Pseudomonas sp. | reverse complement strand
GTGGGAGCGACGGTGCGACGATTCGACTTGCTCGCGAAGGCGGTGTGTCATTCAATTCAATATTGACTGACCCGACGCTTTCGCGAGCAAGTCGAATCGTCGCACCGTCGCTCCCACGTTTTTTATGCGTCAGGCGGCAAGTTATTTGGCAGAAGACACCCGCCACACCTTATTGCCGACATCATCCGCCACCAGCAAGCCACCTTGCTGATCGATCACCACGCCCACTGGCCGACCTAGCGCATTCTCGTCCTTGTCGAGGAAACCGGTCAGCACATCCACCGGTGTACCGCTCGGCTTGCCTGCGGTAAACGGCACGAAAATCACTTTGTAGCCACTGTGCGGCTTGCGGTTCCACGAGCCGTGCTGGCCGATGAATGCGCCTTCCTTGAACTGCGCCGGCAGGGTGTTGCCCTCGGCAAAGCTCAGGCCCAACGAGGCGGTGTGCGGGCCGACGGCGTAATCCGGGGCGATGGCCTTCGCCACCAGTTCCGGGTTTTGCGGCGATACGCGGACGTCGATGTGCTGACCGTAATAGCTGAACGGCCAGCCATAGAAAGCCCCGTCCTTGACCGACGTGATGTAGTCCGGCACCAGGTCGCTGCCAATCTCGTCGCGCTCATTCACTGCTGTCCATAGCGCGCCACTGTTGGGCTCCCATGCCAGGCCATTGGGGTTGCGGATGCCTGAGGCGAAGATCCGGTGATTACCGGTCGCCCGATCGACTTCCCAGATCGCTGCGCGACCTTCCTCTTTATCCAGACCATTTTCGCCAACGTTGCTGTTCGAGCCGACCGTGACGTACAGCTTGCTGCCGTCCTTGCTGGCGATGACGTTTTTGGTCCAGTGGTGATTCAGGGTGCCGCCCGGCAGATCGACCACCTTGATCGGCTGCGACTTGATCTCGGTCGTGCCGGGTTCGTAGTTGAAGCGCAGCAGGCGATCGGTATCGGCGACGTACAGATCGTTGCCAACCAGCGTCATGCCGAACGGCGAGTTGAGGTTTTGCAGAAACACTGTGCGCGTCTCGGCCACGCCATCGTGATCGGCGTCACGCAGCAGGGTGATGCGATTCGGGCTCGGCACGCCAGCACCGGCCTTGCCCATGACGTTCTTCATCACCCAGCCACGGATGCCGCTGCTGTCGTCAGGCTTTGGCGGGGCATTGGTTTCCGCCACCAGCACATCGCCATTGGGCAGCACATAGAGCCAGCGCGGATGGTCGAGGCCTTCGGCGAATGCCGCGACCTGGGTACCGGCCGCTGCCGTCGGTTTAGCGCCTTCGGGCCAGCCGATCGCCGGGGCGATGTTCACCGTGGGGATCAGGGTTTTGTTCGGTTCGGGCAGCTTCGGTGACGGGCCAGTGCCGTCGGAGACTTGCAGGCTGGAGGATTCACCACAGGCGGCGAGCCCTCCGGCGACGGCGATGACAAAAACGAGCTGGGGCGTGCGCATTGCTGATCTTCCCTATGAATGCATTCCTAATCATAGAGGAGGGCGCAAGCCCGATGGTTCCACTGCTCAGCCGCGCGCTTCCTTGAACAGCACGGCGATGCCCGGGTGATAGTTGCCGGCTTCGCTGCGCAATTTGCGGTAGGCATAGGGGAAATACCAGGCGACGGCGCAGGTGTGTTCCTTTTGCAGGTCGTCGACCATGTCCTGCAGTTCTTCGGGGCTGGCGCTGTGCTGGGCTTTTTGCGGCGCGACAAACAGGCAGCCAAGCTTGAGATCGCTGGCATAGCTGATTCGCTTGGCGTCGTTGGTGATGTCCAGCAGGGCTTGGGTCAGATTCAAGTTGGTAACCTTCGGCCAGCGCTGAGTGGCCTGGATAAAGGCGCGATCTTCGGCGCTGGCGAGGAACAGGTCGGCGCGAGCGTTGCGCTCGCCTTCTTCGTTCTGTTTGCGCGTGGCAGTGTCGTTCAACGTGACCAGTTCGGCCATCCACGCCGCTGCCGAGAGCAATCCGAGATTGGCTTTCTCGTCATGCCAGTACGGGGTGTCGCTGTCGCCGCGCACGGCGTTGTAACGGTCGATACAGTCAAACCAGCGTTCAAGCACCGGGCGCAGAAATTCCAGGCGCGGGTTGCTGATGATCATGCCTTGCATCGTCATCATCCTTTATTGTTGTGGTGGGCTTTTCGGGAAAAGCATGGCTCTTTGATATCATTTGTATCAGTGTGGCACAAGATTGGCGTCAGATAATTGATCGGCGGCAGTTATTCGCCCGATGGCCGCCTCTTTAATTGACGCTCCACCCCCAACCCTCTAACCTTCGCCGCTTGTTTCAGGTGCTCTGTGACCCCCGTCGACAGAGTGAAACAGGGAAGCCGGTGAGGGTTGTCTTCGCTCGAAGCACCACCACAATCCCGGCGCTGCCCCCGCAACGGTAAATGAGTGAAAACTGCGTCGAATGCCACTGCTCAACAGCGGGAAGGCGCGCAGTCAGGCCAACGCCGCTCATGAGCCCGGAGACCGGCCTGATTCATCCAGCGGCATCACGGTGGGCGATGCCAGGCTTTTTGCCGTCTATCTTGTGCCTGCCCGCCGTTATCCAGCCTCAACGGAGAGCTCCCCCATGACTGATTCCCCCGAGCGCGACGAACGCCATCTGGCGCGTATGCAGCGCAAAAAAGCCGTGATCGACGAACGCATCGCCAACTCGCCCGACGAGTGCGGCCTGGTGCTGGTGCTGACCGGCAACGGCAAAGGCAAAAGCAGTTCGGCGTTCGGCATGCTCGCCCGCGCCATGGGCCACGGCATGCAGTGCGGTGTGGTGCAGTTCATCAAGGGCCGCAACAGCACCGGCGAAGAGCTGTTTTTCCGCCGCTTCCCCGAGCAGGTGCGTTTCCACGTGATGGGCGAAGGTTTCACATGGGAAACCCAGGATCGTCAGCGCGACATCGCCGCCGCCGAAGCCGCGTGGGCAGTCTCGCGCGAATTACTGCGTGATCCGTCGATCGGTCTGGTGGTGCTCGATGAGCTGAACATCGCCCTCAAGCACGGCTATCTCGATCTCGATCAGGTACTCAGCGATTTGCAGGCGCGTCCGCCAATGCAGCACGTGATCGTCACCGGTCGTGCGGCCAAGCCGGAAATGATCGAAATGGGCGACACGGTCACCGAAATGGGCATGCTCAAACACGCCTTCCAGGCTGGCATCAAAGCGCAGAAAGGCGTCGAACTTTGAATCAACCTCGTCACTGCCCGGCGGTACTTATCGCCGCGCCGGCCTCCGGTCAGGGCAAGACTACCGTCACCGCCGCGCTGGCCCGTTTGCATCGCAATCAGGGGCGCAAGGTACGCGTGTTCAAATGCGGCCCGGACTTTCTCGATCCGATGATCCTTGAGCGCGCCAGCGGTGCGCCGGTGTATCAACTCGATATGTGGATGGTCGGCGAGCAGGAAAGTCGTCGGCTGTTGTGGGAAGCCGCTGCCGAGGCGGATCTGATTCTGATCGAAGGCGTGATGGGCCTGTTTGACGGCACGCCGTCCAGCGCCGATCTGGCGCGGCATTTTGGTGTGCCGGTGCTCGGCGTGATCGACGGCACGGCCATGGCGCAGACTTTCGGTGCGTTGGCGTTGGGCTTGGCGAAGTACCAGCCGGATCTGCCGTTTGCCGGTGTGCTCGCTAATCGCGTCGGCACCTTGCGCCATGCGCAGTTGCTCGAAGGCAGCCTCACCGAAGGTCTGCGCTGGTATGGCGCGTTGTCCCGCGAGACGGGCATCGAGCTGCCAAGTCGTCATCTCGGCCTGGTGCAGGCCAGTGAATTGAATGACCTCGATGTGCGTCTCGATGCCGCTGCCGAAGCATTGGCCAGCAGTTGCGAAGTAGCGCTGCCACCGGCCGTGGAGTTTGCCGCACCGGACGTGATCGCTGTCGAGCCGCTGCTGAAGAATGTGCGAATTGCCGTCGCCCGTGATGAAGCGTTTGCCTTCACCTACGGCGCGAGTCTCGATCTGTTGCGGGCGATGGGTGCTGAGTTGAGTTTCTTCTCGCCGATTCGCGATACGCAATTACCTGAAGCGGACAGCGTGTATCTGCCCGGTGGTTATCCGGAATTGCATCACGTTGCGCTGGCGCAGAACACCGCGATGGTTGAAGCGATTCGCGTGCATCATGCAGCGGGTAAACCGTTGCTCGCTGAATGTGGCGGGATGCTGTATCTGCTCGATTCTTTGACTGACGTTGCAGGCACTCGCGCCGAATTGGTTGGGCTGCTTAAAGGCGACGCGGTGATGCAGAAGCGTCTGGCGGCGTTGGCGTTGCAAGCTGTGGATCTGCCGGAAGGTTCGTTGCGTGGGCACACTTATCACCATTCGCTGACGACTACCGAACTGGCGCCGATTGCGCGGGGTTTGAGCCCGAATGGCGGGCGTGGGGCCGAGGCGGTTTATCGGCAAGGGCGGATGACGGCTTCTTATGTGCACTTCTATTTTCCGTCGAATCCTGTGGCTGTCGCAGCATTGTTTGCACCGTCCCTTGAGGACGCTATCGCGAGCAGGCTCACTCCTACAGTGGGCGGTGTAATGCCTGAAGGTACGCAATCCCCTGTGGGAGCTGGCTTGCCAGCGATGGGGCCATGACCGACAACGCATTCTCCGAAGTCGAGCGCCAAGCGGTTTATAGAGCCATCGCCGAACGCCGCGACATGCGCCACTTCACCGGAGGCAGCGTCGAGCCGGAGCTATTGCGCCGACTTTTGGAAGCCGCCCACCAGGCCCCAAGTGTCGGCCTGATGCAGCCCTGGCGCTTCATCCGCATCAGCGATAGAACCTTGCGCGGCCAGATCCAGAATCTCGTCGAAGAAGAACGCGTGCGCACCGCTGAAGCACTCGGCGAGCGCAGTGACGAGTTCATGAAACTCAAGGTCGAAGGCATCCACGATTGCGCCGAAGTGCTGGTCGCGGCGCTGATGGATGATCGCGAAAAACACATCTTCGGTCGCCGCACGCTGCCAGAAATGGACATGGCCTCGCTGTCCTGTGCGATCCAGAACTTGTGGCTGGCCTCGCGCGCTGAAGGCCTGGGCATGGGCTGGGTTTCGTTGTTCGAGCCGCAGGCGCTGGCCGATCTGCTGAAATTACCGGAAGGCGCCAAGCCGCTCGCCGTTTTGTGTCTGGGCCCGGTCAAGGAATTCTATCCGGCGCCGATGCTGGTACTCGAAGGATGGGCGCAGGCGCGTCCGCTCAATGAGTTGCTGTACGAAAATTATTGGGGAGTGAGTCAATGAGTGTGGCGTTGTTGAGTGTCGCCGCGGTCGCGCTGGATGCGCTGCTGGGTGAACCGAAACGCTGGCATCCGCTGGTGGCGTTCGGCAATTTCGCCGGGCGCATCGAGCAACGGTTCAACGCCGGTGGCCGAGGCTGGCGCAGCCATGGCGTCACCGCGTGGGTGATCGCGGTGCTGCCGCTGACCTTGCTCGCCACGGCGTTTTCCTGGGCGCCGTATGTGGGTTGGGTCGTCGAGATTCTCGCGCTGTATTGCGCACTCGGCATGCGTAGCCTCGGTGAGCATGTCGCCCCGGTGGCTGCCGCATTGCGCGCAGATGATCTGGACGAGGCGCGCAAGCGTGTCGGCTATCTGGTCAGTCGTCAGACCGATGAACTCGACAGCACCGCTGTCGCTCGCGCTGCCACTGAGTCAGTGTTGGAAAACGGCAGTGACGCGGTGTTTGCCGCGCTGTTCTGGTTTGTCGTGGCGGGTGCGCCGGGCGTGGTCCTCTATCGCTTGAGCAACACGCTCGATGCGATGTGGGGCTATCGCAACGAACGCTTTGAACGTTTCGGCTGGGCAGCGGCGAAAATCGACGACGTGTTGAACTACATTCCTGCGCGCCTGGTGGCGTTGACTTACGCGCTGCTCGGCAAAACCCGACTCGCCTTGAAATGCTGGCGTGCGCAGGCACCGAAATGGGACAGCCCCAACGCCGGTCCGGTCATGGCGGCGGGCGCCGGTGCCTTGGGCGTGGAGTTGGGTGGGCCGGCGATTTATCACGGTGAACTGCACGAGCGCCCGCAACTTGGCGAGGGCGCAGCGGCTGACGCCGATTCCATCGATCGCGGCTGGCAATTGGTCCAGCGCGGGGTATGGTTATGGCTGCTGATTCTCTGCGTGGGGGCTGAATTCTATGCTTGAGCACGGTGGCCGGCTGCGCAGGGCTGCACTCGATTACGGCATCGCCGAGGCGGACTGGCTCGACCTGTCCAGCGGTCTGGCGCCGTGGCCATTCCCGATCCCGGACATCCCGCTGCGCGCCTGGGCGCGCTTGCCGGAAACCGATGACGGTCTGGAGCAGGCCGCGTGCGATTACTACGGTGCCGCGCAGGTGCTGCCGGTGGCCGGTTCGCAGATGGCCATCCAGTTGCTGCCGCGTTTGCGCCGGGCCGGCAAGGTCGGCGTGTTGTCGCCGTGTTATGCCGAACATGCCGAAGCCTGGCGCCGCAGCGGTTACATCGTGCGCGAAGTGCTGGAACAGGAAGTCGAGTTCTTTCTCGACAGTCTCGACGTGTTGGTGGTGGTCAACCCGAACAACCCCACCGGCCTCAGCCTGACCCCGGCGCGATTGCTCGACTGGCACGCGAGGTTGGCTCAGCGCGGTGGCTGGCTGGTGGTCGATGAAGCGTTCATGGACAACACGCCGCAGTTGAGTCTGGCGGCGCATGCGCATCAAGTCGGGCTGATCGTGCTGCGTTCGTTCGGCAAGTTTTTTGGCCTCGCCGGCGTGCGTTTGGGCTTTGTCCTCGCCGAGCGCAAGTTGCTCAAACTGCTCGCCGAACAGGTCGGGCCGTGGGCGGTGAGCGGGCCGACGCGAGTGCTGGGACAAGCCTGTCTGCAAGACACTGAAAACCACACTCGCCAGCGGATTCGCAGCGATGCAGCGAGCGAACGGCTGGCCGCGTTGCTTGAGCGCTACGGCTTCAAGCCGCAGGGCGGCTGTGCCTTGTTTCAGTGGCTGATCACCGATCAGGCGCAAGCGTTATACGAATTCATGGCCCGACGCGGCATTCTCCTGCGCCTCTTCAGCCACAACAGCAGTCTGCGTTTTGGCTTGCCGGCCGACGCGGCTGAAGAGGCGCGTCTCGAGCACGCGTTGATCGCCTTCACCAAGGACAATCCATGACCACGCTGATGGTGCAGGGCACCACTTCCGACGCCGGTAAAAGTACGCTGGTGACGGCGCTGTGTCGCTGGGCGACGCGTCAGGGCGTGGCGGTCGTACCGTTCAAGCCGCAGAACATGGCGCTCAACAGTGCAGTGACCGCCGATGGTGGCGAGATCGGTCGTGCGCAAGCGGTGCAGGCGCAAGCGGCGTTTCTTGAGCCGCACACCGACATGAACCCGGTGCTGCTCAAGCCGAACAGCGACACTGGCGCGCAAGTGATCATTCATGGCCGCGCGGTGACGTCGATGAATGCCGTGGCGTATCACGACTACAAAGCCATCGCGATGAAAGCCGTGCTGGCCTCCCACGAGCGACTCAGCGCTGCGTACCCGCTGGTGATGGTCGAAGGCGCGGGCTCGCCGGCGGAGATCAATCTGCGTGCTGGCGACATCGCCAACATGGGCTTTGCCGAAGCGGTGGATTGCCCGGTGTTGCTGATTGCCGACATCAACCGTGGCGGCGTTTTCGCCCATCTGGTCGGCACGCTGGAGTTGCTCTCGCCGAGCGAACAGGCGCGGGTCAAAGGTTTCATCATCAACCGTTTTCGCGGTGACATCGCCTTGCTGCAACCGGGCCTCGACTGGCTCGAACAACGCACCGGCAAACCGGTGGTTGGTGTGTTGCCGTACGTGATGGATCTGCATCTGGAGGCCGAGGACGGCATCGATCAGCGCCAGACCGACAAGGCCGAACAGGTCTTGAAAGTGGTGGTGCCGGTGCTGCCGCGTATCAGCAACCACACCGACTTCGATCCGCTGCGTTTGCATCCGCAGGTCGACCTGCAATTTGTCGGCCCGGGGCAGGCGATTCCTGCGGCTGACCTGATCATCCTGCCGGGCTCGAAAAGTGTGCGCAGCGATCTGGCTTACCTGCGCGCCAACGGCTGGGATACCGCGATCAATCGGCATCTGCGTTACGGCGGCAAAGTGCTGGGGATCTGCGGTGGTCTGCAGATGTTCGGCGAGCAGGTACATGACCCGCTCGGCCTCGAAGGCACGCCAGGCTCCAGCGCCGGTTTGGGCTTGCTGGCGTTCGAAACCACGCTTGAAGCCGAGAAGCAGTTGCGCAATGTGCGCGGACGGCTGGCGCTGGAAGATGCCGAGGTCAGCGGCTATGAAATTCATGCCGGCGTGACCAGCGGACCGGCGTTGGAAACCGCTGCCGTGTATCTGGATGACGGCCGTTGCGACGGTGCTCAGAGTGCCGACGGACAAGTGTTCGGCACGTATTTGCACGGCCTGTTCGAATCGCCGATGGCGAGTGCGGCGTTGCTGCGCTGGGCCGGCTTGAGCAATGTGCAGGAGGTGGATTATCACGGCTTGCGCGAGCGCGATATCGAGCGCCTGGCGGATCTGGTGGAGAAGCATCTGGACACTGAACTGTTGCGGCGGTTCTGTGGGATTTGAGGTGCCTGTGCTGGCCTCTTCGCGAGCAGGCTCGCTCCCACAATTATCGGTTGGCTTTAGATTCTGTTTACACCCCATAACCCTGTGGGAGCGAGCTTGCTCGCGAAGGGGCCAGTTGCCTCACCACATAATTCTGTGGATACAACCATGCTCCAACTGATCCTCGGCGGCGCCCGCTCCGGCAAAAGTCGTCTGGCCGAAAAACTCGCCAGCGACAGTAATCTTGCGGTCACCTACATCGCCACCAGCCAACCGCTGGATGGCGAAATGAACGACCGCGTCGCCCACCATCGCGCCCGCCGTCCCGCCGAATGGGCGCTCATCGAAGAGCCGCTGGAACTGGCCCGCGTCCTGCGCGAAAGTGCCAGCGCCGAGCGTTGCCTGCTGGTCGACTGCCTGACCTTGTGGCTGACCAATCTGCTGATGCTCGATGACGCCGAACGCCTCGCCGCCGAGCGCGAAGCCTTGCTCGAATGCCTGGCCGCGTTGCCGGGTGAAATCATTTTTGTCAGCAACGAGACCGGAATGGGTGTCGTGCCGCTGGGCGAATTGACTCGCCGCTACGTCGATGAAGCCGGTTGGCTGCATCAAGCTCTGGCTGAGCGCTGTCAGCGTGTTGTCCTGACTGTCGCCGGCCTGCCCCTGACTCTGAAAGGACCTGCGTTATGACTCAATCCTGGTGGCTGAACCCGTGTGAACCGGTCGATCTGAACGTCGTTGAACAAGCGACGGCGCGGCAGCAGCAACTGACCAAACCGGCCGGTTCCCTCGGTCGTCTGGAGGCGGTGGCGGTGCAACTGGCCGGTCTGCAAGGCCAGGTCAAACCAACGCTGGAACAGGTCTGGATCGCGATTTTTGCCGGTGATCACGGCGTGGTCGCAGAAGGTGTTTCGGCGTTCCCGCAGGAAGTCACCGGGCAGATGCTGCTCAACTTCGTCAGCGGCGGCGCGGCGATCAGCGTGCTCGCGCGGCAGCTCGGTGCACAATTGGAAGTGGTCGATCTGGGCACGGTCAATCCTTCGCTGAACCTGCCGGGTGTGCGCCACTTGAACATTGGTCCGGGTACGGCGAACTTCGTCCATGGCGCGGCGATGACTCAGGCTCAGGGCGAGCTGGCGTTGCAGGCCGGTCGCGACAGTGTGCTGCGGGCGAAAGCGGCTGGCGCGCAGTTGTTCATCGGCGGCGAGATGGGCATCGGCAACACCACCGCGGCGAGTGCGCTGGCCTGCGCCTTGCTCGATTGCCCGGTGGTGCATCTGACCGGTCCGGGCACCGGGCTGAATGCCGAAGGTGTCAGCCATAAAGCGCAAGTGATCGAACGCGCATTGGCATTGCATGCAGCGCAGCGTGGCGATGCGTTGCAGACGCTGTTCAATCTGGGTGGTTTTGAAATCGCCGCGCTGGTGGGCGCCTATCTGGCGGCGGCGCAACAAGGCGTTGCGGTGTTGGTCGACGGGTTCATCTGTACGGTCGCTGCGTTGGTGGCGGTGCGCTTGAATCCGGCGTGCCGCGAATGGCTGTTGTTCGGTCACCGTGGCGCCGAGCCGGGCCATCGCCATGTGCTGGAAACGCTGAGCGCCGAGCCGTTGTTGGAGCTCGGTCTGCGCCTGGGTGAGGGCAGTGGCGCCGCGCTGGCGGTGCCGTTGTTGCGTCTGGCCTGCGATCTGCACGGGCAGATGGCGACGTTCGCCGAAGCGGCGGTGGCGGATCGTCCGGCATGACCCTGCACCTGGATCTGCTGCGCCATGGCGAGACTGAGTTGGGCGGTGGTTTGCGCGGCAGCCTCGATGATGCGCTGACCGAAAACGGCTGGACGCAGATGCGTGCGGCCGTGGTCGAGGGCGGGCCGTGGGATCGGATCGTCAGTTCGCCTTTACAGCGTTGCGCGCGGTTTGCCGCAGAGCTCGGTGAGCAACTGAAGCTGCCGGTACAGCTGGAAAAGGATCTGCAAGAACTGCATTTCGGCGCCTGGGAAGGGCAGAGCGCGGCAGCGTTGATGGAGACGGATGCCGAAGCCTTGGGGTTGTTCTGGGCCGATCCGTATTCGTTTACGCCGCCGCAGGGTGAACCGGTCAGCGAGTTTTCTTCTCGAGTGCTGGCAGCGGTTGCGCGCTTGCACAGTACCTACGCGGGTGAGCGGGTGTTGCTGATCAGTCATGGCGGCGTGATGCGCCTGTTGCTGGCGCAAGCGCGCGGATTGCCGCGCGAACAACTGCTCAATGTCGAGGTCGCTCACGGCGCGTTGTTTGCGCTGACGGTCGAGGCCGACGGTTCACTCAAGGAAAGTCACTGATATGTTGCCGCTGTGGATCGCCCTGCAATTTCTCAGCAGTCTGCCGATTCGCTTGCCGGGCATGCCCGAGCCGGAACAGCTTGGGCGTTCGCTGCTGTTTTATCCGCTGGTAGGGCTGCTGTTCGGCGTGATCCTGTGGGCGTTGAATCTGGCGTTGGCGGGCGCACCGTTGTTGCTGCATGCGGCGCTGCTGCTGACGGTATGGGTGTTGCTCAGCGGCGCGTTGCACCTTGATGGCCTGGCCGACAGCGCCGATGCCTGGCTTGGCGGTTTTGGTGATCGCGAGCGCACGCTGACGATCATGAAAGATCCGCGCAGCGGGCCGATTGCGGTCGTCACATTGGTGTTGGTGTTGCTGCTCAAGTTTGCGGCGTTGCTGGCGCTGATCGAGCAGGGGCATGGGCTGGCGTTGATCATCGTGCCGTTGCTCGGGCGGGCGGCGTTGTTGGGGTTGTTTCTGACCACGCCGTATGTGCGGGCTGGCGGGCTGGGGCAAGCGTTGGCGGATCATCTGCCGCGCAAGGCTGGATGGTGGGTCTTGGGCGTCAGTGCATTGGTCTGCTTGCTGATTGCCGGGTTCAGTGCCGTCGTTGCGCTGGTGATTTCGGTCGGTGTGTTTGTCTGGTTGCGGCAGGTGATGATGCGGCGATTGGGTGGGACGACGGGCGATACGGCGGGGGCATTGCTGGAATTGCTGGAGATGGTAGTGCTGGTTGGATTGGTTTTGGTCTGAAGTTTTTTATCGGTCATGCTGGCCCCTTCGCGAGCAAGCTCGCTCCCACATTTGAAATGCGCTCTCCTGTGGGAGCGAGCTTGCTCGCGAAGGCGGCCTCACCGGCAGCACAAATGTTATGGGTAAACTCATCTGTAACTTGATTTAACACAGTCGCGGGTATATACACGCATCATGCTTCCCTCTCAGTGTTTGTGCACCAACCTGCGTCGCGCCGCTCGTGGCGTCAGCAGGCATTACGACGGCGCTCTCGACGGCTTCGGGATCAACGTTGCCCAGTATTCTCTGCTGTGCAATCTGCAGCGTCTGGATCAACCGAGCATCTCGGAACTGGCCGAAGCCATGGGTCTGGATCGCAGCACTCTCGGGCGCAATCTGCGGGTGCTGGAAGGTGAGGGGCTGGTGGCGTTGGCCGAAGGCGAAGACATGCGTAACCGCATCGTCAAACTCACCGAGACCGGCGTGCAGCGCCTGGCGGCCGCACTGCCGGCCTGGGAAGCGGCGCAGCAGCGGTTGATCGACCGACTGGGCGCCGAGAAGCGTGAAACCTTGCTCAGATTGCTGGATGAACTGGCCTGAGGCCGGTTTTTTCCAAACTCAAGCGGGTATATACCCGCAAGCGGAGAATAACAATGACATCGATGTGGCGTACGTGCGGTTGGGTGTTGGTCGGTAGTGCGCTGATCCTGGCGTTGTCATTGGGCGTGCGGCACGGCTTCGGCTTGTTTCTGTCACCGATGAGTGCGCAATTTGGCTGGGGGCGTGAGGTGTTTGCTTTCGCCATCGCCTTGCAGAACCTGATCTGGGGGCTGGCGCAACCATTTACCGGCGCGCTGGCCGACCGCTTTGGCGCGGCAAAAGTGGTGCTGATCGGCGGCGTGCTCTACGCCTTGGGCCTGGTCTGCATGGGCTTGTCGGATTCGGCCGTGACGCTGTCGCTGAGCGCCGGTCTGCTGATCGGCATCGGTTTGTCCGGCACCTCGTTCTCGGTGATTCTCGGCGTGGTCGGGCGTGCCGTGCCAGCCGAAAAACGCAGCATGGGCATGGGTATTGCCAGCGCCGCCGGTTCGTTCGGCCAGTTCGCCATGCTGCCGGGCACTCTGGGGTTGATCGGCTGGCTCGGTTGGTCGGCAGCGCTGTTGGTGCTCGGCCTGCTGGTGGCGCTGATCGTGCCGCTGGTGAGCATGCTCAAGGACAAGCCGCTGCCGGTACTCGGTCATGAACAAACGCTGTCCGAGGCCCTGCGCGAAGCTTGCTCGCATTCCGGATTCTGGTTGTTGGCATTCGGCTTTTTCGTCTGCGGTTTTCAGGTGGTGTTCATCGGCGTGCATCTGCCGGCCTACCTGGTCGATCAGCATCTGCCCGCCAGTGTTGGCACTACGGTGCTGGCGTTGATCGGTCTGTTCAATATCTTCGGCACTTACACCGCCGGCTGGCTCGGCGGGCGCATGTCCAAGCCGCGCTTGCTGACCGCGCTGTATTTGCTGCGTGCAGTGGTGATCGTGCTGTTCCTGTGGCTGCCGGTGACGACTACGTCGGCGTATCTGTTCGGCATGGCCATGGGTTTCCTCTGGCTGTCGACGGTGCCGTTGACCAACGGTACGGTGGCGACCTTGTTTGGCGTGCGAAACCTGTCCATGCTCGGTGGCATCGTGTTCCTGTTCCATCAGCTCGGTTCGTTCCTCGGCGGCTGGCTGGGCGGGGTGGTGTATGACCGCACCGGGAGTTATGACTTGATCTGGCAAGTGGCGATTCTTCTGAGCCTTTTGGCCGCTGCGTTGAACTGGCCGGTGCGCGAGCGTCCGGTCGCGCGTCTGCAAGCCGCTGCGAGCGCCGCATGAGTCGACTCTGGCCGCGTATCGTCATTGCCGCACTCGGCGCCGCTTTGCTGACGCTGGTGTGGTGGGGATGGCATCAGGGCGGTCTGGCGCTGATGCAGTTGGGCATGAGCATTTGCTAGAACGTGGCGTGACGAGTAACGTCGAACTCTGACGACTGCTCAAGGATGTTCGACATGCTGATGCGCTGGTGTGCTGTTCCCGCGTTGCTGATGGCGTTGACTGGTTTGGCTCAAGCCGCTGACTGTCCCGAATTGCTGCAAGGCTCGCTGCCCAAGCTGCGGGCCAAGGAATCCATCGATCTGTGCCAGCAATACGCTGACAAACCATTGGTGGTGGTCAATACCGCGAGTTTCTGTGGTTTTGCCCCGCAGTTCGAAGGCCTTGAGGCGCTGCATAAGCGCTTTGAGTCGCAAGGGCTGCAAATGCTCGGTGTGCCGTCCAACGACTTCAAGCAGGAATCCAAAGACAGCGCCGAGACCGCCAAGGTCTGTTACGCCAACTACGGCGTGACGTTCGCCATGACCGAACCGCAAAAGGTCCGTGGCGATGACGCCACGCACTTGTTCCAGGTATTGGCGGCACAGAGCAGCGCGCCGAAGTGGAATTTCTACAAATACGTGGTCGATCGACAAGGTAAGGTGATTGCCAATTTCTCCAGCCTGACCAAGCCGGATGATCCGGAGTTTATTGCTGCGATCGAAAAGGCTATTGCGTCAAAACCCCTTAAGCCCTAGCGCTGCCGCAGTGAGGCAAAAACGCCGGAGATAAAAAAGCCCCGCCTCTGCAAAGAGAGCGGGGCTTTTTCGTGGGCGAGGGGTCAGCCTCGCCGTGCAGCATCAGAAGCGGTAGGTCGCGCCGACACCGAAACCGTTTGCCGAGTTTTCATACTTGGCGTTGTAAGTCTGGCCACGATCGTTTTCGTTGCGGATCTTGACCGACTCTTCCTTCAGGTACGAGTAAGCAACGTCGATGGTCAGGTCTTCGGTCGGGCTCCAGCCGGCACCGATGCTGAAGATAGTCCGGTCGCCGGTAGGAATACGTGGCGAACGGTCAACGTTGTTGGTCGGCGACTGGTCGAAGGTCAGACCGGTACGCAGTACCCATTCCTTGTTCAACTGGTACGAAGTACCCACGGCGTAAGCCCAGGAGTCGTGCCAGTTCTGGTCTTCGGTGATTTCACCGAACTGACCGGCCAGCAACGGCTGCACACCGGAGTTCTTGACGGTGATTTTTTCCAGCTGGCTCCAGCGGGTCCAGGTCGAACCGGCGTAAACGTTCCAGCGATCGTTGATCGCCTGAGTAACCGAGAAGTCGACGGATTCAGGCGTGGTGATCTTCAGCGAAGCGTCGTACTTCTGGTTGGCGCCCAGACCGATTGCACCGAGCACACCGTAGTTGACCTTGGTGTTGCCCTCGAGCTTGTAGTCGACTTTCGAGTGGTACGTCAGACCCAGGCGAGTGGTGTCAGTGGCTTGTACCAGTACACCGATGTTGTAGCCCAGCGCGGTGTCGTCGCCCTTGATCTTGACCTTGCCATCCGGCGCGGCCTGAGTGATCGACAGGTTGGATTCCAGCGTACCGTCGATGCGGTTGATGGTCGGACCGAAACCGATCGACACCTTGTCGTTGAAGGCGTAGCTGACGGTTGGCTGGAAGGTGATCACTTGTACTTCGGACTTGCTGCCGAAATAACGGCCGGCGAAGTTGTTTTCGTAGTCGGTAATCAGGCCGAACGGCACGTAGACGCCGAGGCCGAATGCCCAATGATCATCGATTGGTTTGACGTAGAAGCCCATAGGTACGGAGGTGAAGGGCACCATGTCGCCTTTGTTGCTGCCGCCGTTAGGGCTGGAGCTGGCATCGCTGATATCGGTTTTTGCATCGAGGAATGCAACACCGCCAGTGACTTGTTCGCGCTTGAGGCGCGACATGCCGGCAGGGTTGCCATAAACAGTGCTTGCGTCGTCGGCAGAAGAAGATCGCCCAGCGTAACCAGTGCCCATCCCGCTGATACTGTGTTCGTTGATGGCAAAGCCAGCTGCGAAGATCTGGGTGGATGCCATGGTAACGGCGAGGCTAAGGGTGGTTTTGAGCATTACTTTTTTCATTATTAGAACTCCTGGTGATCACCGGGGCGAAAATTACCAACATTTTCGCTCCGGCGCTATAGTCCGTATGCCTTGAGTTAGAGCGGTTTTGTAGGACAATCCGACCAAATTCGCCACCTGATGAGCGATCTTGTGAAACTCATGGGTCAGCAAGCGACCTGATTCAGCGGTGAAACACAGGTTTGCCAAGCGCAGGTGAAGTCACGCAGACGACCCTGCGGTTGAAAGGTCTGACGCCAGATGCGCGCCATTCCGAGCAAATCGTCGGGGTCGGGGAGGGTGGGGTTTTGTTCTTCTACCAGCAGCCAGGCGATGGCTGTGGCGTAACGCAGGTTAACGGTCAGTTCCAGATGCGGGCCACTGAGAAAAGCATGTTGGCTGGCGAGGCCGCGAACCAGGCTGGCGCGCTCCGGATCGAGAGCCAGATAATCATCCCACAGAGCCTGATGACGGTGCTCGGCAATGCGGTAGAGGCCGTGACCACGGCGGTCATGCAGGGCGGACCCGAGGGCGGACTGGCTGGCAGCGATGCCCAGTAAAAGGGACTCGGCAGTTGCGCAGTGACGCCCCAGATAAATCAGCGTGGGACGGATCACATAGCGGCACAGTTCGCTGGCAGCGATACCCATAAAATCCTCGGATCTTGTTATTGGGCGGCGATGCCTGAAGGGGCCTTGGCAGCGGTGGATCGACTCAGGCTCGCCGGAAGCGGATCACGCCGCTTGAGTTGAAGTGTAGTGTCATATTCACGACGTAAAGGCCTGTTTTTAAAATATTTCCGGCGTGGAGTTATAACCGTTATATCCGATGGTGCTTAAGCGCAAAGGGTAAAAAACGAAACATCAGGCAATAAAAAGCCCCGCGTTTTAAGCGGGGCTTGTGCTTTTTGCAGCCTTTTCGGCTCTCAGGCAATCAATGCCTGACGGGTCCGGTCGATCACGGCCTGCAGCGGTTCGGCGCTGGAGTACTGATCGGGGTACAGACGCTCGCTGTGGCGGGCGATACCGTGTTCGTTGACCAGGGTAAAGCTGAAGCAGCCTTTGCGAGCGGCCATGATCAGGCAGTTCATTGGTGCAAAAGCGTTGGTTAGGGTGCGAATGGCATCCTGAGTATGGATTTGAGTAGACATAGTTATTAGGTGTTCCTACAAATGACACGGATAAGAACCGTGCAACGTTAAAACGTTCCAGTAACGTCGATCACCATTGATCGAACGAAGAACCCGACTGGAACAAAGCAGCCAGTTTGAAGCGCTATTAAGTTGGCGCGCTTGGGCTGGCAGGTAGGTACTTAGGAGGGCAGGCATCACAACGAGGGCAAAGGTTCTGGGCCCGGGGTGAAGATCCTGATCAATTTGCAGGTTGGTTCGGTCAGAGTAAGTGTTCTTCGCAACACCCTTCGCATCATTCGAAGGCCGTGTTGGCGCAAGATTTACCTGGAAACCATCGAGGGGTCGTTCCCGCTTTTTTCGGTTGGGCTTCTTGGTAGAAGGCTGACCGTGGGGATATGTTCGACCGGAATTGACTTTCAGCTTGGTACTAACGCCGCGGATACTAACGGATCGAAATGGGTAAAGCAAACCCTGCGTGAAAAAAGTTTGCAGCGATTGCCAGCCTCTACTCTCGATGCGCTGGCGCGCCCTGCATTGACTCGTTTTTGCGACCGTCGGTCGGTGAAGAAATGTTCATGAATCGCGTGCCAGACCGGCTTATCCCCAGGAAACTCATGAAAGCGACCCGAAAAAGCGCATCGATATAACCGGGTAACCGCTACTTGTGCACATTAGTTGCGCAGGCTGTAACGGCGCTGTCACATCAATCCTGACTCCGGTAGCTGCCTGCATCAAAAGTTTAAGTCAATGAAAAACATCGCTTTTTTTTGTTGGTGAAAAAATCGTCAGTTTGACTGCGGGCCCCATTCCATAAGGCTTTGCGAGGGTTGAAGGGCGGTTGTCCACTGAGTTATCCACAGCTTCTGTGGATTGTCCCAAGCGCTTGCTCTAGGACGGGCGTGCCGGGTTGTTTTTCGACTTTACCTGTAAGAAAAAGAGAGTAGAGTGGCGCGCCTTCCGATCTGTCCCACAGTGCTTTATGAAGTTTCGCTCAGTATCAGACCCTGTTACCTCAGAACCTCCTCGTGTTACCTCCCCCAAGCGATTTTCCGTGCGCGTGGCCGAATGGCTGCTCGACAGCCCGCGTCTGGGCGACAGCCGTAATGCCAAGCACCTTGCCGGGCGCCTGCTCAAGCAGCCGGCGCGCGAAGGCGTAGTCGTTGCGCAAAGCCGTCTCGGTCAATTGATGTGCCGCGAGTGCGGCAATGCCCGCGATCGCCGCATCGGTCAGGACCTGCTGCGCCAGGCCGCCCGTGCCGGTGACCGGCGTGCGCAACAGGAACTCGGTCTGATCGAAGACTGAGCTGTCCAAGACCTGACGCCTTGGTTAACCTTCAGGCTTTATAAGATCGGCGGGAGTGGCTATGGCTATGGACTTGACCAGCGTATTGCTGGGGCTTGCAGGGGCGGGGTTGCCACTGCTGGCGCTGGCCTGGCAACTGCAACGCCGGGCCAGTAACGGCCAGGCTGAGGTCGCCTTGCTCGAAGAGCGGTTGGCCATGGCGCAACTGGCGCAGGACGGGCTTAATGCGCAGCTTGAGGCCAGTCGCGACGAAATCGCTGACCTCGCTCAGGCCAATGCCGCCAAGCAGGCTGATCTTGCCGCCCTGCGCCGTGAAGTCGAACTGCTGCAGATCGAGCGCGACGACGCCCGCGATGCCTCTCACGCCTGGAATCTGGAGCGCGCCAACAAGGAGGCTGAACTGCGCCGCCTCGACGCGCAGGCGGCCTCGCTGAACGCAGAATTGCGCGAGCAACAGGAAAGCCACCAGCAACGCCTCAATGACCTGCAAGGTTCACGCGATGAACTGCGCGCGCAGTTCGCCGAACTGGCGGGCAAGATCTTCGATGAGCGTGAGCAGCGCTTTGCCGAGACCAGTCAGCAACGGCTTGGTCAGTTGCTCGATCCGTTGAAAGAACGCATTCAGTCTTTCGAAAAACGTGTGGAAGAAAGTTATCAGGCCGAGGCCCGCGAGCGCTTCTCGCTGGCCAAGGAGCTGGAGCGCTTGCAGGCACTCAATCTGCGCCTGAGTGATGAAGCGACCAACCTCACCCGTGCCCTCAAAGGCCAGAAAACTCAAGGTAACTGGGGCGAGTTGATCCTCGAGCGCGTGCTCGAACACGCAGGGTTGGAGAAGGGGCGCGAGTATCAGACCCAGGTCAATTTGAAAGGCCCGGACGGCGAGCGCTTTCAACCTGATGTGATCATTTACCTGCCCGGCGACAAGCAAGTGGTGGTGGATTCCAAGGTGAGTCTCACCGCGTATCAGCAATACGTGGCTGCCGACGACGACACCCTCGGGCAGATCGCGATCAAACAGCACGTGCTGTCGCTGCGCAATCACGTCAAAGGTCTGGCCGGCAAGGATTACAAACGCCTGGAAGGCCTGCACAGCCTCGATTTCGTTTTGCTGTTCGTGCCGATCGAGGCGGCGTTTTCGGCGGCATTGCAGGCTGAGCCAGCGCTGTTTCAGGAAGCCTTCGACCGCAACATCGTCATCGTCAGCCCGACCACCTTGCTGGCGACTTTGCGCGTGATCGACAGCTTGTGGAAGCAGGAACGCCAAAGTCAGAACGCCCGGGAAATCGCCGAGCGCGCGGGCTGGCTATACGACAAGTTCGTGCTGTTCATTCAGGATCTCGACGAGGTCGGCAATCGTCTGCAGCAACTGGACAAGGCCTACAGCTCAGCGCGCAACAAGCTGACCGAAGGACGCGGCAATCTGGTCAGTCGCAGTGAGCAGCTCAAGTTGCTGGGTGCGCGTGCCAGCAAGAGCTTGCCGGCAGATCTGCTGGAGCGGGCGATGACCGATGTCGATGGCCTCGTCGAACTTCCTGAATAGCCCAAAAGCTGCGTCGGATCGCCACCCGGAGCAAGCTCGTTCCCACAATTAGAAATGCATTCCAATGTGGGAGCGAGCTTGCTCGCGAAGGCGTCAGTAAAGCCACCGCCTACAACGGCACATACCGACTCAACAACGCCCGCAACGCCGCCGGTTTCACCGGTTTCGGCAGATAATCCAGCCCCGCCGCATGCACCTGTGCAACCATCTCCGGTCGCCCGTCAGCACTGATCACCACCCCCGGCACCGGCTCGCCCAGCGTGGTGCGCAACCACGCCATCAACTCTGTGCCGGTATCGCCGTGATCGAGGTGATAGTCGACCAGTGCCAGTTGCGGGCGCATGCCATCGCTCAACAACGCCGCACATTCCTCACGGTTGCGCGCCGTCCACACCTGACAGCCCCAGCGACTCAACAGGCTGTTCATGCCGATCAGAATGCTGTCTTCGTTATCGATGCACAGCACCTGCGCGCCGCTGAGCAATTTGCCATTCAATTCGACCGCAGCGCTGGCTGGCGCCGCTTGCGTGCGGGCCAACGGTACGCTGACGCTGAACACGCTGCCGCGCCCGGGCCATGAGCGCACACGCAGCGTATGACCGAGCACGCGACACAAACCATCGGCAATCGCCAACCCCAGTCCAAGGCCTTTTTCGGCGCGGGTCTGATGACTGTCGAGGCGTTTGAACTCCTCGAAAATCACCTGCTGTTTATCTTCCGGAATGCCCGGCCCGCGATCCCACACCTCCAGACACAACTCGCCGTCGCGTCGCCGCACGCCCAGCAGCACCGGGCCTTTGGCGTAGCGGAAAGCGTTAGTCAGGAAGTTCTGCAAAATGCGCCGCAGCAATTTGATGTCGCTGTCGATGCGCAGATGGCTGCCGCGCACCCGGAAGTTCAAACCCTGTTCCTGCGCCAGCGCCTTGAATTCGGCGCCCAGCGTGTCGAACAGCTCGTTGACCGCAAACGCCTTGCGATCCGGGTTGATCTTGCCGTTTTCCAGGCGGGAGATGTCCAGCAGATCGCTGATCAAGTCCTCGGCCGAGCGCAGCGAACTGTCGAGGTGTTGCACCAGTTTCTGCGCTTCGCTGCTCAAGCCGTCGTCCTGATGGGAGAGCGCGGCGGAGAACAGGCGCGCGGCGTTCAGCGGTTGCATCAAGTCATGGCTGACTGCCGCGAGGAAACGGGTTTTCGATTGGTTGGCCGCTTCGGCAGTGCCCTTGGCTTCGGTCAGGGCGACGTTGAGCTGCGACAGCTCTTGAGTGCGCTCGCTGACCCGTTGCTCGAGGCCTTCGTTGGCTTCAGTCAGCGCCTGCTCGGCTTCGCGGAACGCGGTAATGTCAGTGAAACTCATGACAAAGCCACCGCCGGGCATCGGATTGCCGATCAGCTCGATCACCCGGCCGTTGGGAAACAGTCGTTCAGAGGTGTGCGCGCGGCCCTGACGCATCCAGTGCAAGCGGCGGGCAACGTGGACTTCCGCTTCGCCGGGGCCGCACAAGCCGCGCTCGGCGTTGTAGCGAATGATGTCGGCAATCGGCCGGCCGACGCTGATCAAGCCGTCCGGGTAGTTGAACAGCTCCAGATAGCGGCGGTTCCAGGCCACCAGTTTCAGCGACTGGTCGACCACGCTGATGCCCTGGGTGATGTTCTCGATGGCGCCTTGTAGCAGGGCGCGGTTGAACTGCAGTACTTCCGAGGCTTCGTCGGCGATGCGCACGACGTCCTCGAGTTGCATTTCCCGACCTTCGATGGCGGCTTTTACTACAGCGCGCGTCGACGACGCGCCAAGAACACCGGCCAGCAAACGTTCGGTATGCGCGATCCATTCGCTGTCGGCATTCTGATTGGGGTTGAAGCCCTTGCCCTGACGATAAGCGAAGCGGATGAAGCTCTGACGGGCGCGTTCCTCACCGACGAAGCGTGCCGCCAGTTGCAGCAAATCGTCGATCTGCACCGCCAGCATCGAGCGTGCGCTCGGCCGTGCGCTGATTTCCTGACCGATGAACCGTCCGGCCTGCCAGTGTTCCGACACCCGTGTGCGCGACAGCACCGAGACCCAGGCAAACAGCGTGAAGTTACCGGCCAGCGACAGCACCACGCCTTGGGTCAGCGGAGTGATCGGCAGGTTCAGCGGGTTACTGTGCAACCACGCAAGCCCGGGAAAACTGCTCAGCGACCAGCCGAGACTGTGCGCGGCAATCGGCAGGATCAGCGTGTAAAACCAGAGGAACGTGCCCGCAGCCAAACCTGCGAAAACGCCGCGACGGTTGGCTTGTTTCCAGTACAAGGCGCCGAGCATGGCCGGTGCCAGTTGAGTGACCGCCGCAAAGGCAATCTGGCCGATGGTCGCCAAACTTGCCGTCGAGCCGAGCAAGCGGTAGCTGACATAGGCGAGCAACAGAATCACCACGATGCTGACGCGGCGCACCGAGAGCATCCACTGGCGGAACACCTCGAACGGGCGCTCGGCGTTGTTGCGCCGCAGCAACCACGGCAACAGCATGTCGTTGGAGACCATGGTCGACAACGCCACGCTGGCGACAATCACCATGCCGGTCGCCGCCGACGCGCCACCGATAAAGGCCAGCACCGCCAAGGCCGGATGCGCCTGGGCCAGCGGCAGGCTGATCACGAACGAGTCGGGCAAGACGTCGCTCGGCAGCAGCATCTGCCCGGCCAGCGCGATCGGCACGACGAACAGGGCGGCCAACGCCAGATAAGCGGGAAACACCCATTTGGCCAGCCGCAGATCCTGCGGATCGATGTTCTCCACCACCGTCACGTGGAACTGCCGTGGCAGGCAAATGATCGCCATCATCGCCACGCCGGTCTGCACCACCATCGACGGCCAGTTAATGGTTTCTTTCCAGTATTCCTCAAGCCTTGGGGCGAGCATCGCCTGATTGAACAGGTCGTCGAAACCGTCATACAGGCCAAACGTGACGAAGGCGCCGACGGCGAGAAAGGCAAACAGTTTGACCAGTGATTCGAAGGCAATCGCCAGCACCATGCCACGGTGGTGCTCGGTGGCGTCGAGGTTGCGCGTGCCGAAGACGATGGTGAACAGCGCCAGCACCAGCGACACGATCAGCGCGGTGTCCTGGGCGCGGGTGCCCATGGCATCGGCACCGGCGCCGATCAGCAGGTTCACGCCGAGGACGATGCCTTTGAGTTGCAGGGCGATGTAGGGGAGGACGCCGACCAGACAGATCAGCGCGACGACCACCGCCAGCGATTGCGATTTGCCGTAACGCGCGGCAATAAAGTCAGCGATGGAGGTGATGTTCTCCTGCTTGCTGATCATCACCATCTTCTGCAGAACCCACGGTGCGCCTACTAACAACAGGATCGGCCCGAGGTAAATCGGCAGGAAAGACCACAGTTGTTCCGCCGCCTGGCCGACGGCGCCGAAGAACGTCCAACTGGTGCAGTAAACCGCCAGCGACAGGCTGTACACCCAGGCACGCATGCGCGGCGGCAAGGGCGCGCTGCGACGGTCGCCGTAGAAGGCGATGGCGAACATGATGGCCATATAGGCCAGGGCGACGGCGGCGATCAGCCCGGTGGACAACGACATGCAACACTCCCGACAGAAGACTCCCCGGCACTCCTGCCCGGGCGGACAGTCTCGCATGCGCGGGGCGGTTAGTCAGTGTCGACCAAGGTCGTGGCGTGGCGGGGTGTCGCAGGTATGGAACCGGGTGGTTTTTGCGGTGACCAGGCGGGCCTCATCGCTGGCAAGCCAGCTCCCACAGTGACTCGGGTGAGCAGAAAATCCGCATTCGCTGACGCTCCCTGTGTGAGCTGGCTTGCCAGCGATGGCGTCAATTCTGCTGCAATGCAATATCAATCAGCCGATGCAGTTCTTCCACCTCCAGCGCCGCCGCCGAAAACAGAATCCGGAACACCACCGGCGCGACCACCAGATTGATCAATCGATCGACACTCGGCGCCACCTCATCGGGATGCCGCTCAATGATCGTCTGCAACTGCGCACCAATGATCGTCACGCAGTAGCCCGGCGTAGCACTGGCCTGCACGTCGCGCATCATGTTGCGCCCAGGCTCCGAGCTCATCTCGTCGAGATACTGCTCGGCCCACGCGCGAATATCGCTGCGCAGGCTGCCGGTTTGCGCCGGCTCGCTGTCAGGGCGCATGCGCGCGAGGGCGACATCCGCGAGCAATGCTGCGAGATCACCCCAGCGCCGATAAATCGTCGACGGCGTCACCCCCGCACGGGCGGCGATCTGCGGGACGGTCACGCTCGAACGCTCCTGCTCCTGCAGAAGCGCGCGGACTGCCGAATGAATTGCATCTTGCACCCGGGCACTGCGGCCGCCGGGGCGTAAACCTTCTTTAATAGCCATGGCGCAGACCTTAACACAAAGAATTTGCTTTAAGCGCGAGGCGGTAGCACACTCCGCAAAAGCAAAAAATTAGCTTTTGCGGAGTGTGTCCATGACCAGCCTAGCTTCTAACCGTTCCAGCCTGTGGTTTCTGGCGATAACGCTACTGAGTTTTCTCGCCGCGTCCACGGCGCCGACGCCGTTGTATCACCTGTATCAGGATCAATTGCACTTCTCGGCCGCTGTCCTGACCCTGATTTTCGGTGTCTACGCGCTCAGCTTGCTGGCGGCGCTATTAACCGTCGGTTCGCTGTCCGATCACCTGGGCCGCAAACCGGTGATCTTCACCGCCGTGCTGCTCAACGCCTTGGCGATGTTGTTGTTTATCTACGCCGACAGCGTCGCGTGGCTGATCAGTGCTCGCGTGTTGCAGGGTTTCGCCACCGGCATGGCCACCGCTGTGTTGAGCGCGACGCTGCTCGATACGGATCGCCAGCAAGGGCCGTTGATCAACAGCGTCGCTCCGCTGCTGGGCATGGCACTGGGCGGTATGGGTTGTGGCTTGCTGGCCGAGTTCGCCCCGGCACCGCTGCAACTGACGTACTGGTTGTTGCTCGGCCTTTTCGTATTGCAGGCGTTGTATGTCTGGCGCCTGCCAGAAAGCGTCACTCGGCAAGCCGGAGCGTGGGCGTCGCTGCGGCCGACGTTGCACGTGCCGGTGCAGGCGCGCGCCACCCTGTGGCGTGTACTGCCGTTGAACACTGCGACCTGGGCGCTCGGTGGTTTTTACGCGTCGCTGGCGCCGTCGCTGGTGCGCACTGCCACCGGTTCGACGTCGAATCTGATCGGCGGCGCCACGGTGGCGGCACTGACCGTCACGGGCGCGCTGATGATTTTCACGATGCGCAACCGACCTGCCGCCCGCGCGCTGCAATTGGGCGCGAGTTTGCTGCCGATCGGTCTTCTACTGATTCTGCTCGGCGTGCACAGTGCCAGCCTGGCGTTGTTTTTCCTCGGCACGCTGGTGGCCGGTTGTGGTTTCGGCTCGGGATTTCTTGGCGCGGTCCGCAGTCTGGTACCGCTGGCATTGCCCCATGAGCGCGCGGGATTGATGTCGGCGTATTACGCGCTGAGCTATCTGGCGTTCTGCCTGCCGGCGCTGCTCGCCGGGCATTTATCTCGCCACTACGGGTTGCTGGCGACCACTGATGGTTACGGGGTGATTTTGATTGTGTTGGCGGTCGGCGCGCTGTTACTCAGTCTGCGGTCACCAGCGGCCAAGGCCTGCAGTGCTCCATAACCGTCGCGGTTTCGGTTAGCCTTGCCCAGCCCTTATCTAACGGATGGATTCATGAAGATTATTCGCAGCAAGGCCTTCACCGCGGACCGTGCCTGGGGCGCGCTGGACATCGCCAACATGAACGGCATCACCACGCGCCTGCACTGGACCGATCAGCCATATAAATGGCACGTCAACGATGGCGAGGAAGTGTTCGTGGTGCTCGATGGGCAAGTGCAGATGCATTACCGCGAGCATGGCGAAGAAAAACAGGTGCAGCTTGATGTCGGTGACATCTTCTATGCGAGCGTGGGCACCGAGCACGTCGCCCATCCCCAAGGCGTGGCGCGGATTCTGGTGATCGAAAGCGAAGGCAGCGTCTGAGCACATATCTACAAAACAGATAACAGTTAGAGATATTACCCGTTATATAGATATTCTATTCGGTTCTACCATGGACTCAACCTCACCAGAGGACAGGAGTTCATGATGACTTGCCCCAACAGCGCCAAACCCGGCATCAAGCCGTTCAGCCAGCTTCAGCATCCGCGCGAAGTGATCCGCCAATTCACCCCGAACTGGTTCGCCGCCACCATGGGCACCGGGGTGCTGGCGTTGGCGCTCGCACAATTGTCGCTGGCCAATCCCGCACTGCACGCCGTGGCCGAAGGGCTGTGGTTGTTCAACATTCTGTTATTCAGCCTGTTTACCGTGGCCTATGCGGCGCGCTGGATACTTTTCTTCGACGAAGCCCGGCGGATTTTCGGGCATTCCACCGTATCAATGTTTTTCGGCACCATTCCCATGGGCCTGGCGACCATCATCAACGGCTTTCTGGTATTCGGCCTGCCACGCTGGGGCGAGGGTGTGATTCATCTCGCCGAAGTGTTGTGGTGGATTGACGTGGCCATGTCGCTGGCCTGCGGCGTGTTGATCCCGTACATGATGTTTACCCGCCAGGAACACAGCATCGACCAGATGACCGCCGTTTGGCTGCTGCCGGTGGTGGCCGCGGAAGTGGCGGCGGCCAGCGGTGGTTTGCTCGCCCCGCATCTGGCCGATGCTCACGCGCAACTGGTGGTGCTGACCACGAGCTATGTCCTCTGGGCGTTTTCCCTGCCGGTCGCGTTCAGCATTCTGACCATCCTCTTGCTGCGCATGGCTTTGCACAAATTGCCTCACGAAAACATGGCGGCATCGAGCTGGCTGGCACTTGGTCCGATCGGCACTGGTGCGTTGGGCATGTTGTTGCTGGGCGGTGATGCACCAGCGATCTTTGCCGCCAACGGCCTGCCGGGTGTCGGCGAAATCGCTTCGGGCCTGGGCCTTGTCGCCGGTATCACGCTGTGGGGTTTTGGTCTGTGGTGGATGTTGATGGCGTTGCTGATCACCGTGCGTTACCTGCGCGACGGCATTCCGTTCAACCTCGGCTGGTGGGGCTTTACCTTTCCGTTGGGCGTGTATTCGCTGGCAACCCTGAAACTGGCAAGCACCCTGAACCTGACGTTTTTCAGTGTTTTCGGCACCGCGCTGGTGCTGTTGCTGGCGGTGATGTGGCTGATTGTCGGCAAACGCACCGTGCAAGGTGCGTGGCGTGGCGAGCTGTTTGTCTCGCCGTGCATTGCAGGTTTGAAGAAATAACCTGAAAGTTTTAGGTAAGGTGTGGCCTGGATCGCGCTTCGCGATTCCAATAAGCAGTACCCAGGCCTCGCTACCTTCAACATCAGGAAAACACGGAAGATGAGTCACCCCTCACAGTTCAACCTGCTGCGCACGCGGCGCTTCTTGCCGTTTTTCATCACGCAGTCGCTCGGCGCGTTCAACGATAACGTGTTCAAGCAGTCGCTGATCCTCGCCATTCTCTATCGCTTGACCATCGAGGGTGACCGCTCGATCTGGGTCAATCTGTGTGCGCTGCTGTTTATTCTGCCGTTCTTTCTGTTCTCGGCATTGGCCGGGCAGTTCGGGGAGAAGTTCGCCAAGGACGCGCTGATCCGTCTGATCAAGCTCGCAGAAATCGCGATCATGGCCGTAGGATCGGTCGGTTTTCTCTTTGATCACTTGTCGCTGATGCTGGTGGCGCTGTTCGCCATGGGCACGCACTCAGCGCTGTTCGGGCCGGTGAAATACTCGATTCTGCCGCAGGCACTGCGTGAGGATGAGTTGGTGGGCGGTAACGGCCTGGTGGAGATGGGCACGTTTCTGGCGATTCTCGCCGGGACGATCGGTGCCGGGGTCATCATGTCATCGACCCATTACGCGCCGCTGGTCTCGACGGCCATTGTCGGCATTGCCGTGCTGGGTTATCTGGCCAGCCGCAGCATCCCTCGCGCGGCGGCGTCCTCCCCGGAAATGCGCCTGAACTGGAACATCTTCAGCCAGTCCTGGGCCACTTTGAAACTCGGTCTGGGCCAAACCCCGGCGGTGTCGCGCTCGATCGTCGGTAACTCGTGGTTCTGGTTTGTCGGGGCGATTTACCTGACACAGATTCCGGCCTACGCCAAAGAGTGGATGCACGGTGATGAAACCGTGGTGACGCTGATTCTCACCGTGTTTTCGGTGGGTATTGCGCTGGGGTCGATGCTCTGCGAGAAGCTTTCCGGGCGCAAAGTCGAGATCGGCCTGGTGCCGTTCGGCTCGTTTGGCCTGACCGTGTTCGGTCTGCTGTTGTGGTGGCATTCCGGTGGAATCCCCGACAGCGTCAGCGGCCACAGCTGGATTGAAGTGCTTGGTTTCGTGCACACCTGGGCGGTGTTGGTCGACATCCTCGGTCTTGGCATCTTTGGTGGTTTCTACATCGTGCCGCTGTACGCACTGATCCAGTCGCGCACCGCCGAGAACGAGCGCGCGCGGGTGATTGCCGCCAACAACATCCTCAACGCACTGTTTATGGTGGTGTCGGCCATCGTCTCGATTGTGTTGTTGAGTGTGGCCAAGCTGTCGATCCCGCAGTTGTTCCTTGTGGTGTCGCTGCTGAACATCGGCGTCAACGCCTACATCTTCAAAATCGTCCCCGAATTCAGCATGCGCTTCATGATCTGGCTGCTCAGCCATTCCATGTACCGTGTCGAGCACCGCAACCTTGAGGCGATTCCTGACGAAGGCGCCGCGCTGCTGGTGTGCAATCACGTGTCGTTTGTGGATGCCTTGCTGATTGGCGGCGCGGTGCGTCGGCCGATTCGCTTTGTCATGTACTACAAAATCTATAATTTGCCGGTGCTGAACTTTATCTTCCGCACGGCGGGGACGATTCCGATAGCTGGGCGCAATGAAGACATCCAGATTTACGAAAAGGCTTTCACCCGGATTGCCCAATACCTGAAGGACGGTGAGCTGGTGTGCATCTTCCCGGAAGGCAAGTTGACCGCCGATGGCGAGATCAATGAGTTCAAGGGTGGGCTGACACGGATTCTCGAGGAGACACCGGTGCCGGTGATTCCGCTGGCGTTGCAGGGGTTGTGGGGAAGTTTCTTCAGTCGCGATCCGAACAAGGGCCTGTTTCACCGGTTGTGGTCGCGGGTGACGCTGGTGGCGGGTGCGCCGGTAGGCGTTGAAGCGGCTGAGCCGGCGAAGTTGCAGGGGTTGGTGGGCGAATTGCGTGGGGCAGTCAGATAGTCGGTGGCTGTGCTGGCCTCATCGCTGGCAAGCCAGCACCCACAGTGATCTTCAGTGGACACCTGATTTGAGGCCACCAACGAACCTGTGGGAGCTGGCTTGCCAGCGATGGGGCCAGAAGCTTAGGCGCTGACCTTAAGCCCGATCAACCCGGTAATGATCAACGCCACACTGGCCAAGCGAATCAACGCCATCGACTCGCCGAACAGGATGATCCCGGCAATCACCGTGCCCACGGCACCGACGCCGGTCCAGATCGCATAAGCCGTACCCAGCGGTAATTCCTTCATCGCAAGACCCAGCAGACCCAGGCTGATGGCCATGGCCGCAATGGTCAGTACGGTGGGGAGCGGACGGGTGAAACCGTCGGTGTATTTCAGCCCGACGGCCCAGCCGACTTCAAACAGGCCGGCGAAAAACAGAATGATCCAGGACATGCAAGACCTCCATCGATTGACGGGGTCGTCCCCAGATTAATAACTCGACCGAGCCGCAGGGTCGTCCCCGCGTTGCGCGATAGTGTGCCGAGCATTAACCCGGGGATCAAGTTGGCGCCTCAGTCGACCGCTCGCTGCGCCACTGCCTCGCGATCTTGCTTTTCACTCATGCGCCGGAAGTAGGTCGACAGCAGCGCCCCGGAAATGTTGTGCCAGACGCTGAACAGCGCACTCGGCACCGCCGCCAATGGTGAGAAATGTGCGCTGGCCAGTGCGGCGCCCAATCCCGAGTTCTGCATGCCGACTTCCAGCGCCAGCGATTTGCGCTGAGCCAATGGCAGTTTGAACAGGCGCCCGGTGAAATAACCCAGCAGGTAGCCAAAGCTGTTGTGCAGCATGACGACGGCCATGATCAGCAGACCGGATTCGGCGATTTTCGCCTGACTGGCCGCGACCACGGCGGTGACGATAATAACGATGCTGACCACCGACACCAGCGGCAACACGTCCACGGCGTGACGAACCTTGTCGCCGAGCAAGCGCTGGGCAACCACACCAAGAATGATCGGCAGCAGCACCACTTGCAGGATCGACCAGAACAACTCCATGAACGACACCGGCAACCACGCCGAAGCCAATAGCCAGATCAGCGCCGGGGTCAGCAGCGGGGCGAGGAGGGTAGTGACGGCGGCGATGGCCACCGACAACGCCAGGTCGCCGCGGGCCAGCCAGGTCATCACGTTGGACGACGTGCCACTCGGGCAGCAGCCGACCAGAATCACCCCGACGGCAATTTCCGGCGGCAGGTGAAACACCTGGCAAAGCAACCACGCCATGCCGGGCATGATCACGAAATGCGCGACCACGCCCAGTGCCACGCGCCATGGCTGGCGGGCGACAGCAGCGAAGTCGTCGAGTTTGAGGGTCAGGCCCATGCCGAACATCACCAGGCCCAGCAGCGGCACGATCGCGCCTTTGAGGCCGAGGAACCACGCCGGCTGCAAGAACGCAATCACCGCGAAAATCAGAACCCAGTAAGCGAAGGTATTGCCGACAAAGCGGCTGAGTGCAGCCAGTGCGCGCATGGCTTGTTCCTTATTGTTTGTTACACCACAAAACATTGTGGGAGCTGGCTTGCCAGCGATGGCGGCGTGTCAGACTCCCTATAAGCCATCTGTAACACCGCTATCGCTGGCAAGCCAGCTCCCACATTTGAACCGGTTCCATCATTGGGAACTGGTTGGCTTTAGATGCCCTGCGGAGTCTCTTCCCCACCCAACGCTTCAACCAGCGCCGGCAGGAAGTCGCCGAAGGTCAGCATCATCAGGGTGAAGCTGGCATCCAGTTGACCCAGTGCCTCGTCGCCACCGTCCTGTTCCGCCTGATCCTGCAACAGATCTTCGAACTTCAGGCGTTTCACGGTCATCTTGTCGTCGAGCATGAACGACAGCTTGTCTTGCCAGGCCAGCGACAGTTGAGTCACGACCTTGCCAGTGCTCAGGTGCAGCTGGATTTCTTCGCTGGTCAGGTCCTGACGCTTGCAACGGACAATACCGCCGTCTTCGTGGGTGTCGCGCAGTTCGCACTCGTCCAGTACATAGAAGTCGTCAGCGGCTTTTTGCGTGGTGACCCATTCGGTCATGGTCGCGGTTGGCGACATTTTCACGGTCAGCGGACGGACGGGCAGGGTGCCGATCACTTCACGCAGGGTCGACAGCAGGTCTTCAGCGCGTTTCGGGCTGGCCGAGTTGACCAGGATCAGGCCTTGTTTCGGCGCGATGGCGGCGAAGGTCGACGAGCGACGGATAAAGGCGCGCGGCAGGAACGCCTGGATGATTTCATCCTTGATCTGGTCGCGTTCCTTCTTATAGACCTTGCGCATCTGTTCGGCTTCGATCTCTTCGACTTTTTCCTTGACCGCGTCACGCACGACGCTGCCCGGCAGAATGCGTTCTTCCTTGCGCGCGGAAATCAGCAGGAAGTCACCGCTGACGTGCACCAGTGGAGCATCTTCGCCCTTGCCGAACGGCGCGACGAAACCGTAGGTGGTCAACTCCTGGCTTGCACATGGACGCGCCAGTTTGGTGGCCAGTGCAGTTTCCAGCGCCTCGGCATCGACAGGCAGGTCTTGGGTCAGGCGATAGATAAGCAGGTTCTTGAACCACATGGGGTGAGTCTCTCCTTTATACAAAGGGGGGCATTATTGTCTTCGCCGTGCCATAGGCCAACCCTTCTCTAAGCCTTTGGAAGGCCTGAGAAAATTATTTAAAAAAGTGCTTGCCAGAGGTTGGGTCGCTCCGTAGAATGCGCGCCACACCGAAGCGAAGGGTGATTAGCTCAGCTGGGAGAGCGTCTGCCTTACAAGCAGAATGTCGGCGGTTCGATCCCGTCATCACCCACCATTCGTTTCAAGTGTTTAGCGCAGCGGTAGTTCAGTCGGTTAGAATACCGGCCTGTCACGCCGGGGGTCGCGGGTTCGAGTCCCGTCCGCTGCGCCATATTCGGTAACCTGGACCACTGAACGCCAGGTCACCACGGAAAAACCCGCCAAGGCGGGTTTTTTTCTGCTCCAAGGTTGTACCCGCGGGATGTGTCGTTTTACTGGTTTTCGGATTTATTTGAAAAAACTTCAATTAAATCAACACTTTACGAAAACTTGTGGCATAATGCGTCCCGTAACGAAGCGAAGGGTGATTAGCTCAGCTGGGAGAGCGTCTGCCTTACAAGCAGAATGTCGGCGGTTCGATCCCGTCATCACCCACCATTCGTTTCAAGCGTTTCGCGCAGCGGTAGTTCAGTCGGTTAGAATACCGGCCTGTCACGCCGGGGGTCGCGGGTTCGAGTCCCGTCCGCTGCGCCATATTCGGCATCTGGAACACTGAACGCCAGATGCCACAGAAAGCCCGCCTAGTGCGGGCTTTTTGCTGTCTGGGATTTGGCTCTCGGGATACTTTGCTGAACCTGTGGCGAGGGAGCAAGCTCTCTCGCCACAGGTGATGTGTGCATCTTTTTACTGGCTGGCATTCTGGCTGTGCCGGTAATCGCTCACCGCTTCGTAAACCGCCTTGCGCAGACGATTGATCCCGCCAATCGGCCGATGCGCCTCGATGCCGAACCACGGATTGAACGAAAGGTTGTCACACGCCAGATTCAACGCCGGTGTATCGAAGTCTTGCGGCGGCAGAGTGATCCGCGCCACGGTTTCAAACGGCGAGTCCTGCTCGCGCCATTCGATGCTGGTGTCCTCGATCGGCATGTACTTGTTGGTATCCTGACGCTGGATCTGCAGGACGAAACATGCGGGTATCCGGTCTGTCGACAATTGCTGACTCAGCGCACTGCGCAGGAAGTTCGGCAAATCATGATTCTGTTTTGGCAGCGTGTAGGCCGGGCAATTGTCCGGGTCCGGCGCCACCCGAAACTTTGCGTTGGCCTCACCGAATTTGTACGGCGATACCGAAAAGTAAGTGGTCTCGGTCGGACTGTCCGGCGGCGGTGACAGCGTTGCCAGTGCAATAAACACATGACGCACCTGCCAGGTCCGCGGATCCCACCCCGGAAAAAACGCCATGATCTTTTTGCCGTCAGCCTGCGCCGCCACGTTCTGCCGATACTCGGCGACGTCACTGACAAAAAAGTTCGGGTGGCTGAACATCACGAAATCCTGTTCGCGCTGCTCCTGGCGGTCATTGAGCAAGGATTTTCCCGGCACATCGAGCAATTTGATCGCCATTCCCCGAGCATCGCGCAGGCTGTCGAACTGCGGATAGGCGTTGCCATTGGACAGGCGAATCATCGCCTGCCAGGTTTTCCCAGGCTCTGCGAAGACTCCCTGGCGCAGTGATTGCGCCAGTTGCGGCAACACTTGCACCTGCGCTTTGACGCAACCATGCGCCTTGGCGTGCGCATCACGCAGATAACGCGTGCCCTCGCGATGCTGATCGACGATGCGCACCGCCGTCTGGATCACGTCCTGAGTCATCGCCGCTTCGCCGGGCGCAATCTGTTCCACGGCAGACACCGGTCCGCGGTGCTGCCAGGCGAACCAGGCGGTGGCAATGGCCCAACCGATCAGGCCGATGGCGAGCAGAATCAGCAGGGTTTTGCCGAGCAAGCGGCCCAGCCACAGCCAGATTCTGGCCAACAGCGGCAGTTCTCTCTTGAAGGTTGGCAAGATCATGGCAATTGCGCCTCCAATGGGCCGCCGAGGACTTTCAGGTATTCGAGCAGCGCCCAGCGTTCTTCGGGCTGCAACCAGCGACCGATCACGCCCTTGCCGCGCTCGCCGGCGCGGAACTCGTGGCCGCTGTTGTGATTGCCGCTGATTCGCGTGTCGAACAGGAATCCGTTGGTAAAGGCTTCGGTGCGATATCCCAAGTGTCGCGGGTCGTATTCGAAGGTGCCTTTATAGAAGGTGGTGGCGCGTTCATCCTGCGGTGACAGCAGCTGATAAATACTCGGCACCGAGCCGTTATGCAGGAACGGCGCGGTGGCCCAGACGCCTGCCAATGGGCGCGCCTTGTACGCCACTTTTTCCCGAACGCCGATGGGCAAACCGAAGCCATCGAGCTGCGGTTTTTCCTCCGGCGTCACCTGTGCTTCGCGATAAGCCCGGTTCTCGACGAATGCGGTGACGTAAGCCAGGCCCTTGGCCACCGAGAGCTGACTCAAGTCCAATGGCTCCTTGGGCTTGGGGTGCAGTTTGACGTCCATCTTTTCCAGCTCTTTGACGTCCCATTGCAGGGCCGTCAGGTCGAAACGGTGGTTGGCGATGTTGGTGGCCGCGTTCGGATCAGTGCCGATGACGTCCACTGGCAACATGTGCAGGTGCTGCACCCAACGCAGGCCTTCCTGGGTTTGGCGTGGAACATGGCAACCGGCGCAGTTTTCCGCGAACAGCGTGCGTCCTTTCGCGGCGAGAGGTTTGTCGATGGCGCCCAGCAGCTCCTCCGGCCAGGCGGGAGGCTGAAGTTTTTGCAGGATTTCTTCGATCTTGTGCAGATCACGCACGCGCACGCTTGAGGCATACCGCTGTTCGCCCTGCAGCGGCTGGCCGTTGGCGTCGAAGAAATTCAACGTCGCCCCGACACCCAGGGCCTCGCCGATGTTGCGCGCCATCGGCTGTTGCGCCGAACCGTTCCACTGCACCCAGTTGAAAGTCCACATGTCCCACAACTGCGGGTAATCCACCGGTGCATTGGCAACGCGGTAATTGGCAGGGGAGATCGCATCGCCGAAGGTGGCGTTGGCGATACGCCCGAACGCGTCGGTGCGCCCCGGGCCTTCCTCGGTCGGATAGAGGCCGCGATGGGTGTCATTCCAGGCAACCTTCACAAAGGTGTTCAGCGAGTCTTTGAAGTCCTTGCGCAGTTGCTCATGGCGCGCCTCGTATTGATCGCCCAGCACGTTTCGCGCGAAGCGTTCGAATTTCCAGGGGTTGTAGTAAGTCGCGGTGAGACTTGCCACCAATGCCTGTCCGAAACTGCCACCGCGTAGTGTAGGAACGCTTGAAGGCAATACATGCTGCGCGCTACCGCCGTCGATGCGCACGGCCTGGCCTTTGAAACGCAGTTCGCCGGTGTGGCACGCAGCGCACGTTATGTCGAGGTATTGCGCTGAGCTGCCAGGGTTCTGGTGTCGAGCAAAACCCACGGGCAGGTTGCCGGGGTTGGCGGGCGTGGCTTTTTGCTGTGGATCAATCAAAAAGCCGAAGCGGGCGAGGTAGTCCGGGGCGGCGAAACGTTGCTCGGAGAACGGCAGCTCAAGCACCTGAAACCACTCGTAACGCAAGCCTTTGACTTGCGTGCCTTGCGGCGTGAAGTAGTAGGTCTGGCGTTGTTCATCCGTCCATTGATTGAGGTAATGCACCTGTTGAACGGGGTCGTAGAACGGCAGTTTCGGGTTGGCGACATAGTACAAAACCACCGCGAGGATTAAGCCAAGCAGCAGCGCGATCAGGGTCAGCACACGGAATAAGAGGCGCAAGATAAACATCCTTGTCGAGTTGTTCCGCTGTTATGCCTGAGCCGGACCCTATGCGGCAAGTGGCCATTACGCCAGTTGTTGTGGGCATGGCGGGCAATTCATTCGCAGGCAAGATGACAGAAGCTTCATCGTGCCTTTGCCCAAAAGCGTTTTAATCCCTGAACTTATCGCCGCTTTACTGCTCTCATGCCGGTAGCCATTGGTCGTGGCGGCCTGATAAGCTCGCGGCTTTACTCGATTGCCCTTTCGGCGCATGAACAAGGAAATAGCATGAAACAGCATCGGTTGGCGGCGGCGGTAGCCCTGGTTAGCCTGGTCCTCGCGGGTTGTGATTCGCAGACCAGCGTAGAGCTGAAAACCCCGGCGCAGAAAGCTTCCTACGGTATCGGCCTGAACATGGGCAAGAGCCTGGCTCAGGAAGGCATGGATGATCTGGACTCCAAAGCAGTAGCCCAGGGCATCGAAGATGCCGTCGGCAAGAAAGAACAGAAGCTGAAAGATGAAGAACTGGTCGAAGCTTTCGCCGCGCTGCAAAAGCGTGCCGAAGAGCGTATGGCCAAGATGAGCGAAGAGTCGGCTACTGCCGGCAAGAAATTCCTCGAAGAAAACGGCAAGAAGGCGGGTGTAACGACTACCGCTTCCGGCCTGCAGTACGAAGTGGTCAAGAAAGCCGACGGCCCACAGCCCAAGCCGACTGACGTAGTGACCGTTCACTACACCGGCAAGCTGACCAATGGCACCGTATTCGACAGCTCCGTCGAGCGCGGCAGCCCGATTGATCTGCCAGTAAGCGGCGTGATCCCGGGTTGGGTTGAAGGCCTGCAACTGATGCACGTTGGCGAGAAGTACAAACTGTACATCCCTAGCGATCTGGCTTACGGCGCTCAATCGCCAAGCCCGGCAATCCCTGCCAACTCGGTTCTGGTTTTCGACCTGGAACTGCTGGCCATCAAGGATCCAGCCAAAGAAGACGCCGCTGCTGCCAAGTAAGCACCTCGGTTTCGACAACAACGCCTCGCTTATGCGGGGCGTTGTTGCATCTGGAGGATGGCAAGGGTAAACAGAGCGAACCGACGTCGGTCAGGAGAGTCATAGCTTTGAGGCGCCTGGCGCTAGCCGCCCTGAACCGCCAAGTCAATGAAATCTTGGGGTTTTTTATGTGAGTAAAAAACGCCCGATCTGAGCGCAGCCCTTATAAAACGGGGCTCTTGGCGCTGAAATGCAGCTCTGTTCACAAGGTTATCCACAATTTGTGTGGATAACATTTCAACGGGAGGAATAGATGAAAGCTCCGTGGAATTTCGCTCGATTCCTGCCCCTCGCTGGCCGCCTGCTGGCCCGGGGACGCTTGCCGACGCTGTTGTTTGCGGTGGCCAGCAAAGGCGCGGCGCAAGGCAATCGTCTGGGCAAACTCAAGGACGACCTGCGCTTGCTGCAGGCGCTGTGCCTGGCTTACTGGCGCGGTGAGTACCGTGCGATCAGTGGTAAAGCGCTGGTGTCGGTGGTGGCGGGCCTGATGTATTTCCTCAGCCCGGTGGATGCCATACCGGATTTTATTCCCGTGTTCGGCATGCTCGATGACATCGCCGTCCTCGCCTGGCTGATGAAAACCCTCGACGATGAACTCAATGCCTTTCGCCTGTGGCGCAACCGCCAGCAACCGGAAAAACTCGCCGTGGTCGAGCGCCTGCCCGATACCCCTGAACAACTGCAACTTCAGGGTCCGAAAAAGCCCTGATTGATTAAGTCTTCCTGTAGATAGATACCCCCCGCGACCTTGGCCGCTGTTAGGATTACACTTCTAGGGAAAAGTGCCGACTCGCTAAGTGTTGTTGTCCTACGGGGTAGTCATGGATATTCAGATAATTGCACGCGATGGCGAGCCCGAATACGCGGTTCTACCTTGGGCTCAATATCAGGCTCTACTGAAAGCAGCAGGGATCAACGAAGCACCGTCGCAGCCGGCTCAAGTGCCGATTGCGGCAACATCAGACCCGATTCTTCCAGGTCTGGATCAACTACGCAGTTTGCGCGAAGGGAAGGGCATCGCCATCGAGGCGTTGGCCCGCACGGTAGGCATCAGCCCGTCTTATCTGGCCATGATCGAAAGTGGCGAGCGTCAACCCGACGCCGCGATTCGTCGCAGCCTGGCCTGGGAACTGACGGTGCCAGGTTGGAGGGACGAATCGTGAGCGTACGCATCAGTCGTCAACATTGGGACGGACTGCTCGGGGAACTGGATCAGGCGCGACGCCAGCGCCATCTGCTGACCTATCGGGCCTTGCTCGAGCGTCTGCAGTTGCCGACGCCGGCGATGCAGACCCTGACCGCAGCACTCGAGCATCTGGCGGCGCTGGACGCCAAGGCTGAACAACCCTTGCGCAGTTCGCTGGTGATCAGCCAGGGTGCCAGCCGTTTGCCACGCACCGGTTTTTTTGAGTGTGTTGAACGCCTGGGGCGTTTTTCCGGGCCGTCCGACGGCGTTGCTGCCGCCTCTTGGCATGCCTCGGAAGTGGTCAGGGTTTTCGAATACGAGTACCCGGAATCGGCGGAGGCCTGAGTGTTTTTACGCCTCAAGGCGCGGGCCAGTTACTGGCTGGCCCGCCGGCTGTTTCACTGGTCATGGTTTGTCCGCCAGCCACGTGGCTGGCGCTGGCTTGAAGGGCAGTTTGCGCGCATGGCCAATCTTGGTGATGTCGGTGCGCAAAGCTTCTATGGGCACATCCTGACCTTTCGTGGTGTTGGCCTGGGCGCGCGCGAGGAGGGCGTGCGCTTGCTGCGTCTGGCAGCACTGGCGGGTGATGGCAAAGCGGCTTATCAGGTCGGCGTGATCAGCCTCGCCGGTACGCCGAGCAAGGCGCCAGACCCGGCGGAGGCCGCCCGATGGTGGGGCATGGCCGCCAAGGCCGGGCATCCGTTGGCCGAGCTGAAATTGAAAGCGCTGAATGCTCGGGATTCAACGCAGTAAATCCATTTATGTCTGCTCAGATAAACGTGGCGTGAGGTTTTCCTCAAGCCACGTTTGCGTTTTCGCGCACCTGTTTATCTACAAACTGGTTTTTACAGATTAGTCCTACAGCTATCGCCTACTTGCCTGACTTCTTTCCTGATTGATCCCCCGCACAGTTCCCGCGCCTAATTTTTGCGCGAGGGAACGCTCATGTTTGACCCGCTTATTCCGTCCACTTCGCACACCCGCGTGCGCTGATGGAAGCCGTCACCCGCATCGAGCAAGCACTCGACCGCTTTCCCGACACCCTCAGCCTCTACCGCGAGCAGCTCAAGCATTGGGCCAGTCGAGCGGCGGATAACGTCAGTCACGCGGCGGATCTGCCGTCGTTGATGGGCATGGAGCGGATCATTCGCTTCGGCGCCGATAGCACTGCCGTCAGCAGCAGCGACAGTGAATTTTTCTCCGGTGTCGTCCAGTGCCCAAAGAGCGGCCCGATGCTGATCGAAAGCAAATTCGAATCGGTCTACGACATTCCGCTGGGCAACATCGTGGTCGATGTGATCGCCATGGACAGTGGCGAAACCACGCCTGTCACCCTTGATGCGCAGGGCAAGGGCTCATTCAAAGGAACACCTGGCAAGTTCTATCGGGTGCTGGTGCACAGCAAGGTCACCTCCGATCAGGTCGAGGATCTTTTCAAAGCCTATGACGGCCTGAGCGCCGAGCTGGATGGCTGGCTGCGCAGTGAGTGGCAGGGCTTCAAGCCGCAGTGGTCGCAGTCGGTGGCGACGGCGGCGGGTAACGGCATGCTCGCCGGGAGCTGGGCGGCGATCGAGGGCGTGTGGGACAGCATTGGCCTGCTCTCGGACATTCTCAAGGATCCCGGGGCGTTCGCCGAGCGGTTGGGGGACGGTGCCACGCAGTTGATGCAACTGGCGGCGACGGCTCCCGACGTCATGGAAAAGCTTCAACTGCTGGTCAGTGACGAAGCCGCACTGTGTTTATTGCTGCGCACCGCCAGCCTGTGGCTGGAGATGTTGCCGCCCAGCGAGATCGCCGGCAAAACCGCTGAAGCGGCGTCGATGATGATGGTGCAGTTGCTCATCGATGTGTTGATCGGCGTCGTTTTAACGTTCGTCAGTGGTGGCGCCGGCATCGCTTATCTGACGCTGCGTCTGGCGGACCGTGCCGTGCAATTGCTGTCGGCTGTGGTGCGTTTGGTCAAGGCGATGTTCGGCATCGTCGAGGGCTTCATCAAATACGTCGACCAGTACAAAACCGTTGCTGCCCGTGGCATCGCAGCCGGGGTGAAAAAGGGCCGGATGCAATTGCGCTGGGATGCCAGGCGCAACGCCTTGTTGAAGAAAGACGAGCATCACGACGACTCGCCGGATCAGGCGAAAAACCCCAACGGCGACAGCACAGATTGCGTACCGCGCACCTGCACCAACGGCTGTCCGGTGTCGATGGTCACCGGCGAGGAACTGCTGACCCTGACCGATGCGGTGCTCGATGGCGTGCTGCCGTTCGAGTTCACGCGTTTGTACCGCAGCAGCGCGGTGGAACTCGATTCCGGGCTGGGGTTTGGCTGGAGTCATTCGCTGGCGCATCGGCTGGAGTTCGAGGGCGATTGTGTTGTTTGGGTCGACCATGAAAACCGCCGTACGCGATTTCCGCTGCCGAACATCGAGCGCCCGGCGATTCACAACAGCCTGTCGCGGGCGGCGATTTTTCTCGGCGATGCGCCGGAGGAATTGATCCTTGCGCTGGCGGGGCAAGCGCCGCGGTTTTATCACTTTCGTGCCGGGCGGCTGACTGCAATCAGCGATGCGTATGGCAATCGTCTGACCGTGCAGCGCGATCGGTCTGACAGGATTCAGCGACTGGACAACGGGGCCGGACGCTCGTTGTTGTTGCGCTATGAGCGCGCGCAATTGCTCGCGGTCGATTATCAGGTTTGGCGTGAAGGCGTCTGGCACACCGAGCAGACGCTGGTCAGTTACTGCTACGACGCCCGTCAGCGCTTGTTGGCCGCGACCAATGCTATCGGCGACAGCGAGCGTTACGACTACGACGACGCCCACGTGATTCTGCAGCGGCAGCTCACCGGCGGAGCGAGTTTCTTCTGGGAATGGGAACGGTCAGGGAAATCGGCTCGTTGCGTGCGCCATTGGGCCTCGTTCTCGCAGATGAACACCCGTTACGTCTGGGCGGACGACGGCAGTGTCGCGGTGCATTACGTCGATGGCACCGAAGAGGTTTACGTCCACGACGAGCGTGCGCGGCTGG
>NZ_JBAQKH010000056.1:0-1823 GCF_049300855.1 Pseudomonas sp. | reverse complement strand
GCGGGAACGGCGTCGATGTGGGCAGACTGCCACTTTCCGGGAGCGAAGATACCGATGGCTGTGCCACCGGGGCCGTCTCTGATGATCAGATGACCATCGGTGACCTCGATGTAGCGCCCGGTCTGGTAGGCGTGCTTGTCACCACCCGGATCGATGACGATCACCATTGCTGTCGCTCCCAGAATCCGTCCCGAGACTGCGCTGACGTCCGACCGGCGGAACATACCATCGGTCGACCGCAGGCACCTTCGCCGCACTCGATCGTTGCCTACTCCGCAAGGTTCTTTCGCAGAAACTCCAGCATCCGGGGCGCGGCATCGAGGCGGTTGGCGCGCTTCGCAAGCCCATGTCCCTCGTCCTCGTAGATCAGGAGCTCGCTTGGGATCCCCCGAGCGCGGAGCAAAGCGTGCAGCTGGCGCGCCTCGCCGACCGGAACGCGAGGATCGTTGGCGCCGTGGATGAGCATCAGCGGAGCACGGATCTGGTCGACATGGGTCATCGGCGACGCCTCGATGAGGAAGTCGCGGTCGGTGTCGAGGAACCCGTACTCGACTTCGCGGAACCGGCGCCGGTAAGGGGATGTGTTCTCGAGGAAGGTGACCAGGCTGCTGATGCCGACCGTCGCAATGCCGGCCGCCCAGAGGCCCGGATAGAAGGCCAGCGCTGCCAGCGTCATGTAGCCGCCGTACGATCCTCCGATCACGGCGACCCGCGTCGCGTCGACCCCTCGGTCAGCAAGCGACGCGTGCACCTCGGTGAGGTCGCGAACCGAGTTGAGGCGCAGGCGACGATCATCGAGTGAGACAAACCGGCGGCCCCAGCCCGCCGAACCACGAACATTCGGCGCCACCACGGCGATGCCATCCGCGACCAGTCGGATGATGAACGGGTCGTATCGGGGCGCAAAGCGTGCCTCCGGACCTCCGTGGACCACAAACACAACCGGAGGGTTGTCGACCGGTGGTTTGTAGAGGAAGTACGTGATCTGCTCGCCATCGAACGACGAGATCTTGTGCAGCTCAGGCGTGACCAGGGCTGAAGCGACCACCTGATCAGCGGGAAGCAGCGGCACGGGAGGCAGCGAGTCAGCGGTGTCGACGCGCAGCGGTGTCAGCGGGGTCGCCGTGGTCGTGTACGTCAGGAGCGCGGTCGACGCGATGGACGAGAGATACGGTCGAGGGATGAGCGGGAGTCCGAACCCGGTGCCGGCTTCCGGCAGCCGGAGATCCCGGACAAGCGCGAGCGTATGTCCGTCGTGCAGTTGGAGACGGGTGATGGCGTTCTCGGCGTGAAAGACGAGGGCGCTCCGCCCGTCACTGCTGAGGCTTGCCTCGCTGTCCCACGCGGTGTCGAGCACATAGCGCCACGAGGACGTTGCGATGTCGTATCGAGCGATCGACGCGACGTCGCGACCCGCGTCGGTGCTGAAGAGGAAACCCGAGGAGTCCGGGTACCACGTGGGTGCCATGGCGGTCCCTGCGCCCGTGCGTTCCACCACGGTTCGCACACCGTCGGTCTCGAGGTCGACGAGCAGGAGGTCGTCGCTGATCGCGAATGATCCGTCGAGGCGCACGACGGCCAGCCAGCGCCCGTCAGGCGAGAAGCATTCGACGCGGTTCCAACCCCCCTCGAGGACGCTTCGGATCGAACCGCCGACGCGATCCAGAACGTAAACGTCGATGTCAATGCCGTTTCGCCTTGTCGAGGAAAACGCGATGAGCCGTCCATCACGACTGACGTCGCCGAGGTCGTGCTTGATGTTCTCCTCGACCACGAGCGGCCGTGGTTCGCCACCCTGCAGGTCCACCAGCCAGAGCTGATAG
>NZ_JBAQKH010000055.1:0-1600 GCF_049300855.1 Pseudomonas sp. | reverse complement strand
GGCGAAGAGCAACCTGCTGCCGTTTTCGGGGGTGATCGACGACCGCTGCAGCTCGATGTCGACGGACGGTGGCCGGCCGGTGTCGATCACCACGGCGATACGCTCGGAGAGGCGCAGCCCGCCGATGCGGACGCAGTCCCGTAGGAACGTGAATGCCATCGGACGTACCAGGTTCCATACGTAGCCACGGACGGCCTGGGCGGTGTCCCCTGGCTCGAGGAGCGTGTCACCGGCGCGCAGGCTCCGGTCCTGGAACGCCAGCACGCATACCTCGTCGGTCAGCTGCACCGGCGCCGTCCACGCGTACTGGTCGTCGTCGGCGTGCGAACCGACGATCCGATCCTTGTCGCTGAAGAGGGCGAGGCGCTCGATGAGCAGGTGCATCGGACCGGCAGGCCCTTCGACGAAGAGAGGGATGTCGCGGAGGGGCTCGCTGCGGTCCTGCGCCGGGTAGCGCGCGGAGAATCCCAGATCCTCGATACCGCTGAACGGCGCGGGCACCTTGATGACCAGCTCGTCCATCAACGAGCCTCACTCAAGCGGACGATCACGTTGCTCATCACGTCTACCCTGCGATCGACCCTAGCACAGGGGTTGCGCGGATAGAGCGCGTGGAGTGATTGCTACACTCGCGCGACCATGCCGGCACTCGACGACGTTCGAGTCCTCGACCTGACCAGGTTGCTTCCGGGGCCGTTCTGCACCGTGCTGCTCGCTGATTTCGGCGCCGATGTCATCAAGGTCGAGGACACCGCCGGCGGCGATTACATGCGCTGGATGCCGCCGCTCGTCGACGAGTACTCGGCGATGTTCCATCCGCTCAACCGCAACAAGCGCTCGATGGCGGTCGACCTCAAGAATCCATTGGGGCGTGAGGCGTTTCTCCGCCTGGCGGCCACCGCTGATGTGGTCGTCGAAGGCTTCCGGCCCGGGGTGATGGACCGTCTCGGCATCGGCTTCGGGGCGCTCCGGGAGGTGAATCCCCGGCTCGTGCTCTGCAGCATCAGCGGTTATGGTCAGGATGGACCGTTTCGCGACCGCGCCGGACACGACCTCGGTTACGCGGCGGTCGCGGGCGTGCTGCTGCTCGGCGGCAGCGCCGGCGACGCCCCGGCGATGCCGGGTTTACAGGTGGGGGATCTCGGGGGCGGCGCGCTCGACGCAGCGCTCGCGATCATGATCGCGCTGCATCACGCGGCGCGTACCGGCGTGGGTCAGCACTGCGACATCTCGATGGTCGACGGTCTGATCAGCTGGGCCGGCGTGCACGCTTCGCAGCTCTTCGCGACCGGCGATCCACCGACTCCGGGTGGCGGGTTGCTGACCGGCGGGTATCCCTGCTACCGGATCTACGAATGCGCCGACGGGTACCTTGCGGTCGGCGCGCTCGAGCCCAAGTTCTGGCGCGAGTTCGTTGAGCTGCTCGGCCTGCCCGAGCTCGCCGGAACCGGTCTCGATGATGGCGAGGAGGGACGCAGGACAATCGCATCGGTGCAGGCGGTGCTGCGAACGCGAACCCGCGCGCAGTGGGATGAGGCCCTTTCCGGTCGCGATGTGTGCGTCGAGCCCGTACTCGATGTTCGAGAAACCTTCGAGCATC
>NZ_JBAQKH010000054.1:0-513176 GCF_049300855.1 Pseudomonas sp. | reverse complement strand
TTTTCAGAAGTTTTCGAAGAATTCCTCAACAACTTCAACCACTTGCGCTTCAGATCTCTCGTCAGCGGGAGGCGAATTCTACAGCGTTACACGCTGCTGTCAACACCTCTTTTTCAACTTCCTTTCGACTTCGATGAACTGAAGCAACCTGCCGCCGAAACCTACATAACTCATTGAATCTCAAGGAGTTTTCCGTTTCGACTGCGCCGGAAGTGGGGCGAATTATAGACATCTGAAATTCGCCGTCAACCCTTATTTTCAGCTTTATTCGGATTTGAGCGTAATACGTGCAAATGCCTTCTTGCCCGCCTGGCAAACGTGGGTCGCACCCAGTACATATATAAAGGAGCGATCAACCACCTCACCATCAACACGCACACCGCCGGACGCCAACAGGTCGCGTGCCGCCGCAGAGTTCTTGACCAGGCCTGCCTTATTAAGGACAGCCGCGATCGGCATGTCTTCAGTGGAGGCCAGCTCGATCTCTGGCAGATCATCCGGCAGCTCGCCATCCTTCATGCGGTTACCCGCCGCACGATGAGCATTGGCCGCAGCTTCTTCACCATGGAAACGCGCAACGATCTCTTCCGCCAGCTTGATTTTGACGTCACGCGGATTGGCACCTGCCTCTACATCGGCACGCAGCGCATTGATCTCATCCATCGAGCGGAAGCTGAGCAGTTCGAAGTAACGCCACATCAACGCATCTGGAATCGAAACCAGCTTGCTGTACATGACACCCGGCGCTTCCTGAATGCCGACATAGTTGCCCAACGACTTGGACATCTTCTTCACGCCATCCAGACCTTCGAGCAACGGCATGGTCAGAATGCACTGCGCTTCTTGACCATAACCACGCTGCAGTTCACGCCCCATCAGCAAGTTGAATTTCTGATCGGTGCCGCCCAGCTCGACGTCCGCACGCAGCGCCACCGAGTCGTAACCCTGAACCAGCGGATAGAGGAACTCGTGAATAGCGATCGGCTGATTGGTGGTGTAGCGCTTGTCGAAGTCATCGCGCTCAAGCATGCGTGCGACAGTGTATTGCGAAGTCAGGCGAATGAAGTCAGCCGGCCCCATCTGATCCATCCAGGTGGAGTTGAACGCGACTTCGGTTTTCGCCGGATCGAGAATCTTGAACACCTGAGTCTTGTAGGTCTCGGCGTTTTCCAGAACTTGCTCGCGAGTCAGCGGCGGACGCGTGGCGCTCTTGCCGCTCGGATCACCGATCATCCCGGTGAAGTCACCTATAAGGAAGATCACTTGATGCCCCAGCTCCTGGAACTGACGCAGCTTATTAATAAGCACCGTGTGACCCAAGTGCAGATCCGGAGCGGTTGGATCAAAACCAGCCTTGATACGCAGCGGCTGGCCGCGCTTGAGCTTCTCGATGAGCTCGGACTCGACCAATAGTTCTTCCGCACCACGTTTTATCAGCGCTAGCTGCTCTTCAACCGACTTCATAACAGACCCGCAAGGCTCAGATTCAAAGGGAACCAACCATACAAGATCGCGCACCAATTACAAGTTTTGCCCGGCGCACGGACACCAATCCACAGACGTGATGTCTGTAGACTTGCTTCAGAGATGATTTGGTTATATTTTATACAGTTATTTCATCTTCATCATGTCATTCATCTTTTCCAATTCATCATTTTTCAAAGTCAAAATTACTTATGACCACAGAACCGTCTAAAGCGCCCCCGCTTTACCCGAAGACCCACCTGCTCGCCGCAAGTGGAATCGCCGCCCTTCTCAGCCTGGCGCTACTGGTATTCCCTTCCAGTGATGTTGAAGCCAAAAAGACGACCCTGAGCCTGGAACTGGAAAGTCCTGCTGAACAACTGACACAAGATCAAGACGCTGCTGATGCCGCTCAAGCCACAAATGAGCCAGTAGCCTCACCGTTTGCCCAGATCGAAAATGCGGACGACAACACCTCCGAAACGGCTGAAGCCGCGCCAGCACCCGCTCTGGTTGCTGAAAAACCAAAAACTCCCGGCCACCGCGAAGTCATCGTTTCGAAGGGCGATACGCTGTCCACTCTGTTCGAAAAGGTCGGTCTTCCGGCCGCTGCCGTGCATGAGGTATTGGCCAGCGACAAACAAGCCAAGCAGTTCAGCCAACTGAAGCATGGCCAGAAACTCGAATTCGAACTCAGTCCTGAAGGCCAGTTGACCAGCCTGCACAGCAAGGTCAGCGACGTCGAAACAATCACCCTGACCAAGAATGACAAGGGTTATGCGTTCAACCGGGTGACGGCCAAACCTACGGTTCGTACGGCTTATGTACACGGCGTAATCAACAGCTCGCTGTCGCAGTCCGCCGCCCGCGCAGGCCTCTCCCACAGCCTGACAATGGATATGGCCAGCGTCTTCGGCTACGACGTCGACTTCGCTCAGGACATCCGCCAAGGCGACGAATTCGATGTGATCTACGAGCAGAAGGTCGTCAACGGTAAAGCCGTCGGCACGGGCCCTATCCTCTCCGCCCGCTTCACCAACCGCGGCAAGACTTACACCGCCGTGCGTTACACCAATAAGCAAGGCAACAGCAGCTACTACACCGCTGACGGCAACAGCATGCGCAAGGCGTTCATCCGTACACCGGTGGACTTCGCCCGCATCAGTTCGAAATTCTCCATGGGCCGTAAACACCCGATCCTCAACAAAATCCGTGCTCACAAAGGCGTCGATTATGCGGCGCCACGCGGTACGCCAATCAAGGCTGCCGGTGATGGTAAAGTGCTGTTGGCCGGACGTCGTGGCGGCTACGGCAACACCGTGATTATCCAGCACGGCAATACCTACCGCACGCTGTATGGCCACATGCAAGGCTTTGCCAAAGGTGTGAAGACTGGCGGTACCGTGAAGCAAGGCCAAGTGATTGGTTACATCGGCACCACCGGGCTGTCCACCGGGCCGCACTTGCACTATGAGTTCCAGGTCAACGGTGTCCACGTCGACCCGCTGGGCCAGAAGCTGCCAATGGCTGATCCGATTGCCAAGGCCGAACGCGCTCGCTTCCTCGCACAGAGCCAACCGCTGATGGCGCGCATGGATCAAGAGAAGGCCACCATGCTGGCTTCGAGCAAGCGTTAAGCCATGTCCCTGTATATAGGCGTAATGTCCGGCACCAGCCTCGACGGTCTGGACATTGCCCTGATCGAACAAACCTCGGCGATCAAACTGCTCGCCACGCATTACATTCCCATGCCTGAATCCCTGCGCGCCGAGCTGCTTGGCTTGTGCGCCAGCGGCCCTGACGAAATCGCCCGCTCAGCAATTGCCCAACAGCATTGGGTTGATCTCGCCGCACAGGGCATCCGAACACTGCTCGATCAGCAGCAACTCACCCCAGCAGCCATCCGTGCGATCGGCAGCCACGGCCAGACGATTCGCCATGAGCCGGCACGCGGATTTACTGTGCAGATCGGCAACCCTGCCCTGCTGACCGAATTGACGGGCATTACTGTCGTCAGTGATTTCCGCAGCCGTGACGTCGCAGCGGGTGGTCAAGGCGCGCCACTGGTTCCAGCCTTCCATGAAGCTTTATTCGAAGAGCGTACCGGTAACCAGGCGGTCTTGAATGTCGGCGGTTTCAGCAATCTCAGTCTGATTGAGCCGACCAAGCCTGTAGCCGGTTTCGACTGCGGCCCGGGGAATGTTCTGATGGATGCGTGGATTCACCAGCAACGCGGTGAAAACTACGATCCCAACGGCCAATGGGCCGCCAGCGGAGCGATCGAACCAACGCTGCTGAAAACCCTGCTCAGCGACCCCTTCTTCGTGACCAAAGGGCCGAAAAGTACCGGCCGCGAGGTGTTCAATCTCTCTTGGCTGGAACGGCACCTTGCGCAACTACCCAGCTTCGCACCTGAAAACGTGCAGGCCACGCTGCTCGAACTCACCGCACTGACCATCGTCGAGTCGCTGCAGAGCGCCCAATCCGCTACTCAACAATTGCTGGTCTGCGGTGGCGGCGCGCACAACGCTACGCTGATGAAGCGTCTGGCCGACTTGCTGCCGAACACCACGGTCGCCAGCACTGCGATCCACGGTGTTGATCCGGACTGGGTTGAAGCCATGGCCTTCGCCTGGCTCGCCCATTGCTGCCTCGAAGGCATCGCCGCCAACCGACCGAGCGTCACCGGCGCCATCGGTCTGCGCGTACTCGGCGCTATTTACCCCAACTGAACAAAACCCGGGCAACAAAAAACGCCGCAGAACCGTAAGGCTCTGCGGCGTTTTGTTATCTGCAGCGAAGTACGATCAGATCGAGAACGACGACCCGCAACCACACGTCGTGGTGGCATTCGGATTCTTGATCACGAAGCGTGAACCTTCCAGACCTTCCTGATAATCCACCTCAGCACCGGCCAGGTACTGGAAGCTCATCGGATCAACCACCAGACTCACGCCTTCGCGCTCGACGATGGTGTCGTCCTCGGCCACGTCTTCATCGAAGGTGAAACCGTACTGAAACCCTGAACAACCGCCGCCCGTAACGAATACGCGCAGCTTCAAGCGATCATTCCCCTCTTCATCGACCAGGCTCTTCACCTTGTGCGCGGCACCGTGGGTGAATTGCAAAGCCGTGGGGGTGAAGGATTCGACGCTCATGCTGATTATCTCCCGGCGTTACGCCGCCATAATGCGTGATGACGCGCATTATCCGCTTGTCCGAGAAAATCGGTCAACTATTGTTACGGTATATCAATAAAGCCGACGAGCTGTTCAGAATGCAAAAAGGCCCGATTATCGGGCCTTTTTGCTGTACCGCTTAAAGTGTTACGGCAGCATACCGGCGTGGGACAGGCCGAAGCGCTCGTCCAGACCGAACAGGATGTTCAGGTTCTGCACCGCCTGCCCCGACGCGCCTTTGACCAGGTTATCGATCACCGACAGCACCACCACCAGATCGCCATCCTGCGGACGGTGAACAGCGATACGGCAAACGTTGGCACCGCGCACGCTACGGGTTTCCGGATGGCTACCGGCCGGCATCACATCGACGAACGGTTCGTTGGCGTAACGCTTTTCAAACAGCGCCTGCAGATCCACCGAGCGATCAACCACGGTTGCATACAGCGTGGAGTGAATGCCGCGAATCATCGGCGTCAGGTGTGGAACGAAAGTCAGCCCCACGTCCTTGCCCGCGGCACGACGCAGACCCTGGCGAATTTCCGGCAGGTGACGGTGACCTTTCACCGCATAGGCCTTCATGCTTTCCGACGTCTCGGAGTACAGGGAGCCTACAGCCGCACCGCGACCAGCGCCGCTGACACCGGATTTACAGTCGGCGATCAGACGTGAAGTATCGGCCAGACCTGCTTCCAGCAAAGGCAGGAAGCCCAGCTGTGTAGCGGTTGGATAGCAACCCGGCACCGCGATCAGCCGAGCTTTCTTGATCTGCTCGCGATTGACTTCCGGCAGACCGTAAACCGCTTCATCCAGCAACTCTGGCGCGCCATGCGGCTGGCCGTACCATTTGGCCCACTCGTCAGCGTCTTGCAGACGGAAGTCTGCCGACAGGTCGATGACCTTGGTGCCCGCCGCCAGCAATTCACCGGCCAAGGCGTGCGCGACACCGTGCGGCGTGGCGAAGAACACCACGTCGCAAGCACCGAGGGTTTTGATGTCCGGCACGCTGAAGGCCAGGCCGTCGTAGTGACCGCGCAGGTTCGGGTACATGTCAGCCACGGCCAGACCGGCCTCGGATCGGGAAGTGATGACAGCCACTTCTGCCTGCGGATGCTGCGCCAACAGACGCAGCAGTTCGACACCGGTGTAACCCGTGCCGCCGACGATACCGACCTTGACCATAACCTGCCCTCAAAGAACCCACTGGAAAGCCGTCGATAATAGGGGCCGCGCGGCCCTGCGACAACCGTCAAGGTGACGTGCGGACGCTCAAGCCTCTACTATCCGGGGTACCGTGAATCTGGAATAACTAAAAATGCTCTATCTATGGATCAAAGCTTTTCACATTGTCAGCGTCGTTTGCTGGTTTGCCGGCCTGTTCTATTTGCCGCGCCTGTTCGTTTATCACGCGCAAAGCGAGGACACGATCAGCAAGGAACGCTTCAGCGTCATGGAGCGCAAGTTGTATCGCGGCATCATGGGCCCGGCGATGATTGCGACGCTGATCTTCGGCGGCTGGCTGATCTATCTCAACCCGAGCATCTTCAGCACGGGTGGCTGGATTCACGCCAAGTTGACACTGGTCGTCTTGCTGATCGGTTACCACCATATGTGCGGCGCGCAAGTAAAACGTTTCGCCCGTGGCGAGAACACCCGCAGCCATGTCTTTTATCGCTGGTTCAATGAAGTGCCGGTTCTGATATTGCTGGCTATCGTAATTCTGGTCGTGGTCAAGCCGTTCTAACTTCAACAAGTACCGATCTTTGGGGTGTTCATAATGTCGCTGCCCGCTCTGCTCGAACAACGTCTGCGCCTGCCTGTGGTGGCGGCGCCGATGTTTCTGATTTCCAATCCGGAACTGGTTCTGGCCTGCTGCCGCAATGGCGTGGTCGGCAGCTTCCCGGCACTGAACCAGCGCGAAAGCAGCGGCTTCAAAGCCTGGCTGGAGCAGATCGAGGCGGGCCTGGCGACACTGGACAATCCGGCGCCTTATGCGGTGAACCTGATCGTCCATAACAGCAACCCGCGCTTGCAGGCAGACCTGAACATCTGCGTCGGACACAAGGTACCCATCGTCATCACCAGCCTTGGTGCGGTGAAAGAGCTGGTCGATGCCGTACACAGCTACGGCGGACTGGTGTTCCACGACGTGACAACACGTCGTCATGCCGAGAAAGCCGCCGAGGCTGGCGTCGATGGCTTGATCGCGGTCGCCGCCGGCGCCGGCGGTCATGCCGGCACCTGGAGTCCTTTTTCCCTGATCGCCGAGATCCGTCAGTTCTTCGACAAAACGTTATTGCTTGCAGGATGTCTGAACCACGGCCATGAGATCTTGGCTGCTCAGCTGTTGGGCGCGGATTTGGCCTACTTCGGCACGCGATTTATCGGTACGACTGAAAGTCATGCGCCTGACGCTTACAAGCAGATGCTGCTGACAGCCAAAGCGGCCGACATCATCCATACTCCTGCAGTGTCGGGTGTACCGGCCAGTTTCATGCGTCAGAGCCTGGAAGCGGCCGGCTTCGATCTGGCGGCCCTGCAAGGCAAAGGCGAAGTGAATTTCGGCGACAAGCTCAAACCGATCAATGACGAAGCCAAAGCGTGGAAGACTGTGTGGTCGGCAGGCCAGGGGGTTGGCGACATCACGGATCTGCCGAGCGTCGATCAACTGATCGCGCGCCTTGACGCTGAATACCGGCAAGCCCAGGAACGCGCAGCACAATTGCCAAAACACTGGCCGCGCGGATAAAAACCAGGCCAGTCGACCCAAGGCTGGCCTTACACTGACAACCTTTCAACCCACTCGCGACAAGGATGCCTCGGTAATGAGCGAACCCCGTTACAAGATCGTGTTCGACGGTGCTCTGCAGCCCGGCGTCGATATCACCACGGCCAAGCTCAATCTGGCTGACCTGTTCAAAAGTGACGTGGCCGCCATCGAACGCCTGTTCAATGGCCGCGCCGTGGCACTCAAACGCGACCTGTCCCACAGCGATGCGCAGGCTTACCTGCAAGCACTGAGCAAAACCGGGATTGATGCGCGCATTGAAGCCGAGACGGCGATCGAACTGAATCTGGCGGACGTCCAGGAACACACCACTGTCGTGGCAGAACCGGAGTCACCGTATGCGCCGCCTCGCGCCAGTGTCGGGGAACAGCTGCCGGCGTTCGCCACACTCAAGCCATTCAGCGTCGAAGGCCGCATCGGTCGTCTGCGCTTTCTCGCCTGGACGATGGTGCTGAGCCTGGTCACGCTACCCATTGTCGGGATATTCGCCCTGATGGCGCTTGGCCTGGTCAGTGGCGACTCCACCACTGGCTTGATCATCGGCGGGATCTTCGCCTTCTTCCTGTTTATCGGCTTCCTGATTGTCAGCATTCTGTTCAGCGTCCAGCGCTTGCACGATATCGGCTGGTCGGGCTGGCTCTGGCTGCTGAACCTTGTACCGTTCGTGGGCAGTTTCTTTCCGCTGGTGATCATGGTCGTACCGGGCAATAGCGGCGCCAATCGCTACGGCCCTCCCCCTCCGCCGAACAGCACCGCGGTGAAAGTGCTGTGCTCGCTGTGGATCGTGTTTTTTGCGCTGGTATTTGCCGGCGGCATGCTCGGCGGCATTTCCGCCATCCAGCAGGAATACGAAAGCAATCTGGAAAGCAGCTATGAAAGTGGCTCGGTGACCACTGACGAAGTCGAAGTAGAGGTCGAAACGCCAGCGGATTCCGCCGACGAGGCCGCCGAAGCGGCGCAGGCCCCTGTAGACTCTGCGAAAGAATGAACAGCGCTCCCCGCCGTGACACCCGCGTCGCCGGCGCGGAGCTGTTGCGATGGAGAATTGCATGACCCGTTACGCACTGATCACCGGCGCTTCCAGCGGCATCGGCCTGGCCATGGCCGAAGCGTTGGCCCGGCGTGGCCGCAGCCTGATTCTGGTGGCCCGACAGCGTGATCAGCTGGAAAGCATTGCGATCGAATTGACCCAGCGCTTTGGCGTCGAGGTACTGTTCCGCGCCTGTGATTTGGGCGAACCGTTACGCCTGTCCGGCTTTTTACTGGAGCTGGAAGAAGGTGACCGCCAGATCGACCTGTTGGTGAACTGCGCCGGCATCGGCACCTGTGGCCCGTTTCTCGCGCAGGACTGGATGACCGAGCAGGATCTGATCGAGGTGAATATCCTCGCCCTCACCCGCTTGTGCCACGCCATCGGCAATAGCATGGCGCTACAGGGTGGCGGGCAGATTCTCAACGTTGCCTCGGTCGCCGCGTTCAATCCCGGCCCGTGGATGAGCACCTACTACGCCAGCAAGGCGTATGTGCTGCACTTCTCCGAAGCCTTGCGGGTTGAACTCAAACAAAGTGCGGTGAAGGTTTCGGTGCTCTGCCCAGGCCCGACCCGCACGGCATTTTTCCGCACCGCGCAACTCAACAGCGACAAACTCAAAGCCAGCAAAATGCTGATGAGCCCCGAGGAAGTCGCGCTGTATACCGTGCGCGCCCTCGACAAAAACCGCGCAATCATCATTCCGGGACGACGCAATCGCTGGTTCGCGTTCCTGCCGCGGCTGGGTTCGCGCTGGCTCAACCGCACCATCGTCGGCATGGTCAACAAGGCTTACTGCCCGCGCTGAAATGCCCTACAGGTAAAACACTGGGCGGGACAAGCCGCCCTGAGTACACTCAGACCAGCCCAAACAACGGAGAAAACAGCAGTGGATACTCTGTTCACCAAGATCATCAACCGGGAAATCCCGGCCAAGATCATTTACGAGGATGACCAGGTTCTGGCCTTCCACGACATCGCCCCTCAGGCACCGGTGCATTTCCTGGTGATCCCGAAGAAACCGGTGCGCACGCTCAACGACCTGACTGAGGACGACAAGGCACTGGCCGGGCATATCCTGTTCACTGCGCAGCGTCTGGCACTGGAACTGGGCTGCGAAGAAGGTTTCCGCGTGGTGATGAACTGCAATGAGAAAGGTGGGCAAACCGTCTACCACATTCATATGCACGTACTCGGTCAACGCCAGATGAACTGGCCTCCGGGCTAAGGGCACACCCACCCTGTGGGAGCGAGCAGGCTCGCTCCCACAAAAAGCATCACCGCGAAGCAAATGACCCAGCGCAAACCTTCTGCGGCCGATTCGGTTAAACTGGCCGCCGAGATTCTTCCCGGAGGTCAGCATGACTACCCAACGTCACTACTCGCCAATTGACCGTCTTCTGCTGCAAGCCGATGCCGCGATGCGTACCCTGCTGCCTTTCAGTGGTCAGCCGTACCGTCCGTCGCCAGCGATTCTGCAGCCGGACACGCAAATGAGCGACGAAGACACCCGCCACGTCGCCGGCCTGATGCGTATCAACCACACCGGTGAAGTCTGCGCCCAGGCGCTGTATCAGGGACAGGCGCTGACCGCCAGGCTGCCCCAGGTTCGCGAAGCCATGGAGCACGCCGCCGAAGAAGAGATTGATCATCTGGTCTGGTGCGAACAGCGCATCCATCAGTTGGGCAGCCATACCAGCATTCTCAATCCGCTGTTTTATGGCATGTCGTTCGGAATTGGCGCAGTGGCCGGGTTGATCAGCGACAAGGTCAGCCTCGGGTTTGTCGCAGCGACCGAGCATCAGGTGTGCAAACACTTGAATGAACATCTGGAACAGTTGCCGGCCGAGGACGAAAAGTCCCGGGCAATTCTGGAGCAGATGCGTATTGATGAAGAACATCATGCGCAGAGTGCGCTGGAAGCTGGAGGGTTTCGTTTTCCGGCGCCGGTGAAGTTCGGGATGAGTATTTTGGCCAAGGTGATGACCAAGAGTACTTATCGGATTTGAGAAGTGTATTGCCGGACAGGGCCCCATCGCTGGCAAGCCAGCTCCCACAGGGGTCTTTGTTTCAACAATAAAAAAGGCGACTGTCCTGAGACAGTCGCCTTTTTTGTGTGCGGGAATCTTAGGTCGGCATGTTGCGCGCATAGAAGATTTCGAGCATTTCGTGCTTCACCCGGTCGGTCACCAGAGCACGCTGCTCGGGGGACAGATTGCTGGTGGCGTCGCCGAACAGGTAGTTATCCAGTTCGAAGTTCTTCAGCAGCATTTTGGTGTGAAACAGGTTTTCCTGGTACACGTTCACGTCGGTCATCTGGTACGCGTCGCGAGTGTCTTCGGAAAGGTAGTTCTGGATCGAATTGATCTCGTGGTCGATGAAGTGCTTGTTGCCTTCAACGTCACGGGTGAAGCCACGCACACGATAATCCACAGTCACGATGTCCGAATCGAACTGGTGAATGAGGAAATTGAGCGCTTTCAGCGGTGAGATGACACCACAAGTCGACACGTCGATGTCCACACGGAAAGTTGCAATACCGTCGTCCGGATGGATTTCCGGGTAGGTGTGCACCGTGATGTGACTCTTGTCGAGGTGGGCCAGGATAATTTCGGGCAACGGGCCCGGCGATTCTTCGATCTGGCTTTCAGTCGGGGTTACCGGCTCTTCAGAAATCAGAATCGTGACGCTGGCGCCCTGAGGTTCATAGTCCTGACTGGCAATATTCAGGATGTTGGCACCAATGATCTCGACAACTTCTGTGAGAATCTGCGTCAGGCGTTTCGCGTTGTACTCTTGATTGATGTACTCGACGTAAGCCTGCTGGTCTTGCGGGGTTTCCGCGTAGCAGATGTCATAGATGTTGAAGCTCAAGGTCTTTGTCAGGTTATTGAACCCGTGGAGCTTGAGTTTGCTTTTCACCGTTAAAAACTCTCTATGTATGCGGCGCAGCCGCGTGATCAAGCATGCCCGTCAAGTGCGAACAACGCACCTGCGTAGGACGGTTAACACCTCTTCGCGATGGCGATTTTGGTTATCTGTTCAGGCGGCTGACCTGTCGGCTGACCGATCACTGCCCTGAAAAAAAGTGGCGCATTATGCAGACGTCAGCGGGGGGATCGCCAGAGTCTGCACTGCTTTTATGATAGTTGAATGTCGGTTCAACCGAGTTCGATGATTTCGTAGTCGTGAGTAATCGCTACGCCAGCCGCGCCGAGCATGATCGAGGCTGAGCAATACTTCTCGGCAGACAACTCGATGGCACGCTTGACCTGAGCTTCTTTCAAGCCACGGCCCTTGACCACAAAGTGCATGTGGATCTTGGTGAACACCTTCGGATCTTCGGTCGCGCGCTCGGCTTCGAGGAAGGCTTCACAGCTTTCAACGGCCTGACGGGACTTCTTGAGGATGCTGACCACGTCAAAGTTGCTGCAACCGCCGACACCGAGCAAGAGCATTTCCATCGGGCGAACACCCAGATTACGACCACCGGCGTCCGGCGGACCGTCCATCACCACGACATGACCGCTGCCGGATTCGCCGAGGAACATGGCTTCGCCAGCCCATTGGATGCGTGCCTTCATCGCCAAGACTCCACTGTAGAAAAAAGGGTCGCCAGCTTAGCACAGCGCCCCGGCCTGACAGCGAGCGCTGATCCTAGGACGGATGCCTCTACGACGTAGGTAATTTCTCGAATTTTCGACGAAGTGTCTGTTAAGCTGGCGCCAATTCGCTGGCGCCCATGCCAGCTGTGCAGCGACCGCCTTCAGCGCCTCATAAAAAAACCAAACATCACCGTGCAGTCTTTTCGGGATACAACCATGGTTGCTATTACCCCCACACCCAAAATCAAGAACCTCGACAAGCTGTTGATGCATTGTCAGCGCCGTCGCCATGCGGCCAAGAGCAACATCATTTGTGCAGGTGATCGCTCGGACACGTTGTACTTCATCATCAAGGGTTCGGTAACGATCCTGATCGAGGACGACGATGGTCGCGAGATGATCATCGCCTACCTCAACGCCGGGGATTTCTTTGGCGAACTGGGCCTGTTCGAACAAGCCGGCCAGGAGCAAGAACGCAGCGCCTGGGTGCGGGCCAAGGTTGAATGCGAAACCGCGGAAATCAGCTACACCAAGTTCCGCGAATTGTCGCAGCAGGATCCGGACATTCTTTACGTGCTCAGCGGACAAATCGCACAGCGCTTGCGCAATACCACACGCAAAGTCGGCGATCTGGCGTTCTTTGATGTGACCGGTCGCGTAGCGCGTTGCCTGCTGGAGTTGTGCAAACAGCCAGATGCAATGACCCACCCGGACGGCATGCAAATCAAAGTGACGCGTCAGGAAATCGGGCGGATTGTTGGCTGTTCACGGGAGATGGTCGGTCGCGTGCTCAAGGATCTTGAGGAACGCAACCTGGTCGATGTGAAAGGCAAAACCATGGTGGTCTTCGGCACGCGGTAAACCGGTAACGTCAGGCGCTGTACATCTGCGCCAGCATCAGACGAAACAGCTCATCGAGACGCGCCAAGGCATGTGGCGCGTTGAATTTCTCATGCAGGGCAATGTGGCTTTGCGCCCTCACCCGCTGCTCCAGTCCGCATGCCTCGTTGAAACGATTGACCGCCGCGACCATCGATTCGCGCTCGTCATCCATCAGCATTGCCCCGTGCACCAGGCCGACCGGACGTTGTCCGCCCTGGCTCTGACGCCAGCGCTGGGCGGTGCCGACCATTTTCCGTCCGTCGAGATTGACGTTGAAACGACCGTCGCAAAAGGCGCCGTCGATTTCGCCCAACGATGATGTACCGCCCAACTCATCCAGCAACTGGCAGAGCGGATCGCACAGACGCCGGTAGCCGGTTTCGATGCGGTTCAGATCGCCTTCGCTGCGCGGTGGCGCGTAGACCAGAGCGATATTGATAGTCGCGGCTGATTGCGGGACGGGTTCGCCGCCGGTTTCACGTAACAGAACCGGCCAACCGGCGGCGGCGGAGACTTCGCAGGCATGGTCGAAACCCGGGAGGCGATTGAGGCGGCGCGGCATGACCAACGCGCGATCGCTGGGTTGCCAGAACAGCAGGCCGAATTCTGTGTCGCCGGCGCAGACCGAGGCCAGCAGATCCTGTTCGGCTTGCAGGCCGGCTTCGATGGTCAGGGGGGTTGGCAGCGACATTGAGCACTCCGGCAGATCTTAAATCTTTAGGGATGTTGAGGGACTCTTCGCGAGCAAGCTCGCTCCCACAGGGGAAATGCATTCCATTGTGGGAGCGAGCTTGCTCGCGAATGAGTCGACTCGGTCTAGAGCGAATCAGTCGAGGGTCGAACCGCTGATCGAAGTACCACGCTCCGGGAAGAACAGGCGCTGCAGTTCAGTACCCGGGCTTTCCGCACGCATGAACGCTTCGCCGACCAGGAACGAATACACGTCGCTGATTTCCATCAGCTCGACATCGGCACGGTTAAGGATGCCGCTCTCGGTAATCACCAGACGATCGCGCGGGATGCGCGGCAGCAGGTCGAGGGTGGTTTCCAGACTGACATCAAAGGTATGCAGGTTACGGTTGTTGACCCCCACCAGCGGTGTGTCGAGGGTTTTCAACGCACGCTCCAGCTCATCGCCATCGTGCACTTCGACCAGCACATCGAGACCGACGCTTTTGGCGACGGCGGCCAGCTCGGCCATTTTCACGTCATCCAGTGCGGAGACGATCAACAGCACGCAGTCGGCGCCCAGCGCGCGGGCTTCGACGATCTGGTACGGATCGATCATGAAGTCCTTGCGAATCACTGGCAGGCTGCACGCGGCACGGGCCTGTTGCAGGTAAGCATCGGCGCCCTGGAAGTAATCGATGTCGGTCAGCACGGACAGACAGGTCGCCCCGCCCTTCTCGTAGCTTTTGGCGATGTCGGCGGGAACGAAGTTCTCGCGGATCACGCCTTTGCTCGGCGAAGCCTTCTTGATTTCGGCGATGACCGCCGGCTGCTTTTTCTTTGCTTGCGCCAGCAATGCCTGGGCAAAACCACGGGGTGCATCGGCCGCCTTGGCCAGACTTTCCAGCTCGCTCAGACTGACGCGGGCACTACGCTCGGCGACTTCCTGAACTTTGCGCGCCAGAATGTTTTCCAGAACCGTCGGTACACTCATCCCTCATTCTCCACTTTGAATACCGCGGTAAAGGCACCCAGCTCTTCGAGTTTTTCCCGAGCGAGACCGGTGTGCAGCGCGTCGTGCGCAAGCTCGACACCCTGTTTCAAACTGCTGGCCACGTCAGCGGCATACAGCGCTGCACCGGCATTGAGCACAATCATTTCGGCGGCCTTTTGGCCGTTTTCGGTTTTGCGCTTGCCAAGGGCATCGCGGATCAGCGCCAGCGACGCTTCCGGGCCGTCGACCGAGAGGCCGTGCAGGCTCTGGCTCTTCATGCCGAGGTCTTCCGGCTCGACCCAATATTCAGTGATTTCGTTGTTTTTCAGCTCGGCGACAAAGGTCGGCGCGGCGAGGCTGAACTCGTCCAGACCGTCCTTCGAATGCACCACCAGCACATGCTTGCTGCCCAGGCGCTGCAAGACTTCGGCCAGTGGCCGGCACAGTGCCGGCGTGAACACGCCCACCACCTGATGTTTCACACCGGCCGGATTCGTAAGCGGGCCGAGCATGTTGAACAGCGTACGCAGACCGAGATCGCGGCGCGGGCCGGCGGCGTACTTCATGGCTTTGTGGTGGGTCTGGGCGAACATGAAACCGATGCCGACGTTGTCGATGCAACGCGCGACCTGCACCGGCGTCAGGTTCAGATAAATGCCGGCAGCTTCGAGCAAGTCGGCGCTGCCGCTCTTGCCCGATACCGCACGGTTACCGTGCTTGGCCACCGTGCAACCGGCCGCGGCTACAACAAAGGAAGAAGCCGTCGACACGTTGAAGATGTTCGCGCCGTCACCGCCGGTACCAACCACATCAACGACGCCGTCGAGGGTTTTCAGTTCGACCTGATCAGCCAGCTCACGCATCACCGACACGGCACCGACGATCTCGTCGATGCTCTCGCTCTTCATGCGCATGGCCATCATGAACGCGCCGATCTGCGCGTCGCTGCATTGGCCGGTCATGATTTCGCGCATCACATCGCGCATTTCATCGGTGCTGAGGTCGAGGTGATCGACGATACGGCTCAGGGCTGTCTTGATATTCATGGGAAGTCCTTAGCGCGTGCCGCCGGTTTGTTTGAGGAAGTTGGCAAACAGTTCATGGCCCTGCTCGGTCAGGATCGACTCGGGGTGGAACTGTACACCCTCAATGTTCAGGGTCTTGTGACGCAGGCCCATGATTTCGTCGACGGAGCCGTCATCGTGCTGGGTCCAGGCGGTCAGCTCCAGGCAATCAGGCAACGTGTCGTGCTTGACGATCAGCGAGTGGTAGCGGGTAACCGTCAGCGGATGATTCAGACCGGCGAAAACGCCCTTGTCCTCGTGGAATACCGGACTAGTCTTACCGTGCATCACTTGCCGGGCACGCACTACATCACCGCCAAAGGCTTGGCCGATGGACTGATGGCCGAGGCAGACGCCGAGGATCGGCAGTTTGCCGGCAAAGTGCTTGATGGCTTCGATGGAGATGCCGGCTTCGGTCGGCGTGCAAGGACCAGGGGAAACCACGATGCGCTCAGGCTTGAGCGCTTCGATTTCGGCGATGGTCAGTTCGTCGTTGCGCACGACTTTGACTTCGGCACCCAGCTCGCCGAGGTATTGCACAACGTTGTAAGTAAAGGAGTCGTAGTTGTCGATCATCAGCAACATGGCGTTTCGAACCTCTTGAATTCTGACTTGGAGACAGCCTTCAGATGACTTGCCCGCAGGGCGCTGCACGATGTCGGACGCAGACAGGTGCGTCGGCACAGCGGCATTTCAAACGGGCAAGGAAGGCAAAGCGATACAGATCCGGCGAAGCCGGCAGAAAAGATTCAGGCGCGCCAACGCCAGCGGGCGTGTGCCTTGATGACTTGATCCAGAAGTTTGCTGGTGATCAACACGGGGGAGGTCTCGTTCATACGTTCCGGCACAGTAACTTAGCTGGGCGGAGCGTGCAATATGGCCGGGGCTTTGGCGGATAAATCCAGGGGAGGATTCACGACCGATGGCAAAACGCCGGGAGTTTTTGGTACTGTCGTTTCGTTCACCTACAACAATAAATAAACGGACTTGCTCATGATCAAACAGACGTTGTTTGTACCGCTGGCCGGATGCTTGCTCGCACTGGCCTGCGCCCAGGCCAATGCTGCGCCCAATCCCTATTCGAATTTCATTGTTTTCGGCGACAGCCTGAACGATGCCGGGACCTTTACCGACACGGGTGGCCCGGCCGGCGCCACTCAGCGTTACACCAACCGGACGGGGCCGGTGTATCTGGACGGCAGCGGCGAACTGCGCTCGCTGAACTCCACACAATTGCTGGGCGGGCGGCTGGGCTTCAGCCCCGACCAGACCGCCTCCTCAAGTTCGGCCGTACGCGCTAATGAAGGCCTGCCGGACGGCAACAACTGGGCAGTCGGCGGTTATCGCACCGACCAGATTCTCGACTCGATCACCACGCAATCAGCCACGGGCGAACGCACCCGCGCCGGATACCTGCCGTCGAACGGCTTTCGCGCCGATCCCAACGCGCTGTACTACATTTCCGGTGGCGGTAACGACTTCCTGCAAGGGCGAATTCTCAGCCTGCCGCAAGCCAACGCCGCCGCCGATCGCCTCGCTGACAGCGTGCAGACGCTGCAAACCGCCGGTGCCAAATACGTGATGGTCTGGCTGTTGCCTGATGTCGGCCTGACGCCGGCCATCAACGGTACGCCGCTGCAAGCCTTCAGCAGTCAACTCGCCGGCCAGTTCAACAACCAGTTGGTCACGCGCCTGCAAGGCATCAACGCCGAAATCATTCCGTTGAACATTCCGGTATTGCTCTCGGAAGTCTTTGCCGATCCGGCACGCTTTGGTTTGGCGACTGATCAGAACCTGACCGCGACTTGCTTCAGCGGCAGCGGCTGCACCGAGAACGCCCGTTACGGGATCAACAGTGCGACCCCCGACCCGACCAAGCTGATTTATAACGACGGCGTGCACCCGACCGAAGCCGGCCAGAAACTGATCTCCGACTACGCCTACTCCCTGCTCGCGGCACCGTGGGAACTGACGCTGTTGCCGGAAATGGCCCACGCCACTCTGCGCGCGCATCAGGATGAACTGCGCAGCCAATGGCAAGCCGATTGGGAAAACTGGCAGGCGGTCGGCCAATGGCGGGCAATTGTCGCCGCGGGTGGCCAGCATCTGGATTTCGATAGCCAGAGCAGCGGCGCCAGCGCCGACGGTAGCGGCTACAACCTCAACGTCGGTGGCAGCTATCGTCTGAATGACGCCTGGCGCGTCGGCGTGGCAGGCGGTTTCTATCGGCAGACGCTGGAAGCCGGTCATAACGACTCGGACTACAAACTCAACAGCTATCTGGCCACCGCATTTGCCCAGTTCCAGCAGAATCGCTGGTGGGCTGACATGGCGTTGACCGGCGGCAAACTCGACTACGACAACCTCAAGCGCAAGTTCGACCTCGGCGCCAGCGAGGGTGCGGAGAAAGGCGATACCGACGGCCACCTGTGGGCCTTCAGCACCCGTGTCGGTTACGACATTGCCCAGCCGGGCAGCGAGTGGCATCTGTCGCCGTTCGTCAGCGCCGACTACGCCAGCGTTGATGTCGACGGTTATTCAGAGAAGAGCAACCGCGCTACCGCACTGAGCTTCGATGATCAGTCCCGCGATTCGAAACGCCTCGGTGTTGGTATTCAGGGCAAGTACAACATCACCCCGCAAACCCAGGTGTTCGGCGAATATGCCCACGAGCGTGAATACGAAGATGACGTGCAGAAGGTCAACATCGCGCTGAATACTCTGCCGGCCAATGACTTCAAACTCGAAGGCTATACGCCGCAGAGCCATTTGAACCGCTTGAGCCTGGGCGTCAGCCACAAGCTCACGGCTGATCTGGCGCTGCGCGGCGGGTATACGTTGCGCAAGGATGATGACTTTACCCAGCAAGGCGTTAACGTCGGCGTTGTGCTCGACTTCTAAATCGCCGGCACAAAAAAGCGGCGCCCTCACAGGCGCCGCTTTTTTAATGGCTACACACAAATCGAATGTGGGAGCGAGCTTGCTCGCGAAAGCGGTGGGTCAGCCAGCATAAATATTGACTGACGGGGCCTCTTCGCGAGCAAGCTCGCTCCCACAGGGAAGATCAGTGATCAGTCCGGGGTTTGTTCGGCCAGGGCCACGGCGCGGAACATTGCGCGGCGTTTGTTCAGGGTTTCTTCCCATTCCAGCGCCGGCACCGAGTCGGCGACGATGCCGCCACCGGCCTGCACGTGCAGTTCACCGTTTTTGATCACGGCAGTACGGATCGCAATCGCGGTGTCCATGTTGCCGTTCCAGGCGAAGTAACCGACCGCCCCGCCATACACACCACGCTTGACCGGTTCCAGTTCGTCGATGATTTCCATCGCGCGAATCTTCGGCGCGCCCGACAACGTACCCGCCGGCAGAATCGCCCGCAGCGCATCCATCGCCGTCAGTCCTTGTTTCAACTGACCGGTGACGTTGGAAACGATGTGCATCACGTTGGAATAACGCTCGATGACCATCTTCTCGGTGAGTTTCACCGAGCCGATTTCCGAAACGCGCCCGGTATCGTTACGACCGAGGTCGATCAGCATCAAGTGCTCGGCGATCTCCTTGTCGTCCGACAGCAGGTCTTGTTCCAGCGCCACGTCCGCTTCTTCGGTCGCGCCGCGTGGGCGAGTACCGGCAATCGGGCGCACGGTGATCAAGTTGTCTTCAACGCGCACCAGCACTTCCGGCGAACTGCCGACAACGTGGAAATCGCCGAAGTTGAAGAAGTACATGTATGGCGTCGGGTTGAAGCAACGCAGCGCGCGATACAGATCGATCGGTGCAGCCTTGAAATCGATCGACATGCGCTGCGACGGCACGACCTGCATGCAGTCGCCGGCCAGGATGTATTCCTTGATGGTGTCGACGGCTTTTTCGTAATCGTTCTGGGTGAAACTGGAGCGGAACACCGGATCAGCCGCTTGCTGCTTGCTGAAGTCCAGGCCCCGACGCGGGGTGATCGGCTGGCGCAGTTGCTCCAGCAGTTCCTGCAAACGTGCCTGACCTTGTTCGAAAGCATCGGCCTGCGCAGGGTCGGCCAGCACGATCGCGTGCATCTTGCCGGCGAGGTTGTCGAACACCACGACGGCGTCGGAGACCATCAGCAGAATATCCGGTACACCCAGTGGATCCGGGTTCGGGCACTTGCCCAAGCGCTTCTCGACATAACGCACGCAGTCGTAACCGAAGTAACCGACCAGACCACCATTGAAACGTGGCAGACCGGCGATGGTCGGCACGTTGTAGCGCGCTTTGAAGGTTTCGACGAAGGCCAGCGGGTCTTCAACGTCGTGGCTTTCGGTCTCGATGCCATCAACGGTGATGCTGACGTGATGGTCGTGAACGCGCATGACCGTGCGGCACGGCAGGCCGATGATCGAGTAACGGCCCCATTTCTCGCCGCCCTGCACCGATTCGAGCAGGTAGGAGTTGGGCTGGTCAGCCAGTTTCAGGTAGATCGACAGCGGTGTGTCGAAGTCGGCCAGGGTTTCGCAGGCCAACGGAATGCGGTTGTAGCCGTCAGCGGCCAAGCGCAGGAATTCTTCGCGGATCATAAGGTGCCTCGTGGTGTGAGGGGCAAATCAGTCAGGTATGCAAACGCGCCGGCAGGCCGGCCAGGAACAAGTCAGGCGCGCCAACGCCAGCGGGCCAGGGCCTTGATGACTTTCATCCAGAGTTTGCGAGTGACCACCACGATGGCGTTTCCAGAATGGGATTGAGCAGCGTCGGGCAACGTTATCTCAGCGGCGGAACCTAGGCAACCGGGAATTAGCTTGCGCAGATCGTCGATCACCAGTGCCGGCGATTCTTCGGCAATCGGCCTGCCGTGGTTGTAGCCGTAACTCAGCGCCACGCATTTGACCCCCGCCGCTTTCGCCGCCAGCACGTCGCTGCGCGAGTCGCCGACGAACAACGATTGCGAGGCCGGGATGTTGGCCATTTTCATCACGAAGAACAGCGCCGCCGGATCGGGTTTTTTCTGCGGCAAGGTATCGCCGCCGATGATCCACTTGAAGTAGCGGCCGATCTTCATCTGATCCAGCAACGGCGCGACGAAACGCTCCGGCTTGTTGGTGATCAGCGCCATGGCCACGCCCTGCTTTTGCAGCCACTTGAGGGTATCGCGCACACCGGGATAGACCACGGTCAGCTCATGGCTGGCGCCGTAAGCTTGCATGAACACTTCCAGCGCGTGCTCGGCTTCAACGTCATCCACTGCTGAATGATCGATGCCACCGGCCAAGGCGCGGCGCACCAATACCGGCGCGCCGTTGCCCACCCACTCGCGCACCGAATCGATGCCGGCAGGCTGACGGCCGAGGGAGAGCAGCATGGTGTCCACCGCGGCTGCCAGGTCCGGAACCGAGTCGATCAGCGTGCCATCCAGATCGAACATCACCAGCCGTGGCAGTTTCCCCGGGAACAGCTGCTCAAACCCGCTCATGGGCGCGCCAGCGCCAGTTCGGAGCGCATCTTGTCGATGACTTCCTGATAGTTCGGCGCATTGAAGATTGCCGAGCCGGCGACAAAGGTGTCAGCGCCAGCGGCGGCGATTTCGCGGATGTTGTTGACGTTGACGCCGCCGTCGATTTCCAGACGGATGTCACGGCCCGAGGCATCGATGATCGCCCGCGCTTCGCGCAGTTTATCGAGGGTGCCGGGAATGAATTTCTGCCCGCCGAAACCCGGGTTGACGCTCATCAGCAAGACCATGTCGACCTTGTCGATCACGTACTTGAGCACGTCCAGCGGGGTCGCCGGGTTGAACACCAGGCCGGATTTGCAGCCGCCTTCACGGATCAGTTGCAGCGAGCGATCAACGTGCAGGGTGGCTTCCGGGTGGAAGGTGATGTAAGTCGCGCCGGCTTCGATGAAGTCGCCGACGATGCGATCCACCGGGCTGACCATCAAATGCGCGTCGATCGGCGCGGTGACGCCGTACTTGCGCAATGCCGCGCAGACCATCGGGCCAATGGTCAGGTTCGGTACGTAGTGGTTGTCCATGACGTCGAAGTGAACGAAGTCGGCGCCAGCGGCGAGAACATTGTCTACTTCCTCGCCGAGGCGGGCGAAGTCGGCGGAGAGAATCGACGGAGCAATTACGAAGGGCTGCATGACGCACCTTTTCTGAGCTAAATCACGATGGCGCGCATTGTATACCTCAAGTTTCCAAGCGCGCACCGTGACCGCGATGATTGGGTTATGCCATGACGCAGGACCGGCGCAGCCTCAATACGCCGCGCGGTAGATCTTCTCGATATCCACAGCGCTGAGTTTGCGCGGGTTGTTGCGCATCAGGCGCTCGATCCCGGCCGCTTCCACCGCCATCGCCGGGATCGCTTCTTGCGGCACGCCGAAACTGCGCAGGCCGGCCGGAATTTCCACGGCCGCGCACAAATCGGTCATCGCCTGCACGGCTTTGTCTGCGGCCTCGGCGGCACTCAGATGAGCGGTCTTCACCCCCATGGCTTCGGCAATATCCTGCATGCGTTCGACGCAAGCCATCTTGTTCCAGGTCATGACATACGGCAGCAGCAAGGCATTGCTGACGCCATGGGCAATGTTGAAGCGTCCGCCCAGCGGATAGGCCAGCGCATGCACCGCGCCGACCCCGGCATTACCGAACGCCATGCCGGCCATCAGGCTGGCAGTGGCCATGTCTTCACGGGCTTGCAGGTTGGCGCCGTTGGCATAGGCCTTGGGCAGCGCTTTGGCAATCAGCTTGATCGCGCCGATGGCCAGCGAGTCGGTGATCGGCGAGGCGTTGACCGACAGATAGGATTCGATGGCGTGCACCAGCGCGTCGACGCCACTGGCGGCGGTGACGCTGCGTGGGCAAGTCAGGGTCATTTGCGGGCTGACCAGAGCGACATCCGGCAATAGATAGTCGCTGACGATGCCTTTCTTCAGTTGCGCGACTTTGTCGGAGAGGATCGCCACGTTGGTGACTTCGGAACCGGTGCCGGCGGTGGTCGGGATGGCGATCAGCGGCGGGCCTTTGCGCGGTACCTGATCAACGCCGAACAGATCTTCCAGTGCGCCATGGTAACCGGCGTAGGCCGCAACACTTTTAGCAATGTCGATGGCACTGCCGCCACCGAGGCCGATCAAGCCGTCATGCCCGCCCTCGCGGTAAACGCGCATGCAATCTTCGACGATAGCGATTTCCGGGTCTGGCAATACGCGATCGAAAATCTCGTAGTCGCGCCCGCCCAATTGGCACAGAGCCAGCTCAACGGTGCCGGATTTGACCAGCGCGGCGTCGGTGACGATCAGGGGATTGTCGATGTCGAGGCGCGTGAGTTCGGGGGCCAGTTGCTCGATGGCTCCGGCGCCGGTGATCAGTTTGTGGGCGATTTTGAACTGGGACAGACTCATCGTGCGCAGCCTCTTATAGATGTGGGAGCTGGGCACAAGATTAGCTGGGGTTTTGGGGTTGTCTGCTATTCACTCCATGAATGACCAACGAATACCCCCTGTCACTGATTGTTCCCACGCTCTGCGTGGGAATACCGCCGGGGACGCTCTGCGTTCCATTCGCGAGCTGGAACGCGGAGCGTCCCGAGAGGCATTCCCACGCAGAGCGTGGGAACGATCAGCGTCAGACTTGGGCAGTACGCAGTTTTTCGCTGCGGCCACGTAGCCATTCCAGCGTCAGCAGCAGGATTACCGAGAAGGCGATCAGCAAGGTCGCCGCAGCCGCAATCGTCGGACTCAGGTTCTCGCGTATCCCGCTAAACATCTGCCGAGGCAACGTCGCCTGCTCAGGCCCGGCAAGAAACAGCGTCACCACTACCTCATCAAACGAAGTCGCAAAGGCAAACAGCGCCCCGGAAATCACCCCCGGCGCAATCAGCGGCAAGGTCACCCGGCGGAACGCGGTCAACGGCGATGCACCAAGACTCGCCGCAGCACGCACCAGATTATGGTTAAACCCCTGTAACGTCGCCGACACCGTGATGATCACAAACGGTACACCCAGCACCGCGTGCACGACGATCAGCGAGAAGAAGCTGTTGCCCAAGCCCAGCGGCGCGAAGAACAGATAACTCGCCACGCCGATGATTACCACCGGCACCACCATCGGCGAAATCACCAGCGCCATCACCAGCGCTTTACCGGGAAAGTCACCGCGAGTCAGGCCAATCGCCGCCAGCGTGCCGAAAACCATCGCCAGCACCGTCGCCGCCGGTGCGACGATGATGCTGTTCTTCAGCGCGCGCATCCATTCCGCTGAGGCGAAGAAATCCTGATACCAGTGCAGCGAGAAGCCCTGCAGCGGATAGACCAGAAAACTCCCCGAGTTGAACGACAGCGGAATGATCACCAGCACCGGCAGGATCAGGAACAACAGAATCAGGCCGCAGAGGATCCGCAGGCTGTAGAACCACACCCGTTCGATGGGCGACATGTAAGGACTCAGCATCTCGAATTCCCCTTAGCTCAGGCGCAGGCGACTGGCGCCGACCAGCCAGCTGTAAATCAGATAAAGCACCACCGTCGCCAGCAGCAATAGCCCGCCCAGTGCGGTGGCCATGCCCCAGTTGATGCTGGTGTTGGTGTAGAAAGCGACGAAGTAGCTGACCATTTGATCGTTCGGGCTGCCGAGCAGCGCCGGGGTGATGTAGTAGCCAATGGCGAGGATGAACACCAACAGGCAACCGGCGCCGACACCGGCATAGGTCTGCGGGAAGTACACCCGCCAGAAACTGGCGAACGGGTGGCAGCCGAGGGAAATCGCCGCGCGCATGTAGGTCGGCGAGATGCCTTTCATCACGCTGTAGATCGGCAGGATCATGAACGGCAGCAGGATGTGCACCATCGAGATGTATACGCCGGTGCGGTTGAACACCAGTTCCAGCGGTTTATCGATGATGCCCATGGCCATCAGACCGCTGTTGATCAACCCACCGGATTGCAGCAGTACGATCCACGCCGCGACGCGCACCAGAATCGATGTCCAGAACGGCAACAGCACCAGAATCATCAGCAGGTTGCTTTGCCGCGAGGGCAGGTTCGCCAGCAGGTACGCCAGTGGATAAGCCAGCAGCAGGCAGATCACGGTGATGACCAGGCCCATCCAGAAGGTACGGGCGAAAATGTCGAGGTAGATCGCCTGATCCGGAGTGGCCGGGGCGATTTCGCCGAGGTCGTCGATGCGGTGATCGACGGACGCCAGCAAGTAATAAGGGGTGATGCTGCTGGTGTTGCGTTTGACCGCTTGCCAGTAGGCCGGGTCGCCCCAACGTTCGTCGAGACCTTCCAGCGCTTCTTTATAAGAGGCCGGTTCGCTGGCGAAGGGTAGCGCCCGGGCGGTTTTGGTCAGCAGGCTGCGGTAGCCGGCCAACTCCATGTTCAAGCGCTTGGACAGATCGCCCAGCGTCTGGTTTTTACGTGCTTCGGCGAGATCTTCGCCAGCGGCTTTGTAGACCGGTTCAGCGGGCAGGCCGCGGCCGTCCCAACTGGCGATGGCCGCCACGGTGCGCGGCATGCCGCCGACCACTTCGGGGTTGCCGACGCTTTTGTAGAGCAGCGCCACGATCGGCACCAGAAACACCAGCAACAGAAACAGCACCAGCGGCGCAATCAGCGCTTGAGCCTTCCAGCGGTTGACCCGCTCGGCGCGCTTGAGCTTCTGCTTCAAGGTGGGGCTGTTGCCCTCGTTCAGGGGAACGGCGATGGCCATGACGTACTCCGCAAATCTTTGATCGTTACAGAGGTGGCGAATACCACCTCGAACTTTTGCTACTGATCGTTCCCACGCTCTGCGTGGGAATGAATCCAGTGACGCTCTGCGTCACACGGGGACGCGGAGCGTCCCGGGCGGCATTCCCACGCAGAGCGTGGGAATGATCATCCGGAAAGCCGTCGGCCCGTATGCTCGGGTTATTTCGCCGCCCAGGAATTGAAGCGCTGCTCCAGTTGCTCGCCGTTGTCAGCCCAGAAGCTGACGTCGATCTGCACCTGGTTGGCGATGTTTTCCGGGGTGGTCGGCATGTCTTTCAGGACATCCTTGGCCAGCAACGGTACGGCTTGGGTGTTGGCCGGGCCGTAGGCGATGTTTTCCGAGTAGATCTTCTGCTGCTGCGGCTGCACCGAGTAGGCGATGAATTTCTTCGCCGCTTCGGCGCGCTTGGCGTCCAGACCTTTCGGGATGGCCCAGGCGTCGAAGTCGTAGATGCCGCCGTTCCACACCACTTTCAGGTTGGATTCTTTCTGCACGGCAGCGATGCGACCGTTGTAGGCCGAGCTCATCACCACGTCACCGGAAGCGAGGTATTGCGGCGGTTGCGCACCGGCTTCCCACCACTGGATGTTCGGCTTCAGCTCATCGAGCTTCTTGAATGCACGATCCTGGCCGCCCTTGCTCGCCAGTTCCTTGTAGACGTCTTTCGGCGCAACGCCGTCGGCCATCAGAGCGAATTCGAGGGTGTATTTGGCGCCCTTGCGCAGGCCACGTTTGCCCGGGAATTTCTTGGTATCCCAGAAATCCGCCCAACTGGTTGGCGCGGTTTTCAGCTTGTCGGCGTTGTAGGCCAGCACGGTCGACCAAACAAAGAAGCCCACGCCGCACGGCTGAATCGCGCCTTTTACGTAGTCTTCAGTCTTGCCGAACAGTGCCGGGTCGAGTTGTTCGAACATGTCTTCGTCGCAGCCACGGGACAGCTCTGGCGATTCAACCTCCACCAGATCCCACGACACGCTCTTGGTGTCGACCATGGCTTTGACCTTGGCCATTTCGCCGTTGTATTCGCCAGCGACGATCTTGCCGTTGCCCGCCGCTTCCCACGGTGCATAGAAGGCTTTGACTTGCGCCGCCTTGTTCGCCCCGCCAAACGACACCACGGTCAAATCGGGGCCTGCGGCCATTGCGCTGGCCGCACCCATCAGGCCCAGGGTCAGGGCGGTGAACTTCAGGGATCTCAACATTTATTGTTCTCTCCACGTGCAGGGTTGGTGTTGGTATTGCCGGGGCGATCAGTTCGCCTCTAAAAGCGGGTCAAGCGCGCGAACGTGCTCGACCTGCCAGCCAAGCGGAACCACGTCCCCGACAGCAAGCGCAGGATCGAGCTCGGCAATCGGCTGTTTCACGAAGAAGTCGGTCTTGCCGCAGACTTCCAGGCGCACCCGGACGTGGTCGCCCAGATAGATGAATTCCGCCACCCTCCCTGAGAAGCGGTTGACGCATTGATCGCTCGAACCGTTGAGGCTGACGCGCTCCGGACGGATCGACAGGGTCACCGGTTCGCCGGTCTGGCCGACATTGACCGCCAGCGCCTCGACCTTTTCGCCACGACCCAACTCGACCACGCAACGCTCGCCGCTCTGGCTAAGCAGGCGACCGTTGAGGCGGTTGTTCTCACCGATGAAGTTGGCGACGAAGGTGTTTTTCGGCTCCTCGTAAAGGGTTCGCGGCGGGGCGATCTGCTGGATCTCGCCTTGATGGAATACCGCAACGCGATCGGACATGGTCAGCGCTTCACCCTGATCGTGGGTCACGTAGACCACGGTCACGCCGAGGCGCTGGTGCAGGTGTTTGATTTCCATCTGCATGTGTTCACGCAGTTGTTTGTCGAGAGCGCCGAGCGGTTCATCCATCAGCACCAGTTGCGGTTCGAACACCAGCGCGCGGGCCAACGCCACACGTTGTTGCTGACCGCCGGACAACTGCGCCGGGTAGCGCGAGGCGAACGCGTCGAGCTGAACCATGCTGAGGACTTTCTTCACGCGGTCGCTGACGTCGCTTTTGTTCAGGCCACGCACGGTCAGCGGGAAGGCGAGGTTTTCTGCCACGGTCATGTGCGGGAACAGCGCGTAGTTCTGGAACACCATGCCGATGTCGCGCTTGTGCGGCGGCACGTTATTGATCGAGCGCCCGGCGAGGAGGATTTCGCCGGCAGTCGGCGTTTCGAAACCGGCGAGCATCATCAGACTGGTAGTCTTGCCCGAACCGGACGGCCCGAGCAGGGTGAGGAATTCGCCTTTGCGAATGTCCAGGTTGAGGTCTTTGACGATCAGGTTCTCGCCGTCGTAGCTCTTCTGCACTCCACGAAAGCTGACCAGCACATCACTGGCCCCTGCGTTTGTATCGACCTGGCTCATACCCACACCTTTGTTGTTGATGACTGCTTGTGGGTTAAGCCTAGTGGCTGCTGACAGCCGCGCAAATCGGGGCGCAGGAGAGAATCGCCTCAGCCGGATGGAAGGTTGGGGGTAGGGATTGCCCTACACGGATGGCGCGCATTGGCAAGCGAGCGACGAGTGCCAGGCTGCAAGCCGCAAGCAGCGGCAAAAGCGGTTGTCGCTTATGGATATGCCCACATTCTCAGGCAATACAAAGCAACCTGTGGGAGCTGGCTTGCCAGCGATAGCGATGGGTCAGCCGACATTGATGTGACTGACATGCCCTCATCGCTGGCAAGCCAGCTCCCACAGGGATTAGTGGTGTATCTAGAGGAGTTTGTGTTCCATCGCATATTTGACCAGTTCGGCCAGCGAGGTGATGTTGAGCTTCTGCATCAGCCGCGCCTTGTGGGTGCTGATGGTTTTGCTACTGAGGGCCAGTTGTTGGGCGATGTCATTGACGTTGGCGCCTTGGGCGAGGCGTTCGAATACCGAAAACTCGCGCTCGGACAGCAGAGAATGCAACGGCCGGGCATCGGTCAGGCCGACTTCAAAGACCATGCGATCGGCCAGATCGGGATCGATGTAACGCCCACCTGCCGCGACTTTGCGAATGGCAGTGAGCAGCAGCGCCGGATCGCTGTCCTTGGTCGCATACCCGGCCGCACCGACCTTCAGCGCCCGCGCAGCCATCTGCGCTTCATCGTGCATCGACAACACCAGAATCGCTGGAGGGTTGTTCAACGCGCGGATCCGCGGGATCGCTTCCAGGCCATTGACGCCGGGCATGGAGATGTCGAGCAGCACCACTTCGCACGGCACGCTGCGCAGAATCTCGAGCAACTGTTCGCCATTGCTCGCCTCACCCACCACTTGCAGGTCCTTGGCCAGGCCAATCAATTGCTTGATGCCTTCGCGGACGATGGTGTGGTCTTCGGCTACCAGTACACGGATCAAATCTTTTCTCCAGATTTCAGGTACACACCAATCCCTGTGGGAGCGAGCCTGCTCGCGATAGCGTCAGCCCAGACACCACAAACCTTCAAACCTCACTCGCCGGCACCCGCACCAGCAGACTGGTGCCCTCCCCCGGCTCACTTTCCAGCACCAACCGCCCGCCCATGATCAGCACCCGCTCACGCATGCCGACCAAACCAAACGACGTCGGCCGACCGGCAGCGGCGACGAATCCTACGCCATCATCACTAACCGTCAGACACAATTCATCGCCTTCCAGCGCCAGCGTCAGCTCGACAGTATGCGCCTGGGCATGACGCATCACGTTGGTCAATGCTTCCTGCAAGATCCGGAACAAGCCAATCGCCTTGGCATCACTGAGCACCGGCAGGTTGTCCGGCACCTGCACCAGACACGGAATCTGCGTACGCGCCTCGAACCGTCGCGCCTGCCATTCGATTGCCGACGCGATCCCGGCGTCCAGAATCGGTGGGCGCAACGCCGTGGCCACATCGCGCACCAACTGGAACAACTGCGCGATCAGGCGCTTCATGCTGTTCAGCCGCTCATTCAGGCCCGGATCGAGTTGCGCGTAGGCCAGTTCGCACATTGAGGTTTCCAGCTTCAGCACCGTGAGCATCTGCCCCAATTCATCGTGAACCTCGCGGGCAATGCGTGCTTTCTCTTCCTCACGCACGCTTTCGAGGTGCGCCGACAGTTCGCGCAATTGCTCGCGCGATGCCGCCAGTTCCAGCTCGATACGCTTGCTCTCGGTAATGTCCCAGACGATGCCGTCCCACACGTAGGCGCCATCCTCCAGCTGCCGGGTGATCGCCTTGATCTCGGCCCAGCGCTGCTCGCCCTGCCGCGTGAGGATTCGGCCCTGCCACGACCAGTCGCTGTCAGTGTCCAGCGCCTGATCCTGAGTAGCGTGATAACTGGCCTTGTCGTCCGGATGCACCAGACTGCGCAAACCCATGTCGCGATGGGCGATAGCAGCCGGCGCATAGCCGACCAGACTCTCGCTGCCTTCACTGATGTACGCGAAGTCGATCTGCCCGGTCACCGGTGCCCGCTCCAGACGGAACACCAGCCCCGGCACGTTGGCGGCAATGCCCTGCAAACGCGCCTCGCTTTCCTGCAACGCCGCCAGGGCGCGACGGCGCTCGGTAACATCGGTGAGGTAAACCACCAGGTATTCGCTGTCGCGAAAGCGCAGAAAACTCAGCGACACGTCCGCAGGCAACACACGGCCGTCAGCGCACACACAATTGGTTTCGAAACTCAGCGGCCCTTCTTCGCTGGCCCGCGCGCGCTTCCACAGGTTGAGCCAGCGATCCATGTGCAGCCCGGGCTCGAAGTCGATCAGCGGACGCTCGATCAGTCCGCCGGATGGATAACCGAGCATGATTTCCGCCGCGCGATTGGCGTATCGCACATGGCTGTCCCAATTGACCCAAAGGATGCCGACGGTGCTTTGGTCGATGGAAAATTGGGTCAAGCGCAGGGCTTCCTCACTCGCCGCGCGCAAGGCAATGTCCTCGCGCGCCGCCAACAGGCGCTGTTCGAGGCTGTGCTGCTGGCGGCGCTGCCAGAACACAATGGCCACGCAACTGAGCATCATCACCGCAAACAGCAGGCTGAGGTTCTGCCAGAACCCCGGCGACTCCGACAGCCGTGGGTATTTGGGTTGCAGCCATTGATTGTGCAGTTGCTCGAGATCCTTGGCCGGGATCGCACGCAGGGCGCTCTGGACGATGCCGGCCAGCTCCGGCCAGTCGCGGCGCGAACCCACCCGCAACAACTGCGGCAAACCGATATCGCCGACCACCACCAGCTCGGCGAACTCCGGTTCTGCCGACAATCGTCCAAGCTGCGCTTCATCGACCACCGCGTAAGTGGCCTGCTGACTCAACAGCAACTGCAACGCCTGGCGCTCCAGCGGCACACCTTGCAGATTCAGATGCGGATAGTTGCCGCGCAAATAGTCGGCGGTAGTGCTGGGCATGCGCACGGCGACGCGAGTCTGGCTGTCGATTTTCTCCAGATCGACCACGCCGCTGGCCTTCTGATCGCTGACCACCAGTTGCGGTACACGCATGTAAGGATCGGAGAACTGCCACAGGCGCAGCGCACTCGGGGTTTGGCTGAGACCGGGAGCGATGTCGATCTCGCCCTCGCGCGCAGCGGTCTCCAGTTGCTCAAGGTCTGGGAAATTACGCCAGCTCAATTCGACGTTGAGGGCCTTGGCCAGCAGCTTCATCAACTCGACGTTGGCCCCGGACAACTTCTGCAAACGCCGGTCGTATTGCGCATACGGCGCCTGCAAGACCAGGCCAACCCGCAATTCATCGTGTTGCACGAGCCAGTGTTGCTGGCCCTCCGACAATTGCGCGACGTGCGACGGTGGCGCAGGTGCCGCCCACCCCATCAAGGGAAGCCACACCCAGCCGATAACCCACAGGCAGCAAAATCGCTTCATTGAAGTCTCATACACTGACAAATTCTGACCAACCCATTAGGCTGCCGGGATACTTTCTGGCCTGGAATAACCGATGCCCTCTGTTTATCGCCTGGCAATGCCAGCATTGTGCCTGTCGCTGATCCTGCCTTGTGCGTTTTCCGTCAGCGCCGCTGACCCCGCCCCTGCGGCAGAAAAACCGGCTGAAGAAAAACCGGCCGAACGCCAGCCATTGCTTGAGCGTAGTCAGGAAGAAGCCGCAGCACTCAGCCGTACGGTTCCGGCGCAAGAGCAGCAACAGTTGCAGGCCGGCAGCGACACCTTCCTCGCCCTGTGGAAAACCGCGAACACCGCTGAACCCAAAGGCGCGGTGATTATCATCCCCGGTGCCGGCGAAACCGCTGACTGGCCGCAAGCAATCGGCCCGTTACGACAGAAATTGCCGGACGCCAAGTGGAGCAGCCTGAGTATCACCCTGCCCGACCTGCAAAGCGATGTCATCGCCCCGCGCGTGGTTGCCGCCGCTGCGGCACCAAAAGCCGCCGAGACGGGCAGCAAGGACGCCACCACCGCGCAGCCGATCGAGCAAGCCGCTGGCGGTGAAGCCGAAGTCGCCGATCAAGTCGTCGCTGAAACCAGCGAAGAGCAATCCAAGGCTGATGCCGAGCGAATTTTCGCCCGCATTGACGCAGCGATTGCCTACGCCGAACAACAGAGTGCGCGCAGCATTGTCGTCCTCGGTCACGGCACCGGCGCCTATTGGGCCGCGCGATACCTGAGCGAAAAGCAAACCGCGCAGATAGAGAAATTCGTCATGGTCGACGCGCAGACACCTGCCAAGGCCAAGCCGCAACTGGCGGAGTTGACGCCGACATTGAAATTGCCGACCGCGGATATTTTCTACATGGACAAGCCGCTGGATCGCAATGCGGCGCTGGAGCGCATGCAGGCGAGCAAGCGTTTGAAGACGTCGGCGTTCAGTCAGGTGGCGCTCAAGGCCTTGCCGGATAACAAGGCTGAGCAGGAACAACTGTTTCGCCGGGTGCGTGGCTGGTTGAATCCGCAGACCCCGGACTGACCGAATAAGACCGAGACGCCTTCATTCGCGAGCAAGCTCGCTCGCTCGCACAGTTGATCGAGTTCCCTGAGTTGGAATGCGATCGAATGTGGGAGCGAGCTTGCTCGCGAAGGGGCCATTACCGGCAACACATCTTTAACGACTAACGAAAATCCCGCCGCTCACGAATCAATGTGTAGGCATTGTGCAGCTCGCGCGTGCGCTCGGTCGCTTCACGCACCTGCAATGGCGTCGCCCCCGTACCGGCAATCTTGTCCGGGTGATGACGACTGAGCAGGCGCCGATAAGCGCGCTTGATCTGCGCCGGTTCGCTGGACGCCGACACGCCCAGCAAGCGCATCGCCTCTTGATAGCTCACCGCCGCACTGACGATCGGACGTTTGCCCGGTTCGTAATCGCTGGCCAGCGCCTGCACCTGATGCGTCGTCCAGCCTAGCCACTTGCCCCACTGCACCAGCAGTTCACGCTCGCTGACACCCGCGCGGCCATCGGCCCAGACCATCCGCCAACAGGCACGCAATACGCCTTCGGCGGCATGGGGCTGCGCACTCAGGCGTCGCAGATAACCGCGCAGATTGTCGCTGCCGGACTTGCCCCGGTTGAACGCGGCAATGGCACGACGCGTCGCCGGCTCGCTCATCTCCAGCGCCCGCATCTCGTTGCGTGCCTGCTGGATATGCCCATCGGTGACGCGACCGTCGCTCTTGGCCAGACGCCCGAGCAACACGAACAGCAATTCATCATTGCGCAGCATCGGCTGGCCGCCGAGTTTTTCACGCAAGTGCCCCCAGCTCTGCAAATGCAGACGCCGATCCAGCGCCTGTCCCAACAATGCCCCAAGCATGGCCCCCGGAATGCTGGCGATCGCAAAACCCGCTCCGGCTCCAATCAGAGTCCCTGGCCACAACATATCAGCGACTCGCTTTTATCAAGGTTTCAGCTTCGGCCAGACGCTCGTGCGTTCCGACATCGACCCAGTGACCTTTCAGACGCTCGCCCGTGACTTCACCAGCGGCCATGGCCTTGCGCAGCAGCGGTGCCAGTTTGAAAGCACCGTCGCTGCAGCCATCGAACAGTTGCGGATGAAGTACGGCGATGCCGCTGTAGGTCAGGGTTTGCGCGTCAGGTTGGCCGTCGTGCACCTCACCGTCGATCAGTGTGAAATCACCGCTCGGGTGGTGCGCCGGATTGTCGGCCAGTACCAGATGCGCGAGCCCGTTGATCGGCTGGTGCAACACGCTGAAGTCGTAGTCGGTCCAGATATCTCCATTGACCACCAGGAAGGCATCGTCGCCGAGCAGTGGCAGCGCACGGAAAATGCCACCACCGGTTTCCAGCGGTTCACCTTCCGGCGAATACTCAATGCTCACGCCAAGCTGCGAACCATCACCCAGGTAATCTTCGATCTGCTGGCCGAGCCAGGCGTGGTTGATCACGATCTCGTTGAACCCTGCGGCCGCCAAAGCGCGCAGGTGATACTCGATCAAGGGCACGCCACCGGCACGTACCAGCGGTTTCGGCGTGGTCAGGGTCAGCGGGCGCATGCGCTCGCCCTTGCCTGCCGCCAGAATCATTGCCTTCATGCTGTTGCTCCACCCCGCAGGCTGGTGAACAGCGCTTGCAGCTCCGCCAGTTCCGGACGACGCGCGATCACTGCTTCTATATAAGAGAAGAAGCGCGGCACGTCGGCCAGATAACGCGGCTTGCCATCGCGATGGCAGATGCGCGCAAAGATGCCGATGACTTTCAGATGACGCTGCACGCCCATCAGGTCGCTGGCACGCAGGAAGTCTTCGAAGTCCGGCTGCACCGGAATGTTCAGCGCCGAGGCTTGCTCCCAGTAACGTTGCAGCCAGCCGCGCACGCGCTCTTCAGGCCAACTGAGGAAGGCGTCCTTGAACAGGCAGGTGACGTCGTAGGTCACCGGGCCGTAGACCGCATCCTGGAAATCCAGCACGCCGGGATTCGGCTCGCTGAGCATCAGGTTGCGCGGCATGTAGTCGCGGTGCACCAGCACTTTCGGTTGGGCGAGTGCACTGTCGATCAGCAGATCACTGATCTGTTGCCATTGTTGTTGCTGAGCCGCGTCGAACTCCACGCCGAGCTCACGTTTCACGTACCACTCAGGGAACAGTTCCAGTTCACGGCGCAGCAACGCGACGTCGTAACTCGGCAACGGCGCGACCATCGGCAACTGCTGAAAAGCCAACAGTGCTTGCAGGGCATCATCGAACAAAGCATCGGCATTTTCGCCATCGATCACGTCGAGATAGGTCTTGTTACCCAGGTCATTGAGCAAAAGAAATCCGCGTTCGAGGTCTTCGGCATAAATTTTCGGCACATTTATTCCGGATTTCGCCAGCAAAAAGGCGATATCCACGAACGGTTTGCAGTTTTCCTGCGGTGGCGGCGCGTCCATCACGACGAAGCTGCGCCCCTCACCTTCCCAGCGGAAGTAACGGCGAAAACTCGCGTCGCTGCTGGCCGCGGTCAACGTGGCCGGGGGCACGACGCCCCAACCCTGATCTGCAAACAGGATTGCCAACTGCTCATCGAGCCAAACTTTCAGGTGTTGCAAGCGTACATCTTGGTCAGGCATTGCAAGGGTCTCCGACGGCGCTAGCCGTCAAGCGGGTCATGCTTTATTATCCAGCATCTTTTTCAGACCATCGAGAGGCGTGCGGCCCACACCGCGGGCAGATGGCACGCAGGAAGCCCGGACTAATAAGATGGCATTGAAATCCCCCGCGTTTCGTAAAAAATTTCCGTTGTTGGTAACCGGCAGTCTGCTGGCTATGCAACCTCTGGCCAGTCAATTCGTTGTAGCCGCCGAGCAGTATGACTGCTCCGTCTCGGCTGCGGGTGGTTGGGCCTGTGCGCCCAAATCAACCGCTGCTGCGTTGCCGCCGCGTCCGGTGCATGACGGCAGTGCCGTCAGCGCCACTGGCGAAGCTGCGACAGAGAACGGCTCGACGACCGACACTGCCCCGAAAACGGCACTCGTCACCGAAGCCAAAGGCCGTGGCCTGAAATCCCGTAGCGAAGACTTCAGTCACCTCGACTGGGTTCCGCGCGAGAAACTCACCGCCGCCCAATTGGCCGAGACCGGGCCTTACTGCTCTGGTGCTTATATCGAACCGATTCGTCCTGGCATGAATGACAAGACGAACAAAAGCGATGCTCCGACCTTTATCGGCGCAAAAGCCTCGCGCTATAACACCGATGATCAAGTCGGTACGCTGGCCGGCGATGTCGTCCTGCGTCAGGGCAGCATGCAGGTCGAATCCGACGAGGCGAGCCTGTATCAGGCCGAGAGCCGCGCCGAACTCAATGGCGATGTACGCATCCGCGATAACGGCGCGCTGATCGTCGGCGACCATGCCGATGTGCAGCTCGACACCGGTGAAGCCAAGGTCGACAACGCCGAATACGTGATGCACAAATCGCGCATTCGCGGTAACGCGCTGTACGCCAAGCGTGCCGAAAACGCGATCATCCGTTTGAAGGACGGCACTTACACCACGTGCGAACCGAACAGCAACGCCTGGCAGCTCAAGGGCAACAACATCACCTTGAACCCGGCCACCGGTTTCGGTACCGCGACCAACGTGACGCTGCGCGTAAAAGACATTCCGATTCTGTACACGCCGTACATCTACTTCCCGATCGACGACCGTCGCCAGTCGGGTTTCCTGCCGCCGACCATCGGTACCGGCAGCGATACCGGCTTCATGCTGGTCACTCCGTACTACTTCAACCTGGCGCCGAACTACGACGCCACGTTGTACCCGCGCTACATGAGCAAGCGCGGCATGCTGGTGGAAGGTGAGTTCCGTTACCTGACCAAGTCGAGTGAAGGTCAGTTCGGTGCGGCGTATCTGAATGATGACGATACCGAACGCAGCAAGCAGACCGACTACGAAAAAACCCGCTACATGTACAACTGGCAGCACAAGGGCGGTCTCGACTCCCGTGTGCTCACCCAGGTTGACTACACCAAGATCAGCGATCCGTATTACTTCCAGGATCTGCAAACCGATCAGATTGGTGTGAAGTCCAGCGACTTCGTCAATCAGCAGGGTTCGGTGACTTATCGTGGCGATAATTACACCGCCCGCCTGAATGCTCAGCAGTACCAGCTGGCAACCGTTTCGAACATCACACCGTATGGTCGTCTGCCGCAGATCACTTTCAATGGTCAGCTGCCGTACCATCCGGAAGGTTTGAATTTCGATTACGAAACCGAGCTTGTCCGCTTTGATCGTGATCTGAAAACCGGCAACTTCATCGATGAGGATGGCAATGCGTCACCTCGCCTGGATACCAACGTTCAAGGTCTGGCCCGCGCTAACGGCGACCGTCTGAACCTGAAGCCTGGTGTCAGTCTGCCAATGAGCTGGACCTATGGCTTCCTGAAGCCATCGCTCAAGTACCAGTACACCCAGTACCAGTTGGACCTGGACAGTACCGGCAAGTCCCAGATCGCTGCTCAGCAAGATGCCGCCAATGCGGCAGGTAGCGAGTACATCGGCGGCAAGTTCGGTAGCAACCAGAACCGCGGCGTACCTATCGCGAGCATCGACAGTGGTCTGTACTTCGACCGCAATACGTCTTTCTTCGGCAAGAACTACCGTCAGACACTGGAACCGCGACTGTTCTACCTCTATGTACCTGAGGAGAATCAAGAAGACATTCCAGTATTCGACACCAGCGAGTACACCTTCAACTACGCCTCGCTGTTCCGCGACAACCGCTTCTCCGGTGCCGACCGTGTCGGCGACGAGAACAAGCTGTCGCTGGGCGTGACCAGCCGCTGGATCGAAGACGACGGTTTCGAACGTCAACGCATCAGCGTTGGTCAGGCCGTGTATTTCAAAAATCGTGAAGTACAGCTGCCAGGCATTGATCCAAAAACCCGGGACGATGCGAAATCCAAAGTATCGCCATACGCCCTGGAATACGAATACCGCTGGAACCGCGATTGGCGCACCACGGCCGACTACAACTGGGACCCGGACAGCCGCAGCCCGCGCTCCGGCAGTGCGATGTTCCACTACCAGCCTGAAGACAACCCGAACAAGGTTATCAACGCCGGCTATCGCTATCGCAATGACCAGGTTCGTTATGACCAGACCACCGGTAAGTGGTCGGTGGGCGGAGGTGACTACGGCACTCCAGGCACACCTGGCTACGTGAAGGACTACTACAAGATCCAGCAGCATGACTTCTCGGTCATCTGGCCGATCGTTCCACAATGGAACGCTATCAGCCGCTGGCAGTACGACTACAACCGTAACCGTACGCTGGAAGCCTTCGGTGGTTTCGAGTACGACAACTGCTGCTGGAAACTGCGCCTGATCAACCGTTACTGGGTTTCCTATGACGAATTCAGTCAGGAAGCTCCGCAAAACGAAAAAGGCGACCATGGCGTCTTCCTCCAAATTGTTCTGAAGGGACTCGGCGGCCTCACTGGCGCCAAGGTAGAGAGCTTCCTCGACAAAGGCATTCAAGGTTATCGTGAACGTGAAGACCAAGCTTTCTGATTGTCTGCGCCCGCTGATGCTGGGCGCGCTGTTCCTGGGTACTGCGGCCAACGCTGCAGTTCAATCCATCGACAAAGTGGTAGCGATCGTCGACAACGATGTGGTCATGCAGAGCCAACTGGATCAGCGCGTCCACGAAGTTCAGCAGACCATCGCCAAGCGTGGCGGCGGTCTGCCGCCTCCGGGCGTGCTGGACCAGCAGGTACTCGAGCGTCTGATCGTCGAAAACCTGCAATTGCAGATCGGCGAGCGTTCCGGCATCCGCATTACCGATGAAGAACTGAACCAGGCGGTCGGCACCATTGCCCAGCGCAATAACATGACGGTTGATCAGTTCCGCGCTGCTCTGGCTCACGACGGCTTGTCCTATGACGACGCCCGTGACCAGATCAAGCGTGAAATGATCATCAGCCGTGTGCGTCAGCGTCGTGTGGCAGAACGCATTCAGGTCTCCGAGCAGGAAGTGAAAAACTTCCTCGCCTCCGATCTGGGCAAAATGCAACTGTCCGAAGAACTGCACCTGGCCAACATCCTGATTCCGACCCCGGAAAGCGCCAACTCTGATGCGATTCAGAGCGCTGCCCGTCAGGCCATGGAGGTTTACCAGCAACTCAAGCAAGGCGCTGACTTCGGTCAGATGGCAGTGGCCAAATCCGGCAGCGACAACGCACTGGAAGGCGGCGACATGGGCTGGCGTAAAGCCGCGCAACTGCCACCACCGTTCGACCGAGAGTTGAGCAGCATGGCTGTCGGCGACATCACTCAGCCTGCGCGCACACCGGGTGGTTTCATCATCCTCAAGCTGCTGGCAAAACGCGGTGGCGAGGCGCAGATGCGCGACGAAGTGCATGTCCGTCACATCCTGGTCAAGCCAAGCCCGATCCGTGACGAAGCCAAGACCAAAGCGCTGGTTCAATCGCTGTACGAGCGCATCCTCGCCGGTGAGGATTTCGCTGAACTGGCGAAAAACTACTCCGAAGACCCGGGCTCCGCGCTTAATGGCGGCGACCTGAACTGGATCGATCCGAACGCACTGGTGCCGGAATTCCGCGAAGTGATGGCCAAGACCCCGCAAGGTCAGCTGTCCAAGCCATTCCAGACTCAATACGGCTGGCACGTTCTGGAAGTCCTTGGCCGTCGCGCCACCGACAGCACCGAACAAGCCCGCGAGCAGCAAGCCATGACCGTACTGCGTAACCGCAAATACGACGAAGAGCTGCAAACCTGGTTGCGTCAGATCCGTGACGAAGCGTACGTAGAGATCAAACTTCCTGGTGCAGACCAGGCAGCGCAGTGAAACCCCAGCGTTTCGCGCTGACACCCGGCGAACCAGCCGGCATCGGTCCCGACCTGTGCCTGCTGCTCGCCTCGCAAGCCCAGCCACATCCCCTGATTGCCATCACCAGCCGCGACCTGCTCCTCGAGCGGGCCGCGCAGCTGGGGCTGGCCGTCACTTTGCTGGAGGTTGCGCCTGGCAGCTGGCCGGATCTTCCGGCACCCGCAGGCAGCCTGTACGTCTGGGATACACCGCTCAGCGCCCCCGTGGTCGCCGGGCAACTGGACAAGGCCAATGCCGCTTTCGTCCTTGAAACCCTGACCCGTGCCGGCAATGGTTGTCTCAACGGCGACTTCGCCGGGATGATCACTGCGCCTGTACACAAAGGCGTGATCAATGAGTCAGGCATCGCGTTTTCCGGACACACCGAATTTCTCGCTGACCTGACCCATACCGCACAAGTGGTGATGATGCTTGCCACCCGCGGCTTGCGCGTGGCGCTGGTCACGACTCACCTGCCCCTGCGCGACATCGCCGATGCAATCACACCGGAGCGGCTGGAGCGGGTCACGCGGATTCTGCACAGCGACTTGCAAAACAAATTCGGCATCGCCCAGCCACGCATCCTGGTTTGCGGGCTCAACCCCCACGCCGGAGAAGGCGGACACCTGGGCCATGAAGAAATCGACATCATTGAACCAACATTAGAGCGCCTGCGCGGCGAGGGCATGGACCTTCGTGGCCCGCTGCCTGCCGACACTCTGTTTACCCCCAAATATCTGGAGCACTGCGACGCAGTGCTGGCGATGTACCACGACCAGGGCCTGCCTGTGCTCAAGTACAAAGGCTTCGGCGCTGCCGTCAACGTGACCCTTGGCCTGCCGATCATCCGCACGTCGGTCGACCACGGCACCGCCCTCGATCTGGCCGGCAGCGGCAAGATCGACACCGGCAGCCTGCAAGTCGCCCTGGAAACCGCCTACCAGATGGCCGAGACCCGTTTATGACCGAGCAATACCAACACAAGGCGCGCAAACGCTTTGGCCAGAACTTCCTGCACGATGCCGGCGTCATCGACCGCATCCTGCGCTCCATCAGCGCCAAACCTGACGATCGCCTGCTGGAAATCGGCCCGGGCCAGGGCGCACTGACCGCCGGCCTGCTTAATTCCGGCGGGCAACTCGACGTGGTGGAACTGGACAAGGACCTGATCCCGATCCTCAACCAGCAGTTTGCCGGCAAGAGCAATTTCAACCTGCATCAGGGCGATGCGCTGAAGTTCGACTTCAACACGCTCAACGCCGCGCCGAACAGCCTGCGCGTGGTCGGCAACCTGCCGTACAACATCTCGACGCCGCTGATTTTTCACCTGCTGAACAACGCCGGCATCATTCGCGACATGCACTTCATGCTGCAGAAAGAAGTGGTCGAACGTCTGGCTGCCGGCCCTGGCGGTGGTGACTGGGGTCGCCTGTCGATCATGGTTCAATACCATTGCCGCGTAGAGCACCTGTTCAACGTCGGCCCAGGCGCGTTCAACCCGCCGCCGAAAGTCGACTCGGCCATCGTTCGCCTGGTACCGCACGCCGTGCTGCCGCACCCGGCCAAGGATCACAAGTTGCTGGAGCGCGTCGTCCGCGAAGCGTTCAACCAACGCCGCAAGACCCTGCGCAACACTCTCAAGCAACTGCTGAGCAATGCCGAGATCGAAGCCGCCGGCGTCGATGGCAGTTTGCGCCCGGAGCAATTGGATCTGGCCGCGTTCGTACGCTTGGCCGACCAACTCGCCATTCAGGTCCCGGCCTCCCCCGCCGCCGACTGACAAACGATGAGCGCTATCGGGCAGGACGCCACTCTGGTTTACTGCCCGATACTTGCCTAGACTGATTCCCCATCAGCTACGCCCCGCGTTCCGCTTCGTTTAAGGCCCTTTGCATGTCCGATTCCCGTTACCAGGTCGATGTCAGCGTCGTTACCCGCTATCTGGCAGACCAATCGCAACCCGAGCACGACCGCTTCGCCTTCGCCTACACCATCACTGTGCAGAACAACGGCGCCATCCCGGCCAAGCTACTTTCGCGGCACTGGGTGATCACCGACGGTGATGGCCATGTAGAGGAGGTGCGCGGCGCTGGCGTGGTCGGCAAACAACCGTTGATCGAGGCCGGCGAAAGCCACACCTACAGCAGCGGCACGGTGATGACCACCAAGGTTGGCACCATGCAGGGCACCTATGAAATGGTCGCCGACGACGGCAAACATTTCGACGCCATCATCAAGCCTTTCCGCCTGGCGGTGCCCGGAGCCCTGCACTGATGGCGACGTATGCCGTCGGCGACCTGCAAGGCTGCCTTGAGCCGCTCAAATGCCTGCTCAAGCAAGTAGCGTTCGACACGAAACTCGATCGGCTATGGCTGGTGGGTGATCTCGTCAACCGAGGCCCGCAATCACTGGAAACCCTGCGCTTTTTGTATGGCATGCGTGAATCGCTGGTCTGCGTGCTGGGCAACCACGATCTGCACCTGCTGGCTGCGGCCAAGAACATTGAGCGTTTAAAGAAGTCCGACACTCTGCGCGAGATTCTCGAAGCGCCGGACTGCGCCGAATTGCTTGAATGGGTGCGCCAGCAAAAGCTGATGCACTACGACGAGCAGCGTGACGTCGCCATGGTCCACGCCGGCATTCCGCCGCAATGGTCACTGCGTCGCGCCTTGAAATGCGCTGACGAAGTCGAAACCGCCCTGCGTGACGACAATCTGTTTCCCGCCTATCTCGACGGCATGTATGGCAATGAGCCGGCGAAATGGGACAACGATCTCAAAGGTTTGGCCCGCCTGCGCGTCATCACCAACTATTTCACGCGCATGCGCTTCTGCACTGCCGAAGGCAAGCTCGACCTCAAAAGCAAGGAAGGCCTCGACACTGCCCCGCCCGGCTACAAACCGTGGTTCCAGCACCGGGACCGCAAGACCAAAGGCCTGCGCATCATCTTCGGTCACTGGGCGGCACTCGAAGGCAATATCCATGAGCCGGGCATCTCGGCACTGGACACCGGTTGTGTCTGGGGCGGCAGCCTGACCCTGATGAACGTCGACAGCGGTGAACGCCTGTCGTGCAAATGCGATGAACATGGCGGCCTCGCCCCGACCGTCGCACCACTTATCCCCGAAACTTCGCCAGTCAGCACACCGCGTTAGACTGCGATTTCAGCCGCGTAACAGGAACCCGCCATGAGCGAATTCAAACGAATCCCCCCGGAACAGGCCCAGGCCCTGCGTGAGCAAGGTGCTGTCGTCGTCGACGTGCGCGACCCGGCCACTTTTGCCGCCCTGCACATCAGCGGCTCGAAGCATCTGGACAATCACTCGCTGCACGCCTTCATCCAAGGCGCCGACCTCGACGCACCGACCGTGGTCGTCTGCTACCACGGCAATTCCAGCCAGGGCGCAGCGGCGTACCTGATCAGCCAGGGCTTCTCCGACGTCTACAGCATGGACGGCGGCTTTGAGCTGTGGCGTACGACTTATCCTGCGGAAACTGCGCAAGGCACCGCCGAATAATTTTTTTGCAACGCGCAGGCCCCGGCTGCCGTGGGCCTGCGCGGGCAGACGAACGGTCTTGCCACAACTAATTACGTATCTCGCCTTTACCTCCTGAATTCCCAACTATCCTTAAGCCCAGGCCATCCAAAACAGGGGAGAGCCGGTACACCGGCGCACGGGTCATCGGGAGTGACTTTCACGATTGTCGATCGTGGAAGTGTTCTGGGGGGTAAACAAACAGCTGCCAAAACGGTTGTTTGCCAGCATCGACTGAGTGATCCGGCGTCGGCTCCACGTATCGAGCGAGGTGACGTCATGAGTATCTTTAGCCACTTCCAACAACGCTTCGAGTCCACACGCCAGGAAGAACTCTCGCTGCAAGAGTACCTGGAGCTGTGCAAGAAAGACCGTAGCGCCTACGTTTCCGCCGCCGAGCGTCTATTGCTGGCCATCGGCGAACCGGAACTGCTCGACACCTCGACCAACTCGAGGCTGTCACGCATTTTCTCCAACAAGGTAATCCGTCGCTATCCGGCCTTTGAAGACTTCCACGGGATGGAAGAATGCATCGACCAGATCGTCTCGTATTTCCGCCACGCCGCCCAAGGCCTGGAAGAGAAGAAACAAATCCTTTATCTGCTCGGCCCCGTCGGTGGCGGTAAATCGTCTCTGGCCGAGAAGCTGAAACAACTGATCGAAAAAGTGCCCTTCTATGCGATCAAGGGCTCGCCGGTATTCGAATCGCCACTGGGTCTGTTCAACGCCACCGAAGATGGCGCGATCCTCGAAGAAGATTTCGGCATCCCGCGGCGCTACCTGAACACCATCATGTCGCCGTGGGCGACCAAACGCCTGGCCGAATTCGGCGGCGACATCAGCCAGTTCCGCGTGGTCAAGCTGTACCCGTCGATTCTCAACCAGATCGCCGTGGCCAAGACCGAACCGGGCGACGAGAACAACCAGGACATTTCCGCTCTGGTCGGTAAAGTCGACATCCGCAAACTCGAGGAATACCCACAGAACGACGCCGACGCTTACAGCTACTCCGGTGCGCTGTGCCGGGCCAACCAGGGCCTGATGGAATTCGTCGAAATGTTCAAGGCACCGATCAAGGTGCTGCACCCATTGCTGACCGCCACACAGGAAGGCAACTACAACAGCACCGAAGGCCTCGGCGCGATTCCGTTCACCGGGATCCTGCTCGCCCACTCCAACGAATCGGAGTGGCACACCTTCCGCAACAACAAGAACAACGAAGCGTTCATCGACCGGATCTACATCGTCAAAGTACCGTACTGCCTGCGCGTCAGCGACGAAGTGAAGATCTACGACAAACTGCTGTTCAACAGTTCTCTGGCCAAAGCGCATTGCGCGCCAGACACCTTGAAAATGCTCGCGCAGTTCACCGTGCTGTCACGCCTCAAGGAGCCGGAAAACTCCAACATCTATTCGAAGATGCGGGTCTACGACGGCGAAAACCTCAAGGACACCGATCCGAAGGCCAAGTCGATCCAGGAATATCGCGACTCGGCAGGTGTCGACGAAGGCATGAACGGTCTGTCGACCCGCTTCGCCTTCAAAATCCTGTCCAAGGTCTTCAACTTCGACCCGCATGAAATCGCCGCCAACCCGGTGCACCTGCTCTATGTGCTGGAACAGCAAATCGAACAGGAACAATTCCAGGCTGAAACCCGTGAGCGCTATCTGCGCTACCTGAAAGAGTACCTGGCACCGCGTTATATCGAATTCATCGGCAAGGAGATCCAGACCGCTTATCTCGAATCCTACAGCGAGTACGGCCAGAACATCTTCGACCGTTACGTGCTGTACGCAGACTTCTGGATTCAGGATCAGGAATACCGCGATCCGGAAACCGGCGAGATCCTCAACCGCGTCGCCCTGAACGAAGAACTGGAGAAAATCGAGAAACCGGCCGGCATCAGCAATCCGAAGGATTTCCGCAACGAAATCGTCAACTTCGTACTGCGCGCCCGGGCCAACAACAACGGCAAGAACCCGACCTGGCTCAGCTACGAAAAACTGCGTGTGGTCATCGAGAAGAAAATGTTCTCGAACACCGAAGATCTGCTGCCAGTCATCAGCTTCAATGCCAAGGCGAGCAAAGAGGATCAGCAGAAACACAACGACTTCGTTACACGTATGGTCGAGCGCGGCTACACCGACAAACAGGTACGTCTGCTGTCCGAATGGTACCTACGGGTCCGGAAATCGCAGTAAAACAGCTACAAGCTTCAAGCTTCGGGCTGCAAGAACAAGGCATGTGAACCCCGGCACATGGGTAACGGCTTTTACTTGCGGCTCGCAGCTCACAACTTGAAGCTGCCCGGAGGGCCACGTATGAGCTATGTGATCGACCGACGTCTCAATGGCAAGAACAAGAGCACGGTGAACCGCCAGCGTTTCCTGCGGCGTTACCGTGACCACATCAAGAAGGCTGTCGAAGAGGCGGTCAGTCGGCGTTCCATTACCGATATGGAACACGGCGAACAGATCAGCATCCCCGGTCGTGACATCGACGAACCGGTGCTTCACCACGGCCGCGGTGGCAAGCAGACCGTGGTTCATCCCGGTAACAAGGAGTTCACTGCCGGCGAGCATATTGCCCGCCCACCGGGAGGTGGCGGCGGGCGCGGTCCGGGCAAGGCCGGCAATTCCGGCGAGGGCATGGACGAGTTCGTCTTCCAGATTACACAGGAAGAATTCCTCGAGTTCATGTTCGAAGACCTCGAGTTGCCGAACCTGGTCAAACGCAACCTCAGTGGCACCGACACGTTCAAAACCGTACGCGCCGGGATCAGCAACGAAGGCAACCCGTCGCGCATCAACATCATCCGCACGTTGCGTTCAGCCCATGCGCGACGCATTGCGCTGTCCGGCAGCAGCCGGGCCAAACTGCGTGAGGCCAAAGCAGAACTTGAGCGTCTGAGACGCGAAGAACCAGACAACTTCGGCGATATTCAGGAACTCGAAGCGGAAATCGAGAAACTCAGTGCGCGTATTCATCGCGTGCCGTTCCTCGACACTTTCGACCTGAAATACAATTTGCTGATCAAACAGCCCAACCCCAGTTCAAAAGCCGTGATGTTCTGCCTGATGGACGTCTCTGGCTCCATGACCCAGGCGACCAAGGACATCGCCAAGCGCTTTTTCATCCTGTTGTACCTGTTCCTTAAACGGAACTACGACAAGATCGATGTAGTGTTCATCCGCCACCACACCAGCGCCCGGGAAGTCGACGAAGAGGAGTTTTTCTATTCGCGGGAAACCGGCGGCACCATTGTCTCCAGCGCCCTGAAACTGATGCAGGAGATCATGGCCGAGCGTTATCCGAGCAACGAGTGGAACATTTACGCGGCGCAGGCTTCCGACGGCGACAACTGGAACGACGACTCACCGATCTGCCGCGACATCCTGATCAACCAGATCATGCCGTTTGTGCAGTACTACACTTACGTGGAGATTACTCCGCGCGAACATCAGGCCTTGTGGTACGAGTACGAACGCATCGCCGACGCCTTTTCTGACACTTTTGCCCAGCAGCAACTGGTCTCGGCCGGGGATATCTATCCGGTCTTCCGTGAACTCTTCCAGCGCAGGTTAGTGACATGACCGCCAAAGAGCAGAAGCGCCAACCCATTTCCACCGGCTCCGAATGGACATTCGAGCTGATCCAGACCTACGACCGCGAGATCGCCCGTATCGCGGCCGGCTATGCGCTGGATACCTACCCCAACCAGATCGAAGTGATCACTGCCGAGCAGATGATGGACGCCTATGCCTCGGTGGGCATGCCGCTGGGTTACCACCACTGGTCCTACGGCAAACACTTCCTCAGCACCGAGAAATCCTACAGCCGCGGGCAGATGGGCCTGGCGTACGAGATCGTGATCAACTCCGATCCGTGCATTGCCTATCTGATGGAGGAAAACACCATCTGCATGCAGGCGCTGGTTGTAGCGCACGCGTGCTACGGCCACAACAGCTTCTTCAAGGGCAATTACCTGTTCCGCACCTGGACTGACGCCAGCTCGATCATCGATTACCTGGTGTTCGCCAAGCAGTACATCATGCAGTGTGAGGAGCGCCATGGTATCGATGCGGTGGAGGACCTGCTCGACTCCTGCCACGCGCTGATGAACTACGGCGTCGACCGCTACAAACGCCCGTATCCGATTTCCGCCGAAGAGGAACGGCGTCGACAAAAGGATCGCGAAGAACACATGCAGAAGCAGATCAACGATCTGTGGCGCACCATTCCCAAAGGCGCAGACAAGTACAGCGACAAGGACAACGCACGCTTTCCGGCCGAGCCGCAGGAAAACATCCTGTACTTCATCGAGAAGCACGCGCCGTTGCTGGAGCCGTGGCAGCGCGAGATCGTGCGGATCGTGCGCAAGATCGCCCAGTACTTTTATCCTCAACGCCAGACCCAGGTGATGAACGAAGGCTGGGCGACGTTCTGGCACTACACACTGATGAACGACCTGTACGACGAAGGGCTGGTCACCGATGGCTTCATGATGGAATTCCTCACCTCGCACACCAGCGTGGTGTTCCAGCCAGGTTTCGACAGCCCCTACTACAGCGGCATCAACCCGTACGCACTGGGTTTTGCCATGTACCGTGACATTCGGCGCATGTGCGAAGAACCCACCGAGGAAGATCGTCACTGGTTCCCGGAGATCGCCGGCACCGACTGGCTATCGACCATCAAGTTCGCCATGAGCAGCTTCAAGGATGAGAGCTTTATCCTGCAGTATCTGTCACCCAAGGTGATCCGTGATCTGAAGCTGTTCAGCATCATGGATGACGACCAGAAGGACGATTTGCTGGTGCCGGCCATCCACGACGAACCCGGTTACCGGATCATTCGCGAAACCCTCGCGGCGCAGTACAACCTCGGCAATCGTGAGCCGAACGTGCAGATCTACAGCATTGACCGGCGCGGTGATCGCTCACTGACCTTGCGTCACCAACAGCACGACCGCAAACCCTTGGGCGATTCCACCGAAGAGGTGCTCAAACACTTGCATCGCCTGTGGGGCTTCGACATTCACCTGGAAACCCTGCAAGGCGACCAGATCATGAAAACCCATCACGTGCCGCCCCGCAGCGAGCACAGCGAAGGCGATTACGGACGACTCGACCTCGCCGTCATTCATCTTTGATCCGCTTCCAGCCTCCGAAAGTTCGACGCAAGGGTTATCCTGTCGGGCTAACGGAGGTTTTTTCATGCAGATTTTCAAGGTCGGCGGCGCGGTTCGTGATCGCCTGCTCGGCAAACCGGTCACGGATATCGATTGGGTCGTGGTCGGCGCGACCACGGAAGAAATGCTCGCCAAGGGCTATCGCCCGGTCGGCGCGGATTTCCCGGTGTTCCTGCACCCGAAAAGCGGTGAGGAGTACGCCCTCGCCCGCACCGAACGCAAAAGCGGACGCGGTTATGGCGGTTTCACTTTTCACGCCAGCCCCGAGGTAACGCTTGAAGAGGACCTGATTCGCCGCGACCTGACCATCAACGCCATGGCCGAGGACGATCAGCACAATCTGACCGATCCCTACCATGGCCAGCGCGATCTTGAAGCCCGAATCCTGCGCCACGTTTCTCCGGCGTTCGCCGAAGATCCTCTGCGGGTGCTGCGTGTTGCCCGCTTCGCGGCGCGCTATGCCGGGCTCGGTTTTAGCGTTGCGCCAGAGACGCTTGAGCTGATGCGCCAGCTCAGCGAATCCGGTGAACTGGAGGCGCTGACCGCTGAGCGCAGCTGGAAAGAAATTTCCCGTGCGCTGATGGAAGATCAACCGCAGGTGTTCATTCAAGTGCTTCGCGACTGCGGCGCGCTGAAGGTGCTGATGCCGGAAGTCGACGCGCTTTTTGGTGTGCCACAACCGGAAGCGCATCACCCGGAAATCGACACCGGCCTGCACACGCTCAGCGTGCTCGAGCAATCGGCGCTGCACAAACAACCGCTGACCGTACGCTGGGCGTGTCTGCTGCACGACCTCGGCAAAGGTCTGACACCGGAAGCAGAATGGCCACGGCACATCGCCCATGAGCACAAAGGGCTGAAGCTGATCAAAGCGGTCAACGAACGCTTCAAGGCACCGAAGGACTGCCAGGAATTGGCTTTGCTGGTTGGCCAGTACCACACCCATGGCCATCGGGCGCTGGAGCTGAAAGCTTCGACGCTTCAGGAGTTACTGCAAAGTTTTGATGTGTATCGCCGACCGCAGCGTTTTGAAGAGTTTATTGCTGCATGCGAAATGGACGCTCGCGGACGCAAAGGGCTGGAGCAGAGAAGTTATCCACAGGCGGAATATTTGCGTGGTGCGGCAAAGGCTGCTCGGGAAGTGGCGGTTCAGCCGTTGCTGGAGAAAGGATTCAAGGGGCCGGAGTTGGGTGAAGCGCTGAAGCGTGAGCGACTCAAGGCGTTGAAGGCTTACAAAGACAACGCTTGAAGCAAGATCAAAAGATCGCAGCCTGCGGCAGCTCCTACATGGAAAATACGCGTTTCTGTGTAGGAGCTGCCGCAGGCTGCGATCTTTTGCTTTTAAAGGTTCGAAGGCGTGAGCTGCTGCCCGCACCACTCAAACCCGACCGGCGCCAACACTTGATCAATCTGCGCCTCTGTCCACAACGTCGCGAAGCTTTTTCCCACACCGGGATGCACGCGATCCGGCGCAATCAGCGACAGCGGCCACAGCACAAAAGCGTTTTTCAGAATTTCCGCGCGCGGCAAAACCAGACCGTCGAAATTCCCAGCCAGTTCGCCATACAGCAGCACGTCGATATCCAGCGGCAGCCCCTTGCGATCCGGTGCATAGCGCCCGTTATCCGCCTCAATGAACTTCAAGCGGCGATCCAGTTCCATCAATGGCAGGTCGGTATAGGCCGACACCACAAAGTTGAAGAACGGCCCACTCTTGATGCCCACCGGTTGGCTTTCGAAAACCGGCGAACAGCGGATATCCACCAGAAACGTCGCCAATGCGTCGAGACCCGCGCGCAAATGGGTTTCGCGCTCGATATTGCTACCGAGCCCGAGGTACACCTGAGTCAGCGACATCCGCGCTCGATCTCCACGCCCACGCCACCCTTGGCCGCTGGCACCGCGCCAGGCTTGGTCAGCTTCAGACGCACCCAAGTGATCTTGAATTCATCCATCAGCACCGCGACCAGACGCTCGGCGAAGGTCTCGACCAGTTGAAACTGCGCCTGCTCGGCAAAGGCCTGGATTCGCGTGGAAACGCTGGCATAGTCGAGCGCCAGGGTCAGGTCGTCACCGGCGGCGGCCGGACGATTGTCCCAGGCGAAGCTCAGATCAAGTCGCAGACACTGTCGGATGCCGCGCTCCCAGTCGTAGGCACCAATCACGGTGTCGACTTCCAGGCCCTCGATAAACACTCTGTCCAAGCACTTTTCTCCGCTGCACGACAAGGGCGCAATGCGCCGTTAGAATCAGGGCGTCCTCGCCCGGAATAGTTAGCATGTTTTGGTTACTGGCGACTCTCGCCTACCTGCTCGGCTCGCTGTCCTTCGCCATTTTGCTCAGCCGCCTGACCGGAAACCCGGATCCGCGAATGAGTGGCTCAGGCAATGCCGGCGCCACCAACATGCTGCGCCTGGTCGGTCGCAAACTGGCGATCCTGACCCTGCTCGGTGATTTGTGCAAAGGCCTGGTGCCGGTGCTGATCGCCTCGGCTGTGGGCCTTTCGCTACAGGATCAGGCGTGGATCGGCGTGTGCGCCGTGATCGGTCACCTGTTCCCGCTGTATTTCCGCTTCCGTGGCGGCAAAGGCGTCGCCACCGCTGCCGGCATGCTGCTCGGTCTGTATCCACCGGCCGCGCTGCTGGCGGTATGTGCCTGGCTGCTGACGTTCTACCTGACACGCACCAGCTCCCTGGCAGCGTTGATCGCCACGCCTTTGACCTTGCCACTGCTGGCCTGGCAGGAACCGGAAGCGCTGTTACCGATGAGCGCGCTGACCTTGCTGATCGTCTGGCGTCATCGCGGCAATCTACGCGACCTGTTTGCCGGGCGCGAACGGCATTTTTAAATACCGTCCAAGGGCGCCACTGATCACAACGCCGACAACTGCTCCATCGGCCAGCGCGCCTGCACGCTGATCGCCAGACTTTCCTGCTGACCGGCCTGCAAGCGCTGGCACCCGGCAAACGCGATCATCGCGCCATTGTCGGTGCAGAACTCGGGACGCGCGTAAAACACATCGCCCTTCATGTCACCGAGCATCTTCTCCAAGGAGACGCGCAACGCCTTGTTCGCGCTGACGCCGCCAGCGATCACCAGACGCTTCATGCTCGCCTGTTTGAGGGCACGCTTGCACTTGATGGTCAAAGTCTCCACCACGGCCTGCTGGAACGCCAGCGCGATGTCGCAACGGGCTTGCTCGTTGTCGTCCCCGGCGCTGACGCACTGCTGCCAGGCGTTGAGAGCAGAGGTTTTCAGACCACTGAAGCTGAATTGCAGACCCGGGCGATCGCACATCGGACGCGGAAAGGTGAAACGTCCGGCGACGCCCTTCTCGGCCAGTTTGGCGATTTCCGGTCCACCCGGATAATTGAGGCCCATCATCTTCGCGGTTTTGTCGAACGCTTCACCGGCCGCGTCGTCGAGCGTCTCGCCGAGCAGACTGTATTGGCCGATGCCATCGACCTGAACCAGTTGCGTATGACCGCCGGAGACCAACAAAGCGACGAACGGGAATTCTGGTGGTTTTGGCTCCAGCATCGGTGCCAGCAAGTGACCTTCCATGTGGTGCACGCCGAGGGCCGGAATGCCCCAGGCGAACGCCAGCGCCTGAGCGCAGGAAGCACCCACCAGCAACGCGCCAACCAGGCCAGGACCCGCGGTGTAGGCGATCGCATCGATCTCGGTCGGCACGCAGTCGGCTTCGGCCAACACCTGACGAATCAAGGGCAGCATGCGCTTGACGTGGTCACGCGAGGCCAGCTCCGGCACTACACCGCCATAGGCGCGGTGCAGGTCGATCTGACTGAACAGTGCGTCGGCCAGCAGACCGCGCTCACTGTCATATAATGCGACGCCGGTTTCGTCGCAGGAGGTTTCTAATCCCAGTACTAGCATGGGTTTGCGCCTTGTTTAGGCTGACTTCGAAGGCGCGCATAATAGTCGCCGCGTGATGCCCCGACCAGCGGTTTTCGATCAGAGGCTTTGCATTCCGAGCGATGAGGGGTTAACATCCGCAACCCTTAAAAACCGACGTCTTCAAGTGCTCTTTTGCCGCGAGGATGTTGACCCCGGTAATGAATGAAGGTAGCTCTGGATGCCAGCCGTCAAAGTTAAAGAGAACGAACCCTTCGACGTAGCTCTGCGTCGTTTCAAGCGCTCCTGCGAAAAAGCCGGTGTACTGGCTGAAGTTCGTAGCCGCGAATTTTACGAGAAGCCAACTTCTGAGCGTAAGCGCAAAGCAGCAGCCGCTGTTAAGCGTCACGCCAAGAAAGTTCAGCGCGAACAGCGCCGCGCCGTTCGTCTGTACTAATACACAGACGTTCGTAGCAAGCTTCTTGCCTAAGCCCGGCCCTCAGCCGGGCTAATGGCATTTGCGTAAAACGCTTGATGCTTCACCGTCGAAGCCGCACACGCGACCGAGACAAATCTGCTTCACGCGTCAGACCTGGCTCTTTTGCCAGCGGTGCACGTCTTTTCTGACGAGCCTTTCAAGGCTACTGACGAGCACACCCACTGATTCCTCTCACGACGATCAGCCCAAGGCACCTGCATGCGTGCCCGTTTTATTGAGCTATCCGAGGCCCTCAACCGGCCGTCAGCGGATTCAGCGCAACACTTTCAAATAGTCGAAAACTGATGAGCACTAACGTCAGTGGATTTTCGGCAGATACACTTCCCGACAGCGATTACGCAGACGACACCGGTCGAGCCGCCAATTTTGCGCGCCTACAGTAACGACCCGCGTCCGAATGCCCTTCGTATCGGACTATTTACAGCGCAGACGACGAGAACGCCATGGCCGGGCTGATTCCCCAGAGCTTCATTGACGACCTGCTGAACCGCACCGACATCGTCGACGTGGTGAGCTCGCGCGTGCAATTGAAGAAGGCCGGCAAGAACTACACCGCCTGTTGCCCGTTTCACAAAGAGAAAACCCCGTCCTTCAGCGTCAGCCCCGACAAGCAGTTCTACTACTGCTTCGGCTGTGGCGCGGGCGGCAACGCCCTCGGCTTCCTGATGGATCACGACAATCTGGATTTCCCCCAGGCTGTCGAAGATCTGGCCAAAGCCGCCGGCATGGAAATCCCTCGCGAAGAAAGTGGCCGCCCACACAAGCCGCGCCAGCCGACCGATTCGCCGCTGTATCCCCTACTCACCGCTGCCGCCGACTTTTATCGGCAAGCCCTCAAGAGCCATCCATCGCGCAAAGCTGCCGTGGATTACCTCAAGGGCCGCGGCTTGACTGGCGAGATCGCCCGGGACTTCGGTCTCGGCTTCGCACCGCCGGGCTGGGACAACCTGTTCAAGCATTTGAGCAGCGACACGCTTCAGCAAAAAGCCATGATCGACGCCGGCCTGCTGATCGAGAACGCCGAAACCGGCAAACGCTATGACCGCTTCCGCGATCGCGTGATGTTCCCGATCCGCGACACCCGTGGGCGCATCATCGCGTTCGGTGGGCGCGTGCTGGGCGATGACAAACCCAAGTACCTGAACTCACCGGAGACCCCGGTATTCCATAAAGGCCAAGAGCTTTATGGCCTCTATGAAGCGCGCAAAAACAACCGCAACCTCGACGAAATCATCGTCGTCGAAGGCTATATGGACGTCATTGCCCTCGCCCAGCAGGGCCTGAAAAATGCCGTCGCAACGCTGGGTACCGCGACCAGCGAAGAACATTTGAAGCGCCTGTTCCGCGTCGTGCCCAACGTATTGTTCTGTTTCGACGGCGACCAGGCTGGCCGCAACGCCGCCTGGCGCGCACTGGAAGCGACACTTTCCAGTCTGCAGGACGGGCGCCGTGCACGATTCCTGTTTTTGCCTGAAGGTGAAGACCCGGACACGCTGGTGCGCGCCGAAGGCACCGATGCCTTCAAGGCCCGGATCAATCAGCATGCGCAGCCGCTGGCGGATTATTTCTTCCAGCAACTGACGGAAGAAGCCGATCCGCGCTCGCTCGAAGGCAAGGCACACATGGCCACCCTCGCCGCACCGCTGATCGACAAAGTGCCGGGAGCCAACCTGCGCATCCTGATGCGTCAACGCCTGACCGAAATCACCGGTCTGAGCAGCGAAACCGTCAGCCAACTGGCGCAAAGCGCGCCACAGGAAGCACCGCCCGCCTACGATCCGGGCATCGATTACGACGCAATGCCGGATTACAGCGACTACCATCAGCCGCAGGCACAGGACATGTATGTGCCGCAGCAAGAGTGGACGCCGAAAAAGCCTGGCGCCGGCGGCAAGAAGTGGGACAAAAAACCCTGGGACAAGAATGGCAAGCGTGGCGGCGATCGCGATCAGCAACGCCCACGCACGCCGATCGGCGTCGAGTCGCCGACCCTGACCGCCCTGCGTACATTGCTCCATCACCCGCAATTGGCCGAGCGCGTCGAAGATGCCGGACACATTGCGGACGAGAATCAGACCAACGCCCAGTTACTTGTGGCGCTGCTCGAAGCCGTACAGAAGAATCCCAAGCTAAACTCATTTCAGTTGATCGCGCGATGGCACGGCACTGAACAGGGTCGCCTGCTCAAGGCACTGGCAGAAAAGGAATGGCTGATTGACGGAGATAACCTTGAACAACAGTTTTTCGACACCATTACTAGCTTGTCAGCCCGCCAACGCGAGCGAAATCTGGAACAGTTGCTCAGGAAAGCGCGTCAAAGCGAACTGAGCATTGAAGAGAAAAATCAACTGCGCGACCTATTAAGTCGCAATGTTTCCGCATCAAACCCGACCTCAACTGGCGCGTGAGGTCATAGCTCAGGTATAATCCTCGGCTTGTTTTTTGCCCGCCAAGACCTTCAGTGGATAGGGTGTTATGTCCGGAAAAGCGCAACAGCAGTCTCGTATTATTGAGTTGATCAAACTGGGTCGTGAGCAGAAGTATCTGACTTACGCCGAGGTCAACGACCACCTGCCCGAGGATATTTCAGATCCTGAGCAGGTGGAAGACATCATCCGCATGATTAACGACATGGGGATCCCCGTACACGAGAGTGCTCCGGATGCGGACGCCCTTATGTTGGCCGACGCCGATACCGACGAGGCCGCTGCGGAAGAAGCAGCCGCTGCGTTGGCAGCGGTGGAGACCGATATCGGTCGCACCACTGACCCGGTGCGCATGTACATGCGTGAAATGGGTACGGTCGAGCTTCTGACTCGTGAAGGCGAAATCGAAATCGCCAAACGGATCGAAGAAGGCATTCGTGAAGTGATGAGCGCTATCGCGCACTTCCCTGGCACGGTTGACCACATTCTCTCCGAGTACACTCGCGTCACCACCGAAGGTGGTCGCCTGTCCGACGTCCTGAGCGGTTATATCGACCCGGACGACGGCATTGCGCCGCCTGCCGAAGTGCCGCCGCCTGTCGAAGCGAAAGTGGCGAAAGCCGACGACGAGACCGACGACGATGAAGCCGAATCTTCCGATGACGAAGAAGAAGCCGAAAGCGGTCCGGATCCGGTCATCGCTGCGCAACGCTTCGGCGCCGTGGCTGATCAGATGGAAATCACCCGCAAGGCCCTGAAAAAGCACGGTCGCAGCAACAAGGCAGCGATTGCCGAGTTGCTCGCACTGGCCGAGCTGTTCATGCCGATCAAACTGGTGCCGAAGCAATTCGAAGGCCTGGTCGAGCGTGTTCGCAGTGCCCTGGATCGTCTGCGTCAGCAAGAGCGCGCGATCATGCAACTGTGCGTACGTGATGCACGTATGCCACGCGCCGATTTCCTGCGTCAGTTCCCGGGCAACGAAGTCGACGAAAGCTGGTCCGACGCCCTGGCCAAAGGCAAGAGCAAGTACGCCGAAGCCATCGGTCGCGTACAGCCGGACATCATTCGTTGCCAGCAGAAACTGACTGCTCTGGAAACCGAAACCGGTCTGACCATCGCAGAAATCAAGGATATCAACCGTCGCATGTCGATCGGTGAGGCCAAGGCCCGCCGCGCGAAGAAAGAGATGGTTGAAGCCAACTTGCGTCTGGTGATCTCGATCGCCAAGAAGTACACCAACCGTGGTCTGCAATTCCTCGATCTGATCCAGGAAGGCAACATCGGCTTGATGAAAGCGGTAGACAAGTTCGAATACCGTCGTGGTTACAAGTTCTCGACTTATGCCACCTGGTGGATCCGTCAGGCGATCACTCGCTCGATCGCCGACCAGGCCCGCACCATCCGTATCCCGGTGCACATGATCGAGACGATCAACAAGCTCAACCGTATTTCCCGGCAGATGTTGCAGGAAATGGGTCGCGAACCGACCCCGGAAGAGCTGGGCGAACGCATGGAAATGCCTGAGGACAAGATCCGCAAGGTATTGAAGATCGCTAAAGAGCCCATCTCCATGGAAACGCCGATCGGTGATGACGAAGACTCCCATCTGGGTGACTTCATCGAAGACTCGACCATGCAGTCGCCAATCGATGTCGCCACTGTTGAGAGCCTCAAAGAAGCGACTCGCGAAGTGTTGTCCGGCCTCACTGCCCGTGAAGCCAAGGTATTGCGCATGCGTTTCGGTATCGACATGAACACCGACCACACACTCGAAGAAGTGGGCAAACAGTTTGACGTAACGCGTGAGCGGATCCGTCAGATCGAAGCCAAGGCACTGCGCAAGCTGCGCCACCCGACGCGAAGCGAGCATCTGCGCTCCTTCCTCGACGAGTGATACCAGAACCCCCGGCCCAGGCCGGGGGTTTTGTTTTGTGGCAGATTAAATTCCTCGCACCACCCCTCCCCCGCATACCCCGTCTACACTCGAAACAATCATCCCCGAGCCATAACGAGAGCGTTATGCCCAGATTGGCGTCCGTGCTTTTTTTGCTGTCACTGATGATCTGGACCGCAACGGCTGACGCGCTGACTCTGACCGATGAAGAACGTAGCTGGCTGGCGGCTCACCCGGACTTGCGTCTGGGTGTAGACGCGTCGTGGCCGCCCTTTGAGTTTCGCGACGATCAGAGCCGCTATCAGGGCCTGGCTGCCGACTATATCGACGTGATCCGCCAACGTCTGGCGGTCAAACTCACACCGATCGAGCCGGTGAGCTGGACGGTGGTTCTGGAACAAGTCAAACAGGGAAAAATCGACCTGCTGCCAGGCATCATGTCGACACCGGAGCGTCAGAACTATCTGGCATTTACCCGGCCTTATCTCGACTTCCCGATCGTTATCCTTGCCCACGTCGGCGGTGCACAGCCGCGCAAACTCGAAGATCTCTACGGCCTGAAGATTGCTGTAGTGGAAAACTACGCGCCGCATGAGCTCTTGCGCACCCACCATCCGGACCTGAATCTGGTCGCCATGCCCAATGTCAGCTCGGCTTTGCAAGCGCTGGCGACCGACGAAGTGGACGCCGTCGTTGGCGATCTCGCTTCCAGCGTCTGGAGCCTGCGCCAGCTCAAACTCGACGGTTTGTATGTCAGTGGCGAAACTCCGTACCGCTACCAACTGGCAATGGGCGTGCCGCGCGACAACAAGATGCTGGTGGGTATTCTGGATAAAGTCCTCGCCGACATGAGCCCGGATGAAATCAGCAGTATTCAGGAACATTGGGTCGGCAATGTCCTTGATCATCGGACATTCTGGTCAGATCTTTTGGTGTATGGATTGCCCGGCCTGACTCTGTTGGTGATCGTGCTGGCCGTGGTGATCCGCATCAACCGCCGTCTGAGCTCGGAAATCGCCCGACGTATTGATCTTGAACAGGAACTGCGCAGCAGCGAATACCACTACCGCGGGCTGGTGGAAAGCTTGTCGGCGATTGCCTGGGAAGCGCGGATGAGCGACTTCACCTACAGCTACGTGTCACCGCACGCTGAAGACTTGCTCGGCTATCCCCTTTCGCATTGGTTGATCCCGGGGTTCTGGCGCAACATCATCCACCCGGCCGATCTGACCCGCGCGCAAAGCTTCTGCGACCACGAAGTGCTGGCCGGGCGCGATCACAGCCTCGATTACCGGGTGATCACCGCCGATGGCCGCTGCCTGTGGGTACGCGACATCGTCAGCCTGATCGAACACGGCCATGAACCGGTGATGCGCGGATTGATGATCGACATCAGCGAAACCAAGCGCACCGAAGAAGCACTGCGCCTGTCCGAGCAGAAATTCGCCTCGGTATTCCAGCAATGCCCGGACATTCTGGTGATCGCGCGACTGTCCGATGGCTGCCTGCTGGAGGTTAACGAAGCCTTCGAAGAACAGATCGGACTGAAGGCCGAAGAAGTCGTCGGGCAAACCGCCACCGACCTGAATATCTGGGGCATCCCCGGCGTCGGGCCCGGGCTGTTGCAGCGTTTGCAGGCCGGCAGTATCCGCAACCTCGAAATGCCCTTTCGGCGCAACAACGGCCAACTGTTCACCGGCCTGATTTCCGCTGAGCCATTCGACCTCGATACCACACCGGCGCTGGTGGTCGTGGTGCGCGACATCACCCAGCTCAAGGAGACCCAGCAACAACTGCAAACCTCCGAAGAAAAATTCGCCAAGGCCTTTCATGCGTCCCCGGATGGCTTGTTGCTGTCGCGTCAGAGCGATGGCTTGCTGTTGGAAGTCAACGAAGGCTTCAGCCGTATCACCGGTTTCAACAGCGCCATGTCGGTGGATCGCTCGGCACTGGATCTGGGCATCTGGGTGAATCTCAACGAGCGCAAGCAGATGCTCGACCTGCTGCACCGCGATGGTTTCGTCCGCGACTTCACCTGCCACATCCGCCGCAGCGACGGGCAGATTCGCCTTTGCGAAGTGTCCAGCCGACCACTGCCGATCGGCGATGAGGACTGCATGCTGACCATCGCCCGCGATATCACCGAACGCCATCTGATGCAGGAAAAACTGCAACAAGCCGCGACCGTATTCGAAAGCACCGCCGAAGGCGTATTAATCACCGACACGCAACAGCACATCAGCGCGGTCAACCGTGCCTTTACCGAGATTACCGGTTACAGCGAAAGCGAAGCGCTCGGCCATACGCCGCGTCTGCTCGCCTCCGGCCTGCATGACAGCGCTTTTTATGCGGCGATGTGGCACCAATTGACCGACGAAGGTCACTGGCAGGGCGAGATCTCCAACCGGCGCAAGAACGGCGAACTGTACCCAAGCTGGTTGACCATCAGCGCCGTGCGTAACCGCGACAAATTCATCACGCACTTTGTCGCGGTGTTCGCCGACATCTCCAGCCTCAAACATGCGCAGGCGAAACTCGATTATCAGGCGCACCACGACCCGCTCACCGGCCTGCCCAACCGTACGCTGTTCGAAAGTCGCTTGCTGATGGCGCTGACCAGTCAGCAAGAAAATGGCGGTCAGGGCGCCGTGTTGTTCCTCGATCTCGACCGCTTCAAACACATCAACGACAGCCTCGGTCATCCGGTCGGCGACTTGCTGCTCAAGGGCATTGCGGTGCGTTTGAAAGAACAATTGCGTGACATCGACACCGTCGCGCGCCTGGGGGGTGATGAGTTCATCATCCTGCTGCCCGGCCTGCAGCAAGCCAGCGATGCCGACAATATCGCCACCAAGCTGCTCAATTGCTTTGGCGCGCCCTTCCAGGCGGGCGAGCATGAGTTTTTTATCAGCGCCAGCATCGGCACCAGCCTCTATCCGCGCGACGGATGCGACGTGGCCACGCTGGTAAAAAACGCCGACGCCGCGATGTATCGCTCAAAGGCCAAGGGTCGCAACCGTGTCGAAAGCTACACCCGCGACCTCACCGCCCAAGCCAGCGAACGCGTGGCTCTGGAGCACGAACTGCGTCGGGCCATCGAGCGCGATGAGTTGTTCCTCTACTACCAGCCGAAAATCAGCCTGGAGGACCACAGCCTGGTCGGTGCCGAAGCACTGATTCGCTGGCGCCACCCAACGTTTGGCGATGTGCCGCCGGAGCACTTCATTCCGCTGGCCGAAGAGAACGGCATGATCCTGCAAATCGGCGATTGGGTGCTGGAAACCGCTTGCCGGCAGATGTTTGAGTGGAGTCAGGTCTACGACAGCCTCGGCCCGCTCTCGGTGAACCTCGCCGGCGCGCAACTGCGCCAGCCGAATCTGCTCGGACGCATCGAACAACTGCTCAACGACAACGGCCTGATGCCGGATTTACTGCAACTGGAAATTACCGAGAATTTCATCATGAGTCAGGCCGAAGAGGCGCTGGCCGTGCTGCACCAACTCAAACACCTCGGCGTGCAACTGGCGATCGACGACTTCGGCACCGGCTATTCCTCACTCAGCTACCTCAAACGCCTGCCGCTGGACATCCTCAAAATCGACCAGTCATTCGTCCGCGGACTGCCCGATGACCCCCACGATGCGGCCATCGTCCGGGCCATCATCGCCCTCGGCCGGAGCATGCAATTCACCGTCATCGCCGAAGGCGTGGAAACCCAGGCACAACAGCAATTTCTCGCCGCCGAAGGCTGCGAACAGATCCAGGGCTACATCGTCAGCCTGCCGCTGCCACCGGAAGAATTCGCCGCGACGTTTCTTCGTGTAACCGTATCGGATTATTCGGATAGCACAGCCGAGAAACCGTCGCTATAATCCGCGGCCTACTGAGGGCCTATAGCTCAGTTGGTTAGAGCAGAGGACTCATAATCCTTTGGTCCACGGTTCAAGTCCGTGTGGGCCCACCAAATTGAAAGCCGCGCATTGCGCGGCTTTCGCGTTTCTGGCATTTGAAAGTAACTAGCCAACCACACCCTGCCGTACTTGCGCCCGTGAAGCGTAACTTCCAAAATGCCGGCACAGGATGTCTGTCGGCATTAGGGATAAATAACGGTGTACAAACTCTCCTCACTACAAGCTGCCAGAGGTCTGGCGGCGCTTTTTGTCGTAGCGTTTCACTCACTCTTCATCAATGCCAAATATGTGCAAGGCGAAAGCCTGTTACCGGAGCTATTTGTTTTTGGTCAAACCGGCGTGGATCTGTTTTTCGTCATCAGTGGTTTTGTGATGGTTCTGGCTTTTCGCAACAAGTTTGGTCTGAAAGGCCAGGTCGCTGGCTTTCTCAAAGGGCGATTCCTGCGAATTTATCCGACCTACTGGGTTTATTTTCTCGCCCTCTTCTTTGTCGCTCAGTTCAAGCCTGAACTGGTCAGCGGTTACAAAAATGGGGATGTCGACATGACGTCGTCATTTTTCCTGCTCCCGGATTCAGCGTTACCGCTATTGATGGTTGCCTGGTCGCTTATCCATGAAGTTTGGTTTTATCTTGTGTTTGCCTTGATCCTGATACTGCCGGCCAAGTGGATGACTCATGCATTTGCGTTCTGGCTGATCACGATCATCGGCGTTTCGATCTTCACCCATACGTCAGACAATCCCTATCTTCGAGTGATGTTCCATGAGTTCTCCATTGAATTCATCTTCGGCGCCTTGGCCGGAATCGCATATCTACGGCTTTCGTTGGTTACCCCGCCCCTTTTCAGCATTCTCCTGATGGTATTGGCGGGTCTGGCCGGCCTCGTTTACGCACTTGCTTCAGACGTAGTCGGCGACGCCGATGTCATTCAATCGATAACCCTGGAGCGTGCATTTGCGGTCGGAGGCGGTTACACGCTTTTACTGTTGGCATTTGCACTGCAGGAAGCAAAAGGTAAATGGATGGCATTCGGTCTGCTCAGATCGGTGGGAGATATGTCCTATTCGCTATACCTGTCGCATGTTCTGACACTGAGCGTATGTGGACGCATCTGGGTCATGACGGGACTTAACGGTAACAGCGTCTGGCATGCGCTATTATTTTGGGCGGTGTCCTACACCGCAGTGCTTGTGGTGGCTTACTTCAGTTATCAGCTAATAGAGCGCAAATTGTTAAACCTCTCGCACCACTTTCGACTACCTGTACGCACGTAAAAAAACCGCGCATTTGCGCGGTTTTCACATGTCCGGGTTCAGCTTCATCACCTGCAAGCGGCCTGCTGACTGAGCCTGTAACATGCGCAGGCCAACTATCCGCGCCAATGGAGCCGACCTTGCCCGACATCCGCCCGCCTGCGCTCGATGAAATCGACCGTCAGCTGATCGCCGCCCTGCAAATCAACGCCCGCGAAAGTGTTGCCATGCTCGCCCGGCAATTGGGCATTGCGCGCACCACGGTAACCTCACGATTGGCACGCCTGGAAAAAGCCAAAGTGATCACCGGTTATGGCGTGCGCCTCGGGCAACGCGTGGTCGATGGCGGATTGCAGGCCTATGTCGGGATCAAGGTGCAGCCGCGTTCCGGTAAAGAGGTGGTGCGTCGGTTGAGTGCGATGGCGCAGGTACAGCAGTTGTGTGCAGTGAGTGGCGAATTTGATTATGTGGCGTGGTTGCGCACGGATTCGCCGGAGCAGTTGGATCAGTTGCTCGATCAGATTGGTAGCGTGGATGGGGTGGAGAAGACCACGACATCGATCATTTTGAGTAGCAAGATTGATCGGGGGCAACCGGTTTGAAATGTGTTGGGTAAAGGGCCTCTTCGCGAGCAGGCTCGCTCCCACATTTGGTCGGTGTGCAGGCTCCAATCGTCATATTGTTCGCTAATCTGGCAAAACGACGACACATTGCGTCTTATTAACGTGTTCTACGCTCCCTAGAATGGCTGGCATCTTTTCCTATACTCAGACGCGCATCCCGCGTCGGGTCGCCAGCAAGGTCAGCCATGAACAAGAACAATCGCCATCCTGCAGACGGTAAGAAACCAGTCACCATTTTCGGTCCGGACTTTCCGTTCGCTTTTGACGACTGGATCGAACACCCGGCCGGTCTCGGCACTATTCCTGAACACAATCACGGCGCAGAAGTGGCAATCGTTGGGGCAGGTATTGCCGGTCTGGTCGCCGCTTACGAGCTGATGAAGCTCGGCTTGAAACCCGTGGTTTACGAAGCATCGAAACTGGGTGGACGTCTGCGTTCGCAGGCCTTCAACGGCACTGACGGCATCGTCGCGGAACTTGGCGGCATGCGTTTCCCGGTGTCCTCCACGGCTTTCTATCACTACGTCGACAAGCTCGGCCTCGAAACCAAACCTTTCCCGAACCCGCTGACGCCGGCCTCCGGCAGCACCGTGATCGACCTGGAAGGCAAAACCCATTACGCACAGAAACTGGCGGATCTTCCTGCACTGTTTCAGGAAGTGGCTGACGCCTGGGCGGATGCGCTGGAAGCGGGTTCGCAGTTCGCAGACATCCAGCAGGCCATTCGCGATCGCGATGTGCCCCGCCTGAAAGAGCTGTGGAACACGCTTGTACCGTTGTGGGACGACCGCACCTTCTACGACTTCGTCGCCACTTCCGAAGCCTTCGCCAAACTGTCGTTCCATCACCGCGAAGTGTTCGGTCAGGTCGGATTCGGCACCGGCGGCTGGGATTCGGATTTCCCCAACTCGATGCTGGAAATCTTCCGCGTGGTGATGACCAACTGCGACGATCACCAACACCTGGTGGTCGGCGGCGTCGAGCAAGTCCCACAAGGCATCTGGCGGCATGTGCCGGAGCGCTGCGTGCACTGGCCTGAAGGCACCAGCCTGAAATCCCTGCACCGTGGCGCACCGCGTTCCGGCGTGAAGAAAATCGCCCATGCACCAGATGGCCGTTTTGCTGTCACCGACAATAACGGCGACACCCGCGAATACGCCGCTGTGCTGACCACGTGCCAGAGCTGGCTGCTGACCACGCAGATCGAATGCGACGAAAGCCTGTTCTCGCAAAAGATGTGGATGGCCCTCGACCGCACCCGCTACATGCAGTCGTCGAAAACCTTTGTGATGGTCGACCGGCCATTCTGGAAGGACAAGGATCCGGAAACCGGCCGCGACTTGATGAGCATGACCCTCACCGATCGCCTGACCCGTGGCACTTATCTGTTCGACAACGGCGACGACAAACCGGGGGTGATCTGCCTGTCGTATTCGTGGATGAGTGACGCACTGAAGATGCTCCCGCACCCGGTGGAAAAGCGCGTTGAACTGGCCTTGAACGCGTTGAAAAAGATCTACCCGAAAGTCGACATCGCCGCGCGGATCATTGGCGACCCGATCACTGTGTCGTGGGAAGCCGACCCGCACTTCCTCGGCGCCTTCAAAGGTGCCCTGCCCGGCCACTATCGCTACAACCAGCGCATGTACGCGCACTTCATGCAGGACGAGATGCCGGCCGAACAGCGCGGGATTTTTATCGCTGGCGACGACGTTTCGTGGACACCGGCATGGGTCGAAGGCGCTGTGCAGACCTCGCTCAACGCGGTGTGGGGGATCATGAAGCATTTCGGCGGTTCGACACATAAAGCGAACCCGGGCCCGGGTGATGTGTTCAAAGACATCGGCCCTATCGCCCTGCCCGAGTAAGAGGAATCACTGATGCGTGTAGCCCTTTACCAATGTCCACCGCTGCCCCTGGAGCCCGCCGCCAACCTGCAACGCCTGCATCAAGTGGCGATGGAGGCCAGGGGCGCCGACCTGCTGGTGCTGCCGGAAATGTTCATGACCGGCTACAACATCGGCGCCGAGGCGGTCAGCACTTTGGCCGAGGTCTACAACGGTGAATGGGCGCAGCAGATCGGGCGGATCGCCAAGGCTGCGGGGCTGGCGATTGCTTACGGTTATCCCGAACGCACCGCCGACGGGCAGATTTACAACGCTGTGCAGTTGATCGATTCAAACGGTGAGCGCCGGTGCAATTACCGCAAGACGCATCTGTTTGGTGATCTGGATCGCTCGATGTTCAGCCCCGGCGATGATGATTTACCCATCGTCGAACTCAACGGCTGGAAGCTCGGTTTCCTGATCTGCTACGACCTGGAGTTCCCGGAAAACACCCGTCGTCTGGCACTCGCCGGCGCCGAGCTGATTCTGGTGCCGACGGCGAACATGATTCCGTTCGATTTCGTCGCTGATGTCACCGTGCGTTCGCGTGCTTTCGAAAACCAGTGCTACGTGGCCTACGCCAACTATTGCGGCAGCGAAGGCGAGATCCATTATTGCGGGCAAAGCAGCCTCGCCGCGCCGGATGGCAGCCGCATCGCTCAGGCCGGACTCGACGAAGCGTTGATCATCGGCGAGCTGGATCGGCAGTTGATGCTCGACTCCCGCGCCGCCAATCGCTACCTCAGCGATCGCCGCCCGGAGCTTTACGGCGCGCTCAATCAGCGCTAATCCGCTAGCATTGGCACTTCACTGTTCTGGAAGTGCCCATGCCTGCGCCGACTCACCCCCGCCCCCACTCCGAAACCCTGGCCAACGGCTTGCGCGTGACCCTGCGTCATGTGCCCGGCTTGAAGCGTAGCGCCGCCGCTTTGCGCGTGGCTGCCGGTAGTCATGACGTGCCGTTGGCGTGGCCGGGGCTGGCGCATTTTCTGGAGCATTTGCTGTTTCTCGGCACGGAGCGTTTTCCCACGGGCGAAGGGCTGATGGCCTACGTGCAAAGTCACGGTGGCCAAGTCAATGCCAGCACCCGCGAACGTACCACTGACTTTTTCTTTGAGTTGCCGAGGCATTCATTCAGCGACGGGCTGACGCGTCTGTCAGACATGCTCGCCAAGCCGCGTATGAATCTGCACGATCAGTTGCGCGAACGAGAGGTGTTGCAGGCGGAGTTTGTCGCGTGGTCGCAGGATCCTGCAGCGCAGCAGCAGTTTGCCGCGTACGAAGGTTTGCCGGCAGAGCATCCATTGCGCGGCTTTCATGCGGGGAATCGGGACAGCCTGCACGTTGAGCACGCCGAGTTTCAACAGGCGTTGAAAGATTTCCACCAGCAGTTTTATCGGACCGGGCAGATGACCTTGAGCCTGGTCGGACCGCAGAGCCTTGAACAACTCAAAGTGCTGGCGCAAGCATTCGCAGCGGCTTTGCCGGTTGGGGATAAAGTGGCCCAGGCGGCAACCGTGCCGCTGGCGGTGAAAAGTTATCAACAGGCCGGCGAGCAGCGCGGCAACCTGATATTTGCGTTTGATGCCCTGCCTGAATCGTCCGATGAGGCTTTGGCCTTTCTCTGTCATTGGCTGAACAGCAGCAAGCCCGGCGGATTGCCGGCGTATTTGCAGCAACAGAAACTCGCTGAAGGCTTGAACGCAGCGCCGGTGTATCAGTTTGCCGGACAGGCGTTGCTGCATCTTGAGTTCACCGCTCCCAACGCATCGTTAAACGCCATTCGCGAACAACTGCTCGATTGGCTGAGCTTCTTTGCTCAGCAGGATTGGACGCCATTGCGCAAGGAATACGCCGCCCTGCGGCAACGCCAGCTACAAGTCAGTGGCGCACTGCAACTGGCGAAGCTCGACAGTGAGCAGCTGCAGAACGGCCTGTCCGAGGCGGGTGTAGCTGCCCTCACCCAGATCCTCGGCGAAATCGGCACTGTGGATAACTTCAGCGAGCACTGGCAACTGCCTGCCGCCAATCCATTTCTTCGCTCCAGCGAATCACTGGCCAACGCCGGACTGATTCGCGGCCAGACCAGCGCCCACCGCGGCCTGCGAACGTTCGCTCAGGATCGCTCGCGCGGCCGTCGCGAACGTTCGCCGATGCAATTCAGCGAGAATTTGCCGGACAGCGGCGATGAAGGGGCGATTTATCTGCGTTGGCAGGTGGAATCTGCAGCCAGCACTGATCTGCACTCGAGATTGCAACGCAGTCTGCGCCAAACGCAGCAAGACGCGCGCGAGGCTGGCGTTGAGTTGTCTTTCTGCGCCACTGGCAATCAATGGCTGCTGAAACTCACCGGTCTGCAGGAGCCAATGCCCAGCATCCTCGAGCACGCGCTGAAATGTCTGACGCAAGTTGACGCGGATTCCCCACAGAGTGAGCCAGAAACGCCGCTGATCGCCATTCGCCAATTGCTTAAAGCGTTGCCGGAACATGTGCTGCAGTCAGGCAACACCAGCGACGACGCCAGACACCTGTGGACAACTTCGCGCTGGGACGGCCTCGCCTTGGGTCTGAGCCCACAGACGCAAGCCGCGATGGGCCTGGCCCTGAGCCGCACTCCCGGAATCCCGGACACTCAGTTGCCCGCGCCTGCGGCGCTCACAGCGCAAAAACACTGGCGTCACATCGATACCGCGTCCAGTGAACACGCCTTGCTGCTCTGCTGCCCATCTGGCAGCCGCGACATGGCTGACGAAGCCGCTTGGCGACTGCTCGCGCAGCTTTGCCAGACGCCGTTTTATCAGCGCCTGCGGGTCGAGTTGCAACTGGGTTACGCGGTGTTCAGTGCGTTGCGCCAGATTCAGGGCCAGACCGTGATCCTGTTCGGTGTGCAATCGCCGAGTGCCCGACCTGCAGAGTTGCTTGAGCACATTCAACAGTTCCTCAACGGCATTCCCGCGCTGATTGAACAGCTGGATGACACTAGCCTCAGCCAACAACGGAAAAACCTGACTGATCAATTCGACGAGGCCAATCTGTCCAGCAAAGACGCCGCCGAACTGCGCTGGCAGGCCAGGCTCGCAGGCCACTCGTCGGATTATCTGGAACAACTGACTGCCGCCATCGGCCAATTGAATCAGCAGGCACTGCTCCGCGCTGCGCAGCGTTTGATCAACGCCGAAAGCGGCTGGCTCTGCCTCGTCAGCGATCCAGCATCCAAAACCCCATGACAATTGGCAAATTGATCATTACCGAGGCTGCAAGGAGCTTTCTCAAAGATTCACGGGCAATCGCGGTGAAATTTTGAGTAACATAGCAGCCTAACTATTTGGAACATCTTTGCGCTGCCGTGGACTATACCTATGGACAGCGCTATCCCACCAACCTGAAGGAGACACCCATGTCCTGGACAAAACCTGCTTACACCGACCTGCGTATCGGCTTCGAAGTCACCATGTACTTCGCCAGCCGCTGAGTTCTGCTTACGTAGAATGCAGTGCAACGCCTCGGCTCGCCGGGGCGTTTTATTTTCCGCGTTGAAATGATGGAGTGTTCATGTTCGTCCAGATTCTGGGTTCGGCCGCTGGCGGCGGTTTTCCGCAGTGGAACTGCAACTGCGTCAACTGCGCAGGCTTTCGCGACGGCAGCCTGAATGCCAAGGCCCGCACCCAATCGTCGATCGCGATTTCCGATGACGGCGTGAACTGGGTGCTGTGCAACGCCTCGCCGGACATCCGCGCGCAGCTGCAAAGCTTCGCCCCGATGCAACCGGGCCGGGCGCTGCGTGACACCGGCATCAGCGCGATCATCCTGATGGACAGCCAGATCGACCACACCACCGGCCTGCTCAGCCTGCGCGAAGGCTGCCCGCATCAGGTCTGGTGCACGGACATGGTTCATGAAGATCTGAGCACCGGTTTTCCGCTGTTCAAGATGCTCACCCACTGGAACGGCGGGCTGGACTGGAACCGCATCGAACTCGACCAGAGTTTCACCGTGGCCGCGTGCCCGAACCTGCGTTTCACGCCGTTGCCATTGCGCAGCGCCGCACCGCCGTACTCGCCGCACCGCTTCGATCCGCACCCGGGCGACAACATTGGCTTGATCGTCGAAGACCTGAACACTGGCGGTAAATTGTTCTACGCGCCGGGGCTGGGCAAGGTCGATGCGCCGTTGCTGGAGATCATGGCCGGCAGCGATTGCCTGCTGGTCGACGGCACGATGTGGGATGACGATGAAATGCAGCGTCGTGGCGTTGGCACTCGCACTGGTCGTGAGATGGGTCATCTGGCGCAAAACGGCCCTGGCGGCATGCTCGAAGTGCTGGAACAACTGCCCGAGCAGCGCAAAGTGCTTATCCACATCAACAACACCAATCCGATTCTCGATGAAGATTCGCCGGAGCGTGCCGAACTGGCCCGGCGTAATGTTGAAGTGGCGTATGACGGCATGAGTATTGTGCTGTAACTGATGGCCCCATCGCTGGCAAGCCAGCTCCCACAAGGTTCTGCGGCGTGCACAAAACCTGTGGGAGCTGGCTTGCCAGCGATGACGTCCTGACAGACACCACAGAATCCAACGGTTGTTCCCGGAGAACCGCAATGACCGACACCCCGCTGTCCCCCGCCGAATTCGAAGCGGCCCTGCGCGCCAAAGGCGCCTATTACCACATCTACCACCCGTATCACGTGGCAATGTATGAAGGCCGCGCCACTCGCGAGCAGATTCAGGGCTGGGTCGCCAACCGCTTCTATTATCAGGTGAACATCCCCCTGAAAGACGCGGCGATCCTCGCTAACTGCCCGGACCGGGAAATCCGCCGCGAGTGGATCCAGCGCCTGCTCGACCACGACGGCGCCCCCGGTGAAGACGGCGGCATCGAAGCCTGGTTGCGTCTGGGCCAGGCCGTCGGTCTCGACCCGGATCAACTGCGCTCCCAGGAATTGGTATTGCCCGGCGTGCGTTTTGCCGTCGACGCCTACGTCAACTTTGCCCGCCGCGCCAGTTGGCAAGAAGCCGCCAGCAGCTCGCTGACTGAACTGTTCGCGCCGCAGATCCACCAATCGCGCCTCGACAGTTGGCCGCAGCATTACCCGTGGATTGACCCGGCCGGTTACGAATATTTCCGCACCCGCCTCGGTCAGGCGCGGCGCGATGTCGAGCACGGTCTGGCGATCACTCTTGAGCACTACAAGACCCGCGAAGGTCAGGAACGCATGCTGGAAATTCTCCAGTTCAAACTGGACATTCTTTGGAGCATGCTCGATGCCATGAGCATGGCCTACGAACTGAACCGCCCGCCGTATCACAGCGTCACCGCAGAACGGGTCTGGCACAAAGGAATCACCTTATGAGTTTCGATCGCAGCAAAGTCCCGACCTGGCGTCCCGGCTACCGCTTCCAGTACGAACCGGCACAGAAAGGCCACGTGCTGCTCTACCCTGAAGGCATGATCAAGCTCAATGAAACGGCCGCACTGATCGGCGGTTTGATTGACGGTGAACGCGATGTCGCGGCGATCATTGCCAAACTCGATGAGCAGTTCCCCGGCGTGGCTGAGCTCGGTGACGACATCGAGCAATTCATGGAGGTTGCCCGTGCACAGCACTGGATCACCCTTGGCTGATCTGCCGGCAAAACCTGAAATCGGCCTGCCGCTATGGCTGCTCGCCGAGTTGACGTATCGCTGCCCGCTGCAATGCCCGTACTGCTCCAATCCGCTGGATTTCGCCGAGCAAGGCAAAGAGCTGACCACCGAGCAGTGGATCAAGGTGTTCCGCGAGGCGCGGGAGATGGGCGCAGCGCAACTGGGCTTTTCCGGTGGCGAACCGCTGGTGCGGCAGGATCTCGCCGAGCTGATTCATGAAGCGCGGCAGTTGGGTTTCTACACCAACCTGATCACCTCCGGCATCGGCCTGACCGAGCAGAAGATCAGCGATTTCAAGAAGGCCGGCCTGGATCACATCCAGATCAGTTTTCAGGCCAGCGACGAGCAAGTGAACAACCTGCTCGCCGGCTCGAAAAAAGCTTTCGCGCAGAAGCTGGAAATGGCCCGCGCAGTGAAAGCCCACGGTTATCCGATGGTGCTGAACTTCGTCACCCATCGGCACAACATCGACAAGATCGACCGCATCATCGAGCTGTGTATCGCGCTGGAAGCGGACTTCGTCGAACTCGCCACCTGCCAGTTTTACGGTTGGGCGCAGCTCAATCGTGTCGGCCTGTTGCCGACCAAGGAACAACTGGTGCGCGCCGAACGCATCACTAACGAATACCGGGCAAAACTGGAAGCCGAAGGGCATCCGTGCAAGCTGATTTTCGTCACCCCGGATTACTACGAAGAACGCCCGAAAGCCTGCATGAACGGCTGGGGCAGTATCTTTCTGACGGTCACACCGGACGGCACCGCCCTGCCCTGCCATGGCGCCCGGCAGCTGCCGGTGCAATTTCCCAATGTGCGCGATCACAGCATGCAGCACATCTGGTACGACTCGTTCGGCTTTAACCGCTTCCGCGGTTACGACTGGATGCCCGAGCCGTGCCGCTCCTGCGATGAAAAAGAAAAGGACTTCGGCGGCTGCCGCTGCCAGGCGTTCATGCTCACCGGCGATGCGAGCAATGCTGACCCGGTGTGCAGCAAGTCCGAACACCACGGCGTGATCCTCAAGGCCCGCGAAGAAGCCGAGAGCGCCACCCAAACCATCGAACAATTGGCCTTTCGCAATGAACGAAACTCACGCCTCATCGCCAAGGGCTGAGCCTTTCAGCGCTTCGCAAGCCGTCGCTGCCGGCATGGACTTCGCCGAGTTGCAGCTCGGCGCCAATGGACTGTTCTGGAACGAATATCGTCCGGAAGATGCCGCGTGCCGGATCTGGCATTGGCGCGATGGCGTGGCGAAATGTCTGACGCCGGATGGCTTCAGTGTGCGCAGTCGCGTGTACGAATATGGCGGTGGTGCGTTTTGTCTGACGCCGGATGGGGTGGTTTTCGTTGCTGAGGCGGATCAGCAGTTGTACCGGCAGACGCTCGATGGAGCGCCTGTGGCGCTGACTTCGGGTGACTGTCGGTTTGGCGATTTGCATTTTGCCAATGGCCAGGTGCTGGCGGTGGAAGAACAGGTAGATCAGCATCGGTTAGTGGCGATTGATCTGGCTGACGCCGCGCGGCATTTGTTGGTTGAGGGCGCGGATTTTTATGCTGCGCCAATTATCAGCTCGGATGGCCAGCGTTTAGCGTGGATCGAGTGGAGTCGACCACATCAGCCGTGGACGTCGACCCGTTTGATGGTGGCCGAACGCTTGGCTGACGGCGCTTTTGGTTCGCCGCGCTGCGTTGCTGGCGATGAGGTTGAAGAGTCCATTCAACAACCACGATTTGATGCTGAAGGTCGACTGTATTGCCTGACTGATCGGGGTGGATTCTGGCAGCCGTGGGCTGAGACTTCGGACGGTTTGGCGCCACTGCCTGCCGCGCCGGCCGATCATGCGCCGGCGCCTTGGCAGTTGGGCGGCTGCACCTGGTTGCCTGTAGAAGATTCGGTTTTAGCCAGTTGGAGTGAAGGTGGTTTTGGTCGCCTGACTTTGGGCGATGTAGATTTCACCGGTGACTACAGCCGCTTCCGTCATCTGGCTTTGGATTCGCGATTTATTTACTGCATCGCCGCCTCGCCGATCAGTCCTTCGGCGGTTATTGCCATTGATCGAGCAACGCGTGAAGTCAAAGTGCTGGCCGGTGGCGTGGCGCCCCTGCCCGCCGAGCGCATCAGTCGTCCGCAAACGTTGCGTTATCCAAGCGGATCGGGCGAAGCGCATGGGTTTTTCTATCCGGCTATGAGCGGCGAGACAAAACCGCCGCTGGTGGTGTTCATCCACGGCGGCCCGACATCGGCCTGCTACCCGATGCTCGACCCGCGCATTCAATACTGGACGCAACGCGGCTTCGCCGTCGCTGATCTCAACTATCGCGGCAGCAGTGGTTATGGCCGGGCATATCGCCAGGCGTTGCACCTGAGCTGGGGCGAGGTGGATGTCGAGGATGCTTGCGCAGTCGTCGCGTATCTCGCCGAACAAGCCTTGATCGACGGTGAGCGCGCGTTCATTCGTGGCGGCAGCGCGGGCGGCTACACCACGTTGTGTGCACTGGCGTTCAAGCAGGAATTCCGCGCTGGCGCCAGCCTTTACGGGGTTAGCGACCCGGTGGCGTTGGCTCGGGCGACGCACAAGTTTGAAGGGGATTATCTGGACTGGCTGATCGGCGATCCCGAGCAAGACGCCGAACGCTACGCCGCCCGCACGCCGTTACTGCACGCGAGCAACATCCGCGTGCCGGTGATTTTCTTTCAGGGTGAACTGGACGCCGTCGTCGTCCCGCAACAAACCCGCGACATGGTCACGGCGCTGGAGCAGAACGGTATCCCGGTCGAAGCCCATTACTACCCCGACGAACGCCACGGCTTCCGCCGCGCGGCCAATCAGGCGCATGCGCTGGAGCAGGAATGGAAGTTTTATCGGCGGGTGATGGGGCTCTCGGACTGAAATACCGAGTTGCCCCATTCGCGAGCAAGCTCGCTCCCACAGGGTTTTGCGTTGATAACACAATCAAATGTGGGAGCGAGCTTGCTCGCGAAGCCTATCTATAGAGCACCGCCACACTCAACGCTTGGCGATGATATACACCGCATGCACGATCCCCGGAATATAGCCGCACAACGTCAGCAGAATGTTCAACCAGAACGCCCCGCCAAACCCGACCTGCAGAAACACACCCAGTGGTGGCAACAGAATAGCGATGATGATGCGAATGAAATCCATGGGGCAGCTCCTGAATGGGGGTTGGCTCACTTGAGCCATACAAGCTAATCGACCTGCGCCGTTTGTCAGGGTTCAGTACCATGTTCCGTGTCAGCATCAGATTGACGCCGAGCCGCGTCAGAAATTGCAGCTAGGCACGACTCATCAAACTCCCGCATCGTTGCCTTGCTGATGGCACCGACATCAAGCAGAGCAATGGCTGACTCGTGTATCAATTCAGAAACTTCACTTTTGAATTTTTCACCCATGAGATGGCTCCTCCATTTCCTTGGTCGAGAGGTTCTCGATTTGTCGTAGCAACGGCTGAGCTTAAAAACATGAGCTGCTCCATCGTTCAAGCATTAATTGCCATTTGCAAAAGCCGGCCACAAAAAAAACGCCCCACGCCAAAAGAATCAGGCGTGGGGCGTGCGTTATACCGCGAGACGGTTCTTTAATTCGGGCAGGACAATTCAGCTCAAACGGCAATCCCTTTGCGGCATTGCAGTTGTGCGGTGCGCACTCGCGAGAAGGCGCGGCCCAGGCGCAGGAGCATTTCGTCGATGTTCGCTTTGCTGATCGTGAGCGCCGGGGTGAAGCGCAGGCAATTGGCTTGCGGGGCGTTGAGCAGCAGGCCTTCGTGCAGGGCGGCGTGGACCACGGCGTCGGCGCAATCGTCTGACAGGGTCAATCCGTAGAACAGGCCTTGTCCACGTAAGCCACCGTGGTCATAGCGGTGAGCCAAACGAGCCAGGCCTTCGCGCAAATGCTGACCGGTGTCGTTGACCTGTTCGAGAAAACTGCGGTCGTGCACGCTGTCGAGCACTACCAGACCGGCCGCCGTCATCAATGCATTGCCGTGATGCGTGCCGCCCAACTCACCCGGCTCGAAACAGCAAGCCTTGCCCCGCGCCAGCAGCGCTGCCAGCGGCACACCACCGCCAAGCCCTTTGCCGAGCACGACGATATCGGCGCGCACGCCGTAGGATTGTTCGGCGAGCAAAGTACCGCAGCGGCCGATGCCGGTTTGCACTTCGTCGAGGATCAGTAGAATGCCCAACTCACGGCACAGCCGTTCGACACCTTTGAGGTAATGTTCGGTGGCTGGAACGACGCCGGCATCACTCTGGATCGGCTCAAGCATGATCGCCACGGTCTGCGCATCAACCGCCGCGTGCAGCGCCGGCAAATCGTTGAACGGCACTCGATCGAAACCAGGCAGCAGTGGCGCGAAACGGTTGTGCAGGTTGCAACTGTCCGAGGCGGAAATCGTTGCCAGGCTGCGGCCATGACAACCCTGCTCCGCGACAATAATCTGCGAGGCGCCGCCGCGATGCAGTTGGCCCCACTTGCGAGCGAGTTTGATCGCCGCCTCACAGGCTTCGCTACCGCTGTTGAGCAGGTAAGCCTGATCGCTGGAGGTAGCGGCGCACAGGCGTTCAGCAAGGCTGAGCATGCCGCGATTATGCAGGTTGAAACCGGGATTGATCAGCGCCTGCGCCTGACTGCTGATGGCTTTGACCAGCGCTGATGGGCTGTGCCCGAGGCTGTTGGCGCCGCCGGCCTGAGAAAAGTCGAGATACGCGCGGTCGTTACTGTCCCATAGCCAGGAACCCTGACCACGGACGAACACCTGCTGCGGCCGTTCGACGCTGGGCATCAGCCGCTCGGCACTGAGATTTTCATTGTTGTCGCAACGATTGGCCTCGAAAGCGAGGTCATCAAGACTCGGCGTCTGGCGCCGCAAATTGAACAGATTCATGGAAAAACACCTCGTTTGAGGTGTTTTGAACTGCCTATGCAAACACTGTCGAAGCGAACGCTATTCATCGCGCTTTCTGGCCCTGTAAGCCTTGTGAATGCGGTTAGACTAGGCCCACTGACGGCTTCGGGCCATTTCGATTTCCCAGCATTTTCGATAAGCATTACTTATGGATTTCAAACAACTGCGTTATTTCGTCGCGGTCTACGAAGAAGGCCATGTCGGCCGGGCGGCAGAACGCCTGTCGATCTCGCAACCGGCGCTGTCGCAGCAGATCCGCCAACTTGAGCAGAACCTCGACGTCACCCTGTTCGAACGCAGTAGCAAACGCCTGCTGCCGACACTCGCCGCGCACACCTTGTACAACCACGCGGTTCCGTTACTTGACGGACTGCAACGGGCGCGCGAAGCGCTAGGCAACTTCAAGGGCCAGGCCCTGCGCACGCTGGCGATTGGCGTGCTGCAAACGGTGCACACCAGCCTGGTACCGCAAATGCTTGAGCGGGTGCGTAAGGCGCAGCCGCATCTGGTCGTGCAGATTTATGAGTTGACTGGACTTGAGATCGAGCGGCGACTGCTAAATGGTTCTTTGGACATTGGCATCAGTTATCTACCGCCGCGCCAACCGGGCCTGCATGGCGTGATGTTGTACGAAGATGAACTGACGCTGGTGATCCCGGCGGATCATCCATTGCGTGAATTCAAGAAAGTCTCGATGCGCCAGGCTGCCGAGCTGCCGATGTTGCTACTCGGTGAAGAATTCCAGATCCGCCAGATCTGGCAGGCGCAATTGACCGCCCTCGGACGACGCCCGCAAGTGCAAGCCGAGCTGAACAATATGGTGGGGATTCTCGACAGTCTGCCGCACACCAAACTGGCGACGGTGTTGCCGGGGCGTTCGCAGAAGGAGCACGACGATCAGGATCTGCTGTGGAAACCGCTGAGCGAACCCCGGGTGCCGCTGAAAGTTGGGTTGGTGTGTCGCGATGTGCAACGCCAGCAGGCCTCTTTGGCATTGTTGCGGACATTGCTCGAAGAAGTGATGGAACGAGAAGTAAAGCCGCCGCTCGACCCTTTGGTCTGAGCACTTTTCTTCAGGCAAAAGAAAACCCCGCCGAAGCGGGGCTTTGCAGACTGTTTCCCTGACATCCATTTCACTCCGCCACCCTGGCAGAATCCTACGTGTCCGTGTTGTTGCTTTGCGCTTCCTGCGCGACGTCCATGAGTTGTAGATTAGCTGTGGATCCAATCCATGCCTATGGGAGAACAGCAGCACGTCATGTAAGAGAATGCTTACATGACGTTACATCATCAGAATTGCGCTGCATCCAGCAGAAACAGCGACTCGCTACCGGCCTTCACCGACGCGCTCAACGAGTGAATACGCGGCAGCAGACGGGCGAAGTAGAAGCGCGCGGTGCCGAGCTTGCTGGCATAGAAATCGTCCTGCGCTTCTTTGCCCAATGAGGCTTTGGCCATCAGTGCCCACATGTAGGCGTAGGAAACGTATCCGAACGCTTGCAGATATTCGACCGAAGCCGCGCCGATTTCGTTCGGGTTGTTTTTCGCCCGATCCAGCAGCCACGACGTCAGTTCGTCGAGGGTGTCGACTGCATCGTTCAGTGGCTTGGTGAACTCGCCCAGATCGGCACTGGCGGTCGCGGTGAAGTGGCGGATCTCGTCGGCGAACAGCTTGTAGAACGCGCCGCCGCTACCGACGATCTTGCGCCCGACGAGGTCCAGCGCCTGAATGCCGTTGGTGCCTTCGTAGATCTGGGTGATGCGTACGTCACGCACCAGTTGTTCCTGGCCCCACTCGCGGATGTAGCCGTGGCCGCCGAAAATCTGCTGGCCGTGCACGGTGGTCTCCAGACCCAGATCGGTGAGGAATGCCTTGGCCACCGGCGTCAGCAATGCGACCAGATCTTCCGCACGCTTGCGCGTGGTCGCGTCCTCGCTGAACTTGGCGGTGTCGAGTTGCATCGCCACGTAGGTGGAAAACGCACGGCCGCCCTCGTTCGAGGCTTTCATGGTCAACAGCATGCGCCGCACGTCCGGGTGGACGATGATCGGGTCTGCGACTTTGTCTTTGTTCTGCGCGCCGGTTGGCGAACGGCTTTGCAGACGGTCGCGGGCGTATTCAACGGCGTTCTGGTACGAGCGCTCGCCAGTCGCCAGGCCTTGAATGCCGACGCCCAGACGCTCGTAGTTCATCATGGTGAACATCGCGGCCAGGCCTTTGTTCGGCTCGCCGACCAGATAACCCACGGCTTCGTCGAAGTTCATCACGCAGGTCGCGGAGGCCTGGATGCCCATCTTGTGTTCGATCGAACCGCAGGTCGCCGGGTTGCGTGCGCCCAGGCTGCCATCGGCATTGACCATGAATTTCGGCACGAGGAACAGCGAGATGCCCTTCGGGCCCGCCGGGGCGTCCGGCAGTTTCGCCAATACCAGATGGATGATGTTTTCGGTGAGGTCGTGTTCGCCACCGGTAATGAAGATCTTCGTGCCGCTGACCTTGTAGGAACCATCAGCCTGAGGCTCGGCCTTGGTACGAATGATCCCAAGGTCGGTGCCGGCGTGCGGCTCGGTCAGGCACATCGAACCTGCCCAGACGCCGGCGTACATGTTCGGCAGGTACGCGGCTTTCAGCTCTTCGCTGGCGTGGGCGTTGATCGACAGGCAAGCGCCAGCAGTCAGCATCGGGTACAGGCCGAAGGACAGGCTGGCGGAGTTGACCATTTCTTCGACCTGGGCCGACACGGCTTTGGGCATGCCCATGCCGCCGTAGGCCGGATCACCGCCAACGCCGACCCAGCCGCCTTCAGCGTAAGTCTGATAGGCCTGTGGAAAACCGGCCGGCGTGGTCACGGCACCGTCGGCCCAATGGCAACCTTCTTCGTCAGCGGCGCGGCTCAGTGGCGCGATGCTTTTGCTGGTGACCTTGCCGGCCTCTTCGAGAATGGCTTCAACGGTTTCGGCGTCGACGGTCTCGGCCAGCGCCGGCAGTTCGGCCCAGAGTTTGGCGACTTCGAACACTTCATTGAGGACGAAGCGCATATCGCGCAGCGGCGCTTTGTAGTCAGCCATGGCAAACCTCGCAAGATCTAAACAGGTGATTCGTGGAATGATGTTTTCTGTGACTGAGTGTACCCCAACAACTTTTGCGACACATAGGGTCAACCGGTGACCGATTTGTTATTTTTAGTCACCACAAAAAAGATCGCAGCCTGCGGCAGGTCCTACAGATAAAACTCGATCTCGTGTAGGAGCTGCCGCAGGCTGCGATCTTTTGATCTTCCTTAAAGCGCAAACATTTCGGCAGGTAGTTTCATCAAGCAATCACTCCCCGCTTCGACCGCCGCCCGATGCGCCGCCGTACGCGGCAACAAGCGCTTGAAATAGAACTCGCAGGTCGCCAATTTGCCACGCAGGTAATCCACCTCACCTTCGCCCGCCTCCAGTTGCGCCTGCGCCACCAATGCCATGCGCAACCACAGATACCCAAGAATGATGTAACCGCTGTACATCAGGTAATCCACCGATGCTGCGCCCACTTCATCCGGATTCTTCATCGCCGCCATGCCGACCTTCATCGTCAGGTCGCCCCATTGCTGATTCAGCTCATTGAGCTGCGCAACGAAACCGCCCAGTTGCGGGTGTTCGACGTTGGCCGCGCAAAACTTGTGGACGATTTTGGTAAATCCGCGCAGCAACTTGCCTTGACTGCCGAGCACCTTGCGTCCGAGCAGATCCAGCGCCTGAATGCCATTAGTGCCTTCGTAGATCGGGGCAATCCGACAGTCACGAACCAACTGCTCCATGCCCCATTCGCGAATAAACCCGTGGCCGCCGAATACCTGCATGCCGTGGTTGGTCACTTCCAGGCCGGTGTCGGTCATGAACGCTTTGCAGATCGGCGTGAGGAACGCCAACAGGTCTTCGGCCTCCTGACGTGCCTCGGCATCGCTGCTCAGGTGCGCGACATCGAGCAACTGTGCGGTGAAGTAGGTCAGCGCGCGGTTGCCTTCGTTGAAGGCTTTCATCGTCAGCAACATGCGCCGCACATCCGGGTGGACGATGATCGGGTCGGCCGCTTTTTCCGGAGCTTTGGCGCCGGTAAGCGAGCGCATCTGCAAGCGGTCGTTGGCGTATTTGATCGCGCCCTGAAAGCTCGCCTCGCCCAGACACAACCCCTGCATGCCGGTGCCGAGCCGCGCGTGGTTCATCATGGTGAACATGCAGTTCAGACCCTTGTTCGGCTCGCCGATCAGGTAGCCCTTGGCGCCGTCGAAGTTGAGCACGCAAGTGGCCGAGGCCTTGATACCCATCTTGTGTTCGATCGAACCGCAGGACACGCCATTGCGCGCACCCGCCTCGCCTGCAGCATCCGGCAAGAACTTCGGCACGATAAACAGCGAAATCCCTTTGGTCCCGGCCGGCGCGTCGGGCAATTTGGCCAACACCAGATGGATGATGTTGTCGCTCATGTCGTGCTCGCCGGCAGAGATGAAAATCTTGCTGCCGGTAACCGCGTAACTGCCATCAACCTGAGGCACGGCGCGGGTCTTGATGATGCCCAGGTCGGTGCCGCAGTGGGCTTCGGTCAGGCACATGGTGCCGGTCCATTGCCCGGCGGTGAGTTTGCTCAGGTAGGTTTCTTTCTGCTCGGCGCTGCCGTGGGCATGGATCGCCGACATCGCGCCGTGGGTCAGGCCCGGGTACATGCCCCAGGACGTGTTGCTGGAGCCGACCATCTCGCTGATCACCAGCCCCAGCGAACTCGGCAGGCCTTGGCCGCCGTAAACCGGATCCGCCGCCAGACCGTGCCAGCCGCCTTCGACGTATTGTGCGAAGGCTTGCTTGAAGCCTGTAGGCGTTGTCACCACACCGTTGTCGAAATGGCAGCCCTCTTCGTCGCCGCTGCGATTGAGCGGTGCGAGTACGTTCTCGCAGAACTTCGCGCCCTCTTCGAGGATCGCGCTGATCATGTCCGGGCTGGCGTCGTGCGCGCCGAGAGCGGCGTAATTGGCGTGGAAGTCGAAGACGTGGTCGATCAGAAAGCGCATGTCGCGCAGGGGAGCTTTGTACTCAGGCATGGTGGCTTCTCCGTCAGCAGATTCCTCAACCTACTGCCGGCCACCACGCCCCACAATCACTGTGCAGACGCTGAATGCGCCGTCATCACTCAACCTGCGGCCGTGTCCATGCGCACCGCACCGCGGCGGTTCTGGCCGAACGCAACCACACAGTTACGCCCCGCGCCTTTGGCGGCGTACAGGGCCTCGTCGGCGGATTTGAGCACTTGTTCCGGGTTGCGCTGTTCCACTCGTTCGGCGACGCCAATGCTCACCGTCACCGAAACGCTTGAGGCCCCGGAGCCGGCGCGGCGTTGCCGACCTTGCTGATCGTCCTGCGGGCGGTTTTCCTGATTGCGCAGCTGGATGCTGTAAGAGGCTATCGACTCGCGGATCACCTCAAGATGCGGCATGCACTCTTCAAGGGTTTTGCCTGCGAACACCAGGGCAAATTCCTCACCGCCATAGCGATACGCCCTACCGCCACCGCTGATTTTTGACAATTTGCTGGCGACCAGGCGCAACACCTGGTCACCGACATCGTGGCCGTGGGTGTCGTTGAATTTCTTGAAGTGATCGACGTCGCTCATCGCCAGCACATAGTTGCGCCCGAGACGCTGCATGCGTTCGTTGAGTGCGCGGCGTCCCGGCAAACCGGTAAGTTCGTCGCGAAAGGCCATTTGATAAGCCTCATGTGCAACGGCGGCGGCGATCATCAACATCACTTGGCTGCACATGATGTTCAGGGTAAACGGCAAGATGAAGGTTTTCGGCAGCATCCAGAACACACCGAGCAAACCCACCAACTGCGCCGCATGCAAAGGCCGCGGATTGCGCCAGTACTGCCAGGCCAGCAGCAGGAACGCCGAGATGAACACCGGATACGACAGCTGGATCAGGCTCATCCACGCGCCGTGCAGCGCCGGCCAACGGATTTCCGAGAGCCACATCAGCAACGCCTGGGGATAACTTTGCTCAAGCCCCAGCGCCACACTGCCAAAGGCCAGCAACACGGCGAAGCGCGCGACCATGTCCTGGAACAGATGCGTACGTTCCTGCCACGCCGCAAACAGGCCGAATAACAAAGGCAGCAGCAAACACACGAGATGAAAGACCACGGCAGCGTCTTCACGCACCTTGCCGTTGTCGCGGTAATAGTCGGTCTGGGTGTCGAGCAAAAAGTAGGCGATGTACACCGTGAGCATCAGAAACAGTTCGCGCTGACGTCGGTAAACCGCGCAATAAGCGCCGCCCAGCAACAGCACCAACGTTGGCAGCACGTTGAACAGCGACGTGAAGAACACGTTGAGGTCTTTGACGTACGCAGCCGCCAACCCCGCGAGTAACAACAGCAGTGAAGGTAGAAAATGACTGAAACGTACAGCGGAAGAACGCGGCAAGGGTAAAGCTCCGACCCGTCATATCAAAGAGATGGCATTGTGCCTGCAATGTGGCCAGTTAAGCACACACAATGTGATCCAGATCACACGCAGTCTCTTTAACGGCAGAAAACCTGACTATCTGAGCGATTTGCCAAGTTTTTTGCCCGATTTGCCATGCTGGCCACCATCACTGATGGCCAGGCCTGGAAATATCCCTCACAAATCGTTGTAGAACGGCAGCAATGGCCCCTCCGCCGTGCTTCGCCCCTCGGCGCCGTAGGGCTTGAGATTGAGCGAAGCATCCGCCGCTTGCCGCGTCGTAACCTTCGGACTGGCCGGACGCTGAGTCACGGCATTTTCATCGCCGACGTGGCCCTGCGGGATCACCAGCGACGGATGATCGAACGGCGCCCGCTCCCAGGCCACGCGCGGATCGGTCAGGCCGACTTCCATGAATTTCACCAGCGCGTCGATTTCTTCAGGCGTCAGGTTGAGATTGGTCATGTCCGGATCAAGGTTCGAGGTGTTGTGCTGATTGGCCGACGGGTGTTCGAAACCGCTGGTGTTGTTGGCGTCCTCGCCGCGACGGTCGCCGCCACGGTTGTAGAACTCCATCACCTGTTTGAGCGTGGCGCGGCTGCCGTTGTGGAAGTACGGGCCGGTCAGCGCGATGTTGCGCAGGGTCGGCGTCTTGAAGGCGCCGTCGACCGAATCACGGAAGTTGACGTTGGGTTTGAGCGTGGCGTCGCAGGGAATCGCTGCGCTCAGCGGCGCCTCGAAGGTGCAGACATCGACGTCCAGCGGATCGGGAATGCTGCCACCTTGCAACAGCTTGTTGTACTGGCGGCTGAACGACCATGGATTACCCCAGGCATCCGAGCCACCGAGCGCGAGGTCTTCTGAGGTCGGACGCACGCCGGTGTTGTAGAAACCGTTGTCGTAAAGGGTGATCAGGTTATCGGCCATGACCATGCGTTCGATGCGTTCACGCGGGTGCATCAGCAGGCGGCTGGCCGCGTTGGTCAGCTCCGCGCCGCCGTGGCAATTGACGCATTTGCCCTTGCCGAGGAACAGATTCATGCCCTGAACCTGCTGCGCGTTCATGGCGGTTGAATCGCCTTGCAGATAGGCATCAATCGGCGCCTGGTCAGAGATCAGGGTGGATTCGTACATCTGAATCGCCAGCCCGAAGAACAGCGGGAAGTTGGCTTCCATCTGCGTATACGGCGCACCGCCCACCAGCACATTTTGCGTGGCGTTCCACAGGCGTGGCTGGAAGGCGTTTTTGATCAATTCGCGATAAGTCGGACGCCGCGCGCCGGATACCGAAGCGAGCACGGAGTCGCTGGAAGAAATCCGCTGTTGCTTGAGCATCAACTGATCAAGCATGCGCCGGCCGATGTCGGCGAAAGTGCGGCCGCCGCAGGACATTTCCACCCCGCTCCCGGGCGGACCTACGGCTTGCGACGCCGCAGAAGCATCGTTGAGCGCCAGACGGACTTTGCTTGCCACGGTGCTGCGCTCGCTGGTCACGTAAATCGCCGCATCAGGGTCGCGATTGCCGAACGGCGAGAAGCCGTTAAACACGTTATTCGCCCGGCCGTCCCAAAAGTTGCGCACATTGAACGCTGCGTTGATCACCGACGGCGCGTTGCGTCCGGTGCTGCGGCGCACATTGATGCCGCCGACCTGAAAAATGCCGTCGGGCTGCTGGGTGCATTTGTCGAAACGCGGCTGGTTGGGTTTGACGAAATTGGCGTCGAACACGCCTTGGGAGCCGATCACGTCGTCCGTCGAGTACACAATCGGCGAGTTGCGCTCCAGTGGATTACTCAGCACATGGGTCGGGAAGTCGGTTTTCTTCAGTGTGTAGTTCGGCCCGCCCTTGCCGCCGGACAAGGTCGCGTAGGACGCCACGTCACCGGGGATGTCCGAGGCCACGAAAGGTTTGTTGAAAATCGAGGCGACGTTGGTGTTGGTATGCGCCTGGCCGGGGTTGAGCTGGTTGGTGATGCGGTGATCGACGCCGGCGTGGTAGTGGCAGGACGCACAGGCCGTGGCGCCGTCGCTGCCGACTTCCATGTCCCAGAACAGCGCTTTGCCCAGCAGGATTGCGGCGGACCGGTTGAGCACGTAGTCGGTCATCAGGTCGACCTTGCGCCCGCCTTCTGTCCCCGACGGATCGGGCGGCAGCATGCCACGCAGCGATTGCAGGCTCGGCACTTGCGGCACCGGCGGATCCACTTCCACAGGATCAGCCGCCATGGCGCCGCAGGTACTAAGCGTGAGGGTTAACCCGACAAGTCGACAGATGTTCATATGCTTCACCCTGACGTTGTTGTTATGAGTTCGCCGGGCGAGAGGCGTCGTGGAACAGCACAGGATTTCTCGTGAGCGCCGGTTAATCTGCGCAGTGCAATTAATTGGCCAGCCTTCCGAGAAACATTTTGAATCAATAAACGCTGGGGCCGCGCGCTGTCAGCTCACCGTTTCTGCTGGGGAAACGTCCCCGGTATTGGGGGTAAATCCAGCGCAAAAAAAAAACCGCCGCCCCCGAAGGAGCAGCGGTTTTTCAAAAGACCGCGTTAAGGCTTAGTAGCCCAGTGCGAAGTCTTCTTCTTTCATGTCCATCAGGTTGTTGGCGCCCGACAGCATGGTGGCCACGTGCGTACGGGTACGCGGCAGGATGCGCTGGAAGTAGAAGCGCGCGGTTTGCAGCTTGGCGGTGTAGAACGCTGCGTCGCCGCTGCCTTCTGCCAGCTTTTCAGCCGCCAGACGCGCCATGTCGGCCCAGAAGTAAGCCAGGCAGGCATAACCGGAGTACATCAGGTAGTCCACCGAGGCGGCGCCGACTTCTTCGCGATCTTTCATGGCAGCCATACCGACCTTCATGGTCAGCTCGCCCCACTCCTTGTTGATCGCGGCCAGCGGTGCGACGAATTCTGCAACGGCTTCGTTGCCTTCGTTGTTCTGGCAGAACTTGTGGACGATCTTGGTGAAGCCCTTCAGCGCTTCGCCTTGAGTCATCAGCACTTTACGGCCCAGCAGGTCGAGTGCCTGGATACCGGTGGTGCCTTCGTACAGCATCGAAATGCGGCTGTCGCGGACGTTCTGCTCCATGCCCCACTCGGCGATGAAGCCGTGGCCGCCGTAGATCTGTACGCCGTGGTTGGCGGACTCGAAACCGACTTCGGTCATGAACGCCTTGGCGATCGGGGTCATGAAGGCCAGCAGTGCGTCGGCTTTCTTTTTCTCTTCTTCATCGACGCCGTATTTGACGATGTCGACTTGTTTGGCGGTGAAATACACCATCGCACGGTTACCTTCGGCGAATGCCTTCATGGTCAACAGCATGCGACGTACGTCAGGGTGCACGATGATCGGGTCAGCGGCTTTTTCCGGCGCTTTCGGGCCAGTCAGCGAGCGCATTTGCAGACGGTCGCGAGCGTATTTCAGACCGCCCTGGAAACCGATTTCGGCATGGGCCAGACCTTGCAGAGCGGTACCCAGACGTGCGGTGTTCATAAAGGTGAACATGCAGTTCAGGCCTTTGTTCGCCGGGCCGATCAGGTAACCGGTAGCGCCGTCGAAGTTCATCACGCAAGTGGCGTTGCCGTGGATGCCCATCTTGTGTTCCAGCGAACCGCAGGTCACCGCGTTGCGTGCACCGACGGTGCCATCAGCATTGGGCATGAACTTTGGAACGATAAACAGCGAGATGCCTTTGGTGCCAGCCGGTGCGTCCGGCAGGCGGGCCAGTACGATGTGGACGATGTTGTCGGCCATGTCGTGTTCACCGGCCGAGATGAAGATCTTGGTACCGGAAACTTTGTAGGAACCGTCGGCCTGAGGTTCGGCCTTGGTACGCAGCATGCCCAGGTCGGTGCCGCAGTGCGGTTCGGTCAGGCACATGGTGCCGGTCCATTCGCCGGAAACCAGTTTGGTCAGATAGGCTTCTTGCTGCTCAGGGGTGCCGTGCTCGGAGATGGTGTTCATCGCGCCGTGCGACAGGCCCGGGTACATGCCCCACGACCAGTTGGCTTCGCCAACCATTTCGCTCACTGCCAGACCCAGCGACTCTGGCAGACCTTGGCCGCCGTGCTCAACGTCGTGAGCGAGGCTTGGCCAGCCGCCTTCAACGAATTGCTTGTAAGCCTCTTTGAAGCCCGTCGGGGTTTTCACACCGGACTCGCTCCAGGTGCAACCTTCGAGGTCGCCCACGCGGTTCAGCGGTGCCAGTACCTGCTCACAAAACTTGGCGCCTTCTTCGAGAATGGCGTCAACCATGTCCGGAGTTGCGTCTGCGCAAGCCGGAAGGCTCTGATAGTGCGCTTCGTAGCCGAGCAGCTCGTCACGAACGAAGCGAATATCACGCAAGGGGGCCTTGTAGTCAGGCATAGCGATAAACCTCTGCTGATGTAACCGGGAATGAACGACCGTGTTGATTTGTTGTGACGGTCAAACAGTTGTTTGAAACATACGTTTACGCCGAAATCTTGTCAAGCATCGATCTTTTGCCGTTCGTCATCGGATTTTTCAAACACCGCACACAGCAAACCGTCATGAGCTCGAACGAGTCATGGGCGCTGAAAAAAGATTAGTTGAGGGAGAAGGACTTACAACGAAAAACGCCGCGACAAGGCGCGGCGTTCAGCAGGTTAGCGATGGGGAAATCAGGCAAACGTATCGATGATCGTGCCGAGCACTTCGTCGGATGCCTTGGCGACTTTCGCCCCCAGTTCCACTTGGAATTTGCCCTGGGCCATCTGAACCATGTCACTGCCCAGATCCATTTGCTGGCTGCGATCCACACCACGCAGACGATCGATCTGCGCTTCCGAAGACTGGCTGGTGACCGAACGCTCGATGGTGTTGTTGGCGATCTGGCTGGCAGCCTGATCGACGCGGTTCTGCCCGCTCTGAATCGAGCTCAGACCTGCATAAAAAGCTGTGTTACCGGAGATTTCCATAACGGTTCTCATCCTTGGGAAGGATCAATGGCGTCATTGAAGCAGAGGCGCCAGAAAAACACCCGTCAAAAACACTAATGGCACAGTGCCTGCCCATAGAGAAAAACTTAGTCGAGCAGATCCAGCTGCAAATGATCGGCTACCGCTTCTGCGCTCAAAACCTTCAGTTTCGGCACGCGTCCCAGACACGGCGCCGGAATCCGCTCAGCCAATGTCGCGAGGTTTTCCTCCAGCCGCGACGTCTTCGGATCGATGATATTCGCCACCCACCCGGCCAGTTGCAGGCCATCACGGGCAATCGCCTCGGCCGTCAGCAGCGCATGACTGATGCAGCCCAGGCGCACACCCACCACCAGAATCACCGGCAGCTTCAACGCAATCGCCAAGTCCGACAGATTGTCCTGATCGGCCAGCGGCACGCGCCAGCCACCCGCGCCCTCGATCAGGGTGAAATCGGCGTTCATCGCGAGAATCTCGCGCATCGGTGCCAGCAGCGATTGCACCGTCAGCGCCACGCCCGCCTCGCGCGCCGCCAGATGCGGAGCAATCGCCGGCTCGAACGCCACCGGATTGACCTGTTGATAACTCAGCGGCAACGAACACTCGGCCAGCAATGCCAACGCGTCGGCGTTACGCAGCCCCTTCGGCGTCACTTCGCACCCGGAAGCTACCGGCTTGCCCGCCGCCGTACTCAATCCCGCCGAACGCGCCGCATGCAGCAATCCGGCGGCGACGGTGGTCTTGCCGACATCGGTGTCCGTTCCGGTAATGAAATAGGCTGCGCTCATACGGGTTTCTCCAACACGGCGTAGACCACCTGATAAGTCGCCGGCAATCCCGACGCCTCACGGAACTGCTCATAAGCGTCGACCAGCCCGAGAATCCGCGCCCGCCCAGTCAAACCGCCCGGCCGCCCCGGATTCAGATTGTGCGCACCCAAAGCTTTCAATTCATGGGTCAGGCTGCGCACATCCGGGTAATGCAGCACGTGAGGCTGATTTTCCAGGCTCAACGTACGCAAGCCACTGGCTGCACACAATTGCTCATAGCGAGCGAACTCGCGAAAGCGATTGACGTGCACCAGCCCATCGACCTGCCGCCAACTATCACGCAGCTCAAACAGCGTCCCTACACAAAGACTAGCAAACGCAAAAATCCCACCCGGTTTCAGCACACGAAAGGCTTCACTGAGCACCGCCTCGAAATCCGCACACCACTGCACCGCCAGGCTCGAAAAAATCAGGTCGCAGGTCGAATCCTGCAACGGCAGCCGCTCGGCATCGCCAGCAATGAAATGCTCGGCGCCGCCCAAGGGCCGTGCGTGATTGAGCATGCCTTCGGCGATGTCCAGCGCCAAACCGTGGCCCTGAGTAAAACGCGAGGCCAGTGCTCGGGTGAAATAACCGGTACCGCAACCCAGATCCAGCCAACGTGCGGGTGTGAAACCCAGCGGCAAGCGCTGCAGCAACTGTGTACCGACATCACGTTGCAACTCGGCGACGCTGTCGTAACTGGCCGCCGCGCGAGAAAAAGACGCCGCGACCTGACGCTTGTCAGGCAAGCCGCCAGGCAGCACAAGAGACAAATCAGTCATCACCGCACTCATGTAAAAAAGCCTGGATCGCACCCGCTACTCCGTGTGGGTCTTCCAGAAGAAACGCATGACAGGCCTGTTCGATCAGACCTATTTCGATATCCGGCAACAGGGCGAACAACGCCCCTGCCGCTTCCGCCGGGACCAGACCGTCCTGCCCGCCGAACAAATGAAACTGCGGGCCACGAAACGCCTGCAATGCTTCACGGATGTCCAGTTGCGCGAGCAGTTCCAGTCCCGCCATCAGCGCCGCCGGCGCGGTGTTCGGCGCCCCGCCCAACAGCAATCGCGACAAGCCGCGCGGATCCTGCGCGCCTTGAGCACAAAGCAGCGAGAACCGTTTGAGAGTTGTGCGCGGATCGCTTTGGCAACCGGCGAGAAACGCGTCGAAGGTCTCTCCCGGCATCGCACTCGGCCACTGCTCATCGGCAACAAAGCAAGGATTGCTCGCCAGCGTCAGCAAACCGCAGCAGCGCTCGCCGCGACGTGCCGCCAGTTCGGAGGCGAGCATGCCGCCCAGCGACCAGCCACCGAGCCAGACATCCTGGGGAATATTTTCATCGAGTTCGTCGAGCCACATTTGCAGATCGCTGGAGTCCAGCTCCGGCAGCGGCTCGATGTCGACCTTCAGGTGTTCGTCGAGTCCCTGCAATGCGGCGGCCAGAGGCTCCATCGGCGACACGCCGAGGCCCCAGCCGGGCAGCAGAATCAGGCGATTACGCATGGCTTGGCTCCGACGTCAGTTGGGCAAAGCAATCGGCCAGTCCTTCTAACAATAGCTGCACCTGCGCCTCACTGTGGGCAGCGGTCAGGGTCACCCGCAGTCGTGCGCTGCCAGCGGGCACGGTCGGCGGGCGGATCGCGGTGACCATCAGCCCGCGCTCGCGGAGCATTTGCGAAAGACGTACCGCACGGCCGGCATCGCCAACCATGATCGGCTGGATCGGCGTGAAGCTGTCCATCAACTCCAGGCCGATCTGCTCGGCGCCATGGCGGAACTGGCGGATCAGCGTTTGCAGATGCTCACGGCGCCAGTGTTCAGTGCGCAGCAGTTCGAGACTTTGCAGCGTTGCACACGCCAGCGCCGGCGGCTGGCTGGTGGTGTAGATGTAGGGGCGGGCGAACTGGATCAGGCTTTCGATCAGCTCTTCGCTGCCCGCGACGAAGGCGCCAGCGGTGCCGAAGGCTTTACCGAGGGTGCCGACCAGAACCGGCACATCCTCCTGACTCAAACCAAAATGCTCGACGATGCCGCCGCCATTCGCACCCAGCGGCCCGAAACCGTGAGCGTCATCGACCATCAACCACGCGCCTTTGGCTTTGGCTTCACGGGCCAGTGCCGGTAGGTCAGCAAGGTCGCCGTCCATGCTGAACACACCGTCGGTGACCACCAATGTGTTGCCGGTGGCTTTCTCCAGACGCTTGGCCAGACTTGCGGCATCGTTGTGCAGATAACGATTGAAACGCGCGCCGGACAGCAGCCCGGCATCCAGCAACGAGGCATGATTGAGGCGATCTTCCAGCACCGTATCGCCCTGCCCGACCAGCGCTGTGACTGCGCCGAGATTGGCCATGTAACCGGTGGTGAACAGCAGCGCACGCGGGCGCCCGGTGAGGTCAGCCAATGCTTCTTCCAGTGCGTGATGCGGGCCGCTGTGGCCGATCACCAGATGCGATGCGCCGCCCCCGACGCCCCAGCGTTCAGCACCGGCGCGCCAGGCTTCGATCACTTGCGGATGATTGGCCAGGCCGAGGTAATCGTTGTTGCAGAAGGCGAGCAACGGTTTGCCGTCGACCACCACTTGCGGCCCCTGCGGCGACTCGAGCAGCGGGCGCTGGCGATAGAGGTTTTCGGCACGACGGGCAGCAAGGCGTGCGGCGAGATTGAAAGACATGCAGGCCTCGACAGTCAGATGACATGAATCACGATGGACACAGACCCTGTGGGAGCTGGCTTGCCAGCGATGGCGGCGGCACCTTCAACACAGATGTCGACAGTTAGTCCGCTATCGCTGGCAAGCCAGCTCCCACAGTGTTTTGTATCGCATCAAAAAAATCAGACGGCAGCGTTGTAGAACTGCTCGCTGCTCTTCTGCTCAACCAATGCCTGCTCGATCGCAGCCTGATGCACTTCATCGGAATGCTCTTCGCGAGCTTCTGGTGCGATGCCCAGGCGTGCAAACAACTGCATGTCTTTGTCCGCCTGCGGGTTGGCAGTGGTCAGCAGTTTGTCACCGTAGAAAATCGAGTTGGCACCGGCGAAGAACGCCAGGGCCTGCATCTGCTCGTTCATCGCTTCACGGCCCGCGGACAGGCGCACGTGGGATTGCGGCATGAGGATACGCGCCACGGCGAGCATGCGGATGAAGTCGAACGGGTCGATGTCTTCGGCGCTTTCCAGCGGCGTGCCGGCGACTTTCACCAGCATGTTGATCGGCACCGATTCCGGATGCTCTGGCAGGTTGGCCAACTGGATCAGCAGATTGGCGCGGTCGTCCAGCGACTCGCCCATGCCGAGAATGCCGCCGGAGCAGATCTTCATCCCCGATTCACGCACGTAGGCCAGCGTCTGCAGACGCTCGCTGTAAGTGCGGGTGGTGATGATGCTGCCGTAGAACTCAGGCGACGTGTCGAGGTTGTGGTTGTAGTAATCGAGGCCGGCCTTGGCCAGCGCTTCGGTCTGATCCTGATCGAGACGCCCCAGTGTCATGCAGGTTTCCAGGCCCATGGCTTTCACGCCTTCGACCATTTGCAGCACGTACGGCATATCTTTGGCCGAGGGGTGCTTCCATGCCGCGCCCATGCAGAACCGCGTCGAGCCGATGGCCTTGGCGCGCGCCGCCTCTTCGAGGACCTTTTGCACTTCCATCAGTTTTTCTTTTTCAAGGCCGGTGTTGTAGTGACCGGACTGCGGGCAGTACTTGCAGTCTTCCGGGCAGGCCCCGGTCTTGATCGACAACAGGGTCGAGACCTGAACGCGATTGGCGTTGAAATGCGCGCGGTGCACCGTTTGCGCCTGGAACAGCAAGTCGTTGAAGGGCTGTACGAAGAGTGCTTTGACTTCGGCCAGAGACCAGTCGTGACGCAGGGTGGCGGTGGTGCTCGCGCTCATGGGTAATTCCTTGGTTATGCTTGGCTTGCGGCTGGGGAAACGGAATACCCACAGGCGCTACACGGATGTTCGGCATATTTAAGGAAGAGTCATGCGCTGTCAACCACGATACAAAGAGTCGGTTTACATCTGTTTAAAAAACGTACAGACCTGCCTGTTGTGCGATGAGCCGACAGACACGGAATTCCCTCTCTGCGTTGCCTGCGAAACTGATCTGCCTTGGCTTGGCGACCACTGTATTACCTGCGCTTTGCCGCAGATGGCGGCGGGCCTGACTTGTGGCGAGTGCCTGCTAGAGCCTCCGGCGTTCGAGCAGGTGGTGGTGCCGTGGCTTTATGCCTTCCCGCTGGACAGCTTGATTACGCGCTTTAAACACAACGCGAAATGGCCGTTTGGTCGACTTCTCGCAGACGTTCTCGGACAATACCTGCAACATCGCTTCGACGACGGTTTGCCAAGACCCGATGCGTTGTTGCCGGTGCCACTGGCGAGCAAGCGTCTGCGTCAACGCGGCTTCAACCAGGCGGCGATGCTGGCGCGATGGTTGAGTCCAACGCTGGACCTGCCTTGCGAGGAAACGGTGCTGCGCCGCGTCAAAGACACCGATGCCCAGCAGGATCTCGACGCCAAAGCGCGTAAGCGCAATCTGCGCGATGCCTTCGACATTGCACCGGATGCGCGGATAAAAGGCCGGCATCTGGCGCTGGTTGATGATGTGCTGACCACAGGCGCCACTGCGCAGGCGCTTGCGCGTCTATTGATGAACGCTGGCGCCGCGCGGGTCGACGTCTATTGCCTGGCGCGAACGCCGAAACCCGGAAGTTGAAGCCAACACATACTCCCTGTGGGAGCGAGCTTGCTCGCGAAGGGGCCAGCACATTCAAAATCAATGTTGACTGACACGCCGCTTTCGCGAGCAAGCTCGCTCCCACAGGGTTCTGTGTCGGGCTTGACTCTGGCGTCGCTAGCGGCCAACTTCCACGTCCACCGCCACAAAAAAGCACCCATCCATGTCCATGCCTTCCCTGTTGTCACAGCACATCGTCCGCCGTCCGCAGCGCATCGCCCTGCTGCAGCACATCGCCGAGCAGGGCTCGATCACCCGCGCGGCAAAAAGCGCAGGCCTGAGTTACAAAGCGGCGTGGGACGCCATCGATGAGCTGAACAACCTGGCGCAGAAACCGCTGGTTGAACGCGCTGTCGGCGGCAAGGGCGGTGGCGGGGCGAAATTGTCCAGTGAAGGCGAGCGCGTTCTGCGCTTGTATCAAAAGCTGCAAGCCTTGCAGGCGCAAGTGCTGGAAGCGGCCGAAGACGCCAGCGATCTCGACCTGCTCGGTCGGCTGATGCTCAGAACCAGCGCGCGCAATCAGTTGCACGGCAAGGTCGTGGCGATTGAAAGTCAGGGCCGCAATGACCTGATTCGCCTCGAACTGGCTGAGGGCCTGCACCTTGACGCGCAGATCACCCACGACAGCACCGTGCATCTGGAACTGCAAACCGGTACCGAAGTGGTGGCGCTGATCAAGGCCGGCTGGCTGGAGTTGCTCAGCACCGATCAATCTGCAACGTCTGGTCACAATCTTCTCAACGGCAGCATCGAAGAAATTCTCGACGCCGAGGACGGCCCCAGCGAAGTGCGTATCTCCCTGTCCAACGGCCATACCCTCTGCGCGCTGGCTGAGCCGCTGGACTTGCGCACTCGCGGGCTGACGGTCGAGCAACCGGTGCAGGTGCAGTTTTCGCCCTCCAACGTGCTGATCGGCACGCCGCTCTAGTCAGGTTCTGCAACGAAAGCGTCATCGACGCTCATTAAGGTGGCTGCCAAAACCAAGCAGGGAGCCTGATGTGAGCCTATTAGAAGAAAACCAATCCACTGACCTGGAAAAAATGGTCGGCCTCAGCCGTCGCGGTTTTATCGGCGCCGGTGCGCTGTGCGGTGCGGCGATGTTCCTCGGTGGCAGTCTATTGAGCCGCAGCGCGCTGGCCACCGGTGTCAGCGCCGGCAACAGCCGCCTGCTCGGTTTCGAGAGCATTGCCGCCGCGACCACCGACGTCATCACGCTGCCCAAAGGCTACAAGTCTTCGGTATTGATCAGTTGGGGTCAGCCCCTGCAAAAGAACGGCCCGGCGTTCGACCCGAGCGGCAACGGCACCGCGGCGGCACAGGAAGTGCAGTTCGGCGACAACAACGACGGCATGAGCCTGTTCGCCTTCCCCGACGACCGTAATCGCGCGCTGATGGCGATCAACAACGAATACACCAACTACCGCTACCTCTACCCGCACGGCGGCATGCCGCAATCGGCCGAAGACGTGCGCAAGGCACTGGCCTGCGAAGGCGTGTCGGTGATCGAAGTGCAACGCAAGAACGGTCAGTGGCAGTTCGTCCAGGGCTCGCGCTACAACCGGCGCATCCACGGCAACTCGCCGCTGCGCATCAGCGGCCCGGCAGCCGGTCACGATCTGCTGAAAACCGCCGCCGACAAGCACGGCAAGAAAGTCCTTGGCACCTTCCAGAACTGCGCCAACGGTAAAACCCCGTGGGGCACTTACCTGACTTGCGAAGAAAACTTCACCGACTGCTTCGGCAGCAGCAACGCCCAGCAGCAGTTCGACCCGGCGCAGAAGCGCTACGGCGTGTCGGTTGCCAGCCGCGAGATCAACTGGCACCCGTACGACCCGCGCTTCGACATGGCGAAGAACCCCAACGAACTCAACCGTCATGGCTGGGTGGTCGAGATCGATCCGTTCGATCCGCAATCGACCCCGGTCAAGCGCACCGCGCTCGGCCGCTTCAAACATGAAAACGCCGCACTGGCCGAGACCGATGACGGTCGCGCCGTGGTGTACATGGGCGACGACGAGCGAGGCGAATTCATCTACAAATTCGTCAGCCGTGACCGCATCAACCATCGCAACGCCAAGGCCAACCGCGACATCCTCGATCACGGCACCTTGTACGTGGCCAAGTTCGATAATGGCGACAGCAACCCCGATCACCCGAAAGGCCAGGGCCAGTGGATCGAACTGACCCACGGCAAAAACGGCATCGACGCCAGCAGCGGTTTCGCCGACCAGGCCGAAGTGCTGATCCACGCTCGCCTCGCCGCCAGTGTTGTTGGTGCGACGCGCATGGACCGCCCGGAATGGATCGTCGTCAGCCCCAAGGACGGCCAGGTTTATTGCACGCTGACCAACAACGCCAAGCGTGGCGAAGATGGCCAACCCGTCGGCGGGCCGAATCCGCGCGAGAAGAACGTCTACGGGCAGATCCTGCGCTGGCGCACCGACCGCGATGATCACGCTTCGAAGACGTTTGCCTGGGATCTGTTTGTGGTCGCTGGCAACCCGGGCGTACACGCCGGGACGCCGAAGGGCGGCTCGAAGAACATCACCCCGCAAAACATGTTCAACAGCCCGGACGGTTTGGGTTTCGACAAGGCCGGGCGCTTGTGGATTCTCACCGACGGCGACTCGAGCAATGCCGGCGACTTTGCCGGGATGGGCAACAACCAGATGCTCTGCGCCGATCCCAAGACCGGTGAGATTCGCCGCTTCATGGTTGGGCCGATTGGTTGCGAAGTAACGGGGATCAGCTTCTCGCCGGATCAGAAAACCCTGTTTGTCGGGATTCAGCATCCGGGGGAGAACGGCGGGTCGACCTTCCCTGAGCATTTGCCGAATGGCAAGCCGCGGTCGTCGGTGATGGCGATTACTCGGGAGGACGGCGGGATCGTCGGCGCCTGATATGGCCTCATCGCTGGCAAGCCAGCTCCCACAGGGACACGCATTTCTAATGTGGGAGCTGGCTTGCCAGCGATAGCGTCAGCGCAGACACCAACCCCCTAATGGCCTGCCATCTGCGCTACCATGCTGGGCCGGACGCGGCAGCCTGCTGCGCGCAGGAGTCAGCATGGCCCACCCGTTTGAAACCCTCACCCCCGACCTCGTCCTCGATGCCGTTGAAAGCATCGGCTTCCTCAGTGATGCGCGCATTCTGGCGCTCAACAGCTACGAGAACCGCGTCTATCAGGTCGGCATCGAAGACTCCGAACCGCTGATCGCCAAGTTCTATCGTCCGCAGCGCTGGACCAATGAAGCCATTCTCGAAGAACACAAATTCACCTTCGAACTGGCTGACGTCGAGATCCCTGTCGTGGCGCCGTTGATCCACAACGGCGAAACCCTGCACGAACATGCCGGTTTCCGCTTCACCCTGTTCCCCCGTCGCGGCGGTCGTGCGCCGGAGCCGGGCAATCTCGACCAGCTGTATCGCCTCGGCCAGTTGCTCGGGCGCATTCATGCGGTCGGCGCGACCAAGCCGTTCGAACATCGCGAAGCGCTCGCGGTGCAGAACTTCGGCCACGCCTCGCTGAACACCTTGCTCGAAGGCAACTTCATTCCGAAAAGCCTGCTGCCGGCCTATGAGTCCGTCGCCCGTGACCTGCTCAAGCGCGTGGAAGATGCCTATGCCAACACGCCGCACCAGAACATCCGCATGCACGGCGACTGCCACCCCGGCAACATGATGTGCCGCGACGAGATGTTCCACATCGTCGATCTCGACGATTGCCGCATGGGCCCGGCGGTGCAGGACATCTGGATGATGCTCGCCGGCGACCGTCAGGAATGCCTCGGGCAGTTATCGGAATTGATGGATGGCTACAACGAGTTCCACGATTTCGATCCGCGTGAACTGGCGCTGATCGAACCGCTGCGCGCCTTGCGCCTGATGCATTACAGCGCCTGGCTGGCACGGCGTTGGGACGACCCGGCGTTCCCGCACAGCTTTCCATGGTTCGGCACCGAGCGTTATTGGGGTGATCAGGTGTTGGCCTTGCGTGAGCAACTGTCGGCGCTCAACGAAGAACCGCTGAAACTCTTCTGATTCACAGCTGAATCCTGTGGGAGCGAGCTTGCTCGCGAAGGCGTCATTTCAGTCAGCATAATGTTGAATGTCAGTCCGTATTCGCTCCCACATGGGTTGTGTGTTCACACATTTCTGACCAATCAGCTACGGCATTCGTAGACAAATCTCCTTACAATCCCCCTTTGTCAGCTGCCTGAGCAAGGATTCTGCATGCAAGCCGCCAACCCGCGTCGCGGGTACATTCTGGGCCTGAGTGCCTACATCATCTGGGGCCTGTTCCCGATCTACTTCAAAGCCATCGCCGAAGTGCCTGCCGTCGAGATCATCATCCACCGGGTGCTGTGGTCAGCGCTGTTTGGTGCGCTGCTGCTAATGGTGTGGAAACACCCGGGCTGGTTGCGCGAACTGCTCGATAATCCTAAACGTCTGGCGATTCTGGCGTTGAGCGGGACGTTGATCGCGGCCAACTGGTTGACCTATGTATGGTCGGTGAACAACGGACGCATGCTTGAGGCCAGTCTCGGTTACTACATCAACCCGCTGGTAAACGTGCTCTTGGGGATGTTGATTCTCGGCGAGCGCTTGCGGCGCATGCAGTGGGTCGCAGTGGGGTTGGCCGCCGTCGGTGTGGCGCAGCAGGTCTGGCAAGTCGGCAGTCTGCCGTGGGTATCGCTGGTGCTCGCGTTGACCTTTGGCTTCTACGGTTTGATCCGCAAACAAGCACCGGTGAAAGCATTGCCGGGGCTGGTGGTGGAAACCTGGATGCTGGTGCCGATCGCCATTGCCTGGTTGCTGTTCAATCAGACTGCGACAAGCGCTCAGCCGGAGTTCTGGACCACCTCGCAAGCGTGGTGGCTGGTGGCCGCCGGACCGGTGACTTTGGTACCGTTGGTGTGCTTTAACGCCGCCACGCGACACTTGCCCTACACCACGATCGGTTTCCTGCAATACCTGGCGCCGACCCTCGTGCTGTTGCAAGCGGTGTTGCTGTTCGGTGAGCATCTATCGTCCAGCACACTGGTGGCGTTTATCTTCATCTGGGCCGGTCTGGCCGTTTATAGCGTCGATGCGGTGATCAGTTTGCGTCGGCGCAGCTGATCAAAAAACGCACAAACCTTCGCAGGCCACGGTTCTCGTGGCCTGCAACGTTCCTTCCCAAGGTTATCCACAACGTGATCCCCGCCGTTTGTGTGCAAGTCACTGAATGTTGGCGGTTTTTTGATCAGTTCCCTGCAAGCCCCGGCCGGCTTGACGCTGCGCCCGGTCTCTACAGGTTATCCACAGGCAGGTGCACGTTAAAACTGGATAACCGCAGCAGCGGTTAAACGTCTGTGCGTAACACCAACTCCACCATCAAATCATCGGCCAGGGTTTCCAGGCGCGACTGCAGGACATCGAGCGACAAGGTCAACGGCACCGCGAGAATCGCCTCGGCGTGGAACAGCGGCTCACTGCTCATCGGCGCCGGACGCACTTCGGTCACCAGCCGTTCGAGGTTGACGCCCTGCTCGCTCAACAACCGGGTGATATCGCGCACAATCCCCGGGCGGTCATTGCCCACCAGGTCCATGGCGATCGGTTTCCAGGTGCAGGACTGCTCGATCCCGCTTTCGGCAATCAGCACGCGAATGCCATGTGTCGACAGTGCTTGTAAGGCATCGACTAATTCGTCGTAAGCCTCCGCCGGCACGCCCACCCGCAGAATCCCGGCAAACTGCCCGGCCATCCGCGACATGCGGCTTTCCAGCCAGTTACCACCGTGTTCGGCGATGCATTGGGCGATGCGCTCGACCTGCCCGGGTTTGTCCGGGGCAAAAACGGTGAGTACGAGATGGTCCATGGCGCAGCCCTCTTGTCATGACTTTTGTTATAGAAGGGCAAGTATAGGCAAGCATGTTGATTCAGCCCGACCCCACATAGTTTGATGATGCACCGTGGCGAGGGAGCAGCCCCATAGCAGCTAATCGGGAGGGCCATAGTATTTATGTGTACAACTTTTGATATTTAGCTGGAACAATCCAATGGTTTTTTGAGAACATCCCGTTCCGCGATGTGACCGCAATGCGACATGAGGTCGCAGAACGACGTAATTAGTCTGATTTTCACAAGCGCAACTCATCATGTAGTATGCCGCAGCGCGCACTACATAACGCCGGATCGATGTCTGCCCAAGGCATGTTCGCAACCCTGAAAGCCCCGTCAGCAAGGCCCCAAGCCGTTGATTGGTCCCAGCCCAGCCGCCAGCAATGGCATGTACTGGTCGGCAGGTTTGTGGTTTAAATGGCCAGAGGCTTCATTGTCAAATTGAAGAGCTGAAAAGCGAAATAGCTGAGCAGAGTGAGGCAAGCAATGACTGAACACGTTCAAGTCGGTGGCCTGCAGGTCGCCAAAGTCCTGTTCGACTTCGTGAACAACGAAGCCATTCCCGGTACCGGCCTCACCGCCGACAAATTCTGGGAAGGTGCCGACAAGGTCATTCATGACCTGGCGCCGAAGAACAAAGCCCTACTCGCCAAACGCGATGACTTCCAGGCACGCATTGACGCCTGGCATCAGGAACGCAACGGTCAGGCGCACGACGCCGTGGCCTATAAAGCCTTCCTGCAAGAAATCGGTTATCTGCTGCCAGAAGCGGCTGATTTCCAGGCAACGACGCAAAATGTCGATGATGAAATCGCCCGCACCGCCGGTCCGCAACTCGTTGTGCCGGTGATGAACGCCCGCTTCGCTCTCAATGCCTCGAACGCCCGCTGGGGTTCGCTGTATGACGCCCTCTACGGCACCGACGCGATCAGCGAAGAAGGTGGCGCGGAAAAAGGCAAAGGCTACAACAAGGTGCGTGGCGACAAAGTCATCGCCTTCGCCCGAGCCTTTCTCGACGAAGCCGCGCCATTGGCCGCTGGCTCCCACGTCGACTCGACCGGCTACAAAATCGCTGACGGCAAACTGCTGGTCACCCTCAAGGGCGGCAGCAACACTGGCCTGCGCGATGACGCTCAACTGATCGGTTTCCAGGGTGACGCCAACGCGCCAATCGCGATCCTGCTGAAACACAACGGTCTGCACTTCGAAATCCAGGTCGACGCCAGCACCCCGGTTGGCCAGACCGACGCTGCCGGCGTCAAAGACATCCTGATGGAAGCGGCACTGACCACCATCATGGACTGCGAAGACTCCGTGGCGGCCGTCGATGCTGACGACAAAGTGGTGATCTACCGCAACTGGCTCGGCCTGATGAAGGGCGACCTGGCGGAATCCGTGTCCAAGGGCGGCCAGACTTTCACCCGCACCATGAACCCGGATCGCACCTACGCCGCGCCGAATGGCGGTGAGGTGACCCTGCACGGCCGTTCGCTGTTGTTCGTGCGTAACGTTGGTCACCTGATGACCATCGACGCGATCCTCGACAAGAACGGCAATGAAGTGCCGGAAGGCATCCTCGACGGTCTGGTCACTTGCCTGGCGGCGATGCACAACCTCAATGGCAACACCTCGCGTCGCAACACCCGCACCGGTTCCGTGTACATCGTTAAACCGAAGATGCACGGCCCGGAAGAAGCAGCGTTCACCAACGAGCTGTTCGGCCGCATCGAAGACGTCCTGGGCCTTACGCGCAACACGCTGAAAGTCGGGATCATGGACGAGGAGCGCCGCACCACGATCAACCTCAAGGCCTGCATCAAGGCTGCCAGTGAGCGCGTGGTGTTCATCAACACCGGTTTCCTCGACCGCACCGGCGACGAAATCCACACCTCCATGGAAGCCGGCCCGGTTGTGCGCAAGGCTGACATGAAGGCTGAGAAGTGGATCGGCGCCTACGAAAACTGGAACGTCGATATCGGTCTGAGCACCGGCCTGCAAGGTCGCGCGCAAATCGGTAAAGGCATGTGGGCAATGCCGGATCTGATGGCGGCGATGCTCGAGCAGAAAATCGCTCACCCTCTGGCTGGCGCCAACACCGCTTGGGTGCCGTCGCCGACCGCCGCTGCACTGCACGCGCTGCACTACCACAAGGTTGACGTGTTCGCCCGTCAGGCCGAACTGGCCAAACGTGCTCGCGCGTCCGTCGACGACATCCTGACCATCCCGTTGGCGGTGAATCCGAACTGGACGCCAGAGCAGATCAAGAACGAACTGGACAACAATTCCCAGGGCATTCTTGGTTATGTAGTGCGCTGGATCGACCAGGGTGTCGGCTGTTCGAAAGTGCCGGACATCAATGACGTCGGCCTGATGGAAGACCGTGCCACGCTGCGTATTTCCAGCCAGCACATCGCCAACTGGCTGCGCCACGGTGTGGTCACCGAAGCGCAAGTGATGGAAAGCCTCAAGCGCATGGCGCCGGTGGTTGACCGTCAGAACGCCAACGACCCGCTGTACCGCCCGCTGGCACCGGACTTCGACAGCAACATCGCCTTCCAGGCGGCGGTCGAACTGGTGATCGAAGGCACCAAACAGCCGAACGGCTACACCGAACCGGTGCTGCACCGTCGTCGTCGCGAGTTCAAGGCTGCCAATGGCCTGTAACCTGCGCTGAATGCTGGACATGAAAAAGCCCTGATCGAAAGATCAGGGCTTTTTTTTTGTTTGCGGTTTGGGCTGATATTTGTGGTGGGCTTGAGATCGATCCCCTCACCCCAGCCCTCTCCCCACGGGGGCGAGGGGGAAAGGGAGCCGATTTATATGCTTTTCAAAATCTGAGCTCGGCTCAGGAATTGCCAAGGGTAGAGGGGTAAGGGGGCAGATCTGTATGCTTTTCAAAATCTGAGCTCGGCTCAGGAATTGCCAAGGGTTGAGGGGCCGATATTGGTGCTTTTCAAAACCGGAGTTCGACTGAGGAGTTTCAAGTCGGTGTACCTCGAACAGCCACCGCGGTCAGTCCCCTCTCCCCCCGGGAGAGGGCTAGGGTGAGGGGCTTCTAAGGCTCGATACCCAATTCATGCTTCACCAACGCCAACAACTTGCCCGTATCAATCGGCTTGAGCAGAAAATCCACCACGCTCAAATGCATCGCCGCAATCGCATCCTTCACATCGGCATCGCCCGAGACAATGATGATCGGCATCGCCGCCCGCTCCGATTCGCGTACCTGCCGAATCAACTCAAGCCCACCGACATGGCCCATGCGCAGATCGGTAATGACCAGGCCGATCGAGGGTTTCTCCTCCAGCATCTTCAGCGCCGTCTCACCACTGGCTGCCGTCAAGCAACGAATGCCATCCAACGCGAGAATCTCCGACAACAGCTCCCGGGCGTCCTTGTCGTCATCAACGATCAATACACGCTGAGGTGGAAGATCAGGTTCGAGCATGACTGCACTGAGCGCTTCTCGCTCGGCATCGCTCAAAATATCGTGGTCGGACATGGCGTTCTCTAAGTATTCAAAACAGTCCCTTGGCAAGTGGTCAGACATCGCTGGGCAGAGCTTCAATGTGCACTTCGTCGGATTTTTTTCCAAGGGGGTAGGCCAAGGAATTTCCGACTGTTTGCGTAGGGCATCTCCGAAACTGCGCCAATGGTGGCAAAACCTAGACTTACGTCCAATGGGCACCCTGTCCGTAGGGGTCGACCATGGCCGCAACGATCCGACAACAACAATTCGAAAAAGACTGCGGTAATGGTTATGAGTAAAGCGGACGCCTTCACCCAGGCAGGGAAAACCGCGGTATTGCAGAACATTCAGGGCACCCTGCAATTCCTCCAGCGCTTCCCGCCCTTCAATCAGATGGAACACGCCCACCTGGCTTATCTGGTGGAGCAATGCCAGCTGCGTTTCTACGGTCAGGGCGAGAGCATCATCAAACCCGCCGACGGCCCGGTCGAACACTTCTACATCGTCAAGCAAGGTCGGGTGATCGGCGAGCGACAGCACATCACCAAACCCGGCACTGAAACCACCTTCGAGATCACCACCGGCGAATGCTTTCCGCTGGCAGCATTGCTGGGCGAACGGGCGACCCGCACCGAACATCTGGCCGGCGAAGACACCTTCTGCCTGCAACTGAACAAACTGGCGTTCATCAAACTGTTCGCCCTTTCCAATACCTTCCGCGACTTCGCCCTGCGCGGGGTCAGCAGCCTGCTCGACCAGATCAACCAGCAAGTGCAGCAGAAAGCCGTGGAAACCCTGGGCACGCAATATTCGCTGAACACGCGGCTTGGCGAACTGGCGATGCGGCACCCGGTGACTTGCGGTGCCGAGACGCCGCTGCGTGAAGCGGTGAAGCTGATGCACGAACAACAGGTCGGCAGCATCGTCGCGGTGGACGAATTCAAGGCGCCGCTGGGGATTTTCACCCTGCGTGACTTGCGCCATGTGGTGGCTGAAGGCGTGGCGGATTTCAGTGAGGCCATCGAGCGCCACATGACGCGCGCGCCCTTTTACCTTTCCCCGGATCACAGCGCGTTCGATGCGGCGATTGCGATGACCGAACGGCACATCGCTCACGTCTGTCTGGTCAAGGATCAGCGCCTGTGCGGCGTGGTCTCCGAGCGCGATTTGTTTTCCCTGCAACGGGTCGATCTGGTGCATCTGGCGCGGACGATTCGCAGCGCTCAGCGTGTCGAACAACTGGTGAGCCTGCGCGGCGAGATCGGCCAACTGGTCGAACGCATGCTCGCTCACGGCGCGTCTTCGACGCAGATCACCCACATCATTACTCTGCTCAACGACCACACCGTGTGCCGGGTGATCGAACTGACTCTCGCCGAAAAAGGCGATCCCGGCGTGCCATTCAGCTGGCTGTGTTTCGGCAGCGAAGGCCGCCGCGAGCAGACGCTGCACACCGATCAGGACAACGGCATTTTGTTTGACGCCCGCGATGCCGCGCATGCGGCGGAGATTCGCGGCAAGCTGCTGCCAATTGCCCAGCAGATCAACCAGAGCCTGGCGCAATGCGGCTTCACCCTGTGCAAGGGCAACATCATGGCCGGCAACCCCGAGTTGTGTTTGTCACGAGCAGAATGGGCACGACGCTTCGCGGCATTTATCCGTGAGGCGACGCCGGAGAATCTGCTCGGCTCGAGCATCTATTTCGACTTGCGGGTGGTCTGGGGCGATGAAAAAGGCTGCGAGCAATTGCGCCGGGGCATTCTCGATCAAGTCGCCGACAACCGTTTGTTCCAGCGCATGATGGCCGAGAACGCCCTGCGCAATCGTCCGCCGGTGGGGCGTTTCCGTGAGTTTGTGCTGGCACGCAAGAATGGCGAGAAAGCCACGCTGGATTTGAAAGTCCAGGGGCTGACACCGTTCGTGGACGGCGCGCGCTTGCTGGCGCTGGCCAACGGTATCGACACCAACAACACCCTTGAGCGCTTTCGTCAGCTCGTCGATAAACAAATCATCGAGCCGCTGGACGGCGCGGCGTATGAAGAGGCTTATCACTTCATTCAACAGACGCGCATGCAACAACATCAACTGCAGACCCGGGAGAATCTGCCCTACTCCAACCGCGTCGACCCCGACAGCCTCAACCATCTGGACCGGCGCATCCTGCGCGAATCCCTGCGCCAGGCGCAACGCCTGCAAAACAGCCTGACGCTGCGGTATCAGCTATGAGTCTGTTTTCGTGGCTGCGCCCGGCGAGCCCGGTTTTATCGATGGATCTGCAGCAGCGTCTGGCGAAGCTGGCAGCCGTCAGTGAGCTGAGCGAATGCAGCCTGCGCGAGCAGCGCTGGGTGGTGCTGGATCTGGAAACCACCGGGCTCAACCTGAACAAGGATCGCGTGCTGTCGATTGGCGCGGTGGTGATCGAAGACGGCGCCATCGACTTCAGCCAACAGTTCGAACGCACGCTGCAATGTCGCGAGCTGAAGCTCAGTCCCAGCGTGCTGATTCATGGCTTGGGGCCGAATGCGATTGCCGCTGGCAGCGATCCGGCCGAGGCATTGCTGGAGTTGCTGGAATTTGTCGGTGACTGCCCGGTGCTGGCGTTTCATGCGCCGTTTGATCAGCACATGCTCGGGCGCGCATTGAAGGAACATCTGGGGCACAAGCTGCAGCAAGTGTTTCTCGATGTCGCGGACATCGCCCCGCTGGTTTGCCCGCAGGCGAACATCCGCGAGGCCGGGCTGGATGAGTGGATCGACTGGTTCAAGCTTGAGGTGTTCGAGCGGCATAACGCGAGCGCCGATGCGCTGGCGACGGCGGAGTTGGCGTTGATTCTGTTCAGCCGGGCGCGGGGGCAGCAGATTCATAGTCCGTTGAACTTGCAGCAGCGGTTGAGTCAGTGGAAGCGTAGGCAGCAGGCGCCTTCGTTTTAAATCAAAAGCCCCTCACCCCAGCCCTCTCCCCGAGGGAGAGGGAGCCGACCGCGTCGCCTGAAGACTTGCATCGACCTGAAAAAACGAGTCGATTATGGATTCACTAAAGATCGCTCAGGTCGGTGTATCTCCTGAATATCCCCCAATCGGTCCCCTCTCCCTCCGGGAGAGGGTTAGGGTGAGGGCAGCTCTTCAACGGCCCACCTGACCAGTGGCCAATTGCTAACCATTCCCACCTCTGCCACAATCGCGAACAATTCGCGTTAGTTAACATTTCCCAATCGGTGATGTCCGGTGTCGTCAGTCCCAAGCCCTCACAGTGAGCTCGTCGGTGCGATGTATCGCGACCATCGCGGTTGGCTGCTGGCGTGGCTGCGGCGCAATGTGGCCTGCCCGCAACGTGCCGAAGACCTCAGCCAGGACACGTTTGTGCGCCTGCTCGGTCGCGACGAACTGCTGACACCGCGCGAGCCGCGGGCCTTTCTGGTGGCGATCGCCAAAGGCCTGTTGTTCGACTACTTCCGTCGCGCGGCGCTGGAGCAGGCCTACCTCACCGAGTTGATGCTGATCCCCGAGGGCGAACAACCTTCGGTGGAAGAACAGCAAATGATCCTCGAAGACCTCAAAGCCATCGACCGCTTGCTGGGCAAACTGTCGACCAAGGCCCGCGCCGCTTTCCTTTATAACCGCCTCGACGGTCTCAGCCATGCCGAGATCGCCGACAAGCTCGGCGTCTCGGTGCCGCGTGTGCGTCAGTACCTCGCGCAAGGCATTCGTCAGTGCTACATCGCCCTGTACGGTGAGCCAACGTGAGCCCGGCCAGTTCCAGCCCCGTACCGGCGCACGTGCTGGATGCGGCGATTGCCTGGCAGTTGACCCTCGATTCGAGCAGTCCGCTGGAGCGCGAAGAGTTCGCCAAATGGCACGCGGCCAATGAAGAACACGCCCGTGCCTGGCGCCAGTTGGGCATGCTTGATCAGCGTTTCAGCGTGGCCAAGGGCCCGGCCCGCAGTGCCTTGCTGCAATCGCGCGAAGGCATTCGCCGACGGGTGCGCAAGCTCGGCAGTGGGCTGGCCAGCGTTGTCGTGCTGGTCGGTGTGGGGCTGTTTGCCAGTGAGCGTTATCTACCGCTGGATTACTGGCTCGCCGATCAACGCACCGCCACGGGTGAGCAACGCACCGTGCGCCTGTCCGACGGCACCGTGTTGAATCTCAACACTCACAGTGCGGTGGATGTGCGTTTCGATGAGACGCGCCGGCTGATCGTCTTGCAGGAAGGCGAAATTCTCGTCGAGACCGGTCATGGCGATGCGCGGCCATTTATTGTCGAAACCCGCGAAGGCAGCATGCGCGCGTTGGGTACGCGGTTTTTGGTCAAGCGTGAAGACGAAGGCACACGTCTGAGTGTGTTGCAGTCGGCCGTGGCCGCCCATGCGCAAACGAATCCCGAAGAACAGATTCTCCATGAAGGCCAACAGGTGTTCATGCGCAGCGACGGGCTCGATTCAATTGTCGCGCTCAATCCCGGCGCCGATGCCTGGACCCGCGGCATGCTGGTGGTCGATAACGCACGACTCGGCGATCTGGTGCATGAGCTGGGACGTTATCGGCGCGGGTACCTGGGCGTGGCGCCAGAAGTGGCGGACCTGCGCATTACCGGCAGCTTCCCCCTGCATGACACCGATAAAGCCTTGAGCGCCCTGCTGCCGACCCTGCCGGTGCAGATCGAGCGGCATACGCCGTATTGGGTGACCGTGGCGAAGGCTGAGCCCTCCTCCCCTTGACCTGATCGTTCCCACGCGGAGCGTGGGAACGATCAAGCCCGCAGAAATGTGGCTGTTTTCCAGCTAATCGAAATTATTTTCATCCCGCCCTATCACTTTTTGATTTTCATCCGGCACACAGGCAATTGAGAAATATTTCCATTCAGGAGCCGCCGTATGTCCCGTTCGCTAGACACCTTGTTGCGCCCCAGTCTGCTGGCCGTCGCCATCGCACTCAGCGCGCCGCTGATCAGCAGTCCGTTGCTCGCCGCTGAACAAGCGTCCAGCGTGCGCGCCTACAACCTGCCGGCGGCGCCATTGGCGACCACGCTGAACCAGATCGCCAGCCAGGGCGGCCTCGCGCTGTCGTTGAACCCGTCGCTGGCGGCAGGCAAAACGTCGGCGCCAGTCAGCGGCCAATACGATGCGGCCGGCGCTCTGCGCGCGGCCCTGCGCGGCACCGGTCTGCAACTGGAACAAAGCAGCAGCGGCACCTACAGCCTGGTCGCCGTGCCTGAAGGGACGTTGGCCCTGCCGGAAACTTCCGTCATCGGCGTAGAAAACCTCGAAAGCGCCTGGGGCCCGGTCGAAGGCTACACCGCCACCCGCACCGCCGCCGGCACCAAGACCGACACCGCACTGGTCGAAGCACCGCGTTCAATCTCCGTCGCCACTCGCCAGCAAATGGACGACCGCAGCGTGCACAGCCTCGATGACGCCGTGCGCTACATGCCTGGCATCACCGCCAGCAGCTACGGCAGCGACACCCGCGCCGACTGGCTGCGTGTGCGCGGTTTCGAGCCGACCCAGTTCCTCGATGGCCTGCCACTGCCCAAAGGCGTGTACGCCAACCCGAAACAGGAAACCTGGAACCTCGACCGCCTCGCCCTGCTGCGCGGCCCGGCCTCTTCGGTTTACGGCCAGACCCCACCGGGCGGCCTGCTCGACATGGTCAGCCGTCGCCCAAGCGCCGAGGCCAGCAGCGAAATCCAACTGCAGTACGGCAGCGACAACCACCGTCAGATCAACTTCGCCAGCACCGGCAAGATCGATGACGCCGGCCAGTTTCTCTATGGCCTCAGCGGTGTGGTGCGCGACAGCGGCACGCAGGTCGATCACGTCGACAACAAGCGCTACAACATCGCGCCGAGCCTGACCTGGAACATCGACGACGACACCAAGTTCACCCTGCTGAGCCAGTTCACCCGCGACGATACCGGCATCACCAGCCAGTTCCTGCCGGTGCAGGGCACCAAGATCAAGTCGCCGTTCGGCGATATCTCCCATCACAAGAATCTGGGTGATCCGGACTGGGAATATTACGACCGCACCTACTACGCGCTGGGCTATGCCTTCGAACATCGTCTGAACGATGTCTGGCAGTTCAAGCAGAACCTGCGTTACACCAAGTCGGATCTGTCGTTCCAGTCGCTGACGCCGGGTTCCTATCCGTTTGCGCAAGTTGACGATCAGGGCAACGTAAACCGCACCAGCACCAGCGTCGACGAAGACATCAGCCAGTTCGCCGTGGACAACAACTTCCAGGCCGACTTCGCCACCGGTGACATCCGCCACACCCTGCTGCTGGGCCTTGATCACCAGCGCAGCAACACCAACTACACCTCGATCTTCGGTGATGGCCTGCCAACCAACGTCATCACGCCGATCTACGGTCAGCCGATCGTGCGCCCGGCGCGCTCGACGGCGTTTTACGACTACAACCAGAAGACCTACCAGACCGGCCTGTACATCCAGGACCAGATGGCCCTCGACCAGTGGCGCCTGACCCTCGGCGGCCGTGAAGACTGGGTGCACACCAGCACAAAATTCATCAACAAGGGCGATGCCACCAACACTCAGCGTGACAAAGCCTTCAGCGGCAACGCAGCGCTCAGCTACGTGTTCGACAACGGTTTCGTGCCGTACCTGTCGTACGCCGAATCCTTCCAGCCGACCACGGGCGCCGACGCCACCTCGACCGGTTCGCTCAAACCAACCGAAGGCAAACAGTGGGAACTGGGCATCAAGTACCAGCCTCCGGGCAGCAAAACCCTGCTGACTGCCGCCGTGTATGACCTCACCCAGAAGAACGTCTCGGTCAACACCTTCGTCAACAACGTCTCGATCACCAGCCAGACTGGCGAAGTGAAAGTCAAAGGCCTGGAGCTGGAAGCGGTTTCCGACGTCACCGACAACCTGAAAGTCATCGCTGCCTACACCCTGGCCAAATCCGAAGTGCAAAATGGCGTCGACAAGGGCAATCGCCTGCAACTGATGCCGAACCAGCAAGCGTCGTTGTGGACCGATTACACCTGGCACGCCGGCGTGCTCGACGGCTTCGGCATTGGCGGTGGCGTGCGTTACACCGGCAACACCTACGGCGACAAGGCCAACACCTGGCTGGGCAAGGCGGATGCCTACACCGTGTTCGACGCGAGCGTGCATTACGATCTCGGTCGTCTGGACAACAGCCTCAAAGGCGCGTCGCTGGCACTCAATGCGACCAACCTGTTCGACAAGGACTACATTTCCACCTGCGACAGCTTCTACTGCTACTACGGCGACCAGCGCAGCGTCGTCGCCAGCGCCACTTACAAGTGGTAAGCAACTGAGCTGAAACAGGCCCTGTGACCAGGCCGTCCTTCGTGGACGGCTTTGGTGTTTTTGAAGGTCATGAAATGAAAAGTAAAACAATTCGTCGCTGGTCGTTCGTCCACACCTGGACCAGCCTGGTTTGCACCGTGTTTTTGCTGCTGCTGGCACTGACCGGTTTGCCGTTGATCTTCCATCACGAGATCGAACATCTGCTCGGCGATGCACCCGAAGTGCGCGAGATGCCGGCAGACACGCCGCGGCTGAATCTGGCGCAACTGGTCGAGGCCGCCGAAAAACATCGCCCCGATGAAGTCGTGCAGTACTTCGGTTTCGATGACGATGAGCCGAATGCCGTGCTGACGATCATGGCGAAAACCGCCGGCACCGAACCCAACTCATCACACACCTTCATGCTCGATGCGCGCACCGGTGAAGCGCTGGAAACCCCGTCGGCCAACGGTGGCTTGATGCTGTTCATCCTGCGCCTGCACGTCGATATGTTCGCCGGGCTGCCGGGCAAATTACTGCTGGCGTTCATGGGGCTGCTGTTTGTCGTGGCGATTGTTTCGGGGACGGTGCTGTATCTGCCGTTCATGCGCCGTTTGAAGTTCGGCACCGTACGCCAGGACAAGTCGACCCGGCTGCGCTGGCTCGACCTGCACAACCTGATCGGCGTAGTCACCCTGACCTGGGCACTGGTGGTCGGCGTAACCGGTGTGATCAGCGCCTGCGCCGACTTGTTGATCGCGGCTTGGCGCAACGATGCGCTGACTGCGTTGATCGAGCCTTACCGCGACGCCCCGCCGCTGACGCATCTGGCGCCGGCCACTCGCTTGCTCGACATCGCCGCTGAAGTGGCACCGGGCATGAAGCCGGATTTCATTGCCTTCCCCGGCACACGCTTTTCCAGCGAGCACCACTACTCGGTGTTCATGAAGGGCGGCACGCATTTGACCTCGCACTTGCTGACGCCGGTGCTGATCGATGCCACCACGCTGCAGGTCACTGCGGTGGCCGAACGGCCGTGGTACATGGACGCCATGGGCATGTCGCAGCCGCTGCACTTTGGTGATTATGGCGGCATGCCGATGAAGATTCTCTGGGCCACACTCGATGTGCTGACGATCATTGTGCTCGGCAGTGGCGTGTACCTGTGGCTGGTGCGGCGCAAAGCGGCCAAGCCTGTGCTGGAAACGGCGGAGGCCTCTGCATGAAGCCGCGTCAGTCGAATTTCTGGAAGGTGTTCAGCACACCGATCGTGATTGCGTTGCTCAGTGCGGCGGGGTTGTTTGCGGCGTTGTTGGGGGATGGGATCTGGGATGCGCTGAGTTGGGTGGGGTTGGGTGTTCCGGCATTTCTGGCCATAAGAGGATTGCTGCAGCGCAGGTAGTTTTTGTGTTGTCGGTGAAGGCCTCATCGCTGGCAAGCCAGCTCCCACAAGGATCTCTGCTGGGTCTAAATGTGTGTTCACTGCAAAAACCTGTGGGAGCTGGCTTGCCAGCGATGGCGGCCGGATGGGCGCCATGAATTTCCTCGCCAGCAACAGCGGTTCTGGCTAGGCTAACCACCTGCTCTTCGATGATCACCGAGGTTTGCCAATGTCCGCCCCCAGCATGACCCTGTACCACAACACGCTCTCCCCGTTCGTGCGCAAAGTGATGGTGCTGCTGCACGAAACCGGCCAGCAGGATCGCGTCGCGCTGCAAGATTGCGTGCTCAGCCCGGTCAGCCCGAGTGCCGAGCTCAATATCGACAACCCACTGGGCAAGATCCCCGCACTGCGTCTGGCCGACGGCCATGTCATCCATGACAGCCGGGTGATCCTCGAATACCTCGATCAACAGCACGTCGGCAACCCGCTGATCCCCCGCGAAGGCGCGGCCCGCTGGCGCCGCCTGACCCTGGCCTCGATGGCTGACGGGATCATGGATGCGTCGGTGATGGTGCGTTATGAATTGGTCCTGCGCGCCCCGGAAAAGCATTGGGACGAATGGCTCGAAGCCCAGCGCGACAAGATCCGCCGCGCCCTCGCTGTACTGGAAAAGGAGGCGATTGCCGAGCTGACCAGCCATTTCGATGTGGCGGCGATCAGCGTGGCGTGTGCGCTGGGTTATCTCGATTTGCGCTTCCCGGATCTGGTCTGGCGTGAGGCGAACCCGCAATTGGCCCACTGGTTTTTTGAAGTGAGTCAGCGACCTTCCATGATCGCCACGATGCCCAAGCCTTAAATCGGCGGCGCTTGTTCCGGCCTCTTCGCGAGCAAGCTCGCTCCCACAGTTGTATTGTGTTGTTCATGCCATGGATGCAACGACATAAATCCAATGTGGGAGCGAGCTTGCTCGCGAATGAACCACCTCGGTTCCGATGGTAGCGCTGCAAAAATCAGCGTCACCAAAACCTCCGCCTCTCGCTGATCTTCACGCAATCCCACCCGGCTCATTGCATCGCCCCCACATCAAACTCCAACGGTTTGCCCGGCTTCTGCCCAATGCCGTACCAGTCCAGTTTGCGCGTCAGCACCATGAACACACCGAGCAGGCCGAACAGCAACAACGAGCCCATCAGCAACGCGTAATCCTCGGCACTCAGCAAGCCATAAAGCAGGCCATACAACGCCGCCAGCCCTGCCGAAAAGCTCAAACCGTGACGCACACTGCGCAACACATGGCAGACATAAAACCCGATCAACAACACACAAGCACTGGCCGACAACAGATACGCCAAGGCGAAACCGATGTGTTCCGACAGCGACAGCAACAACAGATAAAAGAACGCCAGCGCCACACCCACCAATGCGTATTGCACCGGGTGCACGGCCAGACTCTTGAGCACTTCGAACAGGAAGAAACCAGCAAACGTCAGAACGATAAACAGCAGCGCATATTTGATCGCCCGGTCGCTCTTGAGGTATTGATCCACCGGGTCGATGAAACTCACGCCAAAGCTGCGACCGTTGAACGCCTCGCAATCATTGCCGCTGACGCAACGGCTCATGGCGTCTTGCAGGTTGGTGGAGAAAAACGTGGTCTGCCAATCGGCGCTGAAACCCTGATCGTTGATCTCACGCTTGGCCGGCAGGAAATTGCCGATGAAACTTGGGTGCGGCCAGTTGGCGTTGAGGCTGACACTGCTGGTTTTACCCACCGGCAGCACTTGCAACGAACCGGTGCCTTGCAGGCGCAAATCGAAACCGAAGCTCAGCTCGGTGGTTTTACTGGTGTCGAGCAGCGGCAGCGTCACTCGCACGCCTTCGCCAAGCCAACCGACTTGCGTGCCGGGAACGAAGTCCAGGCGCTGGCCGTCGAGTTCCAGCTTCAGCGCGTTTTCGATGCCGCGAATGTCGCTGATACCCACCGCGAGAAACGGTGCATCGAACTGGTAATCGGTGAAATCTTCCTTGATGCCCAATTGCGCTGGGAGCGAGAAATGGCCATTGATGCGGTTGTCGGCGTGGAATAACCGCGCCTCATAAATACCCCGCGCACGCAGTTCGGTTTGCACCTGACCATCGAGTTCGAAACGCTCCGGCAGGAAATACAGACGACCGCGCTCTTCGCTCGGCTCGTCGTAGCGCTGGTTGGTTTTGTCGTTGGTTTTCCAGTTGTGAATCACTTTGCGATACGGCACCACCATCACCGGCCCGCTCAGTTGCTGGCTGTAGCTGGAACTGCGGGCGATGTCTTCAAGCACGCCGTCGCGCAGCTGTTGGCGGTCGTCGATGACGCCGTCGATCATCAGCAGCGGGATCAGCAACAGCAGGATCAGCACGGCGATGGCGCCGAGCTTGATGGTCAGATTCTTGTTCATGGGACTCTCCCTGTTTGGATGGCGAGAGTCTGGTGGTGTTGTATGAGGGGAATGTGGGGGGAATATAGAGATTGTGTGGAGACTTCACCTGCTCGCGAAGGCCGCGCCTCGGTATCAAGGCAAGCGCAATGTCACTTCAACCCCGCTTTCGACATTGCGAATCCGCAGCGCCCCGCCATGCAACTTGACCACTTCTTCAACGAAGTTAAGCCCCAACCCGGTGCTTTTGCGCCCACTGTCCGGTCGCGGCAACGAGTAGAAACGCTCGGTCAAACGCGGCAAGGCGTAGTCAGGAATCGGCGCCGTTTCATTGAACAATCGAAATTCGGTCTGCTCGCCAACCCGCTCGGCACTGAACCGCAGCAGCCCCTCAACCGGGGTGAAATCCAGCGCATTCTCCAGCAAATTACCCAACGCCTGACGCAGCAGAAACGGCTCGCCGATCAACAGCAGATCCGCTGCAATCACCTGCTCGACCCGCAATTGCTTGCCTTCGATCCGCGCTGCCTGACCTTGCAATAACTCATCGACCAAGATCGTTAACGGCACGGCGACCCGTTCTTCAAGACCCTGACGCTGTTCCACCTGCGCCAGATTGAGCAAGCGTTCGATCAACTGCTGCATCCGCGCGCTTTCGCTGTCGATGTTGCCGACAAAGCGCAGGCGCTGCACCGGCGGCATGTCGCCTTGCAGCAACTCCGCCGCGCCACGAATCGCCGCCAGCGGACTTTTCAGTTCATGGGTCAGCGTGTGCACATAGCGCTCGACGTAGGCCTTGCCTTCCAGCTGTGTGCGCATCTGCTCCACGGCGGTGGCGAGCTGTTCCAGTTCACCGCCGCGGTAATGCGGCACTTCCACCCGCCGGCCTTCGCTCACTGCCTGGGCATAACCGGTCAGTCGGTGCAGCGCGCGGCTCAGCCACCACGACAGCAAGGCGCCGAACAACAATCCGAGGCCAATCAAACCCGCGCCGTAAAACAACAAACGCCGTTCGGTGCGATCGACATACGGCTGCAATGAGCTGTTGGGCTTGGCCACGGTGACCACACCGATGATCTTGCCGTTATCGCGGATCGGCGCGCCGACGTGCATCACCGATGAGTTCGCGTCATCCGGATCGCTGCGGGTCGAACGCGCGCCGTACTCGCCACGCAGAGTCAGGTAGACGTCGTTCCAGCGCGAGTAATCCTGCCCGACCGCGACGCCACTGGAATCGAGCACGACGATGCCTTTGGCGTCGGTGACGTAGATGCGGTGGTTGACCTGATTTTTCGGCAAGCCCCAAATCGTTGCTTGCGGCTGACGCTCGCCATAGGCGCGCAGCAATTCGGGCCAGCGGTTCTCGCTGAGGGTGCCGGCCTTGAAATCGTCGCGAAGGATTTCCGCCATCAAGTTAGCGGTATCGACCAGGGTTTCTTCGGTGGATTGGCGCACGCCGGGGCGGATTTCTTCCATCACTGTGTTGAGCACGAAATAGCCGGTCAGGCCGACAAACAGCACGTACACCAGAAAGATCCGCAGCCCCAGCGACATCAGCTGTGCCCCGGGCTGTAGCTGTAACCGAGGCCGCGATGGGTCTGGATCGGCTCGGCGTCGGCACGCACCAGACGCAGTTTGGCGCGTACGCTTTTGATATGGCTGTCGATGCTGCGCTCGTAACCGGCGTCGGCCGCTACACCCAGCGCATCGAGCAATTGCTCGCGGCTGAACACCCGCTCGGGTTGTTCGAGCAGGCATTGCAACAGGCGGAATTCGTGACGGGTCAGGCTCAACGTCTGACCGCGATAAATGATTTGAATCCGTTCCGGATCAATTCGAAATAGCGCCGAAGTGGCTTCAATCGCCGGGCGCGGTGCCATGCGTTTGAGAATGGCTTTGACCCGCGCCGCGACCTCGCGCGGACTGAACGGCTTGACCACGTAATCGTCGGCGCCGATCTCAAGTCCCACCACGCGATCGATCTCGGCATCGCGGGCGCTGAGGAACAGCACCGGCACTTCGCTGAAACGCCGCAGTTGCTTGCAGGTTTCGAAGCCGCTGATGTCCGGCAGGCCGATGTCGAGGATGATCAGATCGGCCGGGGTCTGCCGCTGATGCTCCAGCGCCGCCGCGCCGAGGCTCAGCCACGTGGTGCCGAACCCCTCGCCTTGCAGGGCAAAAATCAGCGTATCGGCAATCGCCGCTTCGTCTTCGACAATCAGGATATGAGGCATGGCGTCCGAGCCCGTGGTTGAGTGCGCGAACGGTGCCCCAAGCCTGGCGTTACGTCAATGAGACCACTTGGCTCAGCAGTCCGGCTTGTCGGCGGTGAAGCGCCGCGCCGGATTCACTGCCGCGCCGAATTCGCGCAAGGCCTTGGCACCGATCAGCAGCGGGTAGTTGAAGTTGCTGCGGTCGGTCAGGTTGACCTCAACGGTACGCTTGACGTTGCCCAGGCACAGCTCCAGATCGACCACCGGGCGTTTGGCGACTTCGGTGCTTTCGCCCTCGTCCTCTTCATCCGAACGGCTCTTGATCTTGCTGATGCGCGCCACCTTGTGTTCGTAGACCTTGTTGCTGGCGTCTTTGGTGCCGAGGCGGAAACGCACCCAATCGTCGCCATCACGAGTGAAGGTTTCGATGTCTTTGGCCGACAGCGAGGCGGTCAGCGCGCCGGTGTCCATTTTGGCCTTGAGCACTTCACCGCCGATTTCCGGCAGCGCGATGTATTCGTAGCGCCCGTACAGGGTCGGCTCGGCGGCCATGACCGGCAGGGCGACGAGGGCAAACAGTGCAAGGAGGGATTTCACGTAAGGGGCTTCCTTGAGAGGTTGGGCAACGGGATTTTAGACCGTTGCGCGCTTGATCGTTCCCACGCTCTGCGTGGGCATGCATCCAGTGACGCTCTGCGTCACAGGGACGCGGAGCGTCCCGGGCGGCGTTACCACGCAGAGCGTGGGAACGATCAGGTTAACGCGACTAAAGTGAAACATTCGTCACCACCGATTTGGCCTGCCGCGCGAAGCTGCTTATCATGACGCGCCCATCCGTTTGCAAAGAGTTGCTTATGCGCCGCCTGCTCACCGGCTGTTTCGTCACCCTGCTGCTGTTGCTCAACACCCTGATCCTGATCGGGCCGTTGCTGGTATTCGCCCTGCTCAAACTGATCGCCCCGGGCCGCTGGCGCGATTACGCCTCGGGGGCGGTGATGTGGATCGCCGAGACCTGGGCTGAAATCGACAAGCTGATTTTCCGCCTGTGCATTCCCACCCAATGGGACATTCGCGGCGGCGAGAATCTGCGCGGTGACACCTCGTATCTGGTGGTCAGCAATCACCAGTCGTGGGTCGACATTCCGGCGCTGATCCAGACCCTCAACCGGCGCACACCGTTCTTCAAATTCTTCCTCAAGAAAGAGCTGATCTGGGTGCCGTTTCTGGGGCTGGCGTGGTGGGCGCTGGATTACCCGTTCATGAAGCGCTACACCAAGGCGTTTCTGGCGAAGAACCCGGAGCTGGCGGGCAAGGATCTGGAAATCACCAAACAGGCCTGCGAGCTGTTCAAGCGCCAGCCGGTGACGGTGGTGAATTATCTGGAAGGCACGCGCTACACGGCGGCGAAAAGCACCGAACAGCAATCACCGTTCAACCACTTGCTCAAACCCAAGGCGGGCGGTGTGGCGTTTGTGTTGGCGGCGATGGGTGAACAGCTGGATGCCATCCTCGACGTGACGGTGGTTTATCCACAGGCACGGATTCCAGGATTCTGGGATTTGATCAGCGGCAACGTGCCGAGAGTCATCATCGACATCAAGACCCGCGAACTCGACCCGGCGCTGTGGCAGGGCGATTACGAAAATGATCCGGCGTTTCGCCACACCGTCCAGAGCTGGGTCAACCAGCTCTGGAACGAGAAGGATCAGCGCATCGCCGAACTGCGCGACGAGCGGCGCTGACTCAGCTACCGGCGCCGACGCCCCAGATGCTGCCCAGGCTGGTCAGCAACGAACCGCCAACGCCTTGGTCACCCAAGTACTTGAGCAGCACCGGCGCAAACTGGCCGACCATGCCGCTGTCCATGCCCAAAGCACCGAACGCGTTGTTCAGGTCATTGGTGTCCTTGACGTTACCCAATGCATTTTCCAGACCGGCGGATTTGCCGGACTGACCCAGCAACCCGCTCAACGCCGCCAGGTTGCCGCTACCACCCGACAGCTTGTCGATGCCCGGCACTTCTTTGGCCAACTGCGAATAATCGGTGCTGCTCAATTGGTTCTTGGCCAGCCCCAGCATCGCGCTGGTGCCACCGACCGCTTGCTGCGGCGTCACACCCAGACCGGTGACGGCTTGCAGCAGACCGGCCGTTTCCGAGGTCGGCGCGGCGGCGGTGGCAGCGTTGCCGCCCTGCATGCTCGAAGCCGCCTTGGTCACGTCGTCCAGGCTGAAACCGGCGAATACCGGGCTGGCCGCAAGGGTCATCAGTGAAGCCATGGCAATACCGCGTGAAATCTTCATTCAGACATCCTCTTGCGCTGTGAAAACCACCCGTTGCACGGGCAGCGAAACTGCCGGTTTGACCGGGTATCCGCCGGCATGTTCCGGCGCGGCGCATCCATTTTCATCCGGCCTGCGTATATAAAACGTGAAATCCCGGACACCCTCGTGATGAATGGCACAACCGCTGTCGCTGAACTAGCCTGTGAACAGTCCGAGCCCTGCCCTCGTCGCTCGACCTTTGCCTGGAGAGTCGTCATTCCCATCGCCGACACCGATCAGCTGCGACAGCTGTTGGCCCAGTGTTCACTGGGCGATCGTCGCGCCTTCGAAACGCTCTATCGCAGCGTCGGCCCGCGCCTGCACGGCGTCGCCCTGCGTTTCATGGGCCGCACCGATCTGGCCGAGGAAGTGCTGCAGGAAGCCTTCGTGCGCATCTGGAACAACGCCTCACGCTACGAAGCCCACCTGTCGGCACCGCTGACCTGGATGATCAACATCACCCGCAATCAAGCCATCGACCAGTTGCGCAAACACCGCGACCGGCCACTGACTGACCTCGAACAGGACGCCCTGCCGGACGAAAGTCCTTCAGCGCATGATCAGTTGAACAGCGCCCGCGAGGCTCAGACGTTGAACCGCTGTCTGGACACCCTTGAAAGCATGCAGCGCCAATCGATCACCGTGGCCTACTTTCAGGGATTGTCGTGCACGGAACTCGCCGAACACCTGGCGACGCCACTGGGAACGGTGAAATCGTGGGTCCGCCGTGGCCTGGAACGTCTGCGCCGGTGCCTTGAATCATGAACTACCAGACCCCTGCCCTGCGCCGCGCCCTCGCCGCCGATTACGCCATCGGCCTGATGTCTGCGCCTGCGCGGCGGCGCTTTGAACAGTTGCTGCTGGATGACGCAGCGTTGCGAACGGAAGTGGCGCAATGGCAGGAAACGCTGGTGAGCCTCACCGAATCGCTGCCGGAACATCCGCTGCCCGACCGCGTCTGGCAAGGCATCACCGCGCGAATCGAGCCGCAAGTGCTGCATGTGCCTGAGAAACGGCCGTTCTGGAACTGGCTGCGCGTTACCGCCGCGCTGTGTTCGCTCGTGGTGCTGGTCTTCCTCGGCTCGCTGTACAACCGCGACGACGCCCGCTACCACGCCACGCTGCTGACCGCCGATGCGCAACCGGCATTGAAGGTCGAGGCGCATGCGGATTACCTGCAGGTCGAGCCGCTGACGCTGGCGGCGGTTGATGCGGATCGCAGCCTGGAACTGTGGGCGATTCCGGCGGATGGCAAGCCGATCTCGCTTGGGGTCATTCCGGCGGGGGGCAAAGGCAAGGTTGAGCTGAGCGAGGCGCAGAAAGCCTTGATCGGTAAACCGATTGCGCTGGCAGTGAGCCTGGAACCGAAAGGTGGTTCGCCGACCGGGCAGCCGACGGGGCCGGTTCTGTATCAAGGGACGTTGGCGGCCTTGTAAAGCCCCTCACCCTAGCCCTCTCCCAGAGGGAGAGGGGACTGACCGTGGTGTTCTCTCGAGTTTCATCGACCTGAAGTACCGAGCCGAACTCGGGCCCGATAACAACGCAAATCTGCTCCCTTTCCCCTCTCCCTTAGGGAGAGGGCTGGGGTGAGGGTAGCTTTTGACCTGGCCTTGCAACAAAAAACGGCGACCCCAAGGTCGCCGTTTTGTATTGCGCTAAACCCTACGCCGCACTAAACAACTTATGCGGATCAATCACAAACTTCTTCGGCACGCCTGCATCGAACTCGCCATACCCTTCCGGCGCCTGATCGAGGCTGATCACCTGTACGCCCACGACTTCAGCAATGTTGATGCGATCCCACATGATCGCCTGCATCAGTTGGCGGTTGTACTTCATCACCGGGGTCTGGCCGGTGTGGAAGCTGTGCGACTTGGCCCAGCCCAGACCGAAGCGAATGCTCAGGCTGCCCATTTTCGCGGCGGCGTCCACGGCACCCGGATCTTCGGTGACGTACAGGCCCGGGATACCGATCTTGCCGGCGACGCGCACCACGCCCATCAGCGAGTTGAGTACGGTGGCCGGAGCTTCCGATTTGGCACCGTCATGGCCGTGACCGCGGGCTTCGAAACCGACGCAATCCACCGCGCAGTCGACTTCCGGTTCGCCGAGCAGCGCGGCGATTTGTTCGTGCAGCGGCGCGTCTTTCGACAGGTCGACGATTTCAAAACCCTGGGCCTTGGCGTGTGCAAGGCGGATGGTGTTGACGTCGCCGATGATCACCACCGCAGCACCCAGCAGACGCGCGGAGGCGGCAGCGGCCAGACCGACCGGGCCGGCGCCGGCGATGTAAACAGTGCTGCCCGGACCAACGCCTGCCGTGACGGCGCCGTGGTAACCGGTCGGGAGAATGTCGGAGAGGCAGGTCAGGTCGCGGATTTTCTCCATGGCCTTGTCGCGATCCGGCAGTTTCAGCAGGTTGAAGTCGGCGTATGGCACCAGCACGTATTCGGCCTGGCCACCGGTCCAGTCGCCCATGTCGACGTAACCGTAAGCGCCGCCGGCACGGGCCGGGTTGACGGTCAGGCAGACGCCGGTGTGTTGCTCTTTGCAGGAACGGCAGCGCCCGCACGCGACGTTGAACGGTACGGAAACCAGGTCACCGATTTTCAGGTTTTCGACGTCGGAGCCTTTTTCGATCACCTCGCCGGTGATCTCGTGGCCCAGCACCAGACCGGTCTGCGCCGTGGTACGGCCGCGAACCATGTGTTGGTCGGAGCCGCAGATGTTGGTGGAAACCACTTTGAGAATGACCCCGTGCTCGATCTTGCGACCGCGCGGGTCCTGCATTTTCGGATAGTCGATTTTCTGTACTTCGACCTTGCCAGCGCCGAGATACACCACACCACGATTGCCAGACATGCTTTCACCTCGCTGTTGTTTTTATGGAACCGCGTTGCCCAGGCAGGCAGCGCGTTAAGTGCTCGGGTTATTGCTTGTTGGTCTTGCGTTGTCAGTTATGGCCCTATCGCTGGCAAGCCAGCTCCCACAAGGTTCGGATTGGATTCAAATCCTGTGTACGACACAAATCCCTGTGGGAGCTGGCTTGCCAGCGAAAGCGATCTAAAGAACGACGGTTCTATTGGCGTTCAAAAACACCCGTCTCTCAATGTGATACCCAACCGCCCGCGCCAACGTCAGGCCTTCAATATCGCGCCCCTTGGCAATCAAATCCTCAGGGTAATGACTGTGATCCACCGCCTCGACGCCTTGGGCAATGATCGGCCCTTCGTCGAGGTCGTTGTTGATGTAATGCGCCGTCGCGCCAACCAGTTTCACGCCCTTGTTGTAGGCCTGGTGATACGGCTTGGCGCCCTTGAAGCCCGGCAGCAGCGAGTGATGAATGTTGATCGCCTTGCCATCGAGCTTGCGGCACAACTCCGGTGACAACACCTGCATATAGCGGGCGAGGATCACCAGTTCGGCGCCGGACTCTTCGATCACCTGCCACACCTGACGCTCCTGCGACGGTTTGTCGTTGGGGTCGAGGGGGAAATGGTAGTAGGGAATCTGGTGCCAGTCGGCCAGCGGTTTCAGATCCGGGTGGTTGGAGACCACCGCCGCCACGTCCATCGACAACTGACCGATGCGCTGGCGATAGAGCAAATCGTTGAGGCAGTGATCGGCCTTGGAAACCATGATCACCACTTTCGGCCGGTAGTTCGGCGCGGTCAGTTCGAAGATCATGCCGAAGGCCTGACCGCGTTCGGCTAAGCCTGCGCGGAAGGATTGTTCGTCGAAACCGTCGGGCTGGCGGAATTCCACGCGAATGAAAAAACGCCCGGAGAGGCGGTCATCGAACGAATGGTGCTCGGTGACGTAGCAGCCCTGCTCGAACAGAAAACGCGTGACCGCGTCCACCGTGCCGAGGACGCTGGGGCAGTCGGCGGTCAGAATCCATGTGTCTGGGGCGCGGCTCATGGTGCGGTGACTCCTGTTGATCGTTCCCACGCTCTGCGTGGGAATGCCGCCATGGACGCTCTGCGTCCGCTTTTGGGACGCGGAGCGTCCCGAGATACATTCCCACGCAGAGCGTGGGAACGATCATCCATCAAGCCTGAACGCTAAGGCCGTACTCGGCGGATGCATCCTGCAACCACAACCACCAATAATCCGAAAAACTGCGGCGAATCAGCAATTCCCAAGTGTCTTCAGCCGTATGCCGAATCATCAGCTGCGACTTGGCGAACACCGTGCCGACGGCTTTACCCACCGGAAAACTGTTCGGGTGCACGTCATAGCTGGTCGACTTCATCAGCACCTGACGCACGTTCGGCCCGCTCAGTTCGAGCACTTGCTGGCCGCCACTGACGTTGACGATCGCGATGTGCAGATCGCCCAGCGCTTCACGCAGTTTCTGTTCGGCGGCGAACTCTTCACCGCTCGGCACGATCAGCAGCCACTCGTCCGGGCCCATCCATTGCAGGCTGGTTTCGCCTTTGACGATAACGCTCAGAGCGCCGGGCAGTTCGATACCCAGGGCCTTGTGCACACCGGCGGCGAACGCAGCATCGTGGCCATCGCCACGAATGGTCAGGTGGCCGAGGAGTTTCTTTTCCCGCACGATCACGCCGGCATTCTTGCGGCCCTTGCCGACCAGGCTGGCGAGGTCGGCATGGTGCAGCGACGACTCGGCCTTGGCGCCGGTGGTTGGGCGTTGTTGGTAAACATTGGCTGTGGTCATAAAGCACCTTCCTGAATTCTTGATCGTTCCCACGCTCTGCGTGGGAATGCCGCCATGGACGCTCTGCGTCCGCTCTTGGGACGCGGAGCGTCCCGGGATGCATTCCCACGCAGAGCGTGGGAACGATCAGTGTCAAATGTTCTGGCGATCACCCTTCGGATCGAAGAACACCGAAGAAACAATCTCCGCCTCGATCACGCTGCCATCGGCCAGCGGTGCAAACACCCGCTCACCCATGCGCTTCAGACCGCCCTTGACCACACCCATGGCAAACGAATAACCGAGGGAGTTGTGCGCGTAGCTGGACGTCACGTGGCCGACCATGGTCATCGGGATCGCCTGCTTGGTGTTGAACACCAACTGCGCGCCTTCCGGCAGCCACACGTTCGGATCGATCGGCTTCAGACCGACCAATTGCTTACGTTGATCCTTCACGCAATCTTCACGGTTCATCCCACGCTGGCCGATCCACGAGAACGGTTTGGTGCGACCCACACACCAGCCCATGTTCAAGTCGTCCGGAGTCATCGAGCCGTCAGTGTCCTGGCCAACGATGATGAAACCCTTCTCGGCACGCAGGACGTGCATGGTTTCAGTGCCGTACGGGGTCAGGTTGTACTGCTTGCCGGCCTCGACGATTTTCTCCAACACGCCCATCGCGTAGTCGGCCTGGACGTTGACTTCGTACGACAGCTCACCGGTGAACGAGATGCGGAACACCCGCGCCGGCACACCGCCGACCAGACCTTCTTTCCAGGTCATGAACGGGAACGCTTCGTTGCTCAAATCAATGTCGGTCACGGCGCTGAGCAGCTTGCGGCTGTTCGGCCCGGACAGGGTCATGGTTGCCCAATGGTCGGTGACGGAGGTGAAGTAGACCTTCATGTCCGGCCATTCGGTCTGGTGGTACAGCTCCAGCCATTGCAGCACGCGCGCCGCGCCGCCGGTGGTGGTGGTCATGACAAAATGATTGTCGGCCAGGCACGCCGTGACACCGTCGTCGAAGACCATGCCGTCTTCTTTGCACATCAAACCGTAGCGGGCCTTGCCCACGTCGAGTTTGGTCCAGGCGTTGGTGTACACGCGGTTGAGAAACTCGCGGGCATCCGGGCCTTGAATGTCGATCTTGCCGAGGGTCGAGGCGTCGAGCAGGCCGACGCTGTCGCGCACGGCTTTGCATTCACGCTTCACGGCGGCATGCAGGTCTTCGCCGTTTTTCGGGAAGTACCATGGGCGTTTCCACTGACCGACGTCTTCAAACTCGGCGCCGTTCTTCACGTGCCAGGCATGCAGGGCGGTGTGACGCACCGGTTCGAAGATGTGCCCACAGTGACGACCGGCCACGGCGCCGAAAGTCACCGGCGTGTAGTTCGGGCGAAACATCGTGGTGCCCATCTGTGGGATGGTCACGTTCAGCGAGCGGGCCGCGATGGCCAGACCGTTGACGTTGCCGAGCTTGCCCTGATCGGTGCCGAAACCCAGCGCGGTATAGCGTTTGACGTGTTCGACCGACTCGAAACCTTCGCGGGTTGCCAGTTCGATCGCGGCAGCGGTCACGTCGTTTTGCAGGTCGACGAATTGCTTCGGCGCCCGTGCGGTGTTCTTTTCATGGGGCACCTGGAACAGCGCCAGCGTCGGCTCTTCTAGACGGCTCAGGGCTTTTGGCAGCACGCCTTCGACGGTCTGGAAACCGGCTTCAGCGGCAGCGCGCACGCCGCCTTCAAAACCATCGGCCAGCGAATCGCCGAGACCGTAAACACCGTTGATGCCACCGACGCAAACGCGCTTCTGCGGTGCTTCGCCCGGCACGAAACCGAGGATGTCTTCACGCCAGGTCGGCTTGCCACCGAGGTGCGAGGCCAAGTGAACGACCGGGCTGTAACCGCCGGAACTGGCGATCACGTCGCAGTCGAGCCATTCGCCCGGGCTGGTCACGGCGTGCGCTTTGACATCGATCGCGGCAACGCGGGCAGCGGTAACACGCTTGCTGCCACGGGCTTCGATCACGGCGCTGCCGGTGAGAATGCGGATGCCTTTGGCGCGCGCTTCTTCCACCATTGCACCGCGCGGATTGCTGCGGGCGTCAGCGATGGCCACTACTTGCAGACTGGCGTCGAGCCAATCCAAAGCCACGCGATAGGCGTGATCGTTGTTGGTCGACAAAACGAGCTTCTTGCCCGGTGCCACGCCGTAGCGACGCACGTAAGTCGACACCGCACCGGCGAGCATGTTGCCCGGCACGTCGTTGTTGCCGTAAACCAGCGGACGCTCGCAAGCACCGGTCGCCAGCACGACACGCTTGGCGCGGACACGGTGAATGCGCTGACGCACCTGACCGATTGGCGCGCGGTCACCGAGGTGATCGGTGAGGCGTTCGTGAATGGTCAGGAAGTTGTGGTCGTGGTAACCGTTGACCGTGGCGCGCGGCAACAGCAGCACGTCCGGGGTGTTCTTCAGTTCCGTGATGACGCTGGCGACCCAGTCCATCGCCGGTTTGCCGTCGAGGCTTTCACGGGAATCGAGCAGGCTGCCGCCGAACTCTTCCTGCTCATCGGCCAGAATCACGCGGGCACCGCTGCGCGCTGCGGCCAGGGCAGCGGCGAGACCGGCCGGGCCGGCGCCGACGATCAGCACGTCGCAGTGCTGGTTCATGTAGTCGTAGGTGTCCGGATCGACTTCGGTCGGCGAACGGCCGAGACCGGCAGCCTTGCGAATGTACTTCTCGTAAGTCATCCAGAACGATTGCGGGTACATGAAGGTTTTGTAGTAGAAACCCGGCGGCATCAGCTTGCCGCCGACCTTGCCGAGAATGCCCATCATGTCGTTGTTGACGCTCGGCCAACCGTTGGTGCTGGTCGCAACCAGACCTTGATACAGCGCCTGTTGCGTGGCGCGCACGTTGGGAATCTGCGTGGCTTCGGTAGCGCCGATCTGCAGCACCGCGTTCGGCTCTTCGGCACCGGCGGCGAAGATGCCGCGAGGACGCGAATACTTGAAGCTGCGGCCAATGATGTCGACGCCGTTGGCGATCAGTGCGGCGGCCAGCGAGTCACCCTCGAAGCCTTTGTAGCTCTGACCGTTGAAGGTGAAGCTCAGCACTTTGTTGCGGTCGATCCGTCCACCGTTGGACAGGCGATTGGTCTGGCTCATACCTTCTCTCCCAGCGCCGTCGTGGCTGTTTTCACCGAATCAGCCTTGTCGGTGAATTGCGGCTTGGTGCCGATCTTGTAGGTTTCGAGAATCTCGTAGGTCACGGTGTCGCGGGTGACGTTGAAGTACTGCCGGCAACCGGCAACGTGATCCCACAGTTCGTGGTGCAGACCGCGCGGGTTGTCGCGGAAGAACATGTAGTCGCCCCACTCCTCGTCGGTGCAGGCGCCAGGGTCGAGCGGACGCGGAATGTGCGCCTGACCGGATGCGTGGAATTCCTCTTCGGAGCGCAGTTCGCCGCAGTGAGGACAGAAGATATGCAACATGGGGATTTCTCCTGTTAGTGGGCAACCGCAGCAGCGCCGTGTTCATCGATCAACGCACCGTTGTGGAAACGGTCGATGGAGAAAGGTGCGGCCAACGGGTGCATTTCACCCTTGGCCAGACTCGCGGCAAACACGTTGCCCGAGCCAGGAGTCGCTTTGAAACCGCCGGTGCCCCAACCGCAGTTGAAGAACATGTTCGGCACCGGGGTTTTCGAAATGATCGGGCAGGCGTCCGGCGTGGTGTCGACGATGCCGCCCCACTGGCGGTTCATGCGTACGCGGGACAGCACCGGGAACATCTCGACGATGGCCTGAATGGTGTGTTCGATTACCGGGTACGAACCACGCTGGCCGTAGCCGTTGTAGCCGTCGATACCGGCGCCGATCACCAGGTCGCCCTTGTCGGACTGGCTGATGTAACCGTGCACGGCGTTGGACATGATCACGCTGTCGATAATCGGTTTGATCGGCTCGGACACCAGCGCTTGCAATGGATGGGATTCGATCGGCAGGCGGAAACCGGCGAGTTTGGCCATGTGCCCGGAGTTACCCGCAGTGACCACGCCGACGCGCTTGGCACCAATGAAACCCTTGTTGGTTTCAACACCGATGCACACGCCGTTTTCCTTACGGAAACCGATCACTTCGGTCTGCTGGATCAAGTCCACGCCCAAGGCGTCGGCGGCACGGGCGAAGCCCCAGGCCACGGCATCGTGACGGGCAACGCCGCCGCGACGCTGAACGGTTGCACCCATCACTGGGTAGCGGGTGTTTTTCGAGCAGTCGAGGTACGGAATCTCGTCAGCAACCTGCTTGGCGTTGAGCAGTTCGCCATCGACGCCGTTGAGGCGGTTGGCGCTGACCCGACGCTCGGAATCACGAATGTCCTGCAAGGTGTGGCACAGGTTGTAGACGCCACGCTGGGAGAACATCACGTTGTAGTTGAGATCCTGCGACAGGCCTTCCCACAACTTCATCGCGTGTTCGTAGAGGTGCGCCGACTCGTCCCACAGGTAGTTGGAGCGAACGATGGTGGTGTTGCGCGCGGTGTTACCGCCGCCCAGCCAGCCCTTCTCGACCACGGCGACGTTGGTGATGCCGTGTTCTTTGGCCAGATAGTAGGCAGTCGCCAGACCGTGCCCGCCGCCGCCGACGATGACCACGTCGTAGACTTTCTTCGGCGTTGGCGTGCGCCACATGCGCTGCCAGTTTTCGTGGTGGCTGAGGGAGTGTTTGAAGAGGCCGAAGCCCGAATAGCGTTGCATAGTCAGTTACTCCAGAACACTCAGCGATAAACCGGGAAGTCTGCGCACAGGGCCGACACTTGCTGGGCAACATTGGCCTCGACATCGGCATCACCGAGGTTGTCGAGGATGTCGCAGATCCAGCCAGCCAACACTTCGCACTGGGTCACCTTGAAACCGCGAGTAGTGACGGCCGGGGTGCCGATGCGCAGGCCCGAGGTCACGAACGGCGATTGCGGGTCGTTGGGCACGGCGTTCTTGTTGACGGTGATGTGCGCGCGGCCAAGGGCGGCGTCGGCGTCTTTGCCGGTCAGGCCCTGACGGATCAGGCTGACCAGGAACAAATGGTTGTCGGTGCCGCCGGACACTACATCGTAGCCACGTTTGATAAACACGCTGGCCATCGCCTGAGCGTTATCGATCACTTGTTGCTGATAGGCCTTGAAGCCTGGCTCCAGCGCTTCCTTGAAGCACACGGCTTTACCGGCGATGACGTGCATCAGCGGGCCGCCCTGAGCGCCGGGGAACACGGCGGCGTTGAGCTTCTTCTCGATCTCTTCGTTGGACTTGGCCAGGATCAAGCCGCCACGTGGACCGCGTAGGGTTTTGTGCGTGGTGGTGGTGACCACGTCGGCGTACGGCAGCGGGTTCGGGTACAGACCGGCAGCGACCAGACCGGCGACGTGGGCCATGTCGACGAACAGCAGCGCGCCGACCTTGTCAGCGATCTGACGGAAACGCGGGAAGTCGAGGGTCTTCGAGTAAGCGGAGAAACCGGCGACGATCATTTTCGGCTTGGATTCGACGGCCAGACGCTCGACTTCGTCGTAATCGATCAGCCCGGTGTCGGTGTTGATGCCGTACTGCACAGCGTTGTAGAGCTTGCCCGAGGACGACACTTTAGCGCCGTGGGTCAGGTGACCACCGTGGGCCAGGCTCATGCCGAGGATGGTGTCGCCCGGCTGGATCAGCGCCAGGTACACGGCGCTGTTGGCCGACGAACCGGAGTGCGGCTGGACGTTGGCGTAATCGGCGCCGAACAGTTGCTTGGCGCGTTCGATGGCCAGCGCTTCGACTTTATCGACGTGCTCGCAGCCACCGTAGTAGCGCTTGCCCGGATAGCCTTCGGCGTATTTGTTGGTCAGGCCGCTGCCTTGCGCTTCCATCACGCGTTTGCTGGTGTAGTTCTCCGACGCGATCAGCTCGATGTGATCTTCCTGACGTTGCTCCTCGGCATTCATCGCCGCCAGCAGTGCATCGTCGTAACCCTGGATCTGGTCTTGCTTGCTGAACATCGCGTCTCTCCCAGCGGCATCTGTGCGCCATTCGTCTCGGTAAGGCACTGGCAATGAAGGCAGTGCCCTTTGATGCCGATGGTATGACCGGCGCAGACAGCTCAAATGCCTGCGCGCGCCACGCAAAGGTGCGTTTACGACATGGCTGGAAATGCCCTGACAGACACAGTCCTTAATATGACGAAGAACCCTGTGGGAGCGAGCTTGCTCGCGAAGAGGCCGTGTCAGTCAACATCAATGCTGGCTGACACACCGCTTTCGCGAGCAAGCTCGCTCCCACAGGGTTATGTAAAGAGTTGGCGGACGGCGAGCAGCAGGAGGAAATGTGCGGGATAGAGCGCGTACGCCCAGCGCCGCATCGGCGGTGGCTGGAGATGTCGCACATGTCGCAACAGGAACATCCCCAGCATGGGCGCAAACAAGCATGTCGCAATACCGAGAAGGGCGACGCTGCTACCGAACCTCGCCGAGTCATACAGCACCTGCCATTGATTCGCTGCGAGACAAATCAAACCCGGCAGCAGGCTGAAGTACCACGGAAGGCGAAACACCAAGAGCATCGCCAACGGCAGCAGAACCCCGAAGAAGCCGAACATCAGTCGTTCCGGAAACATGGCGGCCAACACCAGCGCAGCAACACCGAGCAATCGCGACATGGCCGATGGATCCTGCCACCCGCGCGCCACCAGCAACCCAAGCGCCAGCGTCGGCATCACGTTCAACGTATCGGGATCAGGAATGTACAACCGATAGGGAAATTCGCTCACCGCACTGAACAGCAACAACCAGCCCAGATACCGCCACTCCATCCTCCGCGATCCATCGCGCGAAAGATTCGCCGCCATCGCCAGACAAAACCACGGAAACGCCAGCCGCCCCGGCACATACAACCAATCGGCGGAGAACCCGACATATCGCAGGTGATCGAGCAACATGCTCAGCAGCGCCAGCCACTTGAGCAGATCCAGCGCGCCGTCGCGTTTGCTCAGGTGCATAATCGTCCTACAAACTGGTAATTTCCTGAACGTGACATCCCGTGTGCTCCCCGGAAGATCTTCGGTAAAGTGCGCACCCTCATTGACCACGAGCCTTCACAAGAGTCTCGACCACGGAAGCCGGCCATGACCGACAAGAGCCAACAATTCGCCAGCGACAACTACTCCGGTATCTGCCCTGAAGCCTGGGCTGCAATGGAGCAGGCCAACCACGGCCACCAGCGCGCGTATGGCGACGATGAATGGACCGCACGCGCGTCCGATCATTTCCGCAAACTGTTTGAAACCGACTGCGAAGTGTTCTTCGCCTTCAACGGCACCGCCGCCAACTCGCTGGCCCTGTCGTCGCTGTGCCAGAGTTACCACAGCGTGATCTGCTCGGAAACCGCCCACGTCGAAACCGACGAATGCGGCGCCCCGGAATTTTTCTCCAACGGCTCGAAACTGCTCATCGCCGGCACTGAAAACGGCAAGATCACCCCGCAGTCGATCCGCGAAGTCGCCCTCAAGCGCCAGGATATCCACTACCCGAAACCGCGCGTGGTCACCCTGACTCAAGCCACTGAAGTCGGCAGCGTCTACACCCCGGAAGAAGTCCGCGCCATCAGCGCCACCTGCAAAGAGCTGGGCCTGCACCTGCACATGGACGGCGCGCGCTTCTCCAACGCCTGCGCCTTCCTCGGCTGCTCGCCAGCGGATCTGACCTGGAAGGCCGGGGTTGACGTGCTGTGCTTCGGCGGCACCAAGAACGGCATGGCCGTGGGTGAAGCGATCCTGTTCTTCAACCACAAACTGGCGGAAGACTTCGATTACCGCTGCAAACAGGCCGGGCAACTGGCGTCGAAAATGCGCTTCCTCTCGGCCCCGTGGGTCGGCATCCTCGAAACCGACGCCTGGCTCAAGTACGCCCGCCACGCCAACCACTGCGCGCAATTGCTGGCGGAACTGGTCAGCGACATTCCCGGTGTCGAACTGATGTTCCCGGTGCAGGCCAACGGCGTATTCCTGCAACTGTCGGAACCGGCCATCGCCGCCCTGACCGCGAAGAACTGGCGCTTCTACACCTTCATCGGCAAGGGCGGCGCCCGCTTCATGTGCTCCTGGGACACCGAAGAAGAACGCGTGCGCGAACTGGCCCGCGACATCCGCGAAGTCATGTCCGCCTGACCTGACTCCACACCCTCCTCCTGTCTGATCGTTCCCACGCTCTGCGTGGGAACGCCTCCCGGGACGCTCCGCGTTCCAGCCCCACAAGCTAAGCACCGCTATGACGCAGAGCGTCAGTGGCTGCATTCCCACGCGGAGCGTGGGAACGATCATTGCTCAGAATGACTTTTCCCACCGCAACAACAGACTTCTCTTCTAGCGCGATCATCTCGCCCGCCTCACCCTGATCGTTCCCACGCTCTGCGTGGTAACGCATCCCGGGACGCTCCGCGTTCCATTCCCGTCGCACCGCAAGATTCAAGGAAGAATCCCATGGGCCGCAGCCGCTACACCATTACCGAAACCGACAAACCGCATTTTCTGACCTGTACGATCATGGAATGGTTACCGCTGTTCATCCGCCCCTACATCGTCGACCATCTGCTCAACTGCTGGCGTTATCAACAGACCCACCATGACTTGAAGCTGTACGGCTACGTGATTCTGGAAAACCATCTTCACTTCGTCGCTCAGGCGCCCGACCTGAGTAAATGCCTCAGCCAGTTCAAATCTTTCACCGCGCGACAGATTATTGATGATCTGCAAAGCAAAGGTGCTGACAAAGCTCTGCAACGCCTGCGCTTTAGCAAACGCGCGCATAAGCAGGATCGGGTGTACCAGTTGTGGCAGGAAGGCTCCCACGCAGAGATGGTTTACAGCGAATCGGTCATGCGACAGAAACTTGAATACATTCACAACAACCCGGTCAAACGCGGGTATGTGGATTTGCCGGAACATTGGCGTTATTCGAGTGCCAGGAACTATGTGGGAATGCCGGGACTGATTGAGGTTCAATGCTGGTACTGATATGGGACGCAGAGCGTCCCGGGCTGCATTCCCACGCGGAGCATGGGAACGATCAACTGCTCGAGCCGTCCTGCCACTTCGCCCGCGAAGACTTGGTCTACATTGTCTGTCGAGCCCTCCGCTCATATAACAATAAGCAGGAGCATCGGCATGTCGTTACAAGGCAAAACCCTGTTCATCACCGGCGCCAGCCGTGGCATTGGCCGTGAGATAGCGCTGCGTGCCGCCAAGGACGGAGCCAACATCGTGATCGCCGCCAAGAGCGCCGAACCCCACGCCAGACTGCCCGGCACCATCCACAGCGTCGCCGCCGAAGTCGAGGCTGCGGGCGGCAAGGCTCTGGCGTTGCAGGTGGATGTGCGTGATGAAGACGCCGTACGCCAGGCACTAGCGCAGGCCAACGAGCACTTCGGCGGCATCGATGCGCTGGTGAACAACGCCGGGGCAATCAAGCTCACCGGTGTGCAGCACGTAGAACTCAAGCGCTTCGACCTGATGCACCAGATCAACACCCGCGCGGTGCTGCTGTGCAGCCAGGCCGCCCTGCCCTATCTGAAAAAAACCTCGGGTCACATTCTCAACCTGTCGCCCCCATTGAATCTGGCGAGCAAATGGTTTGCCCAGTTCAGCCCGTACACCGTGACCAAGTACGGCATGAGCATGCTGACGCTGGGGATGAGCGAGGAATTTGCCAGTTACGGGATCAGCGTCAATTCATTGTGGCCGCAGACGATGATTGCCACGGCGGCGATTGAATTTCAGTTAGGTAACCGGGAGTCGTTCAAGCAGGCGCGTCTGCCTTCGATCATGGCGGATGCGGCGCATGTGATTCTGGATAGCAGCGGACGGCAGATTACCGGGCGGTTGTTGATTGATGAGGAGGTTTTGCGTGAGAGCGGCGTTAGCGCGTTTGAGCATTACCGGTTTGAACCGGGGAGTGATGCGGCGCTGATGCCGGATTTGTTTATCGACTGAAAAGCCCCTCACCCTAGCCCTCTCCCGGAGGGAGAGGGGACTGATTGGGGGATGCTCAAGGAATACGCCAACCTGAATCTGCTTTGCCGAATCCATAATCGATAAGGTCGTTCAGGTCGATACAGAACGCCAGACACCTCGGTCGGCCCTCTCCCGGTGGGAGAGGGGACTGATTGGGGGATATTCGAGAATTACGCCGACGTGCAACTGCTTTGCCGAATCCATAGTCGACTCGATATCTCAAGTCGGTGTACCTCGTGAGAACAACTCGGTCAGTCCCCTCTCCCTCTGGGAGAGGGTTAGGGTGAGGGGCAGCTTGAGTCTGGCGCGACTTCAGAAATCGATTCGCACATCCCCCTTCGGCACACTGCAGCACGACAAGATAAACCCTTCCGCCTCATCGTCCTCGGTAATCCCGCCGTTGTGCTCCATCTCCACCTCGCCGCCCAGCTTCAACACCTTGCACGTCCCACAAATCCCCATGCCGCACGCCTTCGGAATCATCAACCCCAGCTTGGCCGCCGCCGCATGCACGGTCTCACCCGGGGCCACACGAATGCTCTTGCCGGACGAAGTGAATTCGACCTGATGCAGATCCGCCGCATCGATTTCCGGCGCGTCGGCGGCCTGTTCGGCCTGCTCGACCGCATCGGCACGGGCTTCCGGTGGCGTCGCACCGAACGACTCCTCGTGATAACGCGACATGTCGTAACCGGCCACTTCGAGCAGACGCTTGACCGCGTTCATGTATGGCGTTGGGCCGCAGCAGAACACTTCGCGCTCAAGGAAGTCCGGCACCATCAGTTCCAGCATCTTGTGGTTCAGGTAACCGCGATAACCGGCCCACGGTTCACCCAAGCCATGCTTCTCACAAATCAGGTGCAGGCTGAAGTTGTCGATCCGCGACGCCATGTGTTCCAGCTCGCGGTGATAAATGATGTCTTTCGGCGAGCGCGCGCTGTGGATAAAAGTCATGTCGACGTTGGCGTTGGTGTCGTAGAACCAGCGCGCCATCGACATGCACGGCGTGATCCCCACGCCGCCGCTGAGGTACAGCACTTTCGGGCTCGGGAAGTCGATGGCGTTGAACAACCCGACCGGCCCGTGCACCGCCAACTCTTGCCCTTCATGCAGCGTGTCGTGCAGCCAGTTGGAAACCTTGCCACCCGGCACCCGCTTGATCGTCACCGAAAAGCTGTACGGCACCGACGGCGAACTGGAGATCGTGTACGAGCGCATGATCGGCTGCCCGTCGATTTCCAGCTCCAGGGTCACGAATTGCCCAGGCTTGAAGAAGAACAGGATCGGCTGGTCGGCCATGAAACAGAAGGTGCGCACGTCCCAGGTTTCCTGGATGACTTTGACGCAACGGACAATGTGTCGGCCATTGGCCCAGGTCTGGGTGGTGACCGGATTCAGGAAGCTGTTGGACATGCTGTTCTCCACGGCCGACTGTCGGCCTCATGTCGGCGATTCTGCGTATAGCGCGAACCGCCCGTTTACCTATCCGCGACATCGGCATACTTATCGCGACCAGCCCCCAACCACCGGGGGTTGCGCGTCGGGAACAGATTGCACCATGTCGCCCATGGATAAGGTTCGCGGCAGCGCCGGCCCCACACTCGCCCCAACACCAAGACAGATTCTTTACACCTTGCGTAGCAACCCTTAGCAGCACACCTGATCAGCCACTTTTCGCCGGCCACGCAGATGGCCATGAGGATCACATCGATGGACGTCACCGCAAAAATCAGCCTGGGCGATCCGCTGGAACCCGCACGCAAGGCCACCGCACAAATGCTGCAAGAGCGCGAGCGGACGTTTTCGCTGCCACAACCGTTTTACAGCGATGAACGACTCTTCGATATCGACATGCAGGAGATCTTTCAGAAAGAGTGGTTGATCGCCGGCATGACCTGCGAGATCCCGGCCAAGGGCAACTACCTGACCCTGCAGATCGGCAAGAACCCGATCATCGTCATTCGTGGCGCCGAGGGCGTGGTCCATGCCTTCCACAACGTCTGCCGTCACCGTGGCTCGCGTCTGTGCACCAGTGAAAAAGGCAAGGTCGCCAAACTGGTCTGCCACTACCACCAGTGGACCTATGAGCTGGACGGTCGCCTGCTGTTCGCTGGCACCGAGATGGGCGCCGACTTCGACATGAAGCAATACGGCCTGAAACCGGTGAACGTGAAGACTGCCGGCGGTTACATCTTCATCAGCCTGGCCGAGAACCCGCCGGCCATTGATGACTTCCTGTCGACGCTGAACCATTACATGGAACCGTACGACATGGAGAACACCAAGGTGGCGATTCAAACCACCTTGTTCGAAAAGGCCAACTGGAAACTGGTGCTGGAAAACAACCGCGAGTGCTACCACTGCAACGCGTCGCACCCGGAACTGCTGAAAACCCTGCTGGAATGGGACGACGTCACCGACCCCCGCGCCGATCAGGCGTTCAAGGATCACGTCGCCGCCTCCGCCGCTGCCTGGGAAGCCGAGAAGATTCCTTACGCCCACGCCAGCTTCGGTCTGCGCAACCGCATCGTGCGTATGCCGCTGCTCAAGGGCACCGTGTCGATGACCCTCGACGGCAAACAGGGCTGCGCGAAACTGATGGGCCGCATCAAAAACCCGGATCTGGGTTCGATGCGCATCCTGCACCTGCCGCACTCGTGGAACCACTGCATGGGCGATCACATCATCGTCTTCACCGTGTGGCCGATCAGTGCGCAGGAAACCATGGTCACCACCAAGTGGATCGTGCACAAGGATGCAGTTGAAGGCGTGGATTACGACGTCGAACGCATGCGTCAGGTGTGGGACGCGACCAACGATCAGGACCGGCGCCTGGCTGAGGAAAACCAGCGCGGGATCAACTCAACGGCGTATCAACCTGGGCCTTACTCGAAGACTTATGAGTTTGGTGTGGTCAACTTCGTGGATTGGTACAGCGAGCGCTTGCTGAACAACCTTGGGGCCGAACCGGCGCCGTACCTCAAAGGCGTGCCTGTCCAAGGCTAAAAGCAAAAGCTTTGATCGTTCCCACGCTCTGCGTGGGAATGCCTCAACGGACGCTCCGCGTTCGGCCTTTGGGACGCAGAGCGTCCCGGGCTGCATTCCCACGCGGAGCGTGGGAACGATCAGTCAGTACGATGACCACCTCACCGATCCATCCTCCCCAATAAACTCCTCAAAAATCTCCTCCCCCACCAACCGGATCTTCGCGTACCCGTTCAACACCCGCAGCGGATACGCCGGGTCGTTGGCATCCTGGGTCTCCGACCACAACACCCGTGAATGCCCGTTCAGCTCACTGGAATTGCCATACGGAATCGCCCCGTGCCCGGCGCAACGCGCATGCAATCCGCCCTGCTGCGCATAAACAATGCCGTTGTGCAGATGCCCCCAATACCAATAATCCGGCTCACGCCCCAGCGCATCGCACACCGGTTGATACAGCGCGGTCTTGTTGTGCCCGGAAATATCGAAGCCCTGATGATGGCTGAGCACCATGAGCTTTTTGCGTTTTGGCAGGCCTTTCATCCACGCGATCTGCGGCTCGTTCAAAGTGCCGTCCATGTACAAATTCATCGCATCAGACGCGTACGCAGAATCCAGCCCGACCACCAGCCAGTCATCGTTGATCAACGCAAAGTAACTGGTGCCCTGCTGCCCCGGAAAACGCTTGGCCAGCTCCTTGAAATAACCGTGAGCGCCGCTGTACATCTCGTGGTTGGAATTGAGGGTGAACGAGCCATGCGTACCCATCGGCCAACCGGCCATGTCGACGTCTTCCTGAGAATGACTGCCGGCGTAATACACATCGCCCAGGTGAATGGTGAAATCGGCCTGGGCCAGTTGCATCTGATTGGCCACCGACACCGCCGGCGCATGGCTGTCGAACGGCCCGGTGCCCCAGTCGCCGGCAATCGCCAGGGTCACGTCGCGATCCATTTGCACCACGGCCGGATCAGTGCCAAACGTGGCGTGATGGCGCAGGTTTTCGATCCACTTCAGCAGCGCCTCGCTCCAGAGCAAATCGAGCAGTTCCCACTTGCGACACCCGAGCAGGGTGCCGTCCTTCAGCACCCGGGTCGCCAGTTGATCGGGCGATTGCGGTAGCGGCGTGGCGTTGCCGATGCGCAGGATCGACAGACCGTGGGACAGCTCCCAGGGTACGCTCGGTTCGTCGTCCGGCAACTCGCCGTTTTTCAGCACGTACTGCGCCTGATCATGCCCGCGCTGGAGCAACTTGATGATCGCCTGAAACTCCTGCGGCTCCAGCTCGCTGATGAGTTTCATCCAGGCCATTTCCATGCGCGTGAACAAGCCGTGAATGCGCACTTTGACCTTGTCGTACTCGTGTTCCCAATGACTGACCAGTGACATGGCGTAATCCTCTCTCCGTAAGGTTCACAGGGTTTTCATGAATTCGATCAGCGCGCGTTTGTCGTCGTCCGACAAGGTCGTGCCGTAAAGGTGTCCCGTGTTGTGGTTGCCCTCCAGCCGCGTGTCGTAGATGAAGTCGGCCGAGGCTTTGGCCTGGGCGCCGCGGGTGACGAAGCCGACGTTGACCGGGTCGTAAATGTCCGAGCCGGTGATGAAGGTCTGCGGACGTTTTTCCGCTGGTTGCAGCAAGTCCCACAGGGTCGGCACCGAGCCGTTGTGCAGGTACGGCGCACGCAGCCAGACACCGTCGGTGGGCGTGTTGCTGTAGCTCTGGGTCTTGCGGTAGGCACCGAAATCGAACGGCGGTTTTTTGAAGATGTGGAACGCGGCGACCAGCCCCGTGGTGAACGAATCGAGCCGGTGCGGATCGGTGCCGAGCTGGTCGATGTTGGTCGTGACCTGCCCGGTATCGGCGCGGCCGAAGTCATGACAAGCGGCGCAGTTGGCCTCCCAGATCGGTTTGCCCTGCGCGACTTTCGCCTGATCCAGCGCCCACGGCCACGCCGGCGCCTTGTGCCCGAGCAGCCAGTTGGTCACACGATTGAAGCTCGGCGGCAACACCGATTCCGGCGTCGCACCCACCGCCATGGCGGCGGCGTAGTTGCGTTCGTGAATCTTGTTGTTATTGCCATCCCAGTGAAGGTACATCGATTCCCGGGGCTTCTGGTTCCACACCTGCGGCAGGTCGACGGTGCCGATGGTCGAGTCATCCGGGAAGCCGAACACGACCATTTTCGTCGGGTTGAAGGTGTCGGTGCGGCCCGGGCCCTGTTGCGGACGCAGCTTCTGCCAGGCGTAAGCCTGCTTCTGCTTGAGCAGGGCGTTTTTCGCCATCGGCATGATCAGGTAGCGGTTGTAGAGCTTCTCGAAGAAGCCCAACTGGAACTTGCTGTTGATCGCCGTCATCACCGCATCGGTGGTGAATTTCGGGTCGCTGGCACAATCGTAGGCGAACCACTGGAAGGCTTGCAGTTGCAGGGTGTTGGCCGGCGCGCTCGGGACATTGACGGCGACGTCGCTGGCATTGGCTCGGTAAGAACCGGTGTGACACAAAGCGCAATTCGGCTCGACCGTCGGGTAGCCGATCTGCCGCTTGGCCATGCCGATCGGCAGGTCCTTGCCGTTTTCAAAAAGGAAACCGAAAACCTCCCAGCCGCCGGGTTTGGGCATTTTCTCCGGACACATTTGCGGCAGTACGGCGAACAGGTAATACGGGATCCGCGCTTCGATGCCGAGCCCGATGGCGGCGTACTTGTAGTGGTCTTCGTCGGAGGCGTATTGCTGCTCCGGCACCACCCGCAGCATCTGATACCAGGTTTCGTAACCGATAAAACCGAGCACCGCGACCACCACCAGCGTGCCGACCTTGAAGGCGTGACTCTGCCATTGCCGCTGCCACGCCGCGCGCCACTCGCGCCAGCCATCGCAGAGCAGCGCCCACGGCCGATTTTCCGGCGTGGTGCCGAGGTAGAGCAGAATGCCGAGGATCAGAAAGAAACTCAGATCACCCATCAACATCGGCACGAACACCGAGCCCTGGATGCTGGTGTTGATCAGGTAGATCCAGAAGATCACCGCGATCAGCCGCGTCAGCACACAGAGCCAGGAATGCACCACGTAACGCGGCGCGTTGAAGCCCGACGGCATGTAAAACACGCTGATGCCGACCAGCAGCATGCCGGCGTTTTCCAGCCATGGGTCGGAGAGTTGCGGCGGCAGCCCGACCACCGATGTCAGCAACCCCGGCGCAAACAGCGCGGGGATGGCGAACACCATGTTCATCGCAATGCCGATCCAGATGAAGCGTTGAAACCAGCGGATGTAGCTGTCCATATCAGTTCCCCAGATCGTTCCCACGCTCCGCGTGGGAATGCCGCCATGGACGCTCTGCGTCCGCTCTTGGGACGCAGAGCGTCCCGGGATGCGTTCCCACGCGGAGCGTGGGAACGATCAACGATCGGCGGTTACCCGAGGGCCGTTTTCTCCAGGTGTTCAAGGATGATCGGATAGACATCGACCACTGCGTTCTTGCCGAACATGCAGTCGATGTGGCCATAGCCCGGCACCACCTGGCGGCTGTAACGCTCTGGCCCGTGCATGTCGCACAAACGCTGGTAGGTCTTGAGGGTGCTTTCCGGCAGGTAACACTGGTTGTCGGCACCGCTGATAAAACAGATCGGCATGGTCAGCCGGTCAAAGTGCGGCATGTACACATCGTTGCCTTTGAAATCCACCAGATGCCCTTTGCGCACGATCAGCGCCAGGTGCTCAAACGTCTCGATGTTCGACTCGCCGAACAACTCGTGCAGGTTGTCGTGCAGGGTTTCGTTGAGGGTGTCGTGGCGATACAGCGACGCGTACATGAAGGTAATGCGGTGGCACACCGGGTTGGTGCAATAGCCCTGCGCCTCGATCCGCGCGTAGCCGTTGAGGGCCTTGTCGTAGAGTTTGTTGAACCAGTTCTCCTTGCTGTCGGCATAAGCGGTCATCGACTTGATGCCGATCGCATCGAGCATCCCCGGCAAATGCAGACCGGCCTTCAATCCGGTGGCGGTAGCAACCACTGTGTCCGCAGCAATCTGCGAGCAGACCACCGAACGCACGCCCTGCAAACCGGCGAGCAGCGACATGAAGAATGTCGTCGCACCGTAGCAATGCACTACGCATTGCACGTCTTTGGCGTTGGTCTCCTGCTGAATCTGCGCGATGGCAGCCTTGAAGTCGTACTGGGCGATCTGGTCGCCGTTCCATTCCTTCTTGCTCGCCGGCAGCAGAATGCTCACGCGGAAATCCAGCAGCCAGACGTCGTAATCGTGCTTGCACAGGTATTCCAGCAGGTTGGTCTGGATGGTGTCGGTGGAAAAGATATTCGAACCCACGCCCAAGCCATGCACCAGCATCACCGGGCCTTTGCTGCCGGCCTGATAACGCGTCAGGCGCAACTCGACACCGTCCTCGGTGGGGAAGAAATGCACCGCTGGCGTCGGCGCATCCAGCGGCCGTTTCAGGCGTGGCGGTGCATCCGGGTTGAAGTAAATATCCCCGGCAAACACCCCGCCGTAACTTTCCCAGAGGATCCCGGCGAAGAACTTGCCGAACCGCACCAGCCCTTCGATGCGCTCACGCTCATTGCGCGCATTGAGCACTTTCATAGTGGTCATCTGCTTGGCGAAATCGGTCGGATGGATGTGCAACACCCCGGAACCGATCACTTCGCCGGTCTTGTCCGCCCCGCGATACAGCGTCACGTACAGCGTGCTGGTGTCGTGCCAGATATTCAGCACGCCGTTGTCTTCCGGTACGGTTTTGAAGGCGCTGAAGAAATAGTCGTTGCCGTCCTCGGCGGTCAGCTTCATGTCGTACTTCATGTGACGTGTATCGACCTGTTGCTCGAATTGCTCGAACAGGTTGAACACGCCGTTGCTCGCGGTCAGCGGCTGCGGTGACAGCGCTGGGGCGATGACAGTGCCGACAATCGTGGCCGCGTGCTCGGGTTCCTTGATCATGCGGTTGAGGTCGTTGGCGGTAATGGTCAGGGTGAAGTCGATCGGTGAGTTATCCGCTTCGCCGCGCTTGGCCGCCGCTTCGTAGACTTTCAGATCAGTGCTTTGCGCAGCAGTGAAGGCGCGAGAGAAATAACCTTTCATGGTTTCGGTGAACTGCACGCCAAGGGTTGGCGGCGCCACCGCTTTGCGCGGCGCCGAAGGCAGCGTGTAATCGATCTGCCAGCCACGGTCGGCGGCGAGCAGGCCCATGTTGCGTTCACTCACGGCGGAAATGGTCAGCAGCGGATTGACCGCCAGCGACGTCGGAATCACCGCGCCGTCCGTCACGTATAGATTGGCGTAAACATCGCTGCCGCTGGCGCCGCTAAACACCTGGCCCTTGTGATTGACCACGCCTTGCGCCGCATCTTCGCCCATCACGCAACCGCCCAACGGGTGCACCGAAACGATGCTGTGCTTGAGCAGCTTGGTCCAGATCGGATTCTCCACCCAGACCCCGCCGAGCGCTTTGGTGCTCTGCTGTAAACGCTGGTTGCCGAGTTTGAAGTTCTCCTGCTCGCCAACGCCCGGCCAGTCGATGCGCAACTGATCCTTGCTGTCGAGGACCATCCGCCCCTGACCGCTGTCGTGGCTCATGATCAGGTAGGTCTGCATGTTGTGCAGCGCGCCGTAATACGGGCCGCGCAGGAAGCTTTCCGCTTCACGCTCCTTGTATTTCACCTTGGCGCTGAAGCTTTCATCGGTGGCCACGCCGATCATCTCGGCGAAACCGGCCATGCTCGGCACCATCGGCCGACCGAGCGCGCCGGGGATCGAGCCTTCCTCGATGACCATGCGGCTGCGCCAGTCGCCTTCGGTACGCATGTCGATGACCGAGGTGATGCACGGGCCGACCGGGTGCAGTTCCTTGGCCGGGTGCGCGCCGAAACCGATGCCGTTGATAACCTGTTCGCAGTTGTGGCCGAAGCCGAGGATGTCGCCGTTGCCGCTCATGTTCTCGCCGAGCTGGCCGGACATCACCACGCCTTTGTCACGCGTGCGCAGGAGGATTTCCGTGGAGCCGAGGGTGCCGGCGGAAACCACGACGATATCGGCCTTCACGAACAACGTCGGTGCGCTGAACATCTCACGCCCGCTGTCGAGGTACTGGAAATGCACGATCCAGCCATCACCGTCGCGCTCCAGATGCCGCACTTCGGCCTGACAGAAAATCTCCGCGCCATGGTTCCAGGCGTCCGGCAGATAGTTCATCAGCGTGGTGTTCTTGGCCTTGTTATTACAGCCCGACACGCAGTCGCCGCACTGGTTGCACGGCAGTTGCTCGACACCGACGTGGTTGAGGTTGTTCGGCAGTTTGTCGAAGGTCACGTTGATCGGCGGTTTGTAGAAGTGCGCGCCTTGCTGGAGGTAATCCGCCGATTTCTTGTTGGCGTCGAGTTTCGGCAGATTCGGCGAAGTGCTCGGATAAGGATTGGGTTTGAGCATCTCGCGAGCGCGGGCATAACCGTCCTTGAGCAGCGTGTCGCGGTGTTCACGCACCGCTTGCGGCCAGCGCGGGTCGTCGAACACGCCCGGCTCCGGCTCAAGGGCCACGTTGGCATTGATCAGCGACGTGCCGCCGAGGCCGCAACCGACCACGACGTTCTGCTGGGCATTGACGTGCAAGTCGAACAAACCCGTGCGCGAGCCGATATGGCCATCCGGGTCATGCACCTGCAGCTCTTCGGTGGCGGCGATCATGGTGTTGGGGTATTCGCCGGGCTGGATTTCCCGACCGCGTTCGAGCAGGCACACACGCTTGCCGGCACGGGACAGGCGCGACGCAGCAATGCCGCCGCCGTAGCCTGAACCGATAACGATCACATCGTAGTGTTCCTTGATCTCGCTGATGGGCGTTGCGATCCGTGTCATGAGGTGCATCCTCTAATCAGGCAGATGGGGGCAACTCTGCGGTTGCCTGCAATCAATGGGCGAACGGGCACCTGGCCACCGGATCAAGTCCGGCGACAGCACAGCGGTCTGGCAGGTTGGGCGCGCTACAGGCGAGCGTGCTGATTGGCGGCGCGACGCAGGGTGCGCTTGCGTGGAACGGGCGGGGGGCGGTGCGACGGGCTATCCATCATGCGTTCTCCCAGAACCTGATGTGGATAAGTGACGGCTGTCCTTGTGCCATTGCAGTGAAGACAGCGCTGGAATCGAAGTCAAGGCAACGTCTTAGAACTGTATGAAATGTGATCAATTGCCGTTTGGACTATGCGAGCCGGGGCTTGCAGGGTTTGGCAAACAAGTTATCCACATAGCCACCCACAGCAAATGGGGGTAACTGTGGATGACCCGGAAAATAACTGGCTGATTTGTGAAGAAAAAGCGTGACTTATCCAGAAGGGCGATCTGGGTGACGCATTGGTTGTTTTTTGATCACATCCTTTAAAGCCACGGTTTTAATGGCCTGCAGCGGATGGCGAACACGTTATCCACAGAAGCGCCAACAGAGTTCGGGGGTAACTTTGGCCTTGCTGTGGAAAAGCATTGGAGGCTGTGTGAAATCGGAGTTTGTGCGGGAATTTCGTCTGCAAACTCTTGAATTGACTGCTTTTTGATCAAACCTTTGAAAGCCACGGTTTGTATGGGCTTCAGCGGATAGCGAACATCTTATCCACAGAAGCGCCAACAGAGATTGGGGGCAACTTGCTGAGTTATCCTGCCGAAAAAGCCCTGAAAATCCGTGACTTAGGCTGGTTGTTTTTTGATCGGATGGCTGTAGGGCTTGATTGGCGTGGGGTGCAGGGATGGGCGAACACGTTATCCACAGATCCGCCAACAGGGATTGTGGGTAAACCGCCCCCCTCATCGGAACGCCGCCCGCCCAGCCCTCTCCCTCCGGGAGAGGGAGCCGACCGAGGCATATTGGAAAAGTGCAGCGACCTGCGACTTATGCGGTGTCCTTAGCTTGACCAAACCTGAGTTCGCGCAGATCTTTCCGGTCGATGAAACGCTTGAGCGCGCCACCGTAGGTCCCCTCTCCCTCCGGGAGAGGGAGCCGACCGAGGCGTATTGGAAAAGTGCAGCGACCTGCGACTTATGCGGTGTCCTTAGCTTGACCAAACCTGAGTTCGCGCAGATCTTTCAGGTCGATGGAACGCTTGAGCGCGCCACCTTAGGTCCCCTCTCCCTCCGGGAGAGGGCTAGGGTGAGGGGCTTTTCAGCGGACAACGCCTTCTTCAATCAGCAACTTGAGGATCGCTTCAGCACCAGCCTGTGCGGTAACACCCTTAAGCACCTGCCCCCCGCCGCCACTGGCCTTGGCCGTTGCGGCCTTCATCCGATCCGCCCCACTCTTGGCCTTGATCACCTTCAAGCGTTTCGGCCGAGGCTTGGCCGCTTGCAAAGTGGCAACCGCGAGCAACTCATCGTCCACCACTTCAACATCGTCAGCTTGCAAAACACCCCGCCGCGCCGGCCCATAAGCACTCTGCCGAGGCTTCGGCGCAGCGTTATCCACAGTCGCCAGAAACGGCAGCTTCACCTTCAACCGCCGACGCTGACCACGCGGCAACGCTTGCAGCACCAACGCCGAGCCGTCATTGATCGACTCGACCTGCGCCAGCCCCACCACCAGCGGCCAGCCCAGACCTTCCGCCAACAAGAACGGCAGCATCCCCGAACCTTCACCGGTTTCTGCCTGGCTGCCGGTCAACACCACCTGGGCACCGGCATCACGCAGATACAGGGTCAGCGCCGGCAGCGCATCGGCACCAGCCGGTTGCTCCAGTACGTGCATCTGCTCAAGACCCATGCCCAGATAGGCGCGCAACGCCGGTTCCGCAACGTCGCCGGCATGCAACACTTGCAGGTTACCCCCAGCCAGTTGCAGACCCAGTTCCACGGCGCGCGCGTCCTGATCAGCGCGGCGCGGTCGCCCGGAAGTCGGGTGAGCGCCGATTGAAACCAGACTGATAACTTTCGTGTTCATAGCGTTTCCTTAAGCCGCATCGCGCTTGGCTTCGTTGCGGTAAGCCGCGACTGCTTCGATCAACGCTTGCAGAATCTCTGCGCTCTCGCCGATCACCGACAAATCGGCGCGCTTGATCATGTCGCATCCCGGATCGAGATTGATCGCCACCACCTTGTCACAAGCGCCGATGCCTTGCAGATGCTGGATTGCGCCAGAGATACCCACAGCCACATAGACCCGCGCGGTGACCCAGGTGCCGGACGCGCCGACCTGGCGATCACGGGCCATGAAGCCATCGTCCACCGCCACCCGCGATGCACCTTCGGTAGCGCCGAGTGCCGCCGCCGTTTCGTGGAACAGTGCCCAGTCCTTGACGCCGTTGCCGCCGGAGAAAATGAACTCCGCTTCGGCCATCGGAATCGCTGCCGGGTCGACTGCCACAGCGCCGAGATCTTCGATCCGCGACAGGCTGCGCGCGACACTTGTGGATAACTCCACCGGCAACGCTTCATGACGCGTTTCGCTGACCGGCTCGGCACACTCGGCCGCTGCCAGAATCAACCGTGCGACGGGACGGGCAAGGTCTTGCAGCCCAGCGCCAGCGCGGCCGATGCACTCCTGATCCTTGACCTGCCAGACCCGCGTGGCCGGGCGCTCGCCCAGTGCAGCGGCAAAGCGCCGACCGAGTTCACCGCCACCGCTGCGGCTGTCTGGCAGCAGCCAGTGGCGCGGATTGAACTGGTTATCCACAGCGCGCAAACCCTGCACCCGCTGTTCCGGTGCATAACCGCTGAACTGTTCACCTTCGAGTACCAGCAAGCGATCGACGCCTGCGGTGGCGAAAGCGTTTTCCTTGTGCTCGCCAAAGACCACCGCCAACACCGCGCCGTCCTGGCCGGCGAGTTGATGGGCAAGGCCGAGCAAGTCGCGGTCGTGGCTGCTCAAGCGGCCACCGACCATGTCCGGGACCACGCTGATATAGAACGCCGGAGCCGGCACTTGATGCAGCGGCAGTTGCACTTCAACCGCGGCCGAACGTTTGACCGCCCCGCCCTGTTGCGCGCCACTGCGATCGATCCGTTTGATGCCGTTGGGACCGATAAAACCGATCCCGTGCAGATTCTTGCGAATGACGCCGTTGGGGCCCATCCAGCTGTGCTGCGCCGGTTGCATCGCCGCGTGCAGCGGGTGCAGGCGGTTACGCGCAATCCATTCGGCGCGCGGGTCGCGGCGGATAATGTCGCTCATCAGTGGGCCTCCGCTTGTTCACGTTTGGCCGGGGTCGCAGGTTTGCTTGGCGCGGCGTCTTCGAGCAGCGCGTCGGCGACCAGTTCGGCGATGTCCTTGATCATTGGGCGCGGTTCGACCACGCCTTCGAGCATCGCCGTGCACTGTGGACAACCCACCGCCACCAGTTCGGCGCCGGTTTCGCGGATGTCTTCCATGCGCATGTCGGGAATCCGCTGCTTACCCGGAATGTCGGTAATTGGCGCGCCACCACCGCCGCCGCAGCAGCGCGAACGGAAGCCGGAACGTTGCATCTCTTTGACCTCGATGCCGAGGGCGCGCAGCACTTCGCGCGGCGCTTCGTACTCGCCGTTGTAGCGGCCGAGGTAGCACGGATCGTGATAAGTCACGCTGTTGCCTTTGTGCTGACCGAGGTTCAGCGCGCCGGCCTGAATGATTTCTGCCATGTAGGTGCTGTGGTGCTGCACCAGGTAGTTGCCGTCGAACGCGCCGTACTCGTTTTTCAGCACATGGAAACTGTGCGGATCGCAGGTGACGATGCGGTTGAAGCTGTATTTGCCCAGGGTCTGAATGTTGCGTTTGGCGAGCAACTGGAAGGTTGCTTCGTCGCCCAAGCGGCGCGCCACGTCACCGCTGTCACGCTCTTCAAGACCGAGTACGGCGAAGTCGATTTTCGCCGCTTTCAGCACTTTGACGAAGGCGCGCAGGGTGCGTTGGTTGCGCATGTCGAAGGCGCCGTCGCCGACCCAAAACAGCACGTCGGTGGATTTCTTTTCGCTGAGCAGATTGAGGTTCAGATCCGCTGCCCAGTTCATCCGCCCGCCCGGGGCGAAACCGCCAGGGTTGTCGGTGGCAATGAGGTTTTCGAGGACTTCGGCGCCCTTGTTCGGGGTTGCGCCTTTTTCCAGGGTGAGGTGGCGACGCATGTCGACGATGGCATCGACGTGCTCGATCATCATCGGGCATTCCTCGACGCAGGCGCGGCAGGTGGTGCACGACCACAGGGTTTCGGCGTCGACCAAGCCGTTGACGATCGGTTGATGTGGATTGCCGCTGTGCTCGCCAATTGGTTTGCCGGGATACGGACTGCCTGCGAACTTGGCATCGGTGCCGCCAGCGAGGCCAACGACCATGTCCTGAATCAGTTTTTTCGGGTTCAGCGGCTGGCCGGCGGCAAAGGCCGGGCACGCGGCTTCGCACTTGCCGCACTGCACGCAGGCGTCGAAACCGAGCAACTGGTTCCAAGTGAAATCCTTGGGTTTTTCCACACCCAGTGGCGCGCTCGGATCGTTCAAATCGAGCGGTTTCAAACCGGTGGAACGGCCGCCGCCAAAACGCTCGGCGCGACGGTGCCAGGCCAGGTGCAAGGCACCGGCAAAGGCGTGTTTCATCGGCCCGCCCCAGGTCATGCCGAAGAACAGTTCCGACACGCCCCACAGCACACCCATCCCGAGGATGGCCGCGAGCACCCAGCCGCCGAAGTTCTCCGGCAGAATCCCGGCCACCGGTAAGGTCAGCAGGAAGAACGACGCCGAGAACGCCAGCAGGCTTTTCGGCAGGCGCATCCACGGGCCTTTCGACAACCTCGCCGGCGGGTTGCGCCGACGCAGGTAAACGAAGATCGCGCCGACGAACATCACCGCCGTCATCAGCAGCAAGGCGTAACCGAGGATGCGGTTATGCAGGCCGAAACCATGTACCAGCAGCGCCAGCACAATCGACGCCACCGCACCGCCGGCCGTGGCCACGTGGGTGTTGGCGATGTATTTGTCCCGCGCCACGACATGGTGCAAGTCGACCATGTAGCGCTTGGGCATGGCGAACAGGCCGCCGATCAGATCGACCTTCGAGGCCCGGCCCCGACGCCACATGGCCACCCGCCGCAACGCGCCGAGGACACCAAGGCCAAGGGCTGCGAACAACAGGATTGGAAGAAGGGTGTTCAACATGGTGAAGCTCCCACCAGTACAACCTAGAGAAACACGGCGTTCAATGATCGTTCCCACGCTCTGCGTGGGAATGCATCCCGGGACGCTCCGCGTCCCAAAGCGGACGCGGAGCGTCCATTGCGGCATTCCCACGCGGAGCGTGGGAACGATCGTTCGCGAGGCTTAGAAGTCTTTACACAGTCTGAGCGCGTCATAGATCGCGGCGTGGGTATTGCGCTGCGCCACACAGTCGCCGATGCGGAACAGCAAGTAGCCGTCGCCCGCCTCGCTCAGCGAAGGTTGCGGCTGGATCGCGAACAACGCTTCGACGTCGATCTGGCCCTTGTTGCGCGAACCCTCTTTGAGCGCGTAGTAGATTTCCTCATCCGGGCGCACGCCGTTTTCGACCACCACCTGATCGACCACCCGCTCCTCTTTGGCGCCGGTGTATTCGTTCTCCAGCACCGCGACCAGTTTGTCGCCTTCGCGGTAGACCTTCTCGAGCATCATGTCGCCGGTCATGATCACTTCTTTCGGGTACATGCTGCGGTAATAGGTCGGGAACGACGTACCGCCGATGGCCACGCCCGGTTTGATGTCGTCGGTGACGATCTCGACCTGACTGCCCTTGTCGGCGAGGAAGTCGGCCACCGACATCCCGGTGAACTCGCAAATGGTGTCGTAGACCAGCACGTTCTTGCCCGGCGCTACCTTGCCGTCGAGCACGTCCCAGCTGCTGACCACCAGCCCTTCGGCGGCGCCCCAGTGTTCGTTCTGTTCCAGATACGGATGCCCGCCGACCGCCAGCACCACTACATCCGGACGCAAGTCCATGATGGTGTCGGCATCGGCCGCCGTGCCCAGGCGCAGATCGACTTTCAGCCGCGCCAGTTCCAGCTGGAACCAGCGGGTGATGCCGGCGATCTGGTCACGCTGCGGCGCTTTCGAGGCGGTGGTGATCTGCCCGCCGATGAATTCTTTCTTCTCGAACAGGGTCACATCGTGGCCACGCTCGGCGGCCACGCGGGCCGCTTCCATGCCGGCAGGGCCGGCACCAACGATCACCACCTTGCGTTTCGGCCCGGTGGATTTCTCGATGATGTGCGGCACGCCCATGTATTCACGGGATGTCGCGGCGTTCTGGATGCACAACACGTCGAGGCCTTGATACTGGCGGTCGATGCAGTAGTTGGCGCCGACGCACTGCTTGATCTGGTCGATCTGGCCCATCTTGATCTTGGCGATCAGGTGCGGGTCAGCGATATGCGCACGGGTCATGCCGACCATGTCGACGTAACCGCCCTCAAGAATCCGTGTGGCCTGGTTCGGGTCCTTGATGTTCTGTGCGTGCAGCACCGGCACCTTGACCACTTCCTTGATCCCGGCGGCCAAATGCAGGAACGGCTCCGGTGGATAACTCATGTTCGGAATCACGTTGGCCAGGGTGTTGTGGGTGTCACAACCCGAGCCGACGACGCCGATGAAATCGAGCATGCCGGTGTCGTCGTAGTACTTGGCGATCTGCTTCATGTCTTCGTGGGACAAGCCGTCCGGGTGGAACTCGTCACCGCACAGACGCATGCCAACGCAGAAGTCATCACCGACCTCGGCGCGCACGGCTTTGAGCACTTCCAGACCGAACTTCATCCGGCCTTCGAAAGTGCCGCCCCATTCGTCGGTACGCTTGTTGACGCGCGGGCTCCAGAACTGGTCGATCATGTGCTGGTGCACCGCCGACAGTTCAACGCCGTCGAGCCCACCGGCCTTGGCCCGGCGCGCGGCCTGGGCGTAGTTGCCGATCACCCGCCAGATTTCTTCCGGCTCGATGGTTTTGCACGTGGCGCGGTGTACCGGTTCACGGATGCCCGACGGCGACATCAGGGTCGGCCAGTTGAAGCCGTCCCAGCGCGAGCGCCGGCCCATGTGGGTAATCTGAATCATGATCTTGGCGCCATGCTTGTGCATGGCGTCGGCCAGGTTCTGGAAGTGCGGAATGATCCGGTCGGTCGACAGGTTCACCGAGCTCCACCATTCCTGCGGGCTGTCGATGGCGACCACAGAGGAGCCGCCGCAAATCGCCAGGCCGATACCGCCCTTGGCTTTCTCTTCGTAGTATTTGACGTAGCGGTCGGTGGTCATGCCGCCGTCCGTCGCGTAGACCTCGGCGTGCGCGGTGCTGAGCACGCGGTTGCGGATGGTCAGTTTGCCGATCTGGATCGGCTGGAACATTGCTTCGAAAGCCATGGCGGGTTCCTCGACTTACAACGGCTTGACGGTGAACAGGCCGTCGTCGTGGCCTTCTTCGGAGCCACCGTAGACTTGCTCGGCAACCGTGCGAATCTTGCTGCCGCGCGCCTCAAGAATCTGATCCATGGCCCCGGCAAACCAACCGGTGAACATGTAGTCGACCTTGCGTCCGACCTTGCCGTAGACGTAGACGAACGCCGAGTGTTCGAGCTTGACGCTGGCGGTGCCTTTGTCGAGATCGATGTCCTGGATCTTGAACAGGCCCCAGCCGCGCTGCGACAGGCGCTTCATGTAATGCTCGAATACCGCGACGCCTTCCAGGCCGTGGCATTCAGCTTCTTTTTCGCACCAGTGCCAGGCGGATTTGTAGCCGGCCTTGTAGAGGATCTCGGCGTAGGCGTCAGCGCCCAAAACCTCTTCGATACCCATGTGGTTGTTGACGAAGAAGTGACGCGGCACGTAGAGCATCGGCAGGGCGTCGGAGGTCCAGACACCGGTCTCGCTGTCGACTTCGATTGGCAATTGCGGGGCGATCTTGGTCATGGAAACTTAACTCCAGAAAATTTTAGATTCAGTGTTGGCCGCGGCCCTCACCCCAGCCCTCTCCCAGAGGGAGAGGGAGCAGATCGGCGGCGGTCTTGAGAAAGCGTTACTCGCCCCAGACGTCTTTCAAGACGTTGACCCAGTTCTCGCCCATGATCTTGCGTACAACGCGCTCGGAATGGCCGCGCTTGAGCAGGGTTTCGGTCAGGTTCGGGAACTCGCCGACGGTGCGGATGCCCAGCGGGTTGATGATCTTGCCGAAGCTGGTCAGACGGCGGGCGTAGCCCTTGTCGTGGGTCAGGTATTCGAAGAAGTCCTGACCGTGCCCCTGGGTGAAGTCGGTGCCGATACCGATGGCATCTTCGCCGACGATGTTCATGGTGTATTCGATCGCTTCGGCGTAGTCGTCGATGGTCGAATCGATGCCCTTGGCGAGGAACGGCGCGAACATGGTCACACCGACAAAACCGCCGTGGTCGGCGATGAACTTCAGCTCTTCATCGGATTTGTTGCGCGGGTGCTCTTTGAGACCCGACGGCAGGCAGTGGGAATAGCAGACCGGTTTTTTCGATTCGAGGATGACTTCTTCGGAAGTCTTGGAACCGACGTGGGACAGGTCGCACATGACGCCAACACGGTTCATCTCGGCGACGATTTCGCGACCGAAACCCGACAGGCCGCCGTCGCGTTCGTAGCAACCGGTGCCGACCAGATTCTGGGTGTTGTAGCACATCTGCACGATGCCGACGCCGAGTTGCTTGAACACCTCGACATAGCCGATCTGGTCTTCAAAGGCGTGAGCATTCTGGAAGCCGAAGAGGATGCCGGTCTTGCCCTGCTCCTTGGCGCGACGGATGTCGGCGGTGGTGCGTACCGGCATCACCAGGTCGCTGTTTTCGCGGATCAGCTTCTGGCTGGCAGCGATGTTGTTCACGGTCGCCTGAAAGCCTTCCCACACCGACACAGTGCAGTTGGCTGCCGTCAGACCGCCCTTGCGCATGTCTTCGAACAGCTCGCGGTTCCATTTGGCAATGATCAGACCGTCGATAACGATGCTGTCGGCGTGTAATTCGGCTGGGCTCATCAGGCGTCCCCTTATTGGCGATTCATGCGCCGAATCGTCTGCCGGCGCTTTGGGGCCAGCATATGCCTCGGTGCCGGGGCGACCGGGTGCAAAAACGACAGGGGAATTGCCGAAAGCGTCAATCCGCGACAAAGGGTCGCCAAGCGCCCCGATCAGCTACCTGTTCAAGCCCGCAAGCTTGAGCCAGAATCTCCGGCATCTTGGTACACCACTGGATTAGAGCGGCGACAACAATGAAATCGATCTTCCTGGCTTTGGCTTTGCTTGCGACCGGCGTACACGCCGCCGAAGAATCCGACAACAACCCCTGCGACGCCGTCGAAAACGACGTCCAGACCCTGGAATGCTCGACCTACAGCCGCACCACCGCCGAAGACCTGCTCAAGGACAACTACGCCAGCCTCAACGAACGCATGCAGACCGCGTATGGCAAGAACCCGACGCAACTGGCGGACATCACCGCCAAGATCAAGACGGCTCAGCAGCAGTGGTTGAAGACGCGGGACGCGGATTGCGCTGTCGAAGCGTTCCCGGCGCCTGAAGGGAGCAAGGCGTTCAAGATTGCGCAGAATGATTGCGTGGCGCGGATGAGTGATGAACGGTCGGAATTTTTGGAGTCGATTGGGCAGGAGTGATCCTGACCACTCGTAACATGCCGTCAATTCTTGTTGATTGGCATTGGGAGAAATATAAGCAAAGATTCTAAAATCTTATAAAAGACTTATATTTCTCCTAATATGAAGTTACCCACAGATATCCAAATCATCAACGACGCCGAGGGCAACCCCGCCTTCGTCGTCATTCCCTACGCGCAGTACGTTGCGCAAAAAATGCAGCCCGACCTGATTCCCCATGAGGTCGTCAGCCGGATGGTCGATGGGGCAACACCGATCCGTGCCTGGCGCGAACACCTCAACCTGACTCAGGAGGAAGTCGCCAAACGCATGGGCATTTCGCAACCGGCGTTTGCCCAGCAGGAAACAGTCGCCAAGCCACGCAAGGCCACTCGCGAGAAAATTGCGTCGGCGTTCGGCATCACCGCCAATCAGCTTGAGCTGTAAGCTGCCCTCTTCACTTCAAGGAATTCCCCATGAACATCTGCGGCATCGAAATCAAAGGCAGCGAAGCGATCATCGCCGTGGCCGCTCTCGACGGTTCGAACCTGAGCCACGTTCCCCTCGCCACCAAGAAGATTGCCCTCGAAGACGATGACGAAGCGGCAAACGTTAAGCTCTTTGCGGCGCAGGTGGCGTCGTTTGTGCGGGAGAATTCGGTTGACCGTATCGCGATCAAGAAGCGCAGCAAGAAGGGTGAGTTTGCCGGTGGGCCGACGACGTTCAAGATTGAAGGGATTTTGCAGTTGCTCGATGGCTGTGAGGTGACGTTGTTGTCGCCGCAAACGATCAATGCGCAGGCGAAGAAGCATAATTTCGAGCTGCCGGGGACGTTGAACAAGTATCAGCATGAGGCTTATAAGGCGGCGTGTTCGGCGCTGGTGAAGAAGTAACCTGTTCGCGCAAGCACAGTAAATCCATGTGGGAGCGAGCTTGCTCGCGAAGAGGGGGTGTCAGTCGACAGTTTTGTTGAATGATCTACCGCGTTCGCGAGCAAGCTCGCTCCCACAGGTTTATTTGCTGGTCTCAAGATAAGGCCTGGGCGGTACGCCGGTCTTCGCGGGGGCAGCGGGCGAAGCGGGCGCGGTAGCTGCGGGTGAAGTAGGACGGTGATTCAAAGCCGCAGGCGATGCTGACTTCGAGCACGCTCATGTCGGTCTGACGCAGCAGCTGTCGGGCCTTTTCCAGCCTTAGCCGCAGATAGAAATTGCTCGGCGTGTCGTTCAGGTGCAGCCGGAACAAGCGCTCCAATTGCCGTCGCGTGACTTTGATCGATTCTGCCAATTGCAAAGTGGTCAGCGGCGGTTCGCTGTGCTGCTCCATCTCGCCAATCACCTGCACCAGCTTCTTGTTATTGATGCCGTAGCGCGTGGCGACTTCCATGCGCTGGTGGTCTTTGCGCGGACGAATGCGCCCCAGCACAAACTGCTCGCTGACCTGAATCGCCAGTTGCGGGCCGTGGGCCTGGGCGATCAGATCGAGCATTAAATCGATGGACGCGGTGCCGCCCGCCGAGGTGATCCGTCGACGGTCGATCTCGAACAGTTCCTGGGTCACGCTGAGCTGTGGATAAGATTCCTTGAAGGCGTCGATGGCTTCCCAGTGCAAGGTCAGGCGATGACCGTCGAGCAGGCCCGCTTCAGCGAGGACGAAGCTGCCGGTGTCGATGGCGCCCAGTGTGACGCCTTCGTTATCCAGTCGGCGCAGCCAATGCTCCAGCGTTGGCGTGGCGAATTTCAGCGGCTCAAACCCGGCCACCACCAACAACGTCGCGCCTTTCTTCAACGGCTCCAGCGCCGCATCAGCGTTGACCGACATGCCATTGCTCGCCAGCACCGCCCCGCCATCAGCGCTCAACACATGCCAGCGGTACAACTCACCACGAAAGCGGTTGGCCACGCGCAGCGGTTCGATCGCGGAGATAAAGCCGATGGCGGAGAACCCCGGCATCAGCAGAAAGTAGAAATCCTGGGACATGGGCGCACTCGATTCGCGGGTAACGAGAGGGAGGGGAGCGTGGCTCGTTGATACGCCGATTGTCGTCGGTGTTCAAGCGCACAGGTCGCTACAGTGCAAATGCCAGTCGCCGCAGTGCGCTTTCATGGGCGCACAGCTGCGTAACTTTGCATCACCGGCACGACAGATGTCGGAACTCACAATAACGACCTGCCGAGGAACCCGACATGAAACGACTGATCAGCAGCTGTGTTCTTGCACTCAGCGGTACCGCTTTCTTGAGCGCCGGCGTCATGGCGGCCGACCCGGCAGCGTGCCAGAACGTGCGCATGGGCGTGGTCAACTGGACCGACGTGATCGCCACCAGTGCCATGACCCAGGTCCTGCTCGACGGCCTCGGCTACAACACCAAACAAACCAGCGCCTCCCAGCAAATCATCTTCGCCGGGATCCGCGATCAGCGCCTGGACTTGTTCCTCGGTTACTGGAACCCGCTGATGACCCAGACCATCACCCCGTTCGTCGACGCCAATCAGGTCAAGGTTCTCGAAGCACCAAGCTTGAAAGACGCCCGTGCGACCCTCGCGGTGCCGACTTATCTGGCCGACAAGGGCCTGAAAACCTTCGCCGACATCGCCAAGTTCGAAAAAGAGCTGGGCGGCAAGATTTACGGCATCGAGCCTGGCTCGGGCGCCAACACGCAGATCAAGGCAATGATCGCCAAGAACCAGTTTGGCCTCGGCAAGTTCCAGTTGGTCGAGTCCAGTGAAGCCGGCATGCTCGCCGCCGTCGACCGCGCCGTGCGCCGCAAAGAGGCCGTGGTGTTCTTCGGCTGGGCGCCGCACCCGATGAACGTCAACGTCAAGATGACCTATCTGACCGGCAGCGACGACGCCCTCGGCCCGAACGAAGGCATGGCCACCGTGTGGACCGTCACCGCGCCGAAATACGCCGAGCAGTGCCCGAACGTTGGCCGTCTGCTGAGCAACCTGACGTTCACCGCCGAAGACGAGAGCCGGATGATGCAGCCGCTGCTCGATCACAAAGACGCTTTCGAATCGGCCAAGCAATGGCTCAAGGATCACCCAGAAGACAAGCAGCGCTGGCTCGAAGGTGTGACCACGTTCGATGGCAAACCGGCGGCTGAAAACCTCCAGCTGACCAGCAAATAACCCTCTCATTTAAAAGCCCCTCACCCTAGCCCTCTCCCAAGGGGAGAGGGAACCGGACGAAGCTCGCAGCCCCGAAAAGGGCTGCGGACAGAGCCATCACGCCTGAAGGAAACCGCACCATGAACCACGACGTCATCATCACCTGCGCACTCACCGGTGCTGGCGACACGACCGCCAAGAGCCCGCACGTGCCGGTCACCCCGAAACAGATCGCTGCTGCCGCCGTAGAAGCGGCCAAGGCCGGCGCCACCGTCGTGCACTGCCATGTACGCGATCCGCAGACCGGCAAGTTCAGCCGTGACGTGGCGCTGTACCGCGAAGTGATGGAGCGCATCCGCGAGGCCGACGTCGACATCATCGTCAACCTCACCGCCGGCATGGGCGGCGACCTCGAAATCGGCGCTGGCGAGAACCCGATGGAGTTTGGCCCGAATACCGATCTGGTCGGCCCGTTGACTCGTCTGGCTCACGTTGAAGCACTGCTGCCGGAAATCTGCACCCTCGATTGCGGCACGCTGAACTTCGGTGATGGCGACACTATTTACGTCTCGACGCCTGCGCAACTGCGTGCGGGTGCCAAGCGCATCACCGAACTGGGCGTGAAGGCCGAGCTGGAGATTTTTGATACCGGGCACCTGTGGTTCGCCAAGCAGATAATCAAGGAAGGCTTGCTGGATAACCCGTTGTTCCAGTTGTGCCTGGGCATCCCGTGGGGCGCGCCGGCAGATACCACCACCATGAAAGCCATGGTCGATAACTTGCCCGCCGACGCGGTGTGGGCCGGGTTTGGCATCGGCCGGATGCAAATGCCGATGGCCGCGCAAGCGGTGCTGCTCGGCGGCAACGTGCGGGTCGGGCTGGAAGACAACCTGTGGCTGGACAAAGGCGTGCTGGCGACCAACGGCCAACTGGTCGAACGCGCCAGCGAAATCCTCAGCCGCCTCGGCGCGCGGGTGCTGACTCCGGCTGAGGGCCGCAAGAAAATGGGCCTGACCCAGCGCGGTTAACGAACTCACCTCAAAACCCTGTGGGAGCGAGCTTGCTCGCGAATGCGATGGCTCTGCTGATGAAGAGGCTGCGGATGTACCGCCCCCTTCGCGAGCAAGCTCGCTCCCACAGTTGATCGCCGAACTATTCAGGAAATCACCATGAGCTTTATTACCGAAATCAAAACCTTCGCCGCGCTGGGCAGCGGTGTCATCGGCAGTGGCTGGGTCGCACGCGCCCTCGCCCACGGCCTGGATGTGATCGCCTGGGACCCGGCACCGGGCGCGGAAGCGGCACTGCGCAAACGCGTCGCTAATGCCTGGGGTGCGCTGGAGAAAAGCGGCCTGGCGCCCGGCGCTTCGCAAGATCGTCTGCGCTTTGTCGCGACCATCGAAGAATGCGTACGCGATGCCGACTTCATTCAGGAAAGCGCCCCGGAACGTCTCGAGTTGAAGCTCGATCTACACAGCAAAATCAGCGCCGCGGCCAAGCCCAATGCGTTGATCGGTTCGAGTACCTCGGGCCTGCTGCCAAGTGAGTTCTACGAGAGCTCAACGCACCCTGAACGCTGCGTGGTCGGCCACCCGTTCAACCCGGTTTATCTGCTGCCGCTGGTCGAAGTCGTGGGTGGCAAGAACACCGCGCCCGAAGCCGTTCAGGCGGCGATGAAAGTCTACGAATCCCTCGGCATGCGTCCGCTGCACGTGCGCAAAGAAGTGCCCGGTTTCATCGCCGACCGCTTGCTTGAAGCGCTGTGGCGTGAGGCGCTGCACCTGGTCAACGATGGTGTCGCGACCACTGGCGAGATCGACGATGCGATCCGCTTTGGCGCCGGCCTGCGCTGGTCGTTCATGGGTACGTTCCTGACTTATACCTTGGCCGGGGGTGATGCCGGCATGCGCCACTTCATGTCGCAATTCGGCCCGGCGTTGCAGTTGCCGTGGACGTATCTGCCAGCGCCGGAGCTGACTGACAAGTTGATTGATGATGTGGTTGATGGCACCAGTGATCAGCTCGGCCGGCACAGCATTTCGGCGCTGGAGCGCTATCGTGATGATTGCTTGCTGGCGGTGCTTGAGGCGGTGAAGACCACCAAGGAAAAGCATGGGATGGCGTTCAGCGATTGATCGGGTTGGCATGACATCGCGGCCCTCACCCTAGCCCTCTCCCAGAGGTAGAGGGGACTGATCGAGTTGATTGTTCGAGTTACGCCGACTTGCACCACCGAGCCGAATTCAAGTTTTGAAAGGCCCCCGATCGGCTCCCTTTCCCTCTCTGCCCCCTGAGGGAGAGGGGACTGACCGTGTTGACTGTTCGAGTTACGCCGACTTGCATCACCCAGCCGAACCAAGTTTTGGATAGCGTAAAGATCGGCTCCCTTTCCCCCTCTCCCCCCTGGGGGAGAGGGCTGAGGTGAGGGGGTAGCTCTTGATCTTAACGACCCGCCCACTGCCGGAACCCAATCATGCCCACTCTCACCACCTACCAAACCCGAATCATCCCCGACTGGGTCGATTACAACGGCCACCTGCGCGACGCCTTCTACCTGCTGATCTTCAGCTACGCCACCGACGCCCTGATGGACCGCCTCGGCATGGACAGCAACAACCGCGAAGCCAGCGGCCACTCGCTGTTCACCCTCGAACTGCACCTCAACTATCTGCACGAAGTGAAGCTCGACACCGAAGTCGAAGTGCACACACAAATCATCGGCCACGACAGCAAACGCCTGCACCTCTATCACAGCCTGCACAAGGTCGGTGATGAGCAGGAACTGGCCGGCAACGAACAGATGCTGCTGCACGTCGACCTCGCCGGCCCGCGTTCGGCACCGTTCAGCGCGAACACCTTGAGCCGTCTGCAAAGCATCGTCGCCGAACAACAAGATCTGCCCGCCCCCGCTTACGTCGGCCGCGTGATCGCGCTGCCACCGGCAAGGTAAATCCATCGATCGCAAGGAGCCGCCATGAACACCGCTGCCACTGTTGCCGATTTCCGTACTTATCCGTTGATCAGCGCGCTAAGTGGCGTGCAGAGCCTGGCGGATCGCGTTGCCATTGAATGGGCTGACGGTCGCATCAGCCCGTTTCACGCTGTCTGGTTGCGGGATAACTGCCCGTGTCAGCAGTGCGTCTACAACGTCACCCGCGAGCAGGTGTTCGAGATTGTCGATGCGGCTGATGATCTGAAACCCGCGGCCGCGCATATCGACACCGATGGCTGCCTGCGCATCGATTGGCAGGACGGCCACTTCAGCCGCTTCGATCCGGGCTGGTTGCGCGCGCATGCCTACGATGATGAATCCCGCGCCGAACGTCTGGCCGCCAAGCCCAAGCCCTTTCTTTGGCGTAGCGATCTGCAACTCCCGGTGTTCGAATACGCGGCGCTGATGAACGACAACGCCGCGTTACTGCAATGGCTGCTCGCCGTGCGCGACATCGGCCTGACGCAAGTGCGCGGCGTACCCACTGAGCCCGGTTCGCTGAAGCTCATCGCGCAACGTATTTCCTTCATTCGTGAAAGCAACTTCGGCGTGCTGTTCAACGTGCAGTCCAAGGCCGATGCCGACAGCAATGCCTACACCGCTTTCAACTTGCCGTTGCACACCGATCTGCCGACCCGCGAGCTGCAACCGGGGCTGCAGTTTCTGCATTGTCTGGTGAATGACGCTGAAGGTGGCGAGAGCATTTTTGTCGATGGTTTTGCGACTGCCGATGCGTTGCGCAGCGAAGATCCGGCGGCGTTTCAGGCGTTGTGTGAAATCCCCGTGGAGTTTCGCAACAAGGATCGTCACAGCGACTATCGCTGCCTGGCGCCGATCATTGCTTTGGATGCTTTGGGCAGGGTCGCCGAGATTCGCATGGCGAACTTTTTGCGCGGGGCGTTTGAGACGTCGGTGGAACAGATGCCGGTGTTGTATCGGGCGTATCGGCGGTTTATCGCGATGACGCGCGAGCCACGATTCCGGCTGATACAGCGGCTCAATCCGGGAGAGCTGTGGTGCTTTGATAACCGCCGCACGTTGCATGCGCGCAATGCGTTTGATCCGGCGACCGGAGCGCGACATTTTCAGGGCTGCTACATCGATCGGGATGAGTTGTTGTCGCGGATTCTGGTGTTGCAGCGCTAGACCGCGTCATCGTTCTTCGCGAGCAAGCTCGCTCCCACATTGGAATGCATTTCAACTGTGGGAGCGAGCTTGCTCGCGAAAGCGTCAGTCCAAACAACGCGCTACTCACTGATTCACAGCCCAAAAAAAGCCCCGATGCAAGCCGTGACAGGATCGGGGCAGAGGGTACTGTTGAGGAGCTGCCAAGCGAGGGTGACCAAACCTTCGTGTTGCAAGCTGAGTTCAGTGTGCCCACTCCCTTGAGCGGCAAGTTAGCCGAAAACGACCTGTTCATAGTCGTCGCGGCCACTGCGACAAATCGCCCTTGCCGTGCCCCGGCATGGCTACCAGAATCGAGCCACGACCTCCGTTACCGAAGAAGGATGCGCGTCATGATGTATGCCGATTTGATCGATCAGGAAGATTTGTTGGGCCAGCTCAAGGCGTTGGGTTTCGAAGTGCCGTCGGGCGCTACCGCAGAGCAAGCCTGCGAATACGCCGTACGGGGTCTGGACGATGTTCGGGCGAACACGTTGCGTACGATGGTCAAGCAGATGTACACCAGCAGCGCGACTATTTTGCCGGCAGTGCGTGAGGCTTTTGATAAACAGTTATTGCCGGCACTGGCGCAGTATCAGCAGACCCGCAGCGCCTGACAGGCCGCCATCGCTGGCAAGCCAGCTCCCACAGATTTTCGGTGTGATCAGGATATCTGTATCACCACAGAACCTGTGGGAGCTGGCTTGCCAGCGATAGGGGCGACTCGGTCTACAGCCTTACGCTGGCAAACGTCGACTCATTGCGCGCCTGACTCAGCGCCGACATCGGCCCCGACAGCGGCGACATTACGATTGCCTGCGGCAGCGGCAGCATCGCCACCTGCTGGGTGGTGTTGGAGCCTACGCGCTCGTCACGCGGCGGAATGCCGAAGTATTCGCGGTAGCACTTGGAGAAGTGCGGCGTGGAGACGAAACCACACACCGACGCCACTTCGATGATCGACATCGGCGTTTGCTTGAGCAACTGCCGGGCGCGGATCAGGCGCAGCTTCAAGTAATAACGCGACGGCGAGCAGTGCAGGTATTTCTGGAACAACCGCTCCAGTTGTCGGCGCGACACGGCGACGTACACCGCCAGTTCGTCGAGGTCGATCGGCTCTTCGAGGTTGGCTTCCATCAGCGCAACGATTTCCTGCAATTTCGGCTGGTTGGTGCCGAGCATGTGCTTGAGCGGCACGCGCTGGTGATCCTGTTCGTTGCGGATGCGTTCGTAGACGAACATTTCAGAGATCGCGGCGGACAGTTCACGGCCGTGATCGCGGCTGATCAGGTGCAGCATCATGTCCAGTGGCGCGGTGCCGCCGGAGCTGGTGAAACGGTTACGGTCGAGGGTGAACAGACGAGTGCTCATGGCCACGCGCGGGAAAGCTTCCTGCATCGCCGCCAGACATTCCCAGTGCACGCTGCAATCGAAGCCGTCGAGCAACCCGGCGCAAGCCAGTGCCCAACTGCCGGTGCACACGGCGCCGAGGCGCTTGGACTGACGCGCCTGGCTTTGCAGCCAGGAGACGTGTTCACGGGTCACGGTGCGTTGAATGCCGATACCGCCGCAGACGATCACGGTGTCCAGTGGCGGGGCTTTGTGCATGGAGGCGTCTGGAGTGATTTGCAGACCGTCACTGGCCCACACCTGGCCGCCATCGACGGTGAGGGTGCTCCAGCGATACAGCTCGCGACCGGACAATTGGTTGGCCATGCGTAGAGGTTCTACTGCGGAGGCCAGAGAAATCAGCGTGAAATTGTCCAGCAGCAGAAAGCCGATGGATTGAGGCGCACGGTTCTGGGGTTGGGCCCCGGAGTTGAACGACGTCATCGCGGTATCTCCTCACACAAAGCGGGTGATGGCCTCAGGCGGAGGCTCTTGTTATTGCCAGCGTTCTCGCGTGGGAGACGGGCTTTGTTATGACAGAGCAATTGCCATGCCTAAAATTGGATGGCCGTTCAATAACTCCTGAAAACGACGTCGCGACGTGTCTATACGAGACGTCCGACGAAAGGTATTTCGAAGTGCCATTAGCGTTGGTGAGCGCCCTGCTCCGAACCCTTTGAGCAAATCGGTAGCACTTGTGGGAACTGGCCTGCGCGCAGTTTGTGAGGAGTGTCACCGCAAGCACGGGTGACGGACGGTAGAAGGGCTGAGCGCGTGTAACAGGTGGGAAAGACTCTTATCTGTTTGCGACGCGCTAAAAGGTGGCGTGATTGATCGTGCGTGTTCACTTGATGAGCAATTTTGACTGGTCTGGCCTCATCGCTGGCAAGTCGAATCGTCGCACCGCAGCTCCCCCAGGGATTTTCAGTGTGATCAAGATATCGGTATCACCAAAAAACCTGTGGGAGCTGGCTTGCCAGCGATTGAGACGACTCGGTCTCAGCACTCAACCGCGCTGACCGCCAAGCCGCCGCGCGAGGTCTCTTTATATTTGTCATGCATATCGGCACCGGTGTCGCGCATGGTGCGGATCACCCGATCCAGCGAGATAAAGTGCTGACCATCGCCGCGCAACGCCATCTGCGCCGCGTTGATTGCCTTCACCGCCGCAATCGCATTGCGCTCGATGCACGGCACTTGCACCAGACCACCGACCGGATCGCAGGTCAGCCCGAGGTTATGTTCCAGGCCAATCTCCGCCGCGTTGCACAACTGCTCCGGCGTAGCGCCGAGAATCTCCGCCAGCCCCGCCGCCGCCATCGCGCACGCTGAACCGACCTCACCCTGACAGCCGACTTCAGCGCCAGAGATCGAAGCATTCTTCTTGCACAGAATCCCCACCGCCGCCGCACCGAGGAAGTAGTCGACCACGTTGGCGTCCGTCACCGCTTCGCTGAACTTCATAAAGTAGTGCAACACCGCCGGAATGATCCCCGCCGCACCATTGGTCGGTGCCGTGACCATACGCCCGCCCGCCGCGTTCTCTTCATTCACCGCCAGGGCAAACAGGTTGACCCACTCCATGGCGCTGAGCGTCGAGCCGATCACATTGGGCTTGCCCAACTCCTGCAGGCTGCGATGCAACTTCGCCGCACGTCGACGTACATTCAAACCGCCGGGCAGGATGCCTTCGTGCTTGAGGCCCTGCTCAACGCAATCCTGCATTGCTCGCCACAGCTTCATCAGCCCGGCGCGAATCTCTTCTTCACTGCGCCAGACCTTTTCGTTGGCCAGCATCAGTTCGGCGACGCGCAGGTTGTTCTTTTTACAAAGCTCCAGCAGCTCGACCGCGCTGGAAAAATCGTACGGCAGCTCCGTGCGATCCAGATCGACCACGCCACTGGAGGCCTGCTTTTGATCGACGACAAAACCGCCACCCACCGAATAGTAGGTGTCGCGATGCAGTTCGCCGTGATCGCCGTCGGCAACAATCGTCATCGCATTGGGATGGAACGGCAGGTTTTCATCGATCAGGCGCATGTCCCGTGCCCAGACAAACGGCACCGACAAACGACCATCCAATAGCAGGGTGTGGGTTTCACGCAGGGCTTGAATGCGCGGGCCGATCTGCGAGGGGTCGATTGCGTCCGGCCACTCGCCCATCAAACCCATGATCACCGCGTTGTCGCTGCCGTGACCGATACCCGTGGCCGACAGCGATCCGAACAATTGCACTTCTATACGACGCACCTGCTCCAACTGGTGCTTGTCCCGCAGCGACTCGACAAACAACGCCGCCGCGCGCATCGGCCCGACGGTGTGGGAACTGGAGGGGCCGATGCCGATTTTGAACAGGTCGAAAACGCTGATAGCCATTGCTGCAGAGCTCCTGAGGATGCCGGTCCGGGACACAAAAGCGCCCGCTGGCGGAGCTGCTACGCTCAAGCTGCGATCCGCCGGAATGCCCGCATCATCAGGCTTTTGTCGGAACGCACGGCGTCTGACACCGACGCACTCATGTCCACCAGCGCCGCGCCGTTTTTGCCCCGGTTTTTCGCCGTTTTTATGCGGTTCAGATGGCCATGGGGGGCTGAAAAAAGCTGTAAACGACGTCACCGACACTAGATACGACCATCCCTGTACTGGATACGACCCCCCCTGTAGGCGTCAGATTTTCACTGGTACATGATCGTTGTGACTCGATTGCAAGGCGCCGTGGTAGAGCTGTCTCCAGAACGCCATCCAACCGCAACCTATAAGTGCGGTGGTCCACAGTCGGAACACTGCCAAAAAAAACACCAAGGAGTCCATCCATGAAAGGTTCCCCGTCGTTGTTGTTGGCCGCCATGCTGAGTCTGCCGTTACTGGCGCAAGCTGCAGAACCGGCACAGTGCAGTACCGTTAATTTCTCCGATGTCGGCTGGACCGACATCACCGCCACCACCGCGACCACCTCCGTCGTCCTCAACGCCCTCGGCTACAAGACCAAGACCACCATGATCTCCGTACCCGTGACCTACAAGTCGCTGGCCGACGGCAAGAACATGGACGTGTTCCTCGGCAACTGGATGCCGACCATGGAAAACGACATCAAGGCCTACCGCGATGCCGGCACCGTGGAAACCGTGCGCACCAACCTCAAGGGCGCCAAGTACACCCTCGCCGTGCCGCAAGCCCTGTATGACAAAGGTCTGCATGACTTCGCCGACATCGCCAAATTCAAGAAAGAACTCGACGGCAAGATCTACGGCATCGAGCCTGGCAACGACGGCAACCGTCTGATCCAGAGCATGATCGACAAGGACGCCTTCGGCCTGAAAACCGCCGGTTTCAAAGTCGTCGAATCATCGGAAGCGGGCATGCTCTCGCAGGTCGACCGCGCGCAGAAGCGCGACACCGCCGTGGTCTTCCTCGGCTGGGCGCCGCACCCGATGAACAAGCGCTTCAAGATTCAATACCTGACCGGTGGCGATGATTTCTTCGGCCCCGACTTCGGTGCGGCGACCGTGGCGACCAACACCCGCAAGGGTTACGCCGAGGAATGCAGCAACGTCGGTCAGTTGCTGAAGAACCTGGAGTTCAACGTCGACATGGAAAGCGAACTGATGGGCAACATCCTCGACGACAAGATGAAGCCTGACGCGGCCGCCAAGGCCTGGCTGAAAAAGAATCCACAAGTGCTCGATACCTGGCTCGCTGGCGTGACCACCATTGACGGTAAACCTGGCCTGGAGGCCGTGAAAGCCAAGCTCGCGCAGTAATCGCTTATGCCGGGTGGGCTCGCCCACCCGGGCTGTTTATTTCCTCGCATGCGGACGTTCACTACCATGCTGATTGATCAGAAAATACCTCTAGGCCAGTACATCGCGGGCTTCGTTGAATGGTTGACGCAACACGGCGCCAACACTTTCGACGCAATCGCCGTGACACTGGAAACGATGATCCACGGCGTGACGTTTGCGCTCACCTGGTTCAACCCTTTTGTCTTGATCGGCCTCATCGCCCTGCTCGCGCATTTCATTCAGCGCAAATGGGGATTGACCGTTTTCGTCATCGCTTCCTTTCTGCTGATCCTCAATCTGGGGTACTGGCAGGAAACCATGGAAACCCTCGCCCAGGTCATGTTCGCGACCCTGGTCTGCGTGGTCATCGGCGTGCCGTTGGGCATCGTCGCCGCGCACAAGCCGATGTTCTACACGTTAATGCGTCCGGTACTCGATCTGATGCAGACCGTACCGACCTTCGTTTACCTCATTCCTACCCTGACCCTCTTCGGGCTGGGTGTGGTGCCGGGCCTGATCTCCACGGTGGTGTTCGCCATCGCTGCGCCGATCCGCCTGACCTACCTGGGCATCCGCGATGTCCCGCAAGAACTGATGGACGCCGGCAAGGCCTTCGGCTGCTCGCGTCGCCAATTACTCTCACGGATCGAACTGCCTCACGCCATGCCGAGCATCGCGGCCGGCATCACCCAGTGCATCATGCTGTCGCTGTCGATGGTGGTGATCGCGGCACTGGTAGGCGCCGACGGACTCGGCAAACCGGTGGTCAACGCACTGAACACTGCTGATATCGCCCTGGGCTTCGAAGCGGGCCTGGCGATCGTACTGCTGGCGATCATGCTCGACCGTATCTGCAAACAACCCGACGCCAAAGTAGGGGGTGACGCATGAGCATAATTCGCTTCGAAGACGTCGACGTAATCTTCTCCAAGGATCCGCGCGAGGCGCTCAAGCTGCTGGATCAGGGCATGACTCGCAACGAGATCCTGAAGAAGACCGGACAGATCGTCGGCGTGGAAAAAGCCACGCTGGACATCAACAAAGGCGAGATCTGCGTGCTGATGGGCCTGTCCGGTTCCGGCAAGTCGAGCCTGCTGCGCTGCATCAACGGCCTCAACACAGTAAGTCGCGGCAAACTGTTCGTCGAGCATGAAAACCGTCAGATCGACATCGCCTCCTGCACCCCGGCCGAGCTGAAAATGATGCGCACCAAACGCATCGCCATGGTCTTTCAGAAGTTCGCCCTGATGCCGTGGCTGACGGTGCGCGAGAACATCAGTTTCGGTCTGGAAATGCAGGGTCGCCCGGAGAAGGAACGCAAGAAGCTCGTCGACGAGAAACTGGAACTGGTCGGCCTGACCCAATGGCGCAACAAGAAGCCTGATGAACTCTCCGGCGGCATGCAGCAGCGTGTCGGTCTGGCGCGGGCGCTGGCGATGGATGCCGACATTCTATTGATGGACGAACCGTTCTCGGCGCTCGACCCGCTGATCCGTCAAGGCCTGCAGGATGAACTGCTGGAACTGCAACGCAAGCTGAACAAGACCATCGTGTTCGTGAGCCATGACCTCGACGAGGCGCTCAAATTGGGTAGCCGCATCGCGATCATGAAGGACGGCCGGATCATCCAGTACAGCGTGCCGGAAGAGATCGTGCTGAACCCGGCGGACGACTATGTGCGCACCTTCGTCGCACACACCAATCCGCTCAACGTGCTCTGCGGTCGCAGCCTGATGCGCACATTGGACAAGTGCAAACGCATCAATGGTTCGGTGTGTCTGGATCCGGGCGGCGATTCGTGGCTGGACCTGGCCGAGGGCAACACCATCAAGGGTGCACGGCAGAATGGTTCGGTGCTGAACCTGCAAAACTGGGCACCGGGGCAAGCGGTGGAGAGCCTGGAGCGCAAGCCGACGCTGGTGGACTCGAACATCGGTATGCGTGATGCGCTGCAGATTCGTTATCAGACCGGCAACAAGCTGGTACTGCACGATGACAATCATGTGGTGGGGATTCTTGGGGACAGCGAGCTGTATCACGCGCTGCTCGGAAAGAACCTGGGATAAAGAGAGCAGACACAAAAACGCCGCGAGAGGATCGCGGCGTTTTTGTTTGCGTGGTGATCGTTCCCACGCTCTGCGTGGGAATGCCGCCCGGGACGCTCTGCGTCCCATCGGTGCCAAGCTTGAAATCGGCAGCGTGGCTGGAACGCGGAGCGTCCCTTGAGGCATTCCCACGCAGAGCGTGGGAACGATCCCGAATCACAACTCAGCTATAGACCCGGCCAAGGAGCTGCCGATGGCTTTCAAACTGATCGAGCACATCCCGCGTGATCTGATCCTGCGTGAAGCCCATCAGGTCGTAATCCTGGCTGCCGTTGTGCAAATACACTTCAGCGCGGTAGTAACGCTGGCGCGCTTCATCGGACTGCGCCGATTCGGTCGGGGTCGCCAGATAGCCGTCCAGGCTCACTTCGTAAACGAAAGGGTTGCCCTCTTCCATCTCGACGCGCACGCCCATGCAGCGCTTGGATTTACCCAGCAGCGTCTGCACTTCCAGACCCTGCGCACGCATTTGCGCGGTGGCATCTTCCAGCGCCGGGCTGACCTGCTTGTCCATGAAACGCTGCACCACCGATTGGCTCGGCTGCAGATCCAGTTGCGTCAGACGCTCACTGAAACCACGACGACCGCGCTCCGCCAGTTGCGCTTGCTCCTGTTCGATCTGCACGTCCTGGCGCATCGCCTTGTGCAAGCCGAACATGAAGAACACCAGCACCACCGAGAACGGCAGACCGGCCAGCACCACCATGGTTTGCATGGCTTCGAAGTTACCGGCAAACAGCAGACCGATGGTCACCAGGGTGATCACCACCGACCAGAAGATCCGCAACCAGTGCGGCGCATCTTCATCGACGTTACCGCCCTTGCAGGACAGATTCGCCATCATCACCGCACCGGAGTCTGCGGGGGTCAGAAACAGCACGAAGCCGACAAAGATCGACACGCCGATGACGACTTTCGACGCCGGGTAGTGCTCGAGCAATTGATAGATCGCCATCGACGGCTGTTCCAGCGCCGTCTTGCCGAGTTCCACCGCGCCATGGTTCATCACCAGGTCCAGTGCCGAGTTACCGAAGATCGACAGCCAGGCCAAGGTGAAGCCCAGTGGAATCAGCAGCACGCCAGCCACCAGTTCACGCACGGTACGACCACGGGAAATACGCGCGATGAACATACCTACGAATGGCGCCCAGGAAATCCACCATGCCCAGTAGAACAGGGTCCACAGGCCCATCCAGCGCTCAGACTTGGCGTTGTCGCCTTCGTACACATAAAGGTCGAAGGTTTTCAGCACGATGCCATTGAGGTAGTCACCGATGTTCTGCACGAAGCCGTTGAGCAAGTGCAACGTCGGGCCGAACAGCAGCACGAAAATCAGCAGACCACTGAACAGCACAATGTTCAGGTTGGACAGACGACGGATGCCGTTTTCCACACCGGACACGGCGGCGATGGTCGCCACGGTGCTCATCACGATGATCACGATCAGCAGGTTGGTGTTGCTGTGTTCCATGCCGAACAGGTTTTCCAGGCCCGACGACACTTGCAGCGAACCGATCCCCAGGTTCGTCACCAGCCCCAGCAGCGTCACGAACATGCCGAAGCCGTCCACCGCGTGACCGGCCGCGCCCTTGACCCAACGCTCACCCACCAGCGGATACAGCGCCGAACGCAGCGCCAGCGGCTGGTTATGACGGTAGGCAAAGTACGCCACGGCCAGACCGACCAGTGCGTAGATCGCCCAGCCGTGCAGGCCCCAGTGCAGGAACGTCAGCTGTACTGCCTGACGCGCGGCCATGTTGCTGGCCGATACGCCTTCCGGCGGATTGAAGTAGTGATCCAGTGGCTCGGACGCGCCGAAGTACAGCAGCGAAATACCGATACCCGACGAGAACAGCATCCCCGCCCAGGCGCCGTAACTGAAATCCGGGGTGTCGTCCTTGCTGCCCAGTTTGAGTTTGCCGTACGAGGAAAACGCCAGGCCCACGACAAATACCAGGTAGGCGGCGATCACCACCATGTAGTACCAGCCGAAGCTGCGCGACAACCAGGCCTGAGCGATACCCAACAGTCTGCCGGCCTCTTGCGGGGCGATAATCAGAATGGCGGTCAACAACAGAATCAGCGCGGTAGAGGTGTAAAACACCCAACCGTTGACCGTCACCTTCTCGGGCGGGGTCTTTATAAGCGAGGCAGAACTCATGGCACAAATGCTCCAGGCAGTGCGAGAGAAGAACACAAGGCAACACGGAACCCGACCAATCGGTTAGTTGGCAGCCGACCGGCGGGTGATATAAAGACATCCCGAAAAAAGCCCGAACCTGCCGAAATGGCGCTGCGAATCGCTTTCGTGGCCGAAGGTGGACGGACGGTCATCCGAAACCTGGCCCTGAGCGTCTTGCCCTTTCAACACGTCCATCGAATCGCGAACCGCGCCATGCCCCACACAGGTTTCGAGCATTTTTGGATGTCGGTTTTATCGCCACTTACACGTAGGAAAAATCTGTAGGCAGCGACGATTTGTCGCAGATCTTATTCTTTGTTGATTGAACGTTCAATCAAAACAAAATAGACTGGCCCTCAATCCGATAGGCGTGATTCGCCGCTCGGAAGGCCTAAGGAGATGTGCAAGATGCCCAAGGTCGGTATGCAACCCATCCGCCGCCAACAACTGATCGAAGCCACTTTGCAGGCGGTCGATCAGGTCGGAATGGGGGACGCCAGCATTGCGCTGATCGCCCGTTTGGCCGGTGTCTCGAATGGCATCATCAGTCATTACTTTCAGGACAAGAACGGCCTGATTGCCGCCACGATGCGGTATCTGATGACCGCCCTCAGCGAGAGCGTCACCGCGCGCCGTCAGGCGCTGGCAGATGACAGCCCACGGGCGCATCTGCAGGTGATCATCGAAGGCAACTTCGACGCCAGCCAGGTCAATGGCCCGGCAATGAAAACCTGGCTGGCCTTCTGGGCCACCAGCATGCACCAGCCGTCTTTGCACAGGTTGCAGCGGATCAACGATCACCGTCTGTATTCCAACCTGTGCTGCGAGTTCCGCCGTGTGTTGCCGCTCGAAGATGCGCGCAGCGCAGCGCGGGGGCTGGCAGCGTTGATTGACGGCTTGTGGTTGCGCGGCGCGTTGTCGGGAGACGCTTTCGACACGGCGCAGGCGCAACAGATCGCTTACGAATACATGGATTTCCAATTGGCCAAGAAGGTGAGCTAGAGCACACAGAAAACGCTCGGCCCCTGAACGCCACCGCAGCCTCACCGCGGTGGTCAACGCCAACCACCAATGCACTTGCGAGGACACTATGGCCCGTTTCGAACTGCAAAAACTTTACATCGATGGCGCGTACTCTGACGCTGGCAGCGATGCCACCTTCGAAGCCATCAACCCGGCGAACGGTGAAGTCCTCGCCCAAGTGCAACGTGCGACCAAGGAAGACGTCGAGCGCGCCGTGGTCAGCGCTGAAAAGGGCCAGAAAATCTGGGCCGCGATGACCGCCATGGAGCGTTCGCGCATCCTGCGTCGCGCCGTCGACATCCTGCGCGAGCGCAACGATGAACTGGCCGCGCTGGAAACCCTGGACACCGGCAAATCCTTCTCCGAAACCAAGTACGTCGACATCGTCACCGGCGCTGACGTGCTGGAATACTACGCAGGCCTGGTGCCAGCGATCGAAGGCGAGCAGATCCCGCTGCGTGACACTTCGTTCGTCTACACCCGTCGCGAGCCACTGGGCGTGGTTGCCGGTATCGGCGCGTGGAACTACCCGATCCAGATCGCCCTGTGGAAATCCGCACCAGCCCTGGCGGCCGGTAACGCGATGATCTTCAAGCCAAGCGAAGTGACCTCGCTGACCACCCTGAAACTGGCCGAAATCTACACCGAAGCCGGCGTTCCAAACGGTGTGTTCAACGTACTGACCGGCAGCGGCCGTGAAGTCGGCACGTGGCTGACCGAGCACCCGCGCATCGAAAAAATCTCCTTCACCGGCGGCACCGACACCGGCAAGAAGGTCATGGCCAGCGCTTCGGCTTCGTCGCTGAAAGACGTGACCATGGAACTGGGCGGCAAATCCCCGCTGATCATCTTTGATGACGCCGACCTCGATCGCGCTGCCGACACCGCGATGATGGCCAACTTCTACAGCTCCGGCCAGGTCTGCACCAACGGCACTCGCGTGTTCGTACCGGCGCACCTGAAAGCCGCTTTCGAAGCCAAGATCGTTGAGCGCGTTGCACGCATCCGCGTCGGCAACCCGGAAGACGAAAACACCAACTTCGGCCCACTGGTCAGCTTCGCGCACATGGAAAGCGTGCTGGGCTACATCGCCAAAGGCAAAGAAGAAGGTGCCCGCGTCCTGTGCGGCGGCGACCGTCTGACCGACGGCGAATTCGCCAAAGGCGCCTTCGTGGCACCAACCGTGTTCACCGATTGCACCGACGACATGACCATCGTCCGCGAAGAAATCTTTGGCCCGGTGATGGCGATCCTCTCCTACGAAACCGAAGAAGAAGTGATCCGCCGCGCCAACGACACCGACTTCGGCCTGGCCGCCGGTATCGTCACCAAAGACCTGAACCGCGCGCACCGCGTGATTCATCAACTGGAAGCCGGTATCTGCTGGATCAACGCCTGGGGCGAGTCCGACGCAAAAATGCCGGTTGGCGGTTACAAGCAGTCGGGTGTCGGCCGTGAGAACGGCATCAGCTCGCTGAACAACTTCACCCGCATCAAATCGGTACAGGTCGAGCTGGGCGATTACGTCTCGGTGTTCTAACCCGAGATTTGCATTGCCCGCGAAGGCCTCTTCGCTGGCAAGCCAGCTCCCACAGGTTTGGGGTCGTCCATCAAATCTGTGGCAGCCCCCAGTCCTTGTGGGAGCTGCGGTTCGACGGCTCGACTTGCCAGCGATTCGAGTGCAAAGCACTCGCCAAGGTCCGACCTGACCACTATTAAAGAGGGTGCATTCAATGTCCCAAGAATTCGATTACATCATCATCGGTGCCGGCTCGGCCGGTAACACCCTGGCGACCCGTCTGACTGAAGACGCCGTTGTCACCGTTCTGCTGCTCGAAGCAGGCGGCCCGGACTACCGTTTCGACTTCCGCACGCAAATGCCGGCAGCACTGGCATTCCCGCTGCAAGGTCGTCGCTACAACTGGGCTTACGAAACCGACGCCGAGCCACACATGGACGGTCGCCGGATGGAATGCGGTCGCGGCAAAGGCCTCGGCGGTTCTTCGCTGATCAACGGCATGTGCTACATCCGCGGCAACGCAATGGACTATGACGGCTGGGCGAAACTGCCAGGCCTGGAAAACTGGTCGTACCTCGACTGCCTGCCGTACTTCCGCAAAGCCGAAACCCGCGACATCGGCCCAAACGATTACCACGGTGGCGAAGGCCCGGTCAGCGTGACCACGCCGAAGGCTGGCAACAACCCGCTGTTCCACGCCATGGTTGAAGCTGGCGTACAGGCCGGTTACCCGCGCACCGAAGACCTGAACGGTTACCAACAGGAAGGCTTCGGCCCGATGGACCGCACCGTCACGCCAAACGGCCGTCGTGCTTCCACCGCCCGTGGCTACCTCGACGTCGCCAAGAAGCGCTCGACCTTGACCATCGTCACCCACGCCCTGACCGACAAGATCCTGTTTGAAGGCAAGCGTGCGGTCGGCGTGCGTTACCTGGTCGGCGACGCCGAAGAGCGCGTTGAAGTCAAAGCGCGCAAAGAAGTGTTGCTGTGCTCCGGCGCCATCGCTTCGCCGCAGATTCTGCAGCGCTCCGGTGTCGGCCCTGCCGAACTGCTGAAGTCGCTCGACATCCCGGTCGTTCACGACCTGCCGGGCGTCGGTGAAAACCTGCAGGATCACCTTGAGCTGTACCTGCAATACGCCTGCACTCAGCCAGTTTCGCTGTACCCGTCGCTGCTCTGGTACAACCAGCCAGCCATCGGTGCCGAGTGGCTGTTCAACGGCACCGGCATCGGCGCCAGCAACCAGTTCGAAGCCGGCGGTTTCATCCGTTCGCGTCCGGAATTCGAATGGCCGAACATTCAGTACCACTTCCTGCCGGTGGCGATTAACTACAACGGCAGCAACGGTGTGAAAGAGCACGGTTTCCAGGCGCACATGGGTTCCATGCGCTCGCCAAGCCGTGGTCGCATCCAGGCCAAGTCGAAAGACCCGCGCCAGCACCCGAGCATCCTGTTCAATTACATGGCCACCGAGCAAGACTGGCAGGAATTCCGCGACGGCATCCGCCTGACCCGTGAAATCATGCAGCAGCCTGCGTTGGACGCTTTCCGTGGCCGCGAAATCAGCCCGGGCATCGAAGTGCAAACCGATGAGCAACTGGACAAGTTCATCCGCGAGCACGCCGAAACCGCGTTCCACCCGTCCTGCTCGTGCAAGATGGGCACCGACGAAATGGCTGTGGTGGATGGCGAAGGTCGCGTGCACGGCATGCAGAGCCTGCGTGTGGTCGATGCCTCGATCATGCCGATCATCACCACCGGCAACCTGAACGCGCCGACAATCATGATCGCCGAGAAAATCGCCGACAAGATCCGTGGCCGCCAGCCGCTGCCGCGTAGCACCGCCGACTACTATGTCGCGGGCGATGCGCCGGTCAAGGGCAAGCCGATGCGTGATATCACCCCGGTTGCTCAGTAGCCGGAAGTGATCGTTCCCACGCTCCGCGTGGGAATGCATCCGGTGACGCTCCGCGTCACACAGCGGACGCAGAGCGTCCATGGCGGCGTTCCCACGCAGAGCGTGGGAACGATCTCCTGCCTCGCACAGTAAATCTTCCTACACCCGCTCTTCACTTGATCCTACCCCCACGCAGGCCTACTCTAGACCTCGCGCAACCGTTTCACCCCCTCCCCGCCGTTGCTCTACCGCTTCCCCCTGACAAGGAGGTTCCCGAATGTTCGATTTCCACCCCCAGCTCAAGCAGCGCTTCGCTGCCTTGCGCACGGGCGCTGAGTTTTTTTCCCTGCGGTATGTACGCGAGTCCGGCCAATACCTGTCGGTACGTAAAAACGTCGCCGAGCCGCCGAGCCTGAGCCGCGACGAAGGCGCGATGCTCACCGTGCGCGTCAACGGTGTTGAGGCCTACGCCGCGACCAACGACCTGTCGCAACAAGGTCTGCAAGCCGCCCTTGAGCGCGCAGAACTGCAAGCCCGCCGACTCAAGCCGCACGCCTTGCTCGACCTGCGTGATCAGCCAGTGTCCAGCGATCGCGCTGATTACTTTTCACCCAATCTCGACCAAGCCTTCCCGTCCCTGAGCGAATGCTTCGAGCTGCTCGGCGCGGAATCCGCCTCGGTGCCAAAGGATGAGCGCCTGGTGAACTGGCAGGTGAGCATTGGCATTACCCACGTCGAACAGATCTACCTGAGCAGCGCCGGGGCGCAATTGCGCCAGGCCCAGCGCTTCGTCTATCCAGGCCTCGACGTCACCGCCTACGACGGCAACGACAGCCAGACCCGCAGCCTCGGCCGCGAGAACTTCGGCCAACAGGGCGGCGCTGATGTGATCAGCCGCTGCGGCCTGATCGGTGCCGGCCCGCAAGTCGCCGACCAGGCATTGCAACTGCTGCTCGCGCCGAACACCCCGCAAGGCCCGCGCGACCTGCTGTTGATGCCTGATCAAATGATGCTGCAGATCCACGAATCCATCGGCCACCCGCTGGAACTCGACCGCATCCTCGGCGACGAACGCAACTACGCCGGCACCAGTTTCGTCAAAGCCAGCGACTTCGGCAGCCTGCAATACGGCTCGAAACTGCTCAACGTAACCTTCGATCCGGGTATTCCCGAAGAACTCGCCAGCTATGGCCACGATGACGACGGCACCAAAGCGAGCAAACAATTCCTGATTCGCGATGGCTTGCTGCTGCGTCCGCTGGGCGGTGCGCTGTCGCAGTTCCGCGCTGGTCTCGATGGCGTTGCCAACAGCCGCGCCTGCGGCTGGAACCGGCCGCCGATCGACCGCATGGCCAACCTCAATATCGAGCCGGGCGATCAGCCGTTGAACAAACTGATCGAAGGCATCGAGAACGGCATCCTGATGAGCACCAACCGTTCGTGGTCGATCGACGATGCGCGCAACAAATTCCAGTTCGGCTGTGAATGGGGTCAGTTGATCGAAAACGGCGAACTCAAAGGCGTGGTGAAAAACCCGAACTACCGGGCGATTTCCGCGCACTTCTGGAAAAGCCTGCGCGCTGTCGGCGACGCCAACACCGTCAAGGTGCTCGGCACGCCGAACTGCGGCAAGGGTGAACCGAACCAGGTGATCCGCGTCGGCCACGCTTCGCCGGCCTGCGTATTCAGCAACGTTGATGTGTTTGGGGGAGACGCCTGATGAGCATTTCGAAGAGTCAGTCCGACGCCTTCAAGGTCATGGTCGAGTGGCTGCGCGACAGCGTCCGTGAGCCGGAGCAATTCACCCTCAGCTTCGCCGCTGAATCTTCGGCCTTCGTGCGTTTCAACCACGCCAAGGTGCGTCAGGCCGGGCAAGTGCAGCAAGCCAACATCGTTCTGAAGCTGATCAACGACGGCCGTCACGCCGACCTGCAAGTCACCCTGTCCGGCGACCAGGAAGGCGATCTGCAACGGCTTGCCGAAGGCCTGCAACAACTGCGCGAAACCCTGCCGTTGCTGCCGCAGGATCCGTATCTGCTGCTCAATCACACCGGCTGGCAGAGCCAGAACGTGCAGGAGCATCCGCTGCCGGATACCGAACAGGTGGTCGATGAAATCTGCGCCGCCGCTGAAGGGCTGGATCTGGTCGGCTTTTATGCTGCCGGTCCGATCAGCCGTGGTTTCGCCAGTTCTTCGGGGGCGTTTGGCTGGCATCAGGCCAACAGCTTCAACTTCGACTTCAGCCTGTTTCACGAGAACGGCGAAGCGGTGAAAGCCAGCTACGCCGGGCATGACTGGAGCCGCGAAGGTTTTGCCAAGCGCTTTGCTCAGGCGCGCGAGCAACTGGAGTTTCTCGGTCGTCCGCTGCGCACCCTGGCGCCGGGGCAATACCGCGCGTACCTGGCACCGGCGGCGCTGGAAGAAATCATGGGCATGCTGAGCTGGGGCGGTTTCTCTGCGCAGTCGATTGCCAGCAAGAGCAGCCCGTTGCAGAAGCTGTATGTCGGCGATCAGGCGTTCAGTCCGCTGCTGTCGCTGGACGAGAAAGTCAGCGAATCGCTGAGCCCGGCGTTTTCCGGCGAAGGTTATCCGCGCAGTGATTTGCGGCTGATCGTCGAAGGCAAGGCCGGCGATCAACTGGTGGGCTCGCGCAGTGCCGCTGAATACGGCCTGACCGCCAACGGCGCCGGCGGCGGTGAAATGCCGAGTGCATTGAACATGGCCGCCGGTGATCTGTCGCAAGCAGAGATCCTCAAGCAGTTGGGCACCGGGCTGTACATCAGCAACCTGTGGTACCTGAACTACTCGGATCAACCGGCGGCGCGCATGACTGGCATGACCCGTTTTGCGACTTTCTGGGTCGAGAACGGCGAGATCCAGGCGCCGGTGAGCACCATGCGCTTTGACGACAGCGCTTACAGTTTGCTGGGTTCGCAGCTGGAAGCGTTGACCGCCGAACGTGAGTTGTTGCTGTCGGCGAGTACGTACAGCCAGCGCAATACCTCGTCGGCGTTGCTGCCGGGAGCGCTGGTCAGCCGGTTGACCTTGACGCTCTGACGGCAATCGTTCCCACGCTCTGCGTGGGAATGCAGCCCGGGACGCTCCGCGTCCCTGCCGAAAGCGGACGCGGAGCGTCCGTTGAGGCATTCCCACGCAGAGCGTGGGAACGATCATCAAACAGACAACAAGAGGTTCCATGCCCAACCGCCCGCCTCTCGACGCCATCACCGCCCGCTGGTTGCCGTGGGTCGTCGCTATCGCTTTCTTCATGCAGTCCCTCGACGGGACCATCCTCAACACCGCCCTGCCCGCCATGGCCCGCGATCTCGCCGAAGATCCGTTGCGCATGCAGGGCGTGATCATCGCCTACATGCTCACCGTAGCCCTGCTGATCCCCGCCTCAGGCTGGATCGCCGACCGCTTCGGTACCAAGAAAATCTTCTTCGGCGCGATTCTGCTGTTCAGTTTCGGCTCGCTACTCTGCGCCTTGTCGAGCAGCTTGAGCATGCTGATCGGCGCCCGGGTCATCCAGGGCCTGGGCGGTGCGCTGATGTTGCCGGTCGGGCGACTGGTGGTGCTGCGTGCCTATCCGCGCTCCGAACTGGTGCGGATCATGGGCTTCATCACTATCCCCGGCCTGCTCGGCCCATTGATCGGCCCGACAATGGGCGGCTGGATGGTCGAATACCTGACGTGGCACTGGATCTTCCTGATCAACCTGCCGGTCGGCGTCATCGGTTGCTACGCCGTGTGGAAATTCATTCCCGACCTGCGCGGCACCGAGCGCACACGCTTCGATAGTTTGGGTTTCCTGTTGTTCGGCGCGGCGATGATCCTCATCACCATCGCCATGGAAGGCCTCGGCGAATTGCACCTGCCGCACTTGCGCGTGATGTTGCTGCTGTTCGGCGGCATGGCCTGTCTGGCGGCGTACTGGTTGCGCGCCGGGCACATCGAAAATCCGTTGTTCGCACCGTCGCTGTTCAAGACCCGCACGTTTGCCGTGGGTATTCTCGGCAACCTCTTTGCGCGTCTGGGCAGCGGTGCTCTGCCGTTTCTGGTGCCGTTGCTGTTGCAAGTGGCGCTGGGCTATTCGCCGTCGCAAGCGGGGATGAGCATGCTGCCGCTGGCGGCTGCGGCGATGATCGCCAAGTGGGTGGCGCGACCGTTGATCGAACGACTTGGTTATCGCATCGTCCTCACCGGCAACACGCTGGCGCTGGGGATCATGCTGGCGAGCATGGGGCTGGTCAGCGAGCAGACGCCGTACTGGCTGTTGTTGTGTCTGCTGGCGATTCTCGGCGCGATCAACTCGCTGCAATTTACGGCGATGAACACGGTGACGTTGATCGATCTGGATGATGCCAGCGCCAGCAGCGGCAACAGCTTGCTCTCGGTGGTGGCGCAGTTGTCGCTGAGCCTCGGCGTTGCCTGCGCCGGTGCGTTGCTTGGCGGGTTTACCGCAGAGATCGGCAACGATGGCGTGGAAACCGTGCTCGGCGCGTTTCAGTTGACCTTCGTCACCGTCGGCATCATGGCCATGCTCGCTGCAACGATCTTCTCGCAACTGTCGAAAGAAGACGGCCGCCGCGCCAAACGCCCGGAAGAACACATCGAACATTAACCACTGTTCGTCCAGAACTTTCGAAGAAAGTGGCACGGGGCTGCTACACTGCGCGACATTTTGTTTTGCAGGCCAGTCCCGTGACCACCATCGCCACCGCTTTTAATACTCTGCCGCTGTCCGCCGCCATGCTGGCTAACCTCGAATCCCTCGGTTATGCCCAGATGACGCCGATCCAGGCGCAGAGCTTGCCGGTGATCCTCAAGGGGATGGACCTGATCGCCCAGGCCAAGACCGGCAGCGGCAAGACCGCCGCGTTCGGCATCGGCCTGCTCAACCCGATCAACCCGCGCTACTTCGGTTGCCAGGCACTGGTGATCTGCCCGACGCGTGAGCTGGCCGACCAGGTTGCCAAGGAAATCCGTCGTCTGGCCCGTGCCGAAGACAACATCAAAGTCCTGACCCTGTGCGGCGGCGTGTCGTTCGGCCCGCAGATCGCTTCGCTGGAACACGGCGCGCACATCATCGTCGGCACCCCGGGCCGCATTCAGCAGCACCTGCGCAAGGGTTCGCTGGTCCTCGATGGCCTGAACACGCTGATCCTCGACGAAGCCGACCGCATGCTCGACATGGGTTTCTACGACGCCATCGAAGACATCATCGTCAAGACTCCGGAACGTCGTCAGACCTTGCTGTTCTCTGCCACTTACCCGGTGGGCATCAAGCAACTGGCGTCGAAGTTCATGCGTGATCCGCAAACGGTGAAAGCCGAAGCGTTCCACGATGACACGCAGATTGAGCAGCGCTTCTACGAGATTTCTCCGGAAGATCGCATGAGCGTGGTGACCAAAGTCCTGCACCACTTCCGCCCGGCTTCATGCGTGGCGTTCTGCTTCACCAAGCAGCAAGTGCAGGAAACCGTCGATCACCTGACCGCCAAAGGCATTTCCGCCGTCGGCCTGCATGGCGATCTGGAACAGCGTGACCGCGATCAGGTGCTGGCGATGTTCGCCAACCGCAGTACCTCGGTACTGGTCGCCACCGACGTCGCCGCCCGTGGCCTGGACATCGATGCGCTGGACATGGTGATCAACGTCGAACTGGCCCGCGATTCGGAAATCCACATTCACCGCGTTGGCCGTACCGGTCGTGCTGGCGAAAAAGGCATCGCGATCAGCCTGGTTGCACCGGGTGAAGCGCACCGCGCACAAGCCATCGAACAACTGCAGAAATCGCCGCTGAACTGGGATCAGGTCGATAACCTCAAATCCCAGGGCCTCGCCCCGTTGCAGCCGCCGATGACCACCCTGTGCATCGGTGCTGGCCGTAAAGACAAGGTTCGCCCGGGTGACATTCTGGGTGCATTGACCGGCGATGCCGGCATTCCGGGTGCACAGGTTGGCAAGATCGCGATCTTCGACTTCCAGGCTTATGTAGCCGTGGACCGCACCGTGGCCATGCAGGCCTTGCAGCGTTTGAACGACGGCAAGATCAAGGGCCGTTCGCTGCGCGTCCGCATCCTCTGACCTGATCGTTCCCACGCTCTGCGTGGGAATGCATCCCGTGACGCTCCGCGTCACATAACAACGGACGCAGAGCGTCCATGGCGGCATTCCCACGCAGAGCGTGGGAACGATCATTGTGTGAGGACACCGTTTTGCGCTCTACCGAAGTCGTGATCATTGGCGCTGGCGCCGCTGGGTTGATGTGTGCACTGACCGCCGCCGGGCGTGGGCGTCAGGTGTTGCTGCTCGACCATGCGAACAAGGCCGGCAAGAAAATCCTGATGTCGGGCGGTGGCCGCTGCAATTTCACCAACATGTACACCGAACCGAGCAACTTCCTCTCGCAGAATCCGCACTTCTGCAAATCCGCACTGGCGCGCTACACCCAGTGGGATTTCATCGGCATGGTCGGCAAACACGCCGTGCCGTACCACGAGAAAAAACTCGGCCAGTTGTTCTGCGATAACAAATCCAGCGACATCCTCGAAATGCTCCTGACCGAGTGCGATCAGGCTGGCGTCGAATTGCACCTCGACACGTCGATTCAAACGATCGAGAAGGTCGAAAGCGGTTACCTGCTCGACACCACCCTCGGCCAGGTTCAGTGCCAGTCGCTGGTGATCGCCACCGGCGGTCTGTCGATCCCGACGTTGGGCGCCACCGGTTTCGGTTATCAGGTCGCCAGGCAGTTCGGTCATGAATTGCTGCCGACCCGCGCCGGGCTGGTGCCATTCACCATCACCGACCAGCTCAAGGAACTCTGCACCGAGCTGTCCGGAACGTCGGTGGATTGTCTGGTCAGCTGCAACGACCAGAGCTTTCGCGAGAACATTCTGTTCACGCACCGCGGCCTCAGCGGTCCGGCGATTTTGCAGATTTCCTCGTTCTGGGAATCCGGGGATACGGTGGAGATCAACCTGCTGCCGGATCACGACGCGGCAAGCTGGCTGCAAGAGCAAGTGGCCGAGCGCCCGAACAGTGAATTGAAAACCCTGCTCGGTGAAATCTTCACCAAGAAGATGGCCAATTTGCTGGCGGACAACTGGTTTGTGTCCAAACCGATGAAGCAGTACACCCACGCGGAACTGGCGGAAATTGCCGAGAAGCTGGGCAACTGGAAAGTCGTGCCAGCGGGGACTGAGGGTTATCGCACAGCCGAGGTAACACTCGGTGGCGTCGACACCCGCGAAGTGTCGTCGAAAACCATGGAATCGCTGAAAAGCCCCGGCCTCTACTTTATCGGCGAAGTGCTCGACGTCACCGGGCATCTGGGCGGTTTCAACTTCCAGTGGGCGTGGGCCTCCGGCTACGCCGCCGCGCAGTACGCCTGATCAATACACAAAACCCTGTGGGAGCGAGCTTGCTCGCGAAAGCGGTCTTTCAGTCAACATTGTGGTGACTGACACATCGCATTCGCGAGCAAGCTCGCTCCCACAGTGGTTTTTGGTGTAAGTAAAAGGAACACTTTTTGCTGTCAGATGTGATCGGCGCCATTGCGTCGGCGTCATTACTGGCTCAATTTAGCGGCATCGCCTCGGAAGGCCTTCGCACTTCATGTCCTCGACCTCGTTTCGTCAGTCTTTGCGGCGCCTGTGGGCGCTGGATAAATTCAGCTACAGCGTGCGGGTGTTCATCGCCCTGACCGGCAGCATGGCGCTGTGTTGGTATCAGGATGAAATGGGCCTGCTGATCCCGTTGTTCCTGGGGATTATTGCCAGCGCCCTGGCCGAGACCGACGACAGTTGGCAGGGCCGCCTCAACGCCCTCGCGGTGACGCTGGTGTGTTTCAGCATCGCCGCACTGTCGGTGGAACTGCTCTTCCCCTACCCCATCGTCTTTGCCATCGCCCTGGCGCTGGCCAGTTTCGGCCTGACCATGCTCGGTGCGCTCGGTGAGCGTTATGGCGCGATTGCCTCGGCGACACTGATTCTGTCCGTATACACGATGATCGGCGTTGATCAGCGCGGCGGCGCGGTCACTGATTTCTGGCACGAACCGATGCTGCTGGTCGCCGGTGCCGCCTGGTACGGCTTGCTCTCGGTGGTGTGGCAGGCGCTGTTTTCCAACCAGCCGGTGCAGCAGAGTCTGGCGCGGTTGTTCCGCGAACTGGGCTTTTACCTGAAGCTGAAATCCTCGCTGTTCGAGCCGATCCGGCAGATGGACGTCGAAGCGCGGCGTCTGGAACTGGCCCAGCAAAACGGCCGCGTAGTGGCTGCGCTGAACAGCGCCAAGGAAATCATCCTGCACCGCGTCGGCAACGGTCGCCCCGGTTCGAAAGTCAGCCGCTACCTGAAGCTGTACTTCCTCGCTCAGGACATCCACGAACGCGCCAGCTCCTCGCACTATCCGTACAACGCGCTGGCCGAAGCGTTCTTTCACAGTGACGTGCTGTTCCGCTGCCAACGCCTGTTGCGCCAGCAAGGCAAAGCCTGCCGTGCACTGGCCGAATCGATCCAGATGCGCCAGCCGTTCATTTACGACGCCAGTTTCGCCGAAGCCCTGAGCGACCTCGACGCCTCGCTCGAACACCTGCGCATCCAGAGCAACCCGGCATGGCGCGGACTCCTGCGTTCGCTGCGCGCACTGGCCGCCAACCTCGGCACCCTCGATCGTTTACTCAGCGACGCGAGCAACCCCGATGCCTTGGCCGATGCGACCGACAGCAGCCTGCTCGACCGTTCGCCGCGCAACCTCAAAGACGTCTGGATTCGTTTGCGCACGCAACTGACTCCAACGTCGTTGCTGTTCCGCCATGCCCTGCGCCTGCCATTGGCGCTGAGTATCGGCTACGGCATGGTGCATTTGATTCACCCGTCGCAAGGCTACTGGATCATCCTCACCACGCTGTTCGTCTGCCAGCCGAACTACGGCGCGACCCGGCGCAAGCTCGGCCAACGGATCTTCGGCACCGCCATCGGCCTGACCGTGGCGTGGGCGCTGTTCGATCTGTTCCCGAGTCCGTTGGTGCAGTCCTGCTTCGCCATCGCTGCCGGCGTGGTGTTCTTTACCAACCGCACCACCCGCTACACCCTGGCGACGGCGGCGATCACCATCATGGTGCTGTTCTGCTTCAATCAGGTTGGCGACGGTTACGGACTGTTCCTGCCACGCCTGTTCGATACCTTGCTCGGCAGCCTGATTGCGGGTCTGACGGTGTTCCTGTTCCTGCCGGACTGGCAGGGTCGACGGCTGAACAAAGTGCTGGCCAACACCCTGACCTGCAACAGCATCTATCTACGGCAGATCATGCAGCAATACGCTGCCGGCAAGAGTGATGACCTCGCTTATCGTCTGGCCCGGCGTAATGCGCACAATGCCGATGCGGCGCTGTCGACGACGCTGGCGAACATGCTCATGGAGCCGGGGCATTTCCGTAAGGAAGCGGATGTCGGATTCCGCTTTCTGGTGTTGTCGCACACGTTGTTGAGTTATCTGTCAGGGCTCGGCGCACACCGGGAAACCCAGTTGCCGGCGGATGTGCGTGAGCATTTGATCGATGGTGCAGGGGTGAAGCTGGCGACCAGCATCGATGAAATTGCTCAGGGGCTGGCGAACAAGCAGCCGGTGGCGATTCAGAGTGACGAGGAAGAAGCGCTGGCCAATGAGCTGGAGCAGATGCCTGATGAAATTGATGAGGGGCAGCGGTTGGTGCAGACGCAACTGGCGTTGATTTGCCGGCAGTTGGGGCCGTTGCGGACGTTGGCGGCGCACCTTATCAAGGACACCAGTGAGGTTGGCGCTGGCTGACAGGACGTCTTCGCGAGCAAGCTCGCCCCCACAGTTGTTCTGTGTCGTTCACAAATCCAATGTGGGAGCGAGCTTGCTCGCGAAGAGGCCATCAGCCCCACAGAAAATGCTGGATCAACGCTCACATGCCATGCTGGCGAAGCAACTTGTCATAACTGCCATCCGCCTTCATCGCCGCAATCGCCTTGTCAAACCCCGCGACAATCTGCTCATGCTGCGGATTCTTCAGGCTGACCAATATATGCAGGCTGTTCTCACTCAACGGCTGGGGCAAAAACTCCACCGAGTTGCGCACCTTGGCTGATTCCCTGGCCAGGTAATACTTCGCCACAAATTCATCCTCCAGCGTCAGCTTGACCCGATCCGCCGCGAGCATGCGCACGGCCATGGCGAAGTTATGCACGGGGACTTTCTGCAACGCCGTGTCGGCATCGAACGGCGCCGAATAGGCATAGCCGCGCACCACTGCAATCGGATACGTGTGCAGTTGCTGCAGATTTGAGTAGTCGAGTGGTGTGTCTTTGCGTTTGAGAAAGCGGATGCGGTTGAGCAGGTATTCCCCGGAAAACTGCCCGAGCTTGGTGCGCTCGTCGTTGTACCAAGCGTTGACCAAGACGTCGTAACGCCCTTCGCCGACGCCGAGCAGCGCCCGCGCCCATGGCACCTGTTCATAACCGCTGGCGTAACCGGCCCGGGCCAGTGCCGTGCTGACGATGTCGGTGGCCAGGCCACCGTTGACCAAGGTGTCGTCGGTAAAGGGTGGCCAGATATCAAACACCAGCCGCAGCTTCTCCGCTGCAGCGGTCTGAGCCAGCAAGAGCAATCCGATCAAAGCAAAGGCTCGATGCAAACGCGGCATGCTTGAAAATCCTTAGCGGGCAAGTGCCCAGCATGTTTTCAGTCAAAACCCCAAGGCCCCTTACCGGCAAAACCCAGGCCCTAACATTAGCTCATTGCAGCCAGTGCACAGGGCTCTCCAGCAGATTACACAAAGTCGGCGTGGCCGCGACAAAGGAATGATGGCATTTTGACCTTTGTCACAGACTCTTACGCCATACAGACATCTGTGCCGTGGGCGCTTAGTATCGGGCGACACGTTCAAGGAATCGGCAAATGACAATCGAATGGGTCTGCAAACATCACAGTGATCTGGGCAAGGAACAGCTGTACGCGCTGTTGAAGCTGCGCTCGGACGTGTTCGTGGTCGAACAGAAATGCGCCTATCCGGACCTCGACGGTCAGGATCTGGAAGGCGATACCTATCATTTGATGGGGTGGGAAGATGACCAGTTGATGGCGTACCTGCGCCTGCTGGACCCGGAATCCCAGGGCGGTGACGTGGTGATTGGCCGGGTGATTACCGCACCGCAAGGGCGCGGCAAAGGGCTGGGGCACGAAATGATGGAGCAAGCACTGAAACAGGCCGAGAAGCATTGGCCGCAGGTGCCGATCTATCTGTCGGCGCAGGCGCATTTGCAGGGGTACTACGGTAAATACGGGTTTGTTGTCGCGGGTGAGGAGTATCTGGAGGATGACATTCCACACATCGGGATGCGTCGTTCCTGAAGAGCCCCTCACCCTAGCCCTCTCCCGGAGGGAGAGGGGACTGACCTTATTGTCTTGCGGCAGACATCGACCTGAAAAACCGAGTCGATTATGGATTCAGAGGAATTCGTTCAAGTCGGCGTACTTCTCCAATATCCCCCAATCGGCTCCCTCTCCCTCTGGGAGAGGGCTGGGGTGAGGGGCTTTTCAGGGATATCCCAGAACTGCCTTGATCTGCCGCAAATTACGCTCGATCCACCCGCGATCAATCGCCCCCCACTCGCGAATCCGATAGCGCCCGGCATGATTACGTGCGCCCTCTTCCTGCTCGAATTCACAGACGATATCCAGATCCGCCAACGCCGCAATCGTATCCTGCGCCGTGCGCCGGGGCATGCCGGTCACTTCGGTCAGCGTCGGCACACTCGGCGCCAGACCGCTGTCGATCAAGTACGCCACATACAAGCGGCGGTAGAAACTGCTTTTGGTCTTGCTGACGTCCATCCCCACCTTCCTGGTTGCGTACGGTTAAGCCTGCATGTCCCGCCACGTCAGGTACACGCGCAGATCAAACTCGACCTGGTGATACCCCGGCAGCATGTGCTCACACAATTTATAGAACGCCTTGTTGTGATCCGATTCCTTGAAGTGCGCCAGCTCATGCACGACGATCATTTTCAGAAAGTCCGGTGCGGCGTCTTTGAACAACGAGGCGATACGAATCTCTTTCTTGGCCTTGAGCTTGCCGCCCTGCACCCGTGAAACCGTGGTGTGCAGACCGAGGGCGCGGTGGGTCAGGTCGAGGCGGTTGTCGAACAGCACCTTGTCGATGGCCGGCGCGTTGCGCAGGTATTCCTGTTTCAAATCCAGCGCGTAACTGTACAAGGCCTTGTCACTCTGCACATCGTGACGCCCTGAATAGCGTTGATTCAGGTATTCACCCAGACGCCCTTCGGCAATCAGTTGGCGCACCTGATCCTGCAATTGCGCGGGGTAGGCCTGGAGGTACTTCAACACAGTCATGGACGAGCGACACGGTTCGAAAAGGTGCGCCAGTGTAGCGAATTCAGCCGGGCAGCGCGCTCCAGTCAAACGGTGCGGCGAAGCTGGCGGCGTCCTCGGCGATCAATGGCCGCGCGACGAGGAAGCCCTGCACGTACTCGCAGCCGTGAGCTTGCAGCCATTGGTATTGCTCGATGGTTTCGACACCTTCGGCGATCACCAGCAAACCGTATTGTTTGCACAGACTGATCACCGTGCTGACCAGCGAGGCATCCCGTTTCGAGTCCGGCAATCGCGCGATGAGATGGCGATCGAGCTTGAGCGTATCCAGCTCCAGATCGCGCAGATGCGCCAGCGAGCACGGCCCGGAGCCGAAGTCATCCAACGCCACGCGCACACCGAGGTTGCGCAGCAAACGCAGTTGCTTACGTGTTTCATCCGGGTTTTGCATCAGCGCTTCTTCGGTCACCTCGACCTCCAGTTGCCGAGGCTGCAAGGCATGTCGCTCCATCACCTGACGCAACTCGGTGACCAGATTCGGCAGACTGAACTGGGTGTTGCTCAAACTCACGCCAAGCACCAGATCTTCGGCAAACAGGGTTTCCCAGGCTTTACGCTGGCCGGCACCGCGATGATAAATCCAGCTGCCGAGGCGACTGATCAGCCGTGCCTCCTCCAGCAATGGCAAAAACAATCCCGGCGGCACATCACCGACACTCGGGTGCTGCCAGCGCAGTAAAGCTTCAAAACCACGAATCTGCCCCGTGTCGATGGCCACTTGCGGCTGATAGACCAGATTGAAATCACGGTTCTCGATGGCGCTGCGCACGCTTTCTTCGAGCATCAACCGCGAGCGCGCACGGCCATTCATTTCATGATCGTAGAAGCGATATTGCTGGCGGCCGGCGCGTTTGGCTTCGTACATGGCAATGTCGGACGCGCGCAGCAAGCCGTCGAGGTTCGAGCCGCAATCGGGGTAAGTCGCGATGCCGATGCTGGCGCCGAGAGCGATGTCCAACCCTTCGATCTGCTGACAGATCGACACTCGCTCGATGAGTTTTTCGGCAATCTTCGCCGCTTGCTCGGGGAACTCCAGATCGAGCAACGCAGTAAACTCATCACCGCCCATGCGCGCGAGAATGTCGAACGGTCGCAGACAGGCCTTCAATTGCTCGGAGACCCAGCGCAACACCCGATCGCCAGCATCGTGACCGAGTGAATCGTTGACCCGTTTAAAGCCGTCGAGATCCAGATACAGCAACACCCAACTGCTATCGCTGCGCTCGCCGCGCAGCAGCAGGTTTTCAACGGTCTGATAAAACCCGCGACGGTTGAGCAATCCGGTCAGTGGATCGGTGACCGCCTGGAACTCCAGTTGTTGGTGCAAGTGACGCACCACCGACATATCGAGCACGGTCACCACCATCGCATGCTGTTCGGCGGGCAACGCCGCACAGGACAGCGCCACCGGCACTTGCTGGCCGGGCGCGGTGCGCAGCAAGGCGTCGTGCAGCCTCAACGTCTCGCCACGCTTATAGCTGGCATAAAACTCAGAATCGGCCCACAGCGCAATGTGCGGTTTCTGTAGATAGTCGAGAAACTCCTTACCTTCCAGCTCCTTCACCGGCGCATTGAGCAGCCGCGAAATCGCCGGATTGGCGAAGCGGATCAAACCGTCCTCGCCCAGCACCAAAATGCCCTCGGCGGCGTTATCCAGCACCGAGGCATTGAAGGCGCGCGCCACTTCCAGGTCATGGCTCAGGCGCTGCAAGGCCCGGCGATTACGCTGGTGTTCCAGCAACGCCTGCACCTTGGGCTTGAGGATTTGCGGGTCGAACGGTTTGAACAGGTAATCCACCGCGCCACTGGCATAGCCCTTGATCACGGCATCCTGGGACTGTTCGTTGGCGGTCAGAAAGATAATCGGCGTGAGGCGCGTACGCTGGCTGCCGCGCATCAGCCGCGCCACTTCAAAGCCGTCCATGCCCGGCATCTGCACATCCAGCAGCACCAGATCGACGTCGTGGGAGAGCAGAATATTGAGCGCTTCGAAACCGGAGGCTGCGGTGAGGACGTGCCAATCCTGGCGCTGCAGCAACGCGCGCATGCTGATCAGATTTTCAGGGTAATCATCAACGATCAAAAGGACAGAGCTGCCTTCACCTGGCGGGGGTTGCGCGCATTCCATGCTGCTTCTCTTGTCGGGACTTTCGGTCGGTTTCCGGTAAAAACCGCACACATACTGAGCCTTCACTCTAGTACTGGATCCAGGAAAGCAGAAGCTGTCATCAGGCCATCATTTAACCAAAGCGTGAATTAGCCGACTAACGGTCACCGCTGAAGCCCCCGGAAACCGGCAGAGATGGCATTTCGACAGGATGTTGACGTCAACCATCTGCCAAACGGGCGTTAACAAAATTTCCCTCTACGCTTATAAAGGCCGCCCCAAAACGTGCGGGCTAGAGCTTCTGGCACGTACGTGCAGTGAATCTAGAGTGGAAGAACCGACATGATCGATCTCGCAACCTGGAACCTCAGCGTTCCCGTTGGCAGCCCGCCATACACCGTCGAAACCTCCAAACTGGTGAACGGCTTCAAAGATCAGTACTTCCATTCCGACACCGGCACCTTGTTCTTCTGGTCACCGGTTACCGGGTCAAAAACCGAAAACGCCATCTACCCGCGCACCGAACTGCGTGAAACCTACAGCAACGGCACCCTGCGCAACTGGTATTACCCGGACGCCGACAACTTGCTGCGCGCGACGGTCACGGTGAACAAAGTACCGAGCTCCGGCAAGATCGTCATCGGCCAGATCCACGCTTATGAAAGCCAGAAGCCGATGGTCAAACTCGAATACCAGTACAAAAGCAAAACCGAGACCGGCAACCTCGTGATCAAGGTGCGCATGCACCCGGATGAAGATGAAAGCCGCGTGATCACCTTGGCGACCGGCATCAAACTGGATCGCGAATTCAACTACCTCATCCACTTGAGCCCCGGCGGCGCCTTGGGTGTGAGTGCGGCAGGTTATCAGTGGGATTCACAAATCAGCGCGACATGGCGCAACAAGCCGTTGTACTTCAAGGCTGGGGTGTATGTGCAGGACAACACCGGCTATACCAGCGAAGGCGGCCAGGTGACCTTCTCAAAACTCGATATTGATCACGACAAATAACCCAATCCCCACTGTAGGAGCTGCCGAAGGCTGCTCCTACCTTTAAACAGCGCTGTTTATATCTGTCAGCAATTACTTCCGGATGCCTACAACACCTTGCGTCGTTGCCTACCACTACGCCAGAATCCGCCGGCTTGTGCGCCTGGCGGGCCATCGGTAACTTGATTCGTGTCACTGATTTCCAGTGATCGGGTTTAGTAGCCCGAGGTTACGCGAAGCGTATGAGCATCCGTTCAGTCAGGTATTTCTAAGCCTGCACTTGATGGTAGCTGTACGCAGGGCGCCTTCGGGTGCGCCGGTCGCGTCTCCCCGGTCTACTAACCTGCGTTCAGCTGCCACCCTCTTCGTTTAGTAGCGATCCGGTGTCGGCTCCATTTACCGGAGACGAAACATGATCAAATCAACGCCACACCCGCCAGAAACAAATCCCGCATCCCCCTACGAATCCCTCGATTCAAAAAAACTCAACGACGCCGCCGAGCGCGCCCTCGACCACTACCTAAAACCGTCCGCCTTCATCATGGCCAGCACGCATAAACCGGAGCCCATGTACCTCGCCAACCCGAAGTACAACACCGAATCCCTGCTGGCCAACGCCAGCGAAACCCTGGGTTCAGCCAGCGAAATGCTCAACAACTTCGCCGCCATGCTCGACACCTCACACCGCAAGACCGCGCTAGGCATCGCGCAAGTGGTCATGCTCGGTGAACTGGCGGTGAATCAGGCGCTGGATCACGTTGAACTGAAGGAATAGTCGTCCACAAAAAAAGCCCGCATCACGGCGGGCTTCTTGAGCCAAATAGATTAAATGTTCCGTATACGCTACATTGACATCAAAATGTGACGGTAGCGCAACATGGATTACTCTCTTTTAATTACCCGTCTCGGCATTCAATTACGTGAAAAACGTATAAATCGTGGCCTGACGCAGGCGCAGCTTGCCGATCTGGCGGGACTGACGCGATACAAAGTCATCGCAGTGGAGAAAGGCACCCTTTCTGTCGGCATGATCGCTTACGCGCGGGTTTTAGCTGCGCTGGACTGCGAACTCTCGGTGGTTCCAGCAACGATGCCAACCCTTGAAGAGCTTGGAGATTTATTCGAATGAAAATGTCCTCTCTTCAAGTCAGTACCCCTGAGGGTAATAGCGGCAGACTGTTCAGCGATGCCGAGGATTTCACTTTCCGTTATCACGAAGATGCATCGCCACAAATGGCGATCAGCCTCTCGATGCCTGTACGACATGACGACTTTCGTCGGCGCGAGCTGCACCCTGTTTTTCAGATGAACCTGCCAGAAGGCTATGTATTGGAGCAGTTGCGCAACCGCTTGGCCAAGACTGTGAACGTCGACCCGATGCTCCTACTGGCGCTTTCCGGCAGTACATCGCCGATTGGCAGGGTTCATGTACGCTCTGAAACCGTTGATGCATTGTTGCAGGCGCAAGAATTTCCGGGAGAAAAACTCGAAGAGATTCTCACGTGGGACGGTACGGAAGATATCTTCGCCGACATGCTTGATCGCTACATCCTGCGTGCGGGCATTTCAGGTGTTCAACCCAAGTTGCTGGTGCCGGAGCGGCAAGAAATAGAATTGCCGAGAGTGACATCCAAAACCTCGGATCTGATCATCAAGAGTGGCAGAGACGAACTTCCGGGCCTGGCGATCAACGAATTCCTTTGCATGTCCATGGCGAAAGAGGCGGGTATTCCCGTTCCACCGTTTTACCTTTCCGACAACGCCAAACTGTTTGTCATGCGTCGATTTGACCGCGACGACCAGCTCAACCCCATTGGGTTTGAAGACATGGCCGTGCTGATGGGGCTGTCGGCTAATCAGAAGTACAGCAAAAGTTATGCGGCAATCGCCAAGGCTGTCCGAGTGTTTTGCCCGGTGAGACACTTGCGTACGTCGCTTGATCAACTCTTCGATAGCGTCGCCCTGAGCTGCATCGTCGGAAACGGCGACGCTCATTTGAAAAATTTCGGATTGCTCTATTCAGAACCCACGCAACGCGATGCGCATCTGGCGCCGGCTTACGACATCGTCAACACCACGGCCTATATTCCAGAAGATGTTTTGGCATTGGATCTGGCGGGCAACAAGTCAATGTTCGCCTCACGACAAGGACTCCTGGAGTTCGCTCACACCTGTGAAATCGACCAACCCAAAGAGCGCATTCAGCATCTGCTAGCCTCGGTTGAAACCGTGCTTGAGCGCTATCCTCAATATCGCGAACAGGCGCCTCATGTGGTCAACGCCATTGAGCACGCGGCAGCGCCATTTTCTCTGACTTTTAGATAACTTCGTTACCTTGAGAAATCCCGCCCACAAAAAAACCGCCTCGCGGCGGGTTCTTGAACAGCAGCATAGCGCTAAAGCTTGGCTAAACTTTGCCATCACCCAATATAGGCTTACGCTTCAACCCCGATCCAACCGAATTATTCAAGGCAACTGTACGCCCGGCATCCCATTCGCGTTGCATCCCCACAAACAATTCAGCATCCACTCGCGACCGATGAGCAGTCATTGCCTGACTCATTGCCTCAGCTATCCGATCAATGATCAATGCCGGCCTATCCACCGCGCAGTGTTTGCGCCCGAACTCAATCAGTTGCTGGCGATCCGGGTAGTCTTTGGTTTTATTCATTTTGATTGCCAGGGTACGGTCAACCAGTGACCGCCCGGACTTCGGGTTGTAGTTTTCATAGACCGTGGTGGTCGTAACATCGTATATCGGGGCCAACTGCACAGTTTCTGGAGCCGCAGGCTGCGTGTATATAACGCCGAAGTTCTTCAAATGTGCATCGCCATTACGCACCATCACCGAAAGGCAAACAGAGGAAAAGTATCGCTCCAGCTCCCGAATCGGATCGGCATGGCGACATACCTGGCGGATGACAGCCGCGAGGGTTTCATAGCTTTGCGAATACTTGTAATTGTCGTGCGGATCTTTGTTCAGGCCCAACAGCACCGCCATGTCTTCAAACCCGAGCCGACCTGAAGAAGTCAGGTCAAATCGCTCCATGACGAAAAGCTGACCGTTTTCAGAAAGCCAGAACGGTGGCGTTTCCAATCCTGCCAGCCTCGCCGCCTCCAGACACAGAAACTCGTTCTGGGCCAAGTGCTCATACTCCTCGGCGCCTGATTTGACGATAAGATCGGAGCTGAGCATTGTTTTTCGGCTACCGGTGAGTTTGTCCAGGTCAGGCACTAGTACCTTGGGCTGCACTCCGGAAATACCCGACTCGAAGTAGGTTTCAACCAGAAAGTTGAAAACACCCTGAGAGGCGTCGGCAGACAGAATGTCTTGCAGACCGACCTGCGCGCGCACAGCGGTAGGGGGCTCAGTCGGATTTTCATAAGTAAGGCGCCCAATCTGATTACCGCCAATGACCGATAGCAGGCGCATTTCATCGACCTGCATATGCTTGGCCATCCGGCGTTTGATCTGATCGGCCAGAAAACCTTCCGGCACATTCATATCGAAGATCGGGTGCAACACATTGCTCACCGCGGGTGTCGGGTCATAAGGCATGACCAACGAGACTTCCCGAGACGCTTCTGCCGCCTGGTAGGCAAACGAGAACTGCGAACCTTTGGATAGCTCGCCCGCGCAGCCTTGCGGCGTCATGACTTTGAGTCGTTTGACCTTATTCATCATGCTCTACCAGATCGGCAAGCGACTTGAGATCGATTCGGTTGTCGACAATTTCGAGCGCCATGCCCAACGCGGCAATCACCCGGTACACGGTATAAAAAGCGACGTTTTCACCGGCCTCAAGATCGATGATGGTCTTGCGACTGCATTTGGCCTTGTGCGCCAGCATTAGCTGGCTATAGCCCTTGGCTTTGCGCAGCTGACGAATGCGTTCGGCGAAAATCGCAGGATTGTTCAGGATCAAAATGTCACCTATACCGGACTTTAAGCTGATAAAAATTATTAAAGTTCACTATAGGTGACATTTCAAGTGCGGATTTCCAAGTATCGCTACCAAACATTTCACCCACAAAAAACCCGCCTCACGGCGGGTTTCTTTTAAAGCAGTCTAACGCTCAGGCTTAGTTAACCTTGGCGTTCAACTCACCCTTCAGATAACGCTGATACATCGCTTCCAGCGAGATCGGCTTGATCTTCGAAGCATTACCGGCAGTACCAAACGCTTCATAACGAGCGATACACACATCACGCATCGCCGTCACAGTCGCGCCGAAGAATTTACGCGGGTCGAATTCGCTCGGGTTGGTGGCCATCAGGCGACGCATCGCACCGGTGGACGCCAGGCGCAGGTCAGTGTCGATGTTGACTTTGCGCACGCCGTGCTTGATGCCTTCGACGATTTCTTCAACCGGTACGCCGTAGGTTTCTTTGATGTCGCCGCCGTACTGGTTGATGATCGCCAGCCACTCTTGTGGCACCGAGGACGAACCGTGCATCACCAGGTGGGTGTTCGGGATGCGTTTGTGGATTTCCTTGATGCGGTCGATCGCCAGCACGTCGCCGGTAGGTGGCTTGGTGAACTTGTAGGCGCCGTGGCTGGTGCCGATGGCGATGGCCAGGGCATCGACCTGGGTGCGCTTGACGAAGTCAGCGGCTTCTTCCGGGTCGGTCAGCATTTGGCTGTGATCCAGAACGCCTTCGGCGCCGATGCCGTCTTCTTCACCGGCCATACCGGTTTCCAGCGAACCCAGGCAGCCCAGCTCGCCTTCTACCGAAACGCCGCAGGCGTGCGCCATGGCCACGGTTTGTTGGGTAACGCGGACGTTGTAGTCGTAGTCGGTCGGGGTCTTGCCGTCTTCGCCCAGCGAGCCGTCCATCATTACCGAGCTGAAGCCCAGTTGGATCGAGCGCTGGCAGACGTCAGGGCTGGTGCCGTGGTCCTGGTGCATGCACACCGGGATGTGCGGGAATTCTTCGATCGCGGCGAGGATCAGGTGACGCAGGAAAGGCGCGCCGGCGTATTTGCGAGCGCCGGCCGAAGCCTGGACGATCACCGGGGAGTCAGTCTTGTCAGCGGCTTCCATGATGGCGCGCATCTGCTCAAGGTTGTTGACGTTGAAAGCTGGAACGCCGTAGCCGAACTCGGCTGCGTGGTCCAACATCTGGCGCATGCTGATAAGTGCCATTGTGTGTGTCTCTCCCGGTTGAGGGTCGTTAATCGTGCCAGCCTGCCGGAGCGGCGGCGGCTATTCAAGTGATTGCAGATCGGGGGTTGAGGCCCGGTCTGGTGATTCGATAAAGCAAAATCCTGAGAGCTACACAGAACCCCTGTGGGAGCGAGCTTGCTCCGGGCGGCGATCCGACGAATGCATTTCAACAGCCAACATTGATGCAAGCTGATCCACTGCTTTCGCGAGCAAGCTCGCTCCCACAGTTGGATCGGTTTCCACATTGGATCTGTGTCGTGTCAATTACTGCGCTTTGCAGCCGCGGCCGATCAGGTCATTGGTGGCGACCCAGTACACCAGGCCTTCCTCACCCTTGACGTGAAACGCCAGCATGCCGTCGCTGTACAGCGTGCCCGAGGCGCCCGGCTCTTCTTTCAGGCGATAGACCTGATCACCGCCACCCAGTCGAACGTCGACTTCCTTCTGGCCGGCATCGGCGTAGCGCCACAGCACTTTGGCTTGGCTGTCGCAGGTCCAGGTCGTCCAGTTATCCGCCGGGGCGGAGGACTGAAACAGGTTCAACTGCGCGCAACCGCCCAACAATGCCAACGCCGCAATGGCGATCAAGCCTTTCATCCGTGTTCCTCGACTGACGGCACACGCCGCCAGCCCTGAGTTAAAGAGTCAGACCCGTCAAGGACAACCATGTTCCTTGGCCGGGGTTTGCGTCTCGTATTTGTCCAGACCATCCGGGCCCGAGCGCTTGTTCAGCACCGGGTTGGTTTCGGCCTGCCAGTCGGCCTGATAGCAGCCCTTCTGCGACTCGCTCGGCGCCGGCGTGGCTTCGGCCTTCGGGTTACTCCCGCAGGCCGCCAGCGTACCGGTCAGCAACAACAGTGCTAACGACTTGACCATGTAAACACTCCTTTGCCTGGCCAAACGGGCGGCCTCAGGCCTTGGCCCGGCTTTCCAGGACTTCAACGGCTGGCAGCACTTTGCCCTCGACGAATTCGAGGAACGCGCCACCACCGGTGGAAATGTAGGAGATTTGCTCAGCCACGCCATATTTATCGATCGCGGCCAAGGTGTCGCCACCGCCAGCGATGGAGAACGCCGAGCTTTCAGCGATGGCCTGGGCCAGCACTTTGGTGCCGTTGCCGAACTGGTCGAATTCGAACACGCCGACCGGGCCGTTCCACAGAATGGTTTTCGACGATTTCAGCAGTTCGGCGAAGTTGGCTGCGGTTTGCGGGCCGATGTCCAGAATCATGTCGTCAGCCGCAACGTCAGCGATCAGCTTGACGGTGGCTTCTGCGGTTTCGGCGAATTCTTTGGCAACCACCACGTCAACCGGCAATGGCACGCTGACCTTGGCGGCGATGGTGCGTGCGGTGTCGAGCAAATCTGGCTCGTAAAGGGATTTGCCAACCGGGTGACCGGCCGCCGCGAGGAACGTGTTGGCGATGCCGCCGCCGACGATCAGTTGATCGCAGATCTGGCTCAGGCTGTTCAGCACGTCGAGTTTGGTCGACACCTTGGAGCCGGCAACGATGGCCGCCATTGGCTGAGCCGGGGCGCCCAGAGCTTTGCCCAGTGCATCCAGTTCAGCAGCCAGCAATGGACCAGCAGCGGCGACTTTGGCGAACTTGGCGACACCATGCGTCGAACCTTCAGCGCGGTGAGCAGTGCCGAAAGCGTCCATCACGAACACGTCGCACAGGGCGGCGTATTGCTGGGCCAGTTCGTCAGCGTTCTTTTTCTCGCCCTTGTTGAAGCGTACGTTTTCGAACAGCACGATGTCGCCGGCCTTGACGTCAACGCCGCCGAGGTAATCAGCCACCAGCGGCACTTCACGGCCAAGCGCCTTGCTCAGGTAGTCAGCGACTGGCTTGAGGCTGTTCTCGGCGGAGAACTCGCCTTCGGTCGGACGGCCAAGGTGCGAGCAGACCATCACCGCCGCGCCTTTTTCCAGGGCCAGCTTGATGGTCGGCAGCGAAGCCAGGATACGCGCATCGCTGGTGACGACACCGTCCTTGACTGGGACGTTGAGGTCTTCGCGGATCAATACGCGCTTACCTTGCAGATCGAGGTCGGACATCTTCAACACGGTCATGGGTCGCACTTCCTACGGTTTTTTTGAAGTTGCTGTTTGCAGATAGTGTTCTGCAACGTCCAGCATTCGGTTGGCAAAACCCCACTCGTTGTCGAACCAGGCCAGGATGTTTACCAGTTTGGGGCCGGAAACACGGGTCTGACTGGCATCGACGATGGCCGAATGTGGGTCATGGTTGAAATCACAACTGGCGTGCGGCAGCTCGGTGTAGGCGAGCAAGCCTTTGAGCGGGCCACTGGTGGCGGCCTCGCGCAGGATCCGGTTGACCTCATTGGCGTCGGTCGCGGTCGCGGTCTGCATCGTGATGTCGAGGCAGGACACGTTGACCGTCGGCACGCGTACGGCTTTGGCCTGAATTCGCCCGGCAAGTTCCGGCAGCAGACGCTCGATACCGCGCGCCAGACCAGTGGACACCGGGATCACCGACTGGAACGCCGAACGGGTGCGGCGCAGGTCTTCGTGGTGATAGGCATCGATCACCGGCTGATCGTTCATCGCCGAGTGAATCGTGGTGATCGACACGTAATCCAGGCCGATCGCCTTGTCGAGCAGGCGCAACAACGGCACGCCGCAGTTGGTGGTGCAGGAGGCGTTGGACACCAGCAGTTCGTCGCCGGTCAGGCAATCCTGATTGACGCCGTAAACGATGGTCGCGTCGACATCCGCCTCGCTGGCCATCGGCTGCGAGAACAACACCCGTGGCGCGCCGGCGTCGAGAAAGCGCTGGCCGTCGGCACGGGTGTGGTAAGCGCCGGAACATTCCAGCACCAGATCGACGCCCAGTGACGCCCAATCGATGCCTTCGGGGGTGGCGCTGCGCAGGACCTTCACGCAATCGCCATTAATATGCAGACAATCGCCGTCGACACGCACCTCGCCGGGAAAGCGCCCGTGGGTGGAGTCGAAGCGTGTCAGGTATTCGATGCTGGCCATGTCCGCCAGATCGTTGATCGCGACAATTTCAAACCCGGCTTTCTCGCCTCGCTCAAACAACGCACGCAAGACGCAACGACCAATCCGGCCGTAGCCGTTGAGTGCAACTTTGTAAGGACGCGGTTGAGGCATGGGGTTCTCGATAGTACGCAGGCAGACGTAATGTTTGTTGCAACACAACCCTTGTGGGAGCTGGCTTGCCAGCGATAGGGCCATTCGCTTCAACATATATGCTGAATGAACGGACGCTATCGCTGGCAAGCCAGCTCCCACAGGGATTGCGGTGACCCTGAGGCCACCGCGCTGTGCCTTAGTCTTCCAGCAGTTCTTCCGCCTGACCCAGGATGTTTTCCAGGGTGAAGCCGAACTCTTCGAACAGTGCCGAAGCCGGAGCCGATTCGCCGTAAGTGGTCATGCCGATCACGCGACCTTCCAGACCCACGTACTTGAACCAGAAGTCAGCGTGAGCTGCTTCAATGGCGATACGTGCGCTGACTTGCAACGGCAGCACCGCTTGCTTGTAGCCAGCGTCCTGAGCATCGAACACGCTGGTGCACGGCATCGAAACCACACGCACCTTGCGGCCCTGCTCGGTCAGCTTGTCGTAAGCCTGAACCGCCAGACCGACTTCCGAACCGGTCGAAATCAGGATCAGCTCAGGCTCGCCTGCGCAGTCCTTGAGCACGTAACCGCCACGGCTGATGTCGGCAATCTGGCCGGCATCGCGTTCCTGATGTTGCAGGTTCTGACGCGAGAAGATCAGCGCCGATGGGCCGTCCTTGCGCTCCAGAGCGTTTTTCCAGGCCACGGCCGATTCAACGGCATCGGCTGGACGCCAGGTGTCGAGGTTCGGCGTGGTACGCAGGCTGGTCAGTTGCTCGATCGGCTGGTGCGTCGGGCCGTCTTCGCCCAGACCGATGGAGTCGTGGGTGTAGACGTGGATGACCTGCTTCTTCATCAGCGCCGACATGCGCACGGCGTTACGGGCGTATTCCATGAACATCAGGAAGGTCGCGCCGTAAGGCACCAGGCCGCCGTGCAGGGTTACGCCGTTCATGATTGCGGTCATGCCGAATTCGCGCACGCCGTAGTACATGTAGTTGCCGCTGGCATCTTCAGCGCTGACGCCTTTGCAACCTTTCCACAGGGTCAGGTTGGAGCCGGCGAGGTCAGCGGAACCGCCGAGCAGTTCCGGCAGCAGCGGGCCGAACGCGTTCAGGGTGTTCTGGCTGGCTTTACGGCTGGCGATGGTTTCGCCTTTGGCCGCGACTTCAGCGATGTAAGCCGAAGCTTTTTCCGAGAAGTCGGCCGGCAGTTCGCCGCTCAGGCGACGTACCAGTTCGTTGGCTTCGGTCGGGAACGCAGCGGAGTAGGCAGCGAAACGCTGATCCCATTCGGCTTCAGCGGCGCGACCTTTTTCTTTGGCATCCCACTCGGCATAGATGTCGGCCGGGATTTCGAACGGGCCGTAGTTCCAGTTCAGCGCCTTGCGGGTCAGAGCGATTTCCGCGTCACCCAGTGGAGCGCCGTGGCAGTCTTCTTTGCCCTGCTTGTTCGGCGAGCCGAAACCAATAGTGGTCTTGCAGCAGATCAGCGTCGGCAGCGGGCTCTTGCGCGCGGTTTCGATAGCGGTCTTGATCTCTTCCGGATCGTGACCGTCAACGTTGCGGATCACTTGCCAGTTGTAGGCTTCGAAACGCTTCGGCGTGTCATCGGTGAACCAGCCTTCGACTTCGCCGTCGATGGAGATGCCGTTGTCATCGTAGAAAGCGATCAGCTTGCCCAGACCCAAAGTACCGGCCAGGGAAGCGACTTCATGGGAAATGCCTTCCATCATGCAGCCATCACCCAGGAACACGTAGGTGTGGTGATCGACGATGTCGTGGCCAGGACGGTTGAACTGCGCGCCCAGGACTTTTTCAGCCAGAGCAAAACCTACCGCGTTGGCCAGGCCCTGACCCAGTGGGCCGGTGGTGGTTTCAACGCCCGGGGTGTAACCGAATTCCGGGTGGCCCGGAGTGCGGCTGTGCAGTTGACGGAACTGCTTGAGGTCTTCGATCGACAGGTCATAACCGGTCAGGTGCAGCAGCGAGTAGATCAACATCGAGCCGTGGCCGTTGGACAGCACGAAGCGGTCACGGTCGGCGAACGATGGATTGCTCGGGTTGTGCTTGAGGTAGTCGCGCCAAAGCACTTCGGCAATATCTGCCATACCCATTGGGGCACCGGGATGGCCGCTGTTGGCTTTTTGCACGGCATCCATGCTGAGGGCACGAATGGCGTTGGCACGCTCACGACGGCTAGGCATCGCTGATCTCCTGGGTGTGAATAGATTGAAACGGAAAAAAGGAGGGCATTTTCCCTCACCGGAGCGCCTCGGGGCAATGACAGATAGTCATCCACGGACGTTTTTCCCATGGTTAGCGGCGGTTTCCGTTGGTGAATCCTTTCCGCTGCTCGTTTGTAGAGTTAACCGTTTCGGGAGAAGTGCCATTTATCGAGCAATATCAAAACTTTTTGATATTGCCCTTGCGATGAATTGCCCCCCTCTCTAGACTGCCAGCCCTATGAACTTACGCGTGCCCTCCATTCGCCATGACGATTGCGACGAGCTGGCGGCCCTGTGCAAGGCCGGCGGCGATCCGCTGCGCCTGAATGTATTGCGCGCGCTGGCCAACGATTCGTTTGGCGTACTGGAACTGGCGCAGATCTTCGGCATTGGCCAGTCCGGCATGAGTCATCACCTCAAGGTACTGGCACAAGCCGACCTGGTGGCGACCCGCCGCGAAGGCAATGCAATTTTCTATCGCCGCGCCCTGCCCCACACCGAACTGCTCGGCGGCAAGTTGCACGCGGCATTGTTAGAAGAAGTCGACAACCTGGCGCTGCCTGACGATGTGCAGGCGCGCATTGAACAGGTGCACGGCCAACGCGCGGCGGCCAGTCAGGATTTTTTCGCCAGGGTCGCGGAGAAGTTTCGTGCCCAGCAGGATTTGATTGCAGGCCTGCCGCAGTACCGCGAAAGCGTGCTGGCCCTGCTCGACAAACTGAACTTCAATGGTGCAGCCACGGCCATTGAAGTCGGCCCCGGCGATGGTGCTTTTCTGCCGGAACTGGCGCGCCGCTTCGGCACCGTAACCGCGCTGGACAACAGCCCGGCGATGCTCGAACTGGCGCGTCAGGTATGTGAACGTGAACAGCTGGCTAACGTCAGCCTGCAATTGGCCGATGCATTGAACGGCACAAGCCTTCAGGCCGATTGCGTGGTGCTGAACATGGTGTTGCACCATTTCGCCGCGCCGGCCGATGCGCTCAAGCACATGGCCGACCTGCTGCAACCGGGCGGTAGCCTGCTCGTGACAGAGTTATGTAGCCACAACCAGAGTTGGGCCAGGGAGGCCTGCGGTGATCTGTGGTTGGGGTTTGAACAGGACGATTTGGCCCGTTGGGCCACCGCTGCGGGACTCGTTCCCGGGGAAAGCCTCTATGTAGGCTTACGTAATGGTTTCCAGATCCAGGTTCGCCACTTTCAGCGACCGGCTGGCGACACTCACCATCGGTAAATTCAGGAAAACATCGAGATGAGCGAATACTCCCTCTTCACCTCCGAGTCCGTGTCTGAAGGACATCCGGACAAAATCGCCGACCAGATTTCCGATGCGGTGCTGGACGCCATTATTGCCCAGGACAAACACGCACGCGTGGCTGTGGAAACCCTGGTCAAGACCGGCGTGGCCATCGTTGCCGGTGAAGTGACCACCAGCGCCTGGGTCGATCTGGAGCAGATCGTTCGTGACGTGATTTGCGACATCGGCTACACCAGCTCCGAAGTCGGCTTCGACGGCGCGACCTGCGGCGTGATGAACATCATCGGCAAGCAGTCCCCGGACATCAACCAGGGTGTTGACCGTGCCAAGCCTGAAGATCAGGGCGCCGGCGACCAGGGCCTGATGTTCGGCTACGCCAGCAACGAAACCGACGTTTTGATGCCAGCGCCGATCACCTTCTCGCACCAGTTGGTACAGCGCCAGGCCGAAGCCCGTAAATCGGGCCTGCTGCCTTGGCTGCGTCCGGACGCCAAGTCGCAAGTGACTTGCCGTTACGAAGGCGGCAAGGTTGTCGGTATCGACGCGGTTGTTCTGTCGACCCAGCACAACCCTGAAGTGTCGTACAAAGACCTGCGCGAAGGCGTGATGGAGCTGATCGTCAAGCACGTGCTGCCTGCCGAACTGCTGAGCAAGGACACCCAGTTCCACATCAACCCGACCGGCCAGTTCATCATTGGCGGCCCGGTAGGTGACTGCGGTCTGACCGGTCGCAAGATCATCGTCGACAGCTACGGCGGCATGGCCCGCCACGGCGGTGGCGCGTTCTCCGGTAAAGATCCATCGAAGGTTGACCGTTCGGCTGCCTACGCTGGCCGTTATGTTGCCAAGAATATCGTCGCAGCCGGCCTGGCCGAGCGTTGCGAGATTCAGGTTTCCTACGCGATCGGTGTGGCTCAGCCTACTTCGATCTCGCTGAACACCTTCGGCACCGGCAAGATCAGCGATGACAAGATCGTCAAACTGGTACGTGAAGTGTTCGACCTGCGTCCATACGCAATCACCACCATGCTCGATCTGCTGCACCCGATGTACCAGGAAACTGCAGCGTACGGCCACTTCGGTCGCGCGCCAGAGACCAAGACCGTTGGCGAAGACACCTTCACCACGTTCACCTGGGAAAAAACCGACCGCGCCGACGCTCTGCGTTCCGCTGCTGGTCTGTAAGACCTTCCCGGCGGCACAAAAAGCCCCGCACGGTTCGCGCCGTGCGGGGCTTTTTCATGCCTGAAACCGAGAATTCAACTCAGAACGTTCAGGTCGATGCACATCCAACAAACCACTCGGTCAGTCCCCTCTCCCCCGGGGAGAGGGTTAGGGTGAGGGGCTGTTTTCACTGCACAGAAACAAGCCGCAAAACACCCATCCGGCGGAGTAAATATCTTCGCCTAACCTTCAAGTATTCCCCCTGAGCAAGGACGCTCACGATGCTTGCCACGCTGCGCCTGTTATTGGTTTTCCTCATCGCCTGTACGGCCCTCAACGTCCACGCCGACTGCCCGAAATGGCCGACCACTCAAGCAAAAAACGAAATCGCCACCCTGCAAAAACAGATCGACCAATGGGACGACGCCTATCACCGCGAAGGTCGTTCACTGATTGCCGATGAGCTCTACGATCAATCGCGCACACGCCTGAACGAATGGCGAGAGTGCTTCAAACTCCCCTCGCCACCCGCGCCCTTACGCACAGCCTCAGGCTCGATCGCCCACCCCATCGCCCATACCGGCCTGGATAAACTGCATAAAGCCGGGGCTGTGCAAGCGTGGCTGCGCGACCGCCAGGATGTCTGGGTACAACCCAAAGTCGACGGCGTCGCGGTAACACTGATTTATCGTGCAGGCGTTCTGCATCAGGCCATCAGTCGTGGTGACGGGATTCGTGGTCAGGACTGGACACTGGCGGCGCAGAAGATCGGCGCCATTCCTCAACGCCTTTCACAACCTGTGGATCTGCTGGTGCAAGGCGAACTCTACTGGCGCTTGAGCGAACACGTGCAAGCCCGAGCGGGGAGCGTCAACGCCCGCGCCACCGTGGCAGGTCTGATGGGACGAAAATCGCTTGAGGCCGAACACGCCGCAGGCATCGGTCTGTTCGTTTGGGACTGGCCGCAAGCATCTTCGGAATTGCCCGAGCGAATCGCCAGATTGGCGGCACTGGGTTTCGCCACAATTGGGCCGTACAGCCACCCCGTCAGCGACTTCGCAGAGGCGCAGAAGTGGCGCGAGCACTGGTATCAATCGCCCCTGCCGTTTGCCACCGATGGCGTGGTTTTGCGCCAGAGCCAGCGCCCACCCGCCGAACGTTGGCAGGCGCGCGCCCCGTACTGGGCGGTCGCCTGGAAATACCCGTTTGCACAAGCGTTGGCGCAAGTGCGCAAGGTCAACTTCAAGACTGGTCGCACCGGCCGCATCACACCGGTGATCGAGTTGATCCCGGTCATGCTCGATGACCGAGAAATCAAACGGGTCAGCGCCAGCTCGTTGAAACGTTGGCAAACGCTGGATATTCGTCCCGGTGATCAGATCGCGATCAGCCTCGCCGGCCTGACCATTCCACGGCTCGACAGTGTTGTGCTGCGCACCCGCGAACGGGCAGACATCAATATTCCCAAGGCCGAAGACTTCCACACCTTGAGTTGCTGGCAACCCACCGCCGGCTGCGAGAGCCAGTTTCTCGCGCGCCTGACCTGGCTCAGTGGCAAACAGGGTTTGGCGATGCAACATGTCGGTCGTGGCACCTGGGAGAAACTTCTCGAAACACGCCGCGTAAACAACCTGCTGGATTGGTTGACCCTCGACGCGCCAGAGCTTGCTAACATTGCCGGCTTCGGCGAGCGCAGCAGCGAACGCCTGATGAACAGTTTTCACAGTGCGCGCCAGCGGCCGTTCGCCCAATGGCTCAAGGCCTTGGGCCTGCCGCCAACCGGTCAGGCCCAACTGCCTGCTTCGTGGCAGGCGGTGGCACAACGCACCACCGAACAATGGCAGGCAGAAGCCGGTATCGGCCCGGGACGCGCAACGCAATTAAGCGCATTCTTTCGCGACCCGCAGGTACTGGCCTTGAGCGAAACCTTACGTGCCGCCGGAATCGACGGTTTTTGACTACGCAATCCCGGCGCGCCGGGAACCCATCGGCTGCCGAGGCGCTCCAACAGCGCAGTGCCTGACCGACCCGATTGCCTTTGCACATGGAGCTTTTATGAAATTTCTTGCACCGTTCGCCATGCTCACCCTCTGCGGCATGATGGCCGCGCCCGTAATGGCCGACGAAGACGCCCCGGGGCTGACCGGTTGCGCTGCGAAAAAGCAGGGCATCATGAACCAGATCGAACAGGCCAAAACGCGCGGCAATGCCGATCAGCAGGCCGGGCTGGAAACTGCCTTGCGTGAAGTGACCGAGCACTGCACCGATGCCGGCCTGAAGAAAGAACGCGAAAACAAGGTGCTCGAAGCCAAGCACGAAGTGAAGGAGCGTCAGGCTGATCTCGACAAGGCCATGAAGAAAGGCGATCCGGAGAAGATCAACAAGCGCAAAGACAAGCTCGCCGAGTCGCGCAAAGAGTTGCAGGAAGCGCTGGACGCGCTGGACGAAAACGATAAGTAATCGGCGGATTACTGTGGTGAGGGGACTTATCCCTCACCACAAGTTACTCGGCAGATTCAAGCATCAATGATCGCGAAACTGTTTATGGCAAGCAGTGCAGGCATCTTCAACTTTCTGCACCGCGGGCCCCAGGTTGCTGGCTTTGTACGGCTGAACCTGACTGGCGATCACCAACTCACCGGTGGCCGCTTCAAGGTTGCGGGCCATTTCCTGAAAACGCGCCTGCTGCTTCCAGACATCATCCTTGGCGCTGGTGTGATCTTCTTCGCGAACCTGCGGGAAATGCTTCCACGGTTCATGGGACAACGCATCGAGTTTGACCGCGCCTTCGGCGAACTTCGGCCCGTCGAACGGAATGCGTCCACGCAACATACCGCCCAGGTCTTCGCCGGTCTTGAGCATCTGCTTGAAGATCGCCTTGCGTTGGCCCAGCGGGGAATTGGGGTCGACACCGCCGCAGGCGGAAAGGGTCAGACAGGCCAGCAATACAACAGAAATTCTTTTAAGAGTCATGGTGGCCTCAGGTCACGGAATTCGGCGGCCAGTATCCTCGCGTCACCGTCAAACACCAATAGCCCTATTAAAAATACGGGTTGTCCGAGCGCATGGAGCACGCGGGCAACCGGCACAGGAATCACTCCATGAACAGCCGTTTCAAGGCCTGGCGTCACCCGCTGATCGCAACCCTGCCACTGCTGGCAATTCTCGCCGGCTGCACCGGCGGTGACAACGCCAAGCCAAAAACCCACGCGCTGGCCACCTATTCCAGCGCCACCTGGGAAGCACTGCCGGCCGTGTCCGACAGCGATCTGGTCGCCGGCTTCGGATCGTGGCGCAGCGCCTGTATCCGGCTCAAGGCTGATGCAGTCTGGGGCACCACCTGCGCCGCCGCGGCAAACGTCCCGCAAAGTGCCGGCGAGATTCGCGCCTTCCTCAAACAAAACCTCGACGTCTACGGCCTGCGCGCCGAGAACGATAACCCCAACGGTTTGATCACCGGTTACTACGAACCGGTCTACCCCGGCAGTCTGACGCCGACCGACACGGCCAATGTGCCGGTGTACGGCGTGCCGGAAGACATGATCATCGTCTCGCTGGACAGCATTTACCCGGAACTGAAAGGCAAGCGACTGCGCGGTCGCCTCGAAGGTCGCGTGCTCAAGCCTTACGACGACGCAGCGACCATCGAATCCAAAGGCGTGAAAGCCCCCGTGGTTGCCTACCTGACCGATCCGATGAATCTGCAGTTTTTGCAGATCCAGGGTTCCGGGCGAATTCAAACCCCGGACGGCAAACAGTTGCGCATCGCTTACGCCGATCAGAACGGCCATCCGTATCGCCCTATCGGGCGCTGGCTGGTCGAGCAAGGTGAGCTGAAGAAAGAAGACGTGACCATGAACGCGATCAGCAACTGGGCCAAGGCCAATCCTTCGCGCATTCCGGAACTGCTCGGCAGCAATCCGAGCTATGTGTTCTTCACCCGCAACCCGGACAGCAACGAAGGCCCACGCGGTTCGCTGAACGTACCGTTGACGGCCGGCTACAGCGCGGCGGTGGATCGCAAGGTGATTCCGCTGGGCAGCCTGTTGTGGCTGTCGACCACTCGCCCGGATGGCACGGCACTGGTGCGCCCGGTGGCGGCGCAGGACACCGGCGGCGCGATTGCCGGCGAGGTGCGTGCGGATCTGTTCTGGGGCACCGGTGATGCCGCCGGGCAACTGGCCGGGGACATGAAACAGCAAGGGCAGATCTGGATGCTTTGGCCAAAAGGCGCGGCGTTGCCGCAAGTGCCACAGGTGGCTGATACACCGAAGGAAAAATCTTAAGTCTTCAGTGCCTGATCAATCGCCTTCGCGGGCAAGCCCGCTCCCACAGTTGGAACGTATCACCCTGTGGGAGCGGGCTTGCCCGCGATGAGGCCATCAGCAACACCGATAATCAAACAGAGACAAAGAAGAACGAAGCAATCAACCCCATCCCCACAAACCACACCAGCGAGCGCAAGATCGCCCAGTCCGCCAGGTAGCAAATGATGTACAGCAGGCGACTGGTGATAAACATCACCGCCAGCACATTCACCGTCACCAGCTGCGCCGTCCCCACCAAATGCGCAACGATCACCGCTGCGGCAAACGCCGGGGTCACTTCAAAGCTGTTCATCTGCGCGGCATGCGCACGTCTCGCCACACCGTTGAGACTTTCGAGAAAGTCGCGCGGATCGTGGTTATCACTCAGCCGGTAGCCGCCCACGGCTTTCGCCACGCCAGTGCAGATATACGGCAGAAAAATCGCGATCAACACACACCACAGAGCCACCGTCATAACGCCGTCCTTTTTTCGATTTAGAGAATTCGCGAGCGATCAGAACTTCATCACCAGCATGCCGATCAGCACCAGCCCACAGGCTAAGAGCCGTGGCCGGCCAAAAGGTTCTTTGAGGTAGCGCATGCCGAACAGCACGACCAGAATCACGCTGATCTCGCGCAACGCCGCCGCTTCGGCAATCGAGCCCAACTGCATCGCCCATAGCACCAGAGCGTAGCTGGCCAACACACAGACGCCCACTGCCAGGCCCAGCCTCCACTGCTCACGCCAGAACAGCATGAACGCCGGACGCTTGGCGACCCACGCCAACAGCGGAAATGGCCAGGCGCTGAGCAGCGTGACCCAGACCAGATAATCGAGCGGGTGCGACCAACGCCGCAGTGCCTGACCATCGATGTAGGTGTAGCAGCCGATGCACAGGCCAATCAGCGCCACCACCGGCAGCATCGACCACGGCAAGTGCTTGCCACCGCCGCCCTGCCACAGCAAGCAGACCATGCCCAACGGAATCAGCATGATGCCGAATATCTGCTGGGTGGTGAGCACTTCACCGGCGAAGATCAGGGTCAGCGCCAGCACGACCAGCGGCGACAAACCGCGCATCAGCGGATACACCAAGCCCAGATCGCCAACCCGATACGCCTGAATCAGCAGGTAGCGATACAGCAATTCAAACGCTGCCGACGCCAGTATCCATGGCCAGATTTCCATGGGCGGCAGGCTCACGAATGGCAACGCAATGGCGACGACCAGCAGCGCCACGCTGTCCATGCACGCCACCACCAGCAGCCGTTCGGCGCTGAATTTGATCAATGTATTCCACGTCGCGTGCAACAGCGCCGCCACCAATACCAAAGCTGTCGCCAGCACGTCCCACTCCTTATTGTTGTTATCCAGCCAATTAGTCAGATTATTGATTCGCGATGTGTCAGCAGCTGTTTATACTGCAAGCGACCACGCCGCACTCAGTTGCGCACAGAAAAAAAACCAATAATTGCTGCCTGCACCGGCCTCCATCGAGATCGGTCGTCGGCCTGCGTATGCCTGATCAAAGCGTCAAGACTACCGACAGAGACCTTGCGCATGCCACTCGCCTTGCTTGCACTCGCTGTTGCCGCGTTCGGCATCGGCACCACCGAATTCGTCATCATGGGCTTGTTGCCCGACGTCGCCCGCGACCTTGCCGTGAGCATTCCCCACGCTGGTCTGTTGATCACCGGTTATGCGTTGGGCGTGGTCTTCGGCGCGCCGATCCTGGCGATCGGCACCGCAAACATGCCGCGCAAAGCAACGTTGCTGGGCATGACGCTGATGTTCATCCTCGGCAACATCCTCTGCGCACTGGCGCCCAACTACGCGACGCTGATGGCCGCTCGTGTGGTCACAGCGCTGTGTCACGGTGCGTTCTTCGGTATTGGCTCGGTGGTCGCCGCCGGGCTCGTCGCGCCGAACAAACGCGCGCAGGCGATTGCGATGATGTTCACCGGCCTGACCTTGGCCAACGTCCTCGGCGTGCCATTGGGTACAGCGCTCGGGCAATACGCCGGTTGGCGTTCGACCTTCTGGGCAGTCTCGGTGATTGGTGTGATCGCCGCTCTGGCGCAGTGGCTGTGGTTGCCCAAACACATCCCGATGGACAAGGCCAACCTCGCCAGCGAATTCAAGGTGCTGGGCAAGGTCAACGTGTTGCTGGCGCTGGGCATGAGCGTGTTGGCCTCGACCAGCCTGTTCAGCGTGTTCACCTACATCGCGCCGATCCTGCAGGACATCACCGGCGTCAGCCCGCACGGCGTCACGGTGATGCTGCTGTTGTTCGGCGTCGGTCTGACCGGTGGCAGCATGCTCGGCGGGCGTTTGGCCGATAGCCGTTTGCTGCCGTCGCTGGTCGGTGTGGCCTTGGCGGTGGTGGTGATTCTGGCAGCGTTCAGCCAGACCAGCCGTTCGGTCGTACCGGCGGCGATCACGCTGGTGCTGTGGGGGATTTTCGCTTTTGCCCTGTGCCCGATTCTGCAACTGCTGATCATCGATCAGGCCCATGAAGCGCCGAACCTCGGCTCGACGTTGAACCAGAGCGCTTTCAACCTCGGTAATGCCGCGGGTGCGTGGATTGGCGGGCTGGTCGTGGCCAGTGGCGCGGACCTGGCGGATTTGCCGTGGACGGGTGCGCTGGTCGGCGTGTTGACGGTGCTGACGGCGCTGTTTTTCATCTATCTGCAACGTCGCGAAGCGGCTGCGGTCAATGTGTCCGGCTAGCCCTCACCCTAACCCTCTCCCAGAGGGAGAGGGGACTGACCGTGTTGAATGTTCGAGTTACATCGACCTGAAATTTCGAGCCGAACTCAGGCCCTGAAAGACTTGAAGATCTGCTCCCTTTCCCCCTCTCCCTAAGGGAGAGGGCTGGGGTGAGGGGGCTCTTGATCTCATCACACCATCAACTGTGTCCCGATCCTGACTCAGCCCATCCAATCCCTGCACCAAAGATTCGGTGCGCTATCTTTCACCCCTCATCCAAAGGACCCCGGATGCTTGAACTTGTCGCCGCTTTCATCTGCCTCACCACCCTCCTGACCTTCGTCAACTTCCGCTTCATCGGCCTGCCGCCGACCATCGGCGTGATGGTTACCGCGCTGCTGTTCTCGCTGATCCTGCAAGGCCTGAGCGTGCTCGGCTACCCCGGTCTCGAAGAGCGCGTGCAGCAACTGATCGGCCAGATCGACTTTGGCGATCTGCTGATGAACTGGATGCTGTCATTCCTGCTGTTTGCCGGCGCCCTGCACGTCAACCTCAATGACCTGCGCAGCTACCGCTGGCCCATCGGCCTGTTGGCGACCTTCGGCGTATTGATTGCCACCACGGTCATCGGCAGCCTCGCCTATTACATTTTTGCCCTGTTCGGCTGGCACGTGAGCTTCTTGTATTGCCTGCTGTTCGGCGCGTTGATTTCGCCGACCGACCCGATCGCGGTGCTCGGCGTGTTGCGTACCGCCAACGCCTCGAAACCGCTGAAAACCACCATCGTCGGTGAGTCGCTGTTCAACGACGGCACCGCTGTAGTGGTGTTCACCGTGTTGCTGGGCATCGCCCAACTCGGCGAAACCCCGACCGTCAGCGCCACCGCGATGTTGTTCGTGCACGAAGCGATTGGCGGTGTGCTGTTCGGCGGGCTGATCGGCTATCTGGTCTATCGGATGATCAAGAGCATCGAGCAGCATCAGATCACCGTGATGCTGACGCTGGCGCTGGTCATCGGCGGTTCGGCGATGGCCACCGAGATTCACGTTTCAGCGCCGATTGCGATGGTGGTCGCCGGTCTGATCATCGGCAACGTCGGGCGCAATCTGGCGATGAATGACATGACTCGCCGCTACCTCGATGGTTTCTGGGAATTGCTCGATGACATGCTCAACGCGTTGCTGTTCGCGCTGATCGGCATGGAGCTGTTGCTGCTGCCATTCAACTGGCTGCACATGGCCGCGGCAGGTTTGTTGGCGGTGGCGATTCTGCTCTCGCGCCTGCTCACCGTGGCCCCGGCGATTGTCCTGCTGCGCCGCTGGCGCACGGTGCCGGCCGGCACCATCCGGATTTTGACCTGGGGCGGTTTGCGCGGCGGTGTTTCGGTGGCACTGGCGCTGGCCCTGCCGCTGGGCCCGGAGCGCGATCTGCTGCTGAGCATCACTTACATCGTGGTGCTGTCCTCGATCCTGTTGCAGGGACTGACCATCGGCAAACTGGTCAAGTACGCGACTCGCAACGAGCCCGTGACCACCAGCGAACCCGCGCATCACTGATCATTTTTTGATCTCTCGCGGATCAGGCTTCTCGGCCTGATCCGCCGCTTCCTTCGGCGCCCCGCTCTCGCTGCGGATCTGCGCATGACTGATCAGCGCAAAGATAAAGCTGCCGCCAATGATGTTCCCCGCCAATGTCGGCCCTGCGAAGACCATCCAGAAATCACTCCACGGCAGCTCGCCGGCAAACACCAGATATGACACCTCCGCCGACCCCACCACAATGTGGGTGAAATCGCCGAGCGCCATCAGGTAGGTGATGAGGATGATGATCCACATCTTCGCGCTCTCCATGGACGGGATCATCCAGACCATGGTGGCGATCATCCAGCCGGAAACGATGCCCTTGGCGAACATCTGGCTGGCATGGTTTTCCATGACCTTGCGGCCAATTTCGAGGAAGGCAACGTCGGTCTTGCTGTCGAAGATCGGCAGTTCGAGCATCACGTACGCGACCAGAATCGTGCCGCACAGGTTGCCGACCAGCACCACTGTCCACAGGCGGATCAGCCGCCCGAAGTTTTGCAGGGTCGGTTTGCTCATGACCGGCAGCACGGCCGTCAGGGTGTTTTCGGTGAACAGTTGCTGACGGGCGAGGATCACCGCGAGAAAACCTGCGCAGTAACCGAAACTGGCGATCACTTTGAATTCGTCACCGTCGGGCAGGCGCGAGTTGAGCAGGCCCATGCCCATCAGCGACAGGCCCATGGTCAGCCCGGCCGCCAGCGCCGACCACCAGAGCGCGGCGATGCTGCGCTCCAGTTCCTGATCGCCTTGGCTGCGGATGATTTCATGCAGAACGGCCGCGCGGGGCGGCTGGCTTTTCTCGACTTCGTGCTGCTCTTTGGCCGAGAGGTCGGGGGTCTTGCCGTCGGTGGGGGTCGTCATGGCGTGGGAACCGTGGGGGGTGGTGTTTACCTACGACCCCTGCGGTTCATGGCTGTTCAGTGGCCAGATCAATCTTCGGTGACAGGGCAACCGCTTTCGCGAGCAAGCTCGCTCCCACAGGTACAGCGTGATCCTTGTGGGAGCGAAGAAAGCGCCGCCGATGTCACTTGGTGACCAATTCATCTTCCTGGAACTGATCTTTCACATATTTGATTTCAGTGCGCCCGTGCGGTGCCGGCAAACCGTCTTCACCGAGGTTCACGAAAACCATCTTCTCAACGGTGAGAATGCTCTTGCGGGTGATCTTGTTGCGCACTTCGCAGGTCAGGGTGATCGAGGTGCGGCCGAACTCGGTGGCGGTGATGCCCAGTTCGATGATGTCGCCCTGGCGCGAGGCGCTGACGAAGTTGATCTCGGAAATGTACTTGGTCACCACGCGCTGATTGCCCAGCTGCACGATGGCGTAAATCGCCGCTTCCTCGTCGATCCAGCGCAGCAGGCTGCCGCCGAACAGGGTGCCGTTGGGGTTGAGGTCTTCGGGTTTTACCCATTTGCGGGTGTGGAAATTCATCTTCACTCCTGAGTGTCTTGCCGAACGATGGGCGGTATCTTGGCAGACTGAGCGGTCATGCTCCATGCAGCTTCGACTATGGTCGTCATTAACGATCTTCATCTGGCCGACAGAAACCCTTTGGAAGATCAGTCTAGACGGCTATAATCGCCCCCGTTTCAAAACGGTAACGTTCACTTGCTACCGTTTTCCCGCCACCTGTCCGAGGGGCGCTGCAGCAGGTTCAACCTGTCAGGCTCGGATGGGGCGTTGACCGGCCTCAGGCTGGACACTAAACGCACAACGGCGCCCATTCGCATACATTACGAATGGAGGCTCTTCATGAGCGCTGTTATCACGCCTGCAGATTTTAACGATTACAAAGTTGCCGACATGTCCCTGGCTGCCTGGGGCCGTCGCGAAACCATCATCGCCGAATCGGAAATGCCGGCCCTGATGGGTCTGCGTCGCAAGTACTCCGGCGAACAGCCGTTGAAAGGCGCCAAGATCCTCGGCTGTATCCACATGACCATTCAGACCGCCGTGCTGATCGAAACCCTGGTTGCCCTGGGTGCCGAAGTACGCTGGTCGTCGTGCAACATTTTCTCGACTCAGGATCAGGCTGCTGCCGCTATCGCTGCTGCCGGCATCCCGGTTTTCGCCTGGAAAGGCGAAACTGAAGAAGAGTACGAGTGGTGCCTGGAACAAACCATCCTGAAGGATGGCGCGCCATGGGACGCCAACATGATCCTCGACGACGGCGGCGACCTGACTCAGTTGCTGCACGACAAGTACCCACAAGTACTGGATCGCGTTCACGGCGTGACCGAAGAAACCACCACCGGCGTACACCGTCTGCTGGACATGCTGGCCAAGGGCGAACTGCGCATCCCGGCCATCAACGTCAACGATTCGGTGACCAAGTCCAAGAACGACAACAAGTACGGCTGCCGTCACAGCCTGAACGATGCGATCAAGCGCGGTACTGACCACCTGCTGTCCGGCAAGCAAGCGCTGGTCATCGGTTACGGTGACGTGGGCAAGGGCTCGGCTCAGTCCCTGCGTCAGGAAGGCATGATCGTTAAGGTTTCCGAAGTTGACCCGATCTGCGCCATGCAAGCGTGCATGGACGGTTTCGAACTGGTTTCGCCGTTCATCGACGGTATCAACGACGGTTCCGAAGCGAGCATCGACAAAGCGCTGCTGGGCAAGATCGACCTGATCGTGACCACCACCGGTAACGTCAATGTTTGCGACGCGAACATGCTCAAAGCTCTGAAGAAGCGTGCTGTTGTCTGCAACATCGGTCACTTCGACAACGAAATCGACACCGCTTTCATGCGCAAGAACTGGGCATGGGAAGAAGTGAAGCCACAGGTACACAAGATCCACCGTACCGGTCCTGGCGCATTCGACGCGCAGAACGACGACTACCTGATCCTGCTGGCCGAAGGCCGTCTGGTTAACCTGGGTAACGCCACTGGCCACCCAAGCCGCATCATGGACGGTTCGTTCGCCAACCAGGTGCTGGCGCAGATCTTCCTGTTCGGCCAGAAGTACGCCGACCTGTCGCCAGCCCAGAAAGCCGAGCGTCTGACCGTTGAAGTACTGCCGAAGAAACTCGACGAAGAAGTGGCCCTGGAAATGGTTCGCGGCTTCGGCGGCGTGGTCACCCAACTGACCAAGCAACAGGCTGACTACATCGGCGTGACCGTCGAAGGCCCGTTCAAGCCGCACGCTTACCGCTACTGATTGGCGCTGGCTGCTCGCTCTCCCTGTGGGAGCGAGCTTGCTCCGGGCGGCGATCCGACGAATGCGGTTTATCATTCAGCAACAATGCTGCCTGACCCACTGCCTTCGCGAGCAAGCTCGCTCCCACATGGGATTGCAGCGCCTCGAAGGTTCTTGTTTCCAAGGGTATGACCATGTCCCAAGACCGTCGCTACAGCTTCGAGTTCTTCCCGACCAAGACCGATGCTGGGCATGAAAAGCTGCTCAACGTTGCCCGTCAGTTGGCAACGTACAATCCCGATTTCTTCTCCTGCACCTATGGCGCGGGGGGTTCGACCCGTGATCGCACCCTCAACACCGTGTTGCAACTGGAAAGCGAAGTCAAAGTACCGGCCGCACCGCACCTGTCGTGCGTCGGCGACAGCAAGGACGACCTGCGCGGCCTGCTGAACGAGTACAAGGCTGCCGGCATCAAGCGTATCGTCGCCCTGCGTGGCGACCTGCCGTCCGGCATGGGCATGACCAGCGGTGAGCTGCGTCACGCCAATGAACTGGTGGAATTCATTCGTGAAGAAACCGGTGACCATTTCCACATCGAAGTGGCTGCTTACCCGGAGATGCATCCGCAAGCACGCAACTACGAAGACGATTTGGCCAACTTCATCCGCAAGGCCCGCGCCGGCGCCGACAGCGCGATCACCCAGTACTTCTTCAACGCCGACAGCTATTTCTACTTTGTCGACCGTTTGCAGGCGCAGGGTGTCGATCTGCCGATCGTCCCGGGGATCATGCCGATCACCAACTACAGCAAACTCGCGCGCTTCTCCGATGCCTGCGGTGCGGAAATCCCGCGCTGGATTCGCAAGCAACTGGAAGCCTACGGCGATGACACACAAAGCATTCAGCGCTTTGGCGAGCAAGTCGTCAGCGAGATGTGCGAACGCCTGTTGCAGGGCGGCGCACCGGGGCTGCACTTCTATTCCATGAACCAGGCCGAACCTAGCCTGGCGATCTGGAATAACCTGAAGTTGCCGCGCTAAAACCAGCTGACGCCGTACCCAAAAGATCGCAGCCTCAACTGCGATCTTTTGCTTTTAAAGGCCCGAAACAGAGCTTGTACAGGCACTTTCTGGCTCTTTCGCGTTTCTCGTCGTAATCTCAAGCCATGCCTTTGATCACGCAGTTATTCGCCGTGCTGGTTTTTGCTTGCCTGAGCTTCGCTGCTCGAGGTGAAAAGCTGCGTATTGTCACCGAGCCATGGGCGCCTTACGTGTATGAAGAAGGCGGCAAGAACCTCGGGCTCGACTACGAAACCACAGCCATTGTCTTCAAGCGACTGGGCATTGAAGTCGAATGGCAATTCCTGCCATGGAAGCGCTGCCTGTCGATGCTCGAGACCGGTCAGGCCGACGGTGCACTGGACATTTTTCACAGCGAAGAGCGCGACGCCACCCTGCTTTACCCGAGCGAACCGCTGTCGGACGTCGAGTTCGTGATGTTCTACGCCAATGACCGGCCGCACCCGTTCCGTAAACTCGAAGAGCTCAAAGGCCTGACCATCGGCACTTCGCCAGGCTATTTGTATAGCCCGGATTTCCGCGAGTCGACCCTGTTTACCCGTGAACCGGCACCGACCCACGAAGCCAACTTTGGCAAACTGGTGCGTGGTCGCATCGACTTGCTGATCACCGATCGCCGCGTCGGTCAGCATTTGCTCGATGAATTGAATATTCGCGATCAGATCACTGAAAACCCCACAGTCATTAGCCGCCAGAGCCAGTTTCTGGCGGTTCGACGCAATGCCGGCATGGATTTGCTGGTGCAGCGTTTCGGCGCCGAGCTCAAGCGATTCAAGCGTGAACCGGCGTATGCAGAGTTGAGCGCCCGCTATGGCGCCGCGCCCGCCAGCAGTCCTTCGATGGATTCGGCCACCGCCAGCGGCAAAACCGTTGAGCAGCAGGAAAGCGGCGCGCAGTGATTGCTCTGTTATACTCCGGCGTTCCCGCCAGGCTCACGCCCGGACGCCCGGAACCGTAACAGGCCTCTCGACCCGCTACAGCGCAGCTTTGCAGCCCGCGCGAGCGCTCCAGACGTGCCTTCGGAACCGCAGCAGGACCGGACGGGATTGCGTCCTCTTAAACGTGATTCGCGCCAGGCAAGACTCCCATTGGGCCAAGCCCTAACTAAAACAGGATTACTCATGTCCTTTGCTTCCCTCGGTCTCTCCGAGGCTTTAGTCCGCGCCATCGAAGATGCGGGCTATACCGAGCCTACTCCGGTGCAACAGCGGGCCATTCCCGCCGTGTTGCAAGGTCGCGACCTGATGGTTGCGGCACAGACAGGTACCGGTAAAACCGGCGGTTTCGCCCTTCCGATCCTGGAGCGGTTGTTCCCCAACGGTCACCCGGACAAATCCCAGCGTCATGGCCCGCGCCAACCGCGCGTACTGGTCCTGACCCCGACCCGCGAACTCGCGGCCCAGGTTCACGAGAGCTTCAAGATCTACGCCCGTGACCTGAAATTCGTCAGCGCCTGCATCTTCGGCGGCGTCGGCATGAACCCGCAGGTTCAAGCCATGTCCCGTGGCGTCGACGTGCTCGTTGCCTGCCCGGGTCGTTTGCTCGATCTGTGCGGCCAGGGCAGCGTTGACCTGTCCCACGTGGAAATTCTCGTCCTCGACGAAGCCGACCGCATGCTCGACATGGGTTTCGTGCACGACGTGAAGAAAGTTCTCGCGCGCCTGCCGTCCAAGCGTCAGAACCTGCTGTTCTCGGCGACGTTCTCCAAGGACATCACCGATCTTGCCGGCAAGCTGCTGCACAACCCGGAACGCATCGAAGTGACGCCGCCGAATACCACGGTCGAGCGCATCGAACAACGCGTATTCCGTCTGCCGGCCAGCCACAAGCGTGCGCTGCTGGCGCACCTGATCACCGCCGGCGCGTGGGAACAGGTGCTGGTGTTCACCCGCACCAAACACGGCGCCAACCGTCTGGCCGAGTACCTGGACAAGCACGGCCTGCCGGCTGTGGCGATCCACGGTAACAAGAGCCAGAACGCGCGGACCAAAGCGCTGGCCGACTTCAAGGCCAACCAGGTACGCATTCTGGTTGCCACCGACATCGCCGCACGCGGTCTGGACATCGATCAGTTGCCACACGTGGTCAACTTCGAACTGCCGAACGTCGATGAAGATTACGTGCACCGTATCGGCCGTACTGGCCGTGCCGGTCGTTCGGGCGAGGCGATCTCGCTGGTCGCGCCGGACGAAGAGAAGCTGCTGAAAAGCATCGAACGCATGACCAAGCAGAAAATCGCCGACGGCGACCTGATGGGCTTCGATTCGAGCACCATTGAAGCCGAAAAGCCGGAAGTGCGCGAGCGTCCGGACGTGCGTAACCCGCGCAACCCACGTGGCCCACGCGGCGACGGCCCGAATGGCGGCGGCGGTGGCGGCGGTCGTAAAGACAAAGGCAAAGACAAGGGCAAGGAAAAACCTGCCGGTGAACGTGGCGAGCGTCCTGCCCGTCAACAGAAGCCGCGCGAAGGCACTCCGGCCCGCGAACAGCGCCCGAGCCAACCGCCACGCGCGGCGGCTGATCGTGCACCGGACGAGTTCCTCGACGACGATGTGGATAACTTCGGTAACCGCGTTGACTACGTGCCGAAGCCGGCTCCGGCTGGCGGCCGTGGTCGTCGTCCAGGCGCACCGGCTCAAGGTGCTGGCGCAGGTTCGGGCGCACCACGCGGCGGTCAGTCGCAAGGTCGCCAGAACGGTCCGCGCAACAGCAACGGTTCGAGCACCGGCACCCCGCCAGCCAAACGCAGCGGCGGCCCGCGCAACGGCGCACCGCGTGATGGTCAGTCGGGTCGTCGCGATGACTCCGCCTCGTCCTCGCGCAACCGCCGCCCGGCCCGTGACGATCAGCCACGCAGCGAGCCAGCCGTACAAAACCCGCGCAGCACTGGCCCGAAGATCATGCACAAGGAGTCGAAAGCCGACCGCTTTCCGACGCCTGAGCAGCTCGATCAACTGCCAAGCCGCCCGCGTGGCGAAAAACCAGCCTTGCTGACCCGCAATCGCTGAGTTGACGCCGCCATGAAAAATGCCCCGCCTCGAAAGAGCCGGGGCATTTTTTTGCTGCGGCGAATCCCCGCATCACCACAATCCCACTGTGGGAGCGAGCTTGCTCGCGAAAGCGGTCATTCAGCCAACATCATTGCTGACTGACCCGCCGCCTTCGCGAGCAGGCTCGCTCCCACAGGGGATGTGTGTGGCGGGCAATAAAAAACGCCCCCGACCTTTCGACCGGGGGCGTTTTTGTGTGGAGGACGAAAGTTATTTAACTTTCACGCCTTCCAGCGAGATGTCCAGATCCGCGGTTTGCGAAGTAGGACCTGGGCCCTTGATCCCGAAATCGTTCAGGTTGAGGGTGGTGGTGGCGTTGAAGCCAGCACGCTCGCCGCCCCATGGATCCTTGCCTTCGCCGTTGAACGTGGCCTTGAAGGTTACAGGCTTGGTCACGCCGTGCAGGGTCAGGTCGCCGGTCACGTCAGCGGTCTTTTCACCGGTCGACTTAACAGCGGTGGAGACGAACTTGGCATCAGCAAACTTGCCCACGTCGAGGAAGTCTTTGCTGGCGATGTGCTTGTCACGTTCAGCGTGGTTCGACCACAGGCTGGCGGTTTTCACGTCGACAGCGATCTTGCTGGCTTCAGGCTTGGCCGAATCCCACGAGAACGTACCGTCGAAATCCTTGAAAGTACCGTGGATGAAGCTGTAACCCAGGTGGCTGATTTTCCAGTCAACGAAGGCGTGCTGGCCTTCCTTGTCGATTTTGTAGTCCGCAGCCATGGCCTGACCAGCCGAGAGCAGTGCAGAACCGATTGCCAGAGCGGCCAGAGTCTTTTTCAACATGCTTTCTTTTCCTTTGAGTCGAGGTTGAATTTCAGGCTTTGCGACCGAGCATTCGCGTCAGGGTCACATCACGATCGATAAAGTGGTGCTTCAATGCTGCCAACGCATGGAGGCCGGAAAAAATTACCAGCACCCACGCCAGCCAGAGATGAATCACCCCAGCGGTATCTGCCTGATCCGGTAGCCCGGAAACCAGTGCAGGAACTTCAAACAGGCCAAACACCGGAATCCCGACACCGTCTGCGGTGGAAATCAGGTAACCGGCAAGCATCACAGCGAACAGCGCCAGATACAGAAACCCGTGGCCGAATTTAGCGCCGATCCGGGTCATGCGGCTGTAGCTTTGCAGCGTCGGCGGCGGTGGGCTGATAAAGCGCCACAGCACCCGCAACACCATCAAGGCCAGCAACACCAGGCCGATACTCTTGTGCAGATCCGGCGCTTCTTTGCGCCAGCTGCTGTAGTAATCCAGCCCGACCATCCACAGTCCCAGCGCGAACAGCCCGAAGACCACCAGCGCCACGCCCCAGTGCATGAAGATGCTGACCCAACCATAGCGCGAAGAAGAGTTACGTAGCTGCATTGCCCAAATCCTGTGAGAACTGCGAACCAAGACTAGCGAGTTATCTATCGAATTAAAGCGGAAAATTTCGCTTTGAAATATCGAGAAATACGATCAAGAGTCTGTAAGTGGCGTGTTAAGGAAAGATTAAAGGGAAAAGTATGGCGGGATGTTAGGTGGAAGATCCTGATGATGCGCTGTCTGGCCAGGCTTCATCGCGGGCAAGCCCGCTCCCACAGTGGTCGGCGGCGTTCACAAATCCTGCGCTCACCTCACAAACCTGTGGGAGCTGGCTTGCCAGCGATGGGGCCCTCACAGGCAAAAAAAAGCGCGGCATAAACGCCGCGCTTCTTCATTCACCGCAAGGCCTTACTGCGCCTTGGTCTCGGTCGTTGCCGCCGGAGCTGCTGCGGGCTTGGCTGCAGGTTTCGCCGCTGGCTTCTTCGCCGGTTCAGCCTTTTTCGCTGCCGGTTTCGCCGCAGGCTTTTTCGCCTCGGTTTTAGCTGCAGGCTTCTTCGCCGCTGGCTTGGCTGCCGCTTTCTTCGCCGGCTCGGCTTTCACTGGTGCCGCAGGCTTCGGCGCTTCCACCGGAACTGGCGCAGGGGTCGGCGCAGGTGCTGGAGTGACCGGAGCAGGAGCCGGCTCTGGCGCTTTCACAGGCTCTGGCTTCTTCTCGTCATCCGAACCACCGAACAGGTTGCTGAAGAAGTTGCCCTTCTTCGCCGCCACGGCACCCGCCGCGCCTGCCGCTGCTGCAGCCGGCACCACTTTGGCTGGCTCGAACGATTTGCCTGCCGCCAGATCTTCAACCTGACTGGCCGCACGCTGACCGGTGCGCAATGCGCCTTCCAGCGTGCCCGGGTACAAGGTGTCGGTGTGTTCGCCGGCGAACGTCACGCGTTGCAGCGGACGTTCCCACAGACGCCAGAACTTGCTGATCTGGCCCGGGCCATAAGCCAGGTAAGCGCCGCCCATCGACGGGTCGGTGCTGTAACGACGGATCTCATAACCGGTGAACGAGCCACGGGCCTGTGGATAAAACGCGTGCAGACGAATCAGCACCTGATCGACCATCTGCTTGTCGCCAAACGCCTGCATCACACGGGCATTGTCGCCGGACAGGTTGATCACTACGTTGGCGCCGCCCTTCAGGGCAGGTTCGATCCACAACATGCCAAGACCTGCGTTGCTGTAGATCTCGCCGGACATACGCGCCTTGCTTTCCCACACTGGCGTCTTGAACTTCAGCATGATCTGGTCGCGCCAGCCGTAGTTGGTGCCCTTGATCGCGGCCATGTGCTGGGCATCCAGCGCCGGCGTCAAAGCAATCTTGTTCAGCGCACGCAGCGGCACAGCCAACACCACGTAGTCAGCCTGATAGCCAACAGCGCCGACCTTGACGGTCACGCCGTCCTTGTCCTGAGTGATGGCCGATACCGGCGAATTGGTCTTGATCGTTTTGATCTGCTTGACGAACGCCTGCGCCAGCACCTGACTGCCGCCAACCAGACGCGAAGCGCGCAGGTCACGGTCGGAGATGCCGCGATACACGCGGTTCTGCTGAGCGAAGTACAGCAGCGACAGACGCGAAGGCTCGTCGTAGTGGGTACGGATATCCTGGTTGATCAACTGACGTGCGGTGGCCGGCAGATTCTGCTTGTCCAGCCAGCTCGCCACGGTGATCTGGTCAAGTGCGTGCAGGGTGCTGGTCGCTGTCGGGTTCTGCGGGTCGTCGATCGAACGCGCCAGATCGTCGAGGGTTTTCTGGTAGCGCTTCAAGGCGTCGGCGGTGGCCGGCTGCTTGGTTGCCAGATCGGCAGCGGAGAAATACTCGCCGTCGATCAGATAACCCGGCGTACGCACGAATTCCGGGGCCGGCGTGGTGGCCAACTTGAAGGTCGACACGTATTTGTTCAGCACCGGCTGCGTCTTGTCGTTGCCGATCCACTCGCTGGTGGCCATGCCGGAGCGACCGCCCATGCTCGGCTTGGCTTCAAGCAGGGTGACCTGCCAGCCTTTGTTTTGCAGTTCGTAGGCAGCAGTCAGGCCCGACAGGCCACCGCCGATCACGATTGCGGTTTTATCCTTGGCCAGCGCTGTAACGCTGAACAGCCCCAACATCACCAGCGCACAGGCGCGCAGCCAACCGACAGACATTCAGCGAACTCCGGAAATACACGTAGGAAAAAGCAGTTTTGCGGGTCAGACGACCCAAAGAACCGCGAAGAATACGTTAGCCATCAAAACGCCGCCAGCGACGTCTATCGGCTCATACAAAGTAGCTCAATCGACACAATGGGTTGTCCCCGCGCGACGCATTGCATAGGCTTGCGCGATTGTTTGCCCGCGCCTGTCGCGAGCCGCCTCGAGGAGACTGTAAATGGGCCTGAATAACCAGTGGATGCAACGCGACCTCGCGGTGCTGTGGCATCCCTGCACCCAGATGAAAGACCACGAACAGCTGCCGCTGATCCCGATCAAGCGCGGTGAAGGCGTCTGGCTCGAAGATTTCGAAGGCAAGCGCTACCTCGACGCCGTCAGCTCGTGGTGGGTCAACGTGTTTGGCCACGCCAACCCGCGCATCAATCAGCGCATCAAGGATCAGGTCGATCAGCTGGAGCACGTGATTCTCGCCGGCTTCAGCCATCAACCAGTGATTGAGCTGTCCGAGCGTCTGGTGAAGATGACGCCGGAAGGCCTGAACCGGGTGTTCTACGCCGATAACGGTTCGTCCTGCATCGAAGTCGCGCTGAAAATGAGCTTTCACTACTGGCTCAATCGTGGTCAGCCGAACAAGAAGCGCTTCGTCACCCTGACCAACAGCTACCACGGTGAAACCATGGCGGCGATGGCGGTCGGTGACGTGCCATTGTTCACTGAGACCTACAAAGCGCTGCTGATGGACACCATCAAAGTGCCGAGCCCGGATTGCTACGGGCGCCCCGAGGGCATGAGCTGGGAAGAACACTCGCGCAACATGTTTGCGGCCATGGAACAGACCTTGGCAGAGAATCATGACAGCGTCGCGGCAGTGATCGTCGAGCCGTTGATTCAGGGCGCTGGCGGCATGCGTATGTATCACCCGGTTTATCTGAAGCTGCTGCGCGAGGCATGCGACCGTTATGGCGTGCATTTGATCCTCGACGAAATCGCCGTTGGTTTCGGTCGCACCGGGACGATGTTTGCCTGTGAACAGGCCGGCATCCGCCCGGACTTCCTCTGCCTGTCGAAAGCGCTGACCGGCGGCTATCTGCCGCTGGCCGCGTGCCTGACCACCGACGAGGTCTACAGCGCGTTCTACGACGACTATCCGACCTTGCGCGCCTTCCTCCACTCGCATAGCTACACCGGCAACCCGCTGGCGTGCGCGGCGGCACTGGCGACACTGGATATCTTCGAACAGGACAACGTCATCGAGAACAACAAGGCGCTGGCCCAGCGCATGGCCTCGGCGACGGCGCATCTGGTCGATCATCCGAATGTGTCGGAAGTGCGGCAGACAGGCATGGTGCTGGCCATCGAGATGGTCAAGGATAAAGCCACGAAAGAGGCCTACCCTTGGCAGGAGCGCCGTGGTTTGAAAGTGTTCCAGCATGCGCTGGAGCGTGGCGCGTTGCTGCGCCCGCTGGGCAGCGTGGTGTATTTCCTGCCGCCGTACGTGATCACTCCGGAGCAGATCGACTTCCTCGCCGAAGTCGCCAGCGAGGGTATCGACATTGCCACGCGTGACAGCGTCAGCGTGGCCGTGCCAAAAGACTTCCACCCCGGCTTCCGCGATCCAGGCTGATTCAAAATTTGTGGCGCCTGATCTGCCGCTTTCGCGAGCAAGCTCGCTCCCACAGGGGAATACATCTCAAATGTGGGAGCGAGCTTGCTCGCGAATGAAGTCGACACCGGTTTAACTGATTCACATCTTTCCAGAGACCCGAAATGAGACTGTCCCGCTTCTTTATCGACGCCCCCCTGAGCACCGGCGAACACGAATTGCCGGAAGCCCAGGCGCATTACATCAGCCGCGTACTGCGCATGGCCGAGGGCGATGCGGTGCAGCTGTTCGACGGTTCCGGCCATGAGTTTCGCGGCGCCCTGCTGGAAGTCGGCAAGAAGCGCGTGACCGTGCAGATCGACGAGCAATTCGCCGGCCAAGTCGAATCGCCGCTGCACATTCACCTCGGCCAGGGCCTGTCCCGGGGTGAGCGCATGGACTGGGCGATCCAGAAGGCCACCGAGCTGGGCGTGAATGAAATCACCCCGATCTTCAGTGATCGCTGCGAAGTCCGCCTGAAGGATGAGCGAGCCGACAAACGCCTGCTGCACTGGCGTCAGGTGGCGATCAGTGCGTGTGAACAATGCGGTCGTTCGCGGGTGCCGGTGATTCATCCGCCGGTGTTGCTGGCGGACTGGATCAAGCAGACCGAAGCCGAGTTGAAACTGGTGCTGCATCCGGTGGCGGAGCCGTTGGTGAGTCATGCCAAACCGTCGACGCTGGCGTTCCTGATCGGGCCTGAAGGTGGATTGACGGATGCCGAAGTTGAGCAGGCCAAGAGCAACGGCTTCCACGCCGCCCGCCTTGGGCCCCGCGTGCTCCGCACCGAGACGGCGCCAGTGGTGGCACTGGCGGTGGCCCAACAACTTTGGGGTGATTTCTAAACCTTTTTGCCGGACTGATCGTTCCCACGCTCTGCGTGGGAATGCAGCCCGGGACGCTCCGCGTCCCAAACAGCGTGACGCAGAGCGTCACAGGAGGCGTTACCACGCAGAGCGTGGGAACGATCAGTCAGCCGGGCTACAGGACATAAAACAGAATCGCGACAAAGTGCAGCAAACTCCCGGCAATCACGAACAGATGCCAGATCCCGTGCGCATGGCGCAACCGGTGATCAAGGGCAAAAAAGATAATCCCCACCGTATACAAAACCCCGCCCGACGCCAGCCAGGCAAACCCGGCCGTACCCAGCGCCGCAATCAAAGGCTTGACCGCCACCAACACAATCCAGCCCATCACCGCATAGATCACGATCGACAGAATCCGCGCCTCCGAACGCGGTTTGATCTCTTGCAGGATGCCGATCAGCGCCAGCCCCCAGACAATCCCGAACAACGTCCAGCCCCACGGCCCGCGCAGGGTGACCAGGCAGAATGGCGTGTAGCTGCCGGCAATCAGCAGATAGATCGAAAAGTGATCGACCTTCTTCATGATCGCTTTCTTGCGCCCGCGCACGCTGTGGTACACGGTCGAGGCGCTGTAGAGCACCAGCAAGGTAAACGCGTAAATCGCCACGCTGACAATTTTCCACGGGCTGCCGTCCAGGCTGGCGATCACCAGCATCCAGACGCCGCCGATAAACGCTGCTACTGCCCCGACCAGATGCGTCCAGGCGTTGAGTTTTTCTCCGTGATACATGTATCGCTCACCTCAATATTCGTTACCGCAGCGCGCAAGGCTCGGGCCTTGAGCGTAAAAGCGCAATGTTTCTGTTCAACACCAGCCTGCATAAGTCGTGTTAATTGGGCACAATCGGCCGATACCAAAAAGAGTCCGCGCCATGCTGATCGACGAAGAATTGACCCTGAAAAAACTCGAGGTGTTCCTCGCTTTCATGCGCACCGGCAACCTCGCCCGCGCTGCCGCCGAGTTGCAGACCAGCAACGTCAGCGTGCACCGCGCCATTCATTCGCTGGAAAGCGCCCTGCGCTGCCCGCTGTTCAAACACGAAGGCCGCAACCTGACCCCGCTGGAAAGCGCTTACGTCCTCGAAGAACGCGCGCAGAAGCTGATCAATGACGTCGTCGAAAGCGTACGCCTGACCCGCGAAGCCGCCGGGTTCTCGGCTGAACGCTTCAAACTTGGCTCGCTGTATTCGCTGACAGTGAAAACCGTGCCGCAACTGATCATGGGCCTGAAAATCCGCCGCAGCGAACTCAATATCGACCTGATCCTCGGCTCGAACATCGACCTGCTCTACAAGCTGAAAAACATGGAAGTCGACGCGATTCTGGTGTCGTTGGACGACAGCATCAACGACCCGGACTGCGAGCAGATCGCGCTGTTTTCCGACGACATCTTCCTCGCCACCCCGGCGGATTCAAAGTTTGCCCAGCGCAGTGAAGTGGATCTGGCTGAGGTGCGTGATGAAACATTTATCACCCTGACCCAGGGCTTTGCCACGCATCAGGACGGTAATCGGGTATTCAAGCAGGCGGGGTTCGAGCCGAAGGTGGCGATGCAGGTGAATGACATCTTCACGCTGCTGAGCATGGTCAGTTCGGGGGTGGGTTATGCGTTGCTGCCGGGACGGATTGCGGCGGTGTATGAGAATCGGGTGAAGCTGATTCCGTTGCAGGAGAAATACCGGTTGCAGCAGCACATTGGTGTGGCGTTTTTGAAGGCCAAGGAGCGGGATCCGAATTTGTTGGCGTTGTTGGCGGAGTGTCGGATGTATGCGAATCGGCAGTTGGCGGATTAACAGCAGATCAAGAGCCTACCCCCTCACCCCAGCCCTCTCCCCCAAGGGGGCGAGGGGGAAAGGGAGCAGATCGCCATGGATTTAAAGACCAGAGTTCGACTCAGGACTTTCAGGTCGGCGTACCTCCAACATCCAACGCGGTCAGTCCCCTCTCCCTCCGGGAGAGGGCTAGGGTGAGGGGCTTTTGATCTTCAACCCACAATCCCGCGAACAATGAAGAACAACAACGAAGGCCCAAGCAAACACCCAAGCCCGGTATGAAACGTAGCCGTCAACGCCCCATAAGGCACCAACCGCCGATCCGTCGCCGCCAACCCAGCTGTAACGCCGCTGACAGTCCCGGCCAACCCACCAAACACCATCGCCGAGCGCGGGTTATCCAGGCCCATCCAGCGCGCCGCTACAGGCGTGCCAACCATCACCAGAATCGCCTTGATCAACCCGGTGGCAATCGACAGCGCCATCACATCCGAGGTCGCGCCAATCGCCGCGCCCGTCACCGGCCCGACGATATAAGTCACCGCGCCCGCGCCAATAGTGGTCATGCTCACCGCATCGCGATAACCAAATGCCCAGGCCATGCACGCGCCGACAATGAACGGCAGAATCGTGCCCAACAGCAACGCGACCACACCAATCAACCCGGCCTTCTTCGCCTCGGTCGCCTGCACTTCAAACGCCGTGGCCACAATCGCAAAGTCACGCAACATCGCCCCGCCCATCAGGCCGATACCTGAGAACAACGTCAGATCCGCCAGGCCTTTCTGGCCGCCGGTCATGGTGCCGCCGACCCACGCCAGCACCAGGCCGATGACGATGGCAATCGCCGAGCCGTGAACACGTCCGAACGTCAGGCGCTTAGAGAGCACCACCGACACCCACATGATCACGCCGACAAAAGCGAAGGCAGTGACCAGCCCGTTATGTTCCAGACCTTTCTCGATGAGATCCCACATATCAGCGGCCTCCTACTGGAGTGCCGACCGGCGTGATTTCCGCCGGTTCATCGGGCAATGGTTCACCCTTGTGGGTGCGGCTGATCAAAGCAATCGTGCAGCCGCAGACCACTACCGAACCAATCGCCGCCAGCACCGCCACCGTGCCGCCATGCAATGCGGTGACAACGTTCTGTTGCGCCGCCATTGCCACCACCACCGGAATGTACATCGCGCCCCAGAAGCCGACGCCCATCTCGCAATCCTTGGTCATGCCGCCGCGCTTCTGCATCCACAACCGTGCGCAAATCAGCAGGATCATGGCGATGCCGACCCCGCCAACGTTGGATTTGACGCCCAACAACACGCCGAGCATGTCACCCATGATCACCCCTGCCAGCGTACAGATCGCGAGCAGCGCCACACCGTAAATAATCATTGTTGTAGTCCTCAAAGTGCATCGTCGAATGTTGTTTTTGTTGTTCGAAGCTTGAGTCGCGGCGGTTTTAGAGTTGGCGGTTTCCCTCCTCACGCAACAGCGCCTGCAAGGTGTCGAGGCGAGCACTGTCGAAGGCAGTGACCGTGCCCGAGTCGAACACCCGGCGCGCCAGCCCGGTCAGTACGGCACCGGGCGGCAATTCGATCTGTAGCCGTACGCCGCGCTCGTAGGCGCTTTGCACGGTGCCGCGCCAATCCACCACGCGGCACATGTTGAAAGCGAGGTCGTCGCGCAGCGCTTGTACTTTGGTCACAGGGCGCGCGCGGCTGCCGCTCAGGTAAGCGATTTTCGGGCTCTTCAGTTCAATCTTGGCGAAGGCTTCGGCGAGGGTTTGTGCAGGTGCCTCCAGCAGCGGACAGTGCGACGGCACACTTGCCGCCAGACGTTTCGCCAGACCGGCGCCGCGACTGCGCGCCAGTTCCGCGACTGTTTGCATCGCCTTATCACTGCCGGCAATCACCACTTGGTTGTCGGCGTTGATGTTGGCCAGGTACACCGGCGCATCCTCGCAGTGCACCTGCGCCAGCAACGTTTCGACTGTGGATAACTGCAGACCGATAATCGCGGTCATGCCGTAGCCTTGTGGATAAGCTCGCTGCATCAGTTCACCGCGCAGGCTGACCAGATGCAGCGCATTGCTGAAGCTCAACGCGCCAGCGACCACCGCTGCCGGGTAAGCGCCGATGGACAGGCCGGCGACGTAATCCGCCGTGAGTCCGTCCTGCAATAACTGCCGTGAAGCCGCGACGCCGGCGATCAGCAAACAGAGCTGAACCGCCCTCGTCGTGCGCAATGCTTGAGCAGAATCTAGTAGCAAAACATCTTCGCCAAGTACATCACTGGCTTCGACCAAGGTTTCGCGAGGCAAGCGCTGCAGCATGCCCGCCTGCTGCGCGCCCTGGCCGGGGAACACCAGCAGACTGCTCACGCTGCCTGCTCCTGCGGGTTCCATGGATCAATCACCAGGCAAGCCTGATGAGCGTTTTTCAGCAGCACGCGCGTCGAAGCACTGGCCCACTCACGCAACGCCACAGCCCCGAACGGTGTCTGCAATTGCATATCCACCCGGCACACAGCCTGATCAAAAACCGCAACCAGTTTGCGTGCCTGATTGCGGGTGATCAGTTGCGGTGTACGCAGAATCAGATCGAGGTCACTGGCCGCGTGCATCGCGATAAAACCACTGGCCAATTCAAAGCCGACACTGCCGCTGACACCCCAGACCCAACCGCAATCGTCGAGCATCGGCCGCAGCTGTTGGAGCGCGTGCATGACCGGCAAATCACGCTCGCAATCGACATGACAAAGCGCCTCGGGACTGACCCGACAGGCAATCGAATCGACCGGCATAAACGCCGCCAACCGCTGCTCGCGCAACACTCCTCGTACGCCGACCGCGACCAAACCTTCCTCGCTCAGCGCCCGCCGCACCACCACCGGTTGCCCGACGGCCAGCGACTCGACTGCCCACAGTGGCGCATCCGCCGGCAACTGCGCCGGAGTCATGCCCCAGAGCAGATCGTGGGCCAGAGGCGTATTCACCACTGCGCCCTCAGCAGTTCGCGCACTTTGCTGGAAGCAGCACGATTTTTCGCGCCGAGACGATTGCTCAAGTCAGTGCTGGAGATATCGCTGATGGCTTGTTTCAGGCACTCGTTCACCCGTGCCAGATCCTCAGCGGTCGGTTGTTCAATCTGCTCCACCGACAAGGTTTCCCAGAGCAATCCGAGGCTGGCATAGCTGTCGATGTCATACGCCATCGGCGGCACACTGGCAGCCAACGCTTCCAGTTCTTCAACACTGCGCAAGGTCACCCGCGCCGCCGACGCCTTGCCCATCGCATGCACCATCACGCCCGGATCACGCAGGGCGATCAAACGATTGGCTTGATAACCGTGAGCCAAAAACGCCCCGGACATCGCCTTGCCCACCAGCAACGCAATCACCGGATGCCCGGCCAGACGCGCACGGGCGTAACTGTCCGCCGCACCGGCCAGCGCCTGATGAATGCCGAGCGCTTCTTCGCGCCGACCATAAGCCTGGCTCGGCACATCGACGATGGCGATGATCGGGCGCTTCTGCACTTTGTCGCGGTCAGCGCTGATCGCGTCATCCACAGCCTTGGCCAGACCCCAGCCTTCGAGCAAACCGACTTCGCCATTACGAGCGCGAGGGAAACGATTGTCCGGGTCAGCGACCACAGCGATAAAACGCCCCAGCTCACCGTCAGCAACCCTCAACGATGGCGGCAGTCCTTCAACACTTTTAGCGCCCGCGCTCAAGGCGTTGAACCAGTTCAAACCGCGCAGCGAATAACCGCTCATGAGCGCTCTCCTTGATACAGATCGCGAACCACCGACGGCTCGATTTGCGGGTCAGTGTTCAGGCTGCTCAGGCGTTGCAGAAACCAGTCGGCGCGTTGGCTGCGCGGTTGTTCCGGCAAACCTTGCTGAAGTAATTCACCAACCTGCTGACGAATCTTCGCCACGTCATCGGCGACATAACGATCCACCAGACCACTGGCAAATCGCTGCTCGCCGCCAGTCAGGCTCCAGATAAACGGACGGTCGCGAGAATCGTATTCTTCGATCCCGGCTTCCTGCTCAATCACCTGCGGGCCGTTCAAACCGAGGCGTGCCTCCTGAGTCACCAGCAAATAGCTGCACAGCGCCGCCGCAATCGACATGCCGCCAAAGCATCCAACGCTACCCGCAACCACCCCAACCACCGGTTGGTACTGCTGTAAATCGACAATCGCCGCATGAATATCGGCAATCGCTGCCAACCCGAGATTGGCCTCCTGCAAACGCACGCCGCCGGTTTCCAGCAGCAACACCGCGCGGGTCGGAATACCTTTGCGGTTGTCTTCAGCCGCCAGTTCCAGCGCGCCGGCAATCTTCGCCCCGCCGACTTCGCCAAGGCTGCCGCCCTGAAACGCGCCTTCAATCGCGGCGATCACCACCGGCAAACCATCGAGGCTGCCCTTGGCGATCACCACGCCGTCATCGGCCTGCGGCACCACGCCCTGGCGTTCGAGCCACGGCGACATCACCCGTTGAAACGGGTCGAGCAATTCGCGAAAGCTGCCGGCATCGAGCAAGGCCTTCGCCCGTTGCCGCGCGCCGAGTTCGACGAAGCTGTGTTTGTTGAGCAACGCTGCGCTGTCAGTCATGGCCGATCTCCTCGAAACCTTGTTCCAGACGCAAGCGCACCACCCCCGGCGTCGCGCCGAAGTCGTGGATATCGATGGCCATTGCCGGCGGCGTGGTGCCGTCGAACATCCGCGCAAACAGATGCTGCCAGCGCAGCTGTGCGCCGTTGACCGAGGTCTGCACATTGATCGTCAGCTTGCCGGCCAGGCCCGGTTCGATCAGCACTTCCAGATCACCCGAACCGACACAACCGACCAGCGCGCGACCGCGTGGTGGCTGCCCGGCAGGGAATTCAAACGATAAGGTTTCCATCAAAACGCTCCCTGAGAGTTGCCGTCGCGCTCGATACGGTCGAGCAGCAGCGTGGCGGCGAGCAAGTCGGCGGCGCCACCGGGCGAGGCATTCAATGCGATGAGTTGTTGATCCAGTTCGTGCAGCCGGCGGCGACCGCTGAGGCTGGCACTGCCGCCGGCGTCGAGCACCGCTTGCGCGCCGGACTGCATGGCGTGCAGACCCTCTTCACCGGCGCGGTAGAGCACGCAGGTGTCGGCCAGATTGGTCATGATCGCGAGCAAGGCGTCGAGCCGGGCGTTTTGTTCACCGTGGCCGTTGGCGCGGCTGCGCTTGAGTTGTGGCAGGCCGCGTTGCAGCACCGAAGGGAAGCCGAGTTGCGCTTCTTCACGAGCACCGCGAGCGCCGTAACGCAGGGCGACTTGCGCGCCGTGGCTCAAGGGTTTTGGTGCGTGGCGATCGTCCAACAAGGCCAAGCGTGCAGCGCGCAAGGTTACGGCGTTGGCGCTGGAAGATTGCGGCTCCAGCGCAGCGGCCGTCACCAACAATCCCAGCGCCCAAATGGCGCCGCGATGCGTGTTCACGCCGTTGGTGGTCGTAAGCATGGCTTGCTCGCCTTCACGGCCGATGCGGCCAATCGCTTCGCGCAACGTTGAATCGACTCCGCCGATTGCAACCGCCGCTTCAGCAATCTCCTTGAACGCCGGCCACAACGACAGCGCCGAAGCGTGCATCAGGCCCAAGTGCAGATCGGTGTGCGCGCCATTGCCGCGACGGTCGACCAGCGCCGGTTTCGGCGACAGATCGGCTTCGTCGATCAAGGCGTCCACCGCCAGATCAGCCAATCGATCAGCCAGGGACAGCGGTTGCGCTTGCAGGTTAAGTGCGTGCATTACCAGCTCCTGAATTTCGCGGGCGGGTTGTACAGGCCGCCGGACCACTCAACCAGATCGGCCACGCTTTTCGCCGCGAGCAATTCGCGGGTGGCGTCGGTGCGGCGGATGCCGAGGTCTTCGGGCAAGGCGATCAGGCCTTCACGGCGCATGCGCTCGGTGTCTTTCGGGTTGTGGCGCAGGCCGATGGCAGTGACGCCGGCGACCGCTGCGATCATTGCCTGACGTTCTTCCAGCGAGCGCGCCTTGTACAGGTAGGCGATGCCTTCTTCGGTGAGCAGGTGGGTGACGTCGTCGCCGTAGATCATGATCGGCGCCAGCGGCATGCCGCTTTTCTTCGCCACTTCGACCGCGTCGAGGGTTTCGACGAAGGTCGGTTTGCCGCCCTCCTGGAAGGTCTCGACCATTTGCACCACGAGTTTCTTGCCGCGTTCGAGCATCGGTTGCTGCGAGTCGTCGTGACGCATGTCCAGCCACGCCGGGGTGCCGTGACGGCGACCGCGCGGGTCGTGGCCCATGTTCGGCGCACCGCCGAAACCGGCGAGGCGGCCACGGGTCACGGTCGAAGAATGGCCGTCGCCATCAACCTGCAACGTCGCGCCGATAAACAGATCCACCGCGTATTGCCCGGCGAGTTGGCAGAACATCCGGTTGGAACGCAGCGAGCCGTCGCGACCGGTGAAGAACACATCCGGGCGGGCGGCGATGTAGTTTTCCATGCCCAGTTCGGTGCCGAAGCAATGCACGCTTTCGACCCAACCGCTCTCGATTGCCGGGATCAAAGTTGGGTGCGGGTTGAGCGTCCAGTTGCGGCAGATCTTGCCTTTGAGGCCGAGGGACTCACCGTAGGTCGGCAGGATCAGCTCGATGGCGGCGGTGTTGAAACCAATGCCGTGGTTGAGCGACTGCACGTTGTGTTTTTCGTAGATCCCGCGAATCGCCATCATCGCCATCAGCACGTGCACGGGCTTGATGTGCCGTGGGTCGCGGGTGAACAGCGGTTCGATGTAGAACGGCTTGTCGGCGACCACGACGAAATCGACCCACGACGCCGGAATGTCCACTCGCGGCAGTTCGCTGACGTCGTCGACCAACTGGTTGACCTGGACGATGACGATGCCGTCGCTGAACGCGGCCGGTTCGATCAGTGCCGGGGTGTCTTCGGTACTGGGGCCGGTGTAGATGTTGCCGGCGCGGTCGGCCATGAACCCGGCCGAGAGCACGACGTTGGGGATCAGGTCCACCACCAGCCGGGCGTAGAGTTCTATGTAGGTGTGGATTGCGCCGATTTCCAGCAGGCCGTCTTCGAGCAACTGGCTGATGCGCAGGCTCTGGGTGCCGGCGAAAGAGAAATCGAGCTTGCGGGCGATGCCGCGTTCGAACAGGTCGAGGTGCTCGGAGCGACCGACGCTGGGCATGATCATGTGCAGGTCGTGGAGCTTTTGCGGGTCGGCCTTGGCCAGCGAGCGCGAAAGGAAATCCGCCTGCTTCTGGTTATTGCCCTCCAGCACCACACGGTCGCCGGGATGAATCAGCGCTTCGAGCGCGGCGACGATCTTGTCGGTGGGCAACACCACACCGTCGGCCAGCCCGCGCACCTTGTCGAGGCGGCGCTGCTTCTCATCGCGCCGCCGCGTCCAGCGCGAGTCGGGGGAAATTGTTGTTGTCATGCTCACTCCACGGGGTTCGCTGTCGTGGAGCTAAGGTAGGCGTGTGGGGTGGGGGCATCAATCAAGCGCGGTGGTGAATCATTACGCTGAGCGTAACGTTCACTGCTCGCGAAGAGGCCAGCCAAAGCGGCGCAAAAGCTGTATCAGCCCGCCGATGATCGTTCCCACGCTCTGCGTGGTAATGCCTCAACGGACGCTCTGCGTTCGGCTTTTGGGACGCGGAGCGTCCCGGGCTGCATTCCTTTGCTGCGCGTGGGAACGATCAACCGTGACCAATCGATCAGTCAGTCGGCACCAACCTATCCAACAAACGGTTAACAGCCATCTCCGCCACCATCACCACCTGCGCAATACCCTGCACAGTCTTGCGGTGCGTACCCTCCACCATTGCCGCATGGTTGTTGAGCATCACCGTAGCCGAGCCGAGGGTTTCACTGGCGTCCGCCAGCAGGGATTCGGTGTCGGCATTGGGATTGGCCATGTACAGCGTGTTGGGGGTGTAAGGCGTGGCCATCAGGTCGGCGTTGGTCGGGCCGAGGTAATGGTCGAGGGCGCGCTCGGCGGCTTCGTGGAATTTCTTCGAATCGGGGGATTCGTAGGGGGATGCCGGGTCGGTGACCGGCGGGTTTGGCGTTACTTTGAACATTTACCAGATCCTCATTTGGGCTAGCCACCGCTTCTCTACTAAAAGAAGTGGAGGCAGCTGTGCGCAGGTTAGTAGACCGGGGATCTGGGAAACCGGCGCGCCCGAAGGCGCCCTGCGCACAACCACCATAAAGTGCAGGTATGGAGTACCTGACTGTCTGATGAGCTATACGCCCCAAATATGACGGGCTACTAAACCCGATCACTGGAAATCAGTGACGGAATCAAGTTACGCAGCATGCCGAGGGCGCACAAGCCGGCGGATTCTGGTGCATGCGTAGGCAGCGGCGCAAGGATTTGTAGGCTAGGGAGCCGTAACACCGGGTGTCTTTAAACAACGCGACTGGAAGGCGTTTATTACGCACGGAGATTGAGGATTTGTCTGTCGGATTGAGGTGTGGCGACTGGCGCTTTCGCGAGCAGGCTCGCTCCCACAGGGGGACTGTGTCCTGTCCAAAATCTGTGTTCACTGAAGATCAACTGTGGGAGCGAGCTTGCTCGCGAAGAGGCCAGCCGAAGCAGCGCAAGTTTTGGATCAGCCCGCCAATGATCGTTCCCACGCTCTGCGTGGGAATGCCTCAACGGACGCTCTGCGTTCGGCTTTTGGGACGCGGAGCGTCCCGGGCTGCATTCCCACGCGGAGCGTGGGAACGATCAGTGGGCTAGCCCAGCATCCACCAACAACTTCTCCAGCCCAAGCAAGTCAGGCACCTTCGCCACTTGCTCCCCGACCTGCACCGCCGCCTGCTCCAGCGCACACAACGGCACATCGACATAACTCAACTGACTGTCGAGCTTGTACGACCGCGGAATCCCCTGCACCAGCAGGGCAATGAACTTCAACTCCGGCAACCCGCCCAGCGCATTCAAAATCACGATCCGCGCGCGCTCGCCAATAACGATTTTCTGCCCGCACGCCGACTCGAAACTCAGCAACGGAATCTGCCTCTCACGCCACTTCACCCGCCCCAGATACCACGGCGGCGTATCCAGATCGAAGGCACTGGCCTGATAGTCGATCAGCTCGGCCACGGCGACGTTAGGCAGGATCAGATTGCGATCCGCCAGCGGCAGCAGCAACCCGGTGAGTTGGCTGCTGCGCTGATTATGCCGGCGCTCATGCATGTTTCTTGCTCCACTGGGCAATGCTTTCAAGCAGCACCGACTCTTGATACGGCTTGCCGAGGTAGTCGTTGACGCCGATGGCCATGGCGCGGTCGCGGTGTTTCTGCCCGGTGCGTGAGGTGATCATGATGATCGGCAGGTGTTGCAGGCGTTCGTCGTTGCGCACCTGGGTGGCGACTTCGAAGCCGTCCATGCGCGGCATTTCGATGTCGAGCAGCATCAGGTCGGGCATGTGTTCTTCGAGCAGCAGCATGGCGTCGACACCGTCCTTGGCGGTCAGCACGTTCATGCCGTGGCGTTCGAGCAAGCGGCTGGTGACCTTGCGCACGGTGACCGAGTCGTCGACCACCATCACCAGCAGCGGTTTGTGCGGTTCGCTGTCGATTTCCGGCAGCGTCGGCGGCTGTGCAACTCGCGCCTGCATTGCGCGGATTGGTGCGAGCAAATCGAGAATCAGCACCACCCGGCCATCGCCAAGAATCGTCGCCCCGGACACGCCCTGTACCGCCGCGAATTGCGCACCGAGGCTCTTGACCACGATCTCGCGGGTGCCGGCCATGGTATCGACCAGCACCGCGATGCGTCGGTCGTTGTAATGCACCAGCAGCACCGGTAACGGCAGGTTCTGGCCGAGCAATTTCGGCCGTGGCGCGGTTTTCAGCAGTTCGCCGAGGTAGCACAGTTCGTAGGTCTGGCCGCCGTACTGATAACGCGGCGGATCAACGCGGAAGTGAGCTTCCAGATCATTCGGCAACACGCGAACGATGCCTTCGATGGTGTTCAGCGGAATCGCATATTGATCCTCGCCACACTGCACCATCAACGCGCGGTTGACCGACACGGTGAACGGCAGACGAATGCGGAAATGCACGCCCTGCCCCGGCACCGAATCAATGCTCATGCTGCCGCCGAGTTGCCGCACCTCTTCATGCACCACGTCCATGCCGACGCCGCGCCCGGAAATCTGCGTTATCTTTTCCGCCGTGGAAAACCCTGGCTGGAGGATGAACTGCAACACGTCGCGGTCGCTGATCTCGGCTTCCGGCGCGAGCATGCCGCGCTTGATCGCCTTCTTGCGCACCGCTTCCAGTGGCACCCCGGCGCCGTCATCGCGAATGTCGAAAACAATGTCGCCGCCCTCGCGGGACAGGTCGAGGCTGATCTGCCCTTGCGCCGGTTTACCCGCCGCCAGCCGCACTTCGGCGGACTCCAGACCATGATCGACGGCATTGCGCAGCATGTGTTCCAGCGGCGCGGCCATGCGTTCGAGCACGTTGCGGTCCATCTCGCCTTCGGCGTTGCCGACGACAAACGCGACGTCTTTGTTCAGTTCTTCGGCGACCTGGCGGACGATGCGTTTCAAACGCGGCAACATGCGCTCGAACGGCACCATGCGCGTGCGCATCAGGCCTTCCTGCAATTCGGTGTTGATGCGGCCCTGTTGCTGCAACAGGTTCTCCGCGTCGTGATTACGGCGGTCGAGGGTTTCCTTGAGGTCGAGCAAGTCAGAGGCTGATTCGAACAACGCCCGCGACAGTTGCTGCAACTGCGAATGGCGGTCCATTTCCAGCGGGTCGAATTCCTCGTAGCCGAGACGTTCGGCATCGACTTGCTGGCGACTGAGAATCCGCCCCTGGGTTTCGGTATCGAGCCGGCGCAACTGGTCACGCATGCGTTCGATGGTGGTTTCCATCTCGTTCAGGGCGATCTGCGCGTCGTTGACCTGCTGTTCGATACGGCCCCGGAAGATCGAGGTTTCCCCGGCCAGATTGACCAACTCGTCGAGCAGTTCGGCGGAGACTTTGACCATGTCCGCGCCAGCCTCGGCTGCCGGCGGTGCAGGTTCGGTCTTGGCGGGCAGCGGCAACGTTGGCGGTGTTTCGACCGTTACCGGATGACTGAAATTCTGGATCGCGTTGATCAGCCGATCGGCCGGTGGACACGGCTGCCCGGCGCGCACGCCATCAAGCATTTGCGCCAAGCGATCATGCCCACGCTGCACCAGCGCAAACAGCTCCGCCGATGGCTGCAACGCGCCGCTGGAAAGACTTTCGTAAAGGTATTCCAGCTCATGGGCGAGGTCGCCGATCGGGCCGATCTCGACCATCCGCGCGCCGCCCTTGAGGGTGTGCAGATCGCGCAGCAGGGTTTCCACTTCCTGACGATTGCCCGGCTCGGCCTGCCAGCGCAGCAGTGCGGCGCCGGAGTTTTCGATGATGTCGAAACCTTCTTCGAGGAAGATTTCCAGCAGCTCCGGGTCGTGGCCGGCGCTGTCGTGATCGGTTATTGCTGGCGGCGTTTCGGCAACGTTTTGGCCTTGGCGGACCTGTCGGATCGTTTCGATCAGATCCTGTGCCGGCGTCAGTGGCTGATGGTTTTGCAGTTGATCAAGCATCAACGCCAAGCGGTCATGACTCTTGAGCAGCAAGCGCCCCAGGCTTTCGCTGTAGTGGTAGCGACGATCGACCAGTCCTTCGTAAAGGCTTTCCAGCTCTTGAGCCAGATCGCCGATGGCCTCGACTTCGGCCATCCGCGCGCCGCCCTTGAGCGTGTGCAAATCCCGTTGCAGCGAGGACAGTGGCGCAACGTTGTCGGGGTCACTCAGCCAGCGCTGCAAGGCTTGGCCGGCGCTGTCGAGAATGTCGACCGCCTCTTCAAGAAAGATCTCGACGATCTCATCATCGGGTTCAAGCGCCGTTGCCTTTTGCTGCAACTCTGCGGTGGCGCTGCCCAGTTCACGGATACTCAAAGTACGGCTGCCATCGCTGCGAATCAAGCCCATCGACGACGGGTCAAGACTCTCATCGAGCAGGTCATGCAAGGCACGAATTCGTTCCGGCTGCGGCGTGACTTCCTGGCCGGCCGCCAGTTCGTCGAGCATGTTGATCAGTGCTTCGTGGGCGTTTTGCGCTTCCTGGAAAAACCGCTCGCTGACCGCCAGGCTGCTTTCTTCCACCGCGCCATAGAGGTCGAGCAAGGCTTCACACAGCACGTCGACCGGCAGCAGGTCGGCCATGTGCGCGCCTTCGCCGAGGGTGGTCAGCTCATCCAGCAACGCACTGAGTTCCTGACGCTCGCCGGGATGTTGCTGCCAGCGCTGCAAGAGATTTTCCGCGTCAAGGAGGATGTCCATGCCCTGGGCGAGGAAGTTGTTGATCAGTTGCGGGTCGCGCTTGATCCGCAGGCCGGTGTGCGGCGCATCGAGGATCGACGCCAGGCGCTCGGTGAGCAAGGTTTCCGAGCGTTTGATCAGCGACTGCGCGCCGACAATCGGCGCCAGCGGATCATGCTTGAGCTGACGCAGACCGACGCGGAACAGGCCCTCGGCTTCAAGTAGCAACTCCACTTCGTCGAGGTCCAGCGGCAACTGGTGCGCCTTGAACTCGCGGGCCAGTTGATCGAGCGGTGCAGCGAGTTCGGCAATCGGCAATACGCCAGCCATCGACGCGCTGCCCTTGAGCGTGTGCAGGGCGCGCTGCAATTCATCGCTGGCCTGCAACGGCACATGCTCGGCGGCTTGATCGAGGAAACGGTTGAGGCTGGCGAGGTGGGTTTCGGCTTCTTTGCGGAAGATTTCCAGCAACAGCGGATCCAGCGCCGCGACATCGTCGACGTCTTCGGCAGCCAGCGGCTCGTCACCCTTGGCCAGGGCGTGGGCACGGGCCGCGAGTTGATCGACATCGCTGCGTTGCCGCTGGCTGTTCGTGGCGAATTCGCTGATCAACTCGGGCAGCAACAGCACGGTGTCGGTCAGCACTTGCTGCACCACCGAGCCCGGTTCGACGCTTTGTTCGAGCACACGGTTGAGCAGGTTTTCCACCGACCACGCCAGCTCGCCGAGAATCAGCGCGCGGACCATGCGCCCGCTGCCCTTCAAGGTGTGAAAGGCGCGACGCAGCTCGGTCAGCGCATCGCGGTCCTGCGAATTGGCGATCCAGCGCGGCAAGTATTCGTGGAGGACTTCGAGGACTTCATCGGTCTCTTCGAGGAACACTTCGCGCAGTTCATCGTCGACCGGTTCTTCATCGGCCGGTGGCGGCATCAGGCTGCCGGGTGTAATCAGTGCAGGCGGGTTAAGCGCTGAAACCGGGCTGGCCAGAACGTCGGCCAGCGACTGCACGATTTCCGGGTCGTCGAGCGCCTGCATGTCCTGCATCACCAGCGCTTCGCTGGGGCTGAGCACGTCGTCGAGCACGGGCACATGCGGCTCATTTGGAAAGAAACCGAGGCTGGCGAGGGACTTCTGCGCGACGTCCAGCAATTGTTCGCCCGCTGCCTGTGGGTCGTCGCTCAAGCGTTCGAGGTAATACTCGAGGCTGCTGATGACATCGGCCAGATGATCCAGTTGCTCCCAGCCCGGCTCGTGCGGGTCGAGCAGCAAATGTTCGCGGATAAAACCGTTGCAGGCTTCGACCAGACTCGCCGCCCGGCTGAGCGGAATCATCGCCAGCGCACCGCGCACCTGAGTCAGCAGCGCCGGCAACGGTTGCAGGTGCTGGCGATCCCAATCGGCGTCGATGTAGTCGACGATCATGTCCTTGGCCTGTTGCAGGCAGATGCGCGCTTCCTTGATGACGATCTGGTGAATCTGCGTCAGGTCGGTGGTCGGCAGGCGCGCATCTTCCGGGCTTTCCGGCTCGACGGTGCCGACCATCCCGGCCAGCGTCGCTTCGACGTAGAGCAAGGCGCCGGCGACGTCCATCAGGATCGCGTCGTTCGGTTCACGCTGGCCTTGGGCGAGACTGAGCACCACGGCCAGTTGATCAATGATCACTTTGCGCGGCTGACCGAAACCGAGCACCGCGAGGGTGTCGGCGATCTGCCGCAGCGGTGCGAGCAAACTCTCCAGATCCGAGGTGTGCTGGCGGTCGCTGCGCACGAACAGGTCGAGGCGTTCCTTGACCCGCACCAGCTCTTCACACAGCGCCGCCAGCACCGAGCGCATCGCATCGCGGTCGGGGCCGGCCAGGCGCGCGCGTTCTTCGTCGACCATCGCGCTGTCGGGCAACGCGTCGTCCAGCGAGTAGCGATCTTTCATGGTCAGCATCTGCCCGGTGGGATGTTCGGCTTTGGCAATATAGAACAACAGGCTTTTCAGCAGCTCCGGCGGTGGCGGCTGGTTGAGGCCGGCCATGCCTTGGTCGAGCAGACGCTTGAGCTCTTTGTCGGCGTCCTTGAACAGGCTGCGCAGCGCCGGACTGTTGGCAATCACGCCTTCGCGCATGCCTTCGACCAGCGCCGAAGCGACTTGCCACAACGGGCTCAGCGGCGAATCACCGCTCAGTGCTTCGAGGCGGGTGAAGACTTTCGCCAGATAATCGAGGTGCGTCTGGTCGTCCTGCTCGCGCAGTAAACCGACCAAGGCCATTTGCAGCATCTGGCGTAATTTGCGCAGGACGTTGGGCAGTTCCGCCGGCTCGAGCAGCGCCAGTTCATCGGCGCTCAAGGGCGGTAGTTCGGGCAATTGCGGGCTGAACAGGCTGGTTTCCGAGAGCAGGCTTTCGCCCCGGGCACTGCGCAGATCGTTGATCAGCGGCAGCACCACCAACGGCAAATCACGCCGGGCGCTCTGCACGCGATCGAGGTAGATCGGCAATTGCCCAAGGGCTTGCAGCAACAGGTGCAGCGCTTCGTCGCGGTGGCTGACGCGCTCGTGCTGCAAGGCTTCGACCAGATGCTCCATTTCCTCGGCGAGCAGGGCTGCGCCGTAGAATTCGACCATCTGCAAACTGCCGTGGACCTGATGGATGTAATCGTGGCACTCGTCCAGCCCGGGGAAGGCCTGCGGATCTTCGAGCACGGCTTCAATCGCCTGATGCGCCTGTCTCAGCGTTTCGGCAATTTCGCCTTTGACCCATTCGAGGGCCACGTAGTCATGCCGGTCACCCATAACCGCTCCGATCACACTTTTTCCGCCGCCGGCAAGGTGAAGCCGGACACCGAACGGCGCAACTGACTGGCCATTTTCGCCAGGTTACCGATGCTCTCCGCAGTGGCCGTGGAGCCGGACGAGGTCTGCGAAGTAATCTGCTGGATCACGTTCATCGTCAGCGAGATCTGCCCGGCTGACGAGGTCTGCTGCTGCGCCGCGTTGGAGATGCTTTGAATCAGCGCCGCAAGGGTCTTCGACACGCCTTCGATTTCTTCCAGGGCCACACCGGCATCCTGCGCCAGTCGCGCGCCGCGCACCACTTCGGTGGTGGTTTGCTCCATCGAGATGACGGCTTCGTTGGTGTCAGTCTGAATCGCCCGCACCAGGGTTTCGATCTGCCGGGTAGCGGCGGACGAACGTTCGGCCAGACGCTGCACTTCGTCGGCGACCACCGCAAAACCGCGTCCGGCATCACCGGCCATCGACGCCTGAATCGCCGCGTTGAGGGCGAGGATGTTGGTCTGGTCAGCGATGTCGTCGATCAGGCTGACGATGTCGCCGATTTCCTGCGACGACTCGCCGAGACGCTTGATGCGTTTGGCGGTGTCCTGAATCTGTTCGCGAATGTTGTCCATGCCGTGGATGGTGTTGTGCACCACCTCGTTGCCCTTGTTGGCAATTTCCACGGAGCGCTCGGCTACCGCTGAAGACTCGGCAGCGTTGGCCGAGACCTGATCGATGGATTCGGCCATGTCGCTGATCGCTGTCGAGGCTTCAGAAATCTGCTGGGCCTGATGCTCCGAGGCCTGCGCCAGGTGCATGGCGGTGGCCTGGGTTTCCTGCACCGCAGCGGCGACCTGGCCGGCGGTGAGGTTGATCGTCGCGACCAGATCGCGCAGTTGGTCGACGGAGTAGTTGATCGAATCGGCGATGGTGCCGGTAAAGTCTTCGGTTACGGAGGCGGTCACGGTGAGGTCACCGTCGGCGAGGTCTTCGATTTCATCGAGCAGACGCATGATCGCGTTCTGGTTGCGCTCGTTCTTTTCGGCGGTTTCACGCAACTGGCGATTGGTTTCGCGGACCATGACCATGCCGATGAGGATAATCGAAGCCAGCGCCAGCAAACCGAGGACGTAGCCGCCGATGGTGTCGGTGTTGCGTCCGCCGGCAAGGTTCTCGAAACCGGTCGCCAGGTGCGAGGCTTCGTCGAGCAGGGTTTGCGAGAGGCTGAAGATGTTGCTCGCCGATTCGCGGACTTTGAACAGCTCCGGCGAGGTTTCGAGGATTTCATCGACGGAGCCGGAAACGAACTGGAACAGCTCGGAGATCTCGCTCAAACGAGCACGGGCATCACGGTCTTCAACCTGGCTGATTTTCAGCGTCGGATTGCCTTGCAGCATACCGTTGAGCACTTGGCCGAAACGCGTGGCATCGCGGCCAAAGGCGTCGGCGGCTTGCTGCGAGTTTTCGTCGCCGGCAAGCACGGTGTTGACCGCGCCGAGGATGCGTTCGGCGAGCAGCGACTGACGTTGGGCCATGGCCACTTGCGCCGCCGGGGCACCGCGCTGGAGGAGGATTTCGACGACTTTTTCGTATTCGATCTGCAACTGCGGCACGGTTTCAGCCAGGGTCGCGGCGACCTGATGCAGTGACAGCACGGTCTGTTCGCTGGAAAGAATCGCGTCGGTGTTTTTCAGCAGACGTTCCCAGTCGAGCTGCACGGCGCGCATTTCCGGGCGCACGGTGGCAGGTGCTGGCGGCAGGCCGGTGGCCGGATCGCCCTTCTTCAGGTAACCCCAGCGCTGGGCGAAATCGTTGCGCGCATCGCTGAGCAGCTTGAACGCGGCAGCCTTGCCGGCGGCGGCTTCGGTGGCGTTCTTGGCGATGCGTTGCGAGAGCACGCGCAGTTCACCGGCGTGGCCGATGTACTGTTTGTCGTAGTTCGCCTGGGTGTTGAGGTAAGCGAAGTTGGCGAACAGCAGCATGATGAACACGATCAGTGCGATGAACAGCACGATGATCTGCGAGCGACTGCGCGAGCCTTCCGCCGGCTTGCCTGTTTTTGCTTTTGTCATCGGTCCTCGCCCTTAACCCACACCTTTGAGGCCTGCTGCAATCCCTGTGGGAGCGAGCTTGCTCGCGAAAGCGCTGGGTCAGCCGATATTTGTTTCGCCTGACACGCCCTCTTCGCGAGCAAGCTCGCTCCCACAGGGGATGGTATTGAATCTGTTATATCGCGACGCTCATGAACACCGGAGATTTGGCCAGGGCAAACAGGCTGAACACCCGCCAGTTCTGCTCACGCCGGAAATAGCCTTTGACGAACTCGGCCTTGGAACCCTGGCGCTTGCTGATCGAGATCGGTTCGAAGCTGTTCTGCTCAAAGTGCTGCAAGCCAATCACCTCATCGACCATCAACCCGGCAAACACGTCCCCATGCTCAACCACCAACACCCGTCGCTGTTTACGCAGCGGCGACAGCTCATGCCCGAAGAAACCGCACAGATCCATGATCGGCAGCAGCCGCCCGCGCAGGTTAGCCACGCCTTTGACCCACGGCTTGACCCCGGGCAACTGGGTGAAACGCGGCTCATGCAGCACTTCGCTGACTTCGCCCATCGGCGCCACATACCAATGCTCGCCAAGGCGAAAGCCGATGCCGCTCCAGCGATCCTGGCGCGCCGGTTGCGACGGCAGGTCTGCCGCCAGCAAGCGGCAGCGCTGGTCGATTTGCCAGAGCAGTTCGAACGCGGTCAGCGATTCGCTCATGGTCGCGCGATCAGCCTTTGAGCACGTTGTTCAGGGTCTTGATCAAGGTGTCTTCGTCGACCGGTTTGGTCAGGTAGTCCTTGGCGCCCTGACGGGTGCCCCAGACCTTGTCGGTTTCCTGATCCTTGGTGGTGATGATGATCACCGGGATGTGGCTGGTGTCGGCATCCTTGGTCAACTGGCGGGTCGCCTGAAACCCGTTGAGGCCGGGCATGACGATGTCCATCAGCACCGCGTCGGGTTTTTCCTGACGGGCCAGGGCCACGCCGTCGGCACCGTTTTCCGCTTTGAGCACTTCATGGCCGTGCTTTTCGAGCATGCCGGTGAGTTTGTACATTTCAGTCGGCGAATCATCGACGATCAGGATACGTGCCATGGTTTTCCCCATTTTTCTTGTCGACCCCCGACCCGCTGGCCGAGCGTCACTGTACGTGTCTTACTGCGGCAAAACGGCGGCGAAGCCCGGTACGTGGGCCTGGATCGCGTTGAGCAGTTCTTCCTTGCTGAAAGGCTTGGTCAAAAATTGATCGGAACCGACAATCCGCCCCTTGGCCTTGTCGAACAGCCCGTCACGCGATGACAGCATGATCACCGGCGTGGCCTTGAACGCACTGTTGTTCTTGATTAAAGCGCAGGTCTGATAACCATCCAGACGCGGCATCATGATGTCGACAAAAATGATCCCGGGATGGTTGTCGGCGATCTTCGCCAGGGCGTCGAAACCGTCGATCGCCGTGATCACTTCGCACCCGACATTTTTCAACAATGTTTCGGCGGTGCGACGAATCGTTTTCGAGTCGTCGATCACCATGACCTTCAAGGCGCTGGACTGCTGTTCCATAAGAGGGCTCTACCGTCGCCTTTGCGAATCAATTTGTCCGTTTTGCGGTTATGAATGGCTCGAAACCCTTGATGTTCAAGGGCCAGCACGCTACGCCAGTCTTTTTAGCACAGTCTCCAGATGCAATCTATCGACGGGTTTTTCCTTGACCGAAAACCCGCCCGGCGCCACTCTGGCGGCACTTTTTCAATACCGATCCGGTAGCCAATTTTCGAGGAAAACCCAATGAGCGTTCGCGTCGGGATTGTCATGGACCCTATCGCCAGCATCTCCTATAAAAAGGATAGCTCGCTGGCCATGCTGCTGGCCGCGCAGAAGCGCGGCTGGGAACTGTTCTATATGGAACAGCGCGACCTGTATCAGGGTGAAGGTCAGGCGCGGGCGCGCATGAAGCCGCTGAAAGTCTTCGCCAACCCGGAAAAATGGTTCGAACTGGACGCCGAACAGGACAACCTGCTCAGCGATCTGGACGTGATCCTGATGCGCAAGGATCCGCCGTTCGACATGGAGTTCGTCTACTCCACCTACCTGCTCGAACAGGCCGAAACCGCTGGCGTACTGGTGGTGAACAAGCCGCAGAGCCTGCGCGACTGCAATGAAAAGCTGTTCGCCACGCTGTTCCCGCAGTGCACGCCGCCAACCGTGGTCAGCCGCCGCGCCGACGTGCTGCGTGAATTCGCCGCCAAGCACGGCGACGTGATCCTCAAGCCGCTGGACGGCATGGGCGGTACTTCGATTTTCCGTCACCGCGCGGGCGATCCGAACCTGTCGGTGATTCTGGAAACCCTGACCGCCCTCGGTGGCCAGCAGATCATGGGCCAGGCTTACCTGCCGGCAATCAAGGACGGCGACAAACGCATCCTGATGATCGACGGCGAGCCGGTGGATTACTGCCTGGCGCGGATTCCGGCGCAGGGCGAAACCCGTGGCAACCTCGCCGCCGGTGGCCGTGGTGAAGCGCGCCCGCTGACCGACAAGGATCGCTGGATCGCCGCACAAGTCGGCCCGACCTTGCGTGAGAAAGGCCTGCTGTTCGTCGGTCTCGACGTGATCGGTGAAAGCCTCACTGAAATCAACGTCACCAGCCCGACCTGCATCCGTGAAATCGACAATGCTTTCGGCACCGATATCGGCGGCATGTTGATGGACGCGATCGAGAAGAAGCTGCAAGCCGCCGGCAAAAAGCCACAAGCTTGATGCACGTCACATGCAGTCTGTCGCTTGAAGCGTGAAGCCCAAGGCGTGAAACCAACATTGCGTTATCATGCGCAGCCTCTGAAAAACGCGATGTTGGTTTTCTTGTCATGACCCTCCCGTCCGATCTGCCCGCAGAACTCGCCCACCGTGGCGTGCGCCCGGCCGATCGCCTCGGATTTACCCTGTTTCTCGCGGCGCTGATTCATTTGGCGCTGCTGCTCGGCGTCGGTTTCACCATGGTCGAGCCCAAGCAGATCAGCAAAACCCTGGAAATCACCCTCGCCACCTTCAAGAGCGAAAAGAAGCCGGAGAAGGCTGACTTTCTCGCCCAAGAGCATCAGGAAGGCAGCGGCACGCTGGACAAGAAGGCGATCCCGAAAACCACTGAAGTGGCGCCGTTCCAGGACAATCAGGTCAAGAAAGTCACCCCGCCACCGGCCGCTAAGCCGCAAGTGCAGGAGGCCGCGCCCAAGGCTGCGGTGACCACCGTCGCGCCGAAGCCGAAAAAGGCACCGACCAAGAAAGAAGAAAGCAAAACCGAAGTCAAACCGACAGTCGACGCCCCAGAATTCGACAGCTCGCAGCTGTCCAGCGACATCGCCAGCCTCGAAGCCGAACTGGCCAAGGAGCAACAGCTGTACGCCAAGCGCCCACGCATCCACCGCTTGAGCGCGGCGTCGACCATGCGCGACAAGGGCGCCTGGTACAAGGACGACTGGCGCAAGAAGGTCGAGCGCATCGGCAACCTCAATTACCCCGAAGAAGCCCGGCGCAAGCAGATCTACGGCAATTTGCGCCTGATGGTCTCGATCAACCGCGACGGTTCGCTGTATGAAGTGCTGGTGCTGGAGTCGTCCGGCCAGCCGCTGCTGGATCAGGCGGCGCAGCGCATTGTCCGACTGGCGGCACCGTTTGCGCCGTTTACCGGGGACTTGTCGGACATCGACCGTCTGGAAATCATCCGCACCTGGAAATTTGCCCGAGGCGACAAGCTCTCGAGCAACTGACACACCACACAACCCTTGTGGGAGCGACGGTGCGACGATTCGACTTGCTCGCGAAGAGGCCGGCACATGCACCATTGATGTTGCCTGACCTGACGCCCTCGCGAGCAAGTCGAATCGTCGCACCGTCGCTCCCACATTTGATCTGCGTTGTTCTCTGATCCTCAGCTTGTCAGTTTGCCCCTTCGACGCCACACTAGCGCACATGAAAAACGTCAGCCCCAGCTACCTCAAGCATCAATTCCTGATCGCCATGCCCCACATGGCCGACCCGAACTTTGCCCACACCTTGACCTACATCGTCGAGCACACGGCCAATGGTGCGATGGGGATCGTGGTCAACCGGCCGCAAGAGCTGAATCTGGCCGACATCCTTGAGCAATTACGTCCGGACATCGATCCGCCAGCACTCTGCCAGCATGTGCCGATCTTCATTGGCGGCCCGGTGCAGACCGATCGCGGTTTTGTTCTGCACCCGGCGGGCAAGACCTTCCAGGCCACCGCGCAACTGGACGGCGATCTCTCGCTGTCGACTTCGCAGGATGTGCTGTTCGCCATCGCTGACGGCGTCGGCCCGGCGAAAAGCCTGATTGCCCTCGGTTACGCCGGTTGGGAAGCCGGGCAACTGGAAGCGGAACTCGCCGACAACGCCTGGCTGAACTGCCCGTACGACGCCGACATCCTCTTCAACACCAGCAGCGAACTGCGTCTGGAAGCGGCGGCCAAGCATCTGGGGATCAACCTCAGCCTGCTGACCAGCCAGGCAGGTCACGCCTGATGGCCCTGCGCCTGATTCTCGGCTTCGACTACGGCACCAAACAGATCGGCGTCGCGGTCGGCCAGGTGATTACCGGCCAGGCCCGCGAGCTGTGCACCTTGAAGGCACAGAACGGCGTTCCCGACTGGAACCAGGTCGAAGCCCTTATAAAGGAATGGAAACCTGACGCCGTCGTCGTTGGCCTGCCGCTGAACATGGACGGCACGCCGAGCGACATGTGCGTACGTGCGGAAAAATTCGCCCGGCGCCTCAATGGCCGCTTCAACCTGCCCTTCTATACCCATGACGAGCGCCTGACCACGTTCGAGGCCAAAGGCGAGCGCCTGGCCCGTGGCGGTCAGAAAGGCAGTTACCGCGACAACCCGGTGGACGCCATCGCCGCCGCTCTGCTGTTGCAGGGCTGGCTCGATGAAAACACTGCATTGTTTGAATCCTGACAAGCGCTTCGGCGCTTTTCTTTTGAGTGAAAAACCGAGCCGCGTCCAAGGACCCGGCTCGCCCCAACAAGGAGCAACCATGAGCCTGCCAAATCCCGCCGATCTGATCAGCCAGATGGCGACCCGCCTCAAGGCGCACCTTGCCCAGCGTGACATCACTGAACCGCGTTACATCGGCATTCGCACTGGCGGCATCTGGGTCGCGCAGGCCTTGCTCAAGGAACTGGGCAGCGACGCGCCACTGGGCACGCTGGATGTGTCCTTCTACCGCGACGACTTCAGCCAGAACGGCCTGCACCCGCAAGTGCGCCCGTCCGCCCTGCCCTTCGAGATCGAAGGCCAGCATCTGGTGCTGATCGATGACGTGCTGATGAGCGGCCGCACCATCCGCGCCGCCATGAACGAATTGTTCGACTACGGCCGCCCGGCCAGCGTGACCCTGGTCTGCCTGCTGGACCTGGACGCCGGCGAGCTGCCGATCCGCCCCAACGTGGTTGGCGCGACCTTGTCGTTGGCCGCCCACGAACGGGTCAAGCTGTCCGGCCCCGAGCCGCTGACGCTCGAACTGCAAGATTTCAACCTTTAATCCGCCCTATTGAGAGTCCCCTTCGCGATGACGCCTCTAGATACCAAGCGCCCGCTGCAGCTCAATGATCAGGGCCAGCTGCGCCACTTCCTCTCGCTCGACGGCCTGCGCCGCGAGTTGCTGACGGAAATCCTCGACACTGCCGACTCGTTCCTCGAAGTCGGTGCCCGGGCGGTGAAGAAAGTCCCGTTACTGCGCGGCAAGACCGTGTGCAACGTGTTCTTCGAAAACTCCACGCGCACCCGCACCACCTTCGAACTGGCAGCCCAGCGGCTGTCGGCAGACGTAATTACCCTGAACGTGTCGACCTCGTCGGCAAGCAAGGGCGAAACCCTGCTCGACACCCTGCGCAACCTCGAAGCCATGGCTGCCGACATGTTCGTCGTGCGCCACGGTGATTCCGGCGCCGCGCACTTCATCGCCGAGCATGTCTGCCCGCAAGTGGCGATCATCAACGGCGGCGATGGCCGTCACGCGCACCCGACGCAGGGCATGCTCGACATGCTCACCATCCGTCGGCACAAGGGCGGCTTCGAAAACCTCTCGGTGGCCATCGTCGGCGACATCCTGCACTCGCGGGTCGCACGTTCGAACATGCTCGCGCTGAAAACCCTCGGTTGCCCGGACATCCGTGTGATCGCGCCGAAAACCCTGCTGCCGATCGGCATCGAACAATACGGCGTGAAGGTTTACACCGACATGACCGAAGGCCTGAAAGACGTCGACGTGGTGATCATGTTGCGCCTGCAGCGTGAACGCATGACCGGCGGCCTGCTGCCGAGCGAAGGCGAGTTCTACCGCCTGTTCGGCCTGACCACCGCGCGCTTGGCCGGGGCCAAACCGGATTGCATCGTCATGCACCCGGGGCCGATCAACCGTGGCGTGGAAATCGAGTCAGCAGTGGCCGACGGCCCGCACTCGGTGATCCTCAATCAGGTGACCTATGGCATCGCGATTCGTATGGCCGTGCTGTCCATGGCCATGAGCGGGCAAACCGCGCAGCGTCAATTCGAGCAGGAGAACGCCCAGTGAAGCTCAGCATTCTCGGCGCACGCGTCATCGACCCAAGCAGCGGCCTGGATCAAATCACCGACATTCATGTTGAAGCCTGCAAGATCGTCGCCCTCGGCGCGGCCCCGGCCGGTTTCACGGCAGTAGAAACCATCGACGCCCAAGGCCTTGTCGCTGCTCCGGGCCTCGTCGACCTCAACGTTGCCCTGCGCGAGCCGGGTTACAGCCGTAAAGGCTCGATCATCAGCGAAACCCGCGCGGCCGCCGCCGGTGGCGTGACCAGCCTGTGCTGCCCGCCGAAAACCAAACCGGTGCTCGACACCTCCGCCGTGGCCGAGCTGATCCTCGACCGCGCCCGCGAGGCCGGCAACACCAAGGTGTTCCCGATCGGCGCGCTGAGCAAAGGTCTGGACGGCGAGCAACTGGCTGAGCTGGTGGCGCTGCGCGACGCTGGTTGTGTGGCGTTCGGCAATGGTCTGGAGAGTTTCCGCAACACCCGCACTTTGTGCCGGGCGCTGGAATATGCGGCGACCTTCGACCTGACGGTGATTTTCAACTCCCAGGATCATGATCTGGCTGAGGGTGGTTTGGCTCACGAAGGCGCGGTGGCCAGTTTCCTCGGTTTGCCGGGGATTCCGGAAACCGCTGAAACCGTGGCCCTTGCCCGCGACCTGTTGCTGGTCGAGCAGACCGGCGTGCGCGCGCACTTCAGCCAGCTGACCAGCGCTCGCGGCGTTGCCCTGATCGCTCAGGCGCAGGCCCGTGGCTTGAAGGTGACGGCGGATGTCGCGTTGTATCAACTGATTCTGACCGATGAAGCGCTGATCGACTTCAGCAGCCTGTACCACGTGCAACCGCCGCTGCGCACCCGTGCGGACCGCGATGGTTTGCGTGAAGCGGTGAAGTCCGGTGTGGTCTCGGCGATCTCCAGCCATCACCAGCCGCACGAACGTGACGCCAAACTGGCACCGTTCGGCGCGACCGAACCGGGCATCAGCAGTGTTGAACTGTTGCTGCCGTTGGCGATGACATTGGTTGAGGATGGTTTGCTCGACCTGCCGACCTTGCTGGCGCGCCTGAGCGCTGGCCCGGCTGAAGCACTGCGTCTGCCGGCCGGCAAACTGGCGGTGGGCGGTGCGGCGGATATCGTGCTGTTCGATCCGCAGGCTTCGACGGTGGCCGGTGAAAACTGGCTGTCGAAGGGTGAGAACTGCCCGTTCATTGGGCACACTTTACCGGGTGTGGTTCGCTACACGCTGGTGGACGGGCGGATCAGTCACCAGGCTTGATACCGGGTTGCCCCCAATCGCTGGCAAGCCAGCTCCCACAAGGTCTTGCGCTATCTTTGGGTTAGCGCAAAAACCTGTGGGAGCTGGCTTGCCAGCGATGGCTTACTGGAAGGCGCCTCTGCCCTCGGCGTTGCGCACGGACACCTGATCATTCAGCGTCCAGAAGTCATACAGCACGCCCAAAAAGAACAACCCGCCCGTCAGCAGATAGATCAGTCCGCTGATCCACTTGCCCTGATACATCCGGTGCACACCGAGCGCGCCAAGGAACGTCAGCAGAATCCACGCCACGTTGTATTCGATCGGCCCTGCGGTAAAACGCAGATCCGCCTCGCGGTCCATCGCCGGGATCAGGAACAGGTCGATCAGCCAGCCGATGCCGAGCAAACCGAAGGTGAAGAACCAGATCGTCCCGGTCACCGGTTTACCGTAATAAAAGCGGTGAGCGCCGGTAAAACCGAAAATCCACAGCAGATAGCCGATCACCTTGCTGTGCGTATCCTGGGGTTGTGCAACCTGCTGATAGCGGTTCATGGATGACCTCATTTGCTTCGATAGATAAATTTTTTCTGACTTTCTGTGACTTTTTTGTGTCGAGCCGACAAGTGGCTCTTCACTGTTACACCCTGCGCAAAGCCTTATTACAGCGGACTTCTGTCCGACAATCGCGTCAATCTGCCGCTTATTTGGTTCCGTTGCCCGCCAGTTGAATCGACCAACGGACTCAGAAGGGACAAAAAAGCTGTTATAAAGTTGCGCGCTATCACTGAAGAGCCACGCCTAATGCGACCATTTTTCAAGACATGGCTAACCATCTGCCTATTAATGCCACTGGCCGCCCACGCCACCAATCGTGAGCAACGTCTTCCTAACGTTAACGGCTTTACCCCTAAATCCCATGCTTCGGCTCCTTCGAGCAAAAGCAGCAAAAGCAAAACCACCACGCTGAGCAGCAAGAGCCACAGCAAGCTGGTGCCACCGATGGCGAGCAAGGAAAGCAGCAACGTGCTGAGCCGTGCGGTGAACGTCCTCGGTACGCCTTATCGTTGGGGCGGCAGCAGCCCAAGTAAAGGCTTCGACTGCAGCGGCCTGGTGAAATACGCGTTCAACGACGCGACGTTCGACCTGCCACGCACCTCCAACGCCATGGCCAGCGGTCACGGTGAGAAAGTCGAGCGCAAGGATCTGAAGCCGGGCGACCTGATTTTCTTCAACATCAAGAGCCGTCGGGTCAACCACGTTGCCATCTACCTGGGCAACGACCGCTTCATCCACGCACCGCGTCGTGGTAAAGCGGTGAGCATCGATACGCTGAACAAGCCGTATTGGGAACAGCATTACGTGGTTGCCAAGCGGGTGTTGCCGAAAGAACAGAGCCAGATGCGCGTGGTTCAGCGCTAATACCATACCGATCATTCCCACGCTCCGCGTGGGAATGCCTCAATGGACGCTCCGCGTCCGCTTCGGCAGGGACGCAGAGCGTCCCGGGCTGCATTCCCACGCAGAGCGTGGGAACGATCACTCCCTCAGAAATTATCCGGCGTACGCGCCTTCTCCCGCGCATGCTCGCGGCTGATCAAGCCCTTGGTCACCAGATCCTTCAGGCACATGTCCAGTGTCTGCATCCCCAACGACCCGCCGGTCTGAATCGCCGAATACATCTGCGCCACCTTGTCCTCGCGGATCAGGTTACGGATCGCCGACGTCCCCAGCATGATCTCGTGCGCCGCCACCCGCCCGCCGCCGATCTTCTTGATCAGCGTCTGCGAAACCACCGCCAGCAACGACTCCGACAGCATCGAACGGACCATCGACTTCTCGTCACCGGGGAACACGTCCACCACCCGGTCGATGGTTTTCGCCGCTGAGGTAGTGTGCAGCGTGCCGAACACCAAGTGCCCGGTCTCGGCAGCGGTCAGCGCCAGGCGAATGGTTTCCAGATCGCGCATCTCGCCGACCAGAATCACGTCCGGATCTTCACGCAACGCTGAACGCAAGGCCGTGGCGAAACTGCGGGTATCACGATGGACTTCACGCTGATTGATCAGGCATTTGCGCGACTCGTGAACGAATTCGATCGGATCTTCAATGGTCAGGATGTGGTGATGGCGGTGGGTATTGAGGTAATCGATCATCGCCGCCAGCGTGGTCGACTTGCCCGAACCGGTCGGCCCGGTGACCAGCACCAGCCCGCGCGGCGCATCGGTGATCTTGCGGAAGACGTCGCCCATGCCGAGGTCTTCCATGCTCAGCACCTTCGACGGAATGGTGCGGAACACCGCTCCCGCGCCACGGTTCTGGTTAAACGCGTTAACCCTGAACCGCGCGACACCCGGCACTTCGAAGGAAAAGTCGGTTTCCAGATGTTTCTCGAAGTCGACCCGCTGGGTGTCGTTCATGATGTCGTAGATCAATTCGTGCACTTGTTTGTGATCCAGCGCCGGCAGATTGATCCGCCGCACATCGCCATCGACCCGGATCATCGGCGGCAGACCGGCCGACAGGTGCAGGTCGGAAGCTCCCTGTTTGGCGCTGAAGGCCAGCAGTTCAGTGATATCCATAGCGCTCCTCAATTCCAGTAGAATGCCGCGAACCTTCAGACCGCCGGCGCCTCTTGATGTCCACGATAGCAGACAACATTCTTCAGGTTGGTTCGCGCATCCAGACCGCGACCCAAGCCGCACACCGTCCTGAAAACAGCGTCCAGTTGCTCGCCGTGAGCAAGACCAAACCCGCCCAGGCCCTGCGCGAAGCGTATGCCGCCGGCCTGCGGGATTTCGGCGAGAACTACCTGCAGGAAGCCTTGGGCAAACAGCTCGAACTGGCTGACCTGCCCTTGATCTGGCACTTCATCGGCCCCATTCAGTCGAACAAGACTCGCGCCATCGCCGAGCATTTCGACTGGGTGCACTCCGTGGATCGCCTGAAAATCGCTCAACGTCTGTCCGAACAACGCCCGGCCGAGCTGCCGCCGCTGAACATCTGCATTCAGGTCAACGTCAGCGGTGAGGCCAGCAAATCTGGCTGCACCCCGGCCGATCTGCCGGCATTGGCCGCGGCCATCAACGCGTTGCCGCGTCTGAAGCTGCGCGGCTTGATGGCAATTCCCGAGCCGACCGACGATCGCGCCGAGCAAGACGCGGCCTTCGCCGCGGTGCAGAAATTGCAGGCCGGCCTCGATCTGCCGCTCGACACACTGTCCATGGGCATGAGCCACGACCTCGAGTCGGCCATTGCCCAAGGCGCCACCTGGGTGCGTATCGGTACGGCCCTGTTTGGCGCCCGCGATTATTCCCAGTCTTGAACGTTTCCAGATAAGGACCACACATGAGCAACACACGTATTGCGTTTATCGGTGCGGGCAACATGGCGGCCAGTTTGATCGGCGGCCTGCGCGCCAAAGGTCTGGAAGCTGCACACATCCGTGCCAGCGATCCGGGCGAAGAAACCCGCGCCAAAGTCAGCGCCGAACACGGCATCGAAACCTTTGCCGATAACGCCCAGGCCATCGACGGCGTCGATGTGATCGTACTGGCAGTCAAGCCGCAGGCGATGAAAGCCGTGTGCGAGGCGATTCGCCCAAGCCTGAAAGCCAATCAACTGGTGGTCTCCATTGCCGCCGGCATCACCTGCGCGAGCATGACCGCCTGGCTCGGCGAGCAGCCGATCGTGCGCTGCATGCCGAACACCCCGGCACTGCTGCGTCAGGGCGTCAGCGGCTTGTACGCGACCAGTGAAGTGACTGGCGAACAGCGTCAGCAAGCCGAAGAGCTGCTGTCCGCCGTCGGCATTGCCCTGTGGCTCAACGAAGAGCAGCAACTGGACGCGGTGACCGCTGTGTCCGGCTCCGGCCCGGCGTACTTCTTTCTGCTGATCGAAGCCATGACCGCCGCCGGCGTCAAACTCGGCCTGCCGAAAGACATCGCTGAACAGCTGACCCTGCAAACCGCGCTCGGTGCCGCGCACATGGCCGTCTCCAGCGATGTCGACGCTGCCGAACTGCGTCGCCGCGTGACCTCGCCAAACGGCACCACGGAAGCTGCAATCAAATCATTCCAGGCCAATGGCTTTGAAGCCCTGGTCGAAACCGCACTCGGCGCCGCCGCGCACCGCTCGGCCGAAATGGCCGAACAACTGGGCAAATAAGGAGCCTTACATGATTGGATTGAACACCGCAGCGGTTTACGTGCTGCAAACCCTCGGCAGCCTGTACCTGCTGATCGTGCTGCTGCGCTTCGTCCTGCAACTGGTACGGGCAAACTTCTACAACCCGCTGTGCCAGTTTATCGTCAAAGCGACCCAGCCGCTGCTCAAGCCACTGCGTCGGATCATCCCGAGCCTGTTCGGCCTCGACATGTCGTCGCTGGTGCTGGCGATTCTGGTGCAACTGGCGCTGATAGCGCTGACCCTGCTGCTGACTTACGGCACCACTGGCAACCCGCTGCAACTGTTTATCTGGTCGCTGATCGGCGTGACCGCGCTGTTCCTGAAGATTTTCTTCTTCGCCCTGATCATCAGCGTGATTCTGTCGTGGGTCGCACCGGGCAGCCACAATCCGGGTGCTGAGCTGGTCAACCAGATCTGCGAGCCGGCCCTGGCACCGTTCCGCCGCTTCCTGCCTAATCTCGGCGGCCTGGATCTGTCGCCGATCTTCGCCTTCCTCGCGCTCAAGCTGATCGACATGCTGGTGATCAATAATCTGGCGGCGATGACGATGATGCCGGAAATCCTCCGTCTGCTGATGTGAGCTGGTTTCGTTGGGACGGTGACGACTTGATCCTCGAGTGTCACCTGCAACCGGCAGCCCGTAGCGATGACTTCGCCGGGCTGCACGGCGATCGTCTTAAGATTCGCCTGACTGCGCCGCCGGTCGAGGGCAAGGCCAATGCTTATCTGATGGGTTTTCTGGCCAAGGCGTTTGGGGTTTCCAAGAGCCAGGTCAGTTTGCTCAGTGGCGAGTTGAACCGGCAGAAGCGAGTGAAGATCTGCTCGCCGAAGAAGTTGCCGGACTTGCCGGGGTTGGTTGGGCGCTTGTCTTGAGATTGGCGGCGTCTGTGCCCCTCACCCCAGCCCTCTCCCCCTGGAGAGGGAGCCGATCCAGGGTGTTTTCAAAACTTGAGTTCGACTCGATATCCCACGTCGGCGTATCTCGAACATCCATCCCAGTCAGTCCCCTCTTCCTCCGGGAGAGGGAGCCGATTTGGGTGGTTTTCAAAACCTGAGTTCAACTCGATAGCTCAGGTCGGCGTAGCTCGAAAGAACACCTCGGTCGGTCCCCTCTACCTCTGGGAGAGGGCTAGGGTGAGGGCCGCTTGCCGCTAACCCCCCCGGTCTTTAGACTTACGCCTCATTTCAACGAGAGCAGGGTCGATGCCAACTGCCTTTCCCCCCGATTCTGTTGGTCTGGTGACGCCGCAAACCGCGCACTTCAGCGTTCCGCTGGCGCTGGCCTGTGGTCGTTCGCTGGCCGCCTATGACCTGATCTACGAAACCTACGGCACGCTGAACGCGCAAGCGAGCAACGCCGTGCTGATTTGCCACGCCTTGTCCGGCCACCATCACGCCGCCGGTTATCACAGCGTCGACGACCGCAAGCCCGGTTGGTGGGACAGCTGCATCGGCCCCGGCAAACCGATCGACACCAATAAATTCTTCGTGGTCAGCCTGAATAATCTCGGCGGCTGCAACGGCTCCACCGGCCCGAGCAGCATCAACCCGGAGACCGGAAAACCGTTCGGTGCCGACTTCCCGGTACTCACCGTGGAAGACTGGGTGCACAGTCAGGCGCGTCTCGCTGACCTGCTCGGCATCGGCCAGTGGGCGGCGGTGATCGGCGGCAGCCTCGGCGGCATGCAGGCGCTGCAATGGACCATCACTTATCCGGATCGCGTGCGTCATTGCCTGGCCATCGCCTCGGCACCGAAGCTGTCGGCGCAGAACATCGCCTTCAACGAAGTCGCGCGTCAGGCGATCCTCACGGATCCGGAATTCCACGGCGGCTCGTTCCAGGAAGCTGGCGTGATCCCCAAGCGCGGCTTGATGCTGGCACGGATGGTCGGGCACATCACTTACCTGTCCGACGATTCGATGGGCGAGAAATTCGGCCGTGGCCTGAAGAGCGAAAAGCTCAACTACGACTTCCACAGTGTCGAGTTCCAGGTCGAAAGCTACCTGCGTTATCAGGGCGAAGAGTTCTCCGGACGCTTCGACGCCAACACCTATCTGTTGATGACCAAGGCGCTGGACTACTTCGATCCGGCGGCGAACTTCGACGATAACCTGGCGAAAACCTTCGAGAACGCCACGGCCAAGTTCTGCGTAATGTCGTTCACCACCGACTGGCGCTTCTCCCCGGCCCGCTCGCGCGAGCTGGTGGATGCCTTGATGGCGGCGCGCAAAGACGTCAGCTATCTGGAAATCGACGCACCGCAGGGCCACGACGCCTTCCTGATTCCGATCCCGCGCTACTTGCAGGCGTTCGGCAATTACATGAACCGCATCACGCTGTGAGAAAGCCATGAGAGCTGATCTGGAAATCATCCAGGAATGGATCCCCGCCGGCAGCCGCGTCCTCGACCTCGGTTGCGGCGACGGCGAGTTGCTGACCTGGCTGCGCGACAACAAGAATGTCACCGGTTATGGCCTGGAAAACGACGCCGAGAACATTGCCGAGTGCGTGGCCAAGGGCATCAACGTCATCGAGCAGGATCTGGACAAGGGGCTGGGCAATTTCGCCAGCAACAGTTTCGACATCGTCGTCATGACCCAGGCCCTGCAAGCCGTGCACTACCCGGACAAGATCCTCGACGAAATGCTCCGCGTCGGTCGTCAGTGCATCATCACTTTCCCGAATTTCGGTCACTGGCGCTGCCGCTGGTACCTAGCGAGTAAGGGCCGCATGCCGGTCTCCGAGTTCCTGCCGTACACCTGGTACAACACGCCGAACATCCACTTCTGCACCTTCGAAGACTTTGAAGAACTTTGCCGCGAACGTGATGCGAAGGTCATTGATCGGCTTGCCGTGGATCAACAGCACCGTCACGGGTGGGCCAGTAAGCTATGGCCTAATCTGTTAGGTGAGATCGGTATCTACCGCGTCAGCAGCCCGCAGCTTGCAGACCACAAAGTCGCGGTCTGAATCCCGGCATTTCGAGGAGCACGATCATGGGTCGTTTAGCATTGTTGTTATTGACTGCCTGCCTGAGCGCCAGCGCCATGGCGGCCGATGTCATCAAGGGTGAGCGTCAGGAAACCTTTGGCGACGTCACGGTGCACTACAACACCTTCAACTCGACCTACCTGCAACCGGACATCGCCAAGGCGGCGGAGCTGATCCGCAGCAAGAATCAGGGCGTGATCAATGTCTCAGTGATCAAGGACGGCAAACCACTGATCGCCAGCGTCACCGGCACGGTCAAGGACCTGACCAGCCAGAGCGTGACCCTGAATTTCCGTCAGGTCACCGAACAGGGCGCGATCTACTACATCGCCCAGTATCCGGTTGAGCAGCAGGAAACCCGCACCTTTGAGATCAAGGTGCAAAACGGCGACAAGATCAACACCATCAATTTCAACCAAGAACTCTTTCCCGGCGAATGATGAACATCAAGCAGCTCGTACTGGCCAGCCATAACGCCGGCAAACTCAAAGAACTCCAGGCCATGCTCGGCGACTCGGTGCAACTGCGCTCGATTGGCGAATGGAGCAAGGTCGAGCCGGAAGAAACCGGTCTGTCGTTCGTCGAGAACGCGATCCTCAAGGCGCGCAATGCCGCACGCATTTCCGGGCTGCCGGCGCTGGCTGACGATTCCGGTCTGGCGGTGGATTTCCTTGGCGGTGCGCCGGGCATTTATTCGGCGCGTTATGCCGACGGCAAGGGCGATGCGGCGAACAATGCCAAATTGCTCGATGCACTGAAAGATGTGCCGGAAGCCGAGCGCGGTGCGCAGTTCGTCTGCGTGCTGGCATTGGTGCGTCACGCCGATGATCCGTTGCCGATTCTCTGCGAAGGCCTGTGGCACGGACGCATCCTGACCGCTGCCAGCGGCGAGCACGGTTTCGGTTATGACCCGCTGTTCTGGGTGCCGGAACGTGACGTGTCCAGCGCCGAACTGAGCCCGGCCGACAAGAACCAGATCAGCCACCGCGCCCGTGCAATGGATCTGCTGCGCCAGCGTCTGGGCTTGAAATGACCGGTGACTCCTCCGCGTCGTCGCTGATTGTCGGCGGCGCCGCTTCCTCGCCTCGGGCGCCATTGCCGACACTGCCGCCCTTGGCGCTGTACATTCACATCCCGTGGTGTGTACGCAAATGCCCTTATTGCGACTTCAACTCGCACACCGCCAGCCCGGTGCTGCCAGAGCAGGAATACGTCGACGCGCTGCTGGCCGATCTCGACCAGGATCTTCACGCTGTTTACGGCCGTGAAATCAGCTCGATCTTCTTTGGTGGCGGCACGCCGAGCCTGTTCAGCGCAGAAGCGCTTGGGCGTTTGCTCGAAGGTGTCGAGCAGCGTATTCCGTTTGCCGACGACATCGAAATCACTCTGGAAGCCAACCCCGGCACCTTCGAGCAAGAGAAGTTCGTCGCGTATCGCAAGCTGGGGATCAATCGCCTGTCGATCGGCATCCAGAGCTTCCAGCAGGAAAAACTCAAGGCGCTCGGACGGATTCACAACGGCGACGAAGCGGTACGCGCGGCCGGAATGGCACGTCAGGCCGGGTTCGATAACTTCAACCTCGACTTGATGCACGGCTTGCCCGATCAATCGCTGGACGATGCCTTGAGCGATCTGCGCCAGGCCATCGCACTGAATCCTACGCACATCTCTTGGTATCAACTGACGCTGGAACCGAACACGGTGTTCTGGAACCAGCCGCCAGTGCTGCCGGAAGACGACACGTTATGGGACATTCAAGAGGCCGGGCAGGCGCTGCTGGCCGAGCACGGTTATGCACAATACGAAGTGTCGGCCTATGCACAGGCTGGACGCCCGGCGCGACATAACCTCAATTACTGGAGTTTTGGCGACTTCATCGGCATCGGCGCGGGTGCGCACGGCAAGCTCAGCCACCCGGATGGGCGCATCGTGCGTACCTGGAAAACCCGTCTGCCGAAGGACTACCTCAACCCGGCAAAAAGCTTCCAAGCTGGCGAAAAAGCGCTGACCAACGACGAGATGCCGTTCGAGTTTCTGATGAACGCCTTGCGCCTGACCGCAGGCGTCGAGTCGCGCCTGTATCCGGAGCGTACCGGGCTGTCGCTGGAGAGCCTCGCCGAAGGCCGGGCAGCGGCAGAACAAAGCGGTCTGTTGCAGGTCGAACCGTCACGTCTGGCAGCCACCGAGCGCGGACAGCTGTTTCTCAACGACTTGCTGCAACAGTTTCTGAGCTGAGCCCAACTCTCAACTTCAGTCCCAAGGAAAAACCCATGGATTTGATACTCGACCTGCTCGCCACCGTCTCCCGCTGGAGCCGCAGCAACCTCTCGGAAATCGCCCTGGCGCTGGTCGGCTGCCTGCTGGTGCTGTTCGGCGCCGACTTCAAAAGCTGGGTCGAGCAGCGTCTGGGCAGCATCGCCGGCGCCTTGCGCGTGCCATTGATGTCGCTGCTGTGCGTGATCGGCAGCGGCGCGGCGCTGATTTACGCCACGCCGTGGGTGGTCAAGGGCTTGAGCCAGTTCAACAACTACAGCCTGGCGCCCGTCCTGCTGGTAGTCCTCGTGCTCATTGGCGTAGTCGCCGACCGCCGCTGATTCCGCAAATACCCTAAAACAACTGTGGGAGCGAGCTTGCTCGCGAATACGGTGTGTCAGTCAACATCAGTGTTGAATGAACATCCGCTTTCGCGAGCAAGCTCGCTCCCACAGGTTTTATTGCTTGATGCTTAGGCGAGTTTTTCGAACTTCAGATCCCATACGCCATGGCCAAGACGTTCGCCACGGCGTTCAAACTTGGTGATCGGGCGTTCGGCCGGGCGTGGCACGCACTTGCCGTCTTCGGCGAGGTTGCGGTAGCCCGGCGCGACGTTCATCACTTCCAGCATGTATTCGGCGTACGGTTCCCAGTCGGTGGCCATGTGCAGAATGCCGCCGACTTTCAACTTGCTGCGCACCAGTTCAGCGAACGAGGCCTGAACGATGCGACGCTTGTGGTGACGGCTCTTGTGCCATGGATCCGGGAAAAACAGCATCAGGCGATCAAGGCTGTTGTCGGCGATGCAACGGTTGAGCACTTCGATCGCGTCGCAATCGTAGACCCGCAGGTTGGTCAGGCCCTGAGTCAGCACGCCATTGAGCAGCGCGCCGACACCCGGGCGGTGCACTTCAACGCCGATGAAGTCCTGATCCGGTGCCGCCGCTGCCATTTCCAGCAGCGAGTGGCCCATGCCGAAACCGATCTCCAGCGAGCGCGGTGCCGAACGGCCGAACACTTGATCGTAATCCACCGGCGCGTCAGCCAGCGGCAGCACGAACAGCGGCGTGCCTTGATCCAGACCTTTTTGCTGGCCTTCGGTCATGCGCCCGGCGCGCATCACGAAACTCTTGATGCGGCGGTGTTGGCGCTCGTCGCCCTCTTCCGTCTGGATAGGCGTGTCGTTCGATTCAGTCATCAATGGCTCTTACTTGATCAGACCATCCAGCGGCGAGGAGGCGCTGGCATAGAGTTTTTTCGGCATACGGCCAGCGAGGTAGGCCAGACGGCCTGCAACGATGGCGTGTTTCATGGCTTCAGCCATCATCACCGGCTGCTGGGCGTGAGCGATGGCCGAGTTCATCAGCACCGCATCGCAACCCAGTTCCATGGCGATGGTTGCGTCGGACGCAGTGCCGACACCGGCATCGACCAACACGGGAATCTTGGCTTCTTCGAGGATGATCTGCAGGTTGTACGGGTTGCAGATCCCCAGACCGGAACCGATCAGGCCGGCCAGCGGCATCACCGCGATGCAGCCGATTTCCGCCAGTTGCCGGGCAATGATCGGGTCATCACTGGTGTAGACCATCACGTCGAAGCCTTCCTTGACCAGCGTTTCGGCGGCCTTGAGGGTTTCGATGACGTTAGGGAACAAGGTCTTCTGGTCAGCCAGCACTTCCAGCTTGACCAGATTGTGGCCGTCGAGCAGCTCACGGGCCAGGCGGCAGGTGCGCACGGCTTCGATGGCGTCGTAGCAACCGGCGGTGTTCGGCAGGAAGGTGTAGCGCTGCGGCGACAGCACGTCGAGCAGGTTCGGCTCGCCTTCGATCTGGCCCAGGTTGGTGCGGCGCACGGCGAAGGTGACGATCTCGGCACCCGAGGCTTCGATGGCCTGACGGGTTTCTTCCATGTCACGGTACTTGCCGGTACCGACCAGCAAACGCGACTGGTAAGTACGACCGGCCAGAACAAAAGGCTTGTCGCTGCGAACGATGCTCATGGGGAATCCTCTTTAAGGGTGAGGGTCTTGCAGAATTCTGTGCCCTCGCGGGCCGGGCGATCAGCCGCCGCCGATGGCGTGCACCACTTCGACGTTGTCACCGTCATTGAGCGTGGTGTCGGCATGCTGGCTGCGCGGAACGATATCCAGATTGAGCTCGACTGCCACCCGGCGTCCGGTCAGTTCCAGGCGGGTGATCAGGGCCGCAACGGTTTCACCGTCGGGCAGTTCAAGGGATTCGCCGTTCAATTGAATGCGCATGCGTAATGCCGCCATCATTTTTTGGGGCTGGCATTCTAGCCCGATCATGACCTAAAGGTCAGCACCAAGCGTCAAGCGGTTGGTTGCAAGCGCCAGGCGGCGAGCCCCAGGCATACCCAACCGGCCAGAAATGCCAGGCCGCCGAACGGGGTGATGATGCCAAGCTTGCTGATGCCGGTGGTGGTCAGCACGTACAGACTGCCTGAAAACAGCACAATACCAACGGTGAACGATACGCCCGCCCAAGCAACCAGCCGCCCCTGAATCTGCGTGGCCAACAGCGCTACACCAAACAACGCCAAGGTGTGCACCAGTTGATAGGTGACGCCTGTATGAAAAATCGTCAGGTACTCGGGTGTCAGGCGGTTTTTCAGGCCATGGGCGGCGAACGCACCCAGTGCAACACCGGTGAAACCGAAAAAAGCGGCCAGCATCAAAAAGCCACGCAGCATTGGGAACTCCAGTCAGACGCGATCGGCAGGGTCTGTATAATGGCCCGCTCCACCGGTTCGGCCAAGCCATCTCTATGCTGCGTACTATTTTCCGTCGTCTCACGAAGGCCCTGCTCTGGTTCGCGGGCGGCAGCATCTTGCTGGTGCTGGTGTTTCGCTTCGTGCCGCCGCCGGGCACGGCGCTGATGGTCGAGCGCAAAGTCGAATCCTGGGTCGATGGCGAGCCGATTGATCTGCAACGTACCTGGAAGCCGTGGGATGAGATTTCCGATGACCTCAAAGTCGCGGTCATGGCCGGTGAGGATCAGAAGTTTCCCGAGCATTGGGGCTTTGACTTCAGTGCGATTCAGGCAGCGCTCGCCCATAACGAACTGGGCGGCTCGATTCGCGGCGCCAGCACGCTGAGTCAGCAAGTGTCGAAAAACCTGTTCTTGTGGGCCGGTCGCAGCTATCTGCGCAAAGGCCTGGAAGCCTGGTTTACCGCGTTGATCGAGGTGTTCTGGCCCAAGCAGCGGATTCTTGAGGTGTACCTGAACAGCGTCGAGTGGGATGACGGGGTGTTTGGCGCCGAAGCCGCAGCCCGCCATCACTTTGGTGTGAGCGCGAAGTCGTTGTCACGGCAGCAGGCGAGTTATCTGGCGGCTGTTCTGCCCAATCCACGTGTGTGGAGCGCGAGCCATCCGACCGCTTATGTGTCGCGCCGGGCCGGGTGGATTCGCCAGCAGATGAGTCAGTTGGGTGGGGATAGCTATTTGCTGGGGCTCAACGATTCACGCCGGGCACCTTGGTCTGAATAACGCTGAAGATCCCCTGTGGGAGCGGGCTTGCCCGCGAATGCGGTGGATGATTCAGCAGTGGCGGTGACTGACACTCCGCTTTCGCGAGCAAGCTCGCTCCCACATGGATTTTGTGTGAAGCCTGAAATGAAAACGCCCCGATCATCGCTGATCGGGGCGTTTTTTATTGCCGAGGCGCCGGTTATGCGGCGATCGACAACTTGAGCTTGTTCATCGCGCTCTTCTCGAGCTGACGGATTCGCTCGGCCGACACGTTGTACTTCTGCGCCAGGTCGTGCAGCGTGGCTTTCTCTTCTGCCAGCCAGCGCTGGTAGAGGATGTCGCGGCTACGTTCGTCCAGCACTTCCAGCGCTTCGTGCAGGTTGTGGTTGGAGTTGTCGCTCCAGTCGGCATCTTCCAGTTGACGCGCCGGGTCGTACCGGTGGTCTTCCAGGTAGTTGGCCGGCGACTGGAAAGCGCTGTCGTCGTCGGCTTCAGCAGCCGGGTCGAAGGCCATGTCATGGCCGGTCAGGCGACTTTCCATCTCGCGCACTTCCCGCGGCTCGACGCCGAGGCTTTCCGCCACACGGTGTACTTCCTCGTTGTTCAGCCACGCCAGACGTTTCTTCTGGCTGCGCAGGTTGAAGAACAGCTTGCGCTGGGCCTTGGTGGTCGCGACCTTCACAATGCGCCAGTTGCGCAGGATGAACTCGTGAATTTCCGCCTTGATCCAGTGCACGGCGAACGACACCAGACGCACACCCATTTCCGGGTTGAAACGCTTCACGGCCTTCATCAGGCCGACGTTGCCTTCCTGGATCAGGTCAGCCTGAGCCAGACCGTAGCCGGAATAGCTACGGGCAATGTGTACGACAAAACGCAGGTGGGCGAGCACCATCTGCCGAGCCGCCCCCAAATCCTGCTCATAGTAGAGACTCTCGGCCAGTTCACGCTCCTGCTCCGGCGTCAGCAATGGAATGCTGTTGACGGTGTGCACGTAAGCTTCCAGGTTCGCACCCGGAACCAACGCATACGCAGGTTGCAAAGAATTGGTCATACGAAAAAACCTCCCACTTACATACTCGTGCCTCTCGGCACTGCGAAAAATTGACCGGGAATTCAAGTGCAAGTTCCCAAAAAAACCGCAAGGTCAATCACGCGCAAAAAAGATTCTACTTCGGCGCCAGCTCCCTGAGATGACGTGCGACTGCAATCCATGCACCGATATAACCCAACAGCACCGCGCCAAGCAAGAGCGACAGACCATCGGCAACTGGCACTCCGGCCAGCGCGAAATCACTGCCGTACAAGCCGGCCAGTCCAACCACCGCGTCGTTCAGCCAGTTCAGGCCGAACGCCAATACACCCCAGGACAACAGTCCCGCACCGAAGCCATACAACGCGCCCATATAAAGGAAGGGACGACGCACATAGCTGTCAGTGCCGCCGACGAGTTTAATCACTTCTATCTCGGTGCGGCGGTTTTCAATATGAAGACGAATGGTATTGCCTATCACCAAAAGTAATGCAGAAACCAAAAGCACCGTCAGACCGAAAACAAAACGGTCGCCAAGCTTGAGGATGGCAGCCAGACGCTCGACCCAGACTAGATCAAGTTGCGCCTGTTGTACCTTGGGCAGCTCGGAAAGTTTTTGTCTTAATGCTTCCAGGGTCGGCTTGTCGACTTCGTTCGGGGTGACCAGCACCACGCCCGGCAATGGGTTCTCCGGCAACTCACGCAGGGCTTCGCCCAACCCGGACTGTTGCTGGAACTCTTCCAGCGCCTGGTCACGGCCGACATATTCAGCATCAGCTACGCCGGGCATGCCTTTGATCTGCTCGCGCAGCGACTCGCCCTGCTCCGGGCTGGCGTCGAGTTGCAGATACAGCGAAATCTGCGCCGCACGCTGCCACGAACCGCCCAGACGCTCGACGTTGTTGAGCAACAGCGACAAGCCCATCGGCAGGCTCAGCGCCACAGCCATCACCATGCAGGTGAAGAAACTGCCGATCGGCTGTTTGCCCAGACGACGCAGGCTGTCGAGCAGGCTGGCGCGATGGCTTTCAATCCACGCACGGAATAGCGTGGCGAAGTCCGGACCATCGTCATCGTCGTGCTTTTTCTTCTTCGGCGGCTGCGGATCGGCGGCTTTTGGGGCCACGCGTTCGGAAACCTTCGGACTGCGTGTCGCACTCATTCGCCGGCCTCCCCGTCACCGATCAATCGGCCGCGTTGCAGGGTCAGCATGCGGTGACGCATGCGCGCGATCAGCGCCAGGTCGTGACTGGCGATCAGCACGCTGGTGCCCAGACGGTTGATGTCTTCGAACACGCCCATGATTTCCGCCGCCAGACGCGGGTCGAGGTTACCGGTCGGTTCGTCCGCCAGCAGCAAGGCCGGGCGGTGCACGATGGCGCGGGCAATGCCGACGCGCTGTTGCTGACCGGTGGACAGGTCGCCCGGGTACAGATCGGTTTTATCCGACAGCGCCACGCGCTCCAGCGCCGAATCGACGCGCTTGGCGATTTCAGCCTTGGACAGCCCGAGAATCTGCAGTGGCAAGGCGACGTTGTTGAACACCGTACGATCGAACAGCAACTGGTGATTCTGGAACACCACGCCGATCTGCCGGCGCAGAAACGGAATCTGCGCGTTGCTGATGGTGCTCAGGTCTTGCCCGGCCAACAGCAGTTTGCCGCTGGTCGGACGTTCCATCGCCAGCAACAGGCGCAACAAGGTGGATTTACCGGCACCGGAGTGGCCGGTGACAAACAAGAACTCGCCACGACGGACTCGAAAGCTCAGCTCATGCAAGCCGACGTGACCGTTCGGGTAGCGTTTACCGACCTGTTCGAAACGAATCATGAACGCTCCCGCTCGGCAAACAGTGCCTGGACAAAGGGTTCGGCTTCAAAGGTACGCAGATCGTCGATGCCTTCACCGACGCCGATGTAGCGAATCGGCAGGCCGAACTGCTTGGCCAGGGCGAAAATCACCCCGCCCTTGGCGGTGCCGTCGAGCTTGGTCAGCGCCAGACCGGTCAGTTCGACGGTCTGGTTGAATTGCTTGGCCTGGTTGATGGCGTTCTGGCCAGTACCGGCGTCGAGCACCAGCAACACTTCGTGCGGTGCGTCGGCGTCGAGCTTGCCAATCACCCGGCGAACCTTTTTCAGTTCTTCCATCAGGTTGTCTTTGGTGTGCAGACGGCCGGCAGTGTCAGCGATCAGTACGTCTATACCGCGGGCCTTGGCGGCCTGCACGGCGTCGAAGATCACCGAAGCCGAGTCGGCGCCGGTGTGCTGGGCGATCACCGGGATCTTGTTGCGCTCGCCCCAGACCTGCAGTTGCTCCACGGCAGCGGCGCGGAAAGTATCACCGGCGGCGAGCATGACTTTCTTGCCTTCCAGTTGCAGCTTCTTCGCCAGCTTGCCGATGGTGGTGGTTTTGCCGGCGCCGTTGACGCCCACCACCAGAATCACGAACGGCTTGTTCTGCGAGGCGATTTTCAGCGGTTGTTCGACCGGTTTGAGCATCGCGGCCAGCTCGGCCTGCAGGGATTTGTACAGCGCGTCGGCGTCGGCCAGCTCTTTGCGGGCGACCTTCTGAGTCAGGCGCTGGATGATTTGCGTGGTGGCTTCGACACCGACGTCGGCGGTCAGCAGACGGGTTTCGAGGTCATCGAGCAGATCGTCATCGATGGTTTTGCGGCCGAGGAACAGGCTGGCCATGCCCTCGCCGATGCTGGCGCTGGTTTTCGACAGGCCTTGCTTGAGGCGGGCGAAGAAACCGGCTTTGGTTTCTTCGGTGCGCGGGGCTTCGACGGGGGCCTCGGCGATCACTTCAACTGGAGTAACAGGAGCAGCGACAACCGGTGCAGGTGCAGGTGCAGGCTCGGGCTCGGGCTCGGGCTGTTGGACAACAGGCGCAACAAACACGGGCGCAACAGGCTCAGCAACAACCGGCGCAGGCTCGACAACCGGCTCAACCACTGGCGCCGGCGCCACTTCGGGAACAAACGCGGCAGGCGCAGGAATCACTGGCGTGACATGCGGCGCGTCTTCAACCAGTGCCACCGGCTCTTCCGCCACTGGCAAGGTCAACCATGGCTCAGCCACCGGCGTCAGCGGCAGTTCAGCCGCCACTGGCGCTTCTGGCTCAGGCTCAGGCTCAACCGGTTGCAACACCGGCTCGGCAATCGGCAGCACAATCGGTGCCGGTTCTTCTTCTATAACCGGAGCAGGTTGCGGCGCAGGCTCAGGAATCGCGGGCGGCTGTTCGACGACGGGTTCCTGCGGTTTCTTACGCAGCCATCCGAACAGGCTTTTCTTCTCGCCAGCCGCAGCTGGGGTCTTCTTGTCGTCGTTGGAACCAAACATGGAGGACGGCTATCTCACGGTAGCGACGCGCCATAAGGGCGCCCCGGCAAATAAATATTCGATGCAGAACAGACTGTGTTTCATCCAGCTTGTTCACGCGCAACATTTTGTCGAGGCGCCACAGGCACCTCAAAGGTCGATTAATACGAAGGACTGGAACGGCATCGTCGGCGAAAACGCAGAGTTTAGCTGACAAACTCAAAGCTTCTGCCGGGAACCCATACAACCTATCGACCGATCAGTGGCTTGATAGGCGTGGCCGCCAGTAAAACGGATCAGTATCCTAGCACCTCCTCGCCCGCCTAGGCTAAGACCAAGCGGGCAGCCCAACAGGTTAAAAAACGAATGAATGCTCTAGCCCGCCGCGCCGCAGGCCTGCTGCTCAGCACAGTCTGCCTGCCCCTTTCGGCCCTGGCGGCCGACCCGCAACCGACTCACGAATTCACCCTCGACAACGGCCTCAAGGTCGTCGTGCGCGAAGACCATCGCGCGCCGGTGGTGGTCTCGCAGGTCTGGTACAAGGTCGGCTCCAGCTACGAAACCCCGGGCCAGACCGGTCTGTCTCACGCGCTTGAGCACATGATGTTCAAGGGCAGCGAGAAAGTCGGCCCCGGCGAAGCGTCGCTGATCCTGCGCGATCTGGGCGCCGAAGAGAACGCCTTCACCAGCGACGACTTCACCGCCTATTACCAGGTGCTGGCCCGCGACCGTCTGGGCGTAGCATTCGAACTGGAAGCCGACCGCATGGCCAATCTGCGCCTGCCGGCCGACGAGTTCGCCAAGGAAATCGAAGTCATCAAGGAAGAGCGCCGCTTGCGCACTGATGACAAGCCGATGTCCAAGGCCTACGAACGCTATAAAGCCATGGCCTACCCGGCCAGCGGTTACCACACGCCGACCATCGGCTGGATGGCTGACCTCGACCGCATGAAGGTCGAAGAGCTGCGCCACTGGTACCAGTCCTGGTACGTGCCGAACAACGCCACGCTGGTGGTAGTCGGCGATGTGACCCCGGACGAAGTGAAAACCCTCGCCCAGCGCTACTTCGGCCCGATCGCCAAGCGTGACGTGCCACCGGCGAAAAAGCCGCTGGAACTGGCCGAACCCGGCGAACGCCAGATCACCTTGCACGTGCAGACGCAGCTGCCGAGCCTGATGCTCGGTTTCAACGTGCCGAGCATCGCCACCGCTGAAGACAAGCGCTCGGTCAACGCTCTGCGTCTGATCTCGGCGCTGCTCGACGGCGGTTACAGCGGGCGCATCCCGACACAACTGGAGCGCGGCGAAGAGCTGGTCTCCGGCGGTTCGTCGAATTACGACGCCTACACCCGTGGCGACAGCCTGTTCACCCTGTCGGCAACCCCGAACACGCAAAAGAAAAAGACCATGGCGCAAGCCGAGGCCGGCCTGTGGAAGCTGCTGGAACAGCTGAAAACCACCGCGCCGTCCGCCGCAGAACTGGAGCGCGTGCGTGCCCAAGTGATCGCTGGCCTGGTCTTCGAACGCGATTCGATCACCAGCCAGGCCACGGCGATTGGTCAACTGGAAACCGTCGGCCTGTCGTGGAAACTGATGGACACCGAACTCGCCGATCTGGAAAGCGTGACCCCGCAAGACATCCAGAACGCCGCCAAGCTGTATTTCACCCGCGAACGTCTCAGCGTCGCCCACGTCCTGCCACTGGAGACGACTCATGAGTGAGCGCAAATCCCCACGCCTGCTGCTCGGCCTGATCGCCGTGGCGGTGATCGGCTCTGCCGCGTTCTACCTGATCCCAAGTGCCGAGAGCAAAGCCAGCGAAGCACTGGATAACGCCAAAACCAGCCAGAAGCTGCAATCGCTGGCCGAACTCGACGGCAAGGCCCCGGCCAGCCGCAAGCTCGACGTGCAAACCTGGAACACCGCCGAAGGCGCCAAGGTGCTGTTCGTCGAAGCCCACGAACTGCCAATGTTCGACATGCGCCTGATCTTTGCCGCTGGCAGCAGCCAGGATGGCAGCGCGTCAGGTCTGGCGGTGCTGACCAACGCGATGCTCAACGAAGGTGTCGCCGGTAAAGACGTCGGCGCCATCGCTCAAGGCTTCGAAGGCCTGGGTGCGGATTTCGGCAACGGTGCCTTCAAGGACATGGCGCTGGCTTCGTTGCGCAGCCTGAGTGCCGCCGACAAGCGTGAGCCTGCCTTGAAGCTGTTCTCGGAAGTCATCGGCAAACCGACCTTCCCGGCCGACTCGTTCGCGCGCATCAAAAATCAGATGCTCGCCGGTTTCGAATACCAGAAACAGAACCCCGGCAAACTCGCCAGCCTTGAGCTGATGAAGCGTCTGTACGGCGATCACCCGTACGCGCACTCGAGCGACGGCAATCCGCAAAGCGTGCCGAAGATCACCCTCGCGCAATTGCGTGAATTCCACGCCAAGGCCTACGCGGCTGGCAACGTGGTGATTGCATTGGTCGGCGATTTGTCTCGCGCGGAAGCCGAGGCGATTGCCAATCAGGTTTCCGGTGCACTGCCCAAAGGCCCGGCGCTGGCGAAGATCGCTCAGCCGCAGGAACCGAAAGCCAGCACCCACCACATCGAGTTCCCGTCGAAGCAGACCAATCTGATGCTCGCGCAACTGGGCATCGACCGTGACGATCCGGATTACGCGGCGCTGTCGATGGGCAACCAGATCCTCGGTGGTGGCGGTTTCGGCACGCGCCTGATGAGCGAAGTCCGTGAGAAACGTGGCCTGACCTACGGCGTGTACTCGGCCTTCAGCCCGATGCAGGCGCGTGGCCCGTTCATGATCAACCTGCAGACCCGCGCGGAAATGAGCGAGGGCACCCTGAAACTGGTGCAGGACGTACTCGCCGACTACCTGAAAACCGGGCCGACGCAGAAAGAACTCGACGACGCCAAGCGCGAACTGGCCGGCAGCTTCCCGCTGTCCACCGCGAGCAATGCCGATATCGTCGGCCAACTCGGGGCGATGGGCTTCTATAATCTGCCGTTGAGCTACCTGGACGACTTCATGCGTCAGTCGCAAAGCCTGACCGTGGAACAAGTCCGCGACGCCCTGAACAAACACCTGAGCACGGACAAAATGGTCATCGTCACCGCGGGTCCAACCGTGCCGCAAAAGCCGTTACCGGCCCCATCTGATAAACCTGCCGAGCAACCGCTCGGGGTTCCGGAGCATTAATGGCAACTCGAGCACCCAAAAAACCTGCGCAAAACGTTCACAACGGTGTGAACCAGTTGCGCATCATTGGCGGCCAATGGCGCAGCCGCAAGCTGAGTTTCCCCGACGCGCCGGGCCTGCGCCCGACGCCGGATCGCGTGCGTGAAACCCTGTTCAACTGGCTGGCACCGTACGTTGAAGGGGCCAAAGTGCTCGACCCGTTCGCCGGCAGCGGCGCGCTGTTTCTCGAAGCGCTGTCGCGTGGCGCGGCCATGGGCCAGGCGCTGGATGCCAGCAACATTGCCGTCTCCAGCCTGAAAGAGCACCTCGGCACCCTGCGCTGCACCAACGGTCAAGTGCAGACCGCCGACGCCCTGCGTTATCTGGAAACCCAGACCGCCAGCGCGTTCGATCTGGTGTTCCTCGACCCGCCGTTCAATCAGAACCTGTTGCCAGCCGTTTGCACCCTGCTGGAAGAACGCCAGTGGCTGGCGGATGACTCGTGGATCTACACTGAAAGCGAAACCGCGCCGTCGACGCTAGGCCTGCCGGGCAACTGGCGCCTGCACCGCGAGCAGAAATCCGGGCGGGTTTATTACGCGCTGTGGCAGCGCAGCGCCTGAAACACGGCTGAAAGTGCGGTAGATAGTTACAGCACATCGCCCAATGAAGATCGTCACAGTGGTTGCCGCAACCTGCGTTAACCACTGAGGACACTTCTCGTATGGACACATTCTGCAGCCGGATGCTGCTTTTTCTCTGCCTGGCGCCCTTGATCGCGCTGGCCGCCCCTGCCCCGCCAACTCACGCGTTTACCCTGGACAACGGCCTACAGATCCTCGTGCGGGAAGATCATCGCGCGCCGCTGGTCACCTCTCACCTGCTGTTCAAGGTCGGCTCCAGCGACGAGGCACCGGGGCAGACCGGGCTCTCGCACATCCTCGAACACATGCTCTACAAAGGCAGCAGCAAAACCTGCGCCGACGAAGCCTCGGCGATTCTGCAAGCGCTGGGTGCAGAAGAAAACGCTTTCACCACCGAAGATGCCACGGCATATCACCAGACACTGGCGCCACGCTATCTGGGGGTGACGTTCGAATTGATGGCTGACCTGATGTCCACCGCCGCCCTGCGCAGCGAAAATCTGACAGCGGAAATGGCCGTGATCCGCGAAGAACGTCATCTGCGTGTTGACGACAATGGCGCCGCACGCGCATTGGAACGCTTCACCGCCATCGCCCAGCTCGCCAGTAGCTCACGCACGCCCGTGATCGGCTGGATGCATGATTTGCATCGCGTCAACGACGCCGAACTTCGGCGCTGGTATGAAACCCGGTATGCCCCAGGCAATGCCGTGCTGGTGATTGTTGGCGATGTCACGCTGGCGCAGGTCAAACCGTTGGCCGAACGTTACTTCGGCGTGCTCGCCAAGCGTCACGTTCCGCGCCTGCTCAGGCCCGTGGAACTGGAAAGTCCCGGCGAGCGCAAGTTGACCTTGCGTGTCTCGACACACACACCTCGCCTGCTCATGGCATTCAACGTTCCGGGAATGGCCACGGCGAAAGACCCACACACCGTACATGCCTTGCGGCTGATCAATATGCTGCTGGCCGGTTCCAATAGCGCACGCCTGCAGAAACGCCTGCAATTCGCCGAACAACTGTTCAGCAAGGTCGACAGTCATTACGAAGACCTGACGCGCGGTGACACGCTGTTGCTATTGACCGCAGAACTGGCTGATCCGGCCATCACTGACCTCGATGCCGCGCAAGCACGCATCTGGCGACTGATCGAGGAACTGCACGCCACCGCGCCGACCCTGGAAGACCTAGAGCGCGCCCGCACCCAACTGATCGCGCGGCACGTTTATGCACAGGACTCGATCGAGCAACAGGCCACTGAGTTGGCGACCCTGCGCAGCATCGATCTGCCCTGGAACCTGAGGGATCAAGACGCTGAAGCACTCAAACAAGTGACCCCGGAGGATATTCGCCAGGTCGCCGCGACCTGGTTGACCCGCGAACGCTTGAGCGTCGCCCACGTCCACGTGGAGAAGCCCCATGAATAAACTTTCCTGCCTCGTGCTGCTCGGCGCCGGGCTGATCCCGCTGGCGTCCGCCGATGATCAGAACCTGCCCGCGCCGACAGCTCATTTACAATCGCTGCTGGAGCTGAAAGCCCCGGCAACCGCGCCACGTGCGCTGACCATCAAAGGCTGGAAAACCCTGTCGGGCAGCAAAGTATTGTTCATCCGCACCACCGAGTTACCGATGTTCGATGTCCACATCAGCTTCGCTGCAGGCAGCGCCCGCGATAGCGCTATGGCGGGGCTCGCGACGGCAACGTTTGGCATGCTCACTGAGGGCGTGCCCGGCAAGGATCAGGCCGCCATCGCCGAAACCTTTGACAGCCTGGGTGCAGAACTGAACATGGAGATCGACCACGCGCGCGCCACGTTCTCGTTGCGCAGCCTGAGCGATCCGGCAAAAAGCACCCCGGCCCTAAACCTGCTGACGCAGATCGTCGGTGAGCCGCTGCTCAGCGAAGAACGTCTGAGCCCTATTAAAAACGAACTGCGCGCTGAACTGGCTTTTCAGCAAGACGATGCCGGCCATTTGAGCAAGCAACGGATCAAGACCCTGCTGGCCCCGAACAGTCCTTATTCGCATCCGGTCTACGGCACCGAGCAGGGCCTGGCAGCTATCACTCACTCGGCCGTGCGCAATTTCCATCAACAGCACTATGTTGCGCAGACTGCGCAAATCACCCTGGTAGGCGACCTGACGCTGGAACAGGCAAAAGCGTTCAGCCTGCAGATCAGCAACGCCTTGCCCGCCGCAGGCGAACCGGCAACCGTCACCGCCTCCGTGTCGCCAGCGCCAGACCCTGTCGTGGGCAGTCATATCGAACGTGCGCAGCAACAGACTCACCTGCTGCTCGCGCAGCCCATCGTGCCGCGCGGGCACGCCGATTACGTTGCGCTGTACGCCGCCAACCTGATTCTGGGCGGCACCCACAACAGTCGCCTGATGAAAGAACTGCGCTACAAACACGGCCTGGTGTATGAGGCGAGCAGTGAAATCGAAGAGTGGGCGCAAGGCAGCCTGCTGACCATCACCCTGCAAACCGGCGCGCAGTTCAGTGTGGGCACAGAGACGTTGCTGCGTTCTCTGCTCAGCGATTTTGTGCGTGACGGGCCGACCGCAGAGGAGCTCGATCAACTCAAGCGCAGGCTGGCCGACATGAGCGCAATGAGCAGTGCCAGCAACCGGCAGATAGTGGCCAGACTGGTGAAAATCAATCGCCATGACTTACCGCTCGATCTGGACTACACCGCACAACAGGTGCAGCGACTGAGCCTCGAAGACATTCGGCAAGCCCTGAACAAACATGTGGCCGCAGACGGTTGGCAAGTGGTGACGGTGGGGGCCACTGTCGAGCAACTGCCACTGCCGCCTGTCAGTGCACCGTCCGATCCAACCGACCAGCACAGGTGTCGCGTCAATCCGGGCTTTGTGGCAAGTTAGCGTCTTTCACTGAAAGCGGCGGCGCCCGTTGCGCCTGCCGCTTTGCGCAAGACCTGTCGAGATTTGCCGTGCAACCACCGTCCCTGATGCCCAGCCCCCGCTTCACTCCGGCCTTCGGCCTGGGCAACCCGCATCTACAAACGTTATGGGGCCCGTTGTGGCGCAAAACCGTGCACCTGGAGCGCGAACGAGAACGCTTGTGGCTCGAGGATGGCGATTTTCTCGACCTCGACTGGCACGGCCCGCACACGGCGCAGGCGCCGTTGGTGTTAGTGCTGCATGGGCTCACCGGTTCCTCCAATTCGCCTTATGTAGCGGGCATCCAGAAGTCACTGGCTGATCAAGGCTGGGCCAGTGTTGCGTTGAACTGGCGCGGCTGCTCTGGCGAACCGAATTTGCTGCCGCGCAGCTATCACTCCGGCGCCAGCGAAGACCTTGCCGAAACCATCAAGCACCTGCGCGCCAAACGCCCGCTGGCGCCGTTGTATGCCGTCGGCTATTCGCTGGGCGGTAACGTGCTGCTCAAATATCTCGGGGAAACCGGCAGCGCCAGCGGTGTACTCGGTGCAGTGGCGGTGTCGGTGCCGTTTCGTCTTGATCAATGCGCCGATCGTATCGGCCTGGGATTCTCCAAGGTCTATCAAGCGCACTTCATGCGCGAGATGGTCGCCTACATCAAGAACAAGCAACGGCAATTCCAGCATGACGGGCGCAAGGACGGTCTGGCAGCATTGGCGGCGCTTGGCTCACTGGAAAACATGCGCACGTTCTGGGATTTCGATGGCCGGGTCACTGCGCCATTGCACGGTTTTGATGATGCCGAGGATTACTATCGGCGGGCTTCGAGTCGCTATTTCCTCGGCGAAATCCGCACGCCAACCCTGATCATTCAAGCCGCGGATGATCCGTTCGTGTTCCCCCACAGCTTGCCGTCGGCCAGTGAGCTGTCGACCTCGACCGCATTTGAATTGCAGGCACGCGGCGGGCACGTTGGCTTCGTCGATGGCTCGCTGCGTCAGCCCGGTTACTACCTGGAGCGACGCATCCCGCAATGGCTGGCCCGCGTGCCCGCATGAGCGGTCAGGGCGAGTCGATCCGCTTCTGGCAAACCGCGCCGCTGGCCGGGGTCGAGTTGTTGTCGGCGCGCTACATCGAGCAGCGTTTCGCCCCGCATGTGCACGACGGCTTCGTGATCGGCATGATCATGGCCGGTGCCCAGCGTTACCGTTATCGCGGCGCCGAACATCTGGCCGGCAGCGGCACGTTGGTGCTGATCAATCCGGATGAACTGCACACCGGACACAAAGGTACCGAGGACGGCTGGCTATACCGGGCGTTTTATCCCGACACTTCACAGATCGTTTCGCTGCTGGATGAACTGGAACTGTCCACCAGCAATCTGCCGGCGTTCGGCGCCACGCTGTATCGCGATGCGGATCTGGTCAACGGGTTTGCGCAACTGCACCGTTTGCTGGAAAGCCCGGCCAGTGCGCTGCAACAGCAAACGGTGTGGCGCGAAATGATGCTGTTGCTGTTGCAGCGTCACGCGGCAGTGCCGGTTCCCGGTCGGGCCGGCAAGGAACACCGCGCGGTGTTGCTGGGCAAGGAATTGCTACACGCGCAACTGTCCGCGCCGCCATCGCTGGAAGAACTCGCAGCGGCGGTCAATCTGTCGCCGTTCCACTTCGCCCGGGTGTTCCGCCGCGCGACCGGCATGCCGCCACACACTTGGCTGATGCAGCAACGCATCGCCCAGGCGCGGGCGCTGTTGCAGCACGGCTGTCTTCCAGTGGAGGTCGCCACGCAATTGGGCTTCGCCGACCAGAGCCATTTGAGCCGACAGTTCAAGCAGGCTTATGGCGTAGGACCCGCTGCGTATCGCAGTGCCCGACAGACTCCCTCAGACACCCCATAACCAATGTGGGGGGATTTGTATTGGTTATTCGCCGGTGGCGATGCCGCGAGCCGGCTCGTTGATCCACTCACTCCACGACCCGGCATACAACGAACCCAACGGATAACCCGCCAGACACAGCGCAAACAGGTTATGACACGCCGTCACCCCGGAGCCGCAATACGCCACCAGATCCGCCGGTGAGCGCTCGCCAAGCTTCGCCGCAAAACGCTGCTTGAGCTGATCGGCCGGCAGGAATCGCCCGTCACCGCCCAGGTTGTCGGTGAACGCCGCGCATTGCGCGCCGGGAATATGCCCGGCCACCGGATCAATCGGCTCCACTTCCCCCTTGAAGCGCGGCAACGCCCGGGCATCGATCAGCGTCAGCGCCGGCTGGCCGAGGCGCTGCTGCAATTGCTCGGCGCTGAGCAGCAGGCTCATATCTGCCTGGCCATTGAAGTTGCCCGGGATAATCGTCGGCGCATCCAGACTCAGCGGCAGACCCGCCGCGTGCCAGGCCTTGAGGCCGCCATCGAGAATAAACACGCCGTCGCGCTTGCCCAGCCACGCCAGCAACCACCATGCGCGCGCCGCGAAGGCACCCGGACCGTCGTCATACAAAACCACGTCGCTGTCATCGTTGATGCCCCACGCTTGCAGGCGCTCGATCAGCGCCGCCGGCTCTGGCAATGGATGCCGCCCGGTCACGCCCTTGACCACTTTGCCGCTGAGGTCACGCTCAAGGTCAGCGAAACTTGCCCCGGCAATATGCCCTTCGGCGTAGCTGCGCTGACCGTAATCCGGGTCTTCGAGGGCAAAACGACAATCGAGAATCACCAGCCCAGGCTGTTCCTTGCGGGCATCCAGTGCTGGCGGGCTGATCAACTGCGCAATCGGCATAACGAGCTCCTGTGGAGTTGCAACGGGAATGGTTACTTTACGTCTTCGAGCGCCTGGGCCAAGGGTACGTAGAACTCGTCGAACAGCGCGTTGACCTCGTCTCGCGCCTGCTCGGTGACAAAACCGGCCTCCAGCACCAGCACTTGATACACGCCGCGTTTAACAGCCTGCTCACTGAGGTGATTGGAGTTCTCGCGGGTGGTGCACAGAAAGCGTACCCACGAGGTCAGGATGATCCAGGCATTGAGGGTCAGGGATTCGATCTGTACACGGTCCATTTTCAGGATACCGGCGGCGACAAAACCTTCGTAGATCGCCGCGCCCTGAATCACGCAGCGCTGGGAAAAGCGCCGATAACGCGCGGCCAGTTCGGCGTCGCTGTCGAGCAGGTGTTCGAGATCGCGGTGCAGAAAGCGGTAACGCCACATCGCCGAGAGCAGTTCCTTGAGATAGAAACGCTTGTCTTCGACCGTCGCGGCGCGCCCCTGCGGCGGGCGCAGAAAGCTGTCCACCAAGGCTTCGTACTCACTGAACAGCACGGCGATGATCGCCTGCTTGTTCGGGAAGTGGTAGTACAAATTGCCCGGAGAAATCTCCATGTGGGCCGCAATGTGGTTGGTGCTGATGCTGCGCTCGCCCTGCTGATTGAACAGCTCGAGACTGTTCTGAACGATGCGCTCGCTGGTTTTTATTCGTGGGGCCATGGCTTGAGCTTTAATTCAGAGTGCGGTGACTGGCATCTTACGACCTATCCGGAAATGGATAAAACAAAGCTGCGCGAGGAAGTCATTTGACTTTATAGAGCATAGACTCTAAAAAGTCCTCACTACAATAAAACCGGAGCCTTTGATGACTGCCGACATTGCTTACCTGCAAACGCTGCAACAGCCACTCGAAGCGCTCGACCGGTTGTTCGCCGCGCAACGCGCCGCGTATGCCGCCAACCCGATGCCGCCTGCCGCTCAGCGCCAGCAGTGGCTGAAAAGCCTGCGTGATTTGCTCAGCAGCGAGCGCCAGGCGTTGATCGAGGCCATCAGTGCGGATTTCAGTCATCGCAGTGCCGACGAAACCCTGCTCGCCGAATTGATGCCGAGTCTGCATGGCATTCATTACGCCAGCCGCCATCTCAAGCGCTGGATGAAAGCCTCGCGGCGCAAAGTCGGCGTCGCCTTCCAGCCCGCCTCGGCAAAGGTGATTTACCAGCCGTTGGGCGTGGTCGGCGTCATCGTGCCGTGGAATTATCCGTTGTATCTGGCCATCGGACCGCTGGTCGGGGCATTGGCAGCGGGCAATCGGGTAATGCTCAAACTCAGCGAATCGACCCCGGCCACCGGAATGTTGCTCAAGCAATTGCTGGCGCGGGTGTTCCCCGAAGACCTGGTCTGCGTGGTGCTCGGCGAGGCTGACGTCGGCGTGGCCTTCTCGCGCCTGCCCTTCGATCATCTGCTGTTCACCGGCTCGACCAGCGTCGGCAAGCACGTGATGCGCGCCGCAGCTGAAAACCTTACGCCCGTCACCCTGGAACTGGGCGGCAAATCCCCGGCGATCGTCTCCCGCGATGTGCCGCTGAAGGACGCCGCTGAGCGTATCGCCTTCGGTAAAACCCTGAACGCCGGACAAACCTGCGTCGCGCCCGATTACGTGTTGGTACCGGAAGACCGCGTCGGCGCTTTCGTCGAAGCCTATCGCCAGGCCGTGCAGAGTTTTTACCCGAGCCTCGCCGACAATCCGGATTACACGGCGATCATCAACGAACGCCAACTGGCGCGCCTCAACGGTTACATCAGCGATGCGACCAGCAAGGGCGCGTTGTTGATTCCGCTGTTCGAGCAAGGCCAGGGGCGGCGCATGCCGCACAGTGTGTTGTTGAATGTCAGCGACGAGATGACCGTGATGCAGGACGAGATCTTCGGCCCGTTGCTGCCGATCGTGCCGTATCAGGATTTGCAGCAGGCATTTGCTTACATCAATCAGCGGCCACGTCCTCTGGCTCTTTACTACTTCGGCTACGACAAACGTGAACAGAATCGCGTGCTGCACGAAACCCACTCTGGCGGCGTGTGCCTGAACGACACCTTGCTGCATGTGGCGCAGGACGATATGCCGTTCGGTGGCATCGGCCCGTCGGGCATGGGTCACTACCACGGTCACGAAGGTTTTCTGACGTTCAGCAAGGCCAAGGGCGTATTGATTAAACAGCGCTTCAACGCCGCCAAACTGATTTACCCGCCGTACGGCAAATCGATTCAGAGACTGATCCAGAAGCTGTTCATTCGCTAACGTTCGTCACCGCCGGGTAATAACAACAATGCACCCAAGCCTGACCGAAACACCTGCCCTGTCGCGCCGTGGCCTGCTGAAATTCAGCCTCGGCGCCACCGCGTTTCTTGCCACCGCCGGGCTCGGCGCCAGCCTCAGTGGCTGCTCGTCGAGCGTTGCCGCCAATGGTTTCAGCACGCTGCGTGACGGCGATCTGCTGTTTTTACGCGCATTGATTCCGGTAATGCTCGACGGCGCCGTGACGGCCGAGCAAATGCCGAGTTCAGTTGAAGACACGCTGAAATCGCTGGACTACAGCCTCGATCACCTGTCGCCGGAAATGCTCAAGCTCACCCGGCAACTGTTCGACGTGCTGGGCATGGCGGTGACACGCGGACCGCTCACCGGGATCTGGGGCAGTTGGGAAAATGCCAGCCCCGAGGCGATGCGCAATTTCCTCGAGCGCTGGGAAAACAGCTCGTTGAGCCTGCTGCGCATGGGGCATAGCTCGTTGCAGCAGATGGTGATGATGGCCTGGTACACCCGCGCAGAGTCGTGGGCGCATTGCGGTTATCCCGGCCCGCCTACCGTTTGAGATAGGCGTAGCTCCGTTCGCGAGCAGGCTCGCTCCCACAGGGGCAAGCCGCCACACCTTGCATCCAAAAATAATAAAGAGAACCTGACCGATGCCCGTACCCGACCCGTTCCGCGAAGGCCTCGCCCGAGGCTGGAAAACCTACAACGGCGCGCAACTCACCGACGACCTGACCCTTGAAGCCGACGTGGCCATCATCGGCAGCGGCGCGGGCGGTGGCACCACCGCTGAAATTCTCAGCGCCGCTGGCTACAAAGTCCTGCTGATCGAAGAAGGCCCGCTGAAAACCAGCTCCGACTTCAAAATGCTCGAAGACAAGGCCTACAGCAGCCTCTATCAGGAAGGCATCGGTCGCATGAGCAAGGACGGCGCGATCACCATCCTGCAGGGGCGCGCGGTCGGCGGCACGACGCTGATCAACTGGACATCGAGCTTTCGCACGCCCGAACCGACGCTTGAACACTGGGCCAGGGAGCACAACGTCAAAGGCCACAGTGCCGCCGAGATGGCGCCGTGGTTCGAAAAAATGGAACAGCGCCTCGGCGTTGCGCCGTGGATGGTGCCGCCCAACGCCAACAACGACGTGATCCGCAAAGGCTGTGAGCAACTCGGCTACAGCTGGCACGTGATCCCGCGCAACGTGCGCGGCTGCTGGAACCTCGGTTACTGCGGCATGGGCTGCCCGACCAACGCCAAGCAATCGATGATGGTCACGACCATTCCGGCGACGCTGGAAAAGGGTGGCGAGCTGCTCTATCTGGCCCGCGCAGAAAAACTGCTGATCAACGGCGATCAGGTGACCGGCCTGCACTGCGTGGCAATGGATGAACGCTGCGTTGCCCCGACCGGGCGCACCATCACCGTCAAGGCGCGGCATTACGTGCTGGCCGGCGGTGGCATCAACAGCCCGGCACTGTTGCTGCGTTCGGACGCCCCGGACCCGCATAAAAACCTGGGAAAACGCACCTTCCTGCACCCGGTGAACATGTCCGCCGCGCGCTTTGACGACGTCATCAACCCGTTTTACGGGGCGCCGCAGTCGATCTATTCCGACCATTTCCAGTGGAAGGACGGCACCACCGGGCCGATGGCTTTCAAACTGGAAGTGCCGCCGCTGCACCCGGCGCTGGCGGCCACGCTGCTCGGTGGCATTGGTGAAGAAAGTGCGCAACACATGGCTGACCTGCCGCACACCCACGCCATGCTGGCCTTGCTGCGCGACGGTTTTCACCCGGACAGCACCGGTGGCGCAGTCGAATTACGTGGCGATGGTTCGCCGGTGCTCGACTATCAGGTTTCACCCTACGCCTGGGAAGGCCTGCGCCGGGCCTTTCACGTCATGGCCGAAATCCAGTTCGCCGGCGGCGCGAAATCGGTGATGCCGATGCACGCCGACGCGCATTACGTGAAAACCCTGGCTGAAGCGCGCACGCAGATCGACGGTTTGAGCCTTGAGTTGTATCGCACACGCTTGGGCAGCGCCCACGTCATGGGCGGTTGCGCGATGGGCGAAGAGCCGAAAAATGCCGTCACCGACAGCCTCGGCCGCCATCATCAATTGGCGAATCTGTCGATTCACGATGGCTCGCTATTCCCCACCAGCATCGGCGCCAACCCGCAGTTGTCGGTGTATGGTCTGACGGCGCAATTGGCGACTGCCCTCGCCGATCGACTGAGAAACCCGTGAAAAAACCGATTATTCGCGTCGTCTATAGTGCTTTCTTACCCAACAGGCGACTTGGCCGACCGGGACGGCTGCGATACCATCCGACTCCCCAACGGACTCCCGCCAGGACGACGCGATGAACCGAGTGTTGTACCCAGGTACCTTCGACCCTATTACCAAGGGCCATGGCGATCTGGTCGAACGCGCCTCGCGCCTGTTCGATCACGTGATTATTGCGGTCGCTGCCAGCCCGAAGAAAAACCCGCTGTTCCCGCTGGAACAACGGGTCGAACTGGCTCGCGAGGTCACCAAACACCTGCCGAACGTCGAAGTGGTCGGCTTTTCGACGCTGCTGGCGCATTTTGCCAAAGAGCAGAACGCCAATGTGTTCCTGCGTGGTCTGCGCGCGGTGTCGGACTTCGAATACGAATTCCAGCTGGCCAACATGAACCGCCAGTTGGCCCCGGATGTCGAGAGCCTGTTTCTCACCCCATCCGAGCGTTATTCGTTCATTTCCTCGACGCTGGTGCGGGAAATTGCCGCGCTGGGCGGCGATATCAGCAAGTTCGTTCACCCGGCCGTGGCTGACGCGCTGACTCTGCGCTTCAAGAAGTAACGACCGTTCAAACGGCGCCCGCGTGCACTGCGGGCGCCAATGCGGCACAATTGCGCGCATTGGTTTATAGCGCCCGGGCCTGCCGCCCCGGCTGGAGTTAGCATGTCCCTGATCATCACCGACGATTGCATCAACTGCGACGTCTGCGAACCCGAGTGCCCGAACGCCGCCATTTCCCAAGGCGAAGAGATCTACGTGATCGACCCGAACCTGTGCACACAGTGCGTCGGCCACTACGACGAACCGCAGTGCCAGCAGGTCTGCCCGGTGGATTGCATTCCACTGGACGAGGCGCATCCGGAGACTGAAGAACAGTTGATGGAAAAGTACCGCATCATCACCGGCAAGGCCTGATCCGCCGGATTTGTAGCGCTCTTTCGGGCCTCTTCGCGAGCAAGCTCGCTCCCACATTTGAAATGCATTCCAATGTGGGAGCGAGCTTGCTCGCGAAAGGGCCATCAGCCACACAGCAAAACCCTGACCAGCTCACTCACGCTGCTCAAACCCCTCCCCGATACACCCCAGACACCGCACAAACGCTGCCTTCGCCGGATCCACCACCAGCGCTTGCCCCGCATCGCCGATCCCGCCACCCAGCGCGGTAAACGGCAACGACACGACAAACGCTCCCGCACCGATCACCGTCGCCACCACCAATAGAGGTCGGGCAATCAGCAAATCGCCGATCATCGCGTAGGCCGGGGGATTCTGGATGGTGTAGCGCGGATCACCGCTGCCATTTTCCGTGGCCTGAACAGCCAGACTGGAACACAGCAGCAGCGCAACAACGAGGACTTGCAAGGACTTCATGGCACGATCCTTCGGGCTGAACAGTGAGACAACTCACTATAGACCGTAGGACCTTTTCAGCTTTTTGCCTCAGCTCTGACAGCGCGGGCAGAACACACTGGCGCGCTGCCCCAGCTTCACTTCACGCAGCCCGGTGCCGCAGACCTTGCAATGTTCGCCGCCACGGCCATAAACAAACAGTTCCTGCTGGAAATAGCCCGGCTGGCCGTCACCACCGATGAAATCACGCAACGTGGTACCACCGCGCTCAATGGCGGCGGCCAGAATACGTTTGATCTCGATCGCCAGCTTCAGATAGCGCCCCCGGGAAATCCCTCCGGCCTCGCGGCGCGGATCGATTCCGGCGGCAAACAACGCTTCGGTCGCATAGATATTGCCGACCCCGACCACCACCGCGTTATCCATGATGAACGGCTTGACCGCCATCGAGCGCCCGCGCGACAGCTGGAACAGGCGCTCACCATCGAACAGATCGGTCAGCGGCTCCGGGCCAAGGCGAATCAGCAATTCATGATTGAGCGGATCATTGCTCCACAGCATCGCGCCGAACCGTCGTGGGTCGGTGTAACGCAGCGCCAGCCCCGACTCCAGTTCGATATCGACATGTTCATGCTTGAGCGCCGGCAAACCGACTTCGACCAGACGCAAATTGCCCGACATGCCCAAATGACTGATCAACGTGCCCACCTCGGCATTGATCAACAGATACTTGGCGCGCCGTTCGACCAGCACGATGCGCTGCCCTGACAGGCGCACATCGAGGTCTTCGGGAATCGGCCAGCGCAGCCGCCGATCGCGCACGATGACCCGGCTGACTCGCTGGCCTTCCAGGTGCGGAGCAATCCCGCGACGGGTGGTTTCGACTTCCGGCAGTTCAGGCATGGCGTCCTCGGATCAATGCGCGCCGAGGTCGCGGATCGTTTGTTTAAGGGTTTCGAAGTCGTAATCCGACAGCCCTACATAGTCGAGTACCAGCGGGCCGACGGCGTTCCATTCGAAATCTTCGGTCTGGTTACCCAGCACGCGATACGAAGCACAAATGTGTTCGGCCATTTTCAGGATCGCCAGCAGGTTTTTCAGCTGACTGTTGCGCGACGACTCATCGCTGAAGATCGCCAGGGCATTATGGTGATTGGCGATGGCCGCACTGACATGCTCCGGCAGCCGCCAGGACTTGGCGGTGTAGTAACCGACCACCGCATGGTTGGTGTTGAACTCGCTGTTCTCGGTATCGACGACCCGGCATTCAGCGCTGGCGTTGGCGTACGCCTTTTCCAGCACCGACATGTAATTGGGGAACCGCTGCAGCATCAGCGGCACGCCGCAATCGTGGAACAGGCCCAAGGCATATGCCTCGTCGCCCGCCTGAGTACCGATGCGCTTGGCCAGTGTCAGGCACGTCATCGCCACGTCCTGGGCGGTGTCCCAGAAACGGTTGAGGGTGACGATGGTGTCGTCGTTCATCTCGCCCTTGATCGACTGCGCGTTGATCAGGTTGATGATCGAACGGCTACCCAACAGGTTCACCGCGCGCTGAATCGAGGTGATCTTGTTGCTCAAGCCGTAATACGGCGAGTTGACGATTTTCAGCAGCGAGCCGGACAGGCCAGGATCCTGAGCGATCAGCTTGGCGATCACCTCCAGGTCCGGGTCGGGCATGTACTGCTCCATTTGCAGATCCACCATGATCTGCGGTTGCGCAGGCACACTGATGCCTTGCAGCGATTGTTGAATCTGTTCGGTGGTCAGCTCTTGGGACATAAGTACACACTCAGGGACAGGCGGCGATTCTAACCGTTGAAACCGCAGGGCGACACACCGATGGGCACATCGCAGGAACTTTCATTCAAGCTCAGGCTTCGGATTTTGTAAGGCGCGACGGACAATTTCTGTCTGCTGCGCCAGTAAATTCCCGCAGACTCAGGAGCTTATCGATGGCCACCTCACTCAATGGCAAGCGCGTCGCTTTTTTGGTAACCGATGGTTTCGAACAGGTTGAATTGACAGGTCCCAAGCAGGCCCTGGAACAGGCTGGTGCCCAAGTCGACATCCTTTCGGCTGAAGCAGGCAAGGTCAAAGGCTGGAACCACGACAAACCGGCAGACGATTTCACGGTCGACCAGACTTTCCAGAGCGCCAGCAGCGAGCAGTACGACGCGATCGTCCTGCCGGGCGGCGTGCAGAACTCCGACACCATCCGTATCGATCAGGATGCCCAGCACCTGGTCAAGACCGGCGCCTCGGCCGGCAAGCCGATCGCAGTGATCTGTCATGGTGGCTGGTTACTGATCTCGGCGGGGCTGGTCAACGGCAAGACCATGACCAGTTACAAAACGCTCAAGGATGATTTGGTCAATGCCGGGGCCAACTGGGTCGATAAAGAGGTGGTCAAGGACGGTCACTTGATCAGCAGCCGCCAGCCGGATGACATTCCGGCGTTCAACAAAGAGCTGATCGACGCACTGTTGGCGTAGAAGTCAAAACCGCTTCGCGAGCAAGTCGAATCGTCGCATCGTCGCATCGTCGCTCCCACACTGGCCTTGTGTCCGTCACAAATCCCCTGTGGGAGCGACGGTGCGACGATTCGACTTGCTCGCGAAGGCGTCGTCAGCGTTTCATCGCTCTCCAATCCCGGCACCAGCCCCAACACGCTATACTCCCGCTCTTTTTTCCGGAGCGACGTCATGTCCCTGCCTAGCCTGCGCCTCAAAGCCAACGCCGACCGTCGCCTGCGCAACGGCCACTTGTGGGTCTACAGCAACGAAATCGATGTGGCCGCCACCCCATTGCACGGCTTCAAGGCCGGCGACCAGGCGATCCTCGAAGCAGCCGGCGGCAAACCGCTGGGCATCGTGGCGATGAGCCCGAACAACCTGATCTGCGCCCGTCTGGTGTCGCGCGACATTAAAGTGCAACTGGACAAGTCGCTGCTGGTGCACCGTCTGAACGTTGCCCTGTCGCTGCGCGAGCGCCTGTTCGACAAGCCGTTTTATCGCCTGGTCTACGGTGATTCCGACCTGCTGCCGGGCCTGGTGGTTGACCGTTTCGGCGACATCCTGGTGGTGCAGATCGCCTCGGCGACCATGGAAGCGCACAAAGATGACGTGATCGCCGCGCTGACCCAAGTGCTCAAGCCAAGCGGCATTCTGTTCAAGAACGATTCTGCTGCGCGTGATGCCGAAGGCCTCAACCGCTACGTCGAAACCGTGTTCGGCCTGGTGCCGGAGTGGGTAGCGCTGGAGGAGAACGGCGTGAAGTTCGAAGCCCCGGTCATTCAAGGCCAGAAAACCGGCTGGTTCTACGACCACCGCATGAACCGCGCACGCCTGGCGCCGTACGCCAAAGGTAAACGCGTCCTCGACCTCTACAGCTACATCGGTGGTTGGGGTGTGCAGGCTGCCGCATTCGGCGCCAGCGAAGTGTTCTGTGTCGATGCGTCAGCCTTCGCCCTCGACGGTGTTGAGCGCAACGCTGCGCTGAACGGTTTCGCCGACAAGATGACCTGCATCGAAGGCGACGTCTTCGAAGCGCTGAAAGAACTGAAAGCCAGCGAAGAGCGTTTCGACGTGATCGTGGCCGATCCGCCAGCGTTCATCAAGCGCAAGAAAGACATGAAAAACGGTGAAGGCGCCTACCGTCGCCTGAACGAGCAAGCCATGCGTCTGCTCAACAAGGACGGCATCCTGGTCAGCGCGTCGTGCTCGATGCACCTGCCGGAAGACGACCTGCAGAACATCCTGCTGACCAGCGCCCGTCACCTGGATCGCAACATCCAGATGCTCGAGCGTGGCGGTCAGGGCCCGGACCATCCAGTGCATCCGGCCATCGCGGAAACCCGCTACATCAAAAGCATCACCTGCCGTCTGCTGCCTAACAGCTGACAACCGTGTGACGGGGAGCCCAGCGGCTCCCCGTTTGCTTTGCGCGCGGTCATTGGCGCCCTGCTGTCACCCTTTCCACACCGAGCTTCCTACACTTGCCTTCCCATTGAAGTGCAGGAAATTTCTTCACGCCCGTTAATTATTGCCATTAGTCTCACAACTTCGGTACAAGCCAAAGATGAGTCCGACAAAATTACTGGAATATTCCTACTTAATATCCACTTGCCAATAATCCATTACAAACTATTATTGAGCTGTCACCACGAGGTGGCATTTACCATTCAATGAACAAGGAGTTCACGTCATGAAAGTTATCTCTATGGAAGGCAACAAAATGGCAAACCTGGCTTTTCTGGTAGCCCCTAAAGCCCGCTAAGCGAGTCTAGACGCCGGGTGGTGCCGGCAACCCGGCGTCTTTACGACCTTCTACCAGAGTCTTCCAAAACATGCACATCAACCCTTATTTATTTATATTGCCGCGCACACCCGCGCCTATCGTCTGGAATTATAAAGATCACATTCAATATGAACTTGAGCTTGACTACTCACTGAGACTAAGCCAACTCATCAACAATCCCGACTTGTTCGATAGTCGCAACAATATAGACATACAACTGCTCAACGCCGGAATCCTGAGTATTTCAAAACAAGACTCTATTGAATGGGGCTGGGACGAGTTATCGAAGATTTATCACATTGGCACGCAAAACATTCCCTGCGAACATATTCCGCACAATATTGATGAGTGGTCGAGACAATATCTGGACCACTGCAGTGAGGTTTTAGCCAAACCCGCACCCTGCGCCGGGCGCGCGATCATCGACGCGACTTCGCGCATCGCATTGCCCACAGCCACCGCACCGTCTCACGACAAGCTGACTGACGCCCTGACCCGGCGCAAAACCTGTCGCTCCTTTACCGGCCGCGCCCTTTCGCTCGACGACGTCAGTACGTTGTTGTACCTGTCATTCGGTTATCTGCAAGAACGCGACAACGCGCAAGACGGCATTGCCGAAGGTCTCGACGCGCGCCGCAGCAGCCCCTCAGGCGGCGGGCTCAACGCTTGCGAATGTTTTCTGCTGGCACAGCATATCGACGGTCTGGAACCGGGCGTTTATGCGTATCACCCTGCCGAACATGTCCTGACACGGGTGAATGCGTGGCCGCAAGCGCCGCTGGGGCAGTTACTCGGCGGGCAGCATTTCATCAACAACCTGCCGCTGGGGTTGTTCATCACCGCCCGGTTCGACCGGTTATGGTGGAAATATGAACACTCGCGCGCCTACCGCATGGCCTTCGTCGAGGCCGGTCATCTGTCGCAATCCTTCCAGTTGATCGCGACAGCGTTGGGCCTCAATACCTGGCTGACCGGCGCATTCACTGACGATCAGGTCGAGGCCCTGCTGAGCATCGAAGGCACGGCCGAGCAACCGCTGTTTTTTGTCGGCTGTGGCGAAAGTGACGGCCAGGCAATGTGTCAGGAGATTCAGGATCTGCTGCGAGGGCCGCAAACATGAGCGCCCTTGATGATGCTCAGGACGAAGCGCCGGTTTCCTGGGCATTGCGCTTTACACTCGGTGACTGGAACAGTCGCGCCTCGGTACGCAGGAGCCCGCACGACTATCAGCTAGCCGATGACGTCCAGCAACAGTTGCTCACTCGTCACTGGTTTCCACCCGCGTTCCTGCCGTACCTGGCACACCCGGCGATCGTCGCGGCAGGTCGCGCCGTTACCCATCGCCTGACAGCCAGTCATCTGGTGCATTTTCTCGACTACACGACGCTGCTCGAGCACCGCATCGTCAATCGCGCCGTCGAGGTTATCGTCCACGGTGAGCTATCGGTCTTCGTGCCGGTACGCATGAAAACCGCCGCGCTCCAGCTCTACACAGACGAGGGCTATCACGCGCTGTTTTCCAATCGCCTCGCCGAACAGATCGCTGACTTGCATGGCTTTACCGGACGTCCGGTGATGCCGTTGCGCATCAGCCGCCTGAACGCACTGATCGCCCGTACGCCTGAAAGCAAGCGGCCATTGGCGTGGTTTCTGCTTGGGTTCGTCTCGGAAACCATCATTGCCCGGGAGTTGCTCGATGTGTGCCGCGACAGTCTGGTGTCCACGGTCAACGACATGTTGCGCGATCACTTGGCTGACGAGGCCCGCCACAGTCGATTTTTCGCCGAGGTGTTCCATTATCTGTGGCTGACACTGAACAGCCGCCAGCGCACCTTCGCCGCCAGAACCGTGCTGATCGTCATCGAGATGTTCTTTGAAGTGGATGCCCGTTGGTTGCAGCAGAGCCTGCGCAGCAACGGCATCGACGAACGGGCCATCGAGGAAATTCTCGGCAGCCTGACCGACACACAAGCCAGACGTCTGCGCGCCAGAACGGGGGCCATCGCCACCGTTGATGCACTGAAAAAGGCCGGTTTCTTCGCCACGCCCAATAACCGCAAGCTTTTCGCCAAGGCAGGACTGCTCGATGAATGAAGGAAAACCTCAGGTCAGCTCCCGTCAACGGCGCGGGGCCATCAGCCTGCTATTGGCCATGGTTTTGCTCGGTGTGTTTCCGCTGGATGTCCTGCTTCCCTCGTTCCCGGCCCTGGCCGAGCACTTTCGCACCAGCCCGGCAGACATTGCACTGTCCATCAGCCTGTTCGCCGTGGGCATTGCCTTCGCGCAATTACTGATCGGGCCTCTCTCGGACGTGATCGGACGCAAGGGCCTGCTGCTGGTGGGCATGAGCATTTCAATGCTCGGTGCCCTCGGCTGCGCGCTGACCAGCGACTACACACTGTTTCTCGGGTTCAGGCTGATCCAGGCCTTGGGTTGCGGCTGTTTCGTGTTGTCCCAGGCGCTGGTGCAGGATCTGTTCGAAGGCGAGGAGCGAGATCGCCTGCGTATCCTGATGGTGACCGCCACAGGGCTGTTCATCTCGGTATCGCCATTGGCTGGCACCTTCCTGCAGGCCAGCCTCGGCTGGCGAGGCAGCTTCTGGGTGTTCACCGCACTGGCGGCAGCGGTGCTGCTCAAGGCCTGGCTGTTTCTCGACAACAGCCGTCCGGCCGCCAGTGACCGTCCGGGCCATTTCCTCAAGGCCTATCAAAGGGTACTGGGAGATTTTGATTTCGTGGGTCACTGGCTGATATCGGCTTTCGCGTTCGCCTGCCATTTCTCGTTCATCGTGATCTCGCCGCTGATCTTCATGGATCAGCTGCAACTGTCGGCCTATGACTTCTCACTGATATTGCTGATCTACGGCGCTGCCTACGTAGTCGGTGGCATCATCGCCACCGTGCTCAGCCGCCGAATAACGCCCGGCCAGCAAATCGTCGTCGGGCTTAGCCTGATCCTGCTCTCGGGGCTGGTCATGCTGAGCCTGAGTGCAACGTTCGAACTGTCACCCGCCACCGTATTGATCCCGATGCTGGTCTGCACCGCCGGCACCACCATTGCCCGGCCGGCGGCCACGTCGCGGGCCATGGGGCTGTTCCCGGAGATCGCCGGTACATCGGCTGCGGCAGGCAGCACACTCATTTTCATTTGCGGTGGATTGATCAGCGCGCTGATCAGTCTGAGCCCGGCCAACCTCCAGTCGACACTGGGTTGCAGCTTTGTCTTGCTCAGCGCCGTGGCACTGGCCCTGAACAGTCGGATCAGCCGGCGCACCAGAACCCTTCAGGTCACTGCCATTGTGCAACCGGGGGCGGACTGAACCTGCCGATCGTCATCCCACACGCCCCCTCGGCGCTGGAACAACACTTTGCGCCATTCCCTCCAGGCGCCAGCGGTGTAGAATCGGCTGATTCATCGCCATTCATCCCCCGGCGGGTTTATGAGCTCAGGCTGAGACCAGCGGCGATCCCGCAACGTCATCGGCAACTTCACGGACACACGGCCATTTCTGAGTGTTCCAGAGGTCAATAGAAGCTCACTCCCATTTAGTACCTGATTAGCCGCCCGGAGTGCTCCATGCCAGATTACCGCTCGAAAACATCCACCCACGGCCGCAACATGGCCGGCGCCCGCGCACTGTGGCGCGCCACCGGGATGAAAGATGACGACTTCAAAAAGCCGATCATCGCCATTGCCAACTCGTTCACCCAGTTCGTACCGGGCCACGTGCACCTGAAGGATCTGGGGCAACTGGTCGCCCGCGAAATCGAACGCGCTGGCGGTGTAGCGAAAGAATTCAACACCATCGCCGTGGATGACGGCATCGCCATGGGTCACGACGGCATGCTGTACTCGCTGCCGAGCCGCGAGATCATCGCCGACTCCGTCGAGTACATGGTCAACGCCCACTGCGCCGACGCCATTGTGTGCATCTCCAACTGCGACAAGATCACCCCGGGCATGTTGATGGCTGCCTTGCGCCTGAACATTCCGGTGATCTTCGTTTCCGGCGGTCCGATGGAAGCCGGCAAGACCAAACTCGCTTCCCACGGCCTCGACCTCGTCGACGCCATGGTGATCGCCGCCGACGAAAGCGCTTCTGACGAGAAAGTTGCCGAGTACGAGCGCAGCGCCTGCCCGACGTGCGGTTCATGCTCGGGCATGTTCACCGCCAACTCGATGAACTGCCTGACCGAAGCGCTCGGCCTCGCCTTGCCGGGCAACGGTTCGACCCTCGCCACCCACAGCGACCGCGAGCAACTGTTCCTGCAGGCTGGCCGCACCATCGTCGAGCTGTGCAAGCGTTACTACGGCGAGAACGACGAGTCGGTATTGCCGCGCAACATCGCCAACTTCAAGGCGTTCGAGAACGCGATGATGCTCGACATCGCCATGGGCGGTTCGACCAACACCATCCTGCACTTGCTCGCGGCCGCCCAGGAAGCCGAGATCGATTTCGACCTGCGCGACATCGACCGTCTTTCGCGCACCGTTCCACAGCTGTGCAAAGTCGCGCCGAACATCCAGAAGTACCACATGGAAGACGTGCACCGCGCTGGCGGCATTTTCAGCATCCTCGGCTCGCTGGCCCGTGGCGGTCTGCTGCACACCGACCTGCCGACCGTGCACAGTCGCAGCATGGAAGAAGCCATCGCCAAGTGGGACATCACCCAGACCACCGATGAAGCAGTGCATCACTTCTTCAAGGCTGGCCCTGCCGGTATCCCGACGCAGACGGCGTTCAGCCAGTCGACCCGTTGGGAAACCCTGGATGACGACCGTGAAAACGGCTGCATCCGTAGCTTCGAACACGCCTATTCGCAAGAAGGTGGTTTGGCCGTGCTGTACGGCAACATCGCCCTCGACGGTTGCGTGGTGAAAACCGCCGGTGTCGACGAATCGATCCACGTCTTCGAAGGCAACGCGAAGATTTTCGAAAGCCAGGACAGCGCCGTGCGCGGCATTCTTGCTGACGAAGTGAAGGCTGGCGACATCGTCATCATTCGCTACGAAGGCCCGAAAGGCGGCCCGGGCATGCAGGAAATGCTCTACCCGACCTCGTACCTGAAATCCAAAGGCCTGGGCAAAGCCTGCGCATTGCTCACCGACGGGCGTTTCTCCGGCGGCACGTCGGGCCTGTCCATCGGTCACGCTTCGCCAGAAGCTGCAGCCGGCGGTGCGATCGGTCTGGTACAGGACGGCGACAAAGTGCTGATCGACATTCCGAACCGCTCGATCAACCTGTTGGTCAGCGACGAAGAACTGGCGGCACGCCGCGCCGAGCAGGACAAGAAAGGCTGGAAACCGGTCGAGATCCGTCCACGCAAAGTGACCACCGCCCTCAAGGCTTACGCCCTGTTGGCGACCAGTGCCGACAAAGGTGCTGTGCGTAACAAAGCGATGCTCGACGGTCTGTAAGTCTTAACCGTCGAACAAAATATGCCCCGCCAAGTGGGGGGCTGATCGTTCCCACGCTCTGCGTGGGAATGTCTCAAGGGACGCGGAGCGTCACGGGCTGCATTCCCACGCAGAGCGTGGGAACGATCAAAGATCGCAGCCTTCGGCAGCTCCTACAGGGGATTCTGCGGCTTACTGAATCTCCTCCGGCTTGACGATCACCCAGTTCTTGTCCGCCGTCACCGGCAACCCTTCTTTCGCCTGCGCCGCTGCGTGCTTGGCCATCATGCCGTTCAACTGCGTCATGTACTTGTCTTTGCGGTTGATCCACAGGTGAATCCCGCCCTTGGCCACATCGACATCGTGGAACAGCATGTAACCGTCGCTGGTCGGGGTATCACCACCGACCAATACCGGTTTTTTCCATTCATCGATGTAGGTGAGGATCGCTGCGTGCTTGCCGGCCATCCACGTCGCCGGCGTCCACAGATACGGCGTCAGTTCGAGCCCAAGGTTGGCCTTCTCGTCATATTTGCCGGCAGTGATCTGCTTGCGCGCGGTGGTCAGTTCGTTGGTTTCACGGTTCTTCAGCAGCGTGGTCACGCCAATGACGTTCTGCGGTTTGACGTTGTAGCCGTACTTCGGATCCGCCGCGACCATGCGCACCAGTTCCTCGGAAGCAGCGGTCATCACGTAAACCTCGATGCCGTTTTCCATCAGCTTGTTGTACAGCTCAACCTGGCCGGTGAAGATTTTCGGCGGCTGCACGTCGAGGTTCTTGACCACATCGCCTTCGTAATACGTCGCCGGCACCGGTTTGCCCGAAGCCATCAGCTCATCGACGTAGCCCTTCAGCTCTTTGAGGGTGAAACCGGAGAACACCTGTGCCACCCACGGGTAGCAGACCATGTCGTCGACTTCGCAGAGGCGATAGTAGTAACTGAACAGGCTTTCCTTGTGGTCGGCGGTGTCCTTGAACGGCATCAGTTTCAGGGAAGGGTCGAGTTTGTCGCGGGTGATCAGGCCCTTGTTTTCCATGAACGGCAACAAGGACTCTTCGAGGTCGTAGCGGTAACTGGTGTTGTCCATGTCGAACACCGCGTAGTTACCTTTGTTGGCATTGGCGGCGATCATCGCGTCCAGCGCCTTGGCCTGATCCACCGGCCAGTGTTTCAGGTCGGTGGCAAAGGCCTGAGTCGCCAGACCCATGCCCACCGTCAGTGCGACAGCCAGAAATTTCGGTGCGAACTTCATAAGCCTCTTCTCCCTGATTCAAAGAGATCGACGCTAACAAATAAGTGTGACAGTCCTCGTCTGTCAGCGACCGCCCGCGCCGCTATTTGCGCCAGATGCATTGCCGAGAGCGACACGCGCTTATTCCAAAAACGACGGACAACCTGCCATTTCGGTATTAAATCATTGCAAATCAAACTGTTAGGCTTGCCGGTTCGCAGCAGCCCCGGAAGGCTGTTGGCAAAGTCTTTCCTGGAGTTCTCATGAACCTACCGTTGATTCTCAACCTGCTGGTGTTCCTCGCCTTGCTCTTCGGTCTGGCACAAACCCGCCACACCACCTGGAGCCTGGCGAAAAAAGTCCTGCTCGCACTGGCGATGGGCGTTGCGTTCGGCGTGGCCCTGCACACCGTTTACGGTGCCGGCAACCCGGTGCTGAAAGCCTCGATCGGCTGGTTCGATCTGGTCGGCAACGGTTACGTGCAGTTGCTGCAAATGATCGTCATCCCGCTGGTGTTCGCCTCGATCCTCAGCGCCGTGGCGCGCCTGCACAACGCCTCGTCGTTGGGCAAGATCAGCTTCCTGACCATCGGCACGCTGCTGTTCACCACCGCGATTGCGGCGCTGATCGGCATCGGCCTGACCAACCTGTTCGGCCTCACCGCCGAAGGTCTGGTCGCTGGCACGCAGGAAATGGCCCGTCTGCAAACCATTCAGACTGACTACGCCGGCAAGGTCGCCGACCTCAATGTGCCGCAACTGCTGCTGTCGTTCATCCCGCAGAACCCGTTTGCCGATCTGGCGCGGGCCAAGCCGACCTCGATCATCAGCGTGGTGATTTTCGCTGCATTCCTCGGGGTTGCTGCACTGCAACTGCTCAAGGATGACGTCGAGAAAGGTCAGAAAGTGATCAACGCCATCGACACCCTGCAAGCCTGGGTGATGCGTCTGGTGCGCCTGGTGATGAAGCTGACCCCGTACGGCGTGCTGGCGCTGATGACCAAAGTGGTCGCCGGTTCCAACCTGCAGGACATCATCAAGCTCGGCAGTTTCGTCGTGGTCTCGTACCTCGGTCTGGGCCTGATGTTCGTGGTTCATGGCTTGCTGGTGTCGGCGGCCGGGATCAACCCGCTGCGTTTCTTCCGCAAGATCTGGCCGGTGCTGACGTTCGCGTTCACCAGCCGTTCCAGCGCGGCAAGCATTCCGCTGAGCATTGAAGCGCAGACCCGTCGCCTGGGCATTCCGCAATCGGTGGCGAGTTTTGCCGCATCGTTCGGTGCGACCATCGGCCAGAACGGTTGCGCGGGCTTGTACCCGGCGATGTTGGCGGTGATGGTTGCGCCGACCGTGGGCATCAACCCGCTGGATCCGCTGTGGATCGCGACGTTGGTGGCGATTGTGACGTTGAGTTCGGCCGGTGTGGCCGGTGTCGGTGGCGGCGCGACGTTCGCGGCACTGATCGTGCTGCCGGCGATGGGCTTGCCGGTGTCACTGGTGGCGTTGCTGATCTCGGTCGAGCCGCTGATTGATATGGGGCGTACGGCGTTAAACGTGAGTGGTTCGATCACCGCTGGCGCGATTACCAGTCAGGTGATGCAGCAGACCGATAAAGCGCTGCTGGATGCCGATGAGCATGCGGAGTTGGCTCAGGCTTAAGCCAAGATGATCGTTCCCACGCTCAGCGTGGGAACGCAGCCCGTGACGCTCCGCGTCACCTGGACGCAGAGCGTCCGTTGAGGCATTCCCACGCAGAGCGCGGGAACGATCTATGTGCGCTCCCAGACTTCGAAGTTGTAGGCAGGTTTGTCGCCCTCAGCTGGATTCGGCACGTTCGACACCAGTTTCCAGTCGTTCAAATCAAACTCCGGAAACCACGCATCCCCTTCCGGGCTCAACGCCACGCGCGTCAGATACAGACGATCCGCCTGCTCCAGCCCTTGCGCATACAGCTGCGCGCCGCCAATCAGCATCAGCTCATCGACGCCCTGCGCTTTCGCCCACTCTTCGGCGCGAACCACGGCTGCTTCCAGCGACGGATAGACTTCCGCACCTTCCAGCACCAGATCGGCCTGACGGCTAACGACGATATTCAGGCGCCCCGGCAATGGTCGACCAAGCGAATCCCAGGTCTTGCGACCCATGATGATCGGCTTGCCCAAGGTCGTGGCCTTGAAGTATTTGAAGTCCCCCGGCAGGTGCCAGGGCATGCTGTTGTCGACGCCGATCACGCGGTTTTCACCGAGGGCTGCGATCAGGCTGAGGGGAAGTGATTTAGTCATGCCGGCGAGGATACCAGAGCCGCGCTTACCCCGATAAGCGCCACAGCGGTTATGCTCAGCGCTCAATTGAGCGACGGGATGCCGCGTGACTGAACTGACTCCACTGCAAAACCTCTGGCTCACCGAGACCGTGCGGCTGCGCGAAGAACATGCCGGTCCCCTGGATGATCTTGAAGCCAACCGACTGGCGCGCACCTCCGGCGGTGATCTGCCGAGCCGTATTCAGCGCCGGGCGTTGTGGCTGGCCGAGCGTGACGGGCTGACCGCAGCTCTCAAACACTGGCTGCAAGGCGCGCGCCTGGCGCTGGTGCTGATGGCGCTTCTGGCCTGCGTCACCGGGGCTGGCATGGCATTTTCTGCGCTCGGCGACGGTACGCGAGCGGTGAACATTTTCTGGGCGCTGGGCACCTTGCTCGGGGTCAATCTGATCCTGCTGCTGAGCTGGGCATTCGGCCTGCTATTCGCTGGCGAACATGCTGCTGCGCTCGGCCGCCTGTGGCTGTGGCTCAGCGAAAAATTTGCCCGGGACGCCAAAGCCGCGCAGTTGCCCCCCGCATTGCTGGTCTTGCTGCAACGCCACAAACTCAATCGTTGGGCGATTGGCACGCTGGTCAATGGCCTGTGGCTGCTGATCATGTTCAGCGCGCTAAGCACGCTGATATTGATGATGGCCACTCGGCAATATGACTTCATCTGGGAAAGCACGCTGCTGGGCGCAGACTTTTTTGCGGCACTGACTGATGCGTTGACGGTTATTCCCCATGCGCTGGGCTGGAGTGCGCCGAGCGTGGACATGATCCGCGTGACGCTGGACACCGATTACAACCGCGTCCTGGTTCGCCAGATGTGGGCGATATGGCTGGTCGGCGCGGTGCTGATCTATGGCGTGCTCCCCCGCCTGCTGCTGATGCTGTTCTGCCGTTGGCGCTGGAAGCGTGGACGTGATCGCTTGCGTCTGGAACTGAACCTGCCCGGCTACGCGCAATTGCGTGAACGCCTGATGCCGACCAGCGAACGCCTCGGCGTCAACGACCCGGAGCCTGCGCAATTGCACCGTGTCGAAAGCGGCGTTGGCGAACTGGTTAGCGAAGGCGCGTTGGTGGTCGCGATTGAACTCGACGAACAACGCCCATGGCCGCCCGCGCTGCCGAAAAACGTCAGCAATGCCGGCATCCTCGACAGCCGCGAATCGCGCCACAAACTGCTCGAACAACTCAGTCGCTTTCCGCCGGCACGTCTGGCAATTGCCTGCGACCCACGGCGCTCGCCGGATCGCGGCAGCCTCGCGTTGATCGCAGAACTGGCGCGCAATGCCGGGGAAACCCGCGTCTGGCTGCTGCAAGCGCCGCCCGGCGAAGCGCTGGACGCCGAACGCCTCGGCGACTGGCACATAGCGCTGCAACAACTGGAGTTGCCGTTCGCCGATTGCGCGCCGTTGAACTGGCTGGAGACTGGCCATGACTGATGCCTGGAAAGCGCCGCTGAAACTTGCAGTGGTCGGCCACACAAACGTTGGCAAGACCTCGCTGCTGCGCACGCTGACCCGCGATGTCGGCTTCGGCGAAGTGTCCCATCGCCCGAGCACCACGCGGCATGTCGAGGGTGCGCGGTTGTCGGTGGACGGCGAGCCGTTGCTCGATCTCTACGACACGCCGGGGCTAGAAGACGCCATCGCCCTGCTCGACTTTCTCGAACGTCTGGAACGCCCCGGCGAACGCCTTGATGGCCCGGCGCGACTGGCGCGGTTTCTCGACGGCAGCGAGGCACGCCAGCGCTTTGAGCAAGAAGCCAAAGTGCTGCGGCAACTGCTCGCTTCCGACGCCGGTTTGTATGTGATCGATGCACGCGAACCGGTGCTGGCCAAGTACCGCGATGAACTGGAAGTGCTCGCCAGTTGCGGCAAACCGTTGCTGCCGGTGCTGAATTTCGTCAGCAGCGCCAACCATCGTGAACCGGACTGGCGTGAGGCGTTGGCGCGGCTCGGGCTGCATGCGCTGGTGCGTTTCGACAGTGTCGCGCCGCCGGAAGATGGCGAACGGCGCCTGTATGAAAGTCTGGCGCTGCTGCTGGAAAATGCCCGTCCGCAACTGGAACGCTTGATTGCTGATCAACAGGCTCAGCGCCTCGCGCGGCAGCAAAGTGCGGCGCGGTTGATTGCTGAGTTGCTGATCGATTGCGCGGCTTGTCGGCGTAGTGTGGTCAGCGAAGCCGAGCAGGAACAGCAAGCGATCAGTGAACTGCGCAAGGCTGTGCGCCAGCGTGAGCAGAAGTGTGTGGAGGCGCTGCTCAAGCTGTATGCGTTTCGTCCGCAGGATGCGGCGGCGAGTGATTTGCCGTTGCTGGATGGGCGCTGGGGTGATGATCTGTTCAACCCGGAAACCTTGAAGCAACTCGGTGTGCGAGTGGGCGGCGGTATTGCTGCCGGTGCGGCTGCGGGGGCGGGTGTGGATTTGCTGGTTGGCGGGATTACCCTTGGTGCGGCGGCGCTGGCGGGGGCGATTGCCGGTGGTGCGCTGCAGACGGCGCGCAGTTATGGCAGCCGGTTGCTGGGCAAGATCAAAGGCCAGCGCGAGCTGACGGTGGATGACGGGGTGTTGCGGCTGTTGGCGTTGCGCCAGCGGCAGTTGGTATTGGCGCTGGATCAGCGTGGGCATGCGGCGATGGATGCGGTTCAGGTGGCGACGCCGCAGGATAAAACCTGGCGTGAGGGCAAATTGCCCGAGGCGCTGAACAAGGCGCGGGCGCATCCGCAGTGGTCGTCGTTGAATCCGCAGGCGAAGTTGAATCAGGGGGAAAGGCAGGAGCAGATTGAGGGGTTGGTTGATCGGGTGCTGGAGCTTTAGATCGCTACCCCCTCACCCCAGCCCTCTCCCCCAAGGGGTAGAGGGGGAAGGGAGCCGATCTTCATGCTTTTCAAACCTGAGTTCGACTGGATATCTCAGGTCGATGTATGGCCCAAGAACAACACGGTCGGCTCCCTCTCCCTCTGGGAGAGGGCTGGGGTGAGGGTCGCAATCACCCGGCCGACAACAAAACCTCAGCCTTGCGCTTCAGCACCGCCAGATCAATCACCGGCACCGCCCTCTCCTTCGCCAGCTCATCCCACTGGCGCATCCGCAAACTCACCGCACACAACGGATCGCGCTCAAACACGTCCGCCTCAGCCTCGGTCATCACCCCGCCCTGATACGCCAGCGTCCGCCGGCTCGCCTCACTCAGCCGATCAAAATACCCCGGCTCACGCAACGTCAGATACCGCTTGGCCTGCACGTGATATTCCACCAGCCGCGCCATGCGCTCGCTGAAACCGGCCTCACGCAAATAATCCGCGCCCAGCCGTTCATGGCTGACCACGCCATACCCGCCCATGTTCTCTGCGCCCTCGGCACACAGATGGCCGATGTCATGGAAGAACGCCGCGAGCACCACTTCATCATCAAAGCCCTCGGCGATCGCCAGTTCGGCAGCCTGGGACATGTGCTCGATCTGCGACACCGGTTCGCCGATGTAATCGTGAGTGCCAAAGCGTTCATACAACCCGAATACGCGGGCAACGACTTGCTCGTGACCTGTCATCAAATTTCCTCCAGCAACTGTGCAACGTTGCGTTCAGCCAGCGCCGGGCCGACGCTCATGCCGACGCCGGTGTGCATCAGCGCCACACTCAATCCCGCTGCCGGGCGCAGCAACGAAAACGGCCCCGGCCCCCGAGAACCATAGACGCCCTGCCAGCGCTCGACCACTTGCACCTTGCAGCCCAGCGTCTGCTCGGCCAACTCGATCATCCAGTTATCCACTTGCTCGGCGTTGAACGGTGAAGGGTCGCTGCCGTAATGGTGCGAGTCGCCGATGATCAGTTCGCCGTAGGGCGTCGGGCTGATCAACAGGTGGATGCCGTTGTCGTGCAGGTGCGGTTGTTCGCGGAGGATTTGCGCCTGCACCGCCGCCGCTTCCGGCAGATCGGCGAAGGCGCCGTAATGCACGCAGCTGAGGCCGGTGAGCAAGGCGTGTTGCAGATTCAGATCGATCTGCGGTTTGGCGCGGAGCATTTGCAGGCGGCAGATTTGCGGGTCGAGCGCCGCGATCGGTTCGGCCAGCAGAGTCTGATAGTCGTGGCCGGAGCAGACGATGATCTGCCTGGCGGTAAAGCTGCCGGCGGTGCTGTGCAGGCGCCCGGGTTCGACGTCGCGCACCAGTGTCGAGAAGTGAAATTCGACACCGAGGTCGCGGCGCAGGTAAGCGATCAGCGCTGGAATCGCTTCGCGCGAGTACAGCTGTTGATCGTCGATGCCATGAAGGGCGGCGCGGTGATGACTGAACTGGCCTTTGTACAAGTCGCGCAGTGCCGCGCCGCGCAGCAATTGAATGTTGTAACCGTGCTCCACGGCGCGGCCGTTGCAGAAGGCTTCGAGCAGGTGTTCTTCGGCTTCGGTGCGGGCGAACAAATAGGAGCCGTTGCGTTTGATTTGCAGGCCGGCGAGTTGCGCCCAGTCGCCCCAGATCTCGCGGCTGGCCTTGGCCAGTTCGAGCATTTGGCCGGGTGGCTGGCCGGTGACCAGCGCCTGGCCGAAGTTGCGCACCGAAGCGCCCAGCGGCGTGGCGGTGCGTTCGAAGACGGCGACTTTGAGGCCACGTTTGGCGGCGGCGTAGGCGTGGGACAGGCCGAGGATGCCGGCGCCGACGATGAGCAGGTCTTTGTGTTGTGTCATTTAGAGGTGCTCTGAATGAGAGGCCGTCATCGCTGGCAAGCCAGCTCCCACACGGTTTAGAGGTGTTCACAAAATCTGCGTCCACCACGAATCACTGTGGGAGCTGGCTTGCCAGCGAAGGGGCCCTGTCAGTCGATAAAGATCTTACTTGGCGACGACTTTCTCGGACTTGCCGTCATAGCGCTTGCGCCACTCGGTCAGGATCTCGTCGCGATTCTTCGAGGCCCAGGCAAAGTCGTTCTTGATCAGGCGTTGCTCATAATCCGCCGGCAATTCGGTCTGCGGCTTGGCGATCCCTGGCTGTGCAAGAACAGCAAAGTTCTCCTTGTACAGATCCATCGCCTCAGCACTCGCCGAGAAGTCAGCCAGTTTCTTCGCCGCGTCTTCATGCGGCGTGCCTTTGATCACCGCAGTCGCTTCGATCTCCCAGCCCAGACCTTCCTTCGGCAGGATGATGTCGAGTGGCGCGCCCTGACGCTTCAGCTGTACGGCTGGGTATTCAAAGGAAATCCCGATCGGGAACTCCCCCGCCGCCGCCAGTTTGCAAGGCTTGGAACCGGAGTGAACGTATTGGCCGATGTTCTGGTGCAGACCGTCCATGTACGCCCAGCCCTGCTTCTCGCCAAAGGTTTGCAGCCAGGCGCTGACGTCGAGGAAACCGGTGCCGGACGACGCCGGGTTCGGCATGACGATCTTGCCTTTGTACTCAGGCTTGGTCAGATCCTGCCAGCTCACCGGTTTAGTCAGGCCCTGCTTCTCGGCTTCGACGGTGTTGAAGCAAATCGTTGCGGCCCAGACGTCCATACCGACCCAGGCTGGCGGGTTGGCGGCGTCGCGGTAGTTCGCGCCGATCTTGCCGAGATCCTTCGGCGCGTAGCTTTGCAGCATGCCTTGCTGATCGAGGATCGCCAGGCTCGAAGCCGCCAGGCCCCACACCGCGTCAGCCTGCGGACGGGCCTTTTCGGCGAGCAGTTTGGCGGTGATGATCCCGGTGGAATCACGCACCCATTTGATCTCGACGTCCGGGTTGGCCTTTTCGAACGCGGCTTTGTAGGCGGTCAGTTGCTCGGCTTCGAGGGCGGTGTACACCGTCAACTCGGTTTTTGCCGCGAAGGCATTCAGGCTGAAAGTAGCGAGCACAGCAGCGGCCAGGGCCATAGGCTTGAACATGATCGGTATCCTGTCTTTTGAGTTGAGGGTGTGAATCAGTGACCAGGCGTGGTTTGCCGCCAGGCTTGAGAACGGCGCAGCAAGCCGCGCGAAGCCCACGCCAGCAGCAGGGACACGCCCGCCGAGGTGAACAGAATCAGGGTCGACATCGCCGCCGCGCCGCCAACGTTGCCGGCGTCATCCATGTTCAGCACCGCGACCGCCGCGAGGATGGTGTCGGGGCTGTAGAGGAAGATCGCTGCCGACACGGTGGTCATCGCCGAGACGAACAGGTAGCGCACTATGTCGAGCAGCGCCGGCAGGCAGATCGGCACGGTGACGCGCAAGTAATGCCGATACAGCGGCGCCTTCAGCGACAACGCAGCGGCTTCAAATTCGGCGTCGAGTTGACGCAGTGCAGTGGTCGCGGTCATTTGTGCAGTGGTCAGGTAGTGCGCAATGGTGCAGACAATCAGCAGCGTCATCGTCCCGTACAGCACATGCAGCGGGTTGCCGGTGAGGTTGAAGAAGAAGACGTAACCCAGACCGAGCACCAGCCCCGGCACCGCCATCGGCACAAAGCTGAGCATGCGCAAGGCCAGATTGAGGCCGCGTTGGCTGCGGGTTTTCTCCATCAGGTAAGCGCCGGTGAAGATCAGCACGCTGCCGATCAGTGCCGTGCCCAAGGCCATCTTCAGGCTGTTGCTGTAGGCCAGCCAGCCACCGCCGGCGGTTTCGTTGAACTGATAGTGGTTGAGCGACAGCGACAGGTTGTACGGCCAGAATTTCACCAAGGAGGAGAACACCGCCATGCCGAACACCAGAATCAACGCGGCGCTGATCAGCAAAACAATCGCCAGATAGCAGCCATCGCGCAGCTTCGACGGCGCCGGTTTGAACACCTGCGCCCGCCCGCTCATGGAGTCACCGTGACGGCGGCGCAGCCAGGCATCGACACCGAAGCTGAACAGCGCCGGCAGCAACAGCACCATGCCGATCAACGCGCCGCGACCGAATTGTTGTTGGCCGACCACGGCTTTGTAGGCCTCCAACGCCAGCACTTGATAGTCGCCACCGACCACCACCGGCACGCCGAAATCGGTGATGGTCAGGGTGAACACCAGACAGAATGCGGCAAACACAGCCTGGCGAGTGGCCGGCCAGGTGATGCTGCGAAACGCCTTGGCCGGACTGGCGCCCATGCTCGACGCCGCATCAAACAGTCGCGCATCGGCCAGCGACAATGCGGAGAGCAAAATCATCAGCGCATGGGGAAAGGTGTAAATCACCTCACCCAGCACAATCCCCCAAAACCCATAAATGTTGTCCGAGAGCAGCCCGCGCAACATGCCTTGGTTGCCGAACAGATAGACCAGCGCAATCCCCGGCAGCATCGACGGCGCCATCAGCGGCAGCAGGGAAATCCCGCGCCAGATGCCTTTCGCCGGAATCAACGTGCGTTGCAGCGCGTAGGCAAACAGGTAAGCCAGCGGTACGACGATGGCCGCAACGCTGAGGGAAACTTTCAGACTGTTGCCGAGCAGCCAGTGGAAGTTCTCGCTGGTGACCATTTCCTTCGCTGCGATCCAGCCACCGCCCTGCCCGGCCTCATTACTAAAGCCACGCCAGAAGATCGCCAGCAACGGCAGCAACACCGCGACGCCGAGCAACAGCAGCAGAAGGACTTTGCCGCCGACAACAAAAATACGATCGCCGATCTCGGCTTTGGAGGTCTGTCGCACCTGCTTGTGCGGTAGCGGCAGCGCGAGGTTGCTGTTCATCAGGCAAACACCTGCAGACTGCGCGGCGGCAAGGCGACCATGATCTGCTGGGCGCCGAGGCGCGGCATGGCTTCCGGGGCGAGTTCGGCGAGCAGCGCGTGGCCCGGCAATTGATCGAGTTCAAAGCTCATGCGGCAACGATTACCGAGGAAGGTGATTTCGCGGACTTTGGCCGGAAACAGGTTTTCTTCGTGCACCGGCGGATTGACGTTGATCGCTTCCGGGCGGCAGAACAAACGACCCGAGGCGCGCTGAACGCTGCCGTCGCTGAGGCGCAGGTTCATTCCGCCGACCTGCGCGTGGCTGTCGCTGCTGCGCTGGAACGGCAGCCAGTTGCCCTGCCCGACAAACTCGGCCACGAACGGCGTGGCCGGGCGGTTGTAGATTTCCTGCGGGGTGGCGTATTGCTCGACGCGACCGTTGTTCATCACCGCGATACGGTCGGCCATGAGCATGGCTTCGTCCTGATTGTGCGTGACCATCAGGGTGGTGATGCCGAGGTTGCGTTGCAGCTGGCGCAGTTCGGTGCACAGATGCTCGCGGACCCGGGCGTCGAGCGCCGACATCGGTTCATCGAGCAACAGCAGCGACGGTGCCGGTGCCAAAGCGCGGGCCAGCGCCACGCGTTGCTGTTGGCCGCCGGACAATTGGCCGGGATATTTTTTCTCGCTGCCGGTGAGGCCGACCAGTTCGAGCATCTGCCCGACACGGCGGCGTACTTCGTCGCGACCGCTGCCGGCGAGGCCATAGGCAATGTTCGCTTCGACGGTCAGATTGGGGAACAGCGCGTAGGACTGGAACAAAATCCCGTAGTCACGGGCTTGCGGGGCGAGGTGCGAGACGTCGCGATCACCGAGGTACAGCTCGCCGCTGTCCTGTTTTTCCAGACCGGCGATGCAGCGCAGCAAGGTGGTTTTGCCGCAGCCCGACGGGCCGAGCAGGCACACCAGTTCACCAGCAGCGACGTCGAGGGAGACGTTATCCAGTGCGGTGAACGCGCCGAAGCGTTTCTGCACGCCGCGCACTTTCATCGGCGCACCGGGGTTGGTCAGGGCAGTTGCGATGGCAGGATTCATGGACAGACCTCATCAAGCAGATGAGGCCAATCCTAGAGTTGTAATGCGTCCGTCATGTGGCAACAAGGCAAAAACGGCCGATAGTGGTATTCGGGGATTTTGGTTCACCAAAGATCGTTCCCACGCTCCGCGTGGGAATGCCTCATCGGACGCTCCGCGTTCAGCTCTTGGGACGCAGAGCGTCCCGGGCTGCATTCCCACGCAGAGCGTGGGAACGATCATTACGCGGGAGACATTTCCTGCGCCAACCCAAGAAACGCCGCTGGCAACCGCGCCGCCTTCCTCTCCTTGAGGCAGTAAAGGTATTCAGGAATCTGCGGCGCATTCTCGATCGTCAACACGCGCAACTGCGGATCGTGCGGCACTTCCTGCCGCGCAATAATGCTGATACCGATATTGCGCAACACCGCCTCACGAATCGACTCACGACTACCAATCTCCAACAACGGCCCGAAACTCACCCCGGCCGTCGCCAACAACTCTTCAGTCAGCCGCCGCGTGGTCGAGCCCGACTCGCGCATCAACAACGTATGCCCGGCAAGCGCACTCAACGCGACATGCTCCTGCGCCGCCAGCGGATGATTGCGATGCACCGCCAGCACCAGCGGATCCGTCCCGAGCACCCGGCGAATCAACCGCGCGTCATCCAGCAATTGCGACGACGCGGCGATGTCGACCCGATAATCCTCCAGCGCTTCGAGCACCTGCTGCGAGTTACCGATTTCCACCGACACTTCCACCTGCGGCAAGCGCTCGCGGAAGGTCTTCACCAGATCGAGGATGTAATACGGCGCCGTCGCGGCGATGCGCAACGTGCCCTGCACCTGACCGCTGTTGCGCAGGAAAAACTCGATGTCCGCCTCTTGCTGCAGCAGCGTCTTGACCATCGGCAGCAACCGCGCACCTTCATCACTGACGCTCAGACGCCGGCCGCCACGGTAGAACAACTCCACCGAATACTGACTTTCCAGATGGCGGATCTGCGTGGTCACGGTGGGTTGGCTGAGGCCGAGTTTTTTCGCCGCCAGCGTGATGCTGCCCAGGCGGGCGACCATGTAAAACGCTTTCAGCTCGGCACTCAGCACAACCTTTCCTCATCTATTTGCGCAGCAGGCGCAAACCGTTGAACACCACCAACAGGCTCACGCCCATGTCGGCGAACACCGCCATCCACATGGTGGCGAGCCCGGCGAAGGTTACCGCAAGAAAGATAACCTTGATCACCAAAGCCAGCGCGATGTTCTGTTTCAGAATGCTCGCGGTGTTGCGCGACAGACTGATGAAGGCCGGGATCTTGCGCAGATCGTCGTCCATCAGGGCGACATCAGCGGTTTCAATCGCCGTATCGGTACCGGCAGCGGCCATGGCGAAACCGATCTCGGCGCGGGCCAGTGCCGGCGCGTCGTTGATGCCGTCGCCGACCATGCCGACCCGCCGACCTTGTGCATAAAGGTCTTCGATGGCTTGCAGTTTGTCGGTCGGCAGCAAGTCACCACGCGCTTCGTCGATGCCGACCTGCGCGGCAATCGCCTGGGCAGTGTGGACGTTATCGCCGGTGAGCATCAGGGTTTTCACCCCGAGTTCGTGCAATTGGCGGATCGCTTCGCGGCTGGTTTCCTTGACCGTGTCAGCCACGGCGAACAGTGCCAGCGGGCCAGAGCTGTCGAGCAGCAGCACCACGGATTTGCCCTGCTTCTCCAGCGCGAAGAGTTTTTCTTCCAGTGCCGGCGAGCACAGGCCGAGTTCTTCGACCAGACGATGGTTGCCCAAATGGTAGGTCTGGCCGTTGATGTCGCCTTTGACGCCACGCCCGCCCAGTGCTTCGAAGTTATCCACAATCAGCGCGGCGAAGTTTTTATCCACAGCGGCGTTGGCGATGGCCAGCGACACCGGGTGATCGGAGCGACCGGCCAATGCTGCAGCGATGGCCGGCGCCGTGGCATCGGCGGTTGGATCTAGGGAAAGGTAATCGGTCTGCACCGGTTTGCCGTGGGTGATCGTGCCGGTTTTGTCCAGCGCCAGATAATCGAGTTTGAAACCGCCCTCCAGATACACGCCGCCCTTGACCAGAATGCCTTTGCGCGCCGCTGCCGCGAGGCCGCTGACGATGGTCACCGGGGTGGAAATCACCAGTGCGCATGGACATGCAACCACCAGCAACACCAGCGCGCGGTAGATCCAGTCGAACCACACAGCGCCCATGAACAGCGGCGGAATGATCGCCACGGCCAAGGCAAAGACGAACACCACGGGCGTGTAGATTTTCGAGAATTGATCGACGAAGCGCTGGGTCGGCGCACGCGCGCCTTGGGCTTGTTCAACAGCGTGAATGATGCGCGCCAGAGTCGAGTTGTTCGCCGCTGCGGTCACCGCGTACTCCAGCGAACCGGCCTGGTTGATGGTGCCGGCGAAGACTTTGTCACCGACGGTTTTTTCCACCGGCAGGCTTTCCCCGGTGATCGGCGCCTGATCGATGGTCGAACTGCCGCTGACTACTTCGCCGTCCAGCGCAATGCGCTCGCCGGGTTTCACTCGCACGCGGGCGCCGAGTTCGACGCTTTTCACGTCCTGCTCAATCCAGCTGCCGTCAGCCTGCAGCACCGTGGCTTGCTCTGGGGTCATCTGCATCAAACCGCTGATCGCATTGCGCGCACGGTCCAGCGAGCGCGCCTCGATCAGCTCGGCGACGGTGAACAGGAACATCACCATCGCCGCTTCCGGCCATTGGCCGATGAAGATGGCGCCGGTCACGGCGATGCTCATCAGCGCATTGATGTTGAGGTTGCGGTTCTTCAGGGCGATCCAGCCCTTTTTATAGGTGGTCAGGCCACCGCTGAGGATCGACACCAGCGCGATGATCGCCACCACCCAGGTCGGTGCGGCGTTGGTGAAGTGGATGACTTCGGCAGCGAGGGCGCCCACACCGGACAGCGCCAACGGCCACCAGTGTTTTTTAACCGGTGCCGGGGCTGGCGCTTCGACGCCCGCCTCCAGCGGCTCGGCGTGCATGCCGAGGGATTTGATCGCTTCGGTGATCGGTTCGGTGCCCGGCAGATTGTGGGTCACGCCGAGCACGCGGTTGATCAGGTTGAATTCCAGTTGCTGCACGCCGGCGAGTTTGCCGAGCTTGTTCTGGATCAGCGTCTGCTCGGTCGGGCAGTCCATCGCCTCGATACGGAAACTGCTCAGCCGCGCATCGGCGGTGGTCTTTTCGCTCAGTTGCACCAACGCAGGCGCGGCGGCTGTCGACGAGCAGCAGGAGTCGTCGCCATGGGAATGCACCGGTGCCGGCGCTGCGACTTTCGACCCGCAGCAGGAATCGCCGCCATGGGGATGCTTATGCACAGGCTGCAATTTATGACTGTGATCGTGGCCGTCGCCGGGCTTGTGGGTGTGCTGAGAATCGCTCATTGGTCGCGTCCATGAAGGTGCCTGTTGCCAAGTAAAGACCCTGTAGCCACTATAGGGTCAAGCACCCTTTTTGGAGATTGTCGTCATGAAGATCGGAGAACTGGCCAAACTCACCGACTGCGCCGTGGAAACCATCCGCTACTACGAGCGCGAAAACCTCCTGCCGGAACCGGCCCGCAGCGACGGCAACTACCGCGTCTACACCCAGGCCCACGCCGAACGCCTGACCTTCATCCGCAACTGCCGCACCCTCGACATGACCCTCGAAGAAATCCGCAGCCTGCTGACTTTGCGCGACAGTCCGCAGGATCAGTGCGAGAGCGTCAATGCGTTGATCGACGAACATATCCAGCATGTTAAGGCGCGGATTGATGGGTTGTTGGCGTTGCAGACGCAACTGCTCGACCTGCGCCAGCGCTGTGGCGAAGGGCCGGATGCGGAACAATGCGGGATTTTGCAGCGGCTGGAAGTGAGTGGCGGGGTTGTCGCAACCGAGGTCGAACACTCCCATGTAGGCCGCAGCCACGGCCACTAAAGAACACCGCATAACGCTCGTTCCCATGCTCCGCGTGGGAATGCCGCCATGGACGCTCCGCGTCCAAAGTGACGCAGAGCGTCACGGGATTCATTCCCACGCAGAGCGTGGGAACGATCCTACCGACTAGACCGCCATCGGCGCGGTCATTGGCGCGTGGTGCTCGTAACCTTCCAGCGAGAAGTCGCTCGGCTCGACCAGTTCCAGCCATTCCGGCTGATACACGCCCGTCTTGGCAAACTCCGGCACGCGATCGGAGATCTTCAGCTTAGGCATGGCGAACGGCTCGCGCTTGAGCTGTTCGTTGAGCATGTCCAGGTGGTTCTCGTAGACGTGCGCATCACCGATGAAATAGGTGAACCAGCGCGGCGTGTAACCGGTGAGGCGACCGATCAGGCTCAGCAGCGCGGCGCCTTCGGTGAGGTTGAACGGTGTGCCCAGGCCCAGATCATTGGAGCGGATGTAGAGGGTCAGAGAAATCTCTTTGGTCTCGACATTCGGGTGGAACTGGTACAGCAGGTGGCACGGCGGCAGGGCCATTTCATCCAGCTGGGCGACGTTCCAGCCGTGGAACAGAATACGGCGGCTGCCCGGATCTTTGATGATCGTGTCGACGCACTGGCGCACCTGATCGATGGCTTTGTACAGCACCACGTAAGCCTGGCCGTCTTCTTCGCCCTGAGCGATCTGCTTGTAGCCGTTGCTCAAGGTTTGTTCGATGGCGGCGGTGTTGCTCAGCGGGATCTGCTTGTACGCCGGCCATTTGCGCCATTGCACGCCGTAGATTTCGCCGAGGTCGTCGTCACCCTGGCGGAACGGGTTGGCCAGCCACTGCGCGTTTTCGTTGGCGTTCTGGTCCCAGACCTTGCAGCCCAGCGCCCGGAATTCGGCGGCGTTGTTGACGCCACGGAGAAACCCGCACATCTCGCCGATGGCCGATTTGAAAGCCATTTTGCGCGTGGTGATCGCCGGAAAACCTTCCTGCAGATCGAAACGCAGCATCGCCCCCGGGAAACTGATGGTGTTGATGCCGGTGCGGTTGGCCTGCTTGGTGCCGTTCTGAATGACGTGCGAGACCAGTTCGAGATATTGCTTCATGAGTTACCTGTGTCCTTTGAGCCCCGGCGTCGCGCGCCGGGGTTCGTAGTTTAAGCCGTCGGCGCGAGCGGTGCTGCCGGTGCGCGACGATAGGCCAGCCAGATCAGGAACAGCCCGCCGACGATCATCGGCACGCAGAGCACCTGGCCCATGGTCAGCCAGTTCCAGGCCAAGTAGCCCAGCTGCGCATCCGGCACGCGGACGAATTCGACGATGAACCGGAAGATGCCGTAGAACAGCGCGAACATGCCCGATACGGCCATGGTCGGACGCGGCTTGCGCGAGAAAATCCACAGGATCAGGAACAGCGCCACGCCTTCCAGCGCGAACTGATACAGCTGCGAGGGGTGACGCGGCAGTTGCGCCGGATCGCTGAACGGCGGGAAGACCATGGCCCATGGCACGTCGGTGGCCTTGCCCCACAACTCGGCGTTGATGAAGTTACCGATGCGCCCGGCGCCTAGGCCGATCGGCACCATCGGTGCGACGAAGTCCATCAACTGGAAGAACGACTTGCCATTGCGCTTGCCGAACCACAAGGCTGCGAGCATCACGCCGATGAAACCGCCGTGGAACGACATGCCGCCCTTCCACACTTCGAAAATCAGCGTCGGGTTGGCCAGGTAGGCGCTCAGATCGTAGAACAGCACATAGCCCAGGCGCCCGCCGACAATGACGCCCATCGACATCCAGAAGACCATGTCGGAGAGTTTCTCCTTGGTCCAGGTCGGGTCGAAACGGTTGAGCCGGCGCGACGCCAGCAGCCACGCACCGCCGATGCCGACGAGGTACATGAGACCGTACCAGTGGATTTTCAGCGGACCGATGGCCAGGGCCACCGGGTCGATCTGCGGGTAAGGCAGCATTGCGACTCCTCGTTAGAGTTGAAACCAAAATTCCCGGGCGACGCTGCCACCTCAGGATTAAGCCAGGATTGCGACGGTTACAGCAGGAAGCTCACACCCACGCTGAACAGCAAAGCGGCGAACAGCCGTTTCAGCAAGCGCGGCGACAACCGATGCGCCAAACGCGCGCCGATGCGGGCGAAAACCATGCTGGTCAGGGCGATGCCCAACAACGCCGGCAAATACACAAAACCGAGACTATGCGGTGGCAACAACGGATCGTGCCACCCCAGAATCATGAAACTTAATGCACTGACCAAGGCAATTGGCAGGCCGCAGGCCGATGAGGTCGCCACGGCTTGCTGCATCGGTACGCTGCGCCAGGTCAGGAACGGCACAGTCAAAGAGCCGCCACCGACGCCAAAAATCGCCGAGGCCCAACCGATGATGCTGCCGGCCACGGTCAGACCGAATTTGCCCGGCACCGTTCGGCTGGCCTTGGGTTTGATGTCCAGCGCCAGTTGCACCGAGATGATCAAGGCAAACACGCCGATGATCTTTTGCAGGTGCGGGCCAGAAATCGCCTCGGCAGTCAGGGCACCGAAACCGGCGCCGAGCAGGATGCCGACGGCCATCCACATGAAGATCGGCCAGCGCACTGCGCCACGACGGTGATGCTCACGCACGGCGTTGACCGAGGTGAAGATGATCGTCGCCAGTGACGTCCCGACCGCCAGATGGGTGAGGATCGACTGATCAAAGCCCTGCAAGGTGAAACTGAACACCAGCACCGGCACGATGATGATCCCGCCGCCGACGCCAAACAGCCCGGCCAGCACGCCCGCACAGGCGCCCAGCGCCAGATAGAGCAGAAATTCCATGACCGTCTCCCCAGACCGCATCCGCAAAACCGGAGCGGCATGGTAACGGATGCACCCCCTTCTCCTCCACTTGCGATGGATGCACGGACGCCGGATGCGTAGAGTGAGCAAAAAACACACAAGGACCACCTTATGTGCCTGATTGTTTTCGCCTGGCGCCCGGGCCATGCCCAGCCGCTGATCGTCGCGGCCAACCGTGACGAGTTTTACGCCCGGCCGAGCCTGCCCTTGGCGCAGTGGCCGGAGGCGCCGCATGTGCATGCCGGACGAGATCTTGAGGCCGGTGGCACCTGGCTGGGGATCGGCGCCAGCGGGCGCTTCGCGGCGCTGACCAATATCCGTGATCCGCATCAGCCACCGGCGCGCAAGTCGCGAGGGGAGTTGGTGGCACGGTTTCTCACCGGTGATGCGTCGATCGATGATTATTTGAGCGATGTGGTCGGGCGTGCGCCGGAATATGCCGGGTTCAACCTGCTGCTCGGCAACAGCCATGAGCTGTGGCACTTCAATGCGCGGATGTCGGAGCCGGTGATGCTGGAATCGGGTGTCTACGGGTTGTCGAATGCCGGGCTGGATACGCCGTGGCCGAAGTTGCTCAAGGCCAGGGGTGCGTTGAGTGCAGTGCTGGATGATCCGCAGCCTGAGCGGTTGTTGGCGTTATTGAGTGATGCGCAAACGGCGCCGTTTGCCGAGCTGCCGGATACCGGTGTGGGTTTGGCAACGGAGTCATTGTTGTCGAGTGTGTTTATCGCCAGCCAGAGTTACGGGACGCGGGCGAGTACGGCGTTGGTGGTGCAGGCGGATGGGACGCGGCGGATGGTCGAGCGGAGTTTTGGGCCGTATGGCGGGCATCTTGGGGAAGTTGAGCTTTGCGTCTAAGAGCTGACCCTCACCCCAGCCCTCTCCCGGGGGGAGAGGGAGCCGACCGAGGTGTCTTGAGCCATACATCGACCTGAAAGACCGAATCGATTATGGATTCAGCAAAGCACTTTCAGGTCGGCGTAGCTCTGCAGCATCCCCCAATCAGTCCCCTCTCCCTCCGGGAGAGGGTTAGGGTGAGGGGCTCTTGATCTTTAGACGGCCTTGATCACCGCCGGCGGATTGATCTTCGACAACCCAAGGTTCTTCAGCGCCAATTGCAGCGAGCTGTGGATAACTTGCGGGTTATCAATGGTCATCAGCTCAGCCAACAAATCCTTGGCCTTGCTCAGATTGACCTGCCGCAACATCCACTTCACTTTCGGCAAGTTGGTGGCGTTCATCGACAAACTGTCAAAACCCATCGCCATCAACAGCACCGCCGCCGCCGGATCACCGGCCATCTCGCCGCAGATGCTCACCGGTTTGCCTTCGGCATGCGCATCACGCACCACGGTTTGCAGGGCTTGCAGCACCGCCGGGTGCAGGTAGTCGTAGAGATCAGCTACACGCGGGTTGTTGCGGTCGACCGCCAGCAGGTACTGGGTCAAGTCGTTGGAGCCGACCGAGAGGAAGTCGACCATCCGCGCCAGTTCCTTGGTCTGGTACACCGCCGCCGGAATCTCGATCATCACGCCAATCGGCGGCATCGGCACGTCGGTGCCTTCGTCGCGCACTTCGCCCCAGGCCCGGTGGATCAGGTGCAGGGCTTCTTCGAGTTCGTGGGTGCCGGAGATCATCGGCAGCAGAATCCGCAGATTATTCAGGCCTTCGCTGGCCTTGAGCATCGCGCGGGTCTGCACCAGGAAGATTTCCGGGTGGTCGAGGGTGACGCGAATGCCGCGCCAGCCGAGGAACGGGTTGTCTTCCTTGATCGGGAAGTACGACAGCGACTTGTCACCACCAATGTCGAGGCTGCGCATGGTCACCGGTAGCGGGTGGAACGCGGCGAGCTGCTCGCGGTAGATCGCCAGTTGTTCTTTCTCGCTCGGGAAGCGCTGGTTGATCATGAACGGCACTTCGGTGCGGTACAGACCAACACCTTCGGCGCCGCGTTTCTGCGCCCGCGCCACATCGGCGAGCAAACCGGTGTTGACCCACAGCGGCATGCGGTGGCCGTCGAGGGTCACGCACGGCAGGTCACGCAGGGTGTCGAGGCCCAGCGCCAGTTGTTTCTCTTCTTCGACGACTTCAGCGAACTGCTTGCGCAGCACTTCGCTCGGGTTGGTGTAGACCTCGCCGCGTGTGCCATCGACGATCATTTCGATGCCGTCGACCTTGGCGTACGGCAGGTCGACCAGACCCATGACGGTCGGAATGCCCATGGCGCGGGCAAGGATCGCAACGTGCGAGTTACCCGAACCGAGTACCGAGACCAGACCGACCAGCGTGCCTTCCGGCACCTCGCCGAGCATCGCCGGCGTCAGTTCTTCACTGACCAGAATGGTTTTTTCCGGGTAGACCAGGTTCTGCTGGCGCTCTTCCTGCAAATAGGCGAGCAGGCGGCGACCGAGGTCTTTGACGTCCGAGGCACGCTCACGCAGGTAGGCGTCGTCCATCAGCTCGAAACGGTTGACGTGTTCCGTGACCACCTGGCGCAGCGCGCCCTGGGCCCACTGGCCGGTCTTGATCACGGTGGTGATTTCGCTGCCCAGCGAGGCATCGTCGAGCATCATCAGGTAGACGTCGAACAGCGCGCGCTCTTCCGGGCGCAACTGGGTCGCGAGCTTGGCGGACAACGCGCGCATGTCGGCGCGCACGCCTTCGATGGCGGTCTTGAACAGCGCCAGTTCAGCATTGATGTCGGTAACGGTCTTGTCCGGCACCACGTCGAGGTCCGCTGGCGGCAACATGACCACCGCGGTACCGACCGCTGCCCCCGGTGAACCCGGCACGCCGACGAACTTGGCTTCCTGAATGCCTTTGCCCTGACGGCCCAGACCACGGATCGATCCGGTGGCCTCGGCGTGGGCGATAACCCCGGCGAGCTGCGCGCTCATGGTCACGAGGAAGGCTTCTTCGCCTTCGTCGAACTGGCGGCGTTCTTTTTGCTGGATGACCAACACGCCGACGACGCGGCGGTGGTGAATGATCGGTGCTCCGAGGAACGAGGCGTAACGCTCTTCACCGGTTTCGGCGAAGTAGCGGTAGCGCGGGTGAACCGAAGCGTTTTCGAGGTTCAGGGGTTCTTCACGCGTGCCGACCAGACCGACCAGACCTTCGTTGGGTGCCATGCTGACCTTGCCGATCGAGCGCTTGTTCAAGCCCTCGGTGGCCATCAGGACGAAGCGGTTGGTCTCGGGATCAAGCAGGTAGACCGAGCAGACCTGGCTGCCCATGGCCTCTTTGACGCGCAACACAATAATCCCCAACGCCGCCTTGAGATCCTTGGCGGAGTTAACTTCCTGGACGATCTTGCGCAGCGTATTGAGCATGGCTCGGGGTCGAACTCCGTCGTCAGTCGCGCGCTAAAAGGCGCGGGGCAAGCTCTTTGAGGGCGCGGCGATACACCTCGCGCTTGAATGTCACCACCTGGCCCAACGGATACCAATAGCTGACCCAGCGCCAGCCATCGAACTCCGGTTTACCGGTCAAATCCATCCGCACCCGCTGCTCGTTGGAGATCAGGCGCAGGAGAAACCATTTCTGTTTCTGGCCGATGCACAGCGGTTGGCTGTGCGTACGCACCAGACGTTGCGGCAAACGATAGCGCAACCAGCCCCGAGTACAGGCCAGTATTTCAACATCTTCACGTTCCAGGCCAACTTCTTCGTTCAGCTCGCGGTACAAGGCGTCTTCCGGCGTCTCTTCAGGGTTGATTCCCCCTTGCGGAAACTGCCAGGCATCTTGATTGATACGGCGAGCCCATAGCACCTGGCCGGCGTCATTCGTCAGAATGATCCCGACATTGGGGCGGAAACCATCGGGGTCGATCACGGCAACAACCTCGCAAACGCATGTCGCCGCATTGTTCCACAAAGGTTGATAAGGCGGCAACGAAGCTTCCTACCTTATGTGCACTCTTGTGAAAAGACCGTATTCTTGTCGCCTTTTTACAGACTTATCAGCGGGTAACTGCAATGCGCCTGGCACTCTTCGATTTGGACAACACCCTTCTGGGCGGCGACAGCGATCACGCCTGGGGCGACTATCTGTGTGAACGCGGCTTCCTCGACCCGATTGCGTACAAAGCACGCAACGACGAGTTCTATCAGGATTACCTGGCCGGCAAACTGGATAACGCCGCGTACCTGAACTTCTGCCTGGAGATCCTCGGCCGTACCGAAATGGCCGTGCTCGATCAATGGCACAGCGATTACATGCGCGACTGCATCGAACCGATCGTGTTGCCGCAGGCACTGGAACTGCTGAAAAAGCACCGCGACGCCGGCGACAAACTGGTAATCATTACCGCGACCAACCGCTTCGTGACCGCGCCGATTGCTGTGCGTCTTGGCGTTGAGACGCTGATCGCTACCGAGTGCGAAATGGTCGATGGTCGTTACAGCGGGCGCAGCACTGATATTCCGTGCTTCCGTGAAGGCAAGGTGACGCGCCTCAATCGTTGGCTGGAAGAGACCGGGTATTCGCTGGACGACAGTTATTTCTATAGCGATTCGATGAATGATTTGCCGCTGCTGGAGCAGGTGGCGAATCCGGTGGCTGTTGATCCGGATCCGAATCTGCGCGCTGAAGCCGAGAAGCGTGGCTGGCCGGTGATCAGCCTGCGCGGCTGATATCGCCTTCGCGAGCAAGCTCGCTCCCACAAGGTATTTGTGAACGACACAGATCCAATGTGGGAGCGAGCTTGCTCGCGAATGGGGTCAACTCGGTCTCAAGCCTTAAACAGGCTTGGCCCCCATCAACCCGGCAATGGCGAGAAATCCGATGCCGCTGACAATCGCCAGCGCCAAGGTGAATTTCCAGTTACCAACCCCGCCAGTCCACAGCCGATTAAGCCGCACCAACAGCCACACTGCACTCAACGTAGCCACGGCGTAGATCACGCTGGACCCCAGAATCCAGAACTGCCCCAATGGCCAGCCAATCAGGTGCACCAGCCACCAGCCGGTGAAAGGCATGCTGAGCATACCGATCAGCATCAAACACCAGATAAACAGCCAGGGACGCTGCATCGTGCTGGCCGGCCCTTCACTGCGATTACGCCAGGTCAGGGCGGCGAGCCCCAGCCCGCTCGCGAGGATCACCACCGTCGCCGCGACGTGAAGGACTTTCAGGGTGGTCAGGGTTTCCATGTATTTCTCTTCCTTGGGCCATGCCCATCAGCGTAGCCGCTCAGCCGAGAAACAGCTGATAGGCCGGGTTCTCGCTTTCATCCCAGTACGGGTAGCCGATTTCCTCAAGGGCCGCTGGCACCAGATGACGCTCGTCGTGCGGCACTTGCAGGCCCGCGACCACGCGGCCATCGGCGGCGCCGTGGTTGCGGTAGTGGAACATCGAGATGTTCCAGCGCCCGCCCAGCTTATTAAGGAAGTTGAACAGCGCGCCGGGACGCTCCGGGAATTCGAAGCGGAATACCACTTCATCAATCACGTGCGCCGCGTGGCCGCCGACCATGTGGCGGATGTGCAGTTTGGCCAGTTCGTTGTCGGTCAGATCGAGCACCGGGAAGCCTTGTTCGGTGAGGCTCGCGAGCAACGCACTGCGCGGGTCATTTTCCGGGTGAGTCTGCACGCCAACGAAGATGTGTGCTTCGCTGCCGGTGTTGTAGCGATAGTTGAATTCGGTGATCTGGCGCTTGCCGATGGCTTCGCAGAACGCCTTGAAGCTGCCGGCCTTCTCGGGGATGGTCACGGCGATGATCGCTTCGCGGCCTTCACCCAGCTCGGCGCGCTCGGCGACGTGGCGCAAGCGGTCGAAGTTGACGTTGGCGCCGGAGTCGATGGCGACGAAGGTCTGGCCACTGACGCCGCGCAACTCGACGTACTTCTTGATCCCGGCCACGCCCAACGCGCCGGCAGGCTCGGTGATCGAGCGGGTATCGTCGTAGATATCCTTGATCGCCGCGCAGATCTCGTCGGTGCTGACGGTGATCACTTCATCGACATAGTCTTTGCAGATGTCGAAGGTGTGCTGGCCGATCTGCGCCACCGCCACGCCGTCGGCGAAGATGCCCACGGTCGGCAACACCACGCGCTCACCCGCAGCCATCGCCGCTTGCAGGCAGTTGGAGTCGTCCGGCTCGACGCCGATGACTTTGATGTCCGGGCGCAGGTATTTCACGTACGCAGCGATGCCGGCGATCAGACCGCCGCCACCGACCGGCACGAAAATCGCGTCCAGCGGCTGCGGGTGCTGGCGCAGAATTTCCATCGCCACGGTGCCCTGCCCGGCAATGGTGTGCGGATCGTCGTACGGGTGGATGTAGACGTAACCTTTTTCATCGACCAGTTTCAGCGAGTAGGCCAGGGCCTCCGGGAACGAATCACCGTGCAGCACCACTTTGCCGCCGCGCGAACGCACGCCTTCGACTTTGATTTCCGGAGTGGTCTTGGGCATGACGATGGTCGCTTTCACGCCCAGCACTTTCGCCGCCAGGGCCAGACCTTGCGCGTGGTTGCCCGCCGACGCGGTGACCACGCCACGGGCGCGCTCTTCATCGCTCAGTTGCGTCAGCTTGTTGTAGGCGCCGCGAATCTTGAACGAGAACACTGGCTGCAAGTCTTCACGCTTGAGCCAAATGTCGTTGCCCAGCCGCTCGGAGAGCTGGCCGGCGTTCTGCAGCGGGGTTTCTACGGCAACGTCATAAACGCGCGAGGTGAGGATCTTTTTGACGTACTGTTCGAGCATCGGAAAGCATCACTGAGCGGTTGAGCGGGACCGAGGAGTCTAACCCGGCTTTTGCCCGCACGACCACACGAATCCAGAGGTTTTAGCCGCGCTTGCGGCTATAATGCCGGCCTTTCCGTTCTCCCCTTGCCCGCTTCCGGAGCCCGCATGACCCAGGATCAACTCAAACAGGCAGTGGCTCAGGCCGCCGTCGACTTCATCCTTCCGAAACTCGACGACAAGAGCATCGTCGGGGTCGGCACCGGCTCCACCGCCAACTGCTTCATCGATGCCCTGGCCCAGCACAAGGGTGCGTTCGATGGTGCGGTTGCCAGCTCCGAAGCCACCGCCGCGCGCCTGAAGGGCCACGGGATTCCGGTGTATGAGCTGAACACCGTCAGCGACCTGGAGTTCTACGTCGACGGCGCCGACGAAAGCGATGCGCACCTGAACCTGATCAAGGGCGGTGGCGCCGCACTGACCCGCGAGAAGATCGTCGCGGCCGTGGCCAAGACCTTCATCTGCATCGCCGACGCCAGCAAACTGGTGCCGGTGCTGGGCGAATTCCCGCTGCCGGTCGAAGTGATCCCGATGGCGCGCAGCCACGTTGCTCGTCAATTGGTGAAACTGGGCGGCGACCCGGTTTACCGCGAAGGCGTGCTGACCGACAACGGCAACATCATCCTCGACGTGTTCAACCTGCAGATCACCAACCCGGTGGAACTGGAAGCGCAGATCAATGCGATCGTCGGCGTGGTCACCAACGGTTTGTTCGCGGCGCGTCCGGCGGACCTGCTGTTGCTGGGCACCCCTGAAGGCGTGAAAACCCTCAAGGCTGAATAAGCCCAGTCACCCACATATTTGTGGGCAGACGAATAAACCTGTGGGAGCGAGCTTGCTCGCGAATGCGCCAGTTCAGCCAACATCTTCATTGGCTGACACGACGCCTTCGCGAGCAAGCTCGCTCCCACAGTGTTTTGTGGTGTGAGTTAGGGCTGTGCAGGTTTTTTGAAGACGTAAAACAGATTCGGCTCACTCACCAGATACAACGTCCCGTCATCATCCATCGCAATGCCTTCCGCCTGCGGTACGGTCTTTTTCAAACCCTGCCGCCCGCCGCTGATGGACATCGTGCTCAACGGCCGCCCGTCAACATCCAACTCCAGAATCAATCGCGACTCATCCGACAGCGCCAATAAATGGCCGCTGCGCTCGTCGTATTGCAAGCTCGACAGATCGCGCACAAACATCCCGGCATCGCGCTTGGGGTCGTTGATCACGTGCACCGCGTAGGACTTCTCCGGATTGAAGTGCGGAAAGCCGTGCACTTCGTAAATCAGCATCGGATTGCGCTCCTTCGCAACAAACAGGCGCTTGCCCACCGAGTCGTACGCCAGGCCTTCGAAGCCCTTGTTGCTGGCCATATGCACGCCGAGGGTCATCTGCTCGGCGTCCGCCGCGTCGAGGAATGTGGTGTCTGCTTCCAGGTGAATCTTGATCAGCCGCTGCTGACGCTCGTCAGTGATCACGTAGGTGTCAGCGCTGATGTACTCGACGGCTTCCGGATCGCCAAAACCAATCAGGGCGATGCGTCGCAGGATCTTGCCGTCGAGCGACAGTTCGACCAGTTCGGAATTCTTGTTGGTCACGGTGAACAGGCTTTTGCGCACCGGATCGAGGGTCAGTGCTGAAACATCGTCGTCCAGCCCTTCGATGACCCGCGCCTCGATCTCGACCCGATATTGGTCCAGAGCAATGGACTCACTGCTCTGCGTCTGCCACAGGGTGTGCAGATTGAACCAGGCGCGCTCGAACAAACGCATGTATTGGCCGATCGCTATCAGCGCGATCAAGGCAATCACCGAGAGGAGAATAATCAGAGGCTTGGGACGGGCAAGTCGACGCATTCGGGCAGGCTCGGAATCAAAACAGGCGGATGAAATATCACGCCCGTCTGAACTGAAGCTTAATGGCCACTTGCCTGTCAGGACAATCAGACTTGTCTGAAATTGCCGCGAGGACAGTTATTGCTGTTTTTCGAAGCGATAGAACAGGTTCGGCTCGCTGACCATGTACAGCGTGCCCGCCTCGTCCATGGTCACGCCTTCGGCGCGGGGGATGGTGTTCTTCAAACCGTTGAAGCCGCCGAGCAGGGTCATGAAGCTGACTTGCTCGCCCTTCTCGTCCAGCTCCAGCAACAGGTGGGAATCAGCGGACAGCACCAGCGTGTGCCGCGTGCGCGGGTCAATCGCCAAAGCCGAGAGATTGCGAATATCCAATTCATCACTGGCGAGCTTTTGCTTGTCGCCCTTGAGGGTCTGGCTGCCATCGCTTTTCCAGGTGAACAGCGCCGGCGGTCGCTCCTCGCCCAGCAGCAGTTGCTGGTTGTGCGAGTCCCAGGTGATGGCTTCGAAGGCTTTATTCTGGTCTTTCGACGGGCCGAGATCGTATTTCGGGAAGTCGGCGATGTTCAATTCGCGGGTGTCGGCGTCGACCTTGACGATCGACAGCAGGTGCTGGCGCTCATCGACAATCGCCATCAAGCCATTTTCCATGACGGTCAGGCCTTCCGGATTGCTCCAGCCCACCAGCGGCATCTTGCGCAGCACATCGCCCTGTACCGTCAGCTCGGCGAGAAACGGGTTTTTGCCCATCACCGAAAACAGCGTTTTGGTCTGCGGGTTGTACGACAGATCCGAAGCCTCGTCCTTGTCCATGCCCGTCAGCGGTTTGGCGTCGATTACCACCCGATAATCCGGCAGCCAGATGCTTTCTTTCTGCTCGGCCTGGCTCTCAAAGCGCTCCTGCACCCAGAGCACACCGCGATCATCCCAATGCATGGCAAACGCCAAGGCATAAGCGGCGGCAATCACCAGCAAGAGCCAGACATACCAACGCAGGGCGAAACGTGAACGGCGAGTGGGCTTGAGCTGAGTTTGAGATGACATCGAGGGACGCGTTCCGAAAATTCAGGCTAAGGGTAATAGCACAAAGAGGCCGGCTCAGACGCCAGAATGAGAGGAATTATCCGTACAGGATGTGAAAAAAACGGCAAATGGCGGGATTGTCGTGTGTTGCCAGCGATCTTCAGGGCAGCACAAAACAATGTGGGAGCGAGCTTGCTCGCGAAGGCAGAGTGTCAGTCGACATCTTTGCTGACTGACAAAATGCTTTCGCGAGCAAGCTCGCTCCCACAGGGGATTTGCAGTGTGGCGGTTAGCGCACGCTGCTGGTGAAGCTGCTCGCGCCGACCAGTTCGAGGACGATGTCATCGCCAACGTTCAGCGGGCCAACACCCACCGGCGTGCCAGTGAGGATGACGTCACCGGCCTGCAGCGAGAAGCAGCCGGCCATGTGCTGGATCATCGGCACGATCGGGTTGAGCATCGCGCTGCTGTTGCCGTCCTGGCGGACTTCGCCGTTGATGGTCAGGCGAATGCCGATGTCGGTCAGGTCAGCGAAGGTGCTGCCGACCACGAACGGGGCAAGCACCGCCGCGCCGTCGAACGACTTGGCGATTTCCCAAGGCAGGCCTTTGGCTTTCAGCTCGGCCTGTTTGTCGCGCAGGGTCAGGTCCAGCGCCGGGGCGAAACCGGAGATGGCGTCGAGCACTTCTTCACGGCTCGGTTTGGTCGACAATGGCTTGCCGATCAACACGGCGATTTCCGCTTCGTAGTGCACCGAACCGCGCTCGGTCGGAATGGCGAAACCGCCTTCCAGCTCAACCACGCAACTGCCCGGCTTGATGAACAGCAACGGCTCGGTAGGCACCGGGTTGTCCAGTTCCTTGGCGTGTTCGGCGTAATTGCGGCCAATGCACACGACTTTCCCGATCGGGAAGTGGATGCGCGTGCCGTCGACGTACTGGTGCTGATAGCTCATTTACCGACTCCTGCCTTCATTGATTCATCAAAGATTGTCGATCAAACCGCGAAAATCTTGCCCGGGTTCATGATGCCGTTCGGGTCGAACACCGCTTTCACCGCTTTCATGTACTCGATTTCGACCGGGGAACGGCTGTAGGTCAAATAATCGCGTTTGGTCATGCCCACGCCGTGTTCGGCGGAGATCGAACCGTTGTACTTCTCGACGGTTTCGAACACCCACTTGTTGACGGTTGCACACTTGGCGAAGAACTCGTCCTTGCTCAGGTTATCCGGCTTGAGGATGTTCAAGTGCAGGTTGCCGTCGCCGATGTGGCCGAACCAGACGATTTCAAAATCCGGGTAGTGTTCACCGACGATCGCGTCGATTTCCTTAAGAAATGCCGGCACTTTCGACACGGTGACCGAGATGTCGTTCTTGTACGGCGTCCAGTGCGAGATGGTTTCGGAAATGTATTCGCGCAGTTTCCACAGATTCTGCAGTTGGGTTTCGCTCTGGCTCATTACGCCGTCCAGCACCCAGCCCTGTTCGACGCAATGCTCAAAGGTTTCCAGGGCGCTGTTGGCCACTTCTTCGGTGGTCGCTTCGAATTCCAGCAAGGCATAGAACGGGCAATCGGTTTCGAACGGCGCCGGTACGTCGCCACGGCCCATGACTTTGGCCAGGGCCTTGTCGGAGAAGAACTCGAACGCGGTCAGGTCGAGCTTGCCCTGGAAGGCGTGCAGCACCGGCATGATCGAGTCGAAATCGGCGGTGCCGAGGACCATCGCGGTGAGGTTTTTCGGCGCACGATCGAGGCGCATGGTCGCTTCGACGACGAAACCGAGGGTGCCTTCAGCGCCGATGAACAGCTGACGCAAGTCGTAACCGGTGGCGTTCTTGATCAGGTCTTTGTTCAGCTCCAGCACATCACCTTTGCCGGTGACAACTTTCATGCCGGCGACCCAGTTACGGGTCATGCCGTAGCGAATCACCTTGATCCCACCGGCATTGGTGCCGATATTGCCGCCAATTTGACTGGAACCTGCCGAGGCGAAGTCGACCGGGTAGTACAGACCTTTTTCTTCGGCGACGTTCTGCAAATGCTCGGTGACCACACCCGGCTGACAAACGGCGGTGCGGTCGGTGAGGTTCACGTCGAGAATCTTATTCATGTAATCGAACGAGACAACCACCTCGCCATTCGCCGCCACCGCAGCGGCGGAAAGCCCGGTGCGCCCGCCCGATGGCACCAGCGCAACCTTGTGCGTGTTGGCCCAACGGACCACGGCCTGCACCTGCTCGATGGTCTTGGGAAACACGATGGCACTGGGCGCCGGGGCGAAGTGCTTGGTCCAATCCTTGCCGTACGCGTTCAGGGAGTCGGCGTCGGTCAGGACCTTGCCAGGCTCGACCAGGGTCTTCAGTTCATCAATCAGGGCAGGATTGGTCATCGACAGAACTCTCGAACAATTCATGGTCATCCTGAGAACGCTTCACGTCGCAGGAATGAGTGTTTAGCGGGGAGGCTATGCTAGCATATCGACCCCGCAGGACAGTGCCCAAGGCCAGATCTGCGGTAACGGCTTTCCTGCCGTTTGGGTCAGCTCCAGGCTGCGCCCCTCCCTGCCATTTTTCTCCGGGATACAGGTTTACGCAGATGAGCAAGACTTCTCTCGATAAGAGCAAGATCAAGTTCCTTCTTCTCGAAGGCGTCCACCAATCGGCTGTCGACGTCCTCAAGGCGGCGGGCTACACCAGCATCGAATACCTGACAGGTTCCTTGCCGGAAGCCCAGCTCAAGGAAAAGATCGCTGACGCTCACTTCATCGGCATTCGTTCGCGCACCCAACTGACCGAAGAGATCTTCGATCACGCGAAGAAGCTGGTCGCGGTCGGCTGTTTCTGCATCGGCACCAACCAGGTTGACCTGAGTGCTGCCCGTGAGCGCGGTATCGCCGTGTTCAACGCGCCCTACTCCAACACCCGCTCCGTTGCCGAACTGGTGCTGGCCGAAGCGATCCTGCTGCTGCGCGGCATCCCGGAGAAAAACGCTTCCTGCCACCGTGGCGGCTGGATCAAATCCGCAGCCAACTCCTTCGAGATCCGTGGCAAGAAACTCGGCATCGTCGGCTACGGCTCGATCGGTACGCAGCTGTCGGTTCTGGCTGAAGGTCTGGGCATGCAGGTGTATTTCTACGACACCGTGACCAAGCTGCCGCTGGGCAACGCTACTCAAATCGGTAGCCTGACCGAACTGCTGGGCATGTCCGACATCGTCACCCTGCACGTTCCGGAAACCGCTGCGACCCAGTGGATGATCGGCGAGAAGGAAATCCGCGCCATCAAGAAGGGCGGCATCCTGATCAACGCCGCGCGCGGTACCGTGGTCGAGCTGGACGCCCTGGCGGACGCGATCAAGGACAAGCACCTGATCGGCGCGGCCATCGACGTGTTCCCGGTGGAGCCACGCTCCAACGACGAAGAGTTCGAAAGCCCGCTGCGTGGCCTCGACAACGTGATCCTGACCCCGCACATCGGTGGCTCGACCGCCGAAGCGCAAGCTAACATCGGTCTGGAAGTGGCAGAGAAACTGGTCAAGTACAGCGACAACGGTACTTCGGTTTCGTCGGTGAACTTCCCGGAAGTGGCCCTGCCGGCTCACCCTGGCAAGCACCGCCTGCTGCACATCCACGAGAACATCCCGGGTGTGATGAGCGAGATCAACAAGGTCTTCGCCGAAAACGGCATCAACATCTCCGGTCAGTTCCTGCAGACCAACGAGAAGGTTGGCTACGTGGTGATCGACGTCGACGCCGAGTACTCGGACCTGGCGCAAGAGAAGCTGCAGCACATCAATGGCACCATCCGTAGCCGTGTGTTGTTCTGATTAAGCGTTGAGCGACAAAAAAAGGGAGCCTTCGGGCTCCCTTTTTCATGCACGGCGAAAACTTATTCGACGTTGATGGTGATTTTCTTCGAGACGATTGGCGGGTCGAATGCCATGTGACCGCTGTCGCCAAGTTCCAGCTGCAAGGTGTGTTTGCCCGGGGTGAGCTTGATGTCAGCCTGGGTCTGCGCCTTGCCGAAGTGCATATGGTTGGCATCGGTAGGGACGACCGAACCGGCAGGAACAATTTCCTTGGCGTCGATCAGCAGGTGATGGTGACCGGTGTTCTTGGTGACGTCACCGGCCGGCGCCAGTGCGACGTCCTTGGTACCGAACTTGACGGTGAAGGTCTGCGAAACCGTGGCCCCGTCCTCGGGAGAAACGATGAACACTTCGGCGCCTTTTGGCGCCGGTGTCGCCGCACTGGCCAGCACCGAAACGCCCATCAGCACACCCGCGAACGCTGCACGTGACATAAAGCTTTTCATTTTCTTCTCCAGTTTTTCCGTAAAATCCGCACGGTCATGACAACTTCATGACCATTCGTTGTCGAAGGCACTCGACAACCATAGCAAAGCGAGCCTGAATCAGAGGGTCGCGATAATGATTTCAAAGGAGTGACCATGCGTTTCCTGCCTGGCCTGATCTGCCTGCTACCCCTTTTGAGCCCTCTGGCTCACGCCGAACTGATTGATGACGTCAACGACCGTGGTGAGTTGCGCATAGCCCTTGAGGCTAATACACCGCCGTTCAATTTCAAGGATGGCGACACCCTCACGGGGTTCGAGGTCGAGCTTGGGCAACTGCTGGCCAACGAGCTGGATGTGCGCGCCGACTTCATCGTCAACGACGAAGCCGATCTGCTCCAGGGCGTTGAAAGCGGCAAGTACGACGTTGCGCTCAACCACATAGCACTGACACCGGCGCTCAAGGATCGTTTCGACTTCAGCGAGTCTTACGGCAAGGTCGATTCGCAGCTGCTGGCGAAAAAAGATGAGCAGCCACGGCCGATGGTGCTGGTGCAGGCGTTGACGGAAGAGAAGCCGAAAGCGGCGGAACCGGTGGATTTGGCGATTCCGTTTCAGAAGGGTAATCCGGCGTTTCAGGCCAGCCTTGCGAGTGCGATGCAGCGGATCAGGGCGGATGGGCGTTTGGCGGCGTTGACCGAGAAGTGGTTGAAACCTTAAAAGCCCCTCACCCTAGCCCTCTCCCGGAGGGAGAGGGGACTGAATGGGGGATGCTTCAGAGATACGCCGACTTGGGATGGCTATACCGAATCCGAAATCGACTGACCATGACTTCGTCGACGCCATAATCGATCGGTCATGGCTGTGTCGAATCCTTAATCGATCAGTCATGGCTGTGTCGAATCCATAGTCGAAAAGGTCTTTCAGGTCGATGGACAACGCCAGACACTACGGTCGGCCCCCTCTCCCTCCGGGAGAGGGCTGGGGTGAGGGCAACGATTCCGGATCAGTCCAAAGCAGCAAGGGCCAGCGCGGCCTGCGGCAATTCCAGTTCACTGAAAACCTGCACACCATGGCGCTTGAGCAGCGCAGCCGTCACGCCCTCGCCACTGACTTTGACGCCACTGAACGTGCCGTCATAAGTCAGCAGATTCCCGCACGACGGACTGTTGGCCTTCAGCACCGCCACACGAATGCCGTGCTTCTGCACCAGCTCCAGCGCCTGCCGCGCACCGTCCAGAAACTGCGCACTGACATCCTCGCCCTCAGTGGTGATCACCGCCGCAACACCATCCAGCACCTCACCACCCTGCCCGCCCGGTATCTCCGCCGCCGCCCGTGGCGTCGGCAAACCACCGGCAACCTCCGGACACAACGGCACCACCCGCCCTTCAACAATCCACTGTTCCAGCAAATCAAACGGCCCGCTCGCGCCGCCGTCGTAACGCACGCGATGGCCCAGCAGGCAGCGACTGACCAGAATCTTGTCCATGTCAGAACGGCTCGTTGCCACGGCGGCGGAACCAGCCGGTCAGCGACAGGCGCTCGCGGTTCGCCGGCAGCACTTCATGAGGCACTTCGCCGGAAAGAAACACCACCAGACACCCGCCGGCAGGCTGCACGTCGTGCACGCGCTCATCGCTCAGGTACATGCGCAACTGGCCGCCGTCTTCCGGCAGCCATGCATCATTGAGATAGACCACCACCGAGACCATGCGCTTGTCATCGTCACGAAAACGGTCGACATGCCGACGATAAAACGCACCCGGCGGGTACAGCGCGAAATGGCATTCGAAGTCTTCAAGACCGAGGAACAAGCCACGGTTGAGCGCCTCGCGCAGGCTCTCCATCAGGTTCAGATAGCGGTCGCTGGCCTCAGCCTGCCCTGGGTCGATCCATTGGATGTGGTCGCCGCGTATCCCTTCGCGAATCTCTGAAAACGGCCCGCGACCGACCGCCGCCGGCGCCAGCTCACCCTCGGCCTCACGTTTGCGGCACTCGGCCGCCAGCTCGCGGGTCAAACCGGCGGGCAGGAATATGTTCTGCTGCGACCAGCCGTGTTCGGCCAGGTCATCGACAATGCGTAACAGCAGTGGGTGTTCAGAGGATATTTGCATGGCGCGCATAGTATGTCGGCGGCAAGAAATCCGACAGAGCCACGCGGCGGCTTGCTACGAATTCTCGACAAGTACCGGCACCGCACGGAGAATAGTCCGCTGCTGACAGGAGTCCCTATGCGCCGTTTGCTTTTTTCACTGTTGATGTTCTGCGTTTTGCCCGCCTGGGCGGACGGCCACGATCAGTTGTACAAGGTCGCCGGCTGGCCAGATCAACGTGCGCATTTCAATGACGCCCTGAGTGCCGCGCAGCAGCGCTATCAAAACAGCCTGCCGCCCGCCGTGTTTCAAGCGTTGGTGAACAACAGCAACCAGCGCTTCGCTCCTCAGGCTGTCGATCAACGCGCCGAAGCGCAACTGCGGCAGAACCTCGCTGACCCGAAACCGGCCCTGACCTTCTTTCAATCGCCGCTGGGCAAGAAAATCGTTGCCGCCGAATTGCTCGCGACCCGTCGTGATCAACTGGCGAAGAACGCCAAGGGTCTGCCGAAGATGCAGGTCAGCGACAGCCGTCTGCTGATCATCGGTCACCTCGCGCAAGCCTTGCCTGCCCGTGAAGCCGGCGCTGAAGTGAGCCTGGCGATTGCCGGCGTCGCGGCGGACAGTTTGAGTTCGATGATCCCGGGGCTGCTCGGTGGCGGTCAGGCGCAAGGCATGCTCAACGGTCAGCGCCAGCGTTTGATGGATCAGATCGGCGCGGACATGAACAACACGTTGCTTTACGTCTATCGCGACTTGTCGGATGAAGAACTGGAAGAGTTTGCGACGTTTGCCGAATCGACTGAGGGCAAGGCGTATTACCAGGCGGCGCTGGCGGCGATTCGCGCAGGGTTGGCGGTCGGGCAGTGATCCTTGTTGCCTGACAAACCGCCTTCGCGAGCAAGCTCGCTCCCACATTTGGATCTTCAGCGAACACAAAATTGTGAACATCCCCAAGCCCCTGTGGGAGCGAGCTTACTCGCGAAGGGGCCCTCACAAACGCTAGAGATTCCGGCCCCTGATCCGCTTGCTCAGAAACTCGAAATACTCCTCACGCATCTCCACCGTCTCATTCGCCAGATGATGCCGCGCCTCGGCCAGCAGCAAGATCTGCGGCCGGTCGAACTTCCACTTCATCACCTGCAGATTGTGCTGCCAGTCCACCGTCATGTCCGCCTGCCCCTGAATGATCAACGGCCGTCGCGGACTTTTTTTCGCGTGCTCGACGCGGATGATCCAGCGTGACAGCGCCCCCACCCACTTCGTCGGCAAACGCCGGGGCTGCAACGGATCGGCCTGCAGAAACGGCAGGAAATCCGGATCGTTGGAGTTTTCGCTGAAGCGTCGCGCGACTCCCCGAACGAAAGGCCTGAGCAGGTAATAGCTCAGCTGCGACCAGCCCCACGCCCGTGGCCGCACCAGTGGCGCCATCAAAATCACCTGACCCTGCGCCGGGCTGTTTTCCGCATGGTTGAGCAAATGATCGACCACAATCGCCCCGCCGGTGCTCTGCCCACACAGATGCCACGGCTGTGGCAGCGCGATCGACTGCGCCTCGGCAAACAAGCCTTGCAGGACATCCTGATACTCGGCGAAATCGCGGATGCTCGCGCGCGGCCCGCTCGACAGGCCATGGCCCGGCAAGTCGCAGGCGATCACTGCAAAGTCCTGATCCAGCGCCCACTCGATCACATGCCGGTAGAGTCCGACGTGATCGTAGTAACCGTGCAGCAGGAACAGCGTCGCCTTGACCTTTTCCGGCCACCAGCAATGGCTGACCACGTCATAGCCATCGACCTCGAAACGGCCCATGCCACGCCAGACATCGCGATGGGGAAAATCGGTTTGATAAAACTGCTGGTACGCCTTCGCCTCGTCCGACAACGGCTGCCACTCGGCCAAAGGCTTGAGGCTGGCGCGGATTTGATCGGGGTCGAAAGTGGCAGACATAAGGCAATTCCAAAACGGTAAACAGACTTTATCGGCCTGCGATATTCATCTGTCGTGGCAGACATGGCAAGCTAGCCCGCCTCTGAGGAACCAAATCCATGCGTTCGCCCTACCGCACCGCACTGTTTGCCAGCCTGCTCGCGCTGATCTGCGCCGGGGTGCTGTGGGCCGCGTATGACTGGTTTCAAGGGCGTTATCTGCGCGCATTCAGCGAACACACAGCGGTGTTTTCCGGTGATCCGCTGCGCCTTCCTGACAATCTCGCTGGCCCCGGCAAGATTCGTCTGGTGCACTTCTGGGACCCGGCTTGCCCGTGCAACGTCGGCAATCAACAGCACCTGACCGAGATGGTCGAGCAGTTCGGCGCCAAGGGTGTCGAGTTTTTCGCCGTGCAAAAGACTGGCAGCCACGGCCAGTTGCCCGCCACCCTCAGCAGCCTGAAAACCATCACGGTATTGCCTGGCTCCGAACAGGTGCCCGCCAGCCCGGCCGTTGCGATCTGGGACCGCAGCGGCAAACTGGCGTACTTCGGCCCGTACAGCGAAGGCCTGACCTGCAATTCCAGTAACAGTTTTATCGAACCGATTTTGAATGCCCTGACGCAAGATCGCCCGGTCAATGCCACGCACACCCTGGCGGTCGGTTGTTACTGCCCGTGGCCGGTGGAGGCGCAGTAAGGCATTCCGGACTTTTCAAGGACAGCGCTGCACGGCACAGAAGGTCTGTGCTAATTGTTTGCAGCCCGACGGGCGGCAATCCCGCATGCACAAGGAGTCACCATGAAGCGCGTGTTCACCGTACTTGGCTTGCTCATCGTTGTTCTGCTCGCCGGCGTCGGCTGGTATGTCTACAGCAAACAACCGACGCGCCAGGGCCAGGTCGAACTGCGCAACCTGCAGGGTTCGGTGACCGTGCGCTATGACGAACGCGGTGTGCCGCACATCCGCGCCGAGAACGAAACCGACCTCTACCGCGCCCTCGGTTATGTGCATGCCCAGGACCGGCTGTTCCAGATGGAAGCCATGCGCCGCCTCGCCCGGGGCGAACTGGCCGAAGTGCTCGGGCCGAAGCTGCTCGACACCGACAAACTGTTCCGCAGCCTGCGCATCCGTGAGCGCGCCGCCAGTTACGTCGCCAGCCTCGATAAACAGTCGCCGGCGTGGAAGGGCCTGCAAGCCTATCTGGATGGCATCAACCAATATCAGGACAGCCACGCCGCACCGATCGAGTTTGACGTGCTGGGCATCCCCAAACGGCCGTTCACGGCAGAAGACAGCATCAGCGTCGCCGGCTACATGGCCTACAGCTTTGCCGCGGCGTTTCGCACCGAACCCTTGCTGACTTACGTGCGCGATCAACTCGGCGCCGACTACCTCAAAGTCTTCGATCTCGACTGGCAGCCCAATGGCGTGCTCGCCAACCGTCACGCCAAGCCAGCGCCAGCCCTCGCTGCCGGCGACTGGAAAGACCTCAACGCCCTCGCCCGCCTCAGCGAACAAGCGCTGATCGACAATGGTTTGCCGCAGTTCGAAGGCAGCAACGCCTGGGTCATCGCCGGCAGCCGCAGCCAGAGCGGCAAACCGCTGCTGGCGGGTGATCCGCACATTCGCTTCTCGGTGCCGTCGGTGTGGTACGAGGCGCAACTGTCGGCGCCGGGCTTCGAGTTGTACGGCCATCATCAGGCGCTGGTGCCGTTTGCGTTCCTGGGGCACAACCTCGACTTCGGCTGGAGCCTGACGATGTTCCAGAACGACGATCTGGACCTGATCGCCGAGAAGGTCAACCCGGACAATCCGAATCAAGTCTGGTATCGCGGCCAGTGGACCGACATGGTCGTCACCGAGCAGCAGATCAACGTGAAGGGGCAGTCGCCCGTCACCCTGACCCTGCGCCAATCGCCCCACGGGCCGATCGTCAACGATGCCCTCGGCAGCGCTGCCGGCAAGACGCCGATTGCCATGTGGTGGGCCTTCCTCGAAACGCCGAACCCGATCCTCGAAGGCTTCTACCAGCTCAACCGCGCTGACACGCTGGCCAAGGCGCGCGCCGCCGCAGCCAAGGTGCAGGCACCGGGGCTGAATCTGGTTTACGCCAACGCCAAGGGCGATATCGCCTGGTGGGCCTCGGCATTGCTGCCCAAGCGCCCGACCGGGGTGCGGCCGGAGTTCATTCTCGACGGCAGCAGCAATCAGGCCGACAAGGACGGCTTCTACCCCTTCAGCGCCAACCCGCAGGAAGAGAACCCGACGCGCGGCTACATCGTCTCGGCCAACTTTCAGCCGCTGTCACCGACCGGCATGGAGATTCCCGGTTACTACAACCTCGCCGACCGTGGGCAGCAACTCAATCGTCAGCTCAGCGACAAGAGCGTGAAGTGGACCAATGAGGCCAACCAGAAACTGCAACTGGGCACGGCGACCGGTTATGGCCCGCGATTGCTTGCACCGTTGCTACCGGTGTTGCGTGAAGTGGTCAGCGATCCGGCGCAACTGAAACTGGTCGAGCAACTGGCGCAGTGGCCGGGCGACTATCCGCTGGATTCGGTCAATGCGACGGTGTTCAACCAGTTCCTCTATGACCTGGCCGATGCGGCGATGCGTGATGAGTTGGGCAATGACTTCTTCGACACGCTGCTGTCGACGCGGGTGATCGATGCGGCGCTGCCGAAGCTGGCGGCGAATGCCGATTCTCCGTGGTGGGATAACCGCAACACGCCGGCCAAAGAAACTCGCGCTGACGTCCTGCGCACGGCATGGCAGGCAAGCATGGCGCATTTGAAGCTTACGCTTGGCGACGATGTTGCTGGCTGGAAATGGGGGGCCGCGCACACGCTGACTCACGGGCATCCGCTGGGGCAACAGAAGCCACTGGATCGGATATTCAACGTCGGGCCATTTGCCGCGCCGGGCAGTCATGAGGTGCCGAACAACCTTTCCGCACGGATCGGCCCGGCGCCGTGGCCGGTGACTTACGGACCCTCGACGCGGCGGCTGGTGGATTTTGCTGATCCGGCGCATGGGTTGACGATCAACCCGGTTGGGCAGAGTGGTGTGCCGTTTGATAGCCACTATGACGATCAGGCTGAGGCGTATGTCGACGGGATGTATGTGCAGGCGCATTTCAATGCTGAAGAGGTGACGGCGAATACGCGCAGTACGTTGAAGCTGTTGCCTGCGCGGGCGCCTTAAAAGCCCCTCACCCTAGCCCTCTCCCAGAGGGAGAGGGGACTGACCGAGGTGTCTTTTGTCATATATCGACCTGAAAGAGCGGTGTCGATTATGGATTCACAACCGCTCGCTCAGGTCGGCGTATCTCGCCAATCTCCCCGAATCGGCCCCCTCTCCCTCTGGGAGAGGGCTGGGGTGAGGGTTAGAGCATCACCGCAAAATTCAGCCGAAACTGCTGCGGCGTCACCCCCAACCGCCGGTTGAACACCCCGCGCATGTGCTGCGCATCGCGAAACCCGCACTGATACGCCACCGTCTTCAATGGCGCCGCCGTGCTTTCCAGCATCACCCGCGCCGCATCCACCCGCGCCCGCTCGACGAACTCCGCCGGCGTGACCTTCGCTTCCCGAGCAAACACCCGCGAAAAATTGCGTGCACTCATGTTCGCCGCATTGGCCAGATCGGCAATCGTCAGATCGCCCGTCAGATTGGCCAATACATACAACTGCACCATCGCTACTGCCGACGTCGGCTCCGCGTGCGGCGTGAGGAACGGACTGAACTGCGACTGCCCACCGGAGCGCTGAGTGAACACCACCAGACGCTTGGCCACGCTCAGCGCCACTTCTGCACCGTGATCACGCGCCAGCAAATACAGCGACAGATCAATCCCCGCCGTGACCCCGGCCGAGGTGTAGAGCGTGCCGTCCTCGACATACAAGCGATCAGCTTCGACCTGCGTGGTCGGGCACAACTGCGCCAACGCCTCGGCGTCATTCCAGTGCGTGGTGACGGTGCGCCCTTCCAGCAACCCGGCGCGCGCCAGCATGAACGCACCGTTGCAGATCGAACCGAAACGCCGCGCGCGTGAACAGGCATCACGCAGCCAATCATCGAACGTCGCGCCAAAAACCATGAACGGCAATCGTGGGCCACCGCCGACCAGCAGCAGGTCATAAGCGTCGAGTGCTTCGCTGAAATGCCGATGGGCGTTGAGGGTCAAGCCGTTGGAGCAGGCCATCGGGCCGTGCTCGACGCCAATTACCTCAAGTCGATAGTGGTCCTCGGGCGACAAGAACCGGTTGGCCTCGGCGAACACATCCATCGGGCCGCTGACATCCAGCGACTGCACACCTGCGAACACCACAATGGCGACGGTTTTGCTCATGGCGGCAAAGCTCCTTGGGGTCTCTGAGTCGAGTTGGCACGATTTGCAGGTGGATTGGCAAGGATCGCAGCCATGCATCGATTGTTCGCTTTTAGCGCCGGGAACAGACTTTCCCCATCAGCGCCACAACGGCGTTTTCGACGAGGAAACCGTTATGAGCAGCACCATTGCCGGCATCAAAATCCCCGACAGCGCCCTCGCCCGGGCCACCACCGAGTACATCCGCGACATCGAGTCCGACCTGCTCTACCACCACTCGCGCCGGGTATTTCTGTTCGGCGCACTGAGCGGTGAACGCCAGCAACTGGCCTACAACCCGGAGCTGTTGTACATCGGCGCGATGTTCCACGACTTGGGTCTGGTCGAAGGCCACCGCAGTGATGACGAGCGTTTTGAAGTCGACGGTGCCAATGCAGCGGCAGCGTTTCTCAGGCCGTACGGGTTGAGCGATGACGACATCGAACAGGTCTGGCTGTCGATTGCCTTGCACACCACACCGGGTGTGCCGAAGCATCTGCGCCCGACCGTAGCGCTGGTCACCGCAGGCGTGGAGATGGACGTGCTGGGCATGGATTACGCGGCGTTCAGCACTGTGCAGCGCGAAGCGGTGGTGCATGCGCACCCGCGTGGGGAAGGTTTCAAGGAATGCATCATCTGCGCGTTTGCCGATGGCTTGCGCCATCGTCCGCAGACCACGTTTGGCAACGTGAAGACCGATGTGCTGAAGGATCAGGAGCCAGGGTTCAAGCCGATGAACTTTGTTGAAGTCATCCGCCAATCTCCCTGGACTTGAATACCACCAAAAAACCTGTGGGAGCGAGCTTGCTCGCGAATGCGGTGGGTCAGCCAACATTTCAGTCGACTGACACGCCCTCTTCGCGAGCAAGCTCGCTCCCACAGGGATTGGGGTTGATCACAGATTTTTGATCAACCCCATTGGCTTACGCCGCTTCCGGCGCTGGTGCGCGACGCACGTCCGGCTGCTTCCACGAATCGGCGGCGCTTTCTTCGATGGCTTGCTGAATGGCCTTCTTGCGCGCTTCTTCGGCGCGGCGGCTGAAGAACCAGACCATGAAGGTCACGATCGACACCGCCAGCAGAATCAGACTGGCCACGGCGTTGATCTCAGGCTTAACGCCCAGACGCACCGCCGAGAACACTTCCATCGGCAGGGTCGTCGAACCCGGGCCGGAAACGAAGCTCGCCAGTACCAGGTCATCCAGCGACAGCGCGAACGACATCATGCCGCCCGCCGCCAGCGATGGCGCGATCATCGGAATGGTGATCAGGAAGAACACCTTCCACGGCCGTGCACCGAGGTCCATCGCCGCTTCTTCGATCGACAGGTCGAGCTCACGCAAACGCGCCGACACCACCACCGCCACATACGCCGCACAGAACGTGGTGTGGGCGATCCAGATGGTGACGATGCCACGCTCCTGCGGCCAGCCGATCATCTGCGCCATCGCCACGAACAGCAGTAACAGCGACAGACCGGTGATCACTTCCGGCATTACCAACGGCGCCGTCACCAGGCCGCCGAACAGCGTGCGGCCCTTGAAGCGGGTGATACGGGTCAGCACGAACGCCGCCAGCGTGCCCAGCGCCACCGCCGCGACGGCGGTGTAGCAGGCGATTTCCAGCGAACGCAGCACCGAGCCCATCAGTTGCGTGTTGTCGAGCAGGCCGACGTACCACTTGATCGACCAGCCGCCCCACACCGTCACCAGTTTCGAGGCGTTGAACGAGTAGATCACCAGGATCAGCATCGGCAGATAAATGAACAACAAACCCAGGACCAGCATCAGGCTGGAGAAACGGAAGCGCTTCATTCTTTACCCTCCATTTCCTTGGCCTGACTGCGGTTGAACAGAATGATCGGCACAATCAGGATCGCCAGCATCACCACCGCCAGCGCGGACGCCACCGGCCAGTCACGGTTGTTGAAGAACTCTTGCCAGAGCACTTTACCGATCATCAGGGTTTCCGGACCGCCAAGCAGTTCCGGGATCACGAACTCACCGACCACCGGGATGAACACCAGCATGCAGCCGGCAATAATGCCGTTCTTGGACAGCGGGATGGTGATTTTCCAGAAGCTGTTGAAGGTGCTCGAACCGAGGTCGGAAGCGGCTTCCAGCAAGCTTTGATCGTGCTTCACCAGGTTGGCGTACAGCGGCAGGATCATGAATGGCAGGTACGAGTAAACGACGCCGATGTACACCGCCAGGTTAGTGTTGAGGATCTGCAGCGGCTCGTCGATTAAACCCATGCTCATCAGGAAACCGTTGAGCAGACCGTTGTTGCTGAGGATGCCCATCCACGCGTAAACGCGGATCAGGATCGCGGTCCAGGTCGGCATCATGATCAGCAGCACCAGCACCGTTTGCATCTCTTTACGGGCGGTGGCGATGGCGTAGGCCATCGGGTAGCCGATCAACAGGCACAACAGCGTGCTGAAAAACGCCATCTTCAGCGAGCCGAGGTAAGCGGCGATGTACAACTCGTCGCCCGCCAGCATCGCGTAGTTGCCCAGGTTCAGCAGCAGTTGCAGCTTCTGCTCGGCGTACGTGTAGATCTCGGTGTACGGCGGGATGGCCACGTCGGCTTCGGCGAAGCTGATCTTCAGGACGATGAAGAACGGCAACATGAAGAACAGAAACAGCCAGATGAACGGGACCCCGATGACCAGTTGCCGGCCATTGGGGATTATTCGGTTGATGCGGCGTTTGAATTTGCGCATGTTCATGAGCGAAGTACCACGCCGCTGTCGTCTTCCCACCACACGTAAACCTGATCGCCCCAGGTCGGACGCGCGCCACGGCGCTCGGCGTTGGCCACAAACGACTGCACCAGTTTGCCGCTCGGCAACTCAACGTAGAACACCGAGTGCCCGCCGAGGTAGGCGATGTCGTGGACCTTGCCGCTCGACCAGTTGTACTCGCAGGTCGGTTGGTCGGCGGTGACCAGCAGCTTCTCCGGACGGATCGCGTAGGTCACGGACTTGTCTTGCACCGAGGTGCTGATGCCGTGGCCGACGTAGATCTGCCGGTCGAGGTCTTTGCAGGTGATGGTCGCGTGGCCCTCGGCGTCGTCGATCACTTCGCCTTCGAAGATGTTGACGTTGCCGATGAATTCGCAGACCAGACGGCTGGTCGGGGTTTCGTAGATGTCGATCGGGCTGCCGATCTGGGCGATCCAGCCCAGGTGCATGATCGCGATACGCTCGGCCATGGTCATGGCCTCTTCCTGGTCGTGCGTCACCATGACGCAAGTCACGCCGACGCGCTCGATGATCTCGACCAGCTCAAGTTGCATCTGCGAACGCAGCTTTTTATCCAGTGCGCCCATCGGTTCGTCGAGCAGCAGCAGCTTCGGCCGCTTGGCCAGCGAACGTGCCAGCGCCACGCGCTGACGCTGACCGCCGGACAGTTGATGCGGCTTGCGCTTGGCGTACTGGCTCATCTGCACCAGTTTGAGCATCTCGGCCACACGGGCGTCGACTTCAGCCTTGGGAATCTTGTCCTGCTGCAGGCCGAAGGCGATGTTCTGCGCCACGGTCATGTGCGGAAACAAGGCGTACGACTGGAACATCATGTTGATCGGACGTTCGTACGGCGGCATGTCGGTGATGTCGACGCCGTCGAGGAAAATGCGCCCCTCCGTGGGCCGTTCGAACCCTGCCAGCATCCGCAGCAGAGTGGATTTGCCCGATCCCGAACCGCCGAGCAAGGCGAAGATCTCGCCCTTTTTGATTTCCAGGGACACATCGTCCACGGCAATCGTCTCGTCGAACTTCTTCGTGACCCGGTCGATTTTGACCAACACCTGTTTCGGTGTCTGGTCGCCCTCGAGGGCTTTCTTATAGGCGCCGGAGGCAACTGCCATTTACGAAACTCCCAGAAAAAAACAATGCAGTTCGCCCCGCAAGGCGAACCCAGGATAGTGTGTGCCTTACATCCCCGACTTGACCTTGGTCCAGCTGCGGGTCATCAGGCGCTGAATGTTCGGTGGCAACTCGATCGACACATAAGCCTTGTCGATAACGGCCTGCGGCGGATACACCGACGCATCGGTGCGGATGGATTGCTCCATCAACTTGTCCGAACCCGGGTTGGGGTTGGCATAACCGACGTAATCACTGACCTGAGCGATCACCTCAGGTTTCAGCAGATAGTTGATGAAGGCATGAGCCTCCTTCACGTTCGACGAATCCTTGGGGATTGCCAGCATGTCGAACCACAGCGCACCACCCTCTTTCGGCACCGCGTAGGCGATGTTCACGCCCTTTTTGGCTTCCGCTGCGCGATTCTTCGCCTGGAAGATATCGCCGGAAAAACCAATGGCCACGCAGATGTCGCCGTTGGCCAGGTCGCCGATGTATTTAGAGGAGTGGAAGTAAGTCACGTAAGGACGCACCGCGAGCAACTTGTCGGTGGCTTTTTCGTAGTCCTTGGGATTGGTGCTGTTGGCATTCAGGCCCAGATAGTTGAGCACGGTCGGCATCATTTCATCCGCCGAATCGAGGAACGCCACGCCGCAGCTTTGCAGCTTCTTGATGTTCTCCGGCTCGAACAGCACGCCCCACGAATCGATCTTGTCGACGCCCAGCACAGCCTTCACTTTATCGACGTTGTAACCGATGCCATTGGTGCCCCACAGGTACGGGACGGCGTACAGGTTGCCCGGATCGTTCTGCTCCAGACGCTTGAGCAGCGCCGGGTCGAGATTGGAATAATTGGGCAGCTTCGACTTGTCGAGCTTCTGGAATGCGCCGGCCTTGATCTGCTTGCCAAGGAAGTGGTTCGACGGCACGACCACGTCGTAACCGGTACGCCCGGCCAGCAACTTGCCTTCCAGGGTTTCGTTGGAGTCGAAGACGTCGTAGACCGGCTTGATCCCGGTGGCTTTCTGGAAGTCGGCCAGGGTGGTCTCGCCGATGTAATCGGACCAGTTATAAATATGCACCGTACCGGCGGCCTGGGCTCCGACAGCAATCGTCAGGCCGGCAGTGGCCAGCAGGGCTTTGCGCAAAGAAGAAAAAATAGGCAAGTGGAGGTCCTCTAATTTAGTTGGGCCCAAGTTGCCCCGCGCTGCATGACAGCCATGGCTGCCCGGCAACAAAACCGGCGCGCAACTTACCCTCGAAAAACCGTTCCTGCAAAACTTCCTGTCATTTAATTGATCCGCTGGCCGCCCTCGCGGGGGATGACGGTCAGCGGTTGCTGCTTCAAACCGGCTTATTTACCCGATTTGATCTTGGTCCAGCTGCGGGTCATGATCCGCTGAGTCGCGGCCGGCAAGTCGGCAATCGCGTACAGCTTGGCCAGCACGTCAGCCGGTGGGTAAACGCCCGGATCGCTGGTGATGTCTTTATCAACCAGTGGGGTTGCAGCGGCGTTACCGTTCGGGAAGCGTACGGCGTTGGTGATTTCCGCCATGATTTCCGGCTTCTGCAGGAAGGTCATGAACTTGTAGGCGCCTTCGACGTTTTCGGCATCTTTAGGGATGGCGACCATGTCGTAGAAGCTGCCGGCACCTTCTTTCGGAATGTTGTAGCTGACTTTCACCTTGTCGCCGGCTTCAGCCGCGCGCGACTTGGCCTGGTAGATGTCACCCGAGTAGCCGATCGCTACGCAGATGTTGCCGTTGGCCAGGTCGGAGATGTACTTGGACGAGTGGAAGTAGGCGATCGAAGGACGCACCTTCATGATCAGCGCTTCAGCCTTGTCGATGTCTTCTTTCTTCTGGCTGTCGGTTGGCAAGCCCAGGTAGTGCAGCGCCACCGGAATCATCTCGGTTGGCGAGTCGAGCAGGCTGATGCCGCAGGATTTCAGCTTGGCAGCGTTTTCCGGCTTGAAGATCAGATCCCACGAATCGACCGGCGCGTCGGCGCCCAGTGCAGCCTTGACCTTCTCGGCGTTGAAGCCAATACCGATCGAGCCCCACATGTACGGGAAGGCGTGCTCGTTGCCCGGGTCGCTGACCGACACGGCTTTGAGCAAATCAGTGTTGAGGTTCTTCCAGTTAGGCAGCTTGGACTTGTCCAGCTTCTGGTAGACACCGGCCTTGATCTGCTTGGCGAGGAAGTTGTTCGACGGTACGACGATGTCGTAGCCGGACTTGCCAGCCAGCAGTTTGGCTTCGAGGGTTTCGTTGCTGTCGAAGACGTCGTAGACGACTTTGATACCCGACTCGTCTTCAAACTTCTTGATGGTGTCCGGGGCGATGTAGTCGGACCAGTTGTAGACGTGCAACACCTTGTCGTCCGCCTGAGCCGCAGCCGCCATGATTCCCATCAGGGACATGGCGAGCAGAGTCTTGCCAGCGAGCTTTTTGCCTAATGCCTTCATGCGTTAATGCTCCAAATTTTTCTTTTTTGAACCACTTTGTTCAGCGGCCGAACCCGGACAACTGGAACCGCGGCTAGTCTGGCAAGATCCGAGGCGGTCTTTCAAGAAAAGACCAGCCTTTCTGACAGCTTTGAGCGAGTGCGCCACGGCTCCCCCGCTCAGAGCCTAGCACTTAGCCTTGCAACGCACTGAGGGTCAGGTCCAGACACTTGCGTGCCTTTGTAACCAGCTCATCGATCTCCGCTTTGCTGATCACCAGCGGCGGCGCGATGATCATTGTGTCGCCCACAGCGCGCATGATCAGGCCGTTGTCGAAGCAGAACTGGCGGCAGATCATGCCGACGCCCTTGCCTTCGTAACGCTTGCGGGTGGCCTTGTCCTGCACCAGCTCAATCGCACCCAACAGACCAACCCCGCGAACTTCACCCACCAATGGGTGATCGTTCAGTTCCCGCAGACGTTTCTGCAAATACGGTGCCGTTTCGTTGTGCGCGTTCTCGATAATTTTTTCATCGCGCAGGATGCGGATGTTTTCCAGACCCACCGCTGCCGCCACCGGGTGACCGGAGTAGGTGAAGCCATGGTTGAAATCACCACCTTCGTTGAGCACCGCAACCACGCTGTCGCGGACGATCAGGCCACCCATCGGGATGTAGCCGGAGGTCAGGCCTTTGGCGATGGTCATCATGTCGGGTTTGAGGTCGTAGAAATCGCTACCGAACCACTCACCGGTACGGCCGAAACCGCAGATCACTTCGTCGGCGACGAAGAGGATGTCGTACTTGGCGAGGATTTCCTTGATGCGCGGCCAGTAAGTGTCGGGCGGAATGATCACGCCGCCAGCGCCCTGAATCGGCTCGGCAATAAAGGCACCGACGTTGTCGACGCCGACTTCGAGAATCTTCTCTTCCAGCTGATTGGCTGCCCAGGTACCGAATTCTTCCGGGGACATGTCGCCACCTTCAGCGAACCAGTAAGGCTGCGCGATGTGAACGATGCCCGGGATCGGCAGGTCGCCTTGTTCGTGCATGTAAGTCATGCCACCGAGGCTCGCGCCGGCCACGGTCGAACCGTGATAACCGTTCTTGCGGCTGATGATGACTTTCTTGTTCGGCTGGCCCTTGATCGCCCAGTAGTGGCGAACCATACGCAGCATGGTGTCGTTGCCTTCGGAGCCGGAACCGGTGAAGAACACGTGGTTCATGCCTTCCGGCGCAACGTCGGCGATCGCCTTGGCCAGTTCCAGTGCCGGCGGGTGCGCGGTCTGGAAGAACAGGTTGTAGTACGGCAGTTCACGCATCTGTTTGGCGGCTGCATCGGCCAGTTCATCGCGACCGTAACCGATGGCCACGCACCACAGCCCGGCCATGCCGTCGAGAATCTTGTTGCCTTCGCTGTCCCACAGGTAAACGCCCTTGGCGTTGGTGATGATCCGCGGGCCCTTCTCTTTCAACTGCTTGAAGTCGCTGAACGGGGCCAGGTGGTGATCATTGCTGAGTGCTTGCCACTCGCGGGTTTGCGGGTTGTTGCTGGTCATGCCAATTCTCCTTGTTATCGGTGAAGACGCGGCCGGCGAGGGCCGCGCCCGGCGTATCAGACGGCGAAGAGCAGGTACTCACGCTCCCAGGAACTGATCACGCGCTTGAAGTTTTCATGCTCGGCCCGTTTTACCGCGACGTAGCCCGTGATGAAGGTTTTGCCCAGGTACTTCTCGATGGTCGCGCTGTTTTCCATACGTTCCAGCGCGTCTTCGATGGTCAGCGGCAGACGCAGGTTGCGGCGTTCATAACCACGACCGACCACTGGCGCGCTCGGGTTGAGGCCTTCGACCATGCCGATGTAACCGCAGAGCAGGCTCGCGGCAATCGCCAGATACGGGTTGGCGTCGGCGCCCGGCAGACGATTTTCCACACGACGGTTCTGCGGGCCGGCATCCGGAACGCGCAGGCCGACGGTGCGGTTTTCTTCGCCCCACTCGACGTTCACCGGTGCCGAGGTGTCCGGCAGGAAGCGGCGGAACGAGTTGACGTTCGGCGCGAACAGCGGCAACAGCTCAGGGATCAGTTTCTGCAAACCACCGATGTGGTGCAGGAACAACTGGCTCATGGTCCCGTCTTCATTAGAGAAGACGTTCTTGCCGGTCTCGATGTCGATGATGCTCTGGTGCAAGTGCATCGCACTGCCCGGCTCGCCGGTCATTGGCTTGGCCATGAAGGTGGCGGCCACGTCGTGCTTGAGTGCGGCTTCGCGCATGGTGCGTTTGAACACCAGAATCTGGTCGGCCAGCGACAGTGCGTCGCCGTGACGGAAGTTGATTTCCATCTGCGCCGTGCCGTCTTCGTGGATCAGCGTGTCGAGGTCCAGCTCCTGCAGTTCGCACCAGTCGTAGACGTCTTCGAACAACGGATCGAATTCGTTCGCCGCTTCAATGGAAAACGACTGACGACCGATTTCCGGACGGCCCGAGCGACCGATCGGTGGCTGCAACGGATAGTCAGGGTCGTCGCTGCGCTTGGTCAGGTAGAACTCCATTTCCGGCGCCACGATCGGCTGCCAGCCCTTGTCGGCATAGAGTTTGAGGACCTTCTTGAGGACGTTGCGCGGCGACAGCTCGATCGGATTGCCTTGCTTGTCGTAGGTGTCGTGGATCACCTGCGCGGTCGGCTCGATGGCCCAAGGCACCATGTACACGGCGTTCTGGTCGGGGCGGCAGATCATGTCGATGTCGGCCGGGTCGAGCAGTTCGTAATAGATGTCGTCTTCGACGTAGTCGCCGGTCACGGTCTGCAGCAGCACGCTCTCGGGGAGGCGCATGCCTTTTTCGGCGATGAACTTGTTGGTCGGCGAGATCTTGCCCCGGGTGATCCCGGTCAAGTCGGCGATCATGCATTCGACTTCTGTGATCTTGTGGTCTTTCAACCAATCGGTGAGCTGGTCGAGGTTGTTACTCATAAATGCCTCTGGGCTGAGTCTCCTGACATGATGTCAGGCAAAGTTTGACGCTTTGAGCGTCGCGTTAAAGGGGGCTTGCTTGTGCGCAGTGCGGGCTTACGCCGGGCACCGCGCATAGACAATGAAAGAGGAGCTTACCTGCCCTTTACGCTGGCGTTGCATTTCCTGTGCACACTCAAGGCGTGCAGAATCATGAGCACGGCTTGCGACGCGGCACAGGCTTTGGGAGTGAAAGCGATCTATATTGGAAAGGGACGCCATAAACCGGATGCTTTCCCGTACGTCCAGAATATCGGACGCTGACGCTTGAACGGTCATGGACGGGAACATCGTCGGCAAGCGGCGAGCCTTGCTGGCTACGCTACGGACGGATTGGTCGCCACTGATGTGATGAGCATGCAGACCGGACTGTTGCGAGCAGTCGGTGATGCCGATTAACGGCAGGCGAGACATGAAGCACCCCGGTATTATTGCTGTTATGGGTTTGATCGGAGCTTAGCCTTGTTCATTTTTTTACACAACACCCCCGTAAAAAATACAACACGGCCTGCTCAAGCCTGCGGGTGCCAAGCGTCCTGAAGACGAAAAACTGCCTCAAAGTGCCCCATAAATGCCCTCGCAGCGCTTTTTTAGGGCAAAAAAGGCCTCGCTTGACTTCGGCAGGCCGTTCGGGTTGACTGAAACCAGAAAAGATCAATGATTGATATTTTTAACAACAAAGGTGTTGCATCATGTCGGTACCCCCGCGTGCCGTTCAGCTTAACGAAGCGAACGCGTTCCTTAAGGAACATCCTGAGGTTCTGTACGTTGACCTTCTGATTGCGGATATGAATGGTGTGGTGCGCGGCAAGCGCATTGAACGCACCAGCCTCCACAAGGTTTACGAGAAAGGCATCAACCTGCCGGCCTCTCTATTTGCTCTGGATATCAACGGTTCAACGGTGGAAAGCACCGGCCTGGGCCTGGACATCGGCGACGCCGATCGTATCTGCTATCCAATCCCCGATACCCTGTGCAACGAGCCATGGCAGAAGCGCCCGACCGCGCAACTGTTGATGACCATGCACGAACTCGAAGGCGACCCGTTCTTCGCCGATCCGCGTGAAGTGCTCCGTCAAGTTGTTGCAAAGTTTGACGAGCTGGGCCTGACCATCTGCGCGGCCTTCGAACTCGAGTTCTACCTGATCGACCAGGAAAACGTGAACGGCCGTCCTCAGCCGCCACGCTCGCCGATCTCCGGCAAACGCCCGCACTCGACGCAGGTCTACCTGATCGACGACCTCGACGAATATGTCGACTGCCTCCAGGACATTCTGGAAGGTGCCAAAGAGCAAGGCATCCCGGCCGACGCCATCGTCAAGGAAAGTGCCCCGGCGCAGTTCGAAGTGAACCTGCACCACGTCGCCGACCCGATCAAGGCATGCGACTACGCGGTACTGCTCAAGCGTCTGATCAAGAACATCGCCTACGACCATGAAATGGACACCACCTTCATGGCCAAGCCGTACCCGGGCCAGGCAGGTAATGGTCTGCACGTACACATTTCGATTCTGGATAAAGAAGGCAAAAACATTTTTGCCAGCGAGGATCCCGAGCAGAACGCCGCGCTGCGTCACGCGATCGGCGGTGTGCTCGAGACCCTGCCCGCGCAGATGGCTTTCCTCTGCCCGAACGTCAACTCCTACCGTCGTTTCGGCGCACAGTTCTACGTGCCGAACTCGCCGTGCTGGGGCCTCGATAACCGCACCGTGGCGATTCGCGTACCGACCGGCTCGTCCGATGCCGTGCGTATCGAACACCGCGTTGCCGGCGCCGACGCCAACCCGTACCTGCTGATGGCTTCGGTACTGGCCGGTGTGCACCACGGTCTGACCAACAAGATCGAGCCGGGCGCGCCTGTCGAAGGCAACAGCTACGAGCAGAACGAGCAAAGCCTGCCGAACAACTTGCGCGATGCCCTGCGCGAGCTGGACGACAGCGAGGTGATGGCCAAGTACATCGATCCGAAGTACATCGATATCTTCGTCGCCTGCAAGGAAAGCGAGCTGGAGGAGTTCGAACACTCCATCTCCGACCTTGAGTACAACTGGTATCTGCATACCGTTTAAGCGGATTGCGAACCAGATAAAAACGCCGTTGGCTGTCATAGCCCACGGCGTTTTTTATGGCCGAACACAAATTCCTGGGGTTGGGGTAAATGGCCGCCTGCGGCGGTTCGCGAGCAAGCTCGCTCCCACAGGGATCTCCATTCAATATGACTTGTGCGTACACAGGAGATCCCCTGTGGGAGCGAGCTTGCTCCGGGCGGCGTTCCGACGAAAGCGGCAGACAAGACAACGCACAAGCCGGCTCGTACAATGCCCGCTGCCCCGCAGGAGACTTCCATGACGCGACCCGCCCCCGTTCGCAAACCCCGTGCCCGCAGCCAGGCGCGCATCGATTCGATACTCGACGCCGCGCGCACGCTGCTGGCTGCCGAGGGCGTGGCCAGTCTGTCGATCTACAGCGTCGCCGAACGGGCGCAGATTCCACCCTCCTCCGTGTACCACTTCTTCGCCAGCGTGCCTGCCTTGCTCGAAGCATTGACGGCGGATGTCCACGCGGCGTTTCGCGCCTGCCTGCAAGCGCCGATCGATCACGAGGCGCTGCGCGACTGGCGTGATCTGTCGCGGCTGGTCGAGCAACGCATGCTGGAGATCTACGATGAAGACGCGGCGGCGCGGCAGTTGATCCTTGCCCAACATGGTTTGACGGAAGTTACTCAGGCTGACCGTCAGCACGACATCGAACTGGGCGATCTGATGCACAAGCTGTTCGATCATCACTTCGAGTTGCCGAGGCTGCCGGAGGATGTCGATGTGTTTGCCCTGGCGATGGAGCTGGGTGACCGTGTGTATGCGCGCTCGGTGCAGCAGCATGGGCAGATCACGCCGCGCATGGCCGAGGAAGGGATGCGGGTGTTTGATGCCTATATCGGCCTGTATCTGCCACCTTATCTGCCCAAGCGTTGAGCCATGATCGTTCCCACGCTCTGCGTGGGAATGCAGCCCGTGACGCTCCGCGTCACTGGACGCGGAGCGTCCCTAGAGGCATTCCCACGCGGAGCGTGGGAACGATCACAAAAAACCCCGCAGGGCTCACGCCCTCCGGGGTTGTTTTTTACTCACCGGCTTACAACTTGGCGATCGACACCTCGGTGGATTTCACAAAGGCGATCACTTCGCTGCCCACCACCAGTTCCAGCTCCTTGACCGAACGGGTGGTAATCACCGAAGTGACGATGCCCGAAGCGGTTTGCACGTCGATTTCCGACAGCACGTCGCCGAGGACGATTTCCTTGATCGAGCCTTTGAACTGGTTGCGCACGTTGATGGCTTTGATAGTCATGGCATTGATTCCTGTCGTTGATAAAACTTGAGTTATTGCGCCCAACGCAGTTGCGTAGGCAGTGGTGAAACAGGCTCCGGCTCCGGCGGCTCGCCAGGCAGGGACAAAACTCGGTTGAGCACTTCGGTTTCCAGCGCCGCCAGCCGATGCGAACCACGCACTCGTGGGCGCGGCAGTTCGACATGCAGATCAAGACCGACTTCGCCGTCCTCGATCAGAATCACCCGGTCGGCAATCGCCACCGCTTCGCTGACGTCGTGGGTCACCAGCAGCACCGTGAAGCCGTGTTGCTGCCAGAGACGTTCGATCAGTTGCTGCATTTCAATGCGGGTCAGCGCGTCCAGTGCGCCGAGCGGTTCGTCGAGCAGCAGCAGACGCGGTTGATGGATCAGCGCCCGCGCCAGTGCGACGCGTTGTTTCTGTCCGCCTGATAAGGCCGCCGGCCATTCATTGGCGCGATCGGCCAGACCGACCGCTTCCAGCGCATCCAGTGCTTGCTGACGCCAGTTGCCCTTGAGGCCGAGCCCGACGTTGTCGATGATCTTTTTCCACGGCAGCAGACGTGCCTCCTGGAACATCAATCGGGTGTCTTCCCGCGCATCGCTGAGTGGCGCAGAACCGGCGAACAAGTCACCGCCAGTCGGTTGATCTAGCCCCGCGAGCAGGCGCAGCAAAGTACTTTTGCCACAGCCACTGCGCCCGACCACGGCGACGAATTGCCCCGCCGGAATGTGCAGATCGATGTCACGCAGCACTCGCCGCGCGCCGAAGGTTTTCTGCAGGTTGCGCACCGCCAGCGGGATGCCGCGCAGCAGGCGTGGAGGTTGTTGAGCAGTCATGCCGCACCTCCTTTGGCAACCTGATAAGCCGGGTGCCAGCGTAACCACACACGCTCAAGGCCACGCGCCGCAAGGTCGGCGAGTTTGCCGAGCACCGCGTAAAGCAGGATCGCCAGCACCACCACGTCGGTCTGCAAAAACTCGCGAGCGTTCATCGCCAGGTAGCCGATGCCGGAGCTCGCGGAAATGGTTTCGGCGACAATCAGCGTCAGCCACATAAAGCCCAAAGCGAAGCGCACGCCGACCAGAATCGAAGGCAGTGCTCCCGGCAGAATCACTTGCCAGAACAGGCTGAAACCGCTCAGGCCATAACTGCGCGCCATCTCCACCAACGCTGGGTCGACGTTGCGGATGCCGTGATAAGTGTTGAGGTAGATCGGGAACAACGTGCCCAGCGCCACCAGAAAAATCTTCGCCGACTCGTCGATGCCGAACCACAGGATCACCAGCGGAATCAGCGCCAGGTGCGGCACGTTGCGGATCATCTGCACCGAACTGTCGAGCAGGCGTTCGCCCCACTTCGACAGGCCGGTGATAAAGCCCAGGACCAGACCGATGCTGCCGCCGATGGTGAAACCGAGTGCCGCGCGCCAGCCGCTGATCGCCAGGTGCGTCCAGATTTCACCGCTGCGCACCAGGCTCACGCCGGCTTCGATCACCGCCACCGGTGCCGGCAGAATCCGTGTCGACAACCAACCGGCCGATACCGACAACTGCCACACCGCCAGCAACAACACCGGCAACGCCCAAGGCGCGAGGCTGTGGATGATTTTCTTCATGGCGCGCCTCAGCTTTGCGACGCGGCTTTGGGAAGAATGTCGTTGGCGACCATCTCGCCGAACGGGCTGACATAACCGGCGCTTTTCGGCAGTTCCGGACGCTCGATGTCGAGGTGCGGGAACAGCAGTTCAGCGACGCGGTACGACTCTTCCAGGTGTGGATAACCGGAGAAGATGAAGGTGTCGATGCCCAGATCGGCGTATTCCTTCACGCGAGCGGCCACGGTCGGGCCATCGCCGACCAGCGCCGTACCGGCACCGCCGCGCACCAGACCGACGCCGGCCCAGAGGTTCGGGCTGACTTCGAGGTTGTCGCGACTACCGCCATGCAGCGCAGCCATGCGTTGTTGACCGACCGAATCGAAACGCGCCAGCGAAGCTTGGGCGCGAGCGATGGTGTCGTCGTCCAGATGCGAGATCAGCCGGTCCGCCGCTTGCCAGGCTTCAGCGTTGGTTTCACGGACGATCACATGCAGACGAATGCCGAAGCGCACAGTGCGGCCGAGCTTGGCGGCTTTGGCGCGGACTTGGGCGATCTTCTCGGCAACCGCTGCCGGTGGCTCGCCCCAGGTCAGAACCATTTCTACCTGTTCAGCGGCCAAGTCCTGCGCCGCTTCGGACGAGCCACCGAAGTACAGCGGCGGACGCGGTTGCTGGATCGGCGGATAGAGCAATTTTGCGCCCTTCACACTGATGTGCTGACCGTCGTAATCGACGGTTTCACCTTCCAGCACTCGGCGCCAGATACGAGTGAATTCCACCGAGGCTTGATAGCGTTCTTCGTGACTGAGGAACAGACCGTCGCCGGCCAATTCTTCCGGATCACCGCCGGTTACCAGATTGAACAGCGCCCGCCCGCCAGACAGGCGATCAAGGGTCGCAGCCTGCCGCGCCGCGACCGTCGGGGAAATGATCCCGGGGCGCAGGGCAACGAGGAATTTCAGGCGCTGGGTCACCGGGATCAGCGAGGCCGCCACCAGCCACGAGTCCTCGCAAGAACGCCCAGTCGGAATCAGCACACCGCCGAAACCCAGACGATCCGCCGCTTGCGCGACCTGTTGCAGATAACCGTGGTCGACGGCGCGAGCGCCTTCGGCGGTGCCAAGGTAATGGCCGTCGCCGTGGGTAGGCAGGAACCAGAAGATATTGAGGCTCATGGAGTGGTCTCCTTGGGGATTCGAATTTACGGCGCTTTAGCCACAGCGGCCGGTGGTGTCCAGATCACGTCCTTGATGCTCAGCGGCTTGGGAATCAGCTTGAGCTGGTAGAACGTGTCAGCGATTTTTTGCTGCGCGGCGACCACTTCCGGGGTCAGGAACAGCGCGCCGTAACCCTGGCGTTTCACCGAGGTCAGGGTGATGTCCGCCGGCAGACCGAGCAGCGGCGCGACTTGTTGGGTGACGTCTTCAGGGTTGGCTTTCGACCACTCGCCGACGGCGCGCACTTCTTCCACAAGGGTCTTGATCACCTGAGGATTTTTCTCTGCGTATGGCTTGGTCGCGAGGTAGAACTGGTGGTTATCGACGATGCCTTTGCCGTCGCGCAGGGTGTGCGCTTGCAGTTGTTTCTCGGCGGCGGCCTGGTACGGATCCCAGATAACCCAGGCATCGACACTGCCACGTTCGAACGCAGCGCGAGCATCGGCGGGCGGCAGGAATACGGTTTGAATGTCGGTGTATTTGAGGCCAGCATCTTCCAGCGCACGCACCAGCAGGTAGTGGACGTTGGAGCCTTTGTTCAGCGCGACTTTCTTGCCCTTGAGATCGGCCACCGATTTGATCGGCGAGTCCTTCGGCACGAGGATCGCTTCGCTGTTCGGCGCTGGTGGCTCGTAGGCGACGTAGAGCAGATCGGCGCCGGCAGCCTGAGCGAAGACTGGCGGAGTTTCGCCGGTGACACCGAAGTCGATCGAGCCGACGTTCAGGCCTTCGAGCAGTTGCGGGCCACCGGGGAATTCAGTCCATTGCACGTCGACGCCTTGGGCGGCCAGACGCTTCTCCAAAGTCCCTTTGGCTTTGAGCAGCACCAGCGTGCCGTACTTCTGATAACCGATCCGCAATGTCTCGGCTTGAGCTTGAGTGATGGCGCCGAAGGTGACAGCCGCAGCAAACAGAGCGACCAGACCACGACGCAAAAATACAGTGCGCATAGCGCTCTCCTTTTTGCTGTTGGGTTTTGGCTGCACCTGCTTAACCGTTAGCGGCTGAGTAAGGTGAAGTACATCAAGTTCGGGTGTGGCTTAAATGCTCCAGCGAGCACTCAATAAACGTTCGTTCAGCAGGCCCGGTTCCAGCGGTTTCGGCCGGCGGGCCATGGCGCCGACAAACTGATCCAGCGCTTCATGCAGGCGCTGCTCCAGCGCTGGTGCCAGTTGTGCTGCGGCACTGCCTTCGCCGTAAGCGATCTGGCTGTCCTCGGCGAAAATCCCCTGGAGCATTTCCTGGGCTTTCAATGCCGACAACACAGGCTTGAGGGCGTAATCGACCACCAGCATGTGGGCGATGCTGCCTCCCGTGGCCATCGGCAAGACAATCTTGTGATTGAGGGCGCGCTCGGGCAGCAGATCCAGCAGGGTTTTCAGGGCGCCGGAGAACGACGCTTTGTAAACCGGCGTGGCGATCAGCAGGCCGTCGGCGTTTTCAATCTGTTGCAGCAGGTCGAGCACCTTAGGGCTGTCGAAGCGGGCGTGGAGCAAATCCTCGGCCGGGAAATCCCGAATCTGATAACTCACCACTTCCACCCCTTGCTGCTGCAACCAACGTTGCGAGCGCTCCAGCAGCACTCCGGAACGGGAGCGCAGGCTGGGGCTGCCACCGAGTGAGACGACCAGCATTGAGACGATTCCTTAAGCGTTACAGGCGATTCGCGGGTTGCGATCTCGCTTCAATGGAGTTGACCTTACCAGCTGATTTATATATCCATAAATCATATTTATTCATTTGGTTATGCGTTTTGGAGATATACATTCCAACAAACAACGGCCGAAAAAAAAGGCCGTCGAAACGGCCTGAAATCCCCTGCTTAGTAGCTACCACTGATCGTTCCCACGCTCTGCGTGGGAATGAATCCATGGACGCTCCGCGTCCACTGTGACGCAGAGCGTCACGGGCGGCATTCCCACGCTGAGCGTGGGAACGATCTGCCCAAGAAGATCACTTGTTCGGCTGTGGCGTCAGGCGCAGGTACGGCTTCACCGCGCGATAACCCTTCGGAAAGCGCTGCTTGATCTCTTCCTCATCCTTGAGCGACGGCACAATCACCACCTCTTCACCGTCCTGCCAGTTGGCCGGGGTCGCTACCTTGTAGTTGTCGGTGAGTTGCAGCGAATCGATCACCCGCAAAATCTCGTGGAAGTTGCGCCCGGTGCTCGCCGGATAAGTGATGGTCAGGCGAATTTTCTTGTTCGGATCGATGACGAACAGCGAACGCACGGTCAGCGTGTCGTTGGCGTTCGGGTGGATCAGGTCATACAGATCCGAGACTTTGCGATCGGCATCGGCCAGGATCGGGAAGTTGACGACAGTGTTCTGCGTTTCATTGATGTCTTCGATCCACTTATGGTGCGAATCCACCGGGTCGACCGACAGCGCGATGGCTTTGACGCCGCGTTTGCTGAACTCATCCTTTAGCTTGGCGGTGAAGCCCAGCTCCGTGGTGCACACCGGGGTAAAGTCCGCCGGGTGGGAGAACAGCACGCCCCAGCTATCGCCCAGCCATTCGTGGAAACGAATCTTGCCAGCGCTGGAATCCTGTTCGAAATCGGGGGCGATGTCGCCGAGTCTGAGGCTCATGGTGCTGCTCCTGATGAGTTGTTCGAGACCTCAACTGTAGCCCGGGATTTGCCATCATGAAAAAGAATAAATAATCAGATATCTAGATCATAAGTGAATATTAAACATCTGTTCACTGGACGCTCGGCGGCATCCCGACGAACATCGGTCGCAAGGTTCGAGAAGGCCTTGAGTTGCTGTAAAGAGGGGAATTTCGGGGAGGGCTTACGGGGGTGAGCCTGACTCGAAAACGCAAAAGCCCCGTCCGGCGCGATGCCGGACGGGGCTTTTTTTCATCCGCGAATCGAGACGCGCTATTACAGCAGCGGGATCGAGTAGCTGACGATCAGGCGGTTTTCATCCTGGTCACGCTGACCTGGGATGTCGTTGCGCCACATAGCGTTTTTCCACATCAGGCCCAGGTTCTTCAACGGACCTTCTGGTACGACGTAACCGACGGTCAGGTCGCGTTCCCACTCGGAACGGCCGCTACCCGACTCTGGATAAGGACGAGTGCCCGATACTGTGTCGATGTTGTCGCCACGCAGGTAGACCAGACCAGCAGTCAGGCCTGGTACGCCGATTTTGGCGAAGTCATACGAGTAGCGTGCTTGCCAGGTGCGCTCGCCGGCACGGCCGAACTTCTGGATTTGCATGTCGGTGATGGTGTAGTTCGAGGAGCCGTCGCCCTGGTTCAGCCAAGGGAAGTCGCTGCTACCGTTGGAAACCTGGTAACCGCCACCGAAAGTGTGACCAGCAACGGTGTACAGGAACAGGCCGCTGTACAGGTTGTTGTCGACTTTGCCTTTGCCGCTTGCAACGCCGTCGTAGTTGCCCGAGCTGTAGTACAGCGGGTCGTGACCGTTGGCACCGTCGTCGGAGCTGTTGAAGTAACGCAGGTCAGACTTCAGCACGCCCGGGCCGATTGCCCAGTTGTGGACCAGACCCAGGAAGTGCTGCTTGTAGAAGTCTTCCAGATTGCCGTAGTAGTACTGAGCGGTCAGGTCTTTGGTGATTTTGTAGTCACCACCGGCGTAAATGAACTTGTTGCTGTCACGACCAGTGATGGTGTGCGCGTTTGCGCCGCCAATCGACAGTTGCTCATTGTTGCTGGAGTTACGACCTTTCACGGCTTCGATCTGACCGCCAACCAGCGTCAGGTCTTTGATGTCGCCGGAAGTGATCTGGCCACCCTGCCAGGTTTGTGGCAACAGACGACCGTCGTTGGTCACGATTACCGGGTTCTTCGGCTGCAGAGTACCCAGCTTCAGTTCGGTCTGGGAAATCTTGGCTTTGGCAGTCAGGCCCAGGCTGGAGAAGTTATCAACGGCTTCGCCGTTGGACTTGCTCGGGAACACAGTGCCGCCATAGGACGTCGAGGTGGCGCCGTTGGTGCCGCCACCCGAATCCAGACGCACGCCCAACAGGCCGATGGCGTCGATACCGAAGCCGACGGTGCCTTGGGTGTAGCCGGAGATGAAACGCAGATCGAAGCCTTGGCCCCATTCTTCGTTCTTGCTCTGCACGCCAGCACGCTTGTTGGCAGCAGTGCCAGCAGCGCTGTCACGGTTGTCAGTGTTGATGTAGAAGTTACGCAGCCCCAAAGTAGCTTTGCTGTCTTCGATGAAACCGGCGGCGCCTGCCTGCTGCGCCATAACCCCTACGGCCACAGCCAGGGCCAAGGTGGACTTGTTCATGTAAAGCTCCTCTCGTTTCTAATTCTTGTGTTCCTGGCCCGGGGTCTGATGCCCTGGATCCTAAGATGCGCGATTAGCGCCAGACCGTGACTGACAAGTCAATCGTAACCTTGTGTGTCTACGACCAAGGTCTAATCGCAGTGATTTGGTCCGTGCAGAGTAAAGATTTCCTGATAAACCCAAAAAGAATTTATTCATTCTTTTTCATATCATTTCGGAATATGGCCAGTATCTTGCCATCTTCGCCGGGATACAGCGTATCGGCGACTAAGCTCATTCCTAAATGGTATTTGTTAGCCTTTTTTTATATCGATTAGCTTTGGCGTAACCCCGAATCGTCAAACCCTATCGAAAAGGCGACGCCATGATGGCCAAACGCGCACTATCTAGTCAATTTGTTACAGTTTGTGTGTCAGCAATCATTTCTTTTTCTGCCCATGCCGCCAACCTCACGGTCGGCTATCAAACCGGCATCGACCCGAGCAAAGTCCCTCAGGCTGATGGCGTCTACGAGAAAACCATCGGCGAGAAAATCGACTGGCGCCGCTTCAACAGCGGCCCGGAAGTTGTGACAGCCATCGCTTCCGGCGATGTGCAGATCGGCAACCTCGGCTCCAGCCCGTTAGCGGCTGCCGCTTCTCGCAATCTGCCCATCGTCGCGTTCATCGTTTCGGCACAGATCAATGCCGCCGAAGCCTTGGTGGTGCGCAACGGCAGCGGCATCAACACTCCGCAGGATCTGGTTGGCAAAACCATCGCCACGCCCTTCGTTTCCACCTCCCACTACAGCCTGCTCGGCGCGCTCAAGCACTGGGGCCTGGACACCTCGAAAGTCAAAGTGGTGAACCTGCAACCCGCAGAGATCGCCGCTGCGTGGAAGCGTGGAGATATCGATGGCGCGTTTGTCTGGTCGCCGGCGCTGGGTGAAATCCGCAAGACCGGCAAAACCCTGACTGATGCCGCGCAGGTCGGCCAGTGGGGCGCGCCGACTTTCGAGGTTTGGGTCGCGCGCAAGGATTTTGCCGAGAAGCATCCTGAGGTTGTCGCGAAGTTCGCCAAGGTTACGCTGGACTCATTCGCCGATTACGCGGCGCATAAAGACAGCTGGACGGCTGACTCGGTGCCGGTGCAAAAAATCGCCAAACTGACCGGTGCCAATGCCGCCGACGTGCCGGAATTGCTCGCGGGGTCAGCGTTCCCGGATGCCAAGGCGCAGCAAACCACGGCGCTGCTGGACGGCGGCACGGCGAAGGCGATTGGCGAGACGGCGAAGTTTTTGAAGGAACAAGGCAAGGTTGAAACGGTGCTGCCGGACTACTCGCCGTATGTCAGCGCGAAATTCATCACCGAGTAATTGATCGTTCCCACGCGCGGCAAAGGAATGCAGCCCGGGACGCTCCGCGTCCGATCAAAAGCCGAACGCGGAGCGTCCGTTGAGGCATTCCCACGCAGAGCGTGGGAACGATCGATCACAGGGTCTTTTCGAAGATTTTCGAATTACGCTGAAAGTTGTACAGCGAAGCCCGCGCTGCCGGCAGGCGTTCAACGCTGCTCGGTTCGAACCCACGCTCGCGGAACCAGTGCGCGGTGCGGGTGGTGAGGACGAACAAGGTCTTCAAACCCTGCGCCCGTGCGCGGGTTTCAATGCGTTCCAACAGTTCATCGCCGCGACCGCCATGGCGATACTCCGGGTTCACCGCCAGGCACGCCAGTTCGCCGGCATCGGAATCGGCAATCTGATACAGCGCCGCACAGGCGATGATCATGCCTTCACGCTCGACCACGCTGAACTGCTCGATCTCACGCTCCAGCACTTCGCGCGAGCGACGCACCAGAATCCCCTGCTCTTCCAGCGGACTGATCAAGTCGAGCAAGCCGCCGACGTCTTCAATCGCTGCTTCACGCACCAGTTCGAATTGCTCTTGCGCGACCAGCGTACCGCCACCGTCACGGGTGAACAGTTCGGTCAGCAGCGCGCCGTCTTCGGCGTAACTGACGATATGGCTGCGCGCCACGCCGCCACGGCAAGCCTCGGCCGCAGCATCTAATAGTTCCGCCTGATAGTTGCTGCTGCCCAGACGCTGCAAATGTGCCGGCACCTGTTGCGGGCGCAGTTCGCGCACCAGTTTGCCGTTTTCGTCGATCAGGCCCAGGTCAGCACCGAACAGCAGCAGCTTGTCTGCGCCCAGGTCGATGGCGGCGCGGGTGGCGACGTCTTCGCAGGCGAGATTGAAGATTTCACCGGTCGGCGAGTAGCCCAGCGGCGACAGCAGCACGATCGAACGCTCGTCGAGCAGACGATTGATACCCTTGCGGTCAACCCGGCGCACTTCGCCGGTGTGGTGATAGTCGACACCTTCCAGCACGCCAATCGGCCGCGCCGTGACCAGGTTGCCGCTGGCCACACGCAGACGCGAGCCCTGCATCGGCGACGACGCCATGTCCATCGACAGCCGCGCTTCGATAGCGATGCGCAACTGACCCACCGCATCGATCACACATTCCAGCGTTGCCGCATCGGTGATGCGCATGCCGTGGTGGTAGTGCGGCGTCAGGCCGCGGGCGGCGAGACGGGTTTCAATCTGTGGACGCGAACCGTGCACCAGCACCAGACGCACGCCGAGGCTGTGCAACAGGACGATGTCGTGAACGATGTTGCCGAAATTCGGATGCTCCACGCCGTCGCCGGGCAGCATGACGACGAAGGTGCAGTCGCGGTGGGCATTGATATAAGGAGACGCGTGACGAAGCCAATTGACGTATTCGGGCATGAACCTGGGCCTGTAATAAATAGCAGCCGGAAATAGGGGCGAAACGGAAAACGCACAGCGGGCTGATGGTTATCGTCGGAACAGGCTTGGCGACACGCGCGCTCTCCTCATGAATACGGGTTGGGGTGCTGGCAATTTACAGCGTTTGATCGAGCAAAACACAATCCTTGTGGGAGCGAGCTTGCTCGCGAAAGCGGTGTATCAGATACATTAATGTCGACTGACCCGCCGCCTTCGCGAGCAAGCTCGCTCCCACATGGACAGTGTTCAATTCATAGAACTTTGTCCGGGGTCAGGCAGTAATGTTCAATCAGTTGCCGTAATAGATGCACGGTAGGCTGCAAACGTGACATTTCAAGGTATTCGCCGGGCTGATGCGCACAAGCAATGTCGCCGGGGCCGAGCACGATGGTTTCGCAGCCAAGGCGCTGAAGATAAGGCGCTTCGGTGCCGAACGCTACTGCTTCGGCGCTATGCCCGGTGAGCTTTTCGGCGATGCGCACCAATTCGGCGTCTTCGGCCTGCTCGAACGACGGCACTTCCGGGAACAATGGCTTGTAGTCGATCTTCACCTGATGCCGCTCAGCCACCGGATTGAGCTTGCGCAGAATCTCCGCGCGCAGGACTTGCGGGTCCATCCCCGGCAATGGCCGCAGATCGAACTCCAGCGAACACTGGCCGCAAATGCGGTTGGGGTTATCGCCACCATGGATGCAACCGAAGTTCATCGTCGGTTGCGGCACGCTGAATTGCGGGTTGTTGAATTCACGTTGCCACAACAGGCGCAGGCCGCGCAGTTCGCCGATCGCATCGTGCATCGCTTCGAGGGCGCTGTGGCCCAGACGTGGATCCGACGAATGGCCGCTCTGCCCGAGAATGTCGATGCGCTCCATCATGATGCCTTTGTGCATGCGGATCGGCTTGAGCCCGGTCGGCTCGCCGATCACCGCCGCACGACCCAGCGGACGCCCGGCCTCGGCCAGCGCGCGGGCGCCGGACATCGAGCTTTCTTCGTCGCAGGTGGCGAGGATCAGTAACGGTTGCTTGAACGGCTGATCAAGCAGCGGCAGCACGGCCTCGATGATCAAGGCGAAGAAGCCCTTCATGTCGCAACTGCCCAAGCCGACCCAGCGGCCATCGACTTCGGTGAGCTTCAGCGGATCGGTCTGCCACAACGCATCGTCGTACGGCACCGTGTCGCTGTGCCCGGCCAGCACCAGCCCGCCGGGGCCGCTGCCGAAACTGGCGAGCAGGTTGAATTTGCCGGGACTGACCTGCTGGATATCACAGTTAAAACCCAAGTCACCCAGCCAGCCGGCGAGCAAATCGATCACCGCGCGGTTGGACTGATCAAGGTTCGGTTGGGTACAGCTGACCGACGGCGCGGCGATCAGCGCCGCGAACTGGTCTTGCATGGATGGCAAAGGCATCGCTGACTCCAACTCCCGATTTGAAGTCCATCATAGAACCATCCGGCGTCAGGAATAAACCGTCGCAGGGCGTAGGAAGTTTGAGTCCTGTACACTGCACGGCCTTGGCAGCCACATATTCCCCGGCTGCGCTCCCGATCCTGGATTTTCCGGCCATGCAGAAAGAAACCGAAATCAAACTCCGCGTCAGCCGCGAAACCCTCGCCGCCCTGCGCGAGCACCCGTTACTGAAAAAACGCAACAAAAGTGGCTGGGAACGCCGTGAGTTGATGAACCAGTACTTCGACACCCCCGAGCGCGATCTGGCTCAGGCCAAAGTCGCCCTGCGCCTGCGCAAGGACGGCGACGAAGTGATTCAGACCCTCAAGACCCGTGGCCAGAGCGTCGCCGGGCTGTCCGAACGTAATGAATACGACTGGAAGTTGCCGAAAGCCAAGCTCGACGTAAAGAAACTCGACGGCGAATGCTGGCCCGAGTCGCTGGCCGAACTGGACAAGAAAACCCTCAAGCCGATCTTCACCACCGATTTCGTCCGCGAGCGCGCGGAAATCGCCTGGGGCCGTGGCAAGAGCAAAGTCGTTATCGAAGCCGCGCTGGATCTCGGTCACGTGGTGGTCGGCAAGCAGAAAGAAGAAATCTGCGAGCTGGAACTGGAACTGCGCGAAGGCGAGCCTGCCGCGCTGCTGGAACTGGCGGCCGAGCTGGCTGAAACCCTGGCGCTGATGCCGTGCGACATCAGCAAGGCTGAGCGCGGTTATCGTCTGTACGACGCCAACAGCTACTCGCTGAGCCTGCCGGCGCCGGAGCTGACCCCGGAAACCCAACTCGACGACGCCTTCGCCGCACTGAGCTGGCACTTGCTCGGCAGCAGCCAGCGTCTGGCGGAACAGTACCGATTCAACGGCCACTGGCGCCTGTTGCTTGACTGGGTCGAAAGCCTCGCGGAAATGCGCGCCCTGTTGAGCAGCCTCGGCCAGGCCGCGCCGCGTCAGTCGACCCACGACTTGCGCGTCGCGCTGGATGCCTTGCTGGAAGACTGGCGTCCACTGGTGCAGGCCGGTATCGAAGACGAAGACGTGCGCAAAGCCGCACCGGAGCAGTTCCTCGAAGAACTCGAAGACCCGCGCTGGGGCTCGTTCTCGCTGAACACTTCGCGTTGGTTGCTGGCTCGCACCTGGACCGCTGATCGTAACGTACGTGGTAATCGTCAGGGCGGCGCGCAGTTGCACAGCTGGTTGCCGCGCACATTGGGCGAAGAAGCGACGGCCCTGCAATTGCAGCGCTACCAGCAGCAGCCGGAAGATCTGGCTGAGCAACTGCCGCGTATCGAGCGCATTCAGGTCTGGCTGCACCACGCACGTAACGTGCTGGACATCCCGGAAATGGATCGCCTGTACGGCGAACTGAACAAGCTGGCGCAACTGGCCAACGAGCCGACGATCACTGACGAACTGCTCGACGCGCGCAAGCATCAGGCGATTGCTGTTTACCAGAATCGCGCATGGAAAATGCTGCTGCGCATGTAACACCGCTTTCGCTGACAAGTCGAATCGTCGCACCGCAGCCCCCACAGGGTTCAGTGTTGGAATGCAGATTGTGTTCCAACACAAAACCTGTGGGAGCTGGCTTGCCTGCGATGAGGCCAGCAGCCTCTGCGCACTCTCAAACCGGCAAGCTGGTGGTGGACTTGATCTCCGACAACGCCACAATCGAATTCACTTCCTGAATCCCCGGCACCAGCGACAGCTTCTCGAAGAAGAAACGCTCATACGCCTCGATGTCCGCCGCGACAATGCGCAGCAAAAAATCCACCGCGCCCATCAGCACATAGCACTCCAGCACCTCCGGAAACCCACGAATCGCTTCGGTGAACTCAGTGAAGTTCGAACGCCCGTGGGCGTTGAGTTTGATCTCGGCAAAGATCTGCGTGTTCAGGCCAATCTTCTTGCGATCGAGCAAGGTCACCTGGCCACGGATGATCCCCTCCTCCTTCATCCGTTGAATCCGCCGCCAGCACGGCGATTGCGACAGGCCGACCTGTTCGGCGATCTGCGCGCTCGACAGCGAAGCATCCTCCTGCAGCAGGGCGAGAATCTTGCGGTCGTAACTGTCCAGCTCACTGTGCATAGAAAAACCTCAGATCGACAATCTTGCGAATTGATTCAATCGGTCATTCGCCAATAACGCCGATCATAGCCAAGAAATACCCCGCACCGAATGTAAAAATTCCTCCAGAGATTTTGGAGAATCGCCATGCCGCACCTCGAAGCCGTTACCACCCCGCCAACCCGCGCCGATGTCTGGAGCGTCAGCAACGCCCATTGCCTGGCGCAGTATCAGATTCTCGCCGAGGCTGAGCCGGATTTGCTGGTGCGGGTGCTCAACCTGTTCGCACTGCAGTGCCTCACGCCCGAGCAGGTCAACGTACAGCGCATGGACGATCTGCTGTCGATCGACCTGATCATGGGCGGTTTGAGCTGGCATCGCGCTCAAGTGATTGCGGAAAAACTTCGTAACCTGATCAGCGTCTGTTCGGTGAACCTGCAAAACGCCGACAGCGCCTGGGATGCGCCGGCACAAGCGGCGGGCTGACAAATCCGGCAACGGCTTCGTCGGGTAGTGGCCCAACGGTCGGTAGGGCCGCGACTATCCTTTTGCGCACTGTCGCTTAAAAGGAAGCCCGCATGTCCGTTCATTTCGCCACTCAGGACCGCTGGCTGGATCTCAACGATGTATTGCGTGAACTGGTCGCCCAAGGTTTTATCTGCCAGGACTCGGCGGAGCAGGCACTCAATGCCCGTCGGCGCCATGCCGCCCACGGCCAGATGCATCCGCTGGAATTCATCGCCAGTCAGCAGCTCGACGACTTAAGCCGTCCGGGCAAACACCTCGACCTGGAAAGCCTGACCCTGTGGCTGGCGCAACAGGCCGGCCAGCCGTATTTACGCATCGACCCGCTGAAGATCAATGTCGCCGCGATCACCCCGTTGATGTCCTACGCCTTCGCACAACGGCACAAGATTCTCGCGGTGGCGGTCGACCGTGATGCGGTCACTGTCGCCAGCGCCCAACCCTACGTCACGGGTTGGGAAGCCGATTTGACGCACGTATTGAAGCTGCCGATAAAACGGGTGGTGGCCAACCCGGCGGACATCCAGCGTTTCAGTGTCGAGTTTTTCCGCCTGGCCAAATCGGTCAGCGGTGCCAACAATGCTGATCAGCAGAGTGGCAACCTCGGCAACTTCGAACAATTGCTCAACCTCGGCGCCAGTGATCAGGAGCCGGACGCCAACGACGCGCACATCGTCAACATCGTCGACTGGCTGTTCCAGTACGCATTCCAGCAGCGCGCCAGCGATATCCACATCGAGCCTCGGCGTGAACAAGGCACGGTGCGCTTTCGCATCGACGGCGTGCTGCACAACGTCTATCAATTCCCGCCGCAGGTGACCATGGCAATTGTCAGTCGCCTGAAAAGCCTCGGGCGGATGAACGTCGCCGAGAAGCGAAAACCCCAGGACGGCCGGGTCAAGACCAAGACCCCGGACGGCGGTGAAGTGGAGCTGCGGCTTTCGACCCTGCCTACAGCGTTCGGCGAAAAAATGGTCATGCGGATTTTCGACCCGGAAGTGCTACTCAAGGATTTCGATCAACTGGGTTTCAGCGCCGATGACCTGCGCCGCTGGCAGGACATGACCCGTCAGCCCAACGGCATCATTCTGGTCACCGGGCCGACCGGTTCGGGCAAGACCACCACGCTGTACACCACGCTGAAAAAACTGGCGACGCCGGAAGTGAACCTCTGCACCATCGAGGACCCGATCGAAATGGTCGAGCCGGCGTTCAACCAGATGCAGGTGCAGCACAACATCGACCTGAGCTTCGCCGCCGGCGTGCGCGCACTGATGCGGCAAGACCCGGACATCATCATGATCGGCGAGATCCGCGACCTCGAAACCGCCGAAATGGCGATTCAGGCAGCACTCACCGGGCACCTGGTCCTGTCGACATTGCACACCAACGATGCGCCCAGTGCGATCAGTCGCCTGCTCGAACTCGGCGTGCCGCATTACCTGATCAAAGCCACCGTGCTCGGCGTTATGGCCCAGCGTCTGGTGCGCACCTTGTGCCCGCATTGCAAGGCACCACTGACACTGGCAGAAGAAGATTGGCAAGCCCTGACCCGCCCATGGCAGGCGCCGCTGCCGAGTAATGCCCAGCGCGCGATCGGCTGCGTCGAATGTCGCGACACCGGTTACCACGGCCGCGCCGGGGTTTACGAGATCATGCAATTGAGTGACAGCCTCAAGGCGTTCATCACTCCGGACACTGACCTCACGGCCATTCGGCGGCAGGCCTTCAAGGAAGGCATGCGCAGCTTGCGTTTGTCCGGTGCGCAGAAGGTCGCGGCCGGGTTGACGACGGTCGAGGAGGTGCTGCGGGTGACGCCGCAAAGCGAGCAGAAATAAGCAGAAATGAGCAGATAGCCATCAATCTGTTCTTAACGCCGGGCCACACCGTTACACTTGCGCCACTGATCTATCCAACAAGGAATCGTTATGCAGACCGGAAGTGTACTTTTACTGTTTGTGGCCCTGGCCATCGCCATCCTGTTCATGGGCTTCAAGGTCGTGCCGCAGGGCTTCGAGTGGACGGTCGAGCGCTTTGGTCGCTATACCAACACCCTCAAGCCGGGCCTGAACATCATCATTCCGGTGATGGACCGGATCGGGCGCAAGATCAACGTGATGGAAAGCGTGCTGGATATCCCGCCGCAGGAAGTCATCACCGCCGACAACGCCACGGTGCAGATCGATGCGGTGTGCTTTTTCCAGGTGGTGAATACCGCCCAGGCCGCCTACGAGGTGAACAACCTGGAGCACGCCATTCGCAATCTGCTGCAAACCAATATCCGCACCGTGCTCGGCTCGATGGAACTCGATGCGATGCTCAGCCAGCGTGACAACATCAACGAACGCCTGCTGCGCACCGTCGACGAAGCCACCGCGCCGTGGGGCATCAAGATCACCCGGATCGAAATCAAAGACATCAGCCCGCCTGCCGATCTGATGGCGGCGATGTCCGGCCAGATGAAAGCCGAGCGGATCAAACGCGCGCAAATCCTCGAAGCCGAAGGCCTGCGCGCCTCGGCGATCCTCACCGCCGAGGGCAAGAAACAGGCGCAGATTCTCGAGGCCGAAGGTAGCCGTCAGGCCGCATTCCTCGAGTCTGAAGCCCGTGAGCGTCAGGCCGAAGCCGAAGCTCAGGCGACCAAAGTGGTGTCCGAGGCCATCGCTGGCGGCAACGTTCAGGCGGTCAACTATTTCGTTGCACAGAAATACATCGACGCACTGGGCAAACTGGCTTCGGCCAACAACAGCAAAGTAATCCTCATGCCGCTGGAAGCCAGTTCGATGATCGGCGCCGTGGGCGGCATCGGCGAAATCGTCAAGGCGACCTTCGACGGCAAGAAGGCCTGAGTCATGCCCACCGAACTGTTCACCTTCTGGAGCTGGCTGGGGCTGGGCACCGTGTTGCTGATCCTCGAAGTGTTCGGGGCGGGCGGCTACCTGCTGTGGATCGGCATGGCGGCGGCCGCGGTCGGTGTCACCACGTTCGTATGGCCAACCCTGCCGTGGGAAGTTCAGCTGTTACTTTTTGCTGTGTTTTCGATCCTCACGGCGCTGTATTGGTGGCGACGCCAGCGCACAGCCGTGCGCCGCAGCGATCAACCGCTGCTGAACCTGCGTGGTCAGGAACTGATCGGCAAAGTGTTCGTGGTCAGTGAAGCGATTGTCGATGGTCGCGGCAAGATCAAGGTGGCCGATGGCGTATGGATCGCTCGCGGACCGGACACCGCGCTCGGCGAACGCGTACGCGTGACCGGGCAGCAAGGTGCGGTGCTGTTGGTGGAGCGCGCGGAATAGCCGGATACGGAACTGGATCGTGGAAATGACGATCCAACGCCGTAGTCAACCCCCAGGAGTCACCACATCATGCGTCTCAAACTTGCTGTTGCCACACTGGCCTTGCTGTCCCTTCCCGTTGGTTCGGCCATGGCGGACAGCTTCTGGCGTAATGTCATCTCGTCCGGTGCGACCACCGGTTCGACCTACCTGACGTTCAAGGATCACAAGCTGATCATCGCCGCGCAGGACGATGCCGGCAGTTTCGTTGCCAGTGACGGCAGCATTCGCGGCCCATATCTGGAAGCGGCGATGCAGAAAGTCCGCGCCGACAATCCGGGTCTGCAGGCCTCGGACATGGAACTGGCGAATGCGATTCTGGCGAAGAACGCCGTGGCTTCCGAGTAAGCCATCCGCCAACAAAAATGCCGCTCAAACGAGCGGCATTTTTTTGCCTGTCTTCTGAGACCAGCACAAAACCCTGTGGGAGCGAGCTTGCTCGCGAAGGCAATGTCACATTCACAATATGCGGCGACTGACACGCCGTCTTCGCGAGCAAGCTCACTCCCACAAGGACCGCATACAGTCTGGATGTCAGCGGTAATCATCGACCGGGACACAAGCACAGAACAGGTTGCGGTCGCCGTAGACGTTATCGACCCGGTTCACTGCCGGCCAATACTTGTGCGCCTTGCTGTGCGCATCCGGGGTGATGCCCTGCTCGATGCTGTAAGGACGTTCCCACACTCCGGTGACATCCGCCAAGGTATGCGGCGCCCGTTTCAGCGGGTTGTCTTCCGCCGGCCAATTGCCGTTCTGCACTTCGGTGATTTCTGCACGAATGCTCAGCATGGCGCCGATAAACCGATCCAGTTCAGCCTTGGATTCACTTTCGGTCGGCTCGACCATCAAGGTGCCCGGCACCGGGAACGACATGGTCGGCGCATGGAAGCCGTAATCCATCAGGCGCTTGGCGACGTCTTCTTCACTGATGCCGGTCTGCGCCTTCAACGGTCGCAGATCGAGAATGCATTCATGTGCCACGCGCCCGTTGCGCCCGGTGTACAGCACCGGGAACGCGCCGGATAAATGCTGCGCCAGGTAATTCGCCGCGAGGATCGCCACTTCGCTGGCATCCGCCAGTTGCGGGCCCATCATGGCGATGTACATCCAGCTGATCGGCAGGATGCTCGCACTGCCCCACGGCGCGGCGCTGACCGCACCGTTCTGCGCCAGCGGCCCGTCGATCGGTACCACCGGGTGGTTGGCGACAAACGGCGCCAGGTGCGCGCGAATGCCGATCGGGCCCATGCCCGGCCCGCCACCGCCATGGGGAATGCAGAACGTCTTGTGCAAGTTCATGTGCGACACGTCGGCGCCAATGTCCGCCGGCCGCGCCAGGCCGACCTGCGCATTGAGGTTGGCGCCGTCCATGTACACCTGACCGCCGTACTTGTGGATCACTTCGCAGATTTCGCTGATGCCCTCCTCGTACACACCATGCGTCGACGGATAAGTCGCCATCAGGCACGACAACTTATCCCCAGCCTCAGCGGCTTTGGCTTTCAAATCCTCCAGATCGACGTTGCCCGCTTCGTCGCACTCGACGATGACCACGCGCATGCCGGCCATCTGCGCCGACGCAGGGTTGGTGCCGTGAGCCGAGGATGGAATCAGGCAAATGTCCCGCGCGCCCTGCTGCCGGCTCTCATGATATTTACGGATCGCCAGCAATCCCGCGTATTCACCCTGTGCGCCGGAGTTGGGCTGCATGCAGATGGCGTCGAACCCGGTGATCGCGCATAACCAGCGCTGCAGTTCTTCGATCATCAACGTGTAGCCGACGGCCTGCTCGCGCGGCACAAACGGGTGCAGATGGGCAAATTGCGGCCAGGTGATCGGGATCATCTCGCTGGTGGCGTTGAGCTTCATGGTGCAGGAGCCCAGCGGGATCATCGACTGATTGAGCGCCAGATCCTTGTTCTCCAGATGTTTGAGGTAACGCAGCATCTCGGTTTCGCTGTGATGGGCGTTGAACACCGGATGGCGCAAATAAGGCGTGTTGCGCTGGAGGTTGTCGGGAATCCCTGAAACAAGCGCTTCAGCATCCAGTTCGTCGACGTTCAACCCATGATCGGCACCGAGCAGTACATCGAACAGCTTCGCCACGGTGTTTTCATCGCAGGTTTCATCAAGGCTCAGGCCCAAGCGACCACGACCAAGAATCCTCAGGTTGATCTGCGCCGCTTGAGCGCTTTCGATGATCGCGGTTTGCGCCCCCCCGACGTCCAGGGTGAGGGTGTCGAAAAACTGCGCATTGACCCGACTTATTCCTTTGCGCTCAAGCCCGGCCGCCAGAATACAAGTCAGCCGATGCACACGCTGAGCAATGCGTTTCAAGCCTTCCGGGCCGTGATACACCGCATAGAAACTGGCGATGTTGGCCAACAGCACCTGCGCCGTGCAGATGTTCGAGTTGGCCTTCTCGCGGCGGATATGTTGCTCGCGGGTTTGCAGGGCCATGCGCAGTGCGACGTTGCCCCGCGTATCCCTGGAGACCCCGATGATCCGCCCCGGGATCGCCCGTTTGTATTCTTCGCGACTGGCAAAAAACGCCGCATGCGGACCGCCATAGCCCATCGGCACACCAAAGCGCTGCGACGAACCGAACACCACGTCGGCGCCCAACTCACCCGGCGGCGTCAGTAATAACAAACTCAACAAATCCGTGGCGACGCAGGCCAGCGCCTGTTGTGCATGCAAGTGGTCGATCAATGGCCGCAGATCGCGCACCTCACCGTGGGTGTCCGGGTATTGCAGCAGCGCACCGAAGACCTGGTGCTGTTTCAAGTTATCCACAGTGTCGATGATCAGTTCGAAGCCGAAACCTTCGGCGCGGGTCTGCACCACGGAAATGGTCTGTGGATGGCAGTTCTCGTCGACGAAAAACAGATTGCTCTTCGACTTCGCCACGCGCTTGGCCAGGGCCATGGCTTCTGCCGCCGCCGTGGCTTCATCGAGCAGCGAGGCATTGGCCAGTTCCAGCCCCGTCAGGTCGATGGTCAGTTGCTGGAAATTCAGCAGTGCTTCGAGCCGGCCCTGCGCGATCTCCGGTTGATACGGCGTGTACGCGGTGTACCAGCCGGGATTTTCCAGGACGTTACGCAGGATGACGGTCGGCGTCAGGGTGCCGTGATAGCCCATGCCGATCAGGCTGGTCCAGAGCTGATTCTGCTCGGCATAACCGCGCAGTCTGGCCAGCGCCGCTGGTTCATCCAGTGCCGGTGGCAGATCGAGCGCGCGATTGAAGCGAATGCCCGGCGGCACGGTCTGTTCGATCAGTTCGACACGGCTGCCGAGGCCGAGACTGTCGAGCATCGCTTGTTGCTCGGCGGCATCGGGGCCGAGGTGACGGCGCAGGAAGGCATCGGGGTCGCGTAACTGGCTCAGGGACGGCAACTGGGACATGACGGGCTCTCTCTTGGCTGGCGCTCGGCGTCAATGCAACACGGTCAAACCAGCATAGCAGTCGATATCGGCGAGCACGGCTTGGCGGCCACGGGTGTTCCGGGCCATGCTGTGGTGCCTGCTTCAGGCGTCCAATCCGCGGATGATCAAAGCCTTATGAGCCCACTGCCGTTCCTGCCGTTTTCCAAACCTGTCATCGACGAAGCCACCATTGCCGCCGTCGGCGATGTCTTGCGCTCCGGCTGGATCACCAGCGGGCCGAAGGTCCAGGCCTTTGAAGCGCAGTTGTCGCAATACTTGGGCGGCCGCCCGGTGCGCACTTTCAACTCCGGCACCTGCACCATGGAAATCGCCTTGCGCATCGCCGGCATCGGCCCCGGTGATGAAGTGATCACCACGCCGATTTCCTGGGTGGCCACGGCCAACGTGATCCTTGAGGTGGGCGCCACACCGGTGTTTGCCGACATCGACCCGGTGACCCGCAATATCGATCTCGATCAACTGGAAGCGGCTATCACCCCACGCACCAAAGCGCTGATTCCGGTTTATCTCGCCGGCCTGCCGGTGGACATGGAGCGCCTGTACGCCATCGCCCGTAAACACAATCTGCGCATCATCGAAGACGCCGCACAGGCGCTGGGTTCGAGCTGGAACGGCCAGCGCATCGGCGCCACTGGCGATTTCGTGTCGTTCAGTTTTCAGGCCAACAAGAATGTCACCTGCTCCGAGGGCGGTTGCCTTGTGCTGAACACACCTGAGGAAGCGCGGCTGGCGGAGAAGTACCGCTTGCAGGGCGTGACCCGCAACGGTTTCGATGGTCTGGACGTCGATGTGCTGGGCGGCAAGTTCAACATGACGGACGTTGCGGCCACCATCGGTCTTGGGCAATTCGCTCATATCGAGAGCCTGACCGCTCATCGACGCGAACTGGCTCGCCATTACTTCAACTGTTTTGGCGGCGATTTCGAAGCTGTGTATGGCGCACAACTGCCGCCGGCGGACTTCAGCAACAGCAACTGGCATCTGTTTCAACTGGTGCTGCCAGAACGCACGGATGGTCTGCCAGCGCGGGCAACCTTCATGGAGCAGATGCAGGCGCGAGGGATCGGCATCGGCTATCACTATCCGCCGATTCACTTGCTGAGTTTGTACCGCGAGCGCGGTTTCAAGGAAGGCATGTTGCCGGTGGCCGAGCGTGTCGGCCGGCTGATTGTCTCGCTGCCGATGTTCACCACGATGAACAAGGACGATGTCGAGCGCTCGGTGGCGGCAGTGAAGGCGGTTTTGCACGGCGCTTGAAGGACGCCCATGAAAAAGCCCCGACAGGTCGGGGCTTTGCGGTGTTCCGTGAAGCTTATTCGCCGATGGCAGCCTTGTAAGCGGCAGCGTCGAGCAGCTTGTCCAGCTCAGCCTTGTCGCTTGGCTTGAGCTTGAAGATCCACGCGCCGTACGGGTCGGAGTTCAGCAGCTCGGGCGAGCCGCCCAGCTCTTCGTTGATCGCGATGACTTCACCGCTGATCGGCGAGTAAATGTCCGAAGCGGCTTTCACCGACTCAACGACACCGGATTGATCACCAGCGGCGAACACCTTGCCTACTTCAGTCAGCTCGACGAACACCACATCGCCCAGCGCTTCCTGCGCGTGATCGCTGATACCCACGGTGACGGTGCCGTCGGCTTCCAGACGGGCCCATTCATGACTTTCGGCAAAACGCAGTTCGGCAGGGATATCGCTCATCTTCGGTGTCCTCAAGAAATTGTCAGCGGTCTGCCCGCCGGAAAAGGTTAGATCAAAGTTTTGCCATGGCGTACGAAGGTCGGTTTGACCACTCGCACGGGGTACCACTTGCCACGGATTTCCACTTCGGCGCGGTCGGCGGTTGCCATCGGAACACGCGCCAGGGCAATCGATTTGCTTAGCGTAGGAGAGAAACTACCACTGGTGATCTCCCCTTCGCCAACATCGGCGATGCGAACCACCTGATGGGCACGCAAAACACCGCGCTCTTCCAGCACCAGGCCGACCAGTTTGTGTGCAACGCCGGTGGCTTTTTCCGCTTCCAGCGCAGCGCGGCCGATGAACTGGCGCGTGGCCGGTTCCCAAGCGATGCTCCAGGCCATGTTCGAGGCCAGTGGCGAAACGTCTTGATGAATGTCCTGACCGTAGAGGTTCATCCCGGCTTCCACCCGCAGGGTGTCGCGGGCACCGAGGCCAATCGGGGAAATACCGGCGCCGACCAGGTCGTTGAAGAATCCCGGCGCCTGATTCGCCGGCAGACAGATCTCCAGGCCATCCTCGCCGGTGTAACCGGTGCGTGCGATGAACCAGTCGCCGTCGGCGTAGCCTTCAAACGGTTTGAGGTGCTGAATCAGCGTGGCGCGGGCCTGGGTCACCAGTTCGGCAATCTTGTGCCGGGCCTGCGGGCCTTGAATGGCAAGCATCGCCAGTTCGCCGCGTTCGTGCAGTTGCACGTCGTAATCGCCGAGCTGCGCGTTCATCCAGGCCAAGTCCTGATCGCGGGTGGACGCGTTGACCACCAGACGATAAGCGTCGTCCAGGCGATAAACGATCATGTCATCGACGATGCCGCCGCGCTCATTGAGCATGGTGCTGTACAACGCACGGCCGGGGCGGTGCAGGCGGTCGACATCATTGGCCAGCAAATGCTGCAGCCAGGACTTGGCCTGGGCACCGGTGACGTCGATCACGGTCATGTGGGATACATCGAAGACCCCGCAATCGCGGCGCACTTCGTGGTGCTCCTCGACCTGCGAGCCGTAATGCAGTGGCATGTCCCAACCGCCAAAATCGACCATCTTCGCGCCGAGGGCGAGATGCAGGTCATACAGAGGCGTACGCTGTCCCATGGGTTTCTCCTTCCGGGCGTGGCGAAGGTGCGGACAGCCGCTGTACGGGTGAAAGCCTTGAAATAGAAGGCTCTCAGCCGATTCCAGCGAACAGATCTGTCAGACGAACCGCACCGAATGCCGCGCATTGTAGCCGCATGATTCAGGACTGACGACTAAGTGTTTCGTTGCGCCGAACGGCGGATCAGTCCGATAACCGGCAACAGGCCGACCAGAACCAGCGTCAGCGCCGGCAACGATGCCCGCGCCCATTCCCCTTCACTGGTCATTTCAAAGATCCGTACGGCCAGCGTATCCCAGCCAAACGGGCGCATCAGCAGGGTGGCGGGCATTTCCTTGAGCACATCGACGAACACCAGCAACGCCGCGCTCAACGTGCCGGGCAGCAAAAGAGGCAGATACACTTTGAAAAACAGTCGCGGCCCACTGACACCGAGGCTACGTGCTGCTTCGGGCAAAGAAGGCCGTATACGCGCCAGACTGCTTTCCAGCGGCCCGTACGCCACCGCGATAAAGCGCACCAGATACGCCATCAACAATGCCGCCAGACTGCCGAGCAGCAACGGTTTGCCCGCGCCCCCGAGCCAGCCCGAAAGTGGAATCACCAACTCGCGATCCAGATAACTGAACGCCAGCATGATCGACACCGCCAGTACCGAACCCGGCAACGCATAACCGAGATTGGCCAGACCAACGCCGGCGTTGATCGCCCGAGTCGGTGCCAGGCGCCGGGCAAACGCCAGCAACAAGGCAACGCTGACGGTGATCAACGCTGCCATGGCGCCCAGATACAGCGTATGCAGGATCAGCCCGGCATAGCGTTCATCGAGATCGAAACGGCCGCGCTGCCAGAACCAGACGAGCAGTTGCAGCACCGGAATGACGAAGGCACAGGCGAACACCAGTCCACACCAGCTCATCGCGGCGAAAGCCTTGAATCCACGCAGGTGGTACAGCGCTTTGAGCCGTGGCCGCTCGTTGCTCGCCCGGTTGGCGCCGCGCGCACGACGCTCGCCGTAGAGCACCAGCATCACCACCAGCAGCAACAGGCTGGCCAGTTGCGCGGCGCTCGGCAGGCTGAAGAAGCCGTACCAGGTTTTGTAGATCGCCGTGGTGAAGGTGTCGAAGTTGAACACCGACACCGCACCGAAATCGGCGAGGGTTTCCATCAGCGCCAACGCTACACCGGCACCAATGGCCGGACGCGCCATCGGCAAGGCCACACGCCAGAAAGCCTGCCACGGTGATTGGCCGAGCACCCGCGCGGCTTCCATCAGGCCTTTGCCCTGGGCGAGGAACGCGGTGCGCGCCAGCAGGTAGACGTACGGGTAGAAGACCAGCACCAGCACGATAATCACCCCGCCGGTGGAGCGCACCCGGGGCCAGCGCAGGCCTGAGCCGAACCATTCGCGCAGCAGGGTTTGCACGGGGCCGGCAAAGTCGAGCAGGCCGACGAAGACGAAGGCCAGCACGTACGCGGGGATGGCGAAGGGCAGCATCAGCGCCCAGTCGAGCCAGCGCCGCCCGGGGAATTCGCAGAGGCTGGTGAGCCAGGCGAGACTGACGCCGAGCAGGGTCACACCGACACCGACGCCAACGACCAGCGTCAGAGTATTGCCGAGCAGGCGTGGCATCTGGGTTTCCCAAAGGTGCGACCAGATTTGTTGATCGATGGTCTGCCAGGAGAGCAGCAAAACGCTCAGGGGCAACAGCACCAGCGCAGCGATGGCGAAGACGATGGGGTACCAGCGGCGTTGGGCGGGGTGGGCCACTTTTGGGTCTCTGGGGGGATTGAGGGTGTTCTTGGATTGAGTATTTCAGGTTGAGATTGCTGCCCTCACCCTAACCCTCTCCCAGAGGGAGAGGGGACTGACCGAGGTGCTCACGCAAGCTACATCGACCTGAGATATCGAGTCGAACTCAGGTTTCGAAAACACTACAAGTCGGCCCCCTCTCCCTCTGGGAGAGGGCTGGGGTGAGGGGCTGGATCTCGAAGCAGACAAGTTTATCGAAAAAGCCTCAATTCCAACCCGCCCGATCCATCATCCGAATCGCCTCAGCCTGACGCTTGCCCGCCACTTCCACCGGCAAGGTGTCGGCAACAAACTTGCCCCACGCCGCCACTTCCTCTGAAGGTGCCACCGCCGGGTTGGCCGGGAATTCCTGGTTCACGTCAGCAAAAATCTTCTGCGCCTCAGGTGTGGTCATCCACTCGACCAAAGCCTTGGCCGCTTCCGGATGCGGCGCATGCTTGGTCAGGCCAATGCCCGAGAGGTTCACGTGTACGCCACGATCCGCCTGGTTCGGCCAGAACAATTTCACCGGCAGCTCCGGCTTCTGCTTGTGCAGGCGACCGTAGTAGTAAGTGTTGACGATGCCGACGTCGCACTGGCCGGCGCTGATCGCTTCGAGCACCGCTACGTCATCGGAGAACACATCGGTGGACAGGTTATTGACCCAGCCCTTGAGGATTTTTTCGGTCTTCTCGGCGCCATGGACTTCGATCATGGTCGCGGTCAGCGACTGGTTGTAGACCTTCTTCGCCGTACGCAGGCACAGACGCCCTTCCCAGTTCTTGTCAGCCAGCGCTTCGTAAGTGGTCAGTTCGCCCGGCTTCACGCGCTGAGTCGAATAGGCGATGGTCCGCGCGCGCAGGCTCAGGCCGGTCCACGCATGGGTGGACGAGCGGTACTGCTGCGGGATGTTGGCGTCGATGGTTTTTGAAGTGAACGGCTGGAGGATGCCCATTTGCTCGGCTTGCCAGAGGTTGCCGGCGTCGACGGTGAGCAACAGGTCAGCCGTGGCGTTTTCGCCTTCGGCCTTGATGCGCTGCATCAGCGGCGCTTCCTTGTCGGTGATGAACTTGATCTTCACCCCGGTCTTGGCGGTGTAGGCATCGAAGACCGGTTTGATCAGTTCATCGATGCGCGACGAGTAAACCACCACCTCATCAGCGGCCTGAGCCGTGGTGCTGCCGATCAGGGTCAAGGCCAGTGCGGTCAGAAGACGCTTGGGTGCCAACATGGGAGTGGTCTCTCGGTCGGAAAATGTGGGCCAAATGATAAGGACTCACATTTACCACCTCAATCGAACTCTTTTTGAAGGAGTTACCAGATGTTGCACAGCGTTATTTTTGTATTGGGTTTGCCGACGCCATCGCTGGCAAGCCAGCTCCCACAAGGTTTTCGGTATATCCAACATTGATGTTTCCCACCGACCACTGTGGGAGCGAGCTTGCTCGCGAAGGGGCCATAAGCCTCAATGGAGATGTCAGGGTTTGGCCAGCGCCGGAAGATCCCCGGTCAACCCGAGGGCTTCACGCACAAACAGCGCCTTCGCCTCGGGCATCTGCTCCACCAGCTTCAACCCAGCATTGCGCAACCAGCGCACCGGCAACGGATCCGCCTGAAACAATCGCTCAAACCCTTCCATCGCCGCCATCAGTGCGAGGTTATGCGGCATGCGCCGACGCTCGTAACGGCTCAGCACCTTCACATCGGCCAAACGCTCACCGCGTTCGGCCGCTTGCAACAACACCTCGGCCAGCACCGCCGCATCGAGGAAACCGAGGTTCACCCCCTGCCCGGCCAACGGGTGAATGGTGTGCGCCGCATCGCCGATCAGCGCCAGGCCTTCAGCCACATAGCGTTTGGCGTGACGCTGACGCAGCGGCACGCACAGTCGCGGGTCAGCGCTGATCACCTCACCGAGGCGACCTTCAAAGGCACGCTCCAGCTCACGGCAGAAATCCGCTTCATCCAGCGTCATCAAACGCTCGGCCTCGCTCGGCGTGGTCGACCAGACGATCGAACACCAATCCTGCTGGCCGTCACGCTCCAGCGGCAGAAACGCCAGCGGCCCGTGATCGGTAAAACGCTGCCACGCGGTCATCTGGTGCGGCTTACTGCTGCGCACGCTGGTAACGATGGCGTGATGCAGGTAATCCCACTCGCGCGTCGCCACACCGGTGAGACGGCGAACTGCCGAGTTGGCACCGTCAGCGGCGATCACCAGCGGCGCACGCAACTGACGGCCATCGGCCAAGGTCAGCAGCCAGTCATCGCCGGAGCGGCGCATCTGTTCCAGCCGCGCATTGGCCAGCATGCCCAGATCGCAATCGTGCAAACGGTCGAGCAAGGCATCCTGCACAACACGGTTTTCAACGATGTGGCCGAGCACCTCGGCATGCACACTGCTCGCCGAGAAATGAATCTGCCCGGTGCCGCTGCCGTCCCACACGTGCATGTCGGTGTACGGGCTGCTGCGGCGCTTGGCGATGCCTTCCCAGACGCCGAGGCGTTCAAGAATCCGCTGGCTCGCCGCTGACAGGGCGCTCACTCGCGGCTCAAACGCCGCGTCAGTGTCGAACGGTTTGACGCTCAGCGGGCTGCCGTCGAGCAGCAGGACTTCCAGCCCGCTGTCCTGCAACGCCAACGCCAAAGCGCTGCCGACCATTCCGGCTCCGACAATCAGCAGATCTGCGCGCATTTCCATGCTTTAAGCCTGTCTCGCTTGCGGCTTGAGCCGCACGTAAAGGGTTTTACCGACCCGCGCCACCAGATTGCCGGCGCCGTCATGAATGTCGACCTGCAACTGCGGCAGGTATTTCTCGCCATTGGCGGTTTGCCGGCGAATCTCGGCGAGCAAGGTCTCGTCGATATTGAAGCGGGCGAACACCGGGCCTTTGCCTGGCGCAATGAAATCGATGTCGGCGGCCTTGTCCCAGACGATGTAACGCGAGCCGAGGTTTTCCATGAGCATCAGCATGAAGAACGGATCGACCATCGAATACAGACTGCCGCCAAACTGCGTGCCGACGTAGTTGCGGTTGTACCAGCCGAGGCCCATCGACACCTGAACGTCGCGGAAGTCATCGCTGATGTGCCGAACGCGGACACCGGCGCCAAGATAAGGCGGGTAGAACGTCATCACCCAGCGCATCAACCGCGCCTTGCCGAATTTAGCGGTCAACCACTTAAGCATCCGGACGTGTTCCCAAACCCATGGCCTGGCGCGCAAACCAGCGCTTGGCCGGTGGCAGCAGATCAAGTCCGAGCAAGCCGATGTTGCGACCCAGCGACACCAGTGGCTGCGTGCTGCCGAACAGCCGCGTGACCTGATCGGAAAAACCGACGGTGAGATCCTGATCGAGACGCTGACGCTCGCGATACGCCTGCAACGTAGCGAAGTCGCCGAGCGGTTTATCGCTGGCCAACAGCGCAGCCGCCAAGGTGTCGGCATCACGCAGCGACAGGTTGAAACCCTGACCGGCGATCGGGTGCAGGCTGTGTGCGGCGTTGCCGAGCACAGCCAGATGCGAACGCACTTGTTCTTCGGCTTCGACCAGCGTCAGCGGATATAGATGTCGTGCGCCAACCTGTTTCAGCGTGCCGAGGCGGTAACCGAACACGCCCTGCAACTCGCTGAGGAAATCGCGCTCGCTCAAATCGGCCAGGCGCTGTGCGTCCATGCCCAGACGGGTCCAGACCAAAGCGCAGCGGTTTTCCGGCAACGGCAGCAGCGCCATCGGCCCTTCGTCGGTGAAGCGCTCGAAAGCCATGCCGTTGTGCGCTTCACTCGGGGTGATGTTGGCGATCAGCGCACTCTGGTTGTACGGACGCTTGCGCACGTTGATGCCCAGTTGCTCGCGCAGACCGGAACGACCGCCATCGGCGAGCACCGCGAGGTCACATTCAAGCGTGGTTTCATCATTGAGGGTCAGGCGATAGCCATCGGGCAGCGGTTCCATGCGCGTGACTTCCGCCGGGCAGCGCCAACTGATCACTTCTTTATCGATGTGCTGCCACAGGCACTGGCCGAGCCAGGCGTTTTCCACCACGTAACCGAGCGCCGGCACGCCCTCTTCCATCGCCGACAGACGCGCGGTGGAGAAGCGGCCACGATCAGAGACGTGAATCTGTTTGATCGGCTCGGCGCGGCGGGAGATTTCCTGCCATACACCGAGCCGTTGATAAATCTGCCGCGAGCCAAAGGACAGCGCCGACGAACGCGCGTCGTAGCTCGGCTGCCAGCTGTCGCCGGGAGCGAACGGTTCGATCAGCACGATCTTCCAGCCACGCGCCTTGGCCCCGGCCTGCAAGGCCAAGGCCAGGCTGGCGCCGACCAGACCGCCACCGATGATTGCCAGATTGACTCGACTCATGCCGCGTGTGTCCTTGCTTGTGCCATCAGCGCTTCGATGTCGGCGACGGTTTTCGGCACGCCGCTGGTGAGGATTTCACAACCGGTTTTGGTCACCACCACGTCGTCCTCGATGCGCACGCCAATGCCGCGCCATTTCTTCGCGACGTTTTGATTGTCCGGGGCGATGTAGATGCCCGGCTCGACGGTCAGCGCCATGCCGACTTCGAGCACGCGCCATTCGCCGCCGACCTTGTACTCGCCAACGTCATGCACATCCATGCCCAGCCAGTGGCCGGCGCGGTGCATGTAGAACGCTTTATAGGCTTCGCTGGCGATCAATTCGTCGACCTCACCCTGCAGCAAACCGAGTTTCACCAACCCCGTGGTGATAACGCGAACCGTGGCTTCGTGCGCCTGATTCCAGTGTTTGTTCGGGGCGATTTCGGCGAATGCAGCTTCCTGCGAGGCCAGCACCAATTCGTAGATCGCTTTCTGCTCGGGCGAAAACTTGCCGTTGACCGGCCAGGTGCGGGTGATGTCGCTGGCGTAGCAGTCAATCTCGCAACCGGCGTCGATCAACACCAGATCACCGTCCTTGAGCAGCGCGTCATTCTGCTGGTAATGCAGGATGCAGCTGTTGCGCCCGGCGGCGACGATCGAACCATAAGCCGGCATTTTCGCCCCGCCCTTGCGGAATTCGTAGTCGAGTTCGGCTTCGAGGCTGTACTCGTGGAGCCCGGCCCGACTGGCCTGCATCGCGCGGATGTGGGCTTGCGCCGAGATCCGCGCGGCTTCGCGCATCACCTTCACTTCCGCCGCCGATTTATACAGACGCATGTCGTGCAGCAGATGATCCAGGGCAACGAATTCGTTCGGCGGCTGGGCGCCGAGGTGCGCCTTGGAGCGGATCACGTTGATCCAGTCCATCAGGTGGCGATCGAATTCGGGGTTGCTGCCCATCGCCGAATACACCCGGTCGCGGCCTTCGATCAGGCCCGGGAGAATGTCGTCGATGTCGGTGATCGGGAAAGCGTCGTCGGCACCGAAGTCACGAATCGCGCCTTCCTGCCCCGCGCGCAAGCCATCCCACAATTCGCGTTCGGCATTGCGTTCACGGCAGAACAGCACGTACTCGCCATGCTCGCGACCGGGCATCAAAACGATGACGGCTTGCGGCTCGGGAAAGCCGCTGAGGTACTGGAAGTCGCTGTCCTGACGGTAGACGTGCTCGACGTCGCGGTTGCGGATGGCCACCGCGGCGGCGGGCAAAATCGCGATGCTGTTGGGTTCCATCTGCGCCATCAGGGCCTTGCGGCGACGGCTGTATTCCGCTTTCGGGATATGGGTCATGGGCAGATGGCTTTCCCTGGCACGCGATTAATGCAGCGACGGCTTGGCGGCTGGCGGCACGTCGGCTTTCTTGGTTTCCGAGAACAGCAGCAGCGGCGCGACGCGCAGGTACTCCATGACTTCCATGTAGTCGGTTTCGCCGTCTTCGGATTCTTCCAGCGCATCCTGCACCTGGGCAATGGCGGCCAGATCCTGCAGCACTTCGGTGGCTTCAGTGCTGAGCATGCTGCTGTCGCGGCAGTTCAGGCCGAAACCGCTGAGGAAGCCCTGGCACCACTCACCCAGTGCAGCGGCGCGGTCGGCCAGCGGCGCGTCATCGGTCGGCAGCAGCAGAACGACAGTGACGTCGTCGCCGGTCAGTTCGCCTTTGACCATCTCTTGCAGGCCGATCAGGGCGTTGCGGACGTTGTCCTGGATGTCGCCTTCGAGCAGTTCGGCGGCGTCGATCAGCCAGCCTTCGTTATCGAAGCCGGCACCGGCGCAGCTGCGTCCGAGCAGCACGCCATGCAATTCGGCAGGCGAGACGTTGTGGCCGCTGGAAGTCAGCAGGGTGGCAAAGGCTTGGTACGGGGAATTCGCAATGGTCATGGGCAGCTAGGCGCCAGACGGCGCTATGTCTAGAATGAAGGCCTTGTATCCTACATCGACAGACTCGCCAAGACTATTAAAGGCTGTCCGCCAGCTATCCCATCAGACAGACTCCGACCCAGTGGACACAATGGAAGACACCGACCTGCAAGCGCTGATGGCCAGACTCGAACTGCTGATTACCCGAGTCGAGCAACTTAAGAGTCAAAACACACTCTTACTAGCTCAGGAAAAGACCTGGCGCGAGGAACGCGCTCACCTCATTGAAAAAAACGAAATCGCCCGGCGTAAGGTCGAATCGATGATTTCGCGCCTCAAGGCCCTGGAGCAAGACTCATGAGTTCAAGCAATAGCGTTACCGTGCAGATCCTCGACAAAGAATATTCGATCATCTGCCCGCAGGAAGAACGCAGCAATCTGGTCAGTGCTGCCCGCTATCTGGACGGCAAGATGCGCGAGATCCGCAGCAGCGGCAAAGTCATCGGCGCCGACCGCATTGCCGTGATGGCCGCGCTGAACATCACCCACGACCTCTTGCACAAAGAAGAGCGTCCGGACATCCAGGCCAGCGGTTCGACCCGTGAACAGGTACGCGACTTGCTCGATCGTGTCGATCTGGTGCTCGCCGACGATCAGAACACCACCAAGGGCTGATTCGACTGAGCGCTTGCGGTATACTCGCAGCACTCCCTGGGGTGCTTGCCAGTTGACGATGTCCCTGAGCCGATTCGCACTACCCTGGAAGTTGCACGTTGGGCTGGTGTGCATGTCCGCTAGACGGAAAGCCTTAAAGTCTACTGCATCTTCCACCTTGAACTTTCGGGTTCAAGGGCTAAGTCGACAGCGGTTCATCCGGGGAGCCTGATTCGAATCCGATGGCGGTGAAAACCGCCATCGGATTTTTTATGCGTACGTTTTTGCATCCATCCTGCCGAAGCCGAACCATGACCGAACCCGCGCTGCTGCCCCGCCCGCAACTCCGCCGCCTGCTGCGCAAGGCGCGCCGTGCGCTGACCAAGAGCGAGCAACGCCAGGCCGCCAAAGGCCTGTTGCGGCAATTGGCCCAAGACCCGCGCTTTCGTCGGGCAAAACACATTTCCCTGTACCTGCCCACCGATGGTGAAATCGATCCGCGTCTGCTGCTGCGTGAAGCGCAGCGTCGGGGCAAGGCGACTTACCTGCCGGTGCTGAGCGCCTGGCCACGGACCAAAATGGTCTTTCAACGGATTCGTCCCGGCGAAAAGCTCAAACCCAATCGTTTCCGCATTCTCGAACCACGGGCCAATCTGGCCCGGCAACGCAAAGTCTGGGCGCTGGATCTGGTGTTGTTGCCGTTGGTGGGGTTTGACGATGTCGGCGGGCGACTGGGCATGGGCGGCGGTTTTTACGATCGCAGCCTGGCGTATCTGGCGCGCCGTAAAAGCTGGCGCAAGCCGACGCTGCTGGGCCTGGCCCATGAATGTCAGAAGGTCGAACGGTTGGCGCAAGCCAGTTGGGATATACCGTTACACGGCACGGTCACCGACAAGGCGTGGTATTTCGCGGGATAGAGCGCCGCACAGAACAGCGGCGCCGAGAAAGCAGCTTCAGCGTTTGAACGCGGTCGACTGTTGCACCTGTTGCGCGACTTCAATCGGCGCGTCGGCCTTGTTCGACCACAGGCTCTGTGCGTAACCGGTGGTCACGACGCCCAAGCCAAACAAAATTACCAAAGTCCATAGTAGATCCGGTTTGCGTTTCATCGATTGCCCCCCTCAAGGCACATCATCACGATGACAGCAGCGGTTTCCGTTCGTAGGCCGTGCAGCAGCGTCAAGCTTTAAAGGCCGGCATTTTGCGACAACGTGAACCTGCGCGCAAACGCTGACGTCAACCGACTGTCGGTTTGTCATAAAATTGCCCGACAACCTGCCCAATGACCGTTTCAGGAGCAAAAAACCATGGCCTATTGGCTGATGAAGTCCGAGCCCGACGAACTCTCGATCAAAGGTCTGGAAAAGCTCGGCAAAGCGCGCTGGGATGGGGTTCGCAACTATCAGGCACGTAACTTCCTGCGGGCGATGGCGGTGGGCGATGAGTTCTTTTTCTATCATTCCAGTTGCCCGGAGCCGGGAATTGCCGGTATCGGGAAAATTATTCAGGCGGCGTACCCGGATCCCACCGCAATGGAGCCGGAAAGCCACTACTTCGACCCGAAGGCTACTCCGGAGAAGAATGCGTGGAGTGCAATCGATGTCGAGCACGTCGAGACGTTTGCCCGGGTCTTGAAGCTGGATTATCTGAAGCAGCAGACCGCGCTGGCCGAGATGCCGTTGGTGCAGAAGGGCTCGCGATTGTCGGTGATGCCGGTCACACCAGAGCAGTGGGCAGCGGTCATCGCACTAAAACCCTGATTCATTTGCCGCCGGCCAAAATGCAATCGCTGGCAAGCCAGCTCCCACAGGGGTTTTCAGTGAACACATAATTTGTGACCACCCGAAAAACCTGTGGGAGCTGGCTTGCCAGCGATGGGGCCCGCCCGGACGACGGATGACTTATTGAATGATCAGGTTGTTGAACAACAGATCTTCAACCACCGGCTTGCCGGTCTCGTCATTCATCACTTGCTGGGTCTGCTTCAACGCTTCCTGACGCAGCTTCTCTTTACCTTCGATGCTGCCCATCGCCTCGGTCGTCTGCTGAGTAAACAGCGCCACCAGTTGATTACGGATTAGCGGCTCGTTGGCCTTGACCAGTTTGGCGGCTTCATCGCCCGTCACGCGCAGCGCCACGTCGGCCTTGTAGACCTTGAGCTTCGGTGTGCCGTCCAGCCCGTAGTTGCCCACGAACGGCGGGCTCAGGCTGATGTAGCTGACCTTCGGCGCTTCGCCTTCTTTGGCTTCTTCGGCCAGCGCTGCCACAGGCAGAGACAGGGCCAGCAACAACATGATCCACGCTTTCACAATTCGCTCCTTATCCGGTTTGCGGCCTAGCATAACGACCCGCCGCGCAAGCACAAGCTTATGGCTGACTATCAGGGCCGGGCATGCTCGTTGACCCGTTGACTGACACACCTACACTTATCGGCCATCACTCCCAAAGGAATAGCCCTGATGAAAGCCGTGCTGTGCAAAGCCTTCGGCCCTGCCGAATCGCTGGTACTGGAAGACGTCGCCAGTCCTGTCGTCAAGAAGAACGAAATCCTGCTGGACGTGCACGCCGCCGGGGTCAACTTCCCGGACACGCTGATCATCGAGGGCAAGTACCAGTTCAAACCGCCCTTCCCGTTCTCGCCGGGTGGCGAAGCAGCAGGCGTGGTCACGGAGGTCGGTGAAAAGGTCAGCCACCTGAAGGTCGGCGATCGGGTCATGGCCCTGACCGGCTGGGGCAGCTTCGCTGAACAGGTCGCGGTGCCGGGCTACAACGTGCTGCCAATCCCGCCGTCGATGGACTTCAACACCGCCGCCGCCTTCAGCATGACCTACGGTACTTCGATGCACGCGCTCAAGCAGCGCGCCAACCTGCAACCGGGCGAAACCCTGCTGGTGCTGGGCGCGTCCGGCGGTGTCGGCCTGGCGGCGGTGGAAATCGGCAAAGCCATGGGCGCCCGCGTCATCGCCGCCGCCAGCAGCACCGAGAAGCTCGCGGTGGCCAAGGCTGCCGGCGCCGATGAGTTGATCAACTACAGCGAAGCCAGCCTCAAGGACGAAATCAAACGCCTCACCGACGGCCAGGGCGCTGATGTGATCTACGATCCGGTCGGCGGCGACCTGTTCGATCAAGCCATCCGCGCCATCGCCTGGAACGGCCGCTTGCTGGTGGTCGGCTTCGCCAGCGGCCGGATCCCCGAACTGCCGGTCAACCTCGCCCTGCTCAAAGGCGCGGCGGTACTCGGCGTGTTCTGGGGCTCCTTCGCCCAGCGCCAGCCGCAGGACAACGCGGCGAACTTCCAGCAGTTGTTTGGCTGGTTTGCCGAGGGCAAGTTGAAACCGCTGGTGTCGCAGGTGTATCCGCTGAGCAATGCGGCGCAGGCGATCAATGATCTTGGCCAGCGCAAGGCTGTCGGGAAGGTTGTGGTAAAGGTTCGCTGAGGCGCCTCAATGACCGGGCGACGCCGCCATGTCGCCCGGCATCAGATCTTCCTGCACCTTCTCGCTACGCGACTCCACCAACTGCCCCTTGTCGTCGAAGCGCAAAACAATCAGCCAATCGTAAACATCCACCGGCCATTTCGGCTGGCCGATCAACGCCGGGCCATCGCCGCCGAAAGCGGCTATCAGCTTATTGATGTGGCCGTGATGCCAGGCAATCAGCACGGTTTTCGCCTGATTGCTCTTGCGCAGTGAGCTAACCAGTCTGTCGACGTCGTTATTGGCGAACGGCTGTTCAATCGGCAGTTGCAGGCGTTGCGACAGCGGGATCAAAGTCTGCCGGGGGCGGATGCTTTGCGCGCTGTCAGCGGTAGCGATCAGACGTTGCGGCGTGAGCGTCTGGCCATCCAGTTTCAACGGGGTGAAATAGTCGGCGTAAGCGGCGGCGCGTTGTTCGCCACGAGCATTGAGCTCAGGACCCACCTCGGGCTTTTCCGCATGACGGACGATCAGCACAGTGACATTGCGTAACCCCGGCGCCGCCGAGTCTTGCGCGAGACTCAGCGCCAACACGGAAACAGTGAGCGCTACCGCTACCAGCAATCTGGGCAGCAACCTGCGAACTTTCGGGGTCATCGGTTTTCTCGCGAAATCAGTCGGTCTATTGATCGCGAGTCTAAAACACAACGTCCCGGCCGCCACAAAAACGCCCTGTTCTTACAGCTGAGCGACAGGTTCATAAAGGAACGTGCGATTTCCAACATTTCCGCTGTTTTGCCAATGCGAACCGGTGCTATTTTCGGTAACGAAACTGTAACATTCGCATCCGCAGTCAAAACAAGAAATTTGGAGCTCTTGAATGTTTGCTTTCTTTCGACCTGCCGCACATCAGGCTCCATTGCCTGAAGAAAAAATAGACAGCACGTACCGACGCCTGCGCTGGCAGATCTTCGCCGGTATTTTCTTTGGCTACGCCGGTTATTACCTGCTGCGCAAAAACTTCTCCCTGGCCATGCCGTACCTGATCGACGAAGGCTACAGCCGTGGCGATCTGGGTCTGGCGATGTCGGCGATCGCCATTGCCTATGGCCTGTCGAAGTTCCTCATGGGCCTGGTGTCCGACCGTTCCAACCCGCGCTACTTCCTGCCGTTCGGCCTGCTGGTCTCGGCCGGGGTGATGTTCATTTTCGGTTTCGCGCCTTGGGCAACGTCCAGCGTGACCATGATGTTCATTCTGCTGTTCATCAACGGTTGGGCTCAGGGCATGGGCTGGCCGCCGAGTGGCCGGACCATGGTGCACTGGTGGTCGCAGAAGGAACGTGGCGGTGTGGTGTCCGTATGGAACGTGGCGCATAACGTCGGCGGCGGTCTGATCGGCCCGCTGTTCCTGCTCGGCATGGGCTTGTTCAACGACTGGCATGCTGCGTTCTACGTGCCGGCAGCCGTGGCGCTGGGCGTGGCGGTGTTCGCGTTCATCACCATGCGCGACACCCCGCAATCGGTTGGCCTGCCACCGATCGAGAAGTACAAGAACGATTACCCGGAAGGCTACGACGCCAGCCACGAAGACGAATTCAGCGCGAAAGAGATTTTCGTCAAATATGTGCTGCGCAACAAAATGCTCTGGTACATCGCCATGGCCAACGTCTTCGTCTACCTGCTGCGCTACGGCGTGCTGGACTGGGCGCCGACCTACCTGAAGGAAGCCAAGGGTTTCACCGTGGATAAAACCTCGTGGGCCTATTTCTTCTACGAGTGGGCGGGTATTCCCGGCACGCTGCTGTGCGGCTGGATGTCGGACAAGATCTTCCGGGGCAACCGTGGCCTGACCGGCATGGTGTTCATGGCACTGGTGACTGTCGCGACGCTGGTTTACTGGCTGAACCCGGCCGGCAACCCGACCGTCGACATGATCGCGCTGTTCTCGATCGGCTTCCTGATCTACGGCCCGGTGATGTTGATCGGCTTGCAGGCACTGGAACTGGCACCGAAGAAAGCCGCTGGCACCGCTGCGGGTTTCACTGGGCTGTTCGGTTATCTCGGTGGTTCGGTCGCGGCCAGTGCCGCGATGGGCTACACCGTGGACCATTTCGGCTGGGATGGCGGTTTCGTGCTGCTGGTGGGCGCTTGCCTGTTGTCGATGGCCTTCCTGGCCCCGACGCTGTGGCACAAGCAAGTCGCCAGTCAGAGCCGTGAAGCGGTCGCTTGATCGCTTTGTGATTGACAGCGTTTGAGCCGCGCCTCCAGATTGCGATCTGGCATGGCGTGGCTGCGCAGGGCGTGTGCGGTCTGCTCGACATAATCGCGAGTGGTGCCGTAACGCCCACTGGCGCTTTCGAACACCTGGCTCAGCACGTGATCCGGCAAGTTGCCGGCATAGCTGGGCAGGTGCCGCTCCAACACGAATCCCAAGGCCTGAACCTGACTGCCATCTGCGAGCCGGCAGTTGAGCCAGTGTGGCCGATACGACGGCACCGGCATCTCGCGTTTCCACAGCGCATAGAGCGCTGCGTCAAGATTGTCCTCCGGCAAGCGATAAGCAAAGCCGCTGCATGAACCGCCGCGATCCAGACCAAACACCAGCCCCGGCATTTCCGGCGTACCACGGTGCTCGTGCGACCACAGGTACAAACCGCGATGATAGCCATGCACGCGTCCACGCACGCGCTCCACTGCTGAACACTCCGGCCGCCAGATCAGCGAACCGTAGGCGAACAGCCACACCGGCCCGCCCTTGTGGCGCGCCATGGTCGATTGCATGGAAGCGAGAAGTTGTTCGTGCGTCAGCTGCGGCCCAAGATCGAGCCGCGGAGGGTAATTCAAATTCAGAAAAGCGTTTTCAATGGCGCTCATGGCGAATAGCGTTCAGCTCCCCGCGGGTAAAGAATTACTTAATAGAACGCACCGCTGTAACAATAAGGCACATAAGTTTTAAGGCAATTTGGGTGCCATGGCACAGTTCTTAATTGATTGCCTGATTGATATATAACCTAGCGGTATTTATGCAATTACATAAATACCGATCGGCTATATAGAGAGTTATAACGGATTCAGCACGAGGCTCAAGAGCGCGGGGCGTACGCGAACACGTCAGCGCGCATTTGATGGGCGTCCATCCCGGCTTCGACCAAGGCGTCGAGCGTGCCGTAGACCATGGCCGGCGAGCCGCTGGCGTAAACGTGCAGCGGCTTCAGGTCAGGAAAGTCTTCGCAGACTGCCTCATGCAACATGCCGCAGCGCCCTTCCCAACCGCATTGATCGCTGACGACTTTGTGCAGGAACAGGTTGGGCAACTTCAGCCATTCGTCCCAATGTTCGATCTCATAGAAATCTTCCGGACGGCGCACGCCCCAATACAGATGCACGGGATGTTTGAAGCCGTTGGCGCGGCAGTGCTCGATCAGGGCGTGAATCTGGCCCATGCCGGTACCGGCGGCGACCAGCACCAGCGGCCCATCCGGCAGCTCGGCCAGATGCGTATCACCGAATGGCAGCTCGACACGCACCATCGCGTTGCGTTGCAGCTGTTCGATCAGGCTCAGTGCACTGGCTTCGCGCGCCAGCACGTGGATTTCCAGATCACGTCCGCCGTGCGGTGCCGAAGCCATGGAGAACGCCGATTTCTCGCCGTTCTCGCGCTCGATCATCAAGTATTGCCCGGCGTGATAACGCGGCGGCTTGCCGGCCGGGGCGCGCAGACGCACGCGCCAGGTGTCGCCACCGACGTCGCGGCATTCGATGACCTGACACGACAGGCTGCGCACCGGCAGTTCTCCCAGCGCGAGCACGCCATCCCACAGCAGGATGCAGTCTTCCAGCGGCTCGGCTATGCAAGTGTAGAACTCGCCGTGGTCATGCACCTTGCCGTCCTGCGCGACGCTACCTTCAACCAGCAGCGCCGCACACACGTGACAATTACCGTTGCGGCAGCTTTGCGGGCATTCATAGCCCAGGCGCCGCGCGCCATCGAGAATCCGCTCACCGGGCTGTATCTCAAGCACTGCTCCGGAGGGCTGCAGGGTTACACGCATCAATCTATTCCTAACTGATTCCAGATGGCATCGATCCGTTGGGTAACGGCGTCGTCCTTGACGATCACGCGGCCCCACTCGCGAGTGGTTTCGCCTGGCCACTTGTGGGTGGCATCGAGGCCCATTTTCGAACCTAACCCTGAGATCGGCGAGGCGAAGTCGAGGTAGTCGATCGGCGTGTTATCGATCATCACCGTGTCGCGCTTGGGGTCCATGCGCGTGGTGATGGCCCAGATCACGTCGTTCCAGTCGCGGGCGTTGATATCGTCGTCGGTGACGATAACGAACTTGGTGTACATGAACTGTCGCAAAAACGACCAGACACCGAGCATCACGCGCTTGGCATGCCCTGGATACGACTTCTTCATGGTCACGATGGCCATGCGGTACGAGCAACCTTCCGGCGGCAGGTAGAAGTCGGTGATTTCCGGGAACTGCTTTTGCAGGATCGGCACGAACACTTCGTTCAGCGCCACACCGAGGATCGCCGGCTCATCCGGCGGCCGGCCGGTGTAGGTGCTGTGGTAGATCGGTTTGATCCGGTGGGTAATGCGCTCGACGGTGAACACCGGGAAGCTGTCGACTTCGTTGTAGTAACCGGTGTGGTCGCCGTACGGGCCTTCATCGGCCATTTCGCCCGGATGGATCACGCCTTCGAGGATGATCTCGGCGGTGGCCGGCACTTGCAGGTCGTTGCCACGGCACTTGACCAATTCGGTGCGGTTACCGCGCAAGAGCCCGGCGAAAGCGTATTCGGACAGGCTGTCCGGCACTGGCGTCACGGCGCCGAGAATGGTCGCAGGATCAGCCCCCAGGGCCACGGACACCGGGAACGGCTGACCCGGATGCTTTTCGCACCATTCGCGGTAGTCGAGCGCACCGCCACGGTGACTGAGCCAACGCATGATCACCTTGTTGCGGCCGATCACTTGCTGACGGTAGATACCGAGGTTCTGACGATCCTTGTTCGGGCCTTTGGTGACAGTCAGGCCCCAGGTGATCAGCGGGCCGACGTCGCCGGGCCAGCAGGTCTGCACCGGCAGCATCGCGAGGTCGACGTCGTCGCCTTCGATGACCACTTCCTGGCACACCGCGTCTTTGACGACTTTTGGCGCCATCGAGATGATCTTGCGGAAGATCGGCAGTTTCGACCATGCGTCTTTCAAGCCCTTCGGCGGCTCGGGCTCCTTGAGGAACGCCAGCAGCTTGCCGATTTCGCGCAGCTCGCTGACCGACTCGGCGCCCATGCCCATGGCCACCCGCTCAGGGGTGCCGAACAGGTTGCCGAGCACCGGGATGTCGTAGCCAGTCGGCTTTTCGAACAACAGCGCCGGGCCCTTGGCCCGCAGCGTGCGGTCGCACACCTCGGTCATTTCCAGCACCGGCGAGACGGGAATCTGGATGCGTTTCAACTCTCCGCGCTGCTCAAGCTGCTGCACGAAATCCCGAAGATCCTTGAATTTCATTGACGATGGCACCCTCAAAATAGGCGTACATCCTACCTGCTCTGACGGGCAAACAGCAGCCCGTCAGCGCCCGGCATCGCTCAATCCTGGCTCGCACCCAGCAGCAACGGCGCAAACAGCGGGCTCAGTCGGGCGCTGCCGGCGTCTGACAAGTGATCTTCGTCCCGGTACTGCGAATGACCGTTGACCTCGATACTGCAGACCCCGCCCGCGCACATCATCGGTGTCGGATCAATCACATGCACGCCAGGATCGGCAGCGCTCATGGATTCGAACAAGATACCGATGAAGCGCTGCCGCGCCAGATGCTCCTCGAGCGGACGGCCAAGACCTTCGGCCGAGCGCCCGATCCGCGCAAGGCTGGTCAGGCGATTGATGATGCCTTTGCGTTGCAACGGCACTTCCTTGAACAGCCAGACTTGCACACCCGCTTGCCTCAGCGCTGCCACTCGCGCCTTGAGAGCAACAGCCATGCGCTGTTCGGCCTGGGCAGTATCGTCATGGGGATTGAGCAGAACCTTTTTGTCACCGTCCTCGCGGCCATACATGTACAGACTCCAGTTGGACGCCAGCACCACATCCTTGATCCCAAGGCTGCGCACGCGCTCCATGGTCTGCTCGTTGAAATCCTTGCAGCGCTGGCGCGGCTCATCACTGAGAATCGGCGGGCAGGCGCTCATGCTGTAGAGCCATACCGGGCGCCCTTCGCGACGGGCATTGCTCTCGATGGCCGGGAGCAACGCGGCGGTGTGGCTGTCGCCCCAGAACAATTGCGTGGCCGGGACATCTTCATTGCCACCGACCAGGCAGGCCTTGTCCAGTGATTTGTCCTGGGTGACCAACATGCATTTCATTTGCCCGGCCCGCCATTCACGGGACTGTGCGTATTCCAGTGCCTTGCCGGTCAGACGCTGCGGTACACCATCGGCCGAACGGATCGCCGACCCTGTCGCCACCAACACGGCGATTGTCGCAACCGCACCGGCCAACACTGCATTGCGCGAAGCCAACAGGCGCTTTTCCCGGAACGGCAACTCGACATAGCGCAGGCTCAGCCACGCAAGGCCCAACGCCAGAGCGATCCAGCAGATGGCCTCCACAGGCTGGATGCCGTCGATCGAAATGGCATTGGCGTAGACATAGACCGGCCAGTGCCACAGGTACAGCGAGTAAGAGAGCAAACCGACCCAGACCAGCACGCGCAGACTCAACAGTCGCGCCGTCCAACTCGCACCTTGTGCACCCGACCAGATCAGCGCCGTCGTCCCCAACACCGGCAGCAGGGCCGCCCAGCCGGGGAATACTGTGGACTTGTCAAAAGTGAACACCGCAACCAGCACGGCTGACAGCCCGGCGAGGCCGACAGCTTGATACAGCCACGGCCGCACGGGCTGTTTCGGCGCCGGCGTTACCGCAAGCATTGCGCCGCACAACAGTTCCCAGGCCCGGGTCGGCAGCGAGAAGAAGGTGAATTCCGGCTTGTGCTCGATGTAGTGAATGTTCAAGCCGAACGATACCAGCAGTACTGCAAACAACATCCAGCGCCAGTGGCGGACATAACGAATCAGCACGGCCATCAGCAACGGGAAAAAAATGTAGTACTGCTCTTCTACCGCCAGCGACCAGGTGTGCAGCAGCGGTTTCAGGTCAGAAGCCGGCTGAAAGTAGCCGTCTTCGCGCATAAACAGAATGTTGGAGATAAACAGCGACTGATAACGCACCGTTCGTCCCAGTTCGGCATAGTCCTTGGCAGTCAGCAGCAACCAGCCCAACGCCAGCGTGACCACCATGACCACTGTCAGTGCCGGGATGATCCGACGAGCCCGACGGGCCCAGAAATCAATGAAGCTGAAACGCTGCGCGCTGATTTCTCGAAACAGAATACCGGTGATCAGGAAACCGGAAATGACGAAGAAAACATCGACGCCGACAAAACCGCCGCTGAATGTACTGAATCCGAAATGAAAAAGTACGACGGGAATTACCGCCAGAGCCCGTAATCCGTCGATATCACGGCGATTGCCAAACGTGTGCATGAAAAAACCTTACCTGTTCTGGATACAAAATCCCTTGAAGGCGCGAAGTTATCAGCCGCACAAACTTCAATCCAGATACAAATAATCCAAGGCAAAAAAAAGCGCCCTTTCGGACGCTTTTCTCAAACAGCTTTCGTATTACTTGCGCTTCATCGACAAGAAGAACTCGTCGTTGGTCTTGGTCGTTTTCAGCTTGTCGACCAGGAACTCGATGGCAGCCACTTCGTCCATCGGGTGCAGCAGCTTGCGCAGAATCCACATACGCTGCAATTCGTCATCGGCGGTCAGCAACTCTTCGCGGCGGGTGCCGGAACGGTTGATGTTGATCGCAGGGAACACGCGCTTCTCGGCGATCTTGCGATCCAGAGGCAGCTCCATGTTGCCGGTACCCTTGAACTCTTCGTAGATCACTTCGTCCATCTTCGAACCGGTTTCAACCAGCGCGGTGGCGATAATGGTCAGCGAGCCGCCTTCTTCGATGTTACGCGCAGCACCGAAGAAACGCTTTGGCTTCTCGAGGGCGTGGGCATCGACACCACCGGTCAATACCTTGCCGGAGCTCGGGATCACGGTGTTGTAGGCACGGGCCAGACGGGTGATGGAGTCAAGCAGGATCACCACGTCTTTCTTGTGTTCAACAAGGCGCTTGGCCTTCTCGATCACCATTTCAGCAACCTGCACGTGACGGGTCGGCGGCTCGTCGAAGGTCGAGGCAACCACTTCGCCGCGCACGGTGCGCTGCATTTCGGTTACTTCTTCCGGACGCTCGTCGATCAACAGCACGATCAGGTGAACTTCAGGGTTGTTACGGGCGATGTTCGCTGCGATGTTTTGCAGCATGATCGTTTTACCGGCTTTTGGCGGTGCCACGATCAGACCACGCTGGCCTTTGCCGATCGGGGCGCACAGGTCGATCACACGACCGGTCAAGTCTTCAGTGGAACCGTTACCGGCTTCCATCTTCATGCGCACGGTCGGGAACAGCGGGGTCAGGTTCTCGAAGAGAATCTTGTTTTTCGCGTTCTCGGGACGATCGAAGTTGATCGTGTCGACCTTGAGCAGGGCGAAATACCGCTCGCCTTCCTTCGGAGGGCGGATCTTGCCAACGATGGTGTCACCGGTGCGCAAGTTGAAGCGGCGGATCTGGCTTGGCGAGACGTAGATATCGTCCGGGCCGGCCAGGTAGGAAGCGTCAGCGGAGCGCAGGAAGCCGAAGCCGTCCTGGAGAATCTCCAGCACGCCATCACCGGAGATTTCCTCGCCGCTTTTCGCGTGCTTTTTCAGCAGGGAGAAAATCACGTCCTGCTTGCGCGAACGGGCCATATTTTCTATGCCCATCTGTTCGGCCAATTCGAGCAGTTCGGTAATCGGCTTTTGCTTGAGTTCAGTCAGATTCATATAGGAATGACGTAATCATTTATGGAGGGGGGGAAATTAAGCTTTTGGCTTAATGAGGCCGCGCCGCGGAGAAGGCGACAGGATCGCGAACTAATTCGAAAAGGAGTGCGTCGGCGACGGCTAGCAGGGGGCAATGGAGAAACCAGTGCGGGGCCGAATGTACCACCTGAGTTTCGGAGCGTCTAGCCCTGAATACGCAAAAAGCCCCGCTAATTGCGGGGCTTTTTTTCAGGCACTTTACAGCGACGCTTAGATGTTGGCGTCGAGGAAAGCAGCCAGCTGCGACTTCGACAGGGCGCCGACTTTGGTCGCTTCAACGTTGCCGTTCTTGAACAGCATCAGCGTCGGGATACCACGCACGCCGTGCTTGGCCGGGGTTTCCTGGTTTTCGTCGATGTTCAGTTTGGCAACGGTCAGCTTGCCTTTGTAAGTCTCGGCAATCTCGTCCAGAACCGGAGCGATCATTTTGCAAGGACCGCACCATTCAGCCCAGTAATCGACCAGGACAGCGCCTTCGGCCTTGAGTACGTCGGCTTCGAAGCTAGCGTCGCTAACGTGTTTGATAAGATCGCTGCTCATGGAATTCTCCAGGTTGTAAGCAAAAAAACGTGGCCCATCATAGCCGCCCTTCCCCTGTTCAGGAAGCCGCAGTTGATTGAGTCTTGCTATGGCACTCGATGAGTTTGGGTATAGCTCAAGTCACGCCGTGGCGGGGGCGATGAAGGAAATTCCAGTGCGCAGGGCGGCGTTGCGCACGTGCTCCTGCATGGCTTTTTGGGCCGCACCCGACGCCCGGCGCGCGAGGGCCCGGAGGATCTTGCGGTGTTCCTGCCAGGTTTCCATGGCGCGCTCGGCACGGATGAACGGTAGTTTCTGGCTCTCCAGGAACATCTCGGCGCTGGCGGTGAGGATGCTCAGCATCGCCTGATTGCCGCTGGCCAGCAGGATTCGGCGGTGAAATTCGAAGTCGAGTTTCGCGGCGGCATCAAAGTCTCCGGCCTTCAATTGCTCGCGCATGGCCGCGACGTTGTCTTCCAGCGCATCCAGATCGAAGGTACTCAACGTCACCGCCGCCAGGCCTGCGGCAAAGCCTTCCAGCGCATAGCGCAATTGAAAGATGTCCAGCGGCGACGCCTGCGCTGCAAACGACCACCCCGGCGCGCTATCGCCGCGCGACAGCTCCACTGGCGACTGCACGAACACGCCTTTGCCCGGCTGAATACTGACCACACCCAACGCACTCAGCGACGACAGTGCCTCACGCAACGATGCCCGGCTCACGCCCAGTTGCAGCGCCAGATCCCGCTGCGACGGCAAGGCATCGCCCGCGCCGAAACCTTGCTCGGTGATCAGTTTGCGGATCGCTTGCAGCGCCACTTCGGGTACCGCACGGGAAATCGAATTCATGGTTTTTCAGACGCGCCAGGCCAATGTGCGGCTAGTTGTAAAGCTATTCGCCGAGTCCGGCAAGTCGTGCCCCAGTGGGGTTCGGTGCGGCACGCCGATGCGCGATAGCAGTGCGAAAAACAACCTGACTGTTCAGACCAGTAAGACCGAACAAAGCCGCTGAAACCGCGGCCTGTCGCGACGAAAGCCGTGTATTGGCACGGCCCGTGCTCTGTCCGAACGCAGAAATCACTTCCCGCCGATCCGGAGATTTTCCATGACCAAGCGTTACAGCGCCCTCCTCGCCGCCCTGTTTTCCTCTTTGTTGCTCAGCCAGGCTCCCGCTCACGCCGACGGTCTCGACGACGTGGTCAAGCGCGGCACCCTGAAAGTCGCCGTGCCGCAGGACTTCCCGCCGTTCGGCTCGGTCGGCCCGGACATGAAACCTCGCGGTCTGGACATCGACACGGCAAAACTGCTGGCTGATCAACTCAAGGTCAAACTCGAACTGACCCCGGTCAACAGCACCAACCGCATCCCGTTCCTGACCACCGGCAAAGTCGATCTGGTGATTTCCAGCCTCGGTAAAAACCCTGAGCGCGAGAAAGTCATCGACTTCTCCCGCGCCTACGCACCGTTCTACCTCGCCGTGTTCGGCCCGCCAGACGCTGCGATCGCCAGCCTCGACGATCTCAAGGGCAAGACCATCAGCGTCACCCGGGGCGCCATCGAAGACATCGAGCTGAGCAAAGTCGCCCCCGCAGGCGTGACCATCAAGCGCTTCGAAGACAACAACTCGACCATCGCCGCCTACCTCGCAGGTCAGGTCGACCTGATCGCCAGCGGCAACGTGGTGATGGTCGCGATCAGCGAAAAGAACCCGAAACGTGTGCCGGCGCTGAAAGTGAAGCTCAAGGATTCGCCGGTCTACGTCGGCGTGAACAAGAACGAAGCCGCGCTGCTGGCCAAGGTCAACGACATCCTGACCACCGCCAAGGCTGACGGCGCACTGGAAAAGAATTCGCAGACCTGGCTGAAAGAGCCGCTGCCGGCCGATCTCTGATCGACTGCGCGGGAGACCTTCATGGCTTATCAGTTCGATTTCATGCCGGTGGTGCAAAACACCGACCTGTTGCTGCGCGGGGCGCTGTTCACCCTTGAGCTGACGGCCATCGGCGCACTGCTTGGGGTTGGCGTCGGGATTGTCGGGGCGCTGGTGCGAGCGTGGAACATCCGCCCGTTCTCGGCGATCTTCGGCGTCTACGTCGAGTTGATCCGCAACACGCCGTTTCTGGTGCAGTTGTTCTTCATCTTCTTCGGCCTGCCGTCGCTTGGCGTGCAGATTTCCGAGTGGCAGGCGGCGGTGCTGGCGATGGTGATCAACCTTGGCGCCTATTCGACGGAGATCATCCGCGCCGGCATTCAGGCGATTCCGCGCGGGCAACTGGAAGCCGCGGCGGCATTGGCGATGACCCGCTTCGAGGCGTTCCGTCACGTAGTCCTGCTGCCGGCGCTGGGCAAGGTCTGGCCGGCGCTGAGCAGCCAGATCATCATCGTCATGCTCGGCTCGGCGGTGTGTTCGCAGATCGCTACCGAAGAGCTGAGCTTCGCCGCCAACTTCATTCAGTCGCGCAACTTCCGCGCCTTTGAAACCTACGCGCTGACCACGTTGATCTACCTGTGCATGGCGTTGCTGATTCGCCAATTGCTCAATTGGATCGGTCGCCGCTACATCAGCAGGAGCCGCGCATGAGTGACTTCACCTTCTGGGACATCCTGCGCAACCTGCTCGTCGGCCTGCAATGGACGCTGGCGCTGTCGCTGGTGGCGTTTATCGGCGGCGGGATTGTCGGGCTGCTGATCCTGATCATGCGCATCTCGAAAAACGCTGTGTCGAGCAGCATCGCCCGCACCTGGATCGAGCTGTTCCAGGGCACGCCGCTGCTGATGCAGCTATTTCTAGTGTTCTTCGGCGTGGCGCTGGCAGGGATCGAAATCTCGCCATGGATGGCCGCAGCGATTGCCCTGACCTTGTTTACCAGTGCCTATCTGGCAGAGATCTGGCGCGGCTGCGTCGAGTCGATCTCCCATGGCCAGTGGGAAGCCTCAGCGAGTCTGGCGCTCAATCCGCTGGAGCAACTGCGCTACGTGATCCTGCCGCAAGCGCTGCGCATTGCCGTGGCGCCGACCGTGGGTTTCTCGGTGCAAGTGGTCAAAGGCACCGCCGTGACCTCGATCATCGGCTTCACCGAGCTGACCAAGACTGGCGGCATGCTCGCCAACGCCACCTTCGAACCGTTCATGGTCTACGGCCTCGTCGCCCTCGGCTACTTCCTGCTCTGCTACCCCTTGTCCCTCAGTGCGCGCTACCTGGAAAGGAGACTGCATGCCTCTGCTTAGAATTTCCGCCCTGCATAAATACTACGGCGAACACCATGTGCTCAAAGGCATCGACCTCAGCGTCGAGGAAGGCCAGGTGGTGGCGATCATCGGCCGCAGCGGCTCGGGCAAATCCACCCTGCTGCGCACACTTAATGGCCTGGAGTCGATCAACGACGGGGTGATCGAAGTCGACGGCGAATACCTCGACGCTGCCCGCGCCGATCTGCGCAGCCTGCGGCAGAAGGTCGGCATGGTCTTTCAGCAGTTCAATCTGTTCCCGCACCTGACCGTGGGCGAAAACGTCATGCTCGCGCCGCAAGTGGTGCAGAAAGTGCCGAAAGCCAAGGCTGCAGAGCTGGCGCGGGAGATGCTCGAACGGGTTGGCCTTGGAGAAAAATTCGATGCCTTCCCGGATCGCCTCTCGGGCGGCCAGCAACAGCGCGTGGCGATTGCCCGGGCATTGGCGATGTCGCCGAAAGTGTTGCTGTGCGATGAGATCACCTCGGCGCTCGACCCGGAACTGGTCAACGAAGTGCTCAGCGTGGTGCGGCAACTGGCCAGGGAAGGCATGACGCTGATCATGGTCACCCATGAAATGCGCTTTGCCCGCGAGGTCGGCGACAAACTGGTGTTTATGCACCATGGCAAGGTGCATGAGGTGGGCGATCCGAAGGTGCTGTTTGCCAATCCACAGACGGCGGAGTTGGCGAACTTTATTGGCACGGTGGAAGCGACAGCCTGAAGATCTTCTGAGGCAGTGATGCCCTCTTCGCGAGCAAGCTCGCTCCCGCATTGGAATGCGCTCACCTGTGGGAGCAAGCTTGCTCGCGAATGGCCGCGCCGCGATCTGCAGACTTTCTGCGCTGAATCAACGGTTTGAACCGTGCGCGTTGGCGCCAGCGTTTGATCGTGGCACGATGTCGAGGTTATCGACCGAGACCCCCTGACCATGCCGCAATCCCAAGCCAAGAATCTGTCCCTGATCGCCGCGATCGACCTGGGCTCCAACAGCTTTCACATGGTCGTGGCCAAGGCCCAGAACGGCGAAATCCGCATTCTCGAGCGCCTCGGCGAGAAGGTTCAGCTGGCTGCCGGCATCGACGACGAGCGCAAGCTCAACGAAGAATCGATGCAACGCGGCCTCGATTGCCTCAAACGTTTTGCCCAACTGATCAACGGTATGCCGCTGGGCGCCGTGCGCATCGTCGGCACCAACGCCTTGCGCGAAGCGCGCAACCGCCTCGAGTTCATCCACCGCGCCGAAGAAATCCTCGGCCATCCGGTGGAAGTCATCTCCGGCCGCGAAGAAGCGCGGCTGATTTATCTGGGCGTGTCGCACACCCTCGCCGACACCCCGGGCAAACGCCTGGTCGCCGACATCGGCGGCGGCAGTACCGAGTTCATCATCGGCCAGCGCTTCGAGCCGTTGCTGCGCGAAAGCCTGCAAATGGGCTGCGTCAGCTTCACCCAGCGCTACTTCAAGGACGGCAAGATCACCCCGGCCCGCTACGCCCAGGCGTACACGGCGGCGCGGTTGGAGATCATGAGCATCGAGCACGCCCTGCATCGCCTGACCTGGGATGAAGCCATCGGCTCCTCAGGCACCATCCGCGCCATCGGCCTGGCACTGAAGGCCGGCGGCCATGGCACCGGCGAAGTGAACGCCGAAGGTTTGGCCTGGCTCAAGCGTCGCCTGTTCAAGCTCGGCGACGTCGACAAGATCGATTTTGAGGGCATCAAGCCTGATCGCCGGACCATTTTCCCGGCGGGTCTGGCGATTCTCGAAGCGATCTTCGATGCTCTCGAACTGCAACGCATGGACCACTGCGACGGCGCGCTGCGTGAAGGCGTGCTGTACGACCTGCTCGGCCGCCATCACCACGAAGACGTGCGCGAGCGCACCCTGACCTCGCTGATGGAGCGCTACCACGTCGACCTGGAGCAGGCGGCACGGGTTGAGCGCAAAGCCTTGCACGCGTTCGATCAGGTTGCGGTGGACTGGGAGCTGGATGACGGCATCTGGCGCGAACTCCTTGGCTGGGCGGCGAAAGTGCACGAAGTCGGCCTCGACATCGCGCACTATCACTACCATAAGCACGGCGCCTACCTGATCGAGCACTCGGACCTTGCGGGCTTCTCCCGCGAAGACCAACAGATGCTCGCGCTATTGGTGCGCGGCCATCGCCGCAATATTCCCAAGGACAAATTTGCCGATTTCGGTGACGACGGCGACAAGCTGATCCGCCTGTGCGTGTTGCTGCGCTTTGCGATCCTGTTCCATCACATTCGTGGCACCCAGACGATGCCGCAGGTGGTGCTGCATGCGAAGGGTGACAACCTGGATGTGGAGTTTCCGGAGAACTGGCTGGATGAGAATCAGCTGACTCAGGCGGATTTCGGGCTTGAGGCGGAGTGGCTGACGCGGGTGGGGATTGTGCTTACTGTTCACTGAGTAACGGGCAGGCATAAAAAAGGCGATCCGTTGGGATCGCCTTTTTATTGGGTTCGACTTGAGTACAGAGGTGAACCTTCCCCCTCACCCCAGCCCTCTCCCGAGGGAGAGGGAGCCGATTTGTGGACTTTTCAAATCCTGAGTTCGACTCGATTTCTCAGGTCGGCGTATAGCGTAAGACACCTCGGTCAGTCCCCTCTCCCTCCGGGAGAGGGTTAGGCGGGCGGCGTTCCGATGAGGGGCTTGTGACCTTCAAGGCCTCAACTGCTCACCGGCAAAATCGGACTACCCAACCGTTCCAGCAACGTCGCCTGCGCACTCCTCGGGTTCTGATTGCCGGTCGGCGTGTTGCGGATATAACGGCCATCCGACTGCAGGCTCCAGCTGTGGGTGTTGTCGGTCAGGTACAACTCCAGCTCTTTCTTCACCCGGGTCAGCAGCTTTTTGCCTTCGACCGGGAAGCAAGTCTCGACGCGCTTGTCGAGGTTGCGCTCCATCCAGTCGGCACTGGAGAGGAACATCTGCTCATCGCCACCATTGAGGAAGTAGAACACCCGCGTGTGCTCCAGGAAGCGACCGATGATCGAGCGCACGTGGATGTTGTGCGAAACCCCGGCAATCCCCGGGCGCAGGCAGCACATGCCGCGCACCACCAGATCGATGCGCACACCGGACTGGCTGGCCTTGTACAGCGCGCGGATGATCTTCGGATCGGTCAGCGAGTTGAACTTGGCGATAATGTGCGCCGGTTTGCCTTCGACGGCGAACTGGGTCTCGCGGGCAATCATGTCGAGCATGCCCTTCTTCAGCGTGAACGGCGCATGCAGCAGCTTCTTCATGCGCAGGGTTTTACCCATGCCGATCAACTGACTGAACAGTTTGCCGACGTCTTCGCACAAGGCGTCGTCGGAAGTCAGCAGGCTGTAGTCGGTGTACAGTTTGGCGTTACCGGCGTGGTAGTTACCGGTGCCGAGGTGCGCGTAACGGACGATCTCGCCGGCCTCGCGACGCAGGATCAGCATCATCTTGGCGTGGGTCTTGAAGCCAACCACGCCGTAGATCACCACCGCACCGGCCGCTTGCAGACGGCTGGCCAGTTGCAGGTTGGACTCTTCATCGAAGCGCGCACGCAGCTCGATCACCGCCGTCACTTCCTTACCGTTACGCGCGGCATCGACCAGCGCATCGACGATCTCGGAGTTGGCGCCGGAACGGTACAAGGTCTGGCGCACGGCCAGAACGTGTGGGTCCTTTGCCGCCTGACGCAGCAGGTCGACCACCGGGGTGAACGACTCGAACGGGTGCAGCAGCAGGATGTCCTGCTTGCTGACCACGCTGAAAATGTTTTCGCTGTTCTGCAGCAGTTTCGGGATCTGCGGGGTGAACGGCGTGTATTGCAGCTCCGGATGACTGTCCAGGCCGGTGATGCTGAACAGCCGCGTCAGGTTGACCGGGCCGTTGACCTGATACAGCTCGCTCTCGCTCAGGTTGAACTGCTTGAGCAGGTAGTCCGAGAGATGTTTCGGGCAGGTGTCAGCGACTTCCAGCCGCACCGCATCGCCGTAACGACGCGAGAACAACTCGCCACGCAGGGCGCGGGCCAGGTCTTCGACGTCTTCGGAATCGAGCGCGAGGTCAGCGTTTCGGGTCAGACGGAACTGGTAGCAGCCTTTAACCTTCATGCCCTGGAACAGGTCATCGGCGTGGGCGTGGATCATCGACGACAGGAACACATAGTTGTCGCCGGGGCCTCCGACTTCTTCCGGCACCTTGATGATCCGTGGCAGCAGACGCGGTGCCGGGATGATCGCCAGACCGGAGTCGCGACCGAAGGCATCAATGCCTTCCAGCTCGACGATGAAGTTCAGGCTCTTGTTCACCAGCAACGGGAACGGGTGCGTCGGGTCGAGGCCGATCGGCGTGATGATCGGTGCGATCTCGTCGCGGAAGTAGCGGCGTACCCAGGTTTTGAGCTTGACCGTCCAGTTGCGGCGACGGATGAAACGCACCTGATGCTTTTCCAGCTCCGGCAACAGGATGTCGTTGAGGATCGCGTACTGCCGATCCACATGACCGTGCACCAGCTCGCTGATCCGCGCCAGCGCTTGATGCGGTTGCAGACCGTCGGCACCCGCCTGTTCACGGGCGAAGGTGATCTGCTTCTTCAGGCCGGCGACACGGATTTCAAAAAATTCGTCGAGGTTGCTGGAGAAGATCAGCAGGAACTTCAAGCGCTCCAGCAACGGATAAGACTCGTCCAGCGCCTGTTCGAGCACGCGGATGTTGAATTGCAGTTGCGAGAGCTCGCGGTGGATGTACAGGCTGCTGTCATCCAGGCCCGGAATGGCAATAGCCGGCACCACCGCCGCAGGTTCGGCCGCCGGCGCGGGTGGCGCAGGCTCCAATTCCGGCGGGGTCTCGGTGATTTGCTCGACCACCGGTTGAGCTTCTTTTACTGCAACTTCCGTGAGTCCTTCGGTATTCATTGAATGTTCCTGGGAGGGCTATTTCTGCTCTCGTAACAATTGAGCGGCGCGGACAGCAAAGTAAGTCAGGATGCCATCAGCGCCGGCACGTTTAAAGGCGGTCAGTGATTCAAGAATCACCGCCTCGCTCAACCAGCCATTCTGGATCGCCGCCATGTGCATGGCGTATTCGCCGCTAACCTGATAGACGAAGGTCGGCACTTTGAAGGCATCTTTTACCCGGAAAAGAATGTCCAGATACGGCATGCCCGGTTTGACCATGACCATGTCCGCGCCTTCAGACAAGTCCGCACCGACTTCGTGCAGCGCTTCGTCGCTGTTGGCCGGGTCCATCTGATAAGAGGCCTTGTTGGCTTTGCCGAGATTCGACGCTGAACCCACGGCATCGCGGAACGGACCGTAATAGGCGCTGGCGTACTTAGCGGAATAAGCCATGATCCGCACGTTGACGTGACCGGCGATTTCCAACGCTTCGCGGATAGCCTGAATGCGACCGTCCATCATGTCCGACGGTGCAACCACCTGCGCGCCGGCTTCGGCATGGGACAGCGCCTGGCGGACCAGTGCGTCGACGGTGATGTCGTTCTGCACGTAGCCTTCTTCGTCGAGGATACCGTCCTGCCCGTGGGTGGTGAACGGATCCAGCGCCACGTCAGTAATCACGCCCAGTTCCGGGAAACGCTCACGCAGCGCGCGGGTGGCGCGCTGGGCGATGCCTTCGGGGTTCCAGGCTTCAGCAGCGTCGAGGGATTTCAATTCGGGCGGAGTGACCGGGAACAGCGCCAGCGCCGGAATCCCCAGCTCGACCCACTTCGCCGCTTCTTCGAGCAGCAAATCGATGGTCAGCCGCTCTACCCCGGGCATCGAGGCCACGGCTTCGCGGCGGTTTTCACCGTCGAGCACGAACACCGGCAGGATCAGGTCATCGACCGTCAGCACATTTTCCCGCACCAGCCGCCGCGAAAAATCATCACGACGATTGCGACGCAGGCGTGTGGCTGGGAACAGACGGTTGGCGGGGGTAAAGCTCACGGCGGACTCCTGAGCCCGCGCAAACGGGCGAGCGTGACAGTTATAGACGGCCATTATGACCAACAGATGACAGTTGTGTGAGACCTGTGTCACGTAGCCGCATTCCATTCTCAGTGTAGGAATTGTTCACGTCGAGACACATTTGGACACTTTCATGAATGTGTCCGAAGGGTTAGGCTGCGCGTTCATTTCGCCAGCACCCAGACAATGCTCCAACAATTTCTGCATGACTTTGGCTACTTTGCCTTGTTCCTCGGCACGTTCTTCGAAGGCGAAACCATTCTGGTGCTCGCGGGCTTCCTCGCGTTCCGTGGATACATGGACATCAACCTGGTGGTGGTCGTGGCGTTCTTCGGCAGCTATGCCGGCGATCAGCTGTGGTACTTCCTCGGCCGCAAGCACGGGCGCAAGTTGCTGGCGCGCAAACCGCGCTGGCAGTTGATGGGCGACCGCGCGCTGGAGCACATTCGCAAGCATCCGGACATTTGGGTGCTGAGCTTCCGCTTCGTCTATGGCTTGCGCACGGTGATGCCGGTGGCGATCGGCCTGTCGGGGTATCCGCCGGGACGCTATTTGTTGCTCAACGGCATTGGTGCGGCGATCTGGGCCACGGCGCTGGCGGCGGCGGCTTATCACTTCGGCGCGGTGCTGGAAGGCATGCTCGGCAGCATCAAGAAGTACGAGTTGTGGGTACTCGGCGCGCTGTTGATTCTTGGCGTTGGCCTGTGGCTGCGCCGCCGCTTCAAGAATGCGCGGCTGGCCAGGCAGGTTTACGCCGACGAGCAAGCCGCGAAAGCTGCACTGCTGAACCAGGCCGAAGCGGCCAAACCTGCCGAACCGAAGACGCCAGCCGAGTAACTCGCCGGCGACTGGCGTACAGCCCTGCGCACAGCGGGGCTGGTCGCCTCTTTCAGTCATTTATCGCCTCTGCGCTAGCGAACTCCCGTTCGTCAGCGGCGTTTTCACGTCAAAAATCATCCGCTCGTCACGCGACAGACATCCCAAATAATGAACACCCCGCCGTCGTTGCGATCCATGTAGAAAGCGCTCCATACAGGCGCAGCCGCCACTTAAGCCTATGGCAACGCGCGACAATTTAGTGGACATTTAGCGCCATGAATCTGGAGAGAAACCCATGAGCAAAAAAGTTGCAGTGATCCTGTCCGGCAGTGGCGTCTACGACGGCGCCGAGATCCACGAAAGCGTCATCACCCTGCTCCGTCTCGACCAACGCGGCGCCCAGGTGCAGTGCTTCGCCCCGAACATCGCGCAATTGCACGTGATCAACCACCTGACCGGCGAAGAAATGCCGGAGTCGCGTAACGTCCTGGTGGAATCGGCGCGCATCGCTCGTGGCAACATCAAAGACATCCGCGAGGCCGACGTCGACGACTTCGATGCGCTGATCGTGCCCGGTGGTTTTGGTGCAGCGAAGAACCTCTCGAACTTCGCCGTCGAAGGTGCTGGCTGCAGCGTGCAGCCTGAAGTATTGGCTTTGGCAGAGGCATTTGCCGAAGCAGGCAAGCCAGTCGGCCTGATGTGCATCTCGCCGGCCTTGGCCGCGAAGATCTATGGCCCGGGCGTGACCTGCACCATCGGCAACGATACCGATACCGCCACGGCAATGAACAAGATGGGCGCCACCCACGAAGACTGTGCAGTGACCGATATCATCGAAGACAAGGCGCGCAAACTGGTGACCACTCCGGCGTACATGCTCGCGCAGAACATCAGCGAGGCCGCCTCAGGCATCAACAAACTGGTCGACCGCGTACTCGAACTGACCCACGAAAACGACGCCTGATTCCCCGTAGTACAAAAATCCCAATGTGGGAGCGAGCTTGCTCGCGAAAGCGGTGTGTCATTCAACACAGCGTTGCGTGATCTGGCGCCTTCGCGAGCAAGCTCGCTCCCACAGGTTTTGTGTACCGCTCAAGATTGGCGCGATAGCCGGGTCAGGATCCGGTCCAGCGCATTGGCAAACGCCTGTTTCTCGCGATCGCCAAACGGCGCCGGGCCGCCGCTCATCTGGCCCTGTTCTCGCAAGTCGGTGAACAGGTTGCGCACCGCCAACCGTTCACCCATGTTCTGCGCATCGAACTCCTTGCCGCGCGGGTCCAGCGCCGCCACGCCTTTCTTTACCAAACGATCGGCCAGGGGAATATCGCTGCAAATCACCAGTTCACCCGGCACCGCGTGCTCGACCAGATAATCGTCCGCTGCGTCCGGGCCGCTCGGCACCACGATCAGTTTGACGATGGCCAGCCCGGGCTTGATCTGCGGCTGCCCGGCCACCAGCACCACTTCGAACTGGCGCTTGAGGGCAAACTTCACCACCAGATCCTTCGCCGCCCGCGGACAAGCGTCGGCATCGATCCATACACGCATTTTCCCAACCTCCAAAAACAATTCGCGAGCTAGCTCACTCCCACAAGGGTAACGCTAAACCTGTGGGAGCGAGCTTGCTCGCGAATGTGAGCGCAGCGAATGCTGTTAAGCGACTACCCGCCGCTTCTCCGCCACCCAACTACGCCCATACAACACAACAATCGCCAGAATCGCCACCGCCTGCGCCGTCAACGAATACGCATCGGCATGAATCCCCAGCCAATCGAACTCAAAGAACGCCACCGGCCGCGTGCCGAAGATCCCGGCTTCTTGCAACGCCTTCACACCATGCCCGGCAAATACCACCGACAGTGCGCACAACAGCGCCGCGTTGATGCTGAAGAACAGCGTCAGCGGCAGTTTCGCCGAACCGCGCAGGATCACCCATGCCAGACCGACCAGCAGTACCAGCGCCGTCGCACCACCGGCGAGTACCGCGTCATGCCCGGCAGGACCGGCCTGCAACCACAGGGTTTCGTAAAACAGGATCACTTCGAACAACTCGCGGTACACCGAGAAGAACGCCAGGATCGCGAAGCCGAAACGTCCGCCACCACCGACCAGACTGCTCTTGATGTAATCCTGCCAGGCGGCGGCATGTCGGCGGTCGTGCATCCACACACCGAGCCACAACACCATGACGCTGGCGAACAACGCCGTTGCGCCTTCCAGCAGTTCACGCTGCGAACCACTGACGTCGATCACGTATGCCGCCAGCGCCCAGGTGCCAAGGCCCGCCAGCAGCGCCAGGCCCCAACCGACGTTGACGCTGCGCACCGCCGATTGCTGGCCGGTATTGCGCAAGAAGGCGAGGATCGCCGCCAGCACCAAAATCGCTTCCAGACCTTCGCGCAGCAGAATCAGCAAACCGGAGATGTAGCTCAGCGACCAGCTCAAGCCGTCACTGCCGAGCAACCCGGCGGACTCTTTAAGCTTGGCCTTGGCCGCGTCGAGGCGCTGCTCGGCCTGCTCGACCGGCAAGCCGTCCTGCAACGATTGCCGATAGGCCATCAGGGATTTTTCGGTGTCTTTGCGCACGTTGGCGTCGACGTTATCCAGCGAGCTCTCGACCAGCTCGAAGCCTTCCAGATAGGCCGCAACCGACAGGTCGTAAGCCTGATCGTGTTCACCGGCGCGATACGCGGCCAGGCTCTTGTCCAGCGTCGCCGCGGTGTAGTCGAGCAACTGCGCCGGGCCACGCTTGACCTGCGGCGGCTGCGCGCGTTGCGCACGGAAGGTCGCTGCGGCTTGCGCGCCTTCGGCGGTCTGCACTTCGGCCGGGGTCTGGCGCGCCAGATCGGCGATGTTGTAGGTCTTGTCGGATTTGGCCGCCGCCGGATCGGCGCTGAAGCCGGCAATGTAAGTCGCCAGATCCCAGCGCTGCCGATCATCGAGCTGATCGGCAAACGCCGGCATGTCGGTGCCTTCGACGCCTTGGCCGAGGGTGTTGTAGATCGCATACAGACTCAGATGATCCAACCGCGCCGCATCCCGCAGATTGGCCGGTGCCGGGCTCATGCCGAGCCCCGCCGGGCCGTCACCGGCACCGCTGGCGCCGTGGCACACCGAGCAATTCTGCGCATAGAGTGGCGCACCCCGGGTGGGATCGGGGGTGATGATCGGCGCCTGGCTGACTTCATAGGCCACCGCCAGTTGCGCGCCCAGTTGCCGGGCCTGACGAGCCACTTCGGCACCGTCCTGTTTCGCACTGATTGCGTTATGCAAGGCTTCGACGCCCTGCTCCAGCGCAGCCTTTTCCGGCTTGGCGGGCATGCCGGCGATCAGGCCTTGCAGCGCCTGGGTGAACTCCAGTTGCTCACGATATTCGGCGTCATCGACGACGGTTCCCGCCTCGACCGTCGGCGGGTAATCCGCGCTGATGTAATCGAGCAGGTGCAGCGCTTGCGGCGCGCCTTCCACGGTATCGGCCAGCAGATTGAAACTGCTCAGGGCACACAACGGGAACACCAGCCAGGCCAGAAATCGGGACGAGGCAGTCATGAAAGAGTCTCAAATGGAAATGCGAAGTTACATATTGTTCACTTCGAAGGCGTTTCCCTCAAGCTTTGTCGGCATTCAGCGCAACGCCGCGGCGTGCAGCGAGCTGATTGATCGGCTTTGAAGCGTCATCCACAGCCCCCGGCATCTGCAAACCGTCCGTATAATGCGCCATCATTTCGCCTTCTCCGTTCAAGGAAGAACCCGCTATGCGCCACTGTCTGCTGCCGTGCCTTCTGATTGCTGCGCTTGTGCAACTCAGCGGTTGCGCCGCTTACCGTAATTACGACCTGGAGCTGGAACAGACCACGCAACAGCTCAAGGCCGGCAATATCGATGGCTCACTCGCTTTGATCGAGGCGCATAACCCAGGCGAAGAGAAGGATTTGCTCTATTACTTCGAAAAGGGTGCGGTACTGAGCGCTGGCGGTGAGTTGCCACAGAGCCAGGTTGCCTGGCGCAGTGCCGAGCAGATGGTTATACAGCGCCAGGACACCATCGAAACTACCGGCGACAAGTTGCTCGCCGCCATGGGCAATCAATGGGGCAGCATCATCAATGACAAGCTGCGCCGCTATGATGGCTACGATTACGAAAAAGTCATGCTGACCACACAAATGGCCCTGAACCAGTTGGCCATGAATGACTTCGACGGCGCCCGTGCCGACATCAAGAAAACCCACGAGCGCGAAGCGCTGATCGCCCGACAACGCGAACTGGAATACGAGCGCGTTGAAGAAGCGGCCAAGGCCAACGGCGCCCGCGTCCATTACAAGGACCTGCAAGGCTACCCAGTGGTCATGCTCGATTCACCCGCCGTCATTGCCTTGAAAAACGGCTACCAAAGCGCGTTCAGTCACTATCTCGCCGGGTTCACCTACGAAGCGCTCGGCGAAAAAGACCTGGCGGCGCCCGGCTATCGTCAAGCGATCGAGTTGCGCCCGGACATGGCGTTTTTCCAACAGGCCTTGCGCGATCTCGACAGCCCTGGACTGAAGGCAGACGAAAGCGATGTGCTGATCATCGTGCAGAGCGGACTGGCGCCGGCCCGCAGCTCCGTGCGCGTGCCCTACCCGGTGAAGCTCGCGGACGGGCAAGTCATCGTCGCCAATGTTTCGTTTCCGGTGATGGTTCCCGACACCTCGACCCCCGCATTCAATCAGGTGGCTATTGATGGTCGTCAGAAAAAGCTGATCGCGGTCAACAGCATTACCGACATGTCCTTGCGCACCCTGCGTGACGACATGCCCGGCATTATCCAGCGCACGACCTATCGGGCCTTTCTGGCAGCCGATGTTCAAGCCACGGACAATCGACGCGATCCGAGCAAAGCCTCCTACGTCACTCACTGGGACGGTTTCGAGCAGGCCGACACTCGCACCTGGCGCACCCTGCCCAACCTCACCCAAGTCGTGCGTCTGCGCCTGAAAAAAGGTGACCACCTGATCAGCCTGCCGAACGCCCCCAGCGCTGCGCCATTGAAAATCCGCATCGACCAGAACCGCCAGGTGATAGGCCTGCGTGCCTTGGGTGATCGTGTGTTTGCCAATGGCAGCGCATTTCAGCCAAACGGGGCGTCGGGAAAAAACGTGGTATCCAGCTTGAAATAAGTAATGGCACCTAACTTACCAGTGCAATTAAAAAGCTATTACATAGCCACCACCGCCTGCTTATAATGCCGCGCCCGCGTTATTGCGCTCGGGCATTAAAGCTCCTCTTGTTATGAGGAATTGGCAGGAGGCCAACGCCACTGTCGATGGGTCACACCAGCCCGACCAGCATTCGCGGCTGTTTTACTCCAGGGAAGAAGTACCCCCATGGCATTCCGCGCCCCCACTCTGATCGCGCTCAGCGCCGTCACTCTGCTGTCCGGCTGTTCGGCGTTTCGCAACTACGACTCGGAACTGGCACAGACCAACCAGCAACTGGCCACCGGCAACGTCGACGCCGCCCTGACCCTGCTGGAAAAGAACAACACAGGCCCCGACAAAGACCTGCTCTATTACTTCGAGAAGGGTGAGTTGCTGCGCGCCAAGGGCGATCTGTCCGGCAGCCAGAATGCCTGGACCAGCGCCGATGTAGTGGTGGGTCAGTGGGAAGACTCGGTCAAGCTCGACACCGGCAAGTACCTGGCCCAGTTCGGCAGCTTCATCGTCAACGACAAAGTGCGTCGTTACGAAGGCTACGACTACGAAAAAGTCATGCTGACCACGCAGATGGCCCTGAACCTGCTGGCGGTCAATGACTTCGACGGCGCGCGCACCGCGATCAAGAAGACTCACGAACGTGAAGCGGTAATCGCCGAGCTGCGTGACAAGGAATACCTCAAGAGCGAAGAAGAGGCCGAGAAAGAAGGCATCAAGACCCAGTACAAAGACCTGCAGGGTTATCCGGTCGCCAGCCTCGACGCCCCGGAAGTGGTCGGTCTGAAAAACAGCTACCAGAGTGCTTTCAGCCATTATCTGTCCGGTTTCGTCTATGAAGCGTTGGGCGAGAAAGGCCTGGCTGCACCGGGTTACCGCAAGGCTGCCGAACTGCGTCCGAACACGCCGTTGCTGGAGCAGGCACTGGTCAACCTCGACAAGCCAAGCAAGTCCGACGACAGCGATATTCTGATCGTCGTGCAAAGCGGTCTGGCGCCAGCCCGTGACTCGATCCGTGTGCCACTGCCATTGCCGATCTCCAACAACGTGGTGATCACGCCGCTGTCGTTCCCGATCATCAAGCCGGACACTTCCACCGCGACATTTGCGCAGATCGGCGTCGACGGTCAGCAGGTCGATCTGACCGCACTCAACAGCACCACCGCCATGTCCCGCCGCGCCCTGCGTGACGACATGCCGGGGATCATCGTGCGCACCACCGTGCGGGCGATCACCAAAGGCGTGGCGCAGAAGAAGATCAACGAAACCAACCCGCTGGCCGGTCTCGCCGTCGGCATCTCTTCAGCTGTGCTCGAAGGTGCCGATACCCGTACGTGGCGTACCCTGCCGGACAACACCCAAGTGGTGCGTCTGCGCCTGAAAAAGGGTGAGCATCAGGTTACCCTGCCGAGCGCCGTGGGCGGTTCGGTGGTCAAGGTCACTGTCGATCAGCGTTATCAGGTGATCAGCCTGCGCGCCGTCGGCAACCAGGTGTTCGCCGGTGGCCTCGCCGCACACGTCGTCCCGAGCGCCAGCGCGACCAACGTCGCCAGCCTCAAACAACCTTAAGAACGGAGTCTTTGCATGCGCTTCAAACTCATCGCCGTCGCCGCCCTCGCCTTGTTGGCGAGCGGCTGCGCCACCCCGCCACCGCCAGAGCCGGGCAGCGCCGCGAGCAAAGTCGTGGCCATGGGTCCGCAGAAACACATCGTCGTCGGCGCCATGCGCGTCGCCCGCGAAAACGGCTTCATGACGGTCAATGTGCAGTTGAGCAACACCCTCAACAGCAACAAGATTTTCTACTACCGCTTCGCCTGGCTCGGCGCGGAAGGTTTCCCGATCGCCGAAGAAGAAGTGTGGAAAAGCCAAATGATGTACGGCGCCCAGACCAGCTTCATTCAAGGCATCGCCCCGACCCCGAAAGCCGTGGACTTCCGTCTGGAACTCAAGACGCCGTAAGCCTGCCACCCTATTCCTGATTTAGAGAGCACTCCCATGTTTGCACGCTTTTCCTGCATCGCCGTCATCGCCCTGCTGGCCTCCGGTTGCGCCAACACCTCGCCGACCCTGGGCAGCAAGAACATCAGCTACGGCGACACCAAAGCGGTTGAAACCGTGACCAACGAATTCGGCTCGACCGACCTGCAAATGATCGCCGAGTCGATGACCCGCTCGCTGGCTCAGTCCGGCATTCTGCAGGGCCGTCCGGTGGTTCAGGTCTACGACGTGAAGAACAAGACCAGCGAGTACATCGACACCCGCGAAATCACCACCAGCATCAAGACTCAGCTGATGAAAACCGGCGTGGCCCGTTTCGCCAGCGACAACAACGCCATGCAGAGCCAGGTTGATCAGCTCAAGCTGCAAAACCAGAGCGGTCTGTACAAGAAAAGCACCGTGGCCAAGACTGGCAACATGGTTGCCGCCAAGTACCGCATCGAAGGTTCGATCAGCTCGATCGTCAAGCGCAGCAGCGACTACAAGGACGTCTTCTACAAATTCAGCCTGCAACTGATCGACGTTGAAAGCGGTCTGGCCGAGTGGATGGACGAAAAAGAGATCCGCAAAACCACGGAGCGTTAATTGATGCGCGCATGGATTGGCATGATGGCCCTGGCTTGCGCGTGCAGCGCGCAGGCGGCCCCGAAAGTCGCGGTGACGGATCTGGCCTATCAGGAACGTGTGGAGCAATACATCCACATCGTTTCGGCCCAGAGCAATCATCGCGAGGGTTACTACAGCTCCAGCGGCTCGTCGAGCTACAACGAGATCGAAGCGAGCACCAGCTACATCGAGCAAGGCGAGTTGCGTAAATTCACCGGCGACATCAAGGGTGAAATTCTGCGTACCGGCATGTTCCAGCTGGTGCAGGGCACGCCGTACACCGCGTCGTCCAAGGGTGACGTCTACGACGTGATCAAACGCATCAAGGCCGGCAACTTCAAAGGCGCCGACTATGTGCTGTTCGGCACCGTGTCGGACATCGATTTCACCCAGGACATCAACGAGCTGGCGAACACCGACAGCTATTCGGCAGTGCTGGGCCTGACATTGGTGGCGGACTTCAGCCTGATCAACACCAAGACCTTCGAGATCACCTCGGCCTTCACGGCGATGGGCGAAGCGCAGGACACCAAACTGGTGAACCACCGCGACATCAAGATCTCGCTGAACCGCCCACGGGTGGTACGTGACGTGTCAAAGGCATTGGGTGAGGACGTGGCCGGGCAACTGAGCATGCAGCTCGGTGGTGGCGGTTACGAACAGCCGCGTGAGCCGGCGCAACGCAACAACTTGCCGCGTGATACTGCGCCGGTGATCTTGCGCTGATCCTTGGCCGCTCTGCGTCCCAGCCACAAAAAAGGCGACCCGCAAAGGTCGCCTTTTTTTGCCTGCGCGGTTTATGCTGCCGCTTTACGCAGCGTCGCCATAAACGCCGCCGCGCCGATGAACAGCCCGGCAAACGTGCGGTTCATGCGCTTCTGCTGTTGCGGGGTGCGCAACAGACGCAGCACCTTCGATGCCAGACCGGTGTAGCCCGCCATGACGATCAGGTCGACGCAGACCATGGTCACACCAATCACCACATACTGAATCAGCAACGGTGCATGCGGGTTGATGAACTGCGGCAACACTGCGAGCATGAACACCAAGGCCTTGGGGTTGCTGATGTTCACCAGAAAGCCACGGAACACCAGCGCCAGCGGTTTGCCGATCGGCCGTACCGCCGCGTCATCGCTCATGTCCATGGGAAGCGCGCGCCACTGCTTGATGGCCAGATACACCAGATAAGCGACACCGAACCATTTGATCGCGTGGAAGGCCGTGGCCGAAGCGGTGAGGATCGCGCCAACACCGGCGCCGACAATCGCGATCTGCACCGCCAGACCAATCTGCAGGCCGAGGGCGTTCCAGTATCCGCGCCAGAACCCGTATTGCAGACCGCTGGACATCGACGCAATGGCGCCAGCACCCGGGGACAGACTGATCACCCAGCAGGCGGCAAAAAACGCCAGCCATGTTTGAAGCTCCATCGCACACCTCGATTCATGCTCGTGACAAATGCCTAAGCTAATGCGGGTTCGGGTGGATGACTACCAGTTTTTGCTAAATATTGCGGGAAGCTGAGGGCCCCTTCGCGAGCAAGCTCGCTCCCACAGTAGACCGCGATCCGATGTGGGAGCGAGCCTGCTCGCGAAGGCGTCAGAACAGACACCGCAGAATTTACTTCTCGAAACCGCTCGAAGGGAATACATCGGTCCCGCGCCAACGCCGCACCGAACGCTGGAAGAACAGACTATTGGGCACTTGCACCATCGCGCTGCCAGTCCCGAGCTCTTCCGCCTCGATCAACGTGGTGTAAAGCAGATTGATCGCCACCACCCGGCCCTTGACGCCGGGCTTGTCCGTGGTGTCCACCAGCTCAACGATATCGCCCAGGCGAAACGGCCCGACGGTGAAAATCAGAATCGCGCAGAGCAGGTTCGACAGCACACTCCACATGGCGAAGAACGCCACCGCCGCCACCGCAACGAAACCCGACAGCGCCGTCCACAACACCGTGGCTGACACGCCGAGGCGCTCCAGCACAAAGATCAGCGCGCTGCCCATGATCAGCCAGCGCAACACACCGCGCAGCGGCATCAGCAACTGTGGCGGGAACGGATAGCGCTCGCCCAGTCGGGTCAGGCCCTTGGCAACGAAGCGCTGGGCGAGATAGCCGGCCAGCAGGATCAGCAGAATCTGCACCGCAAACCAGATCGGCTCGACCCACTCTGCCGGCAGCGGCAGCTTGAACGCGTCCATCAGGACAGCGCCTCCAGCTCCGCCTGCATGCTTTCCAACACCTCGAGAGCCTCCATCCACGCCTCTTCCAGCTCGCCTTCACGAACCTTCAACCTGGCCTGTTCGGCGAGCAGATCACGCAATTCGTTCTTGCGTGCCGGCTCGTAGATGTCGCTGTCGCCGAGGCTGGCGTCGACCTTGGCGAGCTTCTCGTGAAGCTTGCCCAACTCGGCTTCGAGCTTGTCGGCTTCACGCTTGTGCGGGGCCAGTTGCTGACGCAACGCAGCCGCCGCCTGACGCTGAGCCTTCTTGTCAGTCTTGTCCGGGTTGACCGGAGTGCTGCTGACCGGCGCATTGCGCTGGCGGTATTCCACCAGCCAGCGCGCGTAGTCTTCGAGGTCGCCATCGAACTCTTCGACCTTGCCGTCAGCGACCAGGTAGAAGTTATCGGTGGTGCTCTTGAGCAAGTGTCGATCGTGAGACACCACCAACACCGCGCCGCTGAATTCCTGCAGCGCCATGGTCAGCGCCAGGCGCATTTCCAGATCGAGGTGGTTGGTCGGTTCGTCGAGCAGCAACAGGTTCGGGCGTTCCCAGGCGATCAGGGCCAAAGCCAGACGCGCCTTTTCGCCACCGGAGAAATTCAGCACCGGCTCATCGATGCGCGCGCCACGGAAGTCGAAGCCGCCGAGGAAGTCGCGCAGAGTCTGCTCACGCTCAGTCGGCGCCAGACGCTGCAAGTGCAGCAACGGACTGGCCTTGGAATCCAGCGAGTCGAGCTGATGCTGAGCGAAGTAACCGACCACCGTGTTCTCGCCACGGGTCAGGCGCCCGGCGATCGGTGACAGCTCGCCGGCGAGGTTTTTGATCAGGGTCGATTTACCCGCGCCGTTCGGGCCGAGCAGGCCGATCCGCGCACCCGGGGTCAGTTGCAGCTTGACCTTCTCCAGGATGGTTTTGTCGCCATAGCCCAGACGCGCATCCGACAGGTCGATCAGCGGGCTGGAGATTTTGCTCGACTCGCGGAAAACGAAATCGAACGGCGAATCGACGTGGGCCGCCGACAACTCTTCCATCCGCTCCAGGGCCTTGATCCGGCTCTGCGCCTGACGGGCCTTGGTCGCCTGCGCCTTGAAGCGGGCGATGTAGCTTTCCATGTGCGCACGCTGCGCCTGCTGCTTCTCGTAGGCCTGTTGTTGCTGGGCCAGACGCTCGGCACGGGCGCGCTCGAAGGCGCTGTAGCCACCGCGGTACAAGGTGATCTTGCGCTGATCGACATGCGCGACGTGATCGACGACTTCGTCGAGGAAATCGCGGTCGTGGGAAATCAGCAGCAAGGTGCCCGGGTAGCTTTTCAGCCACTCTTCGAGCCAGATGATCGCGTCGAGGTCCAAGTGGTTGGTCGGTTCGTCGAGCAGCAACAAGTCCGACGGGCACATCAAGGCCTGCGCGAGGTTCAGGCGCATCCGCCAGCCACCGGAGAAATCGCCGACCTGACGATCCATCTGCTCGTTGGTGAAACCGAGACCGGCGAGCAACTTGCGCGCTCGCGCATCGGCGGTGTAACCGTCGGCGCTGTCGAGTTCCGAGTGCAGACGGGCCTGAGCAGCACCGTCGTGCGCCGCTTCGGCGGCGGCGAGGTCACGTTGCACCTCGCGTAGACGCAGGTCGCCATCGAGCACATAGTCGACGGCAAGGCGCTCGAGCGTCTCGATCTCCTGGCGCATATGGGCGATGCGCCAGTCAGCCGGCAGGAAGCAATCACCCGAGTCCGGATGCAGCTCACCCCGAATCAGGGCGAACAGGCTCGATTTGCCGGCGCCGTTGGCACCGATGAGGCCAGCTTTGTGGCCGGCGTGCAGGGTCAGCTCGGCGTCTTCTAGCAGACGTTGCGGGCCACGCTGTAAAGTCAGGTTCTGAAGTCGGATCATAATGGCGGCGGAGTCTACCAGCTTCGCTCACAACTGGCGCGAGTAGCACGATGTCCTCTGACCTGTGGAGCTTTTCCCTTGCCACCTACGCCCGACCGGGCGTGGAAGACGCCTGCCTGCAACTGCAAACGGCGGGCGCGAACGTGTGCCTGCTGTTGTGTGGCTTATGGCTGGAACAACGCGGGGTGAACTGCGATGAACAACGCATCAACGCGCTTCAGGCGCTGACCACACCGTGGGATACCGAGGTGGTGCAGCCGCTGCGCGCACTGCGTATGCAATGGAAAGCGCGGGCGCTTGATGATGCGGTGCTGAAAGGCATGCGCGAGCAGATCAAATCACTCGAACTTGAAGCTGAGCGAGCGTTGCTGTCACGGCTTGAGGGTGTGGCGCAGGAGTGGTCGCAAAACGGCGCAGGCGCGAAGACCTGGCTGGAAGGATTGGCCGGCGCGGCGGCCAGCCCGAACCACGACGCGCTGCAAGTGCTGCGCGTCGCGGCAACCGGCACTTAGGAAGCGCTGGTTGGGTTGTTGCTGACGCTCGACACAGCGGCTGGCGATGGCGCCGTCGAAGGGGTCGAGGCAGTAGCGGCAGGTGCCGGTGCAGCTGGCGCAGCCGAAGTTGCCGGTGCGGCAGGTTTGGCAGCCGGAGCAATAGCCGGTTTGGCGGCAGCTGGTTTGGCGGCAGCTGGTTTGGCAGCGGCTGGCTTTTTAACGGCGGGTTTTGCCGCTGGCTTGGCGGCTGGTTTTGCAGCAGCAGGCTTGGCGGCAGCAGTGGCTGGTTTAGCAGCAGCGGCTGGCTTGGCTGCCGGTTTGGCGGCGGCTTTCACGGCTGGTTTTGCTGGTGCTTTTGCCGCAGGTTTGGCTGCAGCCGGTTTGGCAGCAGTCTTGGCAGCGGGTTTAGCCGCAGCAGTACGAGCAGCAGGTTTCGCCGCTGGTTTCGCTACAGGTTTGGCAGCAGTTTTGGCAGCAGGTTTAGCGGCCGGTTTGGCGGCTGCGGTTTTCGCCGGAGCCGCTTTGGCAGCAGCCGGTTTGGCAGCGACGGCACGGCTAGCTGGTTTAGCAGCGGCAGTACGGGCAGCAGGTTTTGCCGCAGTGGTTTTAGCCGCTGGTTTGACAGCGCTCGCCGCAGCTGGTTTTTTCACTGCAGGTTTTGCCGCAACTTTGGCAGCTGGTTTTGCAGCGGCTTTCACGGGTGCTTTTGCAGCAGGCTTGGCGGTAGTTTTAGCAGCAGCTTTTGCGGCAGGTTTGGCCGCCGCAGTTTTCGCCGCAGCTTTGGCTGCAGCAGGTTTGGCTGCGGCTTTCTTCGCCGGGGCCGCTGCCGGTTTGGCTGCGCGGGTGGACAATACTTTACCCACGGCTTCTTGAACACGACCCACACCCTGGGCCAGCTTCAGGCTTTCCTGAGCATCGCGCTTGAGTTGCAGAATGTAGCTGCGGGTGTCGGACTGACGATCCTTCAAGGCATCGAGCAGGTCTTCCAGTTCTTTTACTGCGCCCTTGGCTTTGGTCTGTGCCTTGGCTTTACCGGCAGTGGCTGCGTCCTGCAATTTAGTGCGGGACTTGTGCAGTTTTTCCTGCGCCTTGCCGCGTTGCTTTTCCAGTTTGGCGAGCAGTTTTTCAGCATCAGCCAAGGCTTGGGAGCAAGCGTTTTCCAGATGCTCGAGCAGGCTGCCCGAGAGTTGTTGGAGTAAGTGCAACGGAGTGTTTACAGGCTTCTTGGTGGCCGACATGGTTTACCTCCTGGCTGACGTGAGTGCGGCTCATACTAGACCTCTGCAGTTACCGCCGCTAGGGCATCTTGACAGTATCGATTGCGTTGCGTTGCACCGAAGCGAAAATGTTCTGCGCAAAGGTAAAAGCAGTTCACCGTTGCCGACGTTCACGCTGGCATAATCCACCGCATCTCAGGACGGAGAGTGCCCATGTCGCGCTACTTTTTTTTATCCCTTTGCATGGTTTTTTCGGCGGCTCACGCTGACGAAAAAACCAACGCGAACGATGCTCACGATCTGGCCTACAGCCTCGGTGCCAGCCTCGGTGAACGGCTGCGTCAGGAAGTCCCGCAATTGCAGATTCAGGCGTTGGTCGACGGCTTGCAGCAGGCTTATCAAGGCAAGCCGCTGGCGCTGAGCGAAGCCCGCATTGAACAGATTCTGGCCGATCACGAATCGCAGAATGCCGAGCACTCGGCACAACCTTCGAGTGACGCCGCGATGGAAAACGAACAGCGGTTTCTCACCGCAGAAAAAGCCAAACCGGGTGTGAAGGAATTGGCCGATGGCATCCTGCTGACCGAGCTGACGCCAGGCACCGGTACCAAGGCCGGACCGGACGGAAAAGTGCAGGTGCTGTATGTCGGTCGACTGCCGGACGGCACCGTGTTCGACCAGAACACTCAGCCGCAATGGTTCAACCTCGACAGCGTGATTGCCGGCTGGCGCACCGCGTTGCAGAACATGCCGGTAGGCGCGAAATGGCGACTGGTGATTCCATCGGATCAGGCGTACGGCGCCGACGGTGCCGGCGACTTGATCGCGCCGTTTACACCGTTGGTGTTCGAAGTGGAATTGCGTGGCGCGACCAGTTGAACAGGCAATAAAAAACGGTGCGTTTGGGGCGCACCGTTTTTTTGATCGGTAGAAAAATCAGGCCTGAACCGGATCCTCTTCCTTGTGCGCCGTATGCAGCACTTCAATCAGGCAGTCTTCGAGCTCGAAGCGCTCATGCAGCAGGCCGCCGAGCTCCTTGAATTTCTCGGCAACGCATTTGCCTTCGTCGCACAGATCGTTGAACGCGAGGAGCTTTTCGGTGATGACGTCGATACGTGGATAGATCGTCTCGGCGAGTTCCAGACCACGCTTGTCATTGAACGCCTTGGCTTCGCCAGTCAGCTGTTCGTAGATTTCGAAGTGCCCGGCCGAAACGTAATCGACCAGCACGCCGCAGAATTCCTGCAAGGGCTTGCGGCTCTCGGACAGCGACTCAGGCTGCGCGCCGAGCTTGTCGTAGGCGCCGATCAGATCTTCACGCTCCTGCAACCAGCGGTCGATCAGCAGATGAACTCCACCCCAGCGTTCCTGAGCATTCTGACAACTTTCGAGCATGGCGATCTCTCTTCCCTTGTGGGTCATGCTGCTCTACACCCGCGCCCCTCTTTTGATTTTGGCTTGGGGGCCGGCCGGGCAGAGCGTCATCGAGCAACATAATTCCAATGACACGTGCGGGCCAGATTATGCCCGCACGCCTATGGCTTCAAGGTACGCAGGAGATAAAGTTCATACAAGTGTTTAATCCCGCAGCGGCTCCCGGTGCGACGCTTCGCCGCTGAGCGGTCGTTGCAGAGCACTCCAGGCCAGCCGCAACATTTGATAGACCGCTAGAATCGACACCGCGACGAAGAGCAAAAGGCTCCACTCGGGAATGCTCAGATCGAACAGCGTCCAGGAAATTTCCGCGCAATCAGCGCCTCCGGTAAACACCCTCTGCAAGGCGCAGATCCACGGCAACCCGCTCAATAGCATCTCGGAGGTCGGGGAGCAGTTGGTCAATTGCAGCACCGGGTCACTCTGTATCAACACTTGCCGCCAGGCCGCCGTGGTGCCACCCAGGCTTGCACCCAGCGTCAGCAGCCAGTAAAGCCACAAACCGCCACGCTTGGGGCCGTGTACCGCCGCCAGACCACAGAAAACGCACAGCAGCGTGAGGAACAACCGCTGCACCAGGCACAGGCTGCACGGCGTCAGGCCGACCGCGTATTCAAGATAATAGGAAGCTCCCAGAGCAAAGGCCCCCGCAGTGAAAGCCATGAAGAACAAGGAGCGTGAGCAGGCCAACGACATGGCTTTTCCGTAACAGTAGAGACAGGCTGTTACGGTAGAGGAAAGCGCGTCAGCCTTTCAAGGCGAGGCCCTGCCGACAGTTCACCAGAGGTGTAGGGAAAACCCGACAGGTTAGCGAGGAAACGATGTAGCCCTGTGTAGGACTTTATCCGGGATGCCGGAAAAAGTTGAATTATCGAGGGCAAAAGGTCAACGAGGGAGTGGCCTCCCTCGCGTCTTCAGACCTGAGCCAGGGCCGGCAGCGGCGCGGCCAGCAGGCGTTCATCCAACAAGCCCAGACCTTCCTGAAACAACTGATTGCTGCGTTCGGTATCGCCCAGCTGCGCGAGCAGGCGTGCAAGTTCGGCACACGCCTCAGGGTTGCGCTGCACCCGCAAACTGCTTTCCAGATAATCCCGCGCTTTGCCCCACAGACTGGTTTGCAGGCACAGACGCCCCAGCGTCAGCAGCAGGCTCGGGTCGCTCGGGTGCTCCTTGAGCCAGCCTTCGGCCGTTTGCAACTGACGTGCAGGATCACTGCCGCGCACCAGACCATAAAGACGTGCGAGATGGCTGTCGTACTTGCGCTTCAGGGCTGCGCGCAGGACTTCTTCAGCCTGCACCTGAGCCCCCAGCTGACGTAACTGTTCGGCGTACGCCAGCACCAGCGCTGGTTCCTGACGCTGAGCAGAGGTGAGTTGCTCCCACGCCCGCTGGAGCGACTGCAAGCCCACCGTGCCGTCCTCTTCACGGTGCGCGGCCAACGACAGGTTTTCACCCCAGGCACGACGTTCCAGCTCCGCCAGTTCGGCCGACGGCAGGACCTTGTCCTTACGCAGCTCCGGCAGCAGGCGAATCACCGCCGACCATTCACCGCGTTGTTGATACAGACGCTGCAACTGACGCAGTGTCTGGGCATTGTGCGGATGCCGCTCGTGCATCGCTTGCAGGGTCACCAAGGCACCGTCGGTATCACCACGGTCGGTCTGCAACTGCGCATGACTCAAGGCAATCGCCAGCTCGGCCTGAGGCTGACGCTCCAGCGCACGTTCCAGCAAACGATCGCACTCCTCGTAATGGCCTTGCTCGTTGGCCGCACGGGCAGCGCCGAGGTAATACAGCAGGGGCTGACGCTCGGCTTCAGCCGCTCGATAGAGATGCCGCTGCGCACTGGCCCAGCGACCTTCAGCCAGATCCAGTTGACCATGCTCGATCGCCACCTGAACGCGGCGACTGCGGTTGCGGCGCGACCATGGGTTGACCACGCCACTGGACGTCATGACCAGCTCGACCAACGCCTTGATCCCCCAGATCAACAGCCATAGCACCGCGATCACCGCCAGAGTCGCCCACAGGCTCGACTCGTAACGGAAGCTCTTGTAGGCGACCAACACGTAACCGGAATGCTCGGCAATCGCCAGGCCCAGCGCCGCCGTTGCGGCGATCACCAGAAACACGATCACATACAGGCGCTTCATGGCGTCGCCTCCTGCGCAGTGTTCGCAGCAGGCTTGGCGAAGGGTTTCACCGATTCTTCGGCATTGACGTTGCGCCGCTCAAGATAGGCTTGCACGGCACTGAGGGTGCCAGCCAGATCCGGAGTCGTGACCGTGACCGGCTCCTTGCTCAGCTCGGCGACCTGTTCGAGCATCACTTTGCTTTGCGGATTGTCCGGGTTGAAATTGCCCTTGAGCACATCACGTGCTTCGGCCAGCGCCTGGGTGTAAACCGGCGCCTGCCCGTTGAGCGCGGCCCACTGCGCCTGCTCAAGCGACAGGCTGAGGGCCAGACGCACCTGGCTCAGGCTCTGCCCGGCCAGCAGTGGCCGCACGTTTTTGTCAGCATTGAAATCGATACGGATGTAGCGCGAAACCTGATCCCACCACTGCGCCCAGCGGCTGGCGCCGTCACCCTCGGCGGTCAGGCCCAGCAGCGATTCGCCGCGGTCCTTGTACTCCGGCGCCAGCTCGGTGAGGTCGATGACTTGATCACGCAGCGCGCCGAGACGCAGGAACAAACCGGTGCGATCCGGTTGCGAAGTACTGCGCAGCGCCACCAGGGTTTTCGCTACTTGCTCGCGAGCGGCGAAGGAACCGGGATCGTTCTGCTCACGGAGGATTTCGTCCGCGCCCTGCACCAGTGCCTGAGCGCTGCTGATGTCCTGCAACGCCGACAGACGCAGGCTGGCCAGACGCAACAGGTGCTCGGCCTCTGCCAGACGCCAATCCTTGCGGCTCGCACCGAGGACGGTTTCCAGACGCTGATTGAGGCGCTGCTGATCACCCTGCAGTTGCGTGACCAGACGCTGGCGTTCAGCGAGTTCGTCGGCACCTGGCAACTGCGCGAGGCGCTCAGTCAGACGCTGTTCGTTGAGTTTCAGGCTCTGCGCCTGATCATTCAACGCCTGCACCTGGCCCGATTGTTGTTGCGTATTGGTCTGCAGGTGTCGCACCTGCCAGACACCCCAGCCACCGATGGCGACGCCAGCAGCGCCGAGCAACAGGGCGACGATGGCCAGTCCATTGCCTCGGCGCGGCTCTGTGGCCGGCGGTGGCGTTTCAACCCGGGCATCAATCACAGGTTGCACATCATCTTTAGGCAAGGCTGTTTCGCTCACGTATCCATCCTTTGCATTAGAAAACGGGTACGGGATGCTCCCGCAACGCCGTCAGCAAAGCCGCGGCACTCGCGCCGCGGCAATCCACAACTGTTTGAGCCCCGGCGGCATGTGCCAGCTCGGCGACCCTTGGGCTTGGAACAAACAACGGCAACTGCGCAATTGTCGGCCAGCCGTCGCCGGCCATCTGACGCAGGTGCTCAAAACCCTGTCCACTGCTGACCACCAGCCCGTTCAAGCGTTCCGCTTCGATCCGCCGCGACAGTTCGTTCGGCGCATAGGCTGGCAAGTCACGTCGATACAATTCCAGGTACTCGACACTAGCACCAAGCGTACGCAAACGCTCGGCGAGCAACTCGCGGCCGCCCTCCCCGCGCAGGATCAAGACCCGCGCACCGGGCTGGCTGACTGCCTCACGCAGACGCGGCAATTGCAGCAAGGCTTCGCTGTCATCACCGTCAACCGGGAAGTGTGCGTCGAGGCCACGATCCAGCAGAATCTGCGCGGTCGCGGCACCAACACTGAACCACGGCATCGTCAGCGAAGACACGTCGTCGAGCAGGTCCATGGCAATGCGCGCCGCCGGTTTGCTGACGACGATCACCGCGTTGCATCCCGGCAACAGCACCATCGCCTGACGAATCTTGTCAGAGACTGGCAGCGCGACGATGTCCAGAAGCGGCAAACAGCTACTGAAAACGCCCTGCGCCGCCAACGTCTCGGCGAGCGCCGCACAATCTTGCGCAGGGCGCGTCAGCAGCAGGCGCCAGTCAGTCACTCGTGACCTGCCTCGCCGTAGACTGCTTTGAGAATTTCGGCTGCGCCTTGGCTCAGCAAGTCTTCAGCCACCTGAACACCCAACGCCTCAGCATCGGCGCGTGGCGCGCGGGCTTCGGCGCCAAGCAGCAAGCCACCGCTCGGTTCACCGACCAGACCGCGCAACCACAACTGCTCGCCTTCAAGCACGGCGTAGCAGGCGATCGGCACTTGGCAGCCACCATTCAAATGTTTGTTGAGGGCACGTTCGGCGGTCACGCGCGATGAGGTATCGGCGTGATGCAACGGTGCGAGCAAGGCGTGAATTTCGCTGTCGGCGCTGCGGCATTCGATGCCGACCGCACCTTGGCCACCGGCCGGCAGGCTGTCATCGACGCTGATCGCCGAGGTGATGCGCTCTTCAAAACCGAGACGGATCAGGCCGGCGGCGGCGAGGATGATCGCGTCGTACTCACCGGCATCGAGTTTGGCCAGACGGGTATTGACGTTGCCGCGCAGGAAGCGGATTTCCAGGTCCGGCCGACGGGTCAGCAACTGCGCCTGACGACGCAGACTCGAAGTACCGACGATGCTGCCGGCAGGTAACGCTTCGAGGCTGGCATAGGTGTTGGAAACGAAAGCATCGCGCGGGTCTTCGCGCTCGCAGATGCAGAACAGGCCAAGGCCTTCAGGGAAGTCCATCGGCACGTCTTTCATCGAGTGCACGGCGATGTCGGCTGCGTTTTCGAGCAGTGCAGTTTCCAGCTCTTTGACGAACAAGCCTTTGCCGCCGATTTTCGACAGTGGCGAATCGAGCAGTTTGTCGCCGCGACTGACCATGGGCACCAGCGTCACCAGCAGGCCCGGATGGGCCGCTTCCAGACGGGCTTTGACGTATTCGGCCTGCCAGAGGGCCAGCGCACTTTTACGGGTGGCGATGCGGATTTCGCGAGAGGACATGGATCAATCCGTACTGAATAGATACGGCGGATAATAACAGCTCAGCCAAATCCACTTTGACTTGAATCAGAAACGACGTGGCCTCCCTGGCCCGCAATGCCCGGTAAAAAGTTCAGGGTGCCGCCCGGAATGACCGGGTTACAGGCCCTGCATCATTTTGCGCACACCGGCCACATGCCGACGACTGACGATCAGCGCATCACCATTGAGACCTTTGAGGAACAACTGGAAATGCCCCAGCGGCGTGCGTTGCAGACGTTCGATGCGATCGCGCGCGACCAGCGCGTTACGGTGGATACGCACGAATCGCTCGCCGAATTCGTCTTCGAGGGCCTTGAGCGGCTCGTCGAGCAGCACTTCGCCAGCCTCATGGCGCAAGGTCACGTATTTGTGGTCGGCAATGAAGTAAACCACCTGATCCAGCGGGATCAGTTCGATGCCTTTGCGGGTACGCGCGCTGATGTGGCTGCGCGGCCCGGTGCCACTTTCGGCAGCGGGACGGGTCAGGGCCGAGAGTTGCGCCCGGTTGGGACGTTCCGCCCGTTTCAGGGCGTCATGCAGATGTTCGGTTCGCACGGGTTTCACCACATAGCCCACGGCGCTGGCCTGCAGGGCTTCCACGGCAAATTCATCGGGGCTGGTGCAAAACACCACGGCGGGCGGCGTTTCTCGCTCGCACAGACGGGCAGCGACCTGCAGGCCATCGAGGCCCGGCATACGGATATCGAGCAGCACGATATCCGGCTTGTGGCTGTCGATCAGTGCCAACGCCTCCTCGCCATTCGTGGCGCTGGGCTCCAGGACTGTGTAACCCTCAAGCTCACTCACCATTCGGCTGAGGCGCTCGCGAGCCAGGGGTTCGTCATCAACGATCAGGACATTCATATTGCGCTGGATTCCTGCGTGAGTCTCGCACAAGGATAGCGTAGACAGGTGAAGTGACGTCCGTCACCGCGATCCACGCTAAGACTAGCCCGAGCGCCAAAAAGTGCCGTACGTCGGCCAGCAATATTTGCCAATGCCCGGGTCGTACTGCTCGAAGCCCGCTGTTTCCTGCGTTTCTCACGGGGTTTGCCGAAGGACAAAGCACCCACCCCCTCTTCTTATAGTCGGCGGCCAGACCTTTGCGCGATCTGCAGTCGCGCCGACCCTTATGTCCAACTGTAGACGCTCGCCGGGCCGATATTGCTCAATCGGAAAATATCCTTGTGCAAATCCCCCGGCACCTGCGCCGACTATGGTGCAGACAATGAGAAAAAAACGTATCGACCAGTGTCAGCGACAGGATTGGCAACCCTGTTATTATCCGCGCCAGCGTTTCACGCCTTTTTTCTTCAAGCCGATACGAGCGAATTCATGAGCACTGACAAGACCAATCAGTCCTGGGGCGGCCGCTTCAGTGAACCCGTCGACGCCTTCGTCGCCCGCTTCACCGCCTCCGTCACTTTCGACCAGCGCCTGTATCGCCACGACATCATGGGCTCGATCGCCCACGCCAGCATGCTGGCCAAGGTCGGCGTGCTGACCGATGCCGAGCGCGACAGCATCATCGATGGCCTGAAGACCATTCAGGGCGAAATCGAGGCCGGCCAGTTCGACTGGCGCATCGACCTCGAAGACGTGCACATGAACATCGAAGCGCGCCTGACCGATCGCATCGGCGTCACCGGCAAGAAGCTGCACACCGGGCGTAGCCGCAACGACCAGGTCGCCACCGACATCCGCCTGTGGCTGCGTGACGAGATCGACCTGATCCTCGCCGAAATCACCCGCCTGCAAAAAGGCCTGCTGGAGCAAGCCGAGCGCGAAGCCGCGAGCATCATGCCCGGCTTCACCCACCTGCAGACCGCGCAGCCGGTAACCTTCGGGCACCACATGCTGGCCTGGTTCGAAATGCTCAGCCGCGATTACGAGCGTCTGGTCGACTGCCGCAAGCGCACCAACCGCATGCCATTGGGCAGCGCCGCGCTGGCTGGCACCACCTACCCGATCGACCGCGAATACACCGCGCAACTGCTGGGCTTCGACGCCGTTGGCGGCAACTCGCTGGACAACGTTTCCGATCGTGATTTCGCCATCGAATTCTGCTCGGCCGCGAGCATCGCGATGATGCACTTGTCGCGTTTCTCCGAAGAACTGGTGCTGTGGACCAGCGCGCAGTTCCAGTTCATCGATCTGCCGGACCGTTTCTGCACCGGCAGCTCGATCATGCCGCAAAAGAAAAACCCCGACGTGCCAGAACTGGTGCGCGGCAAGACCGGCCGTGTGTTCGGCGCACTGATGGGCCTGCTGACCCTGATGAAAGGCCAACCGCTGGCCTACAACAAGGACAATCAGGAAGACAAAGAGCCGCTGTTCGACGCCGCCGACACCCTGCGCGACTCGCTGCGCGCCTTTGCCGACATGATCCCGGCGATCAAACCCAAGCACGCGATCATGCGTGAAGCGGCGCTGCGTGGTTTCTCCACTGCGACCGATCTGGCGGATTACTTGGTGCGTCGTGGTCTGCCGTTCCGTGATTGCCACGAGATCGTTGGCCATGCCGTCAAGTACGGCGTGGACACTGGCAAGGATCTGGCCGAGATGAGCCTGGCAGAACTGCGCCAGTTCAGCGACCAGATCGAAGAGGACGTGTTTGCCGTGCTGACCCTCGAAGGCTCGGTGAATGCTCGCGACCATATCGGCGGCACTGCGCCGGCGCAGGTCAAGGCAGCTGTGGTGCGCGGTCAGGCGCTGATCGCCAGCCGCTAAAAGCATCGCTGGCAAGCCAGCTCCCACAGGGTTATTTGCTGGAACACAATTTTTCGTTCGCCCCAAAGACCTGTGGGAGCTGGCTTGCCAGCGATGACTGACTTCAGAACGCTACAAACCTCACTTCTTGGCAGCGATCATCGCTAAAAACGCCGGCATCGCCGCCTCCTTGTCTGCCGCGATCTTCTGCACATGCGGGTTCTGCTCAAGCCGCTCGAGCAGCGCCTTCGCCTGCGGCAGCTCCGCCAGCAAATCAATCCCGAACAGTTTCTGCCCGACCGCACAGGCCAGCGGCACGCTGTAGAGGAAATACAAATCGGCAATGCTCAGACTGTCGCCCGCCACGTACGGGGCGAACTTGCCGTGTCGTCCCAGCGCCGCAAAACCCAGCAGCAATTCGGTTTTAGTCTTTTCCTTGATCGCATCCGGCAGGCTCATGCCGAAGAACGCTTCGCCATAGCAGGCGCGTCCCGGCAGTTCGATGTACAGCTCGATTTCCTTGGCAATCGCCAACACCTGCGCGCGCTCGAACGGATCGCTCGGCAGCAGCGGTGTGCCTTTCTGGGTTTGTTCGAGGTATTCGAGGATGATCGCCGTTTCGTTGATAAAACCGGCGTCTACACCCAGCACCGGTACTTTGCCGCGCGGGCTGATGGCCAGTGATTCCGGGGTTGCTGTCGGGTAGAAGGTGACCTCTTCGAACGGCAGGCCTTTTTCCAGCAGCGCCAGTTTGACCATGTTGTAGTAGTTGCTGACGGAGAATCCATAAAGCTTGAGCATCACATAGCCTCCAGGCCGTGCGGGGTGGGCAGTGCCTGTTTATAGATCGCTCAGGCGTTTCCCGCCAGCAGCATCACGCCGCTGAATGCGGGTAAACTGGCGCCTTTCCTTGAGGAGCCTGCCATGAGCGAGCCGACAGACATCGACAATGACAACGAAGAAGAAGAGTTCACCGAAGCGACGCTGATCGAAGCCATCGAGAACCAGATCGAAAGCGACAACCCGCCAGCGGCCAAAGCGACTTTCAACAAGCTGACGTTGGTAGGCACTGAACGTGAAGAGATCCTCAATCTGATGGCCCACGTGCTGGCCTACGAGATTGACGCGATGCTCGATGAAGACCGTGCGTTCAATACCGAATGGTACGAAGCGGCGCTGCGTGCACTGCCAGAGCTGCCACCCGAAAAGCAGTAACAACAAATCCCCCCCTGTGGCAGTGACGGTGCGACGATTCGACTTGCTCGCGAAGGCGTTTTATCAGTCAACTTATTTGGTGAGTGACACATCGCTTTCGCGAGCAAGCTCGCTCCCACACAATTTGTCACCCATCTATCCGCCCTGCGCCTGAGCCCCGACTACACTGGAATCCGCCTCAAGACAAAATCCCTGATCTGAGCACTGGACATGCCGCACAAGCGGGTTCACCTTAGGGACGCTGTCGTCCAATTCCTAGAAAGTCTGGAGTCCTTATGTCGCTTACCCCTGAGTTGGTTGCCGAACTGGAAGTCCTCGCACTCTTTCCCCTGGACAGTTCCCAGGAAGGTTTGAAAATTCATCAGACCGCTGCCCCGAAACATATTTCTGCCGCCAAACGCCTCTTTGAAAAAGACCTCACCGATCAGCCCGATGGCGGGTATCTGACCAGCCTCGGTCGCGACGCTGCACAAAATGTGCAAACCGTGCTGACCATTCTGAGAGAGCAAGAAACCGCCTGAATCTCCCCGACTTTGCCCACGGGAACTCCTGCCACGGGATTTCCGCGGGCCTGCCCGGTCGCCCGCGATAGAAATCTGACGTCAAAAAACAAATTCAGCTTAAAAGTCCCGCTGCGCTAAGGCTAAACTGCCTGACATTCCGAGACCCTCTACGTCCGAGCCTGCGAGCCGGTTTGAGCTGACATGACGCGCACCCACGAAATCCGCCCCGACCTGGACGAAGGCATTGACCGCAAGGTCCTCAGCCAGCTGCGCGCGCGTTTTCTCAAACTCAATGAAGGCCGCCTGGGCCGCGCCCTCGAAGGGTTGTCGCCACGCCAACAGAGCGTGCTGACGCTGTTGCCGTTGTTCTTCCACGTCAATCATCCGCTACTGCCAGGTTATGTCTCGGGCAGCACGCCGGCCGGCCTGTCGAATTACGAGCCGGACGCCAATGTGCTCACCGAAGCCCAGCGCCTGACCCGTTCGTTCTCCTATAAACCGCGCCACGGCAGCAACCCGCCACGACCGGTTCATGGCCTGTTCCTGATGGGCAGCCTCGGCACGCTGGCTCAGGCCGATCAGAGCGACATGGACGTGTGGGTCTGCCACGCACCGGACCTGAGCGACAGCGAACTCAGTGAGCTGAGCAAGAAGTGCCAGTTGCTGGAAGCCTGGGCCGCAAGCCAGGGCGCCGAGGCGCATTTCTTTCTGATCGACCCGGTGCGCTTCGTCAAAGGTGAACGCGACACTCAGCTCAGCTCGGAAAACTGCGGTAGCACTCAGCACTATCTGTTGCTCGACGAGTTCTACCGCACGGCGATCTGGCTCGCCGGGCGCACGCCAATCTGGTGGCTGGTGCCGGTTTACGAAGAAACCGCCTACGACCTTTACACCCACACCCTGCTGTCGAAGCGCTTCATTCGCGCCGACGAAACCCTGGATCTCGGCCATCTGGCGACGATTCCACCGGGAGAGTTTATCGGCGCGGGTTTGTGGCAGTTGTTCAAAGGCATCGAGTCACCCTACAAATCAGTGCTCAAACTGTTGCTGACCGAGGTCTATGCCAGCGAACACCCGCACGTGCAGTGCCTGAGCCTGCGTTTCAAAAAAGCCGTGTTCGCCAACCAGCTCGATCTCGATGAGCTGGATCCGTACATGGTCGTGTACCGGCGCATCGAGGAATACCTCACCGCGCGCAACGAGCCGGATCGGCTGGAGTTGGTGCGGCGCGCGTTGTACCTCAAGGTCAACCGCAAGCTCACCGGCAACAGCCGCAGCCAGGGTTGGCAACGTTTGCTACTGGAACGGCTGGCCAGCGAATGGCATTGGGATCAGCGGCAACTGGCGTTGCTGGATAGCCGCAGCCAATGGAAAGTGCGTCAGGTCAGCGCCGAACGCCGTGCGCTGGTCAACGAGCTGAATTACAGCTATCGCTTCCTGACCCAGTTTGCCCGCACCGAGCAGACCGTCAGCCTGATCAATAAACGCGATCTCAACGTCCTCGGTCGCCGGCTCTATGCCGCCTTCGAGCGCAAGGCCGACAAGGTTGAGTTCATCAACCCCGGGATCGCCCCGGATCTGGCCGAAGACACATTGACGCTGGTGCAATCGCGCAACAAAAAGGAGCCGGGACAAACCCAGTGGGGCCTGTATAACGGCAGCCTCACGGCACTTGAGTGGGAACACTTCGCACCGATCAAGCGCAGCCGCGAACTGCTCCAACTGCTGACCTGGTGTCACCGCAACGGTGTAATCGACAGCAGCACGCGCCTCGCTTTGCATCCCGGCACCAGCGACCTGAGCGAGTTCGAGCTGTTCAACCTGCTCGGCAGCCTGCAACAGTGCATCGCCCTGCCCCTGCCTACAGTGGCCGAAGAGCCGTTGCTGCGCGCCGCGGTGCCGAGCGAAGTGCTGCTGCTGGTCAACGTCGGCGTCGATCCGCTCAAACATCACCGCGACCTGAATATCCTGATGACCACCGAGCGTACCGACTCGCTGAGTTACGCCGGGGTGCGCGAAAACCTCGTGCTGACGCTGGATCAGGTCACGCTCAACAGCTGGAACGAAGTGCTGGTCAACCGCTTCGACGGGCCGCATGCCCTGCTCGATTGCCTGCGTGATTACCTCAACAATCTGCCGCGCGGGCCATTGCAGCCGTCGTTGAAGGTTCGTTGTTTCTGCCACAACCGCGCGCAGTTCATTGCCCGTCGGGTCGAGGAAATCGTCGACACCGCACAGAACCTGTTGCTCAGCGAGCTGAACCACCGCTATCTGATTCAAGTGCAGCAGCATTATCACGTGCTGGAGTTGGTGCCGGGCCAGGTCAACCACGTCGCCCTCGCCACCCTGCCGGCCCTGCTTGATTACCTGGGTGAAGAACAGCCGCGTTACAGCCCGCTGCACCTCGACCCAATGGCGCTGGAAGATCACGATCTTGCGTTGATTCTGCCGATGGGCCAGCCGGAATGCATTCAAGTGTTCTACCGCATCACCGAGCAGCAGGCCGAGTTGTACGTATTGGATGAGTTCAATGCGCTGTGGCAGCAACATTTGCCTTATCACGACGAGCAGAGTCTGCTGGTGCCGTTGCAGCGTTTCCTGCAATCGATCCTGTTCCGCCGCGAGGCCGTGCTGCCGATGGACGCCGGCCCCGATGTCCGCCTCGAAACTTTGTATTACCAGTTATTGCCTTCCGGCCCGGGGCGCGCGCGCCGGGTCGAAGCGCGACCAGCCCCGCAGACGCCCGCCAACAAGCCGTTCTACGACGTACAGGCGATCGTCGGCAAAGCCGCACCGGGCGAAGTGCAGGTCACCCTGTATTGCAATCAACGGGAATTCAGCGAACTGGAACATGGCGACCAGCTATTCAGCGTGGTCGCCCGAGAGATCGTCGAGCAGCGCCGCGACAGCGAACGCTATCGCTGCTACATCACCGACCTCGACCTTTCGGGCCTGCTCGGTGACGGGCAGAGTTCAAGCAATCTGTATCTGCGCTACAAGGCTGACCTGGAGCGCGCTCTGAACGAGGCACTCGAACAGGTCTGAGGCGGGTTACTCGGGGAACGCGCCACCGTTGGCCGGCTGCGATTCGACTTCGAGCAAGGTCAGCTTGAGGGTCTTGCCACCTGGTGCCGGCCAGTCGATGTGCTGACCGACCTTCAGGCCCAGCAGCGCACTGCCGACGGGTGCCAGGATAGAGATCTTGCCTTCATCGGCGTTGGCATCCTTGGGATAGACCAGCGTCAGGTGGTAATCCTTGCCGCTGCCTTCTTCGCGGCAATGCACGCGGGAATTCATCGTCACAACATCGGCGGGCACTTCATCGTGGCCGACCACGTCGTCGGCACGGTCCAGCTCGGTTTGCAGCGCAATCACGCCCGGCGCAGCCTGGTCTTTATCGTTCAGGTTGTCGATCAGGCGCTCCAGACGTTGCACGTCCAGACGGGTAAGGGTGATGGAAGGTGCGGTCATGATCCGGGCAGACTCCTTTCTTCTGCACACAAAAAAAGCAAAACCCCGCCAAAAAAGACGGGGTTTTCACCGGGCCTCGATGGGTTGAGGCGTGTTCGGACACTATCACAGCTCAAAAAATATACAAGTCACGCCCCGTCGCACTGCTTGCGCCGGGACGCCTGCGCGCAAATCACTCGCCGCCGCTCATCGTCCGCCGAACGCCATTCGCGAATGTCCTCGACATGGCGGAAGCAGCCGAGGCAAACCTTCTGCTCATCCAGCCGACACACGCCGCTGCACGGCGAAGGCACGGCCGGGCTGATGTTGCTGTAAAGCGGCTTGGGCGGACGAACAGGCGCGGTGTCAGTCACGAAATCACAGACCTTCGAAGTCGAAGTCGGCGCCAGCCTGCTGCTTGACGATGCGCTCGAGCATTTCGCCCAGTTGCTCTTCGCTCTTGTCACACATCCAGCGCTCGCTTTCTTCGTCGTAGTCGAAGTGGAAACCACCGGACACCGCCGCCAGCCACAGCTGACGCAGCGGTTCCTGGCGGCTGAAAATCAGCTGCGAGCCGTTTTCGAACTTGACGGTGAGGACACCCGCCGAGTTCTCCATGTCGATATCCAGGGCGCTTTCGTCAAAGATGTCTTCCAGTTTTTCCTGGGTTTCATCGACCAGATCGTGGAAACGCGCTTCGGACAAACTCATTGTGGCAACCTCAAAAAATGTCTGATCAGGCTCAAGCGCCGCAAGATACGGACGCTGCCAGCCGATTGCAAAGATTAACGACCAAGCACCGTTTTCCATCCCACAGGGATATGGGTGCATTTAAAGAGCCCCGCCGGACGGGAACCCCCTCGCATAGGCAAGCTGCCGGGTGGCCGGTATACTCCGGCGCAATTAACGCATTTTCAAGGATTTCGCCATGAAGCGCCTGATCTCTTCCCTTGCTGCGCTCGTCGCGGTTGCCTGCCTCGTTTCGGCCTGTGGTCAAAAAGGCCCGCTGTACCTGCCGGATGACGATCAGGACCCGGCCGAGCAAGCCCAGTCTTCGCAAAAGCAGCCTGCCTCGAAAGCACACAAGCACGACGTTTACTAAGGGATCGCCATGGACGCTTTTAACTACCGTGGCGGGGAACTGTTCGCGGAAGGTGTGGCGCTGTCCGCCATCGCCGACCGCTTCGGCACGCCCACCTACGTTTACTCGCGCGCGCACATCGAAGCCCAGTATCTGGCCTACGCCGATGCGCTGGCCGGCATGCCGCACCTGGTCTGCTTTGCGGTCAAAGCCAACTCCAACCTCGGCGTATTGAATGTCCTGGCCCGTCTCGGCGCCGGTTTCGACATCGTTTCCCGTGGCGAGCTGGAGCGTGTACTGGCTGCTGGCGGTAGCCCTGACAAAATCGTCTTCTCCGGTGTCGGCAAGACCCGTGACGACATGCGCCGTGCGCTGGAAGTCGGCGTGCACTGCTTCAACGTCGAATCCACCGACGAGCTCGAGCGCCTGCAAGTCGTGGCTGCCGAACTGGGCGTTCGCGCACCGGTTTCGCTGCGGGTGAACCCGGACGTCGATGCCGGCACCCACCCGTACATTTCCACCGGTCTCAAAGAGAACAAGTTCGGCATCGCCATTGCCGACGCCGAAGACGTGTACGTGCGTGCCGCGCATCTGCCGAACCTGGAAGTGGTCGGTGTCGACTGTCACATCGGTTCGCAACTGACCACGCTGCCGCCGTTCCTCGATGCGCTTGATCGCCTGCTCGATCTGGTCGATCGCCTCGGCGATTGCGGCATTCACCTGCGCCACATCGATCTCGGTGGTGGTTTGGGCGTGCGTTATCGCGATGAAGAGCCGCCATTGGCTGCCGACTACATCAAAGCCGTGCGCGAGCGTCTCAACGGTCGTGATCTGGCGCTGGTGTTCGAGCCGGGCCGCTTCATCGTCGCCAACGCCGGCGTGCTGCTGACGCAGGTCGAGTACCTCAAGCACACCGAACACAAAGACTTCGCCATCGTCGACGCGGCGATGAACGACCTGATCCGCCCGGCGCTGTATCAGGCGTGGATGGACGTCACCGCGGTCAAACCGCGTGACACTGCCGCGCGCCAATACGACATCGTCGGCCCGATCTGCGAAACCGGCGACTTCCTCGCCAAGGACCGTGAGCTGGCGCTGGAAGAAGGCGACCTGCTGACCGTGCATTCGGCCGGTGCCTACGGTTTTGTGATGAGTTCCAACTACAACACTCGTGGCCGTGCCGCTGAAGTGCTGGTAGACGGAGACCAGGTTTTTGAAGTGCGCCGCCGCGAAACCGTGGCCGAGCTGTTTGCCGGCGAAAGCCTGCTGCCGGAGTAACCCATGCTGCTGCGTTTTACTAAAATGCACGGCTTGGGCAATGACTTCATGGTTCTCGACCTGGTCAGCCAGCACGCGCATATTCAGCCAAAGCACGCCAAGCAATGGGGCGACCGCCACACCGGTATCGGTTTCGACCAGTTATTGATCGTCGAGGCGCCGAGCAACCCGGACGTGGATTTCCGTTACCGGATCTTCAACTCCGACGGCTCGGAAGTTGAGCAGTGCGGCAACGGTGCGCGCTGCTTCGCGCGCTTCGTGCTCGACAAGCGTCTGACCGCGAAACGGCAGATCCGCGTCGAGACCAAGGGCGGCATCATCGAACTGGACGTGCGTAACGACGGCCAGATCGGCGTGAACATGGGCGCCCCGCGTCTGGTGCCGGCGGACATCCCGTTCGAAGCGCCGGCGCAAGCCATCAGCTATCAGCTGGAAGTCGACGGCACCACGGTCGAACTGGCCGCCGTGTCGATGGGCAACCCGCACGCCGTCTTGCGCGTGCAGGACATCAACAGCGCACCGGTGCATGAGCTGGGGCCGAAAATCGAACACCATCCGCGCTTCCCGGCGCGGGTCAACGTCGGTTTTCTCCAGGTCATCGACCGTAACCGTGCGCAGTTGCGCGTGTGGGAACGCGGCGCCGGGGAAACCCAGGCCTGCGGTACCGGCGCGTGTGCAGCGGCTGTCGCTGCGATCAGCCAGGGGTGGATGGATTCGCCACTATTGATCGACCTGCCCGGCGGGCGTCTGTCCATTGAATGGGCAGGCCCTGGCCAACCGGTGCTGATGACCGGTCCGGCAGTGCGTGTATACGAAGGACAAGTACGTCTTTGAGTGAGCAGAAACCATGACCGATAAGCCTCAGGTACCCGCCCGACAGTCCGACGAATCAGCGTCCGAGAGCCTGGAGGCGGCAGCGGTTGCCGCATACCTCGAGGCTCATCCGGACTTCTTCGTCGAGCACGAAGAACTGTTGCCCGCCATGCGCATTCCCCACCGACGCGGTGACACCGTGTCGCTGGTTGAGCGGCAGATGACCATCCTCCGTGACCGCAACATCGAGATGCGTCATCGCCTCTCGCAGTTGATGGACGTCGCCCGCGACAATGATCGCCTGTTCGACAAGACCCGCCGCCTCATTCTCTCGCTGATGGATGCCGCCAGCCTGGAAGACGTGGTGATCAGCGTCGAAGACAGCCTGCGCCAGGACTTTCAGGTGCCTTTTGTCAGCCTGATTCTACTGGGCGACAACCCGGCGCCGGTCGGTCGTTGGGTTACTCACGCTGATGCACAAGTCGCCATCGGCGGCCTGCTCACCGAAGGCAAAAGCGTCAGCGGCAGCCTGCGCGAGCACGAACTGGATTTCCTCTTCGGCGAAGAACAACGCAAGCAAATCGGTTCCACCGCCGTGGTCGCGGTCAGTCATCAAGGCATCCACGGCATTCTGGCGATCGCCAGCCGTGATCCGCAGCACTACAAGAGTTCGGTCGGTACGCTGTTCCTCAGCTACATCGCCGAAGTCATGGGCCGCGTGCTGCCACGGGTCAACAGCTCCCTGCGCTCGGTACGCTGAGCATGGAACGACAACTGGACGCTTACTGCGAACACCTGCGCAGTGAGCGACAGGTGTCGCCGCACACACTGTCGGCTTACCGCCGCGACCTCGATAAAGTCCTTGGCTGGTGCGTCAAACAGAACATCGGCAGTTGGGCGGCGCTGGATATTCAGCGCCTGCGCAGCCTGATCGCTCGTCTGCATGCACAAGGTCAGTCCTCGCGCAGCCTCGCCCGCCTGCTCTCGGCGGTGCGCGGGCTCTATCACTATCTCAATCGCGAAGGCCTTTGCGACCACGATCCGGCGACTGGCCTGGCGCCGCCGAAAGGCGAACGTCGCCTGCCCAAAACCCTCGACACCGACCGTGCGCTGCAATTGCTTGAAGGTGCGGTCGAGGATGATTTTCTTGCGCGCCGGGATCAGGCGATTCTGGAGTTGTTCTATTCCTCCGGCCTGCGCCTTTCCGAACTGACCGGGCTCAATCTTGATCAACTTGATCTGGCCGACGGCATGGTCCAGGTGCTCGGCAAGGGCAGCAAAACCCGTTTGCTGCCGGTGGGCAAAAAGGCCCGCGAAGCGATCGAACAGTGGCTGCCGTTGCGGGCGATGACTAATCCTGCGGACGATGCCGTGTTCGTCAGCCAGCAAGGCCGACGCCTTGGCCCGCGAGCGATTCAGGTGCGGGTCAAACTGGCCGGCGAACGCGAATTGGGGCAGAACCTGCACCCGCACATGCTCAGGCACTCCTTCGCCAGCCACTTGCTCGAATCCTCACAGGATCTGCGAGCGGTGCAGGAATTGCTCGGCCACTCCGACATCAAGACCACGCAGATCTACACCCACCTGGACTTCCAGCACCTGGCGGCGGTCTACGACAGCGCCCACCCACGGGCCAAACGCATGAAAGGCGATGATTCATGAGCATCCAGTTGATCACTTTCGACCTCGACGACACCTTGTGGGACACCGCCCCGGTGATCGTCAGTGCCGAAGCGGTATTGCGCGAATGGCTGAGCGAACATGCGCCGAATCTGGGCGCGGTGCCAGTGGAGCATTTGTGGGCGATTCGTGAGCGCGTGCTGGCCAACGAGCCGGGACTCAAGCATCGGATCAGTGCGCTACGTCGGCGGGTGTTGTTTCATGCGATGGAAGACGCTGGATATGCCCATGGCGAAGCTACCGACCTGGCAGACAAGGGTTTTGAAGTGTTTCTGCATGCGCGGCATCAGATCGAAGTTTTTCCTGAAGTCGAGCCAGTGCTGGAGATTCTTGCCAATCACTATGCGCTTGGCGTGGTCACCAATGGCAATGCCGATGTGCGTCGGCTGGGGCTGGCGGATTACTTCAAGTTTGCGTTGTGCGCGGAAGATATCGGCATCGCCAAACCGGATGCCCGGTTGTTTCATGAAGCGTTGCAGCGTGGTGGCGCCACGGCTGAAACCGCCGTGCACATCGGTGACCATCCGGGTGACGACATTGCCGGCGCACAGCAGGCCGGATTGCGGGCGATCTGGTTTAACCCGGCAGGCAAAGCCTGGGAAGCGGATCGTCTGCCGGACGCTGAAATTCGTAGCCTGACTGACTTGCCAGCAGTGCTTGCACGCTGGAATGCCCAACACTGACCCTGAATTTACATCATTCCCTGTGGGATCTGGCTTGCCAGCGATGAGGTCTGCACATTCAACATCAAAGTTGTCTGGCAGGCCGCCATCGCTGGCAAGCCAGCTCCCACAGGATCTCCATCGCTGCCCTCAAGCGTTTATTCCAGGCATGAAAAAGCCCGCAGCGACGGCGGGCTTTTTCAGCAAGCCAGCGGCACGCCTCAGATAGGGCGGCTGCCGTACTTGTTGTCCGGCTTCTTCGGCGGATCGGCGACCACATTGGCCTCCACTTCCTGAACCTTGCCGCCACGCGACAGGAACTCTTCCATGGCCTTGGCCAGGGCGTCGCGTTCCTTGTTCTTGGCTTCAATGCTCGGCAACTCGTCTACCGACACCGCAGCCTTGGCTTTGCCTTTGGCAGCCGGGGCCGGCGTATCGTCGCCACCATCGTCGTCAGCAACGTCTTCCGCTGCTGCTTCCAGACCTTCCTCGGCCTCGTCTTCGTCGCCTACTTCGAGGTCGTCGTTTTCCAGATCATCGTCGCTCATGTTCTACCTCATGACTTGCGAAAAGCAGATTAGTTATAGACCAGCTTTGGCAACTGTCGAAAGTCGCCGTTAAAAAATCAGTAACCATTGGTGACCAACGGTTTATGCCCCTTCACCGTGCAAGGTGGCGAGGACTTTTCGAGCGCCGCCGTGATCACGATGCTCGCCCAGATAAACGCCTTGCCAGGTCCCCAGTGCCAGGCGACCGGCCGAAACCGGCAGACTGATCTGGCAACCAAGCACGCTGGCCTTGAAGTGCGCCGGGAGGTCGTCCAGGCCTTCGTCGTTATGCTCATAGCCGTCTGTTCCTTGTGGGATCAGACGATTGAAAAATCGTTCGAAGTCGCGACGGACCGCCGGATCGGCGTTCTCGTTGATGGTCAACGACGCCGAGGTATGCTGCAGCCACAAATGCAACAGACCGACCCGGCACTCCCTGAGTTCAGGCAGCCCTTTGATCAACTCGTCCGTTACCAGATGAAAGCCCCGGGGCCGTGCCCGCAGGGTTATCAGAGTCTGTTGCCACATACAGTTCTCCGCACGTTCGGGGCGCATTCTAGCGCGCTCTGGGAAAAAACAAAGGCCCTAATATTCCTGCAATGATGTAAGCCATTGGCCGCAGAAAAACGCTCGTCGTAAACACGACTAAAGCCGTACGAAAAATCCTTTCAGCTGCTCTCTCTGCGACAAATTCCAGACAAAAAAATGCCCGGCGAACCGGGCAAGTTTTTTAGTGCGCGTACTTACAGGTTGTAGCCGCGTTCGTTGTGTTGTGCCAGATCGAGGCCGACCGACTCTTCTTCCTCGGTCACACGCAGACCCATGACGGCGTCGAGGACCTTGAGGATGATGAAGGTGACTATCGCGGTGTAGATCACCGTGAAGCCGACGCCTTTGCACTGAATCCACACTTGTGCGGCGATGTCGGTCACAGTGCCGAAGCCACCCAGCGACGGCGCAGCGAAAACACCGGTCAGAATCGCACCGAGGATACCGCCGATACCGTGTACGCCGAACGCGTCCAGGGAGTCGTCATAACCGAGTTTGCGTTTCAGGGTAGTGGCGCAGAAGAAGCACACCACGCCCGCCGCCAGACCGATCACCAGTGCGCCCATCGGGCCCACGGTGCCGGCAGCCGGAGTGATCGCGACCAGACCGGCAACCACACCCGAGGCGATGCCCAGTGCGCTAGGCTTGCCGTGAGTGATCCACTCGGCAAACATCCAGCCCAGTGCGGCAGCGGCGGTTGCGATCTGGGTAACCAGCATCGCCATGCCGGCGGTGCCGTTGGCAGCCGCAGCGGAACCGGCGTTGAAGCCGAACCAGCCGACCCACAGCATCGCCGCGCCCATCAGGGTGTAACCGAGGTTGTGCGGCGCCATCGGCGTGGTCGGGAAGCCTTTGCGCTTGCCCAATACCAGGCAGCAGATCAGACCGGCCACACCGGCGTTGATGTGCACCACGGTGCCGCCCGCGAAGTCGAGCACGCCCCAGTCCCACAGCAGGCCGCCGTTGCCGGACCAGACCATGTGCGCAATCGGTGCATAAACCAGGGTGAACCAGATGCCCATGAAGATCAGCATCGCGGAGAACTTCATCCGCTCGGCGAACGCACCGACGATCAGCGCCGGGGTGATGATCGCGAAGGTCATCTGGAAGGTGACGAACACTGCCTCGGGGAACAACGCCGCAGGCCCGGTCAGGCTGGCTGGCGTGATACCGGCGAGGAACGCCTTGCCGAAACCGCCGACGAAGGAGTTGAAGTTGACGACGCCCTGCTCCATGCCGGTGGTGTCGAACGCGATGCTGTAGCCATAAATGACCCACAGGACGCTGATCAGACCGGTAATGGCGAAGCACTGCATCATCACGGAAAGAATGTTTTTCGAACGAACCATGCCGCCGTAGAACAGCGCCAGGCCCGGGATGGTCATGAACAGCACGAGGGCTGTCGAGGTGAGCATCCAGGCGGTGTCGCCGGAATTGAGGACCGGGGCCGCCACTTCGTCTGCCGCCATAGCAAGGCCGGGCATTACGATAGACAACAGGGCTCCTAGCCCTGCGAATTTACGCAGAGTCATATTGTTTTCTCCTGGGGCGTTGGGGTTTGTGGCGGCGTTTAAATCGCGTCGGTATCGGTTTCGCCGGTACGGATGCGAATCGCCTGTTCCAGATTGACCACGAAGATCTTGCCGTCACCGATCTTGCCGGTGTTGGCCGCTTTGGTTATCGCCTCGATAACCCGATCCAGATCCTTGTCGTCGATGGCCACGTCGATTTTCACCTTGGGCAGAAAATCGACCACATATTCCGCGCCGCGATACAGCTCGGTGTGACCCTTCTGCCGGCCGAAGCCTTTGACTTCAGTAACGGTAATGCCCTGCACGCCGATTTCGGACAGCGACTCGCGCACGTCGTCCAACTTGAACGGCTTGATGATGGCAGTGACTAGCTTCATGAAAACTCTCTCCCGAATTGGTGGACTTGCCCCAGGAAAACAAACCCGACTCAAGTCTAAGCGCAGTGCCTGGCTTTGTAACGCATCGTCGGCCGTACCTGCCCGACTGACGCCAGCTAACCGCTGCCGACGAAACTCCCCGCTTCGTCTGCCGCACTGCATTCGTCACAGCGACTGCATCAGTGCATGGGTCGTAGGTGACTAAGCAGAAACCTTGCCATCTCGCCAAAAACCCCTGATTTCAATCCCTTGGCCGCTGCCGCAAGCCATCCCGTGCAAAAGGCCCTGCGGATACGCACAACAACGGTGCGTTGCCGTCCGTCCGCCTGCGCGAAAAGCGTGCATCCCTGACCACGAGATTGACTATAGACACTGCGTGATACACTGCCGGCCATTGTTTCCAGGACATCCACCATGCTCGCGCCCAAAGACTTCCTCGACGCCCTGAGCGGCACCGCCTCCCGCCTGTTCAGCGGCGACACCCCGCTGCCGAAAGCCGAAATCGAAAGCCAGTTCAAGATGCTGCTGCAAAGCGCCTTCAGCAAACTCGACCTGGTCAGCCGTGAAGAATTTGATAGTCAGATGGTTGTGTTGGCGCGTACTCGTGCACGCCTCGAGAGCCTTGAAGCCAAGGTTGCCGAGATGGAAGCGAAGCTGACGCCGCCCGCCGAGTAAAACTGCAACGCCTGAGCAAAAATTCCTTCAATTTTGCTAATGGAAATTAAACCGCTCCTGCCGAAGCAGGAGCGGTTTCCGTCAGATCAATCCTTACAACGAATTATTCCAACGGTCTCGCAGAATCTCGTACAGGCGAAAAGCCCATAACGCGATCCTGACGAGGCGCCACATATGTTTAAGAAACTTAGACATACTTTGGCCCTCCTTGCGTGGGGCCAAACCTCCGATGCACTTTCCGGCGTACGAACACCTTCGGGACTGCACGTGAGCGTGTCCGCTAAGGCGGCCGGTTGTGGGCTCCCCAAAAACAGCACCGGCACGGGTCTCACACCGTGTCGAGGAACATGAAATCTTTAGGCTCCCGACCACACTTTACGAATACTCAATGCGTGGGCATCGTCGACTCGGATTTTATTGCAAGCTCCCAGAGGCAATTTAAACAAGGTGTATCAAGCCATGAAGCTCGTGGTCGGAAATGAATAAAACAGTCCACTCCAGAACCGGGTTGATAAGCGAAGGATGACTTTTGCACTTGCACCCTTGAGCAAAGGTGCATAGTCTCAGCGAACGTGAGTGTGTCCGCTAAGGATGCGCAGGCATTGGCCTCACCGAAGCCTGCATACAAAAAAACCGCCTACTCAAGGCGGTTTTTTTACGCTTGAAAGTTACTGTCTCCTGCAACATCCGGTGAAAAATCGCTCATAGAACCCACCTACCAACATCCCCTCCCCCGACTACCCTTCTAACACCCGCAGGAAGCGGCCCCCGATTCAGCTCAAGGAACGACCATGTCCCTCTCCATCGTCCACAGTCGCGCCCAGATTGGCGTGGAAGCCCCCGCTGTCACCGTCGAAGTCCATCTGGCCAACGGTCTGCCGTCGCTGACCATGGTCGGCCTGCCCGAGGCGGCGGTGAAGGAGAGCAAGGATCGGGTGCGCAGCGCGATCATCAATTCCGGGCTGCAGTTTCCGGCGCGGCGGATCACTTTGAATCTGGCGCCGGCAGATCTGCCCAAGGATGGCGGGCGATTTGATCTGGCGATTGCCTTGGGGATTCTGTCGGCGAGTGTGCAGGTGCCGTGTCTGACGCTGGATGATGTGGAATGTCTGGGTGAGTTGGCGTTGTCCGGCGCAGTACGAGCGGTGCGCGGCGTGTTGCCGGCAGCGTTGGCGGCGCGCAAGGCTGGCCGGGCGCTGGTGGTGCCGCGGGCGAATGCCGAGGAAGCGTGCCTGGCTTCGGGGTTGAAGGTGTACGCGGTGGATCATCTGCTGGAAGCAGTGGCGCATTTCAACGGACATACGCCGGTGGAACCTTATGTTTCGGACGGCTTGATTCATGCCGCCAGACCCTATCCCGATCTCAACGAAGTGCAGGGGCAAATGGCAGCCAAACGCGCACTGCTGATTGCGGCGGCGGGAGCGCACAACCTGTTGTTCAGCGGGCCACCGGGGACCGGCAAGACGCTGTTGGCCAGTCGCTTGCCGGGATTGCTGCCACCGCTGTCCGAATGCGAAGCGCTGGAAGTGGCGGCGATTCAATCAGTCGCCAGCGGCGCGCCGCTGACTCATTGGCCGCAGCGTCCCTTCCGTCAACCGCACCACTCGGCATCCGGGCCGGCACTGGTCGGTGGCAGCTCAAAACCGCAACCCGGCGAAATCACCCTCGCCCATCACGGCGTGCTGTTTCTCGATGAACTGCCGGAGTTTGATCGCAAGGTGCTGGAGGTACTGCGCGAACCGCTGGAGTCGGGGCATATCGTGATTTCCCGAGCCAAGGATCGCGTGCGCTTTCCAGCGCGATTTCAGTTAGTGGCAGCGATGAATCCGTGTCCCTGTGGATATCTTGGCGAGCCGAGCGGCAAGTGTTCGTGTACGCCCGATATGGTGCACCGTTATCGCAACAAACTGTCGGGACCGTTGCTGGATCGGATCGATCTGCACCTGACGGTCGCGCGGGAGGCGACAGCGTTGAATCCAGAGGTGAAACCAGGAGAGGACAGTGCCAGTGCGGCGGCCGTCGTGGCCGAGGCACGGGAACGCCAGCAGAAACGTCAGGGTTGCGCCAATGCGTTCCTCGATCTGCCGGGGTTGAAGCGGCACTGCAAGTTATCCACAGCCGATGAAACCTGGCTGGAGTCCGCCTGTGAGCGACTGACGTTGTCGCTGCGCTCGGCCCATCGCCTGCTCAAGGTCGCCCGCACTCTGGCAGACCTCGAGCAAGTCGATGCAATCAAACGCGAACACTTGGCCGAGGCGCTGCAATATCGACCGGCGACACCTTAATGCCCGGTCAGATCAACCAGCGGCGTCTGCCGCACTTCGGTCTCGCGCCCGGCCTGAATCCCGGTCACGCGCTTCAAGGCGTTATCCACAGCGCCTTTGTCCGCAAGCAGGCTGTAGCTGATCTGGAACTGTTTGTGTTCTTTCGGTGCAATGGTCGGCACCAGATTCAGCGGACGCTGATAGCGACGGTTGTAGGAAAAACTGGTGCCCGGCTCCAGCCCGGTGACATAGCCCTGGCCTTGAGTGTCAGTGTTTTTCCATAGGGAAAACACCGGCAACTGCTGGGTATTGAAGCCGACGGAGACGCCGAGGCTGCCAGCCTTGTTGTGCAAAACGGTCAGGGTTTCACCTTTCGCGTCGCCATAGGGCACAACGTTATAGACGGTTTCGTCATAGTCCTTGGTCGGCGCGCGATAGGTCTGCCAGTCAGCCAGATCGCCTTTGGCCTTGTCGTTGAACGGCGAGACCTGTTTCACCGGTGCAGCAAAACGCGCGCCCTGCTCGAGGAACGGCGTACTGAAGTTGCTGTGGTACAGCGCCTGGTATTCCTTCGGATAGTCGCCGTTGTTGGTCAGCGTATCGTTGAGTGCAAAGCGCACGCTGCCGGGCTCGGTGACCAGCTCAGTGACGACCGAGAAGTCGACTTTCTTGAAGGCCTGCTCTTTCAGCTCGCCGCGCAGACTGATGGCATAGGGCGGTTTTTCGTCAATGTGCAGGGTGACGGTGCTAGCCGGAATGTTGGCAGCGCGGCCGTGCAGGGTCAGCAGTTCGCCATTATCGATGCCGGGATGGCCGACCCACTCATAACCGCAGCGGGCGACCAGTTCATTGAAACCTTCCAGCCAGCCAAGCCCGCCGCGCCCATTCAATTCTATGAAGGCCGGGTTGACCACGTCCTTGACCGGTGAATCCCAACCCATACGCACGTTGCCGACAGAGGCTTGCAAGACATTCATGCCTCGTGTTGGCACCACCGAGAGTTTCATTGTGCCGTTATCGATATCAACAATGCTGACGCCTTCCTGCCGCCCACCGTGCAAGGTGCGCAGGCTTACGGAGAAGGGTTTGTCGGTTTTCACGCCGAGTTGCTCACTGGTGATCGTCCAGTTTTGCGCGGGCTTGTTGGTGTCGAGAAGGACGTAATCCCAGGCCATGGCGTGGGAAGCAGCAGTAAATGCGCCGAGGGCGACGGCGAGTTTGAGCGGGGTCATGGCAGCAGCCTTTATTGGAGTTGTGCCATTTTTATAGCGCTGCGGAAACGTTTCAGCAAGTGTATTAGATCGACAGATTGCATGTTCTGCCGAGGATCTTCAGTGATGCAATCGCGAGCAGGCTCGCTCCCACAGGGGATCCGGGTCTTCACAAAATCTGTGATTCGCACCGGACACTGTGCGAGCCTGCTCGCGAAAGCTATATCAAGGCTGTATCAACGGAATCGATCAACCTCGGAACGCAAATCCGCCGCCAGCTTTTCAAGCTCTTTCGCGGTAACAGCCAGGTTCGAAACAACCTCACGCTGCTCACTGTTAGCCAACGCAATGCTTTGCAGGTTACTGCTGAGCAACGTCGCAGTGCTGCTCTGTTCCTGAGTCGCTGTGGTAATCGCGGCAAACTGCTGCCCCGCCGAACGGCTCTGTTCATCGATTCGCGCCAGCGCCGACGCTACATTGGCGTTGCGCGACAGGCCTTCCTGCATCAGCACATTGCCCTGCTCCATGGTGCTGATCGCGTTGCCGGTTTCCTGCTGGATGCTGTGGATCATGCTGGAAATTTCATCAGTCGCCTGACGAGTCCGCGAGGCCAGGCTGCGCACTTCATCGGCCACCACGGCAAAGCCACGACCCTGCTCACCGGCGCGGGCTGCCTCGATTGCAGCGTTGAGCGCCAGCAAATTGGTCTGCTCGGCAATCGAGGTGATCACGCCGACGATGCCGCCAATTTCCTGCGAACGCTGACCGAGGGTGTTGATCACGGTGGCGGTGCTGTTCAGGGCGCCAGCAATTTGCTCCAGCGACGACGACGCTTCTTCCATCGAGCTGCGACCAATCTGCGTTTGCTGGGCGTTTTCCTGCGCCAGACGCTGGGTTGCGCCCATGTTGTCGGCGATGTTCAACGAGGTCGCGCTGAACTCTTCCACCGCGCCGGCCATGCTGGTGATTTCGCCGGACTGCTGCTCCATGCCTTCGTAGGCACCGCCGGACAAACCGGACAGGGCCTGCGCACGGCTGTTGACCTCTTCCGAAGAGCGGCGGATGTGCTCGACCATGGTCGACAGCGCCTGACTCATCTGGTTAAACGCGCGCGACAACTGACCGATTTCGTCATTGCTCGACACGTTCAGGCGCACGCTCAGATCACCAGCGCCCAAAGCTTCCGCCTGACGCACCAGATCGCTCAATGGTGCCAGCTTGCTGCGCAGCAACCACACAACGGAACCCACCGCCAACAGCATCGCCAACAGACTGCCAATGGCCAGTTGCGTGCCGACGCTCCAGGTCACTGCACGGATCTCGGTTTTCGGCATGCTCGCCACCACCGACCAGGGCCCGCCGTCGAACGGCACAGCAACGCTGTAGAAATCCTCGGATTTGTCAGCCCAGAACTGACCTTTGCCCGGCGTCTTGGCCAGACCAGTGATCACCGGAATCGCCTGATCCTGCGCCTGCACACCGGCTGGCGCGACCAGCCATTTGCTCTGCTCGTCGAGCAGCGCCAGCGAGCCGGTCTGACCGATGCGGAAACGCTTGAGGTTGTCGAACTGGGCGTTCTGCGCGTCGGTGTAATCGAAGCCAACGAACAACACCGCAATCACCTTGCCGCTGCCGTCACGCACCGGCGTGTACTGAGTCATGTAGGAGCGCTCGAACAACAAGGCTCGACCGACGTAACTTTGTCCTGCCATCAGCTTCGCGTAGGCCGGGTGCGCGTGGTCAAGCAAGGTGCCGATGGCGCGCGTGCCGTCCTGTTTGGTCAACGAGGTGCTGACCCGCACGAAGTCTTCGCCGCTGCGCACGAACAGTGTGGCGACGCCGGCGGTCATCTGCTTGAACTCGTCGACCTCCTTGAAGTTGTTGTTCAACACTTCGCTGCCCAAGTGCAGACCCGGGGTCTGGGTGCCAGCCACCGTGACTGGCTCATCGGCGTGAATGCTCAAGCCGGCGCTGAAGCGCTTCTCGAACAACCCGCTCAGGCGCTGGGTGCTTTCCCGTAGCGTGCCGTGGAAGGTGCTCAGTTGGTCGGCCAGCAGCCGCGCCTCACTGGCCAGATGCTCTTCACGGGTGGCGAGGTTGGCGGTATCCAGCGAACGCAGGGCGAACACCGTACTGCCGCTGATGACAATCGCCAGTATCACGGCGAGCGCGAGGCCCAGCTGCGAGGCGATCCGAGCGCGAGGTTGAGACATGGACAGCTCCTGGCCGAGCCACGGGATCCTCCTTGATCTCGACTCGGATAATTTTCTAATAGTGGGGGTGAAGCGTGGAGACCGGCACGACGGTTCCACATGCTCATAGTCGGCGATGAAAGCGAATACTTGAGCGCGCCACGTGGGTATGGCGTAAGGCCGGCATTGTGGCGGCTCGAACGTTTCAGCTCAAGCGCGCCACCGCTGGCAGCGTCATGGCGCGGACTTCGCCTTGCAAGAAGTCGCTGAGGCGGCGCAAACGTTCACCTCCGGGACGGGTTTTTGGCCACACCAGGTAATAATTCAGTCCGCTGGCGACCGCCGTCGGCCACGGCAGACTCAGGCGTCCTTGCGCGACGTCCTCGGCGACCATCAACAGATCGCCCATCGATACCCCGTAACCGCGCGCCGCTGCGATCATGCCCAGTTCCAGCGTGTCGAAGACTTGCCCGCCCTTGAGCGACACCTGATCGGACAGCCCCATGTGCTCCAGCCAGCTGCGCCAATCACGACGGTCAGGCGTCGGATGGAGCAACTCAGTGGAGGCCAGCCGAGCCAAATCCCACGGTTGATCATTCAGCAGGTTCGGTGCGCCGACCGGGATCAGTTCTTCCGGAAACAACAGACTCGCCTCCCAATCCGGGGGGAAATGGCCATCGCTGAGCAACACCGCGCAGTCGAAAGGCTCATCGTTGAAATCCACCGAATCAACATCCATCCACGCGCTGGTCAGTTGTACTTCGTTGCCCGGCTGCAAGTGGCGGAAACGACTGAGCCGCGCCAGCAACCAACGCATGGTCAGGGTCGACGGGGCCTTCATGCGCAAAATATCGTCTTCGGCACGCAAGGTGTTGCAGGCCCGCTCCAGTGCACCGAAGCCTTCGCGGACGCCCGGCAACAGCAAGCGCGCGGCTTCAGTCAATTGCAGATTGCGTCCGCTGCGATGAAACAGCCGACAGGCAAAGTGATCTTCAAGGGTTCGAATATGCCGACTCACCGCACTCTGAGTAATCGACAGTTCCTCGGCAGCCCGGGTGAACGAACTGTGTCGCGCCGCCGCTTCAAATGCGCGCAGGGCATACAAGGGAGGAAGGCGACGAGACATACAGAAAGCTCCTATAGCGGGATGCAGCCAGCCTGACAGAATCTTCTCAGGATGAGTTTTAATCATGCCACCCATCCTTTTTATCCCTTTGTGCAAAGCCTGCCAAGGCCTGAGAATCGACGGTCTCCTGTTCCCTCTGAAAGTTGAGTGGTGATGACCATGCAGCATCCTGTGCGTACCGAACTCTGGGCCATCCTGCGGCTGGCAGGGCCGTTGATCGCTTCACAGTTGGCGCACATGCTGATGGTGCTGACCGACACGTTGATGATGGCGCGCCTGAGTCCCGAAGCGCTGGCCGGTGGCGGTCTCGGCGCGGCGAGCTATTCGTTCGTGTCGATTTTCTGCATCGGCGTGATTGCCGCGGTTGGCACGCTGGTGGCGATTCGCAAGGGTGCCGGCGACATCATCGGCGCGGCGCGTCTGACCCAGGCCGGGTTGTGGCTGGCGTGGCTGATGGCGCTGGGCGCCGGGTTGCTGCTGTGGAACCTGGAACCGGTGTTGCTGCTGTTCGGCCAGACCGAAACCAACGTCAACGCTGCCGGGCAATTCCTGGTTGCCCTGCCCTTCGCCCTGCCCGGCTACCTCAGTTTCATGGCGCTGCGCGGGTTCACCAGTGCGATTGGCCGGGCGACGCCGGTGATGGTTATCAGCCTGGCCGGCACCGTGGCCAACTTCCTGCTCAATTACGCGCTGATCACTGGCATGTTCGGCCTGCCGAAAATGGGTCTGACGGGCATCGGACTGGTCACGGCGATCGTCGCCAATTGCATGGCGTTGGCGCTGGCCTGGCATATTCGCCGGCATCCGGCCTATGACGCTTATCCATTGCGCGAAGGCTTGTCGCGACCCAACCGACAGTACCTGAGAGAACTCTGGCGCCTCGGCCTGCCAATCGGCGGCACCTACGCGGTGGAAGTCGGTTTGTTCGCATTTGCGGCGTTGTGCATGGGCACCATGGGCAGCACGCAATTGGGCGCGCACCAGATTGCTCTGCAAATCGTTTCGGTGGCGTTCATGGTGCCGGCGGGTATGTCGTACGCGATCACCATGCGCGTCGGTCAGCATTACGGCGCCGGGCAATTGAGCGATGCGCGGATGTCCGGGCGGGTCGGGATCGTCTTTGGCGCCGTGGTCATGCTGGGTTTTGCCATGGTGTTCTGGTTGCTGCCAAATCAGTTGGTCGGGCTGTTCCTCGATCACAACGATCCGGCGTTTGCCGAGGTGATTCGCCTCGCGGTGAGCCTGTTGGCAGTGGCCGCGTGGTTCGAGCTGTTCGACGGCACGCAGACGATTGCCATGGGCTGCATTCGCGGGCTCAAGGATGCGAAAACCACGTTTCTGGTCGGGCTCGCTTGCTATTGGCTGATTGGTGCGCCGGCAGCGTGGTGGATGGCGTTCCATTTGAACTGGGGGCCGACGGGCGTCTGGTGGGGATTGGCGCTGGGGCTGGCGTGTGCGGCGGTGAGTTTGACGCTGGCGTTTGAGTGGAAGATGAAGCGGATGATTCGGCTGGAGCCGCAATCTCGGGGCTTCAACATCCCTCAACCTGAATGAAGTTCCCCTGTGGGAGCGAGCAAGCTCGCTCCCACAGGGTTATGTGCTCAGCTCACGATTTCGAGGGCTGACTGCTGGCTTGAGCCGAAGGTTAGATATTCAACCAGTTCCGCCAACGGCAACGGCCGGCTGATCAGATATCCCTGCACCTGATCGCAACCAAACCCGCGCAGCAGTTCCAGTTGCTCCGGCGTCTCGACACCTTCGGCAACCACTTCCAGATGCAGGTTGTGCGCAAGGTTGATCATCGCGTGCACCAGTTTGCGGTTCTCTTCGCGCTGCTCCATACCGCCGACGAAGCTCTTGTCGATCTTCAGCAAGGTGATCGGCAGGCTGTTGAGGTGCACGAACGACGAAAAACCGGTACCGAAATCATCCAGCGAGAAACGCACACCGAGGCGGCCGAGCGCGTCCATGGTCTGCTTGACCAGATCGCTGCGGCGCATCACCGCGGTTTCAGTCAGTTCGAACTCCAGCCATTGCGCTTCGACGCCCCGCTCAGCGATCAAGCGGCTGAGCGTCGGCAACAACTGGCTGTCCTGAAACTGGCGGAACGACAGGTTGATCGCCATGTGCAGCGCCGGCAGACCACGCTCGCGCAGCGCCTGCATGTCGCGCAGGGCCCGGGAAATCACCCAATAGCCCAGCGGCACGATCAAGCCGCTCTGCTCGGCAAGCGGCACGAATTCGCTCGGCGGCAGCAGACCGCGCTCGCCGTGACGCCAGCGCACCAACGCTTCGAGGCCGACAATCTGCCCATCCTCAAGATTCAGGCGTGGCTGGTAATGCAGTTCCAGTTCATCGCGACGCAAGGCCCGGCGCAGCTCGCTTTCGAGGTCGGCCATGCTCCGTGCATTGCGGTTGATGCGTTCGTTGAAGATGTGAAAGGTGCAGCCCTGTGTGCTTTTGGCTTGCTGCATGGCGATATGTGCATGCCACATCAGCGGATCGGCGCCGCCCTGTGCGCGAGCATGGGCGATGCCGAGGCTGGAGCCGATCAGCAGACTTTCGCCATCGACCCAATAGGGTTCGGCGAGTGCTTCGGTGATGCGTTCGGCCATCCACTCGGCGCGTTGCGGCGCGCGGCGGGTGTCGATCAGCAAGGCAAATTCATCGCTGCCAAGGCGCGCCAGTTGGTCGCCCGCCTCAAGCTGACTTTTCAGCCGCGCAACCACTTGCAGGATCAAGCGATCACCCGCCTGATGGCCGAGGGCGTCGTTGGCGTGACGGAAGTTGTCGAGATCAAGATGCCCGAGGGCCAGACCGCGCCCGTCGTTTTCCGCGAGGCGCGCCGTGAGCAAGGTCTGGAAACCCTGGCGATTGGCAATGCCGGTCAGCGGATCCTGTTCGGCGAGGCGTTGCAGCGTGGTTTCGAGAACGCCGCGTTCGCGCACATGGCGCAGGCAACGGCGCAGCATGCCGGCGTCGAGGGCATCGAACACCAGCCAGTCACTGACGCCAACCGGTGCGGTGTCCGGTTCGTGCTCCAGCAGCAACACCGTCGGCAGGCTGCAACGGCCCGGTGCCGGTTGCAATGCCGGAAGGGTCAACAACACCGCATTGCGGTTGTCTTCGAACAAACTGCTGACCGAGTCCCAGCTCGGCGCGCTGATCAGCACTGCCGCGCTCCCCATTGGAGTCAGACACTCGCGCAATAACGCTGTCCACGCTGGCTCTTCGGCCAGTAGCAGCAAACGCAAGGGTTCGACAGGCGTAGACAAGCTAGCTCCCTAGACTCTGCAAAGATGTGGGCGGGGCATTATGCCGTTGCGATGTTCAATGACCAAATGACAACGGTTATCAAAACGTTATTTTGTGTCACGAATGAGAACATTAGCCGCAAAATCACCGCGCATCCTCCGCGAAAGTAACAAAACCGGCAAATTTGAATCGCGTGGTACGTCACAAGTCGGAGAGAGCAGCACAATTCTCTGAGCCTGTTAAAATGCCGGCCCATTTCGTCAACGACTCCCGAATTTTCGTATGTCCCGACTCAATCCCCGGCAGCAAGAAGCCGTGAACTACGTCGGCGGCCCTCTATTGGTGCTCGCCGGTGCTGGCTCCGGCAAGACCAGCGTGATCACGCGCAAAATCGCGCACCTGATCCAGAACTGCGGCATCCGTGCCCAGTACATCGTCGCCATGACCTTTACCAACAAGGCCGCGCGTGAGATGAAAGAGCGGGTCGGCACCCTGCTGCGCGCCGGCGAAGGACGCGGCCTGACGGTCTGCACCTTCCACAACCTCGGTCTCAACATCATCCGCAAGGAACACGCGCGGCTGGGCTACAAACCCGGCTTCTCGATCTTCGACGAGACCGATGTAAAAGCGCTGATGACCGACATCATGCAGAAGGAATACGCAGGCGAAGACGGCGTCGACGAGATCAAGAACATGATCGGCGCCTGGAAAAACGACCTGATCCTGCCGCCTCAGGCGCTGGAGAACGCGCGCAACCCCAAGGAACAGACTGCCGCCATCGTCTACACCCACTATCAGCGCACGCTGAAAGCGTTCAACGCGGTGGACTTCGACGACCTGATCCTGCTGCCGGTAAAACTCTTCGAAGAACACGCCGACATTCTCGAAAAGTGGCAGAACAAGGTCCGCTACCTACTCGTCGACGAATACCAGGACACCAACGCCAGCCAATACCTGCTGGTGAAAATGCTTATCGGCACGCGCAACCAGTTCACCGTGGTAGGTGACGATGACCAGTCGATCTATGCCTGGCGCGGCGCGCGGCCGGAAAACCTGATGTTGCTCAAGGACGACTATCCATCGCTGAAAGTGGTGATGCTCGAGCAGAACTACCGCTCGACGAGTCGCATCCTGCGCTGCGCCAACGTGCTGATCTCGAACAACCCGCACGAATTCGAAAAGCAGCTGTGGAGTGAGATGGGCCACGGTGACGAGATCCGCGTGATCCGCTGCCGCAACGAGGACGCCGAAGCCGAGCGCGTGGCCATGGAAATCCTCAGCCTGCACTTGCGCACCGACCGTCCGTACAGCGATTTCGCCATCCTCTATCGCGGTAACTATCAGGCCAAGCTGATCGAGCTGAAGTTGCAGCACCACCAGGTGCCGTATCGCCTGAGCGGCGGTAACAGCTTCTTCGGCCGTCAGGAAGTGAAAGACCTGATGGCCTACTTCCGCCTGATCGTCAATCCGGATGACGACAACGCCTTCCTGCGAGTGATCAACGTGCCGCGCCGCGAAATCGGCTCGACCACCCTGGAAAAACTCGGCAACTACGCCACCGAACGCAAAATCTCGATGTACGCCGCCACCGACGAAATCGGTCTGGGCGAACATCTCGACAGCCGCTTCACCGATCGCCTGTCGCGCTTCAAGCGCTTCATGGACAAAGTGCGCGAGCAGTGCGCCGGCGAAGACCCGATCTCGGCGCTGCGCAGCATGGTCATGGACATTGACTATGAGAATTGGCTGCGCACCAACAGCTCCAGCGACAAGGCGGCCGATTACCGGATGAGCAACGTCTGGTTCCTGATCGAGGCGTTGAAAAACACCCTCGAGAAGGACGAAGAAGGCGAAATGACCGTCGAGGACGCGATCGGCAAACTGGTCCTGCGCGACATGCTTGAGCGTCAGCAGGAAGAGGAAGATGGCGCCGAAGGCGTGCAAATGATGACGCTGCATGCGTCCAAGGGTCTGGAATTCCCTTACGTGTTCATCATGGGCATGGAAGAAGAAATTCTCCCGCACCGCTCCAGCATCGAAGCCGACACCATCGAAGAGGAACGCCGCCTGGCCTACGTGGGCATCACCCGCGCGCGCCAGACCCTGGCCTTCACCTTCGCCGCCAAGCGCAAGCAGTACGGCGAGATCATCGACTGCGCGCCGAGCCGCTTCCTCGATGAGCTGCCGCCGGACGATCTGGCGTGGGAAGGCAACGACGACACACCGACCGAAGTCAAAGTCGTGCGCGGCAACAGCGCATTGGCTGATATACGCGCGATGTTAAAGCGCTAGAATTGACCACTTTTTTTACTAGACCTTCGGCGCACCAAGCGCCAAAAGAGGACAGCTTCATGGAAGCATTGCAGCAGAAAATCCGCGAACAAGGCATTGTGCTTTCCGACCAGGTCCTGAAGGTCGACGCCTTCCTGAACCACCAGATCGACCCGGCCCTGATGAAGCTGATCGGCGACGAATTCGCCTCGCTGTTCAAGGACTCGGGCATCACCAAGATCGTCACCATCGAAGCCTCGGGTATTGCCCCGGCGATCATGACCGGTCTGAACCTCGGCGTGCCGGTGATCTTCGCCCGCAAGCAACAGTCCCTGACCCTGACGGAAAACCTGCTGTCGGCGACCGTTTACTCGTTCACCAAAAAGACCGAAAGCACCGTGGCCATCTCGCCGCGTCACCTGACCAGCAGCGACCGCGTGCTGATCATCGACGACTTCCTGGCCAACGGTAAGGCCTCGCAGGCGCTGATTTCGATCATCAAGCAAGCCGGCGCGACCGTTGCCGGTCTGGGCATCGTCATCGAGAAGTCGTTCCAGGGCGGCCGCGCCGAACTGGACTCGCAGGGCTATCGCGTTGAATCGCTGGCCCGCGTGAAATCGCTGAAGGATGGCGTCGTCACCTTCATCGAATAACCGCTGAAAGCCGCAAGCTCACCGCAATACCTGTGGGAGCGAGCTTGCTCGCGAAGGTGTCAGATCAGTCCCCTTTTCAGTGACTGACTAACCGCTTTCGCGAGCAAGCTCGCTCCCACAGGTTTTTTTGTCGTTTGTTACTGCGCGGTGGCCTTCAAACCTGTGAGGAGCAGGCGCTGGAAGAGGTCTTCTTTCAAGCCTTCCGGATTTGTGAGTTGCATGCGCTCAAGATGCTCGGGATACAGCGATGCCTCCGGCGCATCGAGCGCTGCCTTGCCCAGCTCCAGAATCTCGGTGAGTTTGAATTTGCTCTTCAGCCAGTTCAGCGCGCGCAGCAAATCCCGTTCGATCGCCGTAAAATCACAGCCCAGCGGATACTCCGGAAACAGGTTCGGATGCCGTGCGGCAATCGCCTGCAAACGCTGCGGCGTGTTGTCGGCAAAGCGTGGGTCGAGGCGGAAATCCTTGGGCAGTTTGCCAACCTTTTGCGCTTGCTCGATCAAGCCCTGCTGGAAGCGTGAGTCGCTGATATTCAGCAGTGACTCGATCACCACCGCGTCGGATTTACCGCGCAGGTCGGCAATGCCGTACTCGGTCACAACGATATCGCGCAGATGCCGTGGAATCGTGCAGTGGCCGTACTCCCAGACAATGTTGGAACTGACATCACCACCCGATTCACGCCAGCTGCGCAGGATCAGAATTGAGCGCGCATCGTGCAGCGCATGCCCCTGCGCGACGAAGTTGTACTGCCCGCCGACGCCACTGAGCACGCGCCCGTCTTCCAGTTGATCCGCCACGCCCGCGCCCAACAACGTCATGGTGAACACGGTGTTGATGAACCGCGCATCAAGGCGCTGCAAACGCTTGAGCTCTTCCTGCCCGTACAACTCGTTGATGTAGCTGATGCGGGTCATGTTAAATTCGAGGCGTTTGCTCTGCGGTAAGTCGCGCAAACGCTCGTAAAAACTGCGCGGGCCAAGGAAGAAACCGCCATGCACCGAGATGCCGTCAGTCTGCGCGGCCTCATCGAGGGTGCCGGCATTGGCCTGTTCCTGCGTCAGCACATCCGGGTAGACCTTGCGCCGGATGATCCCGGCATCCGCCAGCACCAGCAGGCCGTTGACGAACATTTCGCTGCAACCGTACAGGCCTTTGGCGAAGGGGCCGGTGCCGCCTTCGCGATTGATCAACTGCGCCCATTGGCTGAGGTTGATGTCGTCGAGCAGCGCTTTATAGCCGGCATTATCGGCTTGACGTGCGAGCAGTGCGGCAGTCAGCGCATCGCCCATCGAGCCGATGCCGATCTGCAACGTACCGCCGTCGCGCACCAGGGTGCTGGCGTGCAAACCAATGAAATGATCCTGAAACCCCACCGGCATGTTCGGTGTGGAAAACAGTGTGCTGCTGTCTTTCTCGTCGATCAGCAGGTCGAAGGTGTCGATATCGACTTCGGCATCGCCGGGCATGTATGGCAGATCGGTGTGCACTTGGCCGACCAGCAAAATGGTCTCGCCGGCGTCGCGGCGCTTGGCGATCATCGGCAACAGGTCGAGGGTGATGTCCGGGTTGCAGCTCAGGCTCAGGCGATCCGGATGTTCGCTGCTACTGGCGAGCAATTGCGCTACCAGATTCAGCCCGGCGGCGTTGATGTCGCGCGCGGCGTGGCTGTAGTTGCTGCTGACGTAATCCTGTTGAGCCGGCGCGCTGTTGAGCAGACTGCCGGGCTGCATGAAAAACTGTTCGATGCGGATGTTGGCGGGCAGGCTGTCGCGATGCAGGTCGGCAAGGAAATCGAATTCCGGATAATCACCGAAGACGCGCTCGACAAAGGGTTCGATGAAGCGCTTCTGCAAACCATCCCCTAGGTTCGGACGGCCAAGGCACAGCGCGGTATAGATCGTCAGTTGCCGCTCGGGCAGGCTTTTGATCCGCCGGTACAGCGCGTTGACGAAGTGATTGGGTTTGCCCAGGCCCAGCGGCATGCCCATGTGGATATGCGCCGGCAACCGCGCCAGCACGTCATCCACTGCCTGTTCGATCGAACACAACTGCACCATCTGAAGCCTCCTGCCCGTTCCGTGAATAGGGGTAGACCGAGCTTGCCTTGAGTTTGCTGCAATGAACAGAGTCAGATTCCCCTCACCCTAACCCTCTCCCGGAGGGAGAGGGGACTGAATGGGGGATATTGGGGAGGTGCGCCGACGTGAACCTGCTTCGCCGAATCCATAATCGCAAAGGTCTCTCAGGTCGATGTAGAGCGCCAGACACCTCGGTCGGCTCCCTCTCCCTCCGGGAGAGGGCTGGGGTGAGGGGTTCTTGAATCGCGCCCACAAAAAAACCGTCCGAAGACGGTTTTTTTCATCAGAAGCGCGGCTTATTTCAGGCCAGACATCTTCTGAATCGCGCCCTTCAGCTCGTCATCCGAGCAATCGGCGCAGGTGCCTTTTGGCGGCATGGCGTTCAGGCCGGTAATGGCTTTGGCCAACAGACCGTCGAGGCCGCCCTGGTGATCGGCGCGGTCTTTCCAGGCGGCGGCATCACCGATTTTCGGCGCGCCCAACAGGCCCGTACCGTGGCAAGCATTGCAATGCTTGGCAATCACCTCATCCGGGGTTTTCGCCCCGCCACCGCCGCCTGCGGAAGCGGCCACTTCCATCCCCTTGCATTCCTGCCCTTGCACACACACCTGGCCGACAGGCTCGAGGCGCTTGGCAATGTCGTCATTCGTCGCAGCTTGAGCGCTGACAGCCCAGAGGGCCAGTACGGTTGCTGGTGCGGCCAGCATTTTCATAATTAGGTTCACGCGTTCACCCTCAATGGTGGCTATTCACGCCTGCGGCCACGGTTCGCAGGCGGGCGGAAGTATAGCGGGTAGCCCGCCACACTGAAACAACCCCATAGTCGAAGGGGTTATACCGCACGGTAGAAAAACTCTCCGGATGCCTTTGCCATCATGGCTTGGCACCTCTTTGTTAAAAATTCGCCGGCGTGGCTGCGCTGATTAGTCGCGCAGGCAAGTCGAACGGATTACGAAAACGGTGCGGCTTGGTACTTTCAAAGTAGTAGCTGTCGCCGGCTTCGAGAATAAAAGTTTCCAGGCCCACCACCAGTTCCAGACGACCTTCCACCAGAATCCCGGTTTCCTCGCCTTCATGGGTGAGCATTTCTTCGCCGGTGTCGGCGCCCGGCGGGTAGATTTCATTGAGGAAGGCGATGGCGCGGCTGGGGTGCGCGCGGCCGACCAGTTTCATGGTCACGGCGCCGTCGGAAATGTCGATCAGCTCGTTGGCCTTGTAGACGATCTGGGTCGGGATTTCCTGCAGGATTTCTTCGGAAAAGAACTCGACCATCGACATGGGAATGCCGCCCAGTACCTTTCTCAACGAACTGATCGAAGGGCTGACGCTGTTCTTTTCGATCATCGAAATGGTGCTGTTGGTGACGCCCGCGCGTTTGGCGAGTTCACGCTGGGAAAGCCCTTTGAGCTTGCGGATCGATTGCAGTCGTTCACCGACGTCCAAGGCGCGAGCCTCCTGATGTTGTAAGAATATTGAGCGTTATCATGGCGACAGCGTTCAGTATTTACAACACTTGGCCCGCGCAGCGGCGTCAACCCTCGGAATAGAGCCTTGGCACTCGACGCAGGTTGCAGAAGATCTGGTACGGGATGGTGTCGGCCCACTGCGCCACTTCACTGGCGAGGATGTTTTTGCCCCACAGTTCGACGGTCGAACCGAGGTCGGCTTCCGGCACATCGGTGAGATCGATGCAGAGCATGTCCATTGAGACTCGACCGAGAATACGGCTACGTTTACCCGCCACCAAAACCGGCGTACCGGTCGGTGCCTGACGTGGGTAGCCATCGGCATAACCCATGGCGACCACGCCGATGCGCATCGGTTTGTCGGTGATGAATTTGGCGCCGTAGCCGATCGGCTCGCCGGCCGGCAACTCACGCACGCAGATGACTTTCGACTCCAGGGTCATCACCGGTTGCAGACGATCCGCCACGGCGTTGGCTTCTTCGAACGGGGTCGCGCCGTACAGCATGATGCCCGGACGTACCCAATCGCTGTGAATCTGCGGCCAGCCGAGCACGGCCGGCGAGTTGCGCAGGCTGACTTCGGCGGCGAGACCGTGCCGCGCCGCTTCGAATACCGCGACCTGATCGGCGCTGCTTTGCTCGTGCAGCTCATCGGCGCGGGCGAAGTGGCTCATCAAGACGATTTTCGCCACTTTGCCGCTGGCCAGCAGACGCTGATAAGCCGCCGCATAATCCTTCGGATGCAGACCCACGCGGTGCATGCCTGAATCGAGCTTCAGCCACACCGTGATCGGCTTGCTCAGGGTCGCCTGCTCGATCGCTTCGAGCTGCCACAGCGAATGCACCACGGTCCAGAAATCATGCTCGACGATCAACGCCAGCTCATCGGCCTCGAAAATCCCTTCCAGCAATAACACCGGCGCGCGAATGCCGGCGGCGCGCAGCTCCAAAGCCTCCTCGATGCAGGCAACGGCAAACCCGTCGGCCTCGGCTTCCAGCGCCTGGGCGCAACGCACTGCGCCATGGCCGTAGGCGTCCGCCTTGATCACCGCAAGCGCCTTGGCGCCGGTGACTTCGCGGGCAATTCGGTAGTTGTGGCGCAGGGCTTCTAGGTCGATCAGGGCACGGGCAGGACGCATGGCGGCAGACTTCTGGGCGGTCATGGGAAGAAAAACCGGCGCCGACTGACGACGTGAACCGCCAACAGCGCCGGGAGAGGGATCTTTAAACAGTTACGGCAGCGCGGCGACGATAGAGATTTCTACCAGAATGCTCGGCTTGGCCATCTTCGCTTCGACGGTGGCACGGGCCGGTGCGGCGCCTTTTGGCAGCCACTGATCCCACACCGAGTTCATCCCGGCGAAGTGCGCCTCGATGTCGTTCAGGTAGATCGTCGCCGAGAGCAGGTGTTGTTTGTCGGTGCCGGCCAGATCAAGCAAACGCTCGATATTGGCCAGTACGTCGCGGGTCTGCTGTTCAATTCCGGCATCGAAGTCGTCGCCGACCTGCCCCGCCAGATACACGGTGCCGTTGTGGCTGACGATCTGACTCATGCGCTCATTGGTGAGCTGGCGCTGGATTGACATGTTTTGCGGACTCCTGGGTCTTGTTGCCGTAACGGGAAATATCGAGGCCTTCGGCGCTGATCTGTGGCTTTTTCTTCGCCATCAGGTCGGCCAGCAAACGGCCGGAACCGCACGCCATGGTCCAACCGAGGGTGCCGTGACCGGTGTTGAGGAACAAATTCTTGAACGGCGTGGCGCCAACGATCGGCGTGCCGTCCGGGGTAGTCGGACGCAGACCGGTCCAGAAGCTCGCCTCAGCCAGATTACCGCCCTGAGGATAAAGGTCGTTGACGATCATCTCCAGAGTTTCGCGGCGGCGCGGGTTCAGCGACAGGTCAAAACCGGCGATTTCGGCCATGCCGCCAACGCGGATACGGTTGTCGAAACGGGTGATCGCGACCTTGTAGGTCTCGTCGAGAATGGTCGAAGTCGGGGCCATCGCCGGGTTGGTGATCGGCACGGTCAGCGAGTAACCCTTGAGCGGATACACCGGGGCCTTGATGCCCAGCGGCTTGAGCAATTGCGGCGAGTAGCTGCCGAGGGCCAGCACGTAGCGGTCGGCGGTTTCCAGCTTGCCGTCGATCCACACGCCGTTGATGCGATCACCGGCGTAGTCGAGTTTCTGGATGTCCTGGCCGAAACGGAATTCCACACCGAGCTTCACGGCCATTTCGGCGAGGCGCGTAGTGAACATCTGGCAGTCACCGGTCTGGTCGTTCGGCAGGCGCAGGGCACCGGCAAGAATATCGGTGACACCCGCCAGCGCAGGTTCGACCCGGGCGATGCCGGCGCGGTCGAGCACTTCAAACGGCACGCCGGACTCTTTCAGCACGGCGATGTCTTTGGCGGCGCCATCGAGCTGCGCCTGGGTGCGAAAAAGTTGAGTGGTGCCGAGGCTGCGGCCTTCGTAGGCGATGCCGGTTTCGGCGCGTAGTTCGTCGAGACAGTCGCGGCTGTACTCGGACAGACGCACCATGCGCTCCTTGTTCACCGCGTAACGGTTGGCGGTGCAGTTGCGCAACATCTGCGCCATCCACAGGTACTGGTCGATGTCGGCGGTGGCTTTGATCGCGAGAGGGGCGTGGCGTTGCAGCAGCCACTTGATCGCCTTGAGCGGCACGCCCGGCGCGGCCCACGGCGAGGCGTAGCCCGGCGAGACCTGGCCGGCGTTGGCGAAACTGGTCTCCATGGCCGCAGCGGGCTGCCGGTCGACCACCACCACTTCAAACCCGGCACGGGCCAGATAGTAAGCACTGGCGGTACCGATGACGCCGCTACCCAAGACCATTACGCGCATTTTTGTATCCCTCATCGCGGCAGGGCCGCGTACGTCTGTTATTAGAGCAATGATGGGCGCAGTGTAAAAAAGAAATGCCAGTGCTTTTCACTATATAAGCGCCTATATTTGGCGACAATTCTCGGCAAAAACCCCTTTCACAGAGGCGCATCCCCTATGCGTACCAACACTCAGACCAAACGTGAGCTGGACAAGATCGACCGCAACATCTTGCGGATCCTGCAGGCGGACGGGCGGATTTCCTTTACCGAACTCGGCGAAAAGGTCGGGCTCTCGACTACGCCGTGCACCGAGCGGGTGCGGCGTCTGGAGCGCGAAGGGATCATCATGGGCTACAACGCCCGGCTGAATCCGCAGCATTTGAAGGGTAGCTTGCTGGTGTTCGTCGAGATCAGCCTCGACTACAAATCCGGCGACACTTTCGAGGAGTTCCGACGCGCGGTGCTGAAATTGCCGCACGTGCTGGAATGTCATCTGGTGTCAGGGGACTTCGACTATCTGGTGAAGGCGCGGATTTCCGAGATGGCCTCGTACCGCAAGCTGCTGGGCGACATTCTGTTGAAGCTGCCGCATGTGCGCGAGTCGAAGAGTTATATCGTCATGGAAGAGGTTAAGGAGAGCTTGAGCTTACCTATTCCGGATTGAAGATCGGTGGCGCTCCATTCGCGAGCAAGCTCGCTCCCACAGGGGAATGCATTCCAAATGTGGGAGCGAGCTTGCTCGCGAAAGCGGCGCCTCGGTCCCAAGCGAACGCGTTAAACCAGCACCTGCCGATTCGCCGCCATGTATTCGAATATCTGCTTCTCGACCCGAGGATGAATCAGCTCCACCGGCCGCCGCTCATTCGGGCAAGGCAAAGTCTTGGTCGTGCCAAACAGCCGGCAAATCAACGGCCGCTCTTCATACACCGTGCAGCCATTCGGCCCCAGGTGCACACAGTTCAGCTCCTCCATCGCCGCATCCTGCTCAGCGCGGGTCTTGCGCGGCAGGCGCGCCATTTCTTCCGGCGAGGTGGTCACCGGCCCACAGCAATCGTGGCAGCCGGGCACGCACTCGAACGAGGGGATTTGCTGGCGCAAGGTGCGGACTGTCTGGCTGTTGCAGCTCATCGAAACGGTAACCAAGGTGAAATAGGCGGCAATTGTGCCGCAAAAGCCGTGATCCAGACACCGCAGGCCGACCAGTGTTGCCCCCGTTCGGGCGTGCGGCTTATGCTCCGTCAAATTTTCTCGACACCTCAGCCGTTGGATGACGCCCATGACCGCCCGCGCCCACTCCCCCGCGAGCCAACCTCACGTTGCCTCTTACTACGCCGTCAGCAGCCTGCCGCAGCCAGATCACCCGCTGCTGCAAGGTGAAGTGATCGCCGACGTCTGCGTGGTCGGTGGTGGTTTTTCCGGGTTGAACACCGCGCTGGAACTGGCTGAACGCGGGCTCAGCGTGGTGCTGCTGGAAGCGCACAAGATCGGCTGGGGCGCCAGTGGCCGCAACGGTGGGCAGTTGATTCGCGGCGTCGGCCACGGCCTCGATCAGTTCGCCAACGTCATCGGCAGCGAAGGCGTGCGCGCAATGAAACTGATGGGTCTGGAAGCGGTGGAAATCGTCCGTCAGCGGGTTGAGCGCTTTCAGATTGCCTGCGACCTGACCTGGGGCTACTGCGACCTCGCCAACAAGCCTGCCGACCTTGAAGGCTTTGCCGAAGATGCCGAAGAACTGCGCGGCCTCGGCTATCGCTACGAAACCCGTTTGCTGCAAGCCAACGAGATGCACACGGTGGTCGGTTCCAAGCGTTATGTCGGCGGCTTGATCGACATGGGTTCCGGGCATCTGCATCCGCTGAACCTGGCCTTGGGCGAAGCGGCAGCCGCGCAGCAGTTGGGCGTAAAACTGTTCGAACATTCGGCAGTGACGCGTATCGATTACGGCCCTGAAGTGAAAGTTCACACGGCGCAAGGCTCGGTACGTGCGAAGACCCTGGTGCTCGGCTGCAATGCCTATCTCAATGGCCTGAATCCGCAACTCAGCGGCAAAGTCCTGCCCGCCGGCAGCTACATCATCGCCACCGAGCCGTTGAGCGAAGCGCAGGCGCACAACCTGTTGCCGCAGAACATGGCGGTCTGTGATCAGCGTGTCGCGCTGGATTACTACCGGCTCTCGGCGGATCGGCGTTTGCTGTTTGGTGGCGCCTGCCATTACTCAGGACGTGATCCAAAAGACATCGCGGCGTACATGCAGCCGAAGATGCTCGAAGTGTTTCCGCAACTGGCCGGGGTGAAGGTCGATTATCAGTGGGGCGGCATGATCGGCATCGGCGCCAACCGTTTTCCGCAGATCGGCCGGCTCACGGACCAGCCGAACGTGTATTACGCCCAGGCCTATTCGGGCCACGGGGTGAATGCCACGCACCTGGCGGGCAAGTTGCTCGCCGAGGCGATCAGCGGGCAGCACAGCGGTGGCTTTGATCTGTTTGCCAAGGTCCCGCACATCACCTTCCCGGGCGGCAAGCATTTGCGTTCGCCGTTGTTGGCGTTGGGGATGTTGTGGCATCGCCTCAAAGAGTTGGTCTGATGGTTTTGCGGCGTGCTTGAGGCCGCCATCGCTGGCAAGCCAGCTCCCACACTGATCGTGGATGTTCACAACATTTGTGTTCACACAAAACCTTGTGGGAGCTGGCATGCCAGCGATGAGGCCGGCAAGAACAATACAGATCTCAGATCCGCCAGAACGGCTTCAACCCCTCCTCCTGCGCCTGCTCACGGGTCAGCCCGATGTCCTTGAGCTGATCCGCCGTCAGCGCCAGCAATGCCTTGCGCGTGTGCAGACGATGCCACATCAGACCCCAGCGACTCAGGCCGGACGGTGCGTTACGCATGATCTCGTTGCGCGCACGATCCTTCTGCCCTGCCGCCAGTTCCTGACTGTGTAACGTCAGCCGCACATCGCTCAAGCCGTTCATTTTTGTCGCTCCTGTTTACTTGGGTAGCCAGAGATTCCATGATGCGCGGGACGACAAAAGCATTACAGATTCAAAGCCACTGTATTAACTCCATACAGATTTGCCGCTTTATCGACTGAATTGTCGATTTCTGTCGCATCTGTACTGGTTTCACGAACCACCTGCACCGAGGCTCCGCCATGACCCTTTACGTAAACCTCGCCGAATTGCTCGGCACGCGCATCGAACAGGGTTTCTATCGTCCGGGCGACCGGCTGCCATCGGTGCGTGCTCTGAGCGTCGAACACGGGGTCAGCCTGAGCACGGTGCAGCAGGCTTATCGCGTGCTCGAAGACAGCGGCCTGGCCACGCCGAAACCCAAGTCCGGCTACTTTGTCCCGGTCGGCCGCGAACTGCCCGAGCTACCCGCCGTGGGCCGTCCGGCGCAACGGCCGGTAGAGATTTCGCAATGGGATCAGGTGCTGGAGCTGATTCGCGCGGTACCGCGCAAGGATGTCGTGCAACTGGGGCGCGGCATGCCGGACATCAGTTCACCGACCATGAAACCGCTGTTGCGTGGACTGGCGCGGATCAGCCGGCGCCAGGACATGCCCGGTCTGTATTACGACAACATCCACGGCACCCTCGAACTGCGCGAGCAGATCGCGCGGCTGATGCTCGACTCCGGCTGTCAGTTGAGCGCCAGCGATCTGGTGATCACCACCGGTTGCCACGAAGCCCTGTCCACCAGCATCCACGCAATCTGCGAGCCGGGCGACATCGTCGCGGTCGATTCGCCAAGCTTTCACGGCGCCATGCAGACGCTGAAAGGCTTGGGCATGAAAGCCCTGGAAATCCCCACCGACCCGCTCACCGGCATCAGCCTCGAAGCCCTGGAACTGGCGCTGGAGCAATGGCCGATCAAGGTCATCCAGATCACCCCCAACTGCAATAACCCGCTCGGCTACATCATGCCGGAGTCGCGCAAACGCGCCCTGCTCAACCTCGCGCAGCGCTTCGACGTGGCGATCATCGAGGACGATGTGTATGGCGAACTGGCTTACACCTACCCGCGCCCGCGCACGATCAAGTCCTTTGACGAAGATGGCCGCGTGCTGCTCTGCAGTTCGTTTTCCAAGACCTTGGCGCCGGGGCTGCGGATTGGCTGGGTCGCCCCGGGCCGCTATCTGGAACGGGTGCTGCACATGAAATACATCAGCACCGGATCAACCGCGCCACAGCCGCAGATCGCCATTGCCGAATTTCTCAAGTCCGGGCATTTCGAACCGCATTTGCGGCGGATGCGCACGCAATACCAGCGCAATCGCGACATGATGATCGATTGGGTCACGCGCTATTTTCCGGCCGGCACGCGCGCCAGCCGCCCGCAAGGCAGCTTCATGCTGTGGGTCGAATTGCCGGAGGGCTTCGATACCTTGAAACTGAATCGTGCGCTGCACGATCAAGGCGTACAGATCGCTGTCGGCAGCATCTTTTCCGCTTCGGGCAAGTACCGCAATTGCCTGCGCATGAACTACGCTGCCAAACCAACACCGCAAATCGAAGACGCGGTGCGCAAAGTCGGCGCGACAGCGATCAAACTATTGGCCGCAACCGACTGACCTTTCTGCAGAGCCCAGCGTCCATATGCCGACCCTTGCCGCCAATCGGAACGATCCTACGTGAGCTTCAGACAGTCCCTACCCGCTCTGCTGTTACTCGCCTCGTTCCTGAGTGGTTGTGCCACCCTCGACGTGCCGCGCGAACCCAGCCAGGCATTGCCCGCCTCCGACTCCAGCTTCGGCCGGTCGATCCAGGCACAAGCGGCGCCTTATCAGGGCCGCTCGGGTTTTCGCCTGCTGTCCAACAGCAGTGAAGCGTTTACCGCGCGCGCCGAACTGATCCGCAACGCCCAGACGAGCCTCGATCTGCAGTACTACATTGTCCACGACGGCATCAGCACGCGGATGTTGGTCGAGGAACTGCTCAAGGCTGCCGACCGCGGCGTGCGCGTGCGCATCCTGCTCGATGACACCACCAGCGATGGCCTCGACCAGATCATCGCTACGCTGGCGGCGCATCCGCAGATTCAGATTCGCCTGTTCAACCCACTGCATCTGGGTCGCAGCACCGGCGTCACCCGCGCGGCTGGTCGCTTGTTCAATCTGTCGCTGCAGCATCGACGCATGCACAACAAGCTGTGGCTGGCGGATAACAGCGTGGCCATCGTTGGCGGGCGCAATCTGGGTGACGAATATTTCGATGCCGAGCCGAACCTGAATTTCACCGACATCGACATGCTCAGCGTCGGGCCCGTGGCCGAGCAGCTCGGGCACAGCTTCGACCAGTACTGGAACAGCGCGCTGAGCAAGCCGATCGACGAATTCCTCTCCAGCCAACCGAGCGTCAAGGACCTGGAGAATACCCGCACACGCCTGGAAGAATCGCTGGAAGACACGCGCAAACAGAATCACGCGCTGTATCAGCAGTTGATGACGTTCAAGACCGCGCCACGCATGGATATCTGGCGCAAAGAGCTGATCTGGGCGTGGAATCAGGCGTTGTGGGATGCGCCAAGCAAAGTGTTGGCAAAGGGTGAGCCGGATTCACAGTTGCTGTTGACCACGCAACTGAGCCCGGAACTGAAAAACGTCAGCAAAGAACTGGTGATGATTTCGGCCTATTTCGTGCCGGGTCAACCGGGACTGGTCTACCTGACCGGGCGTGCCGATGCCGGTGTATCCGTGAGCCTTTTGACCAACTCGCTGGAAGCCACGGATGTACCCGCGGTGCATGGTGGATATGCGCCGTATCGCAAGGCGCTGCTGGAGCATGGAGTAAAATTGTATGAACTGCGGCGCCAGCCTGGGGATAACTACGGCAGTGGCCCGCATGTGTTTTACAGCAAGTCGTTTCGTGGTTCCGATTCGAGCCTGCACAGCAAAGCGATGATTTTTGATCGGCAGAAGTCGTTTATCGGCTCGTTCAACTTCGACCCGCGTTCGGTGCTGTGGAACACCGAAGTCGGGGTGTTGGTCGACAGCCCGGAACTGGCCGAACATGTGCGCGAACTGGCGTTGCAAGGCATGGCGCCGGCGTTGAGTTATCAGGCGAAATTGCAGGATGGCCAGATTGTCTGGGTCACCGAGGACAATGGTCAGATGCATACGCTAACCAAAGAGCCGGGGAGCTGGTGGCGACGGTTCAATGCGTGGTTCAGCACCACCGTGGGCCTTGAGCGGATGTTGTGAGCAAATAGAGTCTAACCGTGGCGAGGGCGCTTGCTCCCTCGCCACAGATCATCACTCAGTTCAGAATCAGGTCAGGCAGGTTCGGCCACAGTGCCAAATGCACCTTGCCGCATCAGTAGAATCACCAACCCAAACGCCCCTATCGCCATCAACAGCGGCAACGCATGCCCGCTGATCCACTGACTCCCCGCCCCCGCCGCCAACGGCCCGATCAGACAGCCTACGCCCCACAATTGCGCGATGTGAGCATTGGCACGCAGCAGCGCATCGTCGCGATAACGCTCGCCAATCAGAATCAGCGACAGCGTGAACAAGCCACCGGCACTCGCTCCGAACAGCACCCACAACGGCCAGATCAGCAGCGTATCGAGCAACAGCGGAATCGCCAGGCTCGACAGCATCAACACCACCGCGCAGCCGGCAAACAACGTGCGCCGCGACAGGTAATCGGCCAACGCGCCAATCGGCAATTGCAGCAACGCATCGCCGACCACCACGGTACTGACCATCGCCAGTGCGATCTCGGCAGTAAATCCCTGTTGCAGGCAGTACACCGGCAGCAACGTCAGGATCATGGCCTCGAACGCGGCGAACAATGAGACCGCCCAGGCAATCGCCGGCAACTCGCGGGCGAAGCCCCACAACTCCTTGAACGTTACGCTGCTGGCTTCACTGCTCGGCGCACCGCTGCGCCCCATTAGCAGCAGAGGCGACACCACCAGCAAAGCGACACCGACCCAGAAACCGTAATCGTGCTCGGTACCCAGCGCCCCCAGCAGCAATGGGCCAGACAGTTGGCTCAGCGCATAGCTGCTGCCATACAGCGCCACCAAGCGTCCACGCCAGTTTTCGACCACCAGTTGATTGATCCAGCTTTCACCGAGGATGAACACGATGGTCAGGATCACGCCGATCATCAGGCGCAGCACCAGCCAGATCGGGTAACTCGGCAACAGCGCCAACAAGCCGATCGACAACGCCCCGGCCCACAGGCACAGGCGCATCAGGTTCGCCGTACCGAAGCGTGCCGCCAGATGGCTGGATATCTTCGCGCCCAGCAACACGCCAATCGCCGGCATCGCTGCCATTACACCGATGGCGAAGGAACCGTAACCCCAACCCTCCAGACGCAATGACACCAACGGCATGCTGACCCCCAGGGCCAGACCGACACTCAAGACAGACGCCAACACGGCGAAATACGTCGCCCACCGCATGTTCCACGCTCCTGTGGATTATTTTTATGTGCACCACAAAACCACTGTGGGAGCGAGCTTGCTCGCGAATACGGTTTCACATTCAGCAGATTTGCTGACTGATACACCGCCTTCGCGAGCAAGCTCGCTCCCACAGGGGATCTCGGTCTGGTTTGGGAGCCTGATTGAATCAGGCTCCCCTCAGCGGCTTACAGCTTGATCCACGTCGCCTTCAGCTCGGTGTACTTGTCGAAGGCGTGCAGCGATTTGTCGCGGCCGTTGCCCGACTGCTTGAAACCACCGAACGGCGCGGTCATGTCGCCGCCATCGTACTGATTGACCCACACGCTACCCGCGCGCAGCGCCTTGGCAGTCAGATGCGCCTTGGAGATGTCCTGGGTCCACACGGCGGCGGCCAGACCGTACGGCGTGTCGTTGGCGATCTGGATCGCCTCTTCAGCGGTGTCAAAAGCAATGACCGACAGCACCGGGCCAAAGATCTCTTCCTGAGCGATCTTCATCGCGTTACTCACACCGTCGAAAATCGTCGGTTCAACGTAGGTGCCACCGGTTTCCTGCAGAATGCGCTTACCGCCAGCGACCAGTTTGGCGCCATCGGTATGCCCGGATTCGATGTACGACAGCACGGTGTTCATTTGCTGCGTGTCGACCAGCGCACCAACGTTGGTGGCCGGATCCAGCGGATTGCCCGGTTTCCAGGTTTTCAGCGCCTCGATCACCATCGGCAGGAATGTGTCCTTGATCGAACGCTCGACCAGCAGACGCGAGCCGGCGGTGCAGACTTCGCCCTGGTTGAAGGCGATGGCGCTGGCGGCAGATTCGGCGGCGGCTTGCAGATCCGGCGCATCGGCAAAGACGATGTTCGGGCTCTTGCCGCCGGCTTCCAGCCAGACGCGCTTCATGTTCGATTCGCCGGAGTAGATCATCAGTTGCTTGGCGATCTTGGTCGAACCGGTGAACACCAGCGTGTCGACATCGTTGTGCAGGGCCAGCGCCTTGCCAACGGTGTGGCCGTAGCCCGGCAGCACGTTGAGCACGCCTTTCGGGATACCGGCTTCAACGGCCAACGCAGCGATGCGGATGGCGGTCAGCGGGGATTTTTCCGACGGTTTGAGGATCACCGAGTTACCGGTCGACAGCGCCGGGCCAAGCTTCCAGCAGGCCATCATCAGCGGGAAGTTCCACGGCACGATGGCGCCGACAACGCCCACTGGCTCGCGGGTCACCAGGCCCAGTTGATCGTGCGGCGTGGCAGCGACTTCGTCGTAGATCTTGTCGATCGCTTCACCGCTCCAGCTCAGCGCTTGCGCCGCGCCCGGAACGTCGATGTACAGCGAATCGCTGATCGGCTTGCCCATGTCGAGGGTTTCGAGCAGAGCCAGTTCTTCGGCGTGCTGCTTCAGCAGACCGGCAAAACGGATCATGGTGGCCTTGCGTTTGGTCGGTGCCAGGCGCGACCACACGCCGGAATTGAACGTGGCGCGGGCGTTTTCCACAGCGCGCTGAGCGTCGGCGGCGTCACAGCTGGCAATCTTGCCGAGCAGACGGCCATCGACCGGGCTGATGCATTCGAAGGTCTCGCCGGAGACCGCGTCGGTGTATTCGCCATTGAGGTAGGCGCGACCTTCGATCTTCAGATCGCGGGCGCGTTGTTCCCAGTCGGCACGAGTCAGGGTGGTCATTTAAGTGTCCTCCTCTTGTTGAATACGAGCGCCGCGCGATCTTCGCCAGCGTCCTCAAAAATTCTGCCCGGCCAGCCTGCATTTCGGCCCAGGGCACCCGCCACCCTAAACCAGCGGCCGGGGTTGTTTCAATATATTTGACATAAGCGCGCTATACGGCCTTGCGGTGTTCATTTTAATAAACATAGACTTTCGCCCATTCCAACCATCGCGCCGTCATCACGGGAGAAAACAACAATGAACATCCAGAACGTCGTCGACATCAGCCTTACCAGCAGCGAAGCCGAGCGCTATCGCCCAGACCCGGCCAAAGTGCTCAAGGGCGATCCGGAGCAAGCGGTATTCCATCAATATGAAAGCCCTTGCGGGCAGATGGGCGTCGGCGTGTGGGAAGGTGCGGTCGGGCAGTGGACGGTGAATTACACCGAGCATGAGTATTGCGAGATCTTGCAGGGAGTTTCGGTGCTGCGTGATGGCGATGGCAATGCCAAGACGTTGCGTGTGGGAGACCGTTTTGTAATTCCGGCAGGGTTTCGTGGCACCTGGGAAGTGCTGGAGGCGTGCCGCAAGATTTATGTGATCTTTGAACAGAAAGCTTGAGGATTTTCGCTGGCTGATCCGGCCCTATCGCTGGCAAGCCAGCTCCCACAGGGGTAATTGGTGTTCACAAAATTTTGTTCAACACAAAAGCCTGTGGGAGCTGGCTTGCCAGCGATGAGGCCAGACCAGACACCGCAGAAACCCGAGACAACAAAAAAGGCCCGCATCGTGAGATACGGGCCTTTTTTGTAAGTCGGGAAAAATCAATTACTTGATTTTGCCTTCCTTGTAGATCACGTGCTTGCGAACAACCGGATCATATTTCTTGATCTCGATTTTGTCCGGGGTAGTACGCTTGTTCTTGTCGGTAGTGTAGAAGTGACCAGTACCGGCGCTCGAGATCAAACGAATCAATTCACGCATGATTAGCTCCCTTAAATCTTGCCATCGCGGCGAAGTTCGGCGAGCACGACAGTGATGCCACGCTTGTCGATGATACGCATGCCTTTGGCAGATACGCGCAGACGCACAAAACGTTTCTCTTCTTCAACCCAGAAGCGGTGATGCTGCAGGTTCGGCAGGAAACGACGACGGGTTTTGTTGTTTGCGTGGGAAATGTTATTCCCAGTCACCGGACCCTTACCGGTAACTTGACATACTCTCGACATGCCTCAGCCCTCTAAAACCACATGCCCAACCCGGCATGGGTTGGCCGCTTAATCTCTCAGTCATTTGGCGCCAGGCGCCGCGTTTCTTTAGAGGTCTTACCGGCTACACCTACAGTGAAGGAACCGGGCCCCTAGAAAAGAGCGCTGCTTTATACCAGAAAGACCGGGGTGCAACAACATTCAGTGTGCAATCAATCGCTAAAAAGGCGTTTTTTTGGTCTGCGAACGCTTTGGATAAAGGCCGGCATCGGTTTTTACCACTCGTCGCAGAAAATCGCCTGCGCGAGGGTTTCAGACTTTTTCCGGCGCGCCGCGGTCTGAAAAACCGCCATCACTGTGCCCCGAAAATGCAAAAAGGGGATAGTCATTTGTAATCCAGCCCTCTAGGGTAGGCCTTTTCCAGACTGCACTTGCAGATGGGCCTTCGATCTGTAAAAGGAAACCGACCATGCGCCTCGCTGCCCTACCCCTGTTGCTCGCCCCGCTCCTGCTGAGCCCTCTGGCCCAGGCCGCCGCGCTGAGCGTCTGCACCGAGGCCAGCCCGGAAGGGTTCGACGTGGTGCAATACAACTCGCTGACCACCACCAACGCCTCGGCCGACGTGCTGATGAACCGTCTGGTGGACTTCGACACCGCCAGCGGCAAAGTCGTGCCGAGCCTGGCCGACAGTTGGGAAGTCAGCACCGATGGCCTGACTTATGTGTTCAAACTGCATCCACAGGTGAAATTTCACACGACCGATTACTTCAAGCCGAGCCGCGAGCTGACCGCTGAAGACGTCAAATTCAGCTTCGACCGCATGCTCGACCCGGCCAACCCGTGGCACAAGGTCGCTCAAAGCGGCTTCCCGCACGCGCAATCGATGCAGTTGCCTGCACTGATCAAGAAGATTGACGCGCTTGATCCGCTGACCGTGCGCTTCACCCTTGATCACCCGGACTCGACGTTCCTGGCCACCCTGAGCATGGGCTTCGCTTCGATCTACTCCGCCGAATACGCCGACAAACTGATGAAGGCCGGCGCCACGGACAAGCTCAACAGCCAGCCAATCGGCACCGGCCCGTTCGTGTTCAACCGTTTCCAGAAAGACGCCGCGATCCGCTACAAGGCCAACCCGGACTACTTCGGCGGCAAGCCTGCGGTCGACCCGTTGATCTTCGCCATCACGCCGGACGCCAACGTGCGCCTGCAAAAGCTGCGACGCAATGAATGCCAGATTGCCCTGTCGCCAAAACCTTTGGACGTACAGGCCGCGCTGAAAGAACCGACGCTGAAAGTCGAAAAGACTGACGCGTTCATGACCGCTTTCGTCGGCATCAACAGCCAGCATCCACCGCTGGACAAACCAGAAGTGCGCCAGGCGATCAACCTCGCCTTCGACAAGGCCAACTACATCAAAGCCGTGTTTGAAGACACCGCCGAAGCCGCCAACGGCCCGTATCCGCCGAACACCTGGAGCTACGCGAAGAACTTGCCGGGTTATCCACACGACGTGGCGAAGGCCAAGGCGCTGATGGCCAAGGCCGGTTTGAAGGACGGCTTTCAGACCACCATCTGGACGCGCCCGTCGGGCAGCCTGCTCAACCCGAATCCAAGCCTCGGCGCGCAAGTGCTGCAATCGGATCTGGCGGAAATCGGCATTCAGGCGGAAATCCGCGTGATCGAATGGGGCGAGCTGATTCGCCGGGCCAAGGCCGGCGAGCATGATCTGCTGTTCATGGGCTGGGCCGGTGACAACGGCGACCCGGACAACTTCCTCACGCCGCAGTTTTCCTGCGCTGCGGTCAAGTCCGGGACCAACTTCGCCCGCTACTGCAACGCGGACCTGGACAAGCTGATCAGTGCCGGCAAGACCACCAGCGAGCAAGGCGTGCGCACCAAGCTGTATGAGCAGGCGCAGGCGCAGATTCAGCAGCAGGCGTTGTGGCTGCCGCTGGCGCACCCAACCGCTTATGCACTGACGCGCAAGGACGTGCAGGGTTACTCGGTAAGCCCGTTCGGCCGACAGGACTATTCCAAGGTCAACCTCAAGTAATTGCAACGATACCTGTGGGAGCTGGCTTGCCAGCTCCCACAGGGTTTTGCATTTTTCTGAAGAGTTACATCCAGCCACACTCCGCCATCGACAGCGGCTCGCCATCACCGATGATGAAGTGATCGAGCACCCGCACATCGATCAGCTCCAGCGCCTTTTGCAGGCGCTTGGTCAGCAAGCGATCAGCCTGACTGGGATCAGTATTCCCCGACGGGTGGTTATGGCACAGGATCACCGCCGCAGCGTTGTTGGCCAAAGCACGTTTAACAACCTCTCGCGGATGCACGCTGGTGTTGTCAATCGAGCCACGAAACAGCGCCTCGAAATTCAGCACCTGATGTTTTGAATCGAGAAACAGGCAGCCGAACACCTCATGGGGCTCATGCCGCAGCATGGCTTTGAGGTAATCACGGACCACCTGGGGATTCTCCAGCGCCGGTTTCTTGCGCATGCGCTCAGCCAGATGCCGCCGCGCCATCTCCAGCACCGCTTGCAGCTGCGCATACTTTGCCGGGCCCAAACCCAATTGCTCGCTGAACGCGGCAAGATCGGCTTCGAGCAAAACCCGCAGGCTGCCGAACTGGCTCAAAAGGTGTCGCGCCAAGTCCACAGCGCTTTTGCCGGAGACTCCGGTGCGCAGAAAAATCGCCAGCAATTCGGCATCGGAAAGGCTTCCCGAGCCCTGTTCAAGTAGCTTCTCCCGCGGGCGTTCCGCCGCAGGCCAATCACGAATACTCATACACATTCCCTGTCTGTGGGCGCCGCTGTTCCGTAGCGGTCGCTGTGATATCTTAGCCCATCTTTTTTGCGGGCGAATTCACCCTGGGGAGGGGGTTTCGCCACGTATGTCACCCACGAAATGAAAGGCAGACCTATGCAGCGGCTGTATCGGAAACGCATCGTTCTGGGCGTCGGCGGCGGCATCGCGGCCTACAAGAGCGCTGATCTGGTTCGTCGCCTGATCGACCAGGGCGCCGAAGTGCGCGTGGTCATGACCCATGGCGGCGCCGAGTTCATCACCCCGCTGACCATGCAGGCCTTGTCCGGCCACCCGGTGCATCTCGACTTGCTCGACCCGGCCGCCGAAGCCGCTATGGGCCACATCGAGCTGGCGAAATGGGCCGATCTGGTGCTGATCGCTCCGGCCACCGCCGACCTGATCGCACGTCTGGCCCAAGGCATTGCCAACGATTTGCTGACCACGCTGGTGCTGGCCACCGACGCTGTCGTTGCGGTTGCTCCGGCGATGAATCAGGCCATGTGGCGTGATCCAGCCACGCAGGCCAACCTGCAACTCCTGGAAAGCCGTGGCCTGAAGACCTTCGGCCCAGCCTCCGGCAGCCAGGCCTGCGGCGACGTCGGCATGGGCCGCATGATGGAAGCCACCGACCTCGCACAATGCGCGGCGGAATGCTTCCAGCGTCAGGCATTGACCGGCAAGCACGTGGTCATCACCGCCGGCCCAACCCAGGAAAACATCGACCCGGTGCGCTACATCACCAACCACAGCTCCGGGAAAATGGGCTTTGCCCTCGCCGAAGCTGCGGTGGAAGCCGGCGCCCGCGTCACGCTGATCAGCGGCCCGGTGCACTTGCCAACGCCAGATCGCGTTACGCGCATCGACGTGGTTAGTGCCCGCGACATGCTCGCGGCTTGCGAATCGGCGATCCCGTGCGACGTGTTTATTGCCTCGGCAGCGGTCGCGGACTACCGCCCAGAAGTGGTTGCCCCGCAAAAACTCAAGAAAGATCCTACGAGCGGCGACGGCTTCGTCCTGCAAATGGTGCGTAACCCGGACATCCTGGCCACCATCGCGACCCGTCCCGACCGTCCGTTCAGTGTCGGCTTCGCCGCCGAGACCGAACACCTGCTCGACTACGCTGCACGCAAGCTGAAGGACAAGAATCTCGATTTGATCGTCGCCAACGACGTCGCCAACCCGAGCATCGGTTTCAACAGCGAAGAAAACGCCTGCAGCGTGATTGACCGTGCGCTGCACGCCACGGTTTTCGCCCAGACCAGCAAGAGCAAGATCGCTCGCCAACTGGTCACCTTTATCGCCGAACGTCTGAACCAGGTTTAATTTACATGCACGCTTTGCAAGCCAAGATCCTCGACCCACGCATCGGCAGCGAATTCCCGCTGCCGCAATACGCCACCCCGGGCTCCGCCGGCCTCGACCTGCGCGCCATGCTGGAGCAGGACATCGTGATCAAGCCGGGTGAAACCGTACTGATTCCGACCGGTCTGTCGGTTTACATCGGTGACCCGAACCTCGCCGCGCTGATCCTGCCGCGCTCGGGCATGGGCCATAAACACGGCATCGTGCTGGGCAACCTCGTCGGCCTGATCGACTCCGACTACCAGGGCCCGCTGATGGTGTCCTGCTGGAACCGCGGCCAGAGCGATTTCACCATGACCGTCGGCGAACGCCTGGCGCAGCTGGTGCTGGTGCCTGTCGTACAGGCGCACTTCGAAATGGTTGAAGAGTTCGTCGAAACCGAGCGCGGCACCGGCGGGTTTGGCCACACCGGCACGAAGTAACCGGATAGAAATTATTGTGGTGAGGGGATAAATCCCCTCACCACAAAAAATGCACGACATCGGCAGCAGGTTTTCACACCGTAAATCAAGGTTTTGCCGGCCGAAAGCCACGCCAGTCGAGGCGTCATGGCCCTTTCGCACCACGAACTCTCTGTCGAAAACGCCGTCATACCCTTCAGTTTGAGCCTGCCGTCGAACGATTCGTCGGTCTGTCCCGCCCCTTTCGAGATGGAGCATTTGTGCAGATGAGCACCCCAGCCAAGATCGCCCCGAAGCTGCCCGACAGCATTTTTCGCGCCTATGACATTCGCGGCACCGTGCCGGAATTCCTCAATGCCGAAACCGCTTACTGGATTGGCCGCGCCATCGGTTCGCAGAGCCTCGCCCAAGGCGAGCCGAACGTTTCCGTCGGTCGCGACGGTCGACTGTCCGGCCCTGAGCTGGTTGCCGAACTGATTCGCGGTATTGCCGAGAGTGGCTGCCACGTCAGCGATGTCGGCCTGGTGCCGACGCCGGCGCTGTATTACGCCGCCAACGTGCTGGCCGGCAAGTCCGGGGTCATGCTCACCGGTAGCCACAACCCGTCGAACTACAACGGCTTCAAGATCGTCATCGCCGGCGACACCCTCGCCAACGAACAGATCCAGGCCCTGCACGAGCGCCTCAAGAGCAACAATTTGAGCAGCGGCACCGGCAGCGTCACCCAGGTCGAAATCCTCGACCGCTATAACACCGAAATCGTCCAGGACATCAAACTGGCGCGGCGCATGAAAGTGGTAGTCGACTGCGGCAATGGCGCGGCCGGCGTGATCGCCCCGCAACTGATTGAAGCGCTGAACTGCGAAGTCATCCCGCTGTTCTGCGAAGTCGACGGCAACTTCCCCAACCACCATCCGGATCCGGGCAAGCCTGAAAACCTCGTCGACCTGATCGCCAAGGTCAAAGAAACCAACGCCGATATCGGTCTGGCGTTCGACGGCGACGGCGACCGTGTCGGCGTAGTGACCAACACCGGCAGCATCGTCTATCCGGATCGTCTGCTGATGCTGTTTGCCCGTGACGTGGTCGCGCGCAACCCGGACGCGGAAATCATTTTCGACGTCAAATGCACCCGTCGCCTGGTGCCGCTGATCAAGGAATACGGCGGTCGCCCGCTAATGTGGAAGACCGGTCATTCGTTGATCAAAAAGAAAATGAAACAATCCGGTGCGCTATTGGCCGGTGAAATGAGCGGGCACATCTTCTTCAAGGAGCGCTGGTTCGGTTTCGACGACGGTATCTACAGCGCCGCACGGCTGCTGGAGATCCTCAGCAAGGAAAAATCCACCGCGGAAGAACTGTTTGCGACCTTCCCGAATGATATTTCTACGCCGGAAATCAATATCCATGTGACCGAAGAGAGCAAATTCAGCATCATTGATGCACTGCACGACGCACAATGGGGCGCAGGCGCTGACCTGACCACCATCGACGGCGTGCGAGTCGATTACGCCAAAGGCTGGGGCCTGGTGCGCGCGTCCAACACCACGCCGGTGCTGGTGCTGCGCTTCGAGGCCGATGACGAGGCTGAATTGCAGCGCATCAAGGACGTGTTCCACGCCCAATTGAAACGCGTTGCACCTGATCTCCAACTACCGTTCTGATCCACCCGGAGCCCTGCATGACCCTCGAACGCGAAGCCGCCGCCCATACCGCCCAGGTCCTGTCCGAAGCGTTGCCTTACATCCGACGTTATGTCGGCAAGACCCTGGTGATCAAATACGGCGGCAACGCGATGGAAAGCGAGGAGCTGAAAACCGGCTTCGCCCGCGACATCGTCTTGATGAAAGCCGTGGGCATCAACCCGGTGGTCGTGCACGGTGGCGGCCCGCAGATCGGTGACCTGCTCAAGCGTCTGTCGATCGAAAGCCACTTCGTCGATGGCATGCGCGTTACCGACGCCGCGACCATGGACGTGGTGGAAATGGTCCTCGGCGGCCAAGTCAACAAAAGCATCGTCAACCTGATCAACCGTCACGGCGGTAGCGCCATCGGCCTGACCGGTAAAGATGCCGGGCTGATTCGCGCGAAGAAACTGACCGTCACCCGTCAGACCCCGGAGATGACCCAGCCTGAAATCATCGACATCGGTCAGGTGGGCGAAGTGGTCGGCATCAACACCGAACTGCTGAATTTGCTGGTCAAAGGCAACTTCATCCCGGTCATCGCGCCGATCGGCGTCGGTGAGAACGGCGAGTCGTACAACATCAACGCTGACCTGGTGGCCGGCAAAGTCGCCGAAGCGCTGAAAGCCGAGAAGCTGATGTTGCTGACCAACATCGCCGGCCTGATGGACAAGTCGGGCACCGTGTTGACCGGTCTGAGCACGCAACAGGTCGACGATCTGATCGCCGACGGCACCATTTACGGCGGCATGCTGCCGAAGATCCGCTGCGCACTGGAAGCGGTTCAGGGCGGCGTGGGCAGCTCGTTGATCATCGACGGTCGTGTACCGAACGCGATCCTGCTGGAAATCTTCACCGACACTGGTGTGGGTACGCTGATCAGCAATCGCAAGCGTCCTTAAGCGCAGACGCAAACAAAAAAGACCCCGCTCAGCCTGACTGAACGGGGTCTTTTTTTGCCCTGCGCTCCCACAGTGCTTCGCCGCTAGACGCCAAATTGGGCGCGATAGGCTTCCACGGCTGGCAAGTGTTGCTTGAGCTGTGGATCATCAGCGAGGAATTCCAGCACCTGATTCAGCGAAACAATGCTGATCACCGGGATACCGAAATCACGCTCGACTTCCTGAATGGCCGACAACTCACCGTTGCCACGCTCCTGACGGTTCAGCGCAATCAGCACGCCCGCAGCCTTGGCACCGTCCTGGGAAGCGATGATCTGCATCACTTCGCGGATTGCCGTACCGGCCGTGATTACGTCATCAATGATCAGCACATCGCCAGTCAGCGGCGCGCCGACCAGGCTGCCGCCTTCGCCGTGGGCCTTGGCTTCCTTGCGGTTGAAGCACCACGGCAGATCACGGTCGTGATGCTCGGCCAGTGCCACAGCGGTGGTCGCCGCCAACGGGATGCCTTTGTAGGCCGGGCCGAACAGAACATCGAAAGGAATGCCGCTCTCAGCGATGGCTGCCGCGTAGAAACGCCCCAGCTGCGCCAGGGCCGACCCCGAGTTGAACAGGCCGGCATTGAAGAAGTAAGGACTGGTGCGCCCGGACTTCAGGGTGAACTCACCGAAGCGCAAAACGCCGCGATCGATGGCAAAACGAATGAAATCGCGCTGATACGCTTGCATGAAAAAAACCCCAAATACCACGGATTTAGCTAATTAGCTTGACGCCGTGTATCATACACGCACGCGATTTTTGGGGCCATTTATGCGGATCATCAGTGTGAACGTCAATGGTATTCAGGCTGCAGTCGAGCGTGGTTTGCTCAGTTGGCTGCAAGCACAGAATGCCGACGTCATCTGCCTGCAGGACACCCGTGCCTCCGCCTTTGAACTGGATGACCCAGCCTTCCAACTGGATGGCTACTTCCTTTATGCCTGCGATGCTGAAGTCCCTGCCCAAGGCGGCGTGGCTTTGTATTCGCGGTTGCAACCGAAGGCTGTCATCAGCGGTCTCGGTTTCGAGACGGCCGACCGCTACGGGCGCTACCTGCAAGCAGATTTCGACAAAGTCAGTATTGCCACCTTGCTGCTCCCTTCGGGGATGAACGGCGATGAGGACTTGAACCAGAAGTTCAAGCTCATGGACGACTTCGGCAAGTACCTGGACAAACAGCGACGCAAACGTCGCGAGTACATTTATTGTGGCTCGCTGTACGTGGCGCAGCAAAAGCTCGACATCAAAAACTGGCGCGACAGCCAGCAATCCCCGGGCTTCCTGGCGCCAGAACGCGCCTGGATGGACGAGATTGTCGGCAACATGGGCTATGTCGATGCGTTGCGCGAAGTCAGCCGTGAAGGCGACCAGTACAGCTGGTGGCCGGACAACGAGCAGGCCGAGATGCTCAATCTGGGCTGGCGCTTCGACTACCAGATCCTGACCCCAGGGCTGCGCCGCTTCGTGCGCAGCGCACGCCTGCCACGTCAGCCACGGTTCTCGCAGCATGCGCCGCTGATCGTCGACTACGACTGGACGCTGACCATCTAAGCGTCGTTTCGCGGCTAAAAAATGCCCGTATCGCAAGATACGGGCATTTTTTATGCCTGCGCTCGAGGCGGAATCGAACTCAAACGGCGGCGAAGAACGGCAACATCAAGTACAGCTTGATCACCACGACATTAATAATGTCGATGAAGAACGCCCCCACCATCGGCACCACCAGAAATGCGATCTGCGAGGGCCCGTAGCGCTGGGTCACCGCTTGCATGTTGGCAATGGCGGTCGGCGTCGCGCCAAGCCCGAAGCCGCAATGCCCGGCCGCCAGCACTGCCGCATCGTAATTGCGCCCCATCACCCGGAACGTCACGAAGATCGCGAACAGCGCCATGACCAGCGCCTGCACAGCCAGAATGATGAAAATCGGCAAGGCCAATGCGGCCAGATCCCATAACTTCAGCGACATCAAGGCGATCGCCAGGAACAACGACAGACTGACATTACCGAGCACCGAGACTTCACGCTCAAACACCTGATACAGGCCAAGCGCCGAAAGACCATTACGCAGCACCACGCCGACGAACAGGACGCAGACGAAGGTCGGCAACTCGAACGCCGTTCCGTGCAAAAAACCATTCAACAGATTGCCAACCAGCAGACTCACCGCAATCAGCGCCAGCGTTTCGATAAACGAAAACGGTGTGATCGAGCGCTCTTTGTTCGGCTGCTCAAAACCCTTGGGCAGTCGCGGCGCATCCTGTTGATTGCATCCAGGCACTTCCACGCGCTTGATGAGCAAACGAGCGACCGGTCCACCGATCAAGCCACCGAGCACCAGCCCGAACGTCGCGGAAGCCATTGCCAGTTCGGAGGCAGACGCCAGACCGTACTTCTCACTGAACACCGTACCCCACGCCGCACCGGTACCGTGACCGCCCGCCAGAGTGATCGAGCCTGTCAGCAAACCCATCAAGGGGTCGAGCCCGAGCATTGTGGCGAGCCCGATACCCATCGCATTCTGCACCACCAATAGCCCGGTGACGGCCAACAGGAATATCCCCACGACCCGCCCGCCTTTCTTCAGACTGGCAAAATCCGCACTCAGACCAATAGTGGCAAAGAAAGCCAGCATCAAAGGCGTTTGCAGTGACGTTTCAAAACGCACCTCAATATCAAACGCTCGCAATAACAACAAACCCACGGCAACTACCAGGCCGCCTGCCACAGGCTCGGGAATATTGTAACTGCGCATAAAACCAACACGTGTAACAAGTCCGCGCCCCAGCAATAGCACCAGAGACGCGGCCACCAGCGTTCCATAAAAATCGAGCTGTATCATTTGGATTGTTCTTGGCTAAATATTCAAAGGCGAACTTTTTACCTGGACACGCCCATGAATCGGCTGATTGTCTCAACACTGATTAATTTGGAATTCAAGTACCTTCGATGGCTTGAATATATCGAAATATTTCAGAAGCAATATCACGCCGGGCAACTTTAACAACCGCCAAGTCCCGTTGCCAAGGATATGAGCGCGCATGCAGGCGCACAGTTGTGACCAAAGATGTAAGAACGGAATATATATAAATTCACACGCTACCGCTGATCGCAGACAGACTATTCCTACACCCTGTAGCTGCTTATTTAATTGCAAAAACGCAAATGCCCTGACAAGTCAGGGCATTTATTCAACACTTCGAATTGCGTCAAGGCGTGACGATTATTTAATCAGTCGCCAAGTGAACGGATAACGGTAGGGAAACCCTTTATTAGCCTTCACCGCACCCACAATCGGCAGTACCAATGCACACACAACCACCGGAACAATCAAAACATACCCGATAAGCACCGCCATCATTGCCACACTGATGACCATGGCAATAGTCATGGTGATCTGGAAGTTCAACGATTCCTTGCCCTGCGCATCGATAAACGCGTCACTCTCACGCTTCACCTGCCAGAGGATCAGTGGCCCAATCAGATTGCCAAATGGAAACATGCTCCCCAAAAAGCTGGACAAGTGACAAAGCATTGCCCATTGGCGAACCTCCTGGCTCGGCTTGGGCAGCAGCTCTTGCTCGTCACTCATCGCGTCCTCCTTGCAGGTTACGAACCTGCTCAGTCGGCCAGCGCAGCCTTCTGCAGTTCGAAGATTTCGTTCATGCCTTTCTTGGCCAGTTCCAGCATGGCATTGAGGTCTTCAGGCTGGAACGGCGCACCTTCGGCGGTGCCCTGCACTTCGATGAAACCACCGGTGCTGGTCATCACCACATTGAGGTCAGTCTCGGCGGCGGAATCTTCAAGATAGTCCAGATCCAGCACGGCCTCGCCCTGATACATACCGACCGATACCGCGCCGATCATTTGCTTGAGCGGATCACCGCCCTTCAGGCCGCCACGCTTCTTGATTACTTTCAGCGCATCAACCAGTGCAACCATGGCGCCGGTGATCGAAGCGGTGCGGGTGCCGCCGTCAGCCTGGATCACGTCGCAATCGACGTACAGGGTCACGTCGCCCAGCTTGGACATGTCCAGCGCAGCACGCAGGGAACGACCGATCAGACGCTGAATTTCCAGGGTGCGCCCGCCTTGCTTGCCACGGCTTGCTTCACGCTGGTTACGCTCGCCAGTGGCGCGCGGCAGCATGCCGTACTCAGCGGTCAACCAGCCTTGGCCCTGACCTTTGAGAAAACGCGGTACGCCGTTTTCGACGCTGACGGTGCAGATGACTTTGGTATCACCGAATTCGACCAGTACGGATCCCTCGGCGTGTTTGGTGTAGTTGCGGGTAATGCGGATCGAGCGGAGCTGATCGGCAACGCGACCACTTGGACGTTTCATAGGGAATACCTGTACTGGGGACGGAAAACTGCCGAGCATTATAGAGCGCTGCACCGCGCCTGGGCACTCGTTAAAAATCCCGACCGACGATCGAAGGCCCTGAAACACGCATTACCGACGGGCTGCAGCCCTTTGTCACACCGTGTGTTTGGGCGCATTCGCCGCACTGCGCTACAATCCTGCGCCTTTGCTGCCAGTCGGCTTAAATTCATTGATATCGCGCCAGCGGAACTCAGGTTTCGCGCCGATCTGCATTTGCGAGGTCACCGCCATGGTGCACAGCATGACCGCCTTCGCCCGCGTCGAGAAAGCCGGCGCACAGGGCACCCTGAGCTGGGAACTGCGCTCGGTCAACAGCCGCTATCTGGAACCACACTTGCGCCTGCCTGAATCGCTCCGCGACCTCGAGGGCGCGGTGCGTGAAGCGCTGCGTCAAGGCCTGTCGCGCGGCAAACTCGAATGCACCCTGCGCTTCACCGAAGAAAGCACCGGCAAACCGCTGCAAGTCGACCGCGACCGCGCCGCGCAATTGGTCGCTGCCGCCGAAACTATCGCCGGCCTGATCAAAAACCCGGCAGCGCTGAACCCGCTGGAAGTGCTGGCGTGGCCCGGCGTGCTGGTCGGTGATGCGACGGACCCTCAGGCGTTGAACGCCGACGCGCTGGACCTGTTCAATCAAGGTCTGAAAGAGTTGAAGGCCGGCCGCGAGCGCGAAGGCGCGGAGCTGGCCCGGTTGATCAACGAGCGCCTGACTTCGATCGAAGAAGACGTCGTGACCCTGCGTGAGCTGGTGCCACAGATGCTCGCCACCCAACGCCAGAAAGTCCTCGACCGCTTTGCCGACATGAAGGCAGAGATGGATCCGCAGCGCCTGGAACAGGAAATGGTCATGCTCGCGCAAAAGAGCGACGTGGCTGAAGAACTGGATCGCCTGAGCACCCACATCATCGAAGTGCGCCGGGTGCTCAAGTCCGGTGGTGCAGCCGGGCGTCGCCTGGACTTCCTGATGCAGGAGCTCAACCGCGAAGCCAACACACTGGGCTCCAAGGCCTTCGATCCGCGCAGCACCCAAGCCGCCGTCAACCTCAAGGTGTTGATCGAGCAGATGCGCGAACAAGTGCAGAATATTGAGTAAGGCAACCCCGACATGACCCACAGCACCGGCACCCTATACATCATTTCCGCCCCATCGGGCGCGGGCAAGAGCAGCCTGGTCAAGGCTTTGACCGACGCCAAACCGGAAATTCGCGTTTCCGTCTCGCACACCACCCGCGCCATGCGCCCGGGTGAAGTGGACGGCGTGAACTATCACTTCGTCTCGCGTGAAGCGTTCGTGAAGATGGGCGAGCATGGCGATTTCCTCGAGCGCGCCGAAGTCTTCGGCAACCTCTACGGCACCTCGCAAAGCCACCTGCAACAAACTCTGGACGCCGGTCACGACCTGATTCTGGAAATCGACTGGCAAGGCGCCGAGCAAGTGCGCAAGCTGATGCCGCAGGCGCGTTCGATCTTCATCCTGCCGCCGTCACTGCAAGCGTTGCATTCGCGCCTGACCAACCGAGGCCAGGACAGCGACGAAATCATCGACGGGCGGATGCGTGAAGCGGTGAGCGAGTTGAGCCACTACGTCGAATACGACTACTTGATCATCAACGACGATTTTGCCGATGCACTGGACGATCTGAAGGCGATTTTCCGCGCCAATCAGCTGATTCAGAAGCGCCAGCAGCAGCTTCACGGCAAATTACTGGCCGAATTGCTCGGTTAATCAGTGCTTCCCAAAACCGCTGCAAGCGCTTTACATTGGTGCTTGCAGCGCGTTGAAGGGCTTGGTCAAAAAATCAGCGCTTCCCTAATCGCTGGTGATTTTTTAAACTGTTGAGTCCGCTCGCCCAACCGGGCAGCGCGCATATTGCATTCGCTCCGAGGAATACCATGGCCCGCGTAACCGTTGAAGACTGCCTGAACCACGTGGAAAACCGTTTTGAGCTGGTCATGCTCTCTACCAAACGTGCCCGTCAACTGGCCACCGGCGGCAAAGAGCCACTGGTTCAGTGGGAAAACGACAAGCCTACCGTTGTAGCGCTGCGTGAAATCGCTGAAGGCCTGATGAGCTACGAGTTCATCGCCGAGCAGGAAATCGTCCAGGATGAACCGCTGTTCGCAGCGTTCGAGGACGAGTCCAACGAGGCCGTCTAAGCCTATGCCTGGTCGACGTAGCACGGCGCGGGGTCACAGCTTACGGCAGGAATCATCATGCCGAGCATAGACGCCCTCGCCGATCGCTTATCGACCTACCTCGGCAACGACCAGGTCAACCTGGTCCGCCGAGCGTATTTCTACGCCGAACAAGCCCATGACGGTCAACGCCGTCGCAGCGGCGAGGCGTACGTCACGCATCCTCTTGCCGTGGCCAATATTCTTGCCGACATGCACATGGACCATCAGAGCCTGATGGCGGCGATGCTGCATGACGTGATCGAAGACACCGGTATCGCCAAAGAAGCGCTGCAAGCGCAGTTCGGTGAAACCGTGGCCGAACTGGTCGACGGGGTCAGCAAACTGACCCAGATGAATTTCGAGACCAAGGCCGAAGCCCAGGCTGAAAATTTCCAGAAAATGGCCATGGCCATGGCGCGCGACATTCGCGTGATCCTGGTCAAACTCGCTGACCGCCTGCACAACATGCGCACGCTGGAAGTGCTGTCCGGCGAAAAACGCCGCCGGATCGCCAAGGAAACCCTCGAAATCTACGCGCCCATCGCCAACCGGCTGGGCATGCATGCGATTCGCATCGAATTCGAAGACCTCGGTTTCAAGGCCATGCACCCGATGCGTTCCGCGCGGATCTACCAGGCAGTCAAGCGCGCCCGGGGCAACCGCAAGGAAATCGTCAACAAGATCGAAGAATCCCTTGGCCATTGCCTCGCTATCGACGGTATCCAGGGCGAAGTCAGCGGTCGCCAGAAACACCTCTACGGCATCTACAAGAAAATGCGCGGCAAGCGTCGGGCCTTTAACGAGATCATGGACGTCTATGCGTTCCGGATCATCGTCGACAAGGTCGATACCTGTTACCGCGTACTGGGTGCTGTACATAATTTGTACAAACCGTTGCCGGGGCGCTTCAAGGATTACATCGCGATCCCCAAGGCCAACGGCTATCAGTCGCTGCACACCACGCTGTTCGGCATGCATGGCGTACCGATCGAGATCCAGATCCGTACCCGCGAAATGGAAGAGATGGCCAACAACGGCATCGCCGCCCACTGGCTGTACAAATCCAGCGGTGACGAGCAGCCGAAAGGCACTCACGCCCGCGCCCGCCAGTGGGTCAAAGGCGTGCTGGAAATGCAGCAACGTGCCGGCAACTCGCTGGAATTCATCGAGAGCGTGAAGATCGACCTGTTCCCGGACGAGGTCTACGTGTTCACGCCAAAAGGCCGGATCATGGAGCTGCCGAAAGGCTCCACGGCGGTCGACTTTGCTTACGCGGTGCACACCGACGTCGGCAACAGCTGCATCGCCTGCCGGATCAACCGTCGTCTCGCACCGCTGTCCGAACCGCTGCAAAGCGGCTCCACGGTCGAGATCGTCAGCGCTCCCGGCGCACGACCGAACCCGGCGTGGCTCAATTTCGTCGTCACCGGCAAGGCGCGCACGCACATCCGCCATGCGCTGAAACTGCAACGCCGCTCCGAATCCATCAGCCTCGGCGAACGCCTGCTGAATAAAGTCCTCAATGGTTTCGACAGTTCGCTGGAGAAGATCCCGGCCGAACGCGTCAAGGCGATGCTCACCGAGTACCGCCTCGAACTGATCGAAGACTTGCTCGAAGATATTGGCCTGGGCAACCGCATGGCTTACGTCGTTGCCCGACGGCTGCTCGGCGAAGGTGAACAGTTGCCAAGCCCGGAAGGCCCGCTGGCGATTCGCGGCACCGAAGGCCTGGTGCTCAGCTACGCCAAGTGCTGCACGCCGATTCCGGGCGACCCGATTGTCGGGCACCTGTCGGCGGGCAAAGGCATGGTCGTGCACCTGGACAACTGCCGCAACATCAGCGAAATCCGGCACAACCCGGAAAAATGCATCCAGCTCTCGTGGGCCAAGGATGTCACCGGCGAATTCAACGTCGAACTGCGCGTCGAGCTGGAACACCAGCGCGGCCTGATCGCGTTGCTGGCCAGCAGCGTCAACGCGGCCGACGGCAATATCGAGAAAATCAGCATGGACGAACGCGATGGTCGCATCAGCGTGGTCCAGTTGGTGGTCAGCGTCCACGACCGTGTGCACCTGGCCCGCGTGATCAAGAAGCTGCGCGCCCTGACCGGGGTGATTCGCATCACCCGCATGCGTGCATAACGCAACCCTAACAAGGAGTCATACATGACCAAGACTGTTATCACCAGCGACAAGGCCCCGGCCGCCATTGGTACTTACTCCCAGGCGATCAAGGCTGGCAACACCGTTTACATGTCGGGTCAGATTCCTCTGGACCCAAAAACCATGGAACTGGTTGAAGGCTTCGAAGCCCAGACCGTCCAGGTGTTCGAGAACCTCAAGGCCGTGGCCGAAGCGGCTGGCGGTTCGTTCAAGGACATCGTCAAACTGAACATTTTCCTCACCGACCTGAGCCACTTCGCCAAGGTCAACGAGATCATGGGCAAGTACTTCGACCAGCCATACCCGGCCCGCGCCGCCATCGGCGTTGCCGCCCTGCCAAAGGGTTCGCAGGTTGAAATGGATGCCATTCTGGTCATCGAGTGATGCGCACGGCGCGGCCTTCAAACGCCGCGCCGACTGCTGCAAGAAAAGGTTTTGAAAGGATTCCACCATGCGCAAAGCGCTAGCTCTCCCGCTGCTCGCCATTTTCCTCGGCGGCTGCGCCAGCAACCCTGCCGACCGTGACATCAGCGGCACCTGGATCAATCAGGTGGCGATCGATGCCGCAGCCAAGGGCGGCCCCCTGCGCGAAGCGCTTCAGGCTTACGGCCCGAACCTTGAGTGGGACGTCAACACCAAGGCCGGCCAGGCCCGCTACACCAACGGTTTTGAGAACGTCGAAGGACGGCTGCTGGGTGAGAAATCCGGCGCCTGGAAAGTCGACTTCTATGGCAGCTCCGCCAGTGAGCTGAAACGCGACGGCGGGCAACTGCAGCAAGCCGCCAGCGAGAACGAACCCGAGCAGGTTTTCGACCGTGCACAGATTCCGGTGCCGGAAGGCGCGCCGATTGGCGCCAGCTTCGAACGTGCACTGTATTCCGCGTACATGGGCGGCAGCTGGAAAATCGCCAGTGGACAGGGCGAAGGCGAAACGGTGCAGTTCCAGGCCGATGGCCAGGTTTCCGGTTTGCCGGGTGCCGACCGTTATGCCTTGTGCCTGGCGGGTGACTGCGCATCGATGAGCAGCACCAACGACAGCATGTGGTTGCAGCAGAACGGCCAGGGCAATAACTGGATCTTTGTGCGCAAGGGCAAAGAGCTGGAAATCCTGCAAGCGGTGAACACCGCTCAAGCGGACGAACAACCGCAGTTCACCGCAGGTGAGCGCAAGTGGTTGCTGGAAAAACAGTAACCCGCTTCTGAAACCGCTGAAGATCAAATGTGGGAGCGAGCTTGATCGCGAATGCGGTGCAACAGCCAACAGAGATGTTGGATGTTAAGCCCTCTTCGCGAGCAAGCTCGCTCCCACATTCGTTTTGTGGTGTTTGGAAGTCAGCAGCGCCCTTCTAAAATGGCGGCATAACCTTCGCGGTAACTTGGGTACGTTGGCGTCCAGCCCAACGCTTTCGCCCGCGCATTACTGCATCGCTTGCTGCCGGTACGGCGCACGCTGGCATCTTCCGCCCACTCGGTAACGCCCAGATACTCACGCAACCAGCCCACGACTTCCGCCAATGGCGCCGGTGCATCGTCGACACCGATGTAGAAATCCTCAAGCTTCACGCCCTGCCGAGCCTTCTCCAACAGGAATGCCAGCAACCCGGCCGCATCGTCAGCATGAATCCGATTGCCATACAGCGGCGGTTCGACCGCCACGCGATAACCGCGACGCACTTGAGTCAACAGCCATTCGCGGCCCGGGCCATAGATGCCGGTCAAACGCAGGATGCTCGCAGGAATGCCACTGTTCAGCGCCACCTGCTCCGCTTCCAGCATCAACCGCCCGGAATAACCAGAAGCAATGGTCTCGGATGTCTCATCAACCCACTCACCCTCCTGCTGCCCATACACACTGCTGCTGGAAACGAAGATCAGTCGCTCAGGCACTTGACCGTAATCCTCCAGCCAGCTCAGGACATTCTGCAAACCCTGCACATAAGCCGCGCGATAACCGGCCTCATCGTGATCAGTCGCTGCAGCGCAATACACCAGATAATCCACCGCCCCCACCGGCCAGGTCGCCGGGCAGTCTTCGTTGAACAGGTCGCCAGCAACGCCGATCACCCCATCAGGCAGCTTCGAAACATCCCGACGCAGGCCATGAACTTCCCAGCCAGCCGCCAGCAATTGCTTGGCCAGACGACTGCCGACATCACCACAACCGGCAATCAAAACAGAAGGCGCGGACATCAAAAAACTCCTATCGGAAAGGCACAGACTAGCGCTGGCACAGGACGAGCGGCTAGCAATGAAGGAAAAAAAGATACTCTATTACTTTTGTTAACAAGAATTACTTGCAATAATGCACGTCACTTTTGTTCTCGGCCTTACGAGGCCTGGTAGAGCATCACCGTTTTTCTATCTCAGGTCCGGCCAGCATGACACGTAATCAAATCCCCGCTTCGCCAACCAATCGACCTCGCGCCTGGAGCGCGGTGGCGGCTCTGTTGCTCAGCCTGATGCTGGCACCGACCGCCGCTTTCGCCGACGCCCAGGCACCTGCAACGCCAGCCGCCACCGAGCAAAGCGCACCAGCCGCCGCTCCTGCTACCCCGGCCGCTACCGATCCGGTGCAAGCGGTTGACGCTGCCGATGTCCCTGAAGTTCTCGAAGCCGACAACAGCCTGGGCATGGCCCACGACCTGTCGCCATGGGGCATGTACCAGAACGCCGACATCATCGTGAAAATCGTGATGATCGGTCTGGCCATCGCTTCGATCATCACCTGGACCATCTGGATCGCCAAAGGCTTCGAGCTGATGGGCGCCAAGCGTCGTCTGCGTGGCGAAATCGCCGCCCTGAAGAAAGCCACCACCCTTAAAGAAGCCAGCGCCACCGCCGGCAAGGAAGGCACTCTCGCCAACCTGCTGGTGCACGACGCGCTCGAAGAGATGCGCCTGTCGGTCAACAGCCGCGAGAAAGAAGGCATCAAGGAACGCGTCAGCTTCCGTCTCGAACGTCTGGTAGCGGCCTGCGGTCGCAACATGAGCAGCGGCACCGGCGTCCTCGCCACCATCGGTTCCACCGCGCCGTTTGTCGGCCTGTTCGGTACCGTGTGGGGCATCATGAACTCCTTCATCGGCATCGCCAAAACCCAGACCACCAACCTTGCTGTCGTCGCGCCCGGCATTGCTGAAGCACTGCTGGCCACCGCACTGGGTCTGGTTGCCGCGATTCCAGCGGTAGTGATCTACAACGTCTTCGCCCGCTCCATCGCCGGTTACAAGGCGCAGGTTTCCGACGCATCGGCAGAAGTCCTGCTGCTGGTCAGCCGCGACCTCGACCACCAGCCTGAGCGCAGCTCGCAGCCGCACATGGTTAAAGTGGGGTAATCGGCCATGGGCCTGCATTTGAAAGAAGGCGCAGACGACGATCTGGCCGAGAACCACGAAATCAACGTCACGCCGTTCATCGACGTGATGCTGGTGCTGTTGATCATCTTTATGGTGGCCGCTCCGTTGGCCACCGTGGACATCAAAGTCGACCTGCCTGCCTCGACCGCCAAACCGGCGCCGCGGCCAGAGAAACCGGTGTTCCTCAGCGTCAAGGCTGACCAGCGCCTGTTCATTGGTGAAGACGAAGTGAAGCCCGAGACCCTTGGCGCCGTGCTCGACGCCAAGACTCAGGGCAAGAAAGACACCACGATCTTCTTCCAGGCCGATAAAGGCGTGGATTACGGCGACCTGATGAGCGTGATGGATAAGTTGCGCGGCGCCGGTTACCTGAAGGTCGGTCTGGTCGGACTTGAGACGGCAGCCAAAAAATGATCACGACGCGCCATAAGCTGACGCGTTACAGCGGTAGCCTGGCCGTGGTGCTGGGCGTTCATGCGCTGGCCATCGCGCTGGCGCTGAACTGGACCGCCCGCCCGCCCATCGAGTTGCCGCCGCAGGCAATGATGGTCGAGCTGGCCCCGGTTCCGGCCCCGCCACCGCCTGCTCCGCCGAAAGTCGTCACACCGCCGCAGCCACCGGCTCCGGTGGAAGAGTTGCCGATTCCGAAGCTGGCCGAAGCACCGAAAGCTGAAATCGCGGTGCAGAAACCCAAGCCGAAGCCCAAGCCTAAACCGCCGAAGCCGGTCGAGAAGAAGCTGCCTGATCCACCGAAGGAAAAACCTTCCGAGGAGAAACCGGCCGACACGCAACCGACCCAGGCACCAACGGAGAAATCCGCCCAGCCTGCACCGGGTCCGTCGCCTGCTCAGATGGCTGCCAAGGCCAGTTGGCAAGGCACCCTGCTCGCGCATTTGGCCAAGTACAAAAAGTACCCGGCCAGTGCTCAGGCACGCGGTAAGGAAGGCTTGAACCGTCTGCGCTTTGTGGTAGATGGCGAAGGTAATGTGCTGTCGTTCGAACTGGTGGGCCGCTCCGGCAACGCTGATCTGGACCGGGCCACCCTGGAAATGATCCGCCGCGCACAACCGCTGCCCAAGCCACCGGCTGACATGCTGAACAACGGCTCGATCGAAATTGTTGCGCCGTTTGTTTATTCCCTCGAACGCCGCCGTTAAGGAACACCGCAATAACTGTGGGAGCTGGCTTGCCAGCTCCCACACGGTTCTCCGCCAGCCAAGAGAACCCAGTCAGAAGGCACCGAAAGGTGCCTTTTTGCGTATGTGCGCGCGGCAAACCTACATTGCCCGGTGTCGCACTCCCCACTCAGTCTGATAACGTGCGTCTATCGATTGCAGCCGGTATGCTTGGCCCGCATCTTCATGGACGCTTGCTATGACCCTCACAGAATTACGCTACATCGTTACCCTCGCCCAAGAGCAGCATTTCGGCCACGCCGCCGAACGTTGCCACGTCAGCCAGCCGACCCTGTCGGTGGGCGTGAAAAAGCTTGAAGACGAACTCGGTGTGCTGATTTTCGAGCGCAGCAAAAGCGCCGTGCGCCTGACCCCGGTTGGCGAAGGCATTGTCGCCCAGGCTCAGAAAGTGCTGGAGCAAGCACAAGGCATCCGCGAACTGGCCCAGGCCGGCAAGAACCAGCTGACCGCGCCGCTGAAAGTCGGCGCGATCTACACCGTCGGCCCGTACCTGTTCCCGCATCTGATTCCACAACTGCACCGGGTCGCCCCGCAGATGCCGTTGTACATCGAAGAAAACTTTACCCACGTGCTGCGCGACAAACTGCGCAACGGCGAGCTCGACGCGATCATCATCGCCCTGCCGTTCAACGAAGCCGACGTGCTGACCCTGCCGCTGTACGACGAGCCGTTTTACGTCTTGATGCCGGCGCAGCACCCGTGGACGCAAAAAGAAACCATCGATGCCGGCCTGCTCAACGACAAGAGCCTGCTGCTGCTCGGTGAAGGGCACTGCTTCCGCGATCAAGTGCTGGAAGCCTGCCCGACCCTGACCAAGGGCAACGACGGCGCCAAGCACACCACGGTCGAATCCAGCTCGCTGGAAACCATTCGCCACATGGTCGCGTCCGGTCTGGGCATTTCGATCCTGCCGTTGTCGGCCGTCGACAGCCATCACTACGCCCCGGGCGTGATCGAAGTGCGCCCACTGTCGCCACCGGTGCCGTTCCGCACCGTGGCCATTGCCTGGCGCGCGAGTTTCCCACGGCCGAAAGCCATCGAGATCCTCGCCGACTCCATTCGCCTGTGCTCGGTGGCCAAGCCAGCGGCACCGGTTACAGCCGGTTAAGCGAGCGTCATGACGGAGCTGTCGCAAGTGTCGGTGACGGCACTCAAGGGTGTCGGCGAAGCCATGGCCGAGAAATTGGCCAAAGTCGGCCTGGAAAATCTCCAGGACGTGCTGTTCCACCTGCCGCTGCGCTATCAGGATCGCACCCGCGTGGTGCCGATCGGCCATTTGCGGCCGGGACAGGATGCCGTGGTCGAAGGCACCGTCAGCGGCGCCGACGTGGTCATGGGCCGCCGGCGCAGCCTTGTCGTGCGTCTGCAGGACGGCACCGGCGGTCTCAGTCTGCGCTTCTACCATTTCAGCAACGCACAGAAAGAAGGCCTCAAGCGCGGCACCCGCGTTCGCTGTTACGGCGAGGCCCGGTCCGGCGCATCAGGGCTGGAAATCTACCACCCGGAATACCGCGCCATTACCGGTGACGAACCGCCGCCAGTCGATGAAACCCTGACTCCGGTCTACCCGCTCACCGAAGGCCTGACCCAGGCACGCCTGCGTCAGTTATGCCTGCAGACGCTGACCCTGCTCAAGCCAGACACCCTGCCCGACTGGCTGCCGACCGAACTCGCCCGCGACTATCAACTGGCGCCGCTGGCCGATGCGATCCGCTACCTGCACAACCCGCCCGCCGATGCCGACGTCGACGAACTCGCCCTCGGCCATCACTGGGCGCAACATCGCCTCGCTTTCGAAGAACTGCTGACCCATCAACTGTCGCAACAGCGTCTACGCGAAAGCATGCGTTCGCTGCGCGCGCCAGCGATGCCGAAAGCGAAAAAGCTGCCGCCGAAATACCTGGCCAACCTCGGCTTCAGCCCGACCGGCGCGCAACAGCGCGTCGGCAACGAAATCGCCTACGACCTCAGTCAGCACGAACCGATGCTGCGACTGATTCAGGGCGACGTCGGCGCGGGCAAAACCGTGGTTGCCGCCCTCGCTGCACTGCAAGCGCTGGAGGCTGGCTATCAGGTCGCGCTGATGGCGCCGACCGAGATCCTTGCCGAACAGCACTTCATCACTTTCAAGCGCTGGCTCGAACCGCTGGGCATTGAAGTCGCATGGCTGGCCGGCAAGCTCAAGGGCAAGAACCGCGTCGCCGCGCTGGAGCAGATCGCCAGCGGCACACCGATGGTGGTCGGCACCCACGCGCTGTTTCAGGACGAAGTGCAGTTCAAGAACCTCGCGCTGGTGATCATCGACGAGCAGCACCGCTTCGGCGTGCAGCAGCGTCTGGCGCTGCGGCAGAAAGGCGTCGGTGGGCGCATGTGTCCGCATCAACTGATCATGACCGCGACACCAATTCCACGGACGCTGGCGATGAGCGCCTACGCCGACCTCGACACCTCGATCCTCGACGAACTGCCGCCCGGTCGCACCCCGGTCAATACCGTGCTGGTCACCGACACCCGCCGCGTCGAAGTCATTGAACGCGTACGCGGTGCCTGCGCCGAAGGCCGTCAGGCCTATTGGGTGTGCACGCTGATCGAAGAATCCGAAGAGCTGACCTGTCAGGCCGCCGAAACCACCTTCGAAGACCTCACTCTAGCCCTCGGCGAACTGAAAGTCGGGCTGATTCACGGGCGCATGAAACCCGTCGAGAAGGCCGCCGTCATGGCCGAGTTCAAGGCCGGCAACCTGCAACTGCTGGTCGCGACCACGGTGATTGAAGTCGGCGTCGACGTACCCAACGCCAGTCTGATGATCATCGAAAACCCCGAGCGTCTCGGCCTCGCGCAACTGCACCAATTGCGCGGCCGCGTTGGCCGGGGCAGCGCCGCCAGCCATTGCGTGCTGCTCTACCATCCGCCGCTGTCGCAGATCGGCCGCCAGCGCCTGGGCATCATGCGCGAGACCAACGACGGTTTCGTCATCGCCGAAAAAGACCTCGAACTGCGCGGGCCCGGGGAAATGCTCGGCACCCGCCAGACCGGTCTGCTGCAATTCAAAGTCGCCGACCTGATGCGCGACGCCGACCTGCTGCCCGCCGTCCGCGACGCCGCGCAAGCCCTGCTGGAACGCTGGCCAACCCACGTCAGCCCATTACTCGATCGCTGGTTGCGCCACGGGCAGCAATACGGCCAAGTGTGAGCACCGTCGCAGTTTCTGACAGATCGTTCTGATCAAGCTGGTTATACTCCTGCCATTGTTTCAAAAACGGATACAGATCATGACCGAAGCCGCTCTCGCCCCCGAATCCCCGCACGCGCCGTCTGTCATTCGGCTGCTGCTAGGCAAACTCGGGATCGCCTACGAAGAAGTGCTCGACCACCACGGCCTCAATGCATCGCGCAAGGTACAAGCCGTGTTGCTGGACGACGCCGTCGGCGCGCTGATGGTGCTGTTTCCGCAGAGCCAATTGCTCGATCTCAATCGCCTCGCCGAACTGACTGGCCGGCGCCTGACCGCTGTCTCGACCGAGCGCCTGGAAAAGATGCTCGGCAAACACAGCCTGAGCCTGCTACCGGGCCTGCCGGCGCTCACCAGTTCGCCGTGCCTCTACGAAGAAAGCCTGCTGCGCGAACCGAAGTTGCTGATCAATTCCGGCGAACCGGGCCTGCTGCTGGAAATCGCCAGCGAAGACTTCAAGACCATGCTGACCAAGGCCAGCGCCGCCAACTTCGGCGAAGCCCTGAGCAGCATCCGCCCGAACCTCGACCGCCCGGACGATGACCGCGAGGAAATCACCCAGGCCGTGCAAGCGTTCACCGCGCGACGCATCCAGCAGCGTCTGGAAGCGACCATCGAGATTCCACCGCTGGCCGAAACCGCGCAAAAAATCATCAAACTGCGCGTCGACCCCAACGCCACCATCGACGACATCACCGGCGTCGTTGAAACCGACCCGGCACTGGCCGCACAAGTGGTGAGCTGGGCGGCGTCGCCGTACTACGCCTCGCCGGGCAAGATCCGTTCGGTGGAAGACGCAATCGTCCGCGTGCTGGGTTTCGATCTGGTGATCAACTTGGCGCTGGGCCTGGCCCTCGGCAAGACCCTGAGCCTGCCGAAAGACCACCCGCAACACACCACGCCGTACTGGCAGCAGTCGATCTACACCGCCGCCGTCATCGAAGGCCTGACCCGCGCCATGCCGCGCGCCCAGCGCCCGGAAGCCGGCCTGACCTATCTGGCCGGCCTGCTGCACAACTTCGGTTACCTGCTGCTGGCCCACGTGTTCCCGCCGCACTTCTCGCTGATCTGCCGCCACCTGGAGGTCAACCCGCACCTGTGCCACAGCTACATCGAGCAACACCTGCTCGGTATCAGCCGCGAACAGATCGGCTCGTGGCTGATGCGCTACTGGGACATGCCAGACGAACTGGCAACCGCCCTGCGCTTCCAGCACGACCCAAGCTACGACGGCGCCTACGCCGAATACCCGAACCTTGTCTGCCTGGCCGTACGCCTGCTGCGCGGTCGCGGCATCGGTTCCGGCCCCGACGAAGACATCCCCGACGCCCTGCTCGAACGCGTCGGCCTGACTCGCGACAAGGCCAACGACGTCGTCAGCAAAGTCCTCGAAGCCGAAGTCCTGCTACGCGAACTGGCCTCGCAGTTCAGCCAAGCCTAAAAGCTTGCTCGCGAAGAATCCAACTCGGTCTACCAGACCGCCCCTGATCGTTCCCACGCTCCGCGTGGGAATGCATCCCGTGACGCTCCGCGTCACCAAAGGCTCAAGCCTTAGGCTTAGCCTTCCTCGGCACCAAATACTTCATCAACCCCTGAAACCACATCACCAGCGCCGGATTGCCCTTGAGCTGGATCGACTTGTCCTGAATCCCCTGCATAAACGCCAGCTGCTTGTTCTTCGCCTGCATCGTCGCAAAGCCATAACCCGCATCTTTAAACGCAATCGCAAACGCCGGCTCTGCCACCACGCCAGACTTGCTGGTGATGCGCTGACCCTTGACCACAAAATGCCGCGCCACTTTCCCGTCCAGCGTCTGCAACTGAAACACCAGATCCTTGTCACCCAACTGCTGCTGGAACGCAGGATTTGTCCGGCTGGCCTTACCCATCAACAAACCCATCATCCACAGAAGAAAACGAAATTTCATGCGCACAGCCTCAAAAGGAAAATGAACGGCCGGGGCAGTGTAAGGGATTCGGACGATAACGCCAGTATCTGACACTGTTGGAAGAGGATGCAGACCAATTCCCGCACGATGACTGCCAAGTCACGGTTCAATGTTCCCCCCCTGATCGTTCCCCCGCTCCGCGTGGGAATGCATCCCGAGACGCTCCGCGTCTCACCACTCACCTTTCCTACACCTGTTGAAACACATCCCTGTAGGAGCCGGCGAAGCCTGCGATCTTTTGATCTTCCGGCCCGCGAATCTATGGGAAATTTCCTGCAAAGTGCGGTGCTGTCCATGAACTAGGCGAGTTGGCTGGCTATCGATAGGCTCTGTGTGTCGCCGCAGATTGGCGATACGGACGTGCAAGTCCGGTTGGAGTACACATTGGTTATGGCAATTCGCCGAGCGTTTTCCTATGCTCGCGGATCGTTATGGCGGCTGTGTATGGGAGGCCTTCGGGTCTGCCGGGTTACTCCACCGGTCTTGCACACCTATGCACAGCTGCCACCACTTTCGAAGTGCGAGCGAAACGGTGTCGGCTCCTTAAACTGGAGTAAGACCGAATGATCAAACCAACACCCAATCCCCCAGAAAACCCGGATATTTCGCCCTACGAATCTCTGGAATCAAAGAAATTCCACGAAGCCGCCGAGCGCGCCCTCGACCACCATTTCAAACCAGCCGTCGATCCACATCCCAAACGTGAGAACGGCCTCTTCAAACTCTCCCCCGGCACCGACGCCGAAGCCCTCATGGCCAACGCCTCCGAAGACCTCCTGTCCATCAGCGTCATCGCCTGCGACCTCGCCGACGACCTCCACGGCTCTCGCCGCTCGGTGGCGCTGGCCCTGAGCAGGATGGCGGACGGGGTGAGATTGATGGTGGAAGGGACGCTCGACCAGATTGAAGTGCGAAGCGTGGCGGCCAAGCCGTAGCGAGATTTGCGGATGAAAAAAGGGGACGTTAAGTCCCCTTTCTGCAACTGCCTGTAAAAATCCAGGCACAAAAAAACTGCCAATCACGGCAGTTTTTTTTTGAATCCGAAACCTTCAGCCGGCCAGTCGACCGACTGGCTCAAAATCAGAACCTTTGGCCAACGCAACATCCAGAAAGCGGCTGCGCTTACCAGAGCGCTTGGCCAAAACTTCACGAGCTTCAGCCTGGAACCGAGCAGCCATCATAGGCTTGGGTTCATGTTTGGACTTTTTCATGGAAACCTCTCGGGTCTCGTAATTTGACTGGATAGTATTACCGCTCAACCCCAATAACAAGCCGGCCCGTCGGATCAAAGCCAAACCCTAAACTCTCATACAACGGTATAGCAGCGGCGGCTGGTTCTTGAACTTCAATTTCCGTACAGCCAATCAAGATCGCGTAGTTTTCAATCGCGGTTAATGCCAAAGCAGCCACGGTGCCTCGCAACGGATGAGATCTGTCCGGCTTACCCTCCAGAATCACAATCTTGATGCACAGCTTGCTCTTGCGAGGCGACGCATAACATAACCCACATAATTCTTGATCGAACCAAAGCGAGACGTCAAAACCACGGGTGTCTGCTTGCTTCCATTGGTGCACATCGTGCCACGGGTACAAGGTAGCCTCATCTCCCCAAAGATCGGCCGCTTCGATGGCAACGGGAGTAATGGGCTCGTACTGAATTCGAGTTGTATCAATACCTCTGGTTATGAGGTTCTGGTTCCCACGCGCCAGATCTTCCGCTGCCTTGCGCGCTTCAGATCGCCAAATCTGGTAGCGATACCCGTTCCCTCGACTCTTGGACATGGACAACCACTGGCAATTTTCAAGGTCGAGAGCGTAGCGGCGTTTGAAGGCTTTTGAACATCAACAGAAATACCCTGACATTGATTATCTGGTCCGAGCAATCCGCGGCCCTCTAGCCTCAGCCACTTACGCCATCGCTCAACGGCAGGACGGGGTGAGATTGAGCCACGTCGTAACGAGATTTGCGGATGAAAAAAGGGGACGTTAAGTCCCCTTTCTTGAAGATTTCATCCCCACTGACAACCCGTCTCCGGAGAGGCTTCGATACTGAAGTCCTCATCGAACGAATACTGCTTGCCGGATTTGTAATTCGTGTAGCGCATCGAGTTCACCCGAGCACCTTGCGTTGCAATGACATACTGCCCCGTCACTGCACCGTCTGAAACTTCCACCCAAGTCGTCGTGAATTCGTAGGGCCCGCTCTCCGTCATGACGTACTCTTCGGTTCGGTGATGAACCAAAGTAATGGCTTTCTTCGACTTGCTGTACCTGACACTTGCGCCGCTCCATTTGGCGGCCACGTCGTAATAGGTTCTGAACTCAAAATTGATGTTTTTGCCTTCCAGCGAGTGGAAGCACCTCACCTGTGTAGAAACTTCGCTGTGGGCCGCCAACGGCAACACCAACAACAGCACTAAAAATAACTTCTTCACAAATCCCTCTGAATCCGTTCTGTTGAAGGCGTTTATGCCGATGAGCGCGGCGTTTCTAAAGCGCATAATCCGCCACTTCTTCCAGCCGCCAACATTGCCCACGAACGAACCGATATTCGAAGACATAGTCGGTATCCGGCTTCTGCAGGATCGCGATCGCTTTTTTGTCCCGCGCTTCCTTGACGGTCAACGTCAGGCCCTCGGCCTCTCGCTTTGCTTGATCCGGAATGACAGGAAACTTAAGTTGATCGCCACTGAGACTGCGCTTTTCCATCTCGGGCTCGGGATCGCCGGCGACAGTTGTAATCATTTTCAGTGGCTGCTGGACGAAGGATTTCTGCACATCGACGCGCTCGGAGAAGGCTGTGAGAAATGCTGCAAAGTTGGTCGAAGGGCAAGTGGTGTCGGCCGAGTCGCCATAGGTTTTGATTGGCTTCTGGCGGTTGTCCTGATCCAGTTTTGAATCAGCAATCATCTTCGCATCCTGAATGGCCAGAAACTTCTTAATACTTGCCGCGTCTTTGTATGCGCACTCCACGTCTACCCCTTTATCCAAGTCACGACCTTCATAACAGTTCTGCAATTCAGGGGGATAGGCATTGCCGCGAAAAAACTCCAAAGACAGCCGACCTCCACTCTCGACGAGGTGCAACTCCTGGGTTGAATAGGAAACGCCCCGAAATCCGCTGTTCGACTCACGTGACTCCGTCAGAACAAACATGGACTTCCCCGCCCGCTCAGGGAATTTGCGCTCAAAAAAGAACACCGAGGCGATCTGCTCGCCTTCGACCTTCCACACATAATTCAACGAAGGCGTCACCGTATTTATGGGTGCATAGAAAATTTCGGCATCAGGCACGTGAATCACCCTCTCCAGATCTTTAAGGTTGTTCTTCAAAAAGAACACCGTGATCTTTTGATCGCCTACGGAAGCAACTACTGGTGGATGCAACTCACCAATGGTTTGTGGATCCTCCGCCAATGACGGCTGAGCCGACAGGCCAACCATGAGCCCGAACGCACCCATACAACTTAAGAGCTTGGCCAATTCCACTCACTTCCCTGTTGATCAATCTTCAAATGATTACGCTGATGGTTTTACGATGATTCAGGCGCGCCGCATTTCAGCTCTTTGATTTGCTCATTCTGAATCGGTATCACACAGGCAAGGCGCTTCTCTCCGAGCCCGCGAAGCTCCATCAAACTGAGCGTCACGTGCAACCCATCCTCGGCAAACACATGATCCTCAAACCCGGCATCGGCATAGTCCGTCCAAAATGCCTTGCCCTCGAAACTGCAAAACCGCTTGGAGGACAGCACCCTCCAACCGCCGTTCGGCGCCAGTATCTGGACCGTCAGACATGGGCTGCCAAAGGTGCTGACATAACGTGCCACGATATCGCCGAAGCGCTGGGAGCCGGACAGGTACACCTTGTTGAGATCGACCACATTACCCGGCTCATCAGCGACGATTGTGTCCAGGTAGGCCGCACGCTCCAGACTCAGTCTGGCCATGCAGTTGTTGATCGTCGTGACATGCGCTGCCACCCCAGGCTCGATTTGCGTGGCTTCAAGTGGGCAGGTGGTGTCGCGCAGCTTGATCCAGGCGCGCTGGGACTCTCTGGCCATTGCGACCAGCGCCTTACCCTGCTCAGGGTCACGCCGTTGTTGAGTCTCAAACCGTCCCAGCAGTTTCTTGTAGCTGGCATTGAGTTGCGTGTCGGCTTCCTTGCGGGCTGCCTCCACACACCGATCGACCTGGGCGCTCACGGTGATTTCTTTGCAGTCGTCTCCGGCCATCGCGCAGGAGGCAAACAGACACCCAAAGGACAACGCGATAAAACGCGCAAACATGTTCAATTTTTCACTCCCTGAATGGCAGATCGCTCAACGACACGTTGGGGTATTTTCTGCGCCTTGCCATCGGCGCTCATCGCGTCGCGGTACTGGCTGTAATAGCGCTGCGCTTCATCTTTGCGATCAAGGCGCCAGAGCGAGTCGGCAATGTTCAACATCAGTACCGTGCGTTTACCAATGGCCTCAACGCCGCGATAAAACTTCAACGCCAGCTCATCGTTACCGCCCTCGGCCAGATAAAAACCGAGGTCGTTGTAGACCCGAACATTTTGCGCCGGGGGATGGCACGCCATGTAGGACTCTGGACTTAGAAAGTTCAGGCTCGATTCGATGGACTCTGCGCGGGACTGTGCGGGCTCGATACTCGAAGCATATTTCAGCAGGTCCTTGGGTGACTTAGTCTCCAAGACAGGATTGAGCACCCCGCCCTCTTCGGAAACCCATTGCTTGCCTACCCATTTTCCCTCACAAAACCGCTCGTAACTCTCAGCAAGCACACAACCGGTTTCCATCGAGATCACATCGCAATGCCCTTGTGATGTCGCTATTTCCTCACCGTTCTCACCGATGACTACGCCGTACTCCACCGCAGTCGCCAGTAGAAATTTTTTGTCAGGGCTGAGCCATTCGGGATAAGCCTGGGCAGCAATGCCGGCATGGAACAACGGGAACGTTTTTCCATTCGCAGTGAACCAGGCAGTGGTAGATTCCACGACGGGTGACGTCCATTTTTTAGCCTGGAACGTCACTGTGTTTCCGGCGGCTCCCACTATTGGCGGGTCAACGGCAAAGACATTGGTAGCGCTGAACAAACTGCCGATCATCAACACCCACTTAAGGCTGGCCATAGCTAATCCTTTTCGCCGTTAACCAGCCTGTTGTTCCGCCAAGCACTTCGCATAGCCGTCCGCAAACTTGGCGTCGAATGACAACGCCACCGGTTCATCCAGCTCGGCCGAGGTGTTGAGCAATTCGTGGATAGCCGGGGTGTATTTGATCCAGCCAATCGTGCCGCTGCCGTCGGTGTCGAAAAACAACTGAGCGCGCACTACTTCACCGTCGTCTTCGTCGATCAGCAAATTGACCTTGTCCTTGCCGACATAACGGAACGGAAAATCGCTGCTCCTGACAAGCTCAGTAAGGTAGCCGTAGCAACTCCCTTCGCTGGCAGTCGCGGGCAGTGAATGAGGTAATAGCGAAAGCGCAATCAGCACCGACCGAATGAAAAACCGGTTCATCCACTCACTCATCATCCATCGGCGACGATTCTACGTCGGTCATGCTCAGCAGCCGAAACTCATTGTTCACAAACTCGTAGTAACGATCCCGATTACCGCTTTCCAACGCATTCCCTTGGGAGTCTTGCTCACCGTCGAGCGTGATGCCGGACACGATGATCAAGCGGCTGTCGGGTTGGTAAACCATGCCGAAGGTGCTGCCGTCGTAAGCATTCGGTAGACCGCCAACCACTTCACCGGTCTGGGCGTCCAGCACCTCACCGCAAATGGCGCTGCCGCCACAACCTAGCCTGTGCAGGATGTAATGGCCGGCGAAGTTGACCTTGCTTTTCAGGGCTTGCACCCGTGTCTGATCCATCATTGGGTTGCTGTTCTCTTGCGGCACCAGCTTATGGTTGGGGCCGTTGAAAACTGGCGTGACGGTATAATCCTTGAAGGCTGGATCGGCAGCGAAGGCCATGGCGGTTGAAATTGCCAAGAGACTGCCCGCTACCAGTGACAGCCAGTTCATACGCAACAATAGTGTTTTCACTTCCTATCCTTCGAATTGATCAACTCCAACTCACCATCCCGATACAACACCTCACACCCCACCCACGCCGGATCCACCTGCGGCATCACCGCCGATGGCTTGCGCAGCTCCCGCAGCAACGTCGAGCCATGCGACAAGCGTCCGCCCATCCGCGCAATCACTGCCCGCGCCGTCTGGTAATGCGCGTGTCGCCCCGGATCGAGGGTGTCTTCGAGCAGGATGTCGGCGCCGAGGATGCCTTGCACCTGCCCCGGATAAATCATGAACCCGGTGGCCTGCTCCGCACCTTCGCGACCGTCCTGCCAGAAGCTGCCGTCGCGGGTGCGCACGTCGGGATGCGGCGCGAACCAATGCTCGCGGTCCGCCAGTGGCATGGCGTGATGAAGCCGGAAGAAGATGCGCATCAGGTTGTCGCGATACCACTCGCGCACTTGCAGGTAGTAGCCACGCAAGCCCGGCAGGCCGCTCGAATGGGCGAGGCGGATCAGCCCTGACCATTGCGGGAATGGTTGTAATGGCAGCTCACTCGACGCGGGTCGAGGTGTGGCTGGATCGGTTTCCCACGGCAATCGATGCGGACTGTTTTCAAGGTTGTCGTAAGCGGTCGGCGGGCGTCCGAACCAGTCGCCGCCACTGCTGGCCAGCGCTGTAGCGATGCAAAGATTGCCTTGCACCACGAACACGTAAAACCGGGTGAACCAGTCTGCGAGTTGTTTACCATCGGCAGCTTGGGCGACGAGTTCGGCCAGTTCCTGATCGAAGCGCTGCAAGCCGTTTTCAAGATTCAGCAAATGCCCGCGAGCCTTGCGTTGCATACGCAAAAACAGCGGCAACGAACGCAGCATCTTCAGCGGTTGCCATGGCAAATGCGGAGTCGCGCCACCGACTTCACCGGCGTAGTTCGCGGCGCTGATGCCCCAGTCGGCCAGCCGGGCAAGAAACAGATCATTGTTGATGTAGGACGCGCCGCCGAACACTGCGGTGAACGGCTCGTTGTCCTGCAACACCCGCGCATCCCACCGCGCCATGATCGCTGGGATGCTTACGGCGGCGCGGCGCTGGGCGTACTCAACCAGCACGCTCGGTTGCGGCGGCAGGATCTCGGCGATATTGGCGGCGGTCAGGTGGCGGCGCCAGCCGTAATCACTGATTGGCCGGTATTGCAGCAACCACAGTTGCGCGCCATCCCAAGCCCATTCGACGTCGCCGGGCACGTAGTGGAACACGCGCAGCACGTCTTGCAGAAAGCGCCACAGCAAGTCTTCGGTCAAGCCGTGGGATGGCGTGAATGTGCCGCTGCGCCAGGCATCGCCGAGCCGCGAAAGCGTTGCCCGTGAGGGGCTGACGTGACCGTCGGCCAGCGATTCGAGATGGCCTTCCACCCATTCCAGTTCTACCGAGAGATGGCGCACGAAAGCGATCCCGGACACTACCGGCGTGATAAAGCGCTGCACCACCACTTCCTCGACGCCTTCGGCCGTCAGTTCGGCAATGCGTTTCGGCACATTGGCGGTCGGCTCGCGCAGATAGGTGGTGCTCAAACCGGCATTCGCCGAATCGGCCTGATCCTCGCCATAACTGGAGGAGCGCACCGCCCAGGTCACATCAGGTTGGGCGGCGAGAAATGCCGGCAGACGCGGATCGGTGTAATCGTTGAGGGTCAGCGCTGCCGGCACCACTTGCCGCGCCAATTCAGCCAGACGCAAACGCCCGCCCTTGGTGTGCGCGACAAACCCGCGCTCGCCCGACTCCAGCCAATGCGCGAACTGCGCGGGCGAGTCGATCCACGGGTAATGACCCCAACCGGGTTTGAGGCTGATGGTCAGATCAGCGCGGGCGAGAATCGCCGACCACGCCGCCGCTTGCTCGATGCCCAGCACGGCGTCCTGATCGCCCCAAACCAGCTCGACCGGATCGGTGATCCACTCCAGCAGCGGCAACGCCGTATCGGCGCGAATCAGATCCCAGTGCGGCACAAACGCACGGCAGCGCGCATAGCCGGCGCCCATGCGCTGGTACTGCGCAGGCGTCCAGGTCTGGTGGGAGAACTTGCGCGCAAACAGCGTGGGTTTGTTCGACAGCAGCCAGTGGATGGTCTTGCGGATCGGCAGCGGTGACATCAGCGCCGGCAATCGACGCTGCCACAAAAATGCCCCAACCGGCGCCAACAGAACACTGCGCGAAAAGTGCCCGGGCCGACGCTGCAACGCGTGCAGCACCAGCAACGCATTGACCCCGACTGCCATGATCGCGCTGCCCTTCTGCGTCATCGCCAACAAGGTCTGCGCGTAGTCCGCCAGATCTTCGCAGGGTGGCTGCGGATTGGCGCCGAAGCCCGGCAACTCCAGCGGCACCACGTCGTAGCGCTGGAAGTGCGGCAGTGCGTCATCCCACCAATCGGCAGCGCTGCCGTTGCCGGCCAGCAGGTACATCAACGGCTTGCTCATGAGCGATCCTCAGGTCAGATCGCGCAGAGCGGCGTCGAGGGTTGGGTAGCGGAACGTGTAACCGGCCTCGGTCAAACGCTGCGGCACCACGCGCTGACCGTCGAAAAACAGCTGCGCCATCTCCCCCGCCATTGCACGCACTGGCGCGGCGGGAATGTGCAACCACACCGGACGCTTGAGGACTTTGCCGGCCTGCTCGGCGAACGTTGCCTGACTGACCGTTTCGGGCGCGACCATGTTGTAGGTGCCGCGCAGACTGTCATCGTTGAAAGCCCGCGCGATCACCTGAAGCACATCGTCGCGATGCACCCAACTCATGATCTGCTGACCGTCACCCATGCGCCCGCCGAAACCCAGACGGAACGGCAGCAGCAACGGCGTCAACGCACCGCCCGGGCCGAACACCACGCCGAGGCGCAGCAGCACCTGACGCACGCCAAATTCCGTGGCCGGTTGCGCGGCGGCTTCCCAACCCGCGCAGAGTTCAGCCATGAAGCCGTCACCCTGGCTGGCGTGTTCGTCGAGGCTTTCGCTGGCATCGCGCACGCCGTAGAAACCGATGGCCGAGGCTTGAATCCACAGTGCTGGTTTGTGCTTGGTGTTCCTCAGCCAAGTCATCAACGCTTCGGTGGTGCCGACTCGGCTGGCGAGCAGTTGCGCCTGACGCTTGGGAGTCCAGCTTGGGCCGGCGACGGGGGCGCCGGCGAGATTGATCACTACGTCGAAGGTGTCGTCGTGGCTGAGTTCGCTGAGCGAATGCACACAGCGGACGCGGCCGTTGAACAGGTTGGCCGCGTTCAATGGATCGCGCGTCAGTACGCTGACCGAGTGGCCGGCGGCGAACAGTTGGTTGACCAAGGCTTCGCCGATAAACCCGGTGCCGCCGGTGATCAGCACGCGTTTGAAAGCGCCACCGGCAAACGGGCTGGATTGGCTCGGTGCCTTTACTGAAGAAGCGTTTCGGCGGTCATGCCGATACAGCCAGAACAGTGGCGGCAACAACACCAGCAATGCAAAACCATCTAGCCATAGATGCGACCAAACCTGTTGTTGCGCTGAGAGCCACATATCCTGCGGCGCCCATACCAGGATGCCGGCGCTCAACCAGCCCCAGACTGCCGGGGCTTTCAAGCGATTGCCCAAGTGCACCAGCGCAAGCATGTACAGCGAATAACTTTGCAGCGTCGCGCCGAACAGCGCGAGCCACCAGACTTGCTGTTCGTGGCCGGCGGCGGGCACCGGGTCGGCGCCCCAGAATGTGAGTTCGAGGGTGTGCAGATAGCCGTCGAGTAAACCGGAGTGACCGGCCCAGGTCAGGGTGAGCCCGGCGAGAATGTGCACGATTGCGGCGACGTATAGCCAGAGCACTAGCGCTGGGCGAAGGGAGTTCGAGGGGGCTGGCATTCCGTGTCCTGAGCGCATTCCTTGGGGGTGGGGAGTTTAAAGGAAATGCGTGGGGTTTCGGGGGTTGTCAGTAGCAGTAGCTGGGTTTGATTGGTGTGGTGGAGTTTTTCTTCAAGTGTTCCAAACCGAAACTCGCGCCTTCGCTACCCTTCGCGAGAGCCAGTTGATAACAGGCCATGGCTCGGGATGGATCTTTGGTACCCCATTCGCCGCTCGCGAAGGTAGATCCCAACTTGCTGATCGCGTTGGCATTGCCCATTTTGACGGCGCCCATCAGTGCTTGCTCTGCAAGCGCAGGATTTTTGCAGGGACCGTCGGATGTTAGTTCGTTGCCATCGCAGTAAAACTCGGAAAGTCCCATCGCACCGTTCGGCAACGTAGTGGCCGCTGCTTTGAATAGTGACTCCAAAGTATCCGTCGGCACCTGCGGCGCCATGCCCGAGAGGCTCAAAACAGCGGCTTTATAACTGGCGAGTGGGTCCCCGGAGTGCGCTGCACATAACAAGTTTTCTAGCGTGGCCTCAAACAACTCAACGGTGCGAGGCTGGTCCTCCGGTGCACCCAATGCTTCGAACGCCTCGGCACGCTGGAAACAGTAACTCTCTTCCTTGCTCATCGTCGGCGTACTGGCCGCGACCAGGTCTTTCTCGCTAATAGACCAGTCTTCAACGCCTTCAAGCACCCAGCACGCCTGACGGGAAAAGTTGAAGGCTTTGACATTGCTCCAGCCGGCGCGTCGATCCACAACAGTGGAGTGGCTGTCATCGTATTCCCAAATCACCACACCCGGGGTTTTACGAGACTCGATAGGCGTCATCAACGGATAGGCCAACCCTGTCCCCTTCTCGCCCGTGGTCACAGGCTCGAAACGTCCCGGCTCGGTCTTTGGTTTTAACACCAACGATTTGACGGTAAGCGCAGTGAGCCGGCGCTGGGCTTCGACATCGGCAGAAAACACTGCCAGGAACGGTAAGAAATCCTCGGATGGGCAAGCGTCGCTGGCATTGCCTTTATCGGATAGATGCGCGGACTGTTCCGGCGCAATCTTGTCCAGATACGCCGAACGCTCACGACTCATTCTGGCGATGCACGAGTTAACCGCGAACACATGCGCCGGCATCCCCGTCTCGATCTCGAACGCCTCCAAAGGGCAATTCGCATCGCGCAATTTCAACCACGCACGCTGCGAATCTTTAACCTTCGCCGCGTACTCCGCACCCAACGCCGGATCTGCTCGATAGTCAGACTCAAGCCGCGACATCAACTGCTTGTAGCTGACATTCAACTGCGCATCGGCAGCCTTCTTCGCCGCCTCCGAGCAGGGCACCATTTCCAGGCTTGAGGTGACATGGCTGCAGTCGTCCTGCGCATAGGCCGCTGAAGCCGGCAGCAGTACGGCCAGCAGGGTTAAAACAAAACGGTTCACTGTGTTCATCCTTGAGTCATTCAGGCTTTGCGTTTGGTGAATCGGGTGATGCATTGCTTGGGTATGTTCATTTCCCAGTAGGTGCTGAGCAACGCTTTACGCTTTTTGTCGACGCGCAGGTTAACGAAGCCATCGCCGCAGTCCGGCTGCAACTCTTCGAAGGTGCCGGTTTTGACTTGGTAAATGAACACCCGGTAGTAGTGGTAAGTGCCCATGCCGTCATCGAGTTGCCAGACCGCGAAATCTTGGGCGCCGTCGAAATTGAAATCGTCGAACTGCAAATAGAGTTCGTTTTCGGCTTCAAAATCGATTGTTCGCGACTCGCTGTGCATTTCGCTTTTAACCGCGATGTTCAGCTTGGAGCCTTCGAGAACCAGCGTCGCGTCGACGCCTTTGGTTGGACTGAACGTGGTGGTTTCGGCCAACGCCGGGATCGTCCACATCAGGCCGAGCAGCGATACCGCTAGAGTTTTGAATTGCATGTACTGCCCTACTCCCACTTGCATCCGGACTCGAGAGAGGAGTCGATGCTGGTGCTGATTCCGAAGCTATAAGCCTTACCGCTGGACTGCTTTGTGTAAGACATCGAGACGATCTGCGAGCCTTGAGTCATCAACTCATAAGTCCCCGTGACCTTGCCGTTGACGATTTCGGACCAGGTTCTGGTGTGCTGCCAAGGCGCGTCCGGATCGAGGACTTCAGTCTGAGAATCCGTCAACACAATGGAAATGGGCTCACTTGAGTTGGCGTACTTCACGAAACCACCGGACCATTTGCTGGCTTCGTCGTAGTAGGTCCGGAGTTCGAACTTTACCGGGCTCGATTGGGATAGTTCGAAGCAAAGTGATTCGGTGGTGACTGCGCTTTGAGCGCCTAAAGGAAATAGCGCAAAAAAGAGAAAGAAAAGTTTGTTCATGCTCATCCAAGTAGACGCTTTCGCGCCAATGCTCTGACTTGTCCGTTTCAACGTCTGTTCTTGTCCGGTGCCAAAGCCAATTGGCGAGCACGCTCTATCGTCGCGCGAATCAGGCAGGCATCGGACCACTCACCGAAAACTGATTTATGCAATTTCGGGTCGGCCTGGCACTCCGCATCTCGAAATTTCATCCAGGCTCTTTGAGTTTCCCTCAGTGCTTTCTGACCGCTTTCGTCCAGCCGACTCATACGATCCCGATATACAGAATTCAGCAATGCATCCGCATCAGGAACCATCAGATCAAGAACACCATTTCCCGAGGGAAACCACTCAACGTCCGCCAATGCCTGTTCGCTCTCATTGTTCCAATTGTAGAGGCCGTTTTCTTCGATCTTCAGTGTGGCGGATCGCTGATGGTGATTCGTCGGATCGCTCTCGCTGACCTCCGAGCGATAAACAATTTCCAAATAGATAGGGTCGGTTGTGCGCTGAGGATCATTCAATAGCGTTTGCCGAACAATGGCCCGTTGCTTTTTGCTCTCAGTGATCTCTATCGAAAAGCACGGATCCGGCCCAGGACGTTCTGCGGACGCCTTCCTCTCCAGGCATTGATTACGAACCGCAATGGAAGGGGTATCCGAACCACCACCCACATCAACCACTCTGACAAGCAACCGGACTTCCGGGTCCTTGGAAAAGTCAGCCTGAAGGATGGTGGCAATCATCGTGCCCTCAGCCATGACCACAGGCGACAGTATTGAAAGTAAAAAAATGAGGCTGAATCTGAAAAACTGCATTCCTTGGCGTCCGTAAAAAAATCAGTGATCCGTTCAATTCTGAACGGGCCGGCGACAGAAGATAGAGTCAGAACCGACAATCGGGTCAGATCTATTTAAGTTCTCGACCAAATTCAAAACGGTCGAGCGTAACAAATAAATCCGTCCCCTTTACCAATCACCGCACATACGCCTCGGTGGTGCCCATGCCGCCCAGGATCGAAACCTCCCTCGCGTCGCTATTTCGCCCGTTCAGCAACGCGTGCAGGCACTTTTCCGGCTTTACCTTCCGCGATCATGGCGTCAGAGTATTTTTTGTAATATTTCGCAGCCTCGGAAGTTTCTTTCAAATTCCACAAAGAGTCCGCGATATTGAGCATCAGTACAGTCCGCTTACCAACTACTTCGATTCCCCGATAAATCCTCAGTGCGGACGAATCATCACCTGCTTGTGCTAGATAGAAACCGACATTGTTCAAGGCTTGGACGTTCTTACCGGCTGGGTAGCAACTCATATAAGATTCGACCCCCATGAATAGTTGGTCTTTTACAGCAAGTCCTTTCGCAGAAGCATTATTAATCAATTCCACTGACTTTATTAGGTTGTTAGGAGAAATCGTTTCCAAGTTCGGCACAATCACCTCTCCCCCATCAGTCAACCAATTTCCCCCTTTCCAACTTCCAGAACACGCTTCAGCGGAGCGTGACAAAAGTACGCAACCAGTATCCATTGAAACCATATCGCAATAATTATTCTCGGTGGCAACCACCTCTTGCCCATTGCTCAACTCTCCAAATACAGTTCGCTGAACCAACGCATATTTTTTGCTGGGCGAAAGAGAATCAGAGTTAATACCTACGCCAACTGAAGCTTTGCTCCCACTATCGTATAAATCATAGCTTTCGTTCATCTTGGAGAAGGTAGCGCGCTTCCATACAGCAGCACCTTGATCCCAAGAAGAAAACTTGAGCATCGCACCATCGGCACTCGTCACACTCGAATCTGCGGCATTACAAAAAGATCCAATTGAAAAAATTAGACACGTACCTATAAAAAATTTTGCCTTTAACATTTTCAAAGCCCTGCCTTTAAGTGATTATAACGGAGAGATGGATTCGTCATTCTTCTGTTATTACCATACAAATCGAGAACCTTCCGCTCATTCGCGCCGTGCGCCGCCCCCCAGGTATCAATATTCCTACTTACCGCCGGATTCTGGGAGAAAAATGTGTCGAGCGCTGCACCTAAATCATCCTTGACAAAGGCGGGCCTATTTATATCATGATCAAGTACTACAGCCTTTCCTAAAGGAGACTTAAATAACTTTTCGGCACTAAAGCTGTACCCCGCGGGCACTTTACTCAATGCAGCATGCAGCCTATCAATAAAATCCATTATTTGTATTTCCACGTATAGCGGGCTTGCAATTGCACACGCCATCGCAGAAACTGGCTGGCAATCAATTACCTTGCCAAAGGTCGCTTCATTACATCCAAGTTGCAGGTTTTCTTTTAGCGCCTGCTTTTCCAATTTAGCACCGTTAGCTCGAGCCTCCCCCTGATAATATAATTGCGGGGATACACCAGCTTCATCTAATTTCCAACCTTTAGATTCAAAAAATTCTACATATGCATCTGGATATTGATCCTTGAATTTTTTAATTTGATCTGGCAGCTCACCGCCACCGGTGACTTTCATTGTTTTCTGCATCGCTCCCGCAGTGATCACTTCACTGTCATAACACTGTACCCCATTGATTTTTGCTTCATTCCCCGACATGACAACAATGATTTTCTTTTCATCCGCTGTAATCCTCCCCGCAGATACTAGCTCATCCCATTGAGGAGCACTGCCTAACTCTTTATCACCGGTATGTAATGGGCCATAGTGGGTCATAGTGCTAGAATTCCAACGAGTCACTTTAACAATAGCATTGCACTCGCAGATTTTTTTAGCGGTCATATTTTTTATGAATTCAACCGGATGAAAATGCCAAACTACATCTGAACTAACAGCGGCCTTACCAGACAGCTCACTCCAAAAAACATATTTGCTTATCCGTTCTTTTTCGTGCTTCAACGTTTTTGGAGATGCTTCTAGTAATTTATCCAACTTACTCCACTTAACCGACTCCGCCTTGTCCTTCCACTCAGTTGGATGGTGAGCAATGAGCTTCGCCCAGTGACCTCTCATATCAACATTTTTCAATGCCTCAGAGAGTTCATTGCGATCAACATCCCCATCGTGGTTTTTATCAATTTTGGCGAAAAGATCTTTGAAGAACTGAGGCATGTCTTGAGGGTCGAGGAATCCATCGGCAACGGTGTTTGTTTCTTCCACGATCTGAAAACCCAATTTCTCCCAGTCGTGCTGAGTGATGAGCGTTGCGCCAGATTTTTTAACAAGTCCCTTTAACGGTTGATCATCTTCCACCACACTGACGTCATACCAGCTTTCATCGCCTTCCTTGATCACGGGAGCCTTACTTAAATCAACAACATGCTCCTTTTTGACCGGAATACTACCGGTAGCAGGCGCCTTTTTCTTGAGCTCAGCTCCTGCCAAAAGATGCAGATATTGTTTACCTATCTTCAAACCAGCAGCGTTTTGAAGAAAATTTTTTACGTCGATATCAGCAGTGAATATCTCGACATGAACCTGATACTTATTGGTTACGCCGCCATCTTCGCCTGTGAGGTTTTCTGTCAGCCCTAAGTATCCGATCGGATCACCTGCCTTGATTCCGGTACTTGCAGGCTCTACAGAATTGAAGCTACTCGGGATTACATCCCAGGCAACATATTCGTTTTCCACAATCGCCCAGAAGCTGGGAGGAAGGCTTCCATCCCCAGCCAAGCTACCGCTGCTCGTACATTTCGCCATTCGACGAATTGTCCCTGCAACATTGAGGTTCAGTACCTCTTTGCTTTCAAATTCAACCGAACTTTGAGGGTTAAGTTGCAGCGAGCCAATCTTATCACCGGCATTCTGCCCATTTTGGGCAGAGATAGGACCCTGATAAAGATCCAATCTTGTCAACGCGGTTCCTTTCACCTTACCTTGCCAATATTTTGGCTTTAAACGCTCCGGGATCGGGTCTGCCAGCCATATACGTGCGGGTTTGGAGTTTTTGTAGGGTTCTCCGTCTTTCAAGTATGCGAACCAGATCTCCTTTCCAGCCTCGCGAACTTTGTGACCGTTCTTTTTAACGCTACCTGAAAGAATTTTCCCTTTCGCATAGGTAACGTTGCCTAGGGCCTTTTGATCCAGTATTTCAAGTTTGGTCCCCGCAACGAGCTTGCCAACGTTCTGAACGCTACTGGATTCAGGGAAATCGTCGTAAGCGTTGAAGTCACTTACCTTCATGGTCACTTGAGGCTTCGGAGTTTCTTCCTCAGTCAGCGGATAACGCTTGAAGGGCAGAAGGTGCATGTACAAGCTGTAGAAATTCAACTTGTTTTGCTTGCCTTTACTCGGTCCTTCTTCTGGGTTTGGCGCAGATTTATACTCATGTCGCACCAAACAAAATGAGTTGGAATACTTCAGTTTCTTCTCATTTTCACCGAACGTAGATTCCAGATAATCTTCGTTAAGGCGATAGGCCACGACTTCACCATCAGCCATACAACGAATCGGTTCGTTCAAAATACATTGAGGTGCGCTGGCATTGCTGATGTGAATCCCACCGTGCCAGAACTTGTTACTCCCCAGCAAATAATGCCCGGATGTTTCATTCTCAAGTACCTTATATACTTCTTCCGCATCAGAAAACTGTTTACCGTCTGCTTTTCGAAATGGATATTGAAAATTTAATAACGGCACCGCTGCAGATGGAGCAGGAGCAGGTGCAGGTGCAGGTGCAGGGCTTGTACCTGTTCGAAAACTTTCCTTTGCTCTTAAGAATTTTGTAGCTTTCGGCCAATAGTAACTGGGTGGTTTGGGACCAAATATTGTTATCGCTGGCCCTGTACTATTTTGAGCACCAAATATGTGCCCAACTTCTGTAGCGGGGTTGTAGTCCTCGATAATCCCTGTATGAAAAATCGGATCACCTGGTTTGTTAGGAGTGGCATTTATCCATAAGGCGATGTCACCTCGCTTTACGCTCTGTGGCTCAATTGTTGTGTAGTAACTGGAAGTATCCATGTTACGGGTGTCTTCATACGGAATATTATATCCAGCGCCTGTCAGCAGCAGATTAACCATATGAGAACAGTCAATCTTTTTCTTACCGGCGGCGTTCGTTTGAAAACCATCGCCGCCCATTTTATAAACGTAGTCGCCACCGGTGTAGTTACTTTTTAAATCAAGTGGTTCAGTCATTTCTGCTTCCTGCAAATTAGTAGCAATAGCTGCTGTCTTCAGCTGATTGCGCTTTCAATCGATTAAAATTTTTCAGGGCAGTTTCATTACCGTTATCCGCTGCCAAGCGATAGCAGGCCAGTGCTCTTGATAAATCCCGGGTTACTAGCCCTCCCGTTTCGAAGGAGTAACCTAAATAATTCATTGCATCCGTCGACCCCATTGAGGCAGCACGAATAAGTTCTTTTTCGGCCTCATCGGGGTGTTGGCAAGCACCTTCTGCGGATGGGTTGTTTCCGTAACAATAAAATGTAGATAGAGAAGCTGCGCCATCCGCGAGGGTTGTTGCCGCAGCTTTGAAAAGCGACTCAACCTTGCCTGATTCCAACTGCGGTGCCATGCCAGAGAGGCTCAAACTCGCAGCATCCAAACTCGCCTGAGGATCCCCCGAAGCAGCGGCGCAAACATAGTTTTCCAACGCGGCCTCGAAAAACTCTCCTGTCAGATAATACTTTTCCAGTCCACCTAGACCTTCGAAACTCCGCGCGCGTTGATAGCAAATGCTCTCGGCCGTACTCATGGTCGGAGAACCCGATACAACAAGGTCTTTCTCACTAATCGACCAATCCTCAACACCTTCCAGAACCCAACACGCCTGGCGAGAAAAGTTGAAGATCTTGATGTTGCTGTTACCTGCACGCTTATCAACAACGTTGAAATGACTGTCGTCAACCGCTTCGACCTCGACACCTTCGGTCTTTCCTGTGGCTACGGGTGCCATCAGTGGAAATGCCAACGTCGAGCTCTTAACCCCAGTCGTTTGCGGATCAAAATTTCCGCTCTCCCCGGTAGGTTTCAAAACCAGCGACTTCACCGTCATCGCAGTCAAACGCTGCTGGGTTTCAGCATTTGCAGAAAACGCCGGCAGAAACTGGGAAAAGTCCTCGGACGGACATTCATCCGCATAAGCGCTGCCATGAAACAGGCTCAACAGCGACGCGGTGAAAACCGCTATCGCGATGCCATTGCTCTTCTTCAAAACACGATTCATGTCGATCACTCGGAAAACACAAAAAAAGCCTTCGGTTTAACTTTCTCAGGCGGTGCATTCAACAACGCCTGATCCATCAAACTCCCCGCCTTATCCTTATCCGCCACCCCCGGCAGCACCGGCGGCTTAATCCCAATGCCCGTGCCCGACCCAGCCGACCCACCGGCATTGATTTTGATCACCGGCCCAACCACCGTGACCCCACCGCCATCCAGCTTGATAAAGCTCCCACCCCCAAGAATGGTCAGCTCCGTCCCCGCCTCAATAACAATCTTGTCCCCAGCCTTGAGGTGTATCTCTTTCCCCACACTGGTGAGCTGCGCAGTCCCCAACTTCACATGCTGGTTCTGCCCAATCGTCAGGTGATCATCCAGCTTCGCTTCAACCTTGCGGTCGGAGATCGTGGTGCGGTGTTCTTCAGCCTTCAGCTCTGTGTAGCTGTTCTTCACCACCGTGTCGTGGCGTTCATTGCCGACCCGAATCTTCTGATCGTGCTCTACGTTTTCATCCCAATCGCGCTGGGCGTGGATGTAGATCTGCTCCGCACCTTTCTTGTCTTCAATGCGCAGTTCGTTGTAGCCACCGCCACCCGGTGAGCTAAGCGTTTTGAACACGCTGCGAGTCTTGTTCGCCGGCAAGGCGTACGGCACCGGGTTTTCCTTGTGGTACAGGCAGCCGGTGACGAGGGGCTGGTCGGGGTCACCTTCAAGGAAGGTGACGAGGACTTCCATGCCGATGCGCGGGATGGAGATGGCGCCGTAGCGGTCGCCGGCCCAGGAGCTGGAGACGCGTAGCCAGCAGCTGGTTTTGTCGTCGGCGAGGCCTTCGCGGTCCCAGTGGAATTGCACCTTGATGCGGCCGTATTGGTCGCAGTGGATTTCTTCGCCTTTGGGGCCGGTGACCATAGCGGTCTGGCTGCCGAGTACGCGCGGTTTCGGGTGTTCGAGGGCCGGGCGGTAGAACACGTCCCACGGGGTGGCGAGGAAGGTGTTGCGGTAGCCTTGGTGGAAGTCGTCCTTGTTGTCGGTGGTGTCGCTGGTCACGCCTTCTTCGAGGACTTGCGGCTGCTTGCCTTCGTGAAAGATTTCGGTGAGCAGCCACAGGTCGTTCCACTCGCTGCGCGGGTGGTCGGACATGGCCATGAAGTGGCCGCTGACCAGTTTGGTCTGGTCGCCGCGACCTTCGGCCTGGCGGTAGTCGGCGCGATGGCGTTCGAGGGCGCGCTGGCTGAGGAACTTGCCGCGCGCGCGGTCGATGAAGCGGCCCGGGTAGTCGTAGTCTTCCAGATCTGGTTCGGCGTCTTTGCTATCGAGAGCGCCTTCGGGTTTGTAGGCGGCTTCCATTTGCAGGCGCGGTTTTTCGAAGTCGTAATCGCGGCGCGTGGTGCGGCTGGTGCGGGTTTCCAGGCGCAGTTTGAAGCCTTTGATCACCGGTTCTTCGGCGACCATGCCGCTGCCCTGCACGTACGCGGTTGGCTGGCCGA
>NZ_JBAQKH010000053.1:0-1589 GCF_049300855.1 Pseudomonas sp. | reverse complement strand
GCCTGATACACCGCGCGTTGTCAGTCGCTGTAGGGTCACCACCCACCACCACACACCACCGCCGCCACAACACGTGGTGTCAGTGTTTCTCAGATGGCCATTGTGGATCGCGGCCGATGAAGCCGAGCAACTTGGTCTGGGCATCGGCATCGTCCTTGACCGGCACTCTGGGTCCATATTGGCCGGACGATCGAATGACCTCCTCCAGCGGCTCCATGCCTGAGAGCAGCCTGGCACAGAAGTCCGGGTCGAGGCGGTCGTCCTGACCGGTCGCGCGGGCCAGGTCCCAAGTGTGCATGAACACGTCGGCGGTGTAGAACTGGTCGATCGCGCGGTCTAGGGGCAACTGGCCGATGTGCGGGTTGGAGAGCGTCAGGTTGGCGGTCGCCGGCTCGTCGAGGAGCGCCTGCACGGCATCGACATGCGCGTGCCAGGCGCCGACCGGGTCGTCGTCGACCGATGGTACGGTCGGCAGCCGCACACTGGAGCCGCCGGCCAGGAACGCCGGCAACCATTCGACGAGGTGCCGCACGACGTCGCGGGCGATCCAATCGGGCACCGGAGTGGGCACGTCCCACGAGTCGGTGCCGTTCACCTTGTCCGTGAAGGCACGCCCGATTTCGCGATGCCGCTGGGCGGGGTGGTCAGACAGTGCCATTCGCGAACATCTCCTCCAGCTTGGCGTAACCCTCGTCGACGCCGACCTTCATACCGCTGGCGAGCCAGGCGTCACGGCCCTCGAAACTATCCGTAAGGGACTGTGTGTGCAGACGGGTGCGTCCGTTGCCCAGGTCCTCGAACCACAGCGTTCCCAGGGCGACTTCATCAGGTTGGCCCTCCCACGTGAACGTCTGCACGATCCGGTCGGGCCGGACCTCGTGGAAACAGCCGCGGAATCCGTACTCCTGACCGTCGCGAGTGGATACATACCGCCAACTGCCGCCGGTGCGCGCGTCCCACTCGACCACGCGCGTCTGCATGCCGCTCGGCCCGATCCACCGCGCGAAGAGCTCAGGATCGGTGTGCGCCCGAAACAGCTGCTCGGGCGTCGCGTTGAAGTCGCGGCTCATCCGGATGACCGGCACCTTCGGGTCGGCCTCGATCGTGGTTTCGGCGATGGTGTTCACGCCACACTTCCCTTCTGTTCCTGAGAATCGTTGCCTGTCTCGTCGTTCATGCGCGCCAACACCGCGTCGAGGCGGCGGTAACGCTCCTCCGCCTGGCGCCGGTAGCGCTCGATCCACTTGTCCATGAGGTCGAAAACCTCAGCTTCCAGCCGCACCGTGCGAGGCTGTGGCCCGGGCGGACGGCTCACGACACCTGCGTCCTCGAGTACCTTGAGGTGCTTGTAGATCGCCTGCAGCGTCAGCTGATAGGGCTCGGCCAGCTGGTTGACGGTGGCGTCACCCGCCGAAAGCCGGGCTACCATGTCACGCCGGGTCGGATCGGCCAGCGCGGCAAAGATCCGCGACAGCGCGTTGGACGTCATGGCGACCTCACAAGCTTTCAACTCCATGGTTGAAAGCTACGCTACGTGAGCCCCGCGACCAGTGTCAACCGATGAGTTGAAAGAACTGCTCAGCAGCTAT
>NZ_JBAQKH010000052.1:0-138983 GCF_049300855.1 Pseudomonas sp. | reverse complement strand
ACCGTTTGGCGCAGCCAAACACAGCGAGAGGAGGTGCAGCGAAGCAAACCGTAGGCGCTGCGCCCGGATCGATCCCGCAGCGAAGGAACCCCGAGCCCCAGCGAGCGGGCCGCACGCAGGAGCAAGCGTTTTTGGTTACTTTTTAGGCGTTTGTAAAAAGTGACCCGCCGTAAGGGCGGAACCCTAAGCAGCCGTTACCGCAGCAACGGATATTCACCCAACACCCGCGCCAACGCCCCGCTCAAGCGTTCATGCACCCGCAAAACATCAGGCATCACCGAAGCCATCCGCAGCAAATCATGCGTCAGCCCCGGACAATGCTCAACCTCGACACTCACCCCCTGCCCCCGCAATTTATCGGCATAAGCCTGCCCCTCATCAAACAACGGATCAAAGCCCGCCAACAACACAATCGCCGGCGCTACCCCCCGCAGATCCTCCGCCAACAACGGCGAAAAGCGCCAGTCCAGATAATCCTCCGGACTGCGAGCGTAATGCTGATAAAACCAGTCAAGCGTATCGTTCTCCAACAAATACCCCTCGCTGAACAACAACCGCGAATCATGCACGCGCGAAGCATCGGTCACCGGATAGCACAACAACTGTGCCTTCGGCGCGATGGCCACAGTATGCGGTTGCACCACCGCCTGAATCGCCAGCACCGTGGCCAGGGTCGCACCGGCACTATCGCCACCAAACGCCACGCGCGAAGTATCAAGGCCAAGGCTCACGGCGTTTTCCGCCAACCATGACAAGGCGTCTTCGCCATCCTCCAGCGCCGTTGGAAAACGATGCTCCGGGGCCAGTCGATAGCCGACCGACAACACCGCACACGGCGTGCGCTGGCAAAACTCGCGGCACACGCCGTCGTGTGAATCGAGGCTGCCGACAACAAAACCGCCACCATGGAAATACACCAGCACCGGCATCGGCGAGACCGCAGCGTTGGGGCGATACAGCCGCAGTGCCAGCGGCGCACCATCGCGTGCCGACGTGTCGATTTCGCTGACCAACAGGTCTTCAGGCGCCGGCCAGCGCAGTTGCGCCGTGGTCTGCTCGAAAGTTACGCGGGCTTCGCTCGGGGTCATTTGGTGCATGGCCGGCAGGCCGGCGTCCTGGCTGTCTTGGGCCAGGTCGAGGAAGGCTTCCAGATCAGGGTGTAACGACATCGCTAAAATCCTTGTATCGGCAAAAAAGGGGCGCGCCGCGGCAACGCCCCGAAGATGACTGAGCGTGCGGCGATCAGCCCGCGCGTGCCATGCAATGCTCGATCAACGCTTCCAGCTCACGCTGGTAATCGCTCATCAAGGCATCCATGGTGCCGGCGCGATAACGCTGGCTGCTGTAGATGCAACGCAAGGCCAACTGACCGTCATAGACCTGGCCGACAATTTCCAGCCAGTTGCCCAGATTGGCTTTGAGGCTGTAGTTGTCACCGGTTTCTTCCAGCGCTGGCACCAGCAGCGCCTGCTCGTCGAAGCTCTGGTCGAACTGCCCCAGGTAGTTGAACGTAACCCGCGCTTGCGGCAGCTCGGCCAGTTGCTGCGACACCGCAGCGCCAGCCAGATGCCGCAACACGCCATAGCCAATGCCTTTGTGCGGGACTGCCGCCAACTGCGCCTGCACGTTGACGATCGACTGACCGATGTCGTCGCTGTCCGGGCGCAAACGCACCGGGAACATGCTGGTGAACCAGCCGAGGCTGCGGCTCAGGTCGATGGACTCGAACAGGTCTTCACGACCATGGCCTTCGAGCAGGATCAGCGCCGACGGTTGTTGACTCCAGCGGCACAGGGCACGGCTGAGCGCCGACAACAGCAGGTCGTTGATCTGCGTGCCGTACACCGCCGGAGCCTGTTTGAGCAGTTGTTCAGTGTGCTCGCGGGACAGTTTGAGCCGCGCCTGCGCCTGCTGACGCACGAGGTTTTTGCCGCGCAGGTTGTCGCAAGGCAGGTCGACGCCCGGCTGATCCAGTTGCTCCAGCCAGTACGCCAGTTCCTGCTCGGCAATCACCGGTGCCTGCGCCTGCAAGGCCTCGGCGAATGATCGGTAACTGCTGGTGCGAATCGGCAGTTTCGGCTCGAGCCCCTGCACGCAGGCCTCGTACGCCACTTTCAAATCGTCGAGCAGAATTCGCCACGACACGGTGTCGACCACCAAGTGGTGAATCACCACCAGCAGGCGCGCCTGGCCATCCGGCAAGGCGACATGCATCACCCGCCAGACCGGCCCGTCGTCGAGTTTCAAGCTGCGCTGGGCGAGGTTGGCCAAGGCTTCGACCTGCTCGCTGTTGTCCGCCTCGCGCCGCCAGAGCAACGCCTCGCCCTGTTCACTGCGGTCGCAGTAGCGCTGCAACCAGCGCCCGCCTTCGTGGGAGAAACGCAGGCGCAGCGAGTCGTGATGTTGTTCGATCCAGCCCAGTGCCTGCTCGAGTGCATCGAGGTCCAGCGGCTGGCGCGCACTCAACAGCAATGACTGGTTGTAGTGATGCGCCTCGGCCATGCCTTCGGCAAAGAACCACTCCTGAATCGGCAAGAGATTGAACAGGCCCTCGGCGGCCATGTGCGTGACGTCCGTTTGCGGTTGTGGCGTGCCCTCCTTCGCCGCTTCCTGCTCGACGATGCCGGCGATGGTCTGATAACGCATCAGGTCGCGCAGCTTGAGGTCCATCTGCAACGTCGGGTGGTTTCTGACGCGCGAGATCACTTGCAAACTCAGAATCGAGTCGCCGCCCAGTTCGAAGAAGTTATCGCTGATGCCCACTTGTTCGACCTGCAGCACCTGCGCCCAGATGTCCGCGAGCAAGCTTTCCTGCTTGTTGCGCGGCGCGAGGTATTGCTCGGTCTTGAACTCAGGTTCCGGCAGCGCCTTGCGATCGAGCTTGCCGTTCGGTGTCACCGGGAAAGCACTGAGGCAAACGATCTGCGCCGGCACCATGTATTCCGGCAACGAGGTGCGCAGGCCCGCCTTGAGTTCATCGCCGATGTCCTCGCCGCTCGCGGTGACCACATAACCGATCAGTTGCTTGCCGGAGGCATTGTCGCGGGCGATCACCAGTGCATCGGTGACCGATGGCAACTGGCGCAGACTGGCCTCGACTTCACCCAGTTCGATGCGGAAGCCGCGAACCTTGACCTGATGGTCGATACGGCCGACGTAATCGACCACACCGTCGGCGCGTAAACGCACCAGATCGCCGCTGCGATACAGGCGCTCGCCCGCCGCGAACGGATTGGGTACGAAGCGCTCGCAGGTCAGGTCCGGACGGCCGTGATAACCCCGGGCGACGCCATAGCCACCGATGTACAACTCACCGGCAAAGCCTGGCGGCAGCGGGTTCAGGTCTTCGTCCAGCACGTACAGCGAGCGCGCGCCCACGGCACGACCGATCGGCGCGTACGCCGCTTCGCAATGTTGGCTGACCGGGACTTTCCAGAGCATCGGCGTGACCACGGTTTCGGTCGGGCCGTAGCCGTTGGTGAAGTACTGCGGACGCAGCGCAGCCTTGACCTGCTCGAAGGTCTGATCCGGCACCGCGTCACCGCCGAAGCAATAGATGCGCACCGGTGGCGGCGCAATACCGCTGGCCGCCGCGTACTCGGCGAGTTGTTTGAGATAGGCCGGCGGGAAGCAGGCAATGGTGATGCCGTAGTCGTGCAGCGCCTGATAGGTCTGCTCCGGTGTCCACAGGCAACCGTCGCGAATCACCAGGCGACCGCCGCTGTACAAGGTGCTCAACCAGCGCTCATGGGCCCCGTCGAAGGCGAACGACATGAAGTGCAGCTCGCAACTGCTGGCGTCCATTTCGTACAGCTCGGCGATGGCCTGACAGTGCATGCTCAGCGGGCCTTGTGTCACCGCAACGCCTTTCGGTCGCCCGGTCGAACCCGAGGTGTAAACCAGATACGCCAGACCCTGTTCCTGCACCCGGCAGTCGGGGGCGTGGTCGGCATAACGGCTTTCATCGAGGTGATCGATTTCCAGACGCAGCAGGCCTTGCGGCGCTGGCAACGTGCTGCGCAGGCTGCTCTGGGTCAGCAACAGCGCCATGCCCGAATCTTCGATCATGTAGGCCAGACGCTCCGGCGGATAATCGATGTCCAGCGGCACATACGCCGCACCGCTCTTGAGCACGGCGAGGAAGCTCACGACCATTTCCAGCGAACGCGGCAAGGCCACGCCGATCACCACTTCCGGCCCGGCGCCGTGTTCGATCAGGCAGTGCGCCAGTCGGTTGGCACGTTGCTCGAGTTCAGCGTAAGTCAGGTTCATCCCGGCGCATTGCAGGGCGATGGCCTGCGGCTGCTGTTGCGCGTGACGGCTGATCAGTTCCGGCAACAGCGCCGCTTGATGGCTGTGTGCCGGTTCAGCGCTCCAGGCCTGCGCGGCTTGCCATTGCTCGCCGCTCAGGCGCTGCAAATTACCGAGGCGTTCGTACGGCGCGGCCAGCATCGCGGCGAGGGTGTTTTCCATGGTCTGGCGAATACCGACAACCGCCTCGGCACTGAAGTGGCTGCGCAGGTACAGGTATTCGATCGACAACTCGTCGCCGAGCATCACCGCCAGGTCCATCGGCACGTTGGTCACGCCGTGGCCGATGGATTTGCCGAAGGTCAGGTCGGTGTCGTTGTCTTCCTGCAAGCGATCGTCGATCGGGAAGTTTTCGAACACCACGATGCTGTCGAACAGCGCCTGCCCACCGAGGTTGGACCAGCGCTGTACATCGGCCAGCGGCGCCTGGGAATAATCGCGAATATCGAGGTTGTAGGCCTGCACTTCGCCCAACCAGTCAGCCAGACACTGATCGGCTTGCGGCGTCTGAATGATCGGCAAGGTGTTGATGAACAGGCCGAGCATGTTGCCGACATTCGCCAGACTTTCCGGACGCCCCGACACCGTGGCGCCAAACGTCACCGTCTGCTGCCCGGTGTAGCGTTGCAACAGCAGCAGCCACGCGCCCTGAATCAGCGTGTTGGGGGTGATGCGCAGGTCGCGGCAGAACTGCAACAGTCGCGCGGTCTGCGCTTTATCCCAGTTCGAATAGATCGCATCGTGACCGGCGACATCGGCGCTGTGGCGCGGGTGCATCGCCTGGCTCAGTGCCGTCGGCTCGTTGACGGCCGCCAGACGCGCCTTCCAGAACAATTCCTGGGCGTCCTGATCCTGCGCCTGCAGCCAGGCGATAAAGTCGCGGTAGCGACCGTTCTCGCCAATGATTTCGCCCTTGGCGTAATACTGCAGCACCTCGCCGAACAGCCGCGAACTGCTCCAGCCGTCCATGAGAATGTGGTGGCTGGTCCAGATCATCTGGTACTGATCGTCGCTCAGGCGCAGCAGGGTCACCCGCAACAAACGCGCTTCGGCCAGATTGAAACCGAGCGCACGGTCAGCGCTGGCGAACTCGGCAATCAGTTCCTCGCTCGTCTCCCGATCACGCCAATCAAGTACCTGCATTTGCAACGGCGCATGGCGATGCACCACCTGCAAGGGTTTGGCCAGGCCGTCCTGCCAATGGAAACTGGTGCGCAGAATCGCCTGACGGGCGATGACGAATTCCCACGCCTGGCGGAAGCGCTCCACGTCCAGGCCCTTGATCGGCAGGCTGACCTGCTGCACGTAAAGGCTGCTGCCGTTATCCGACAGGGTGTGGAAGAGCATGCCTTCCTGCATCGGCGACAGCGGGTAGACATCCTCGATCATGTCGGCCGGCACTGGCAACGCATCGAGTTGCGCCTGATCGAGTCGGGCCAGCGAATAATCCGCCGGCGCCTCGTCGGTCGACGACTCGAGCGTAACCACAGCGGCGAGTTTCTGCACGGTCTGCTGCTGGAACAGGTCTTTGGGGGTGAAACGAATTCCCTGCTGACGCGCACGGCTGACCAGTTGAATCGAGATGATCGAGTCGCCGCCCAGCGCGAAGTAGTTGTCGGTCACGCCGACCCGCTCGATCTTCAGAATGTCCTGCCAGACCTCGGCCAGTTGCTGCTCCAGCGGCGTCGACGGCGCTACGTATTCGCGCTGCGCCTGGCTGACGTCCGCTGCCGGCAAGGCCTTGCGGTCGAGTTTGCCGTTGGGGGTCAGCGGCAACTGTTCGAGGAACAGCCACTGCGCCGGCACCATGTAGTCCGGCAGATGCGCCTTGAGCACGGCCTGCAACGTTTCACTCAAATCGTCGAGTTGTTCGAGGCTGAGGCTGCTGTCACTTGGCACCACATACGCCACCAGTTGTTGGCCGCTGTGGCCATCCACCGCCAGCACCACGCCTTCGCGCACGCTGTCCTGAGCGAGCAGACGCGCTTCGATTTCACCCAGTTCGATGCGGAAGCCGCGCACCTTGACCTGATGATCGATACGCCCGACGTATTCGATCCGACCGTCATCGCTGAAGCGGGTCAGGTCGCCGGTGCGGTACATGCGCTCGCCGCTGCTCGAGAATGGATTGGGCACGAAACGTTCGGCGGTCAGGCCCGGGCGGAACAGGTAGCCACGGGTGATGCCGTCGCCGGCCAGGTACAGTTCGGCGGCCACGCCCAGCGGCGCTTGCTGCAATTGAGCATCGAGCAGGTAGGCCGTGGTGTTGACCAGCGGCCGGCCGATGTTCGCCTGCCCACCGAGTTCACGGCGGGTACAGGTCGAATAGGTGGTGTCTTCCGACGGCCCGTACAGGTCGTAGACGTGCGCCACCGCCGTCTCGCGGTAGAGCGTGTCGACCAGACTTTGCTTCAGCGGCTCGCCGGCGAGGTTGATGATGCGCACGCCCGGCGGAATTTGCCCGGTGCGTTGCAGCGCGGCAATCGCCGACGGCACGGTGTTGATCAGGCGCACCTGATCGCGCTCGGGCAAGTCCGGCAGTTCGAGGGCATTGCGCGCCATGACGATCGAGCCGCCGCGTGCGAGGGTGACAAAGATCTCCCACACCGACAGGTCGAAGCACACCGACGTCGACGCCAGCACACCTTGCAGATCGGCTTCGCTGTAGACCTCGGCGGACCAGTGAATCAGCGCCTGCACGTTGCGGTGGGCAATGGCCACGCCTTTCGGCTTGCCGGTGGAACCGGAGGTGTAAATCACGTAAGCCAGATTGGCCGAATCCCCGCGCGCAGGAAGATTGTCCGCAGGCTGCTCGGCAAATGCCGCACCACCGGCTTCGACCAGCACCACCTGCGCATCGGTCTGCGGCAGTTGCGCCAGTAGCGACTGCTGCGTCAGCAAGACCTTCGCCTGACTGTCGTCGAGCATGTAAGCCACGCGATCCGCCGGGTAATCCGGATCCAGCGGCACATAGGTGCCACCGGCCTTGAGCACCGCCATCAGGGCGATGACCAGCTCCGCCGAACGCGGCATCGCCACGCCCACACGGATTTCCGCACCGACACCCAGTGCCACAAGATGATGAGCCAACTGGTTGGCGCGTTGATTGAGTTCGCTGTAGCTCAAGCCCACGCCAGCATGACTCAGCGCCAGTGCGCGAGGATGCGCCGCGACGCGACGCTCGAAACTCTGCGCAATCAGTTGTTCAACGGGATACGCGCCGTGATTGTCGTTCCATTGCGCGAGGGTCTGGCGTTCGGCGAGTGGCAGCAGGCCGATTTCACCGAGCAGGCGCTGCGGCGCCTCGATGAACTGCCGCAGCACTTCTTCCAGATGCCCTGCCAGACTGAGCACGCTGCGTTCGGCGAAGTGCTCGGTGAGGTAGTTGAAGTCCAGGTTCAAGACTTCGCTGGCCCCGGCGATCAGGGTCAGGCCGTAGTTGGTTTGCTCGCGGTGCTCCAGGCCAGCGAAACGCAAACCGCCCGGGTTGGCTTCCAGCGCTTCGGACACCGGATAGTTCTCAAACACCAGCAAGGTGTCGAACAGCGCTTCGCCACTCAACTGAGCCAGACGCTGGATGTCCTGCAACGGCGTCTGCTCGTAGTCGCGCAGCAACAGGTTTTTGTCCTGCACGCTGCGCACCCAGTCGCCAACGCTGAGCGTGGCCTGCGGGCTGGCGATCACCGGCAAGGTGTTGATGAACAGGCCCAATTGCTGCTCGATGCCCGGCAGGTCCACCGGACGCCCGGACACGGTCGCACCAAAGGCCACCGTGGCCTGACCGGTGTAGCGCTGCAACACCAACAGCCACGCGGCTTGCACCAGACTGTTGAGGGTCACTTGCTGCTGACGGGAGAAACCGTTCAAGCGCTGAGTGAAGGCTTGATCGAAATGCAGGCGATGCATCTGTTTGCCCGGGCCCGGCACGGTACGGCCGTGGCAAGCTGACGCCAGTCGGGTCGGCTCGTCCAGTGCGGCCAGTTGTCCGCGCCAGAAATCCTGCGCGCCCGCCTTGTCCTGACCTTGCAGCCAGACCAGAAAATCGCGATAGCGGCCCTGCGCGCTCGGCACCGGGTGGCCGGCGTAATCCTGCAACACCTCGCCGAACATCCGCGAGTTGCTCCAGCCATCCATGAGGATGTGGTGGCAGGTGAAAATCAGGCGATGGCGATCATCAGCCGTGCGCAGCAGGCACAGGCGCAGCAGCGGCGGATTCTGCAGATCGAAACCTCTTTCGCGATCAGCCTGCGCCCGCGCTTCGAGCACGGCCGGCAAGTCCGCCATACCGCGCACATCGACTTCGGGCATTTCCAGGGTCAACTGGCGATTGATCACTTGCAGCGGCGCATCGAGGCCATCGCGACCCCAGATGAACCCGGCACGCAGCACTTCATGGCGATCCACAACGCGCTGCCAGGCGTGCTGGAAACGCGCCACGTCGAGGCCGTCGATATCCAGCAGCATCTGATAGACATAGGCGCTGGCATCGGCGTCGTACAGGCTGTGGAACAGAATGCCTTGCTGCATCGGCGCCAGCGGATAGATGTCCTCGATGCGCTGGGCGGCGATCGGCAGGCTGTCCAGATGCGCCTGGGACAACCCGGCCAACGGCACGTCAGATGGCGTCAAACCGCCGCTCGGATGGCTCAGGCAATGGTCGATCAACTCACCCAGCGCCACTTCGTAGGCGCGGGCCAACGCGTTGATGGTCGCCTCTTCGAAGACATCGCCGCTGTAGGTCCAGGTCAGGCTCAACTGGCCCTGATAAACCCGGCCATCGATGGTCAGCCAGTTGGCCATCGGCGCGTTTTCGTCCTGGCCGGCGCCCTTGTCTTCAGTGGCCGGCACCCACAAGGCGTGTTCATCGAAGTTGTTGTCGAACTGGCCGAGGTAGTTGAACGTCACTTTCGGTTGCGCCAGACCGTTCAACGCCGCTTGCGACTCGGCGCTGCCCAGATGACGCAGCAAGCCATAGCCGAGGCCTTTGTGCGGGATCGCGCGCAGTTGTTCCTTGATGCCTTTGATCGAAGTTTCCAGACTGGCGTCCGGGGTCAGGCGCACCGGGAACATGCTGGTGAACCAACCCACCGTGCGGCTAAGGTCGATGTCATCGAACAGATCTTCGCGACCATGCCCCTCAAGCTGTACCAGTGCGCTGTCGGTGTTCGTCCACTGGCACAGCACGCGGGCCAGCGCGGTCAACAGCAAGTCGTTGACCTGGGTGCGATAAACCGCCGGTGCCTGTTGCAGCAACTGACGGGTACGTTCGGCGTCGAGACGCGTATCGACGCTGCGCTCGAAACGGTTGCTCAACTGGCCCTGCGGGTTGTCCAGCGGCAGCTCGACCGACACCTCGCGCAGTTGCCCGCGCCAGTAATCCAGTTCGCTTGCCATTTCAGCGCTGCGGGCATGCACCTGCAGACGCTTGCCCCAATCCTTGAACGCGCTGGTCTTGGCCGGCAGACGCACAGCATGACCGCTGCTCAGTTGTTGATAAGCGCTTTGCAAATCTTCCAGCAGAATGCGCCACGACACGCCATCGACCACCAGGTGATGGATCACCAGCAACAGACGCTGACTGGCGTCCGGCAAATCGACCAACACGGCACGAATCAGCGGGCCATCGAGTAAATCGAGGCTGCGCTGCAAGTCCATGCACAGCGCCGGCAATGCCGCACTGTCGTCCAGCGTGACCGTGCGCAGCAAGGCGTGCGCCTGATCGGCAGGCGCGTGGCTCTGGTGCCAGCCATCGTTGGTTTGCCGGTAACGCAGACGCAAGGCGTCGTGATGGCGTTGCAGTTGCAACAGCGCCTGCTCCAGCGGCGCCGCTTGCAGCGCGGTGGCCGGGGTCAGCAGGATCGACTGGTTCCAGTGATGCCGCGCCGGGATGTCACTGTTGAAAAAGTAATGCTGGATCGGTGTCAGCAGCGCTTCGCCGAGTACTTCGCCCTGCTGCATCTGCACCGCGTCGCTCTGTTGCGCGACGGTCGCCAGACGCTGCACGGTCTGATGCTGAAAGATGTCTTTGGGGCTGAAGCGAATGCCGGCCTGACGCGCGCGGCTGACCACCTGAATCGAAATGATCGAGTCGCCGCCCAGCTCGAAGAAGTTGTCGTTGAGGCCGACACGCTCGACCTTCAACACGTCCTGCCAGATCTCGGCCAGACGCTGTTCCAGTTCGTTGCGTGGCGCCGCATAGACTTCCTGCACCTGGGCAACTTCCGGGTGCGGCAGTTGCTTGCGATCGAGTTTGCCGTTGGCGGTCAGCGGCAGACGCTCAAGGAACGCCCAACTGACCGGGACCATGTAATCCGGCAGGGTCTCGCGCAAATGCGCCTTGATCGAATCGCGCAGTGCGCCCTGCCCTTCGGTATCCAGCGCCTCGTTGGCGACGATCCAGGTTGCCAGTTGCTGGCCGCTGATACCGTCGACCGCCAGCACCACCGCTTCGCGCACGTCGGCGTGCTTGAGCAGTTGCGCTTCGATTTCGCCGAGCTCGATACGGAAGCCGCGAATCTTCACCTGATGGTCGATCCGCCCGATGTATTCGATCACCCCGTCGCCGCGCAGCCGCGCCAGGTCGCCGGTGCGATACAGGCGTTCGCCGGCCTGCGGATTGAAGGGGTCGGGAACGAATCGCGTGGCGGTCATGCCGGCCTGATTCAGGTAGCCCCGGGCCAGACCGGCACCGGCGATGTACAACTCACCGATGCAGCCTTGCGGCACCAGGTTCAGCGCGCCGTCGAGCAAGTACCACGACAGGTCGACAATCGGCTCGCCAATCGGGCTGCTGTGGCTTTGTTCAAGATCGGCCATCGACAACGGCCGGTAGGTCACGTGCACCGTGGTTTCAGTGATGCCGTACATGTTGATCAGCGTCGGCGCATGGTCGCCGAAGCGTTCGAACCACGGGCGCAGGCTCTGCACTTCCAGCGCCTCGCCGCCGAACACCACGTAACGTAGAGAGTTGTTGCGCGGCGACTCGCTAGCGACCTGCATCAAGGGCTTGAACGCCGATGGCGTCTGGTTCAGCACGGTGACATTTTCATCGCACAGCAGCGTGTAGAAATCTTCCGGAGAACGGCTGATGTCGTGCGGCACCACCACCAGTTTGCCGCCGTACAGCAGCGCGCCGAAGATCTCCCAGACCGAGAAGTCGAAGGCGTAGGAATGGAACAGCGTCCAGCTGTCCTGCGGGCCAAAATCGAACCAGTGTTCGGTGGCGCTGAACAACCGCATGACGTTGCCGTGCGGCAGCAATGCGCCTTTCGGTTTGCCGGTGGAACCGGAGGTGTAAATGACGTACGCCAGGCTGTCCGGCGAGGTCAGGCACGGCGGGTTGGTTTCGTTGCCGGGCTCTGGCGCCTGATGCAGATCGAGGCACGCCAGCCCCGGTGGCACCGGCAGTTGCGCGAGCAGATGACCCTGGGTCAACAGCAGCTCGATGCCGCTGTCCGCGATCATGTAGCTCAAGCGATCATCCGGGTAGCCCGGATCCAGCGGCACATAAGCGCCACCGGCCTTGAGCACGGCAAGGATGGCGACAATCATGTCCAGCGATCGCTCGACCGCGACACCAACACGCACGTCCGGGCCAACGCCACGGGCGATCAACGCATGCGCCCACTGGTTGGCGCGGCGATTGAGTTCGGCATACGTCAGGCGTTGCCCGTCGTACGTCACGGCGATCGCGTCGGGATGCCGCTCGGCCTGCGCTTCAATGGCTTGGTGAATGCACTGCTCGAGCGGTTGCTCGATCCGCTCGGGATTCCATTGCGCGAGCAATTGTTGCTGCTGGCCGGCATCGAGCATCGGCAACTGGCCGATGCGCTGGGTCGGCGCGGCGACGATGGCCTGCAACAGCGCGTTCCAGTGTTGCGCCAGACGTTCGATGGTCGCGGCGTCGAACAGATCGGTGGCGTACTTGAGCACGGCTTCGATGCCATGCGCCTGTTCGGTGGTGTTGAGGGTCAGGTCGAATTGCGCGGTCTGGCTCTGCCATTCCAGCGGTTCGATGTTCAGGCCATTCAAGCGGGTTTCGACGCTCGCGCGGCGCTCGGCCTGATGGTTGAACATCACCTGGAACAGCGGGCTGTGACTGAGGCTGCGGCCCGGTTCCAGCGCTTCGACCAGTTGCTCGAACGGCAAGTCCTGATGGGCCTGCGCTTCTTGTGCGGTCTGTTTGACCTGACGCAGCAGATCGACAAAAGTCATCTGCCCGTCGATGTCGGCCTTGAGCACCTGAGTGTTGACGAAAAAGCCGATCAGCCGCTCGATCTCCACCCGGCCGCGGTTGGCATTCGGCACGCCGACGCGGATGTCGGCCTGACCGCTGTAGCGGTGCAACAAGGCCTGGAACGAAGCCAGCAAGACCACGAACAGGGTGACGTTTTCCTGCCGGGCGAAGGCCTTGAGCGCGTTGCTCAGCGCCGGGTCGAGAATCAGGTTGTGGCTGGCACCGGCGAAGCTTTGCTCAATGGAACGCGGGCGATCCATCGGCAGTTCCAGCACCGGTTGCTCGCCGCCGAGTTTCTCTTGCCAGTAGGCCAGTTGCCGCTCCTGCTCACCGGCCTCCATCCACTGCCGTTGCCACAAGGCGTAGTCGGCGTATTGAATCGGCAGTGCCGGCAGACCGGCGTCGTGACCAAGGTTGAAACCGGCATAGAGCTGCACCAGTTCCTCGATCATCACTTGCAGCGACCAGCCATCGGAGACGATGTGGTGCAGGGTCAGCACCAGCACATGGTCATTGGGGCTGACTTGCAGCAACGCTGCGCGCAAGAGCGGGCCGTGCTGCAGGTCGAAAGTTTTCTGGCTCTGGGTCTGCACGAACGCCTGGATCGAGGCCTCCGCGTCGTTGGCCAGCTCAGCGCTCAGTTGATGGATCTCCAGTGCAAAGGGCCCTGCGGGCAGGACCACTTGCAAAGGTTGCGCGGTTTCCTGGGAGAACACCGTGCGCAAGGTTTCGTGTCGTTCGATCAGCGCCTCGACGCTGCGCTCCAGCGCGCTGACATCCAGCGGGCCCTGCAAACGCAGGGCCGTCGGAATGTTGTAGGCCGCACTGTGCGGCGCCCACTGCCAGAGAAACCACTGGCGCTGCTGAGCGTAGGACAGCAGCAACGGCTCTTCAGCCGTGCGCTTGAAAACCGGGGCAATGTCAAAGAGGTTGACGCCTTTCTGCTTGAGCAGAACCGCCAGAGCCTTTCTTTGCTTAGCCGAAAGTTGTCCTACCGACTCGATTAACTCTTGCACGCGTTTTTCCCTCTCAAGAAATCAGTTTTTCCAGATCATCGAGGGATAGACGTTTGAGGGCCTCCAGGGATTTAGCCAATTCATCCTGAACGGGCGACATTTCGACGCGCAGGGCCTCGATTCGCGCGCAGAACGCCTTGAGGGTATCGGTTTCAAACAACTCCTTGAGCGGCACCTTGTCGCCCAGACGCTCCTTGATCCGCGTCACCACCAGCGTGGCCAGCAACGAGTGCCCGCCGAGCTGGAAGAAGTTGTCCGCGAGGCCCACTTGCTCGACCTCGAGCACCTCCTGCCAGATCGTCGCCACCTGCCACTGCAAATCGCTTTGCGGCGCCTGATAGTGCGGCTGCGCCGGGCTGGCGCCCAAGGCCATCAGCGCCTTGCGATCGAGCTTGCCGTTGGGGGTCAGCGGGATGGCGTCGATCAGGTGCAAGTGGCCCGGCACCATGTGCGCCGGCAAGCGACTGGCCAGGGCATTGCGCAAGCGTTCCGCCAACAGCGTTTGATCGACCACTGGCTGCGCCGCGACCACGTAGGCATGCAGGTGCTTGCCGGCGGCACCGTCCTGCGCGAGCACCACGGCTTCACGGATCTCGTCCTGCTCCAGCAAGCGCGCTTCGATTTCGCTGAGTTCGATACGGAAGCCGCGAATCTTCACCTGATGGTCGGCCCGACCGATGTATTCGATGTTGTCGTCGCTGCTCTGGCGCACCAGATCGCCAGTGCGGTACAGGCGTTCGCCGTTGCTGGCGTACGGGTTCGGCACAAAGCGTTCGGCGGTCAGTGCCGCGCGCAGCAGATAACCCCGAGTGACACCGGCGCCGCCCAGATACAACTCGGCAGGCACGCCGCCCGGCAGCACTTGCAACTGGCTGTCGAGCAGATAGGCCACGGTGTTCGGCAACGGCCGGCCGATGTTCGCCTGCCCCTGCGGGGTGCGCAGGGTGAAGGTCGAATAGGTGGTGTCCTCCGACGGCCCGTAAAGGTCGTAGACCTGTTGCACCGAGGTGCTCGCGTACAACGTGTCGACCAGGCTTTGCTTGAGCGGTTCGCCGGCCAGGTTGATGGTCGCGACCGAATGCGGAATCTGCCCGGCCCGTTGCAGCGCGGCAATCGCCGACGGCACCGTGTTGATCAGCGTGACCTGTTCGCGGGCCGGCAAATCAGCCAGCGCCAGCGCATTGTCCGCCAACACCAGGCAACCCCCGCAGGCCAGGGTGACGAAGATCTCCCAGACCGACAGGTCGAAGCAGATTGATGTCGATGCCAGCACGCCGCGCAGTTGTTCTGCGCGATAGACCCCGGCCGACCACTGAATCAGCGCCGACAGGTTGCCGTGGGTGATCGCCACGCCTTTCGGTTTGCCGGTGGAGCCCGAGGTGTAGATGACGTACGCCAGATTCTGCGCAGAGACCTTCACCAGCGGTGCGCTGGCCGGGAACGCGCTCAACGCGCCCTCGTCCACCAACAGCACCTGCGCGCTCAGTGTCTGCGGCAGCAGCGCCAGAGCGGCCGGCTCGGTGATCAGCACAGCGGCGCGGCTGTCATCGAGCATGTGCAGCAACCGTTCCTGCGGGTAGTCCGGATCCAGCGGCACATAGGCGCCACCGGCCTTGAGAATGGCCAACAGCGCCACGAGCATGTCCGGCGTGCGCCGCATGCACACGCCGACGCGCACCTCCGGTCCGACGCCCATTGCTTGCAGCTTGTGCGCCAGGCGATTGGCCCGGGCATCGAGGCTTTGGTAACCGATCTGTTGTTCAGCGAACAGCACCGCGTGTGCTTGTGGCTGACGCTGCACCTGCGCGGCGAGGTGTTCCAGCACCGTGCGCGCGTCCGTCGCCGTGACGTCGGCCTTGCCCCAAGCGATGGCCTGTTGACGCTGCGGTTCGGCGAGCAATTGCAGCGCACCCAGCGGCTGCGTGGCATCGGCGAGGAACTGCGTCAGCAGGCCTTGCAGTTGCGCGCTCAAACCGCTGATTGCCGTTGCATCGAAACTGGCCCGGTCGTAACTGATCCCCAGGCTCAGCTCACGCCCGGTGACCGCCACCAGCGTCAGCGGGTAGTTGGTCTGTTCCTGACGACGAATCGCCGAGAACGTCAGACCGGTGGCCGGACCCTGTTGCAGCGCTTCGGCCATCGGGTAGTTTTCGAACACCAGAATGCTGTCGAACAACGCGCCGTTACCGGCACCGGCCCAACGCTGAATGTCGTAGAGCGGCGTGTGCTCGTGTTCACGCAGGGCCAGATTGACGTCCTGCACCTGTTGCAGCCACTGGCTGACGACGATCTCGGCGGACGGCGCCGCGACCACCGGCAAGGTGTTGATGAACAGGCCGATCTGCTGCTCGACGCCCGGCAAATCCGTCGGACGCCCGGCAACCGTGGCGCCGAAGGCCACGTGGTCCTGCCCGGTGTAACGCTGCAACAGCAGCAGCCACGCCGCTTGCACCACGGTGTTGAGAGTGACTTTCTGCTCGCGGGCGAAGCGGTTCAACTCCGCCGTCAAGGTCTCGCTGAATACGTGCTCGTGATCGGCGTAACCGCTGGCCGCGTGCTGCCCGCCCGACAAGGCACCGGCCAGACGCGTCGGTTCATCAAGATCCGCGAGGGCGGTCGTCCAGAAATCACGGCTGGCCTGCTGATCACGTTGCCCCAGCCATTCGATGTAATCGCGATAACGCCCCTGCCCGACCGCCGGGGTCATGCCGGCATAACGTTGCAGCACTTCGCCGAACAACTGCGAGGTGCTCCAACCGTCCATGAGGATGTGATGGCAGGTGTAGATCAGGTGATGCGTGGCCTCGTCCGTGCGCACCAGGGTCACGCGCAACAGCGGCGCGCCGGTCAGGTCGAAACCGTTGGCCAAGTCCTCGCTGGCCAGTTGCTCCAGCGCCGCGCCGAGGTCAGCACGAGCGCGCCAGTCCTGCACGCGCCATGGCATCTGCGAACTCTGACGCACCACTTGTACTGCGGCGCCAGCGTCTTGTGGCCAGACAAATGCGGTGCGCAGGATCTCGTGGGCATCAACGGTTTGCTGCCAGGCCTGACGGAAACGCTCGGCGTCGAGTTGTTGCACATCGACGCGCAATTGGTTGGTGTACGCCGGGCTGTGCGGATCGTTGACGCTGTGGAACAGAATGCCCTGCTGCATCGGCGACAACGGATAGAGGTCGACGATGTCGCGGGCCGGGATCGGCAGCGCCGAGAGTTGTGCCAGGGTCAGCGTTGCCAGACTGAAGTCCGACGGCGTCACAGCCGCTTCGCCACTGTCGCAGCAATGCTCGATCAGTCGCTCCAGTTCGCGCCGGTAGGCTTCGGCCAGCGCCGCGACGGTTTCTGCGCGATACATGCCGCTGCCGAAAGTCCAGGTCAACTCCAGCTCACCGCCATAGACCTGACCGTCAACACTCAACCAGTTACCCAACGGCGCGGCCGCGTCCTGATTGGCGCCGGTGCTTTCGCCGCTCGGCACGAACAACGCGCCGGCGTCGGCGTTGAACGCGCCGTCGAACTGGCCGAGGTAGTTGAAGGTCACGCGCGGCTGCGGCAATGCCTGCAACTCGGCGGCTCGGCTGAGGTAACGCAGCACACCAAATCCGATGCCTTTACCCGGCACCGCACGCAGCTGTTCCTTGATCGCGCACAGCGACGCACCCGGCGTCGATTCAGGGGTCAGGCGCACCGGGAACAGGCTGCTGAACCAACCCACGGTGCGGCTCAGGTCGATGTCGTCGAACAGATCTTCACGACCATGACCTTCGAGCTGAATCAGTACCGAAGGCTGTTCACTCCAGTCGCACAACACCCGCGCCAGTGCCGTCAGCAACAGGTCGTTGATCTGCGTGCGATACGCCGCTGGCGCCACTTTCAGCAGTTTGTGCGTCAGCGTCTGACTCAAGCGCGTGCTGGCCCGGGCCGCTTGTGCGCGGGTCTGGGTGTCCTGCGGAAAATCCCGTGGCAGTTGCGCGTCGCCCGCCGCCAGGGTTTGCCGCCAGTAGGCGCTCTCAGCGGCCAGCGCCTCACTCTGCGCGTAACGCTGCAAATGCTCGGCCCAGCTGTGCAGCGAGCTGCTTTTGCCCGACAGGACCAGCGGCGTGCCCGCCGCCAGCGCGGCGTAAGCGTGCTGCAGATCTTCCAGCAGAACGCGCCACGACACGCCGTCGACCACCAGGTGATGGATGACCAGCAACAGGCGTTGCTCAGCGTTCGGCAGGTTCACCAGCAGTGCCCGCACCAAGTGCCCTTGTTGCAGATTCAGACTGCGCTGGGCGTCGTCGGCCAGTGCCGGCAAAGCGTCCAGACTGTCCAGCTCACGCACCCACAACAGCTCTGGATCACGCTGGGTCTGCGGCATTGCCTGCCACACGTCGGCGCACGCCTGGAAATTCATCGCCAGCGCATCGTGCTGTTCGATCAGCGCCGCCAGCGCCGTGCGCAGATGCGCGGCGTCGAGCGGTGTGGTCGGCTGCAGCATCACCGACTGGTTCCAGTGCTGACGCTGGGCAATCGCGGTTTCGAAGAAGCGTGCCTGAATCGGCAACAACGGCAACGGTCCGCGAGCGACCGGTGCCGCCGCGACGGGTTTGGCTTCGATCAGCTTGGCCACAGCCGCCAGTTGGCCGATGGTCTGTTTTTCGAACAGTTGCTTGGGGCTCAGCTTGATGCCCTGGCGTTTGGCCCGGGCAATGATTTGCAGGCTGAGGATCGAGTCGCCGCCCAATTCGAAGAAGTTGTCGCTGCTGCCCACACGCTCAAGCTTGAGCACGTCGGCCCAGATCGCCGCGAGTTTTTCTTCGACTTCACCCACTGGCGCGACGAAGTGCTGAGTGACCACGCCCGGCACCGGCAAGGCACGTTTGTCGAGTTTGCCATTGGCGGTCAGCGGCAGTTGTTCGAGCAGGACAATCTGTGCCGGCACCATGTAGTCCGGCAGGCACGCCTGCAATTGCTCGCGCAGCGTCTGCGCCTGCAAGGTCAGCCCCGGCGCCGGCACACACCACGCCACCAGTTGCAGACGCGTCGGCTCGTCATCCAGTGCCAGCGCCAGCACTGCCGCTTCGCTGACGCCGTCGAGACCAAGCAGCACCCGCGCGACTTCCGCCGGCTCCACGCGATAACCGCGCACCTTGACCTGATCGTCGGCACGGCCGATGAATTCCACCGTTTGCTGACGATTGCGGCGTACCCGGTCACCGCTGCGATACACCCGCGCACCCGGCGCGCCGAATGGATCGGGCAGGAAGCGCTCAGCGGTCAGCCCCGGCTGGTTCAGGTAGCCCAGCGCCACGCTGTCACCACCGATGTACAACTCGCCGGCCACCTGATCGGCGACGTTGTTCAGCACATCGTCGAGCACGTAAACCTGAGCGCCGGCCAGCGCGCTACCGACCGGTACGCTGCGCGTCAGGCTCAGATCACCGACTTCATGGGCCAGCACGCCCACCGTGGTTTCACTCGGCCCGTAGTGGTTGATGAGGCGGCAGTCCGGTTTGAGCTGGCGCACGCGCTCGACCAGCGCCGGCGAGCACGCTTCACCGCCGACAATCAACGCGTGTTCCGGCAGCACGTCGGCAGCCCGCGCGGCCTGCAACAACGCGGCCAGATGGCCCGGGACAATTTTCAGTATGCCCACTTGATGCGCGGCCATGTACTCGGCAAAGCGGTCCGGATCGAAGCCCAATTCTTCCGGCAAAACATGCAACAGGCGCCCGGAACACAGCGCACCGAAGAGCACGGTAAAGCCCAGATCCGCAGCAATGGTCGAGACCAGCGCCATGCTGCTGTCCGCTGCCGGCGCCAGCCGTTCCAGCACACCGCGTACATAACTGCCCAGCGCAGCGTGGCTGACCAGTACGCCTTTCGGTTGCCCGGTGGAACCAGAGGTGTGAATCACGTACGCCGGTGATTGCGCGCACAGCGTCACGGCTGGGCAAGTGTCCGGCATTGACTGCCAATGCTGCGCTGCAAAGGCGATACCCTGACAGCCGGCGACCGCCAACCCGCAGACACGCGCATCGCCTTCGGCGCACAACAGCAGCCGCGCTTTCGCAGCGCCGAGCATCTGCTGCAAGCGGGCGTCCGGCGCCTTGACGTCCAGCGGCATGTACACCGCGCCCGCCTTGAAGATCGCCAGCACACAGGTCAGCCAGTCCAGCGAACGCTCCATCAGCACCGCCACCGGTTGGCCGTCGCGCACGCCTTGGGCGCGCAAATGATGGGCCAGTCGATTGGCCGCCTGATCCAGCGCCTGAAAACTCAAGGCCTGATTCAGGTCGCGCGCGGCCAGTGCTTGAGGCTGGCGGGCGACTTCGCGGTCCCAGTGCTGCAACACCAGCAATGCCGGTGTTGCAGGTGCGTTCAGCGTGGCCGGCGCGAGCGTGGCGATGCGGTGAAGTGGCGCTTGCGGTGCTTCCAGCAACGCGCTGAACAGACCGAGCAAGGCCGGTACGAAAGCCTCGACCGTCGCCGCACGATAGAGATCACTGGCATAAGTCATCTGACCGTGAATCAGCGTACCGTCATCGGTAATGTCCAGCGCCAGATCGAAGTGAGTGCCGTCCTTGTCCAGCGGATATTCGGCAACAGTCAGCCCTGGCAGAGCCATCGCGCGCTGTTTCTGCATGCCGACGTTCTGGTTGAACTTGGCCTGGAACAACGGGTTGTGGCCCAGGGTGCGTTCGGCGACCAACTCGTCCACCAGTTGCTCGAACGGCAATTCCTGATGCGCCTGCGCACCGAACGAAGCTTCGCGCACCCGCGCCAGCAAATCCTCGAAACTGCCGCGCTCATCCACTTCGCAACGCAGCACTTGGGTATTGACGAAAAAGCCGATCAGTCCTTCGACTTCAGCGCGGCCACGGTTGGCATTGGGCACGCCGACGCGAATGTCACGCTGCCCGGCCTGCCGCGACAGAAACAGCGAGAACCCGGCCAGCACCAGCATGAACAGACTGATGCCCTGGCTGCGGGCAAAGGCATTGAGTTGCAGGGACAACGGCGCACCGAAATCAAAACTCAGGGTCTGGCCCTCGAAGCTTTGCGTCAGTGGCCGGGCAAAGTCCGGCGCCACTTCCAGCAACGGGTGCTCTTCACCCAGTTGCTGGCGCCAGTAATCGAGTTGGCGTTCGCCCTCGCCGGCCTCCAGCCAGCGCCGCTGCCAGATCGCATAGTCAGCGTATTGCAGCGCCAGCGCTGGCAATTGCGGTTCGCGTTCGAGGCTGAACGCCTGATAACACTGGACGAACTCCTTGACCATCACGTCCATCGACCAGCCATCGGAGACGATGTGGTGCATGCTCACCACCAGCACGAATTCCTCGTCGGCCAGCACAAACAGACTGGCCCGCAGCAGCGGCCCGTGACGCAAATCGAATGGCCGTGCGGTGACGCTCTGCACCTGTTGTGCCAACGCCTGCTCGCGCTCTGACGCTGGCAGGCCGGTCAGATCGATGCGTTCCACAGTCAGTGGTTGCTGCGCAAGGATCACCTGATGCGGCTGATCACCGTCAGTCTGGAACACCGTGCGCAGGACTTCATGGCGCGCCACCAGATGATCGAAGGAACGCTGCAGTGCAACTTCGTCCAGACGCCCGTTCAGGCGCAGGCCGGCGGCCATGTTGTAAGCGGCGCTTTGCGGTTCGAGTTGCCAGAGAAACAACAGACGCTGCTGAGCGAACGACAACGGAATCGGCGCGACATCGTGACGACTGACCGGCAGCGGCAACAGGCTGAAGTCCTTGCCGTCTGCGCGCAGCCTGGCCAGAAACAGCCGACGCTGTTCCAGCGGCAAGCCGACGAACCTCTTCGCGATACGTTCCGCCATGGTGCCGCTCATACTTCTTCTCCTTCCAAAGCATTCATGAACTGATCCATGTCGGACCAGTCGTCGTTCGTTGCGCCATCAGCCAGTTGCGCCAGCGCGGCGGCCAGATCAGCCAGCACAGGTTTCTCGAACAGGCTGCGCAGCGGCAGCACCACGCCCTGCTGGCTTTTCACCCGGGCGATCACTTGCGCGGCCAACAGCGAGTGGCCGCCCAGTTCAAAAAAGTGATCGTCCAGACCCACCCGCGAAACTTGCAGGACATCCGCCCAGATCTGCGCCAGACAACGCTCGGCGTCCGATTGCGGGGCGCGATAATCGCCCTGCAACTGCGCCGGATCCGGCGCTGGCAAGGCCTTGCGATCGAGCTTGCCGCTCGGTGTCAGCGGCAGGTTCGCCAGCAACAGCAAGTGGCCCGGCACCATGTAGTCCGGCAGATTGGCTTGCAGCGTCGCGCGGATTTGCTGACGGAACGCCGCTTGCGTCGCCGTGTTTTGCAGCACGGCCGGATCGCTGACCACGTAGGCCACCAGTTGCAAGCCACCGTTCAGAGGCACCGCGAGCACCACCGCCTCACGGATGCCCGGGCATTGCTGCAGGCGCGATTCAATTTCGCCCAGTTCGATACGGAAACCGCGAATCTTCACTTGATGATCGACCCGACCGATGTACTCGACGGCGCCATCGGCGCGCAGGCGCGCGCGGTCACCGGTGCGGTACAGGCGCTGGCCATCGGCGAACGGGTCGGCGATAAAGCGCTCGGCGCTGAGGATCGGCTGACGGTGATAACCCCGCGCCAGGCCCGGCCCGCCGATGTACAACTCGCCCACCGCGCCTTGCGGCAGCAGGTTCAAATCATCGTCCAGCACGTACAGGCGGCGCGCGTCGAGACCGAGGCCGATCGGAATGCCGCGCCACGACACCGCGTCCGCTGTCAGCGCCGTGCAGTCGTGAATGGTCGATACCACCGTGGCTTCGGTCGGTCCGTAGGTATTGAGCAAGCGCACATGGCCCAGACCGGCCTGTTGCCACAGGCGCAAACCGTCCACCGCCATCGCTTCGCCACCGACGTGAATCTGCCGCAGCGCACCGAAGCCGCTTGGTGGATTAGCGGCATATTCCTGCACCAGCCAATACCAGTAAGCCGCCGGCAAGTCGGCCAGGGTGATGCCGTGATCGACAATCACTTGATGCAACGCCGCGCTGTCCCACAGTCGCGCATCGCGCAGCACCACAGCGGCGCCATGGCACAGCGGCGGGAAAAACTGCTCGACGAAACCGTCGAAACTGCTGGTGGCGAACTGCAGAACGCGATCGCCTTCACGCAGGTCGCTGTAATCGATGGCGCGGGCGATGAACTCACTGAGCGCGCCGTGACTGACCGCGACACCTTTCGGGCGACCGGTCGAGCCTGAGGTGTAGATCACGTAGGCAAGGTTTTGCGCTTCGACCGTCACCGGCAAATTGTCGGCGCGATCACTCTCGGCCAGTTGCTCCCGGCACAGGCAATCGACGTCATCCAGATCCGGCAGGCTGGCGAGGCTTTCGCGATCGGTCAGCAGCAGTTTCAGACCGCTGTCATCGAGTACGTGGCGCAAACGTTCGGCCGGGGTTTGCGGATCCAGCGGCACGTAAGCGCCGCCGGCCTTGAGCACCGCCAGCAATGCCACCGCCAGTTCCAGCGAGCGCCCCAGCGCCACGCCGACCAGCACGTCAGGGCCGACACCGCGAGCGCGCAATTGATGGGCCAGACGATTGCTGCGGCTGTTCAACTCGGCGTAGGTGAGTGACGGCGACGGTTCGCTCGCCAGAATCACCGCCGCTGCCTGCGGCGTGCGCGCCGTTTGTGCTTCGAACAGGGTCTGCACACTGGCGAACACCGGTTCTGCCTCGGTGGCCTGAATCAGTTGTGCCCGTTCGGCCTGCGCCAGCAACTCGACTTCGCCGACGATTTGCTGCGGATCACGGCACACGGACGCGAGGATGTTGCGCCAATGCCCGGCCATCGCGGCGATGGTCGCGGCATCAAAAATATCGGTGGCATACGTGAAGGCCGCGAACAATTGCTCGCCCTCCTCGCGGGTGTCGAGCATCAGGTCGCTGGTGGCCGCATGTTGGCGACCGCTGCCGGCCAATTGCTCCTCAGTCAAATAGCCCACCTGCAAACCGGACTCAAGTTGCACCTGCTGCAAATCGGTCACCAGCGGCTGGTGGTTGAACATCACCTGGAACAGTGGATTGTGGCTTTGGCTGCGCGCCGGCTGCAAAGCTTCGATCAAGGCGTCGAACGGCAGATCCTGATGAACCTGCGCGCCGAGTGCGGCCTCGCGCAAACGCTGCAACAGGTCGGCAAAGCGCGTTTGCGCGGTGACTTCGCTGCGCAGGATTTGCGTGTTGACGAAGAAGCCGATCAGCCCTTCGGTTTCGCTGCGGGTGCGGTTGGCGATCAACCCGCCAACGCGGATATCAGTCTGGCCGCTGTAGCGGTGCAACAAGGTTTTGAACGCGGCCAACAGCACCACGAACAGCGTTACACCCTGACGTTGCGCGAGGCTTTTCAGCTCTTGGCGCAGCGCCGCATCGATGACCGTTTCCAGACGCGCGCCCTGATGACTGGATTGCGCCGGATAGGCACGATCGGTCGGCAGCTCAAGCACCGGATGCTCGTCGCCCAACTGCGTGCGCCAGTAATCCAGCTGACGCTCGCGCTCACCGGCCTCCAGCCAACTGCGTTGCCACAGCGCGTAATCGCGGTAGTGCACGATGAGTGCCGGCAATGACGGCTCGCGCCCCGCGACCAGGGCATCGTAGGTGCGCATGAATTCATCGATGAGAATGTTCATCGACCAGCCATCGGCGATGATGTGGTGCAAGGTCAGCAGCAACACATGCTCCTGCTCGGCCAGGCGCAACAGGCGCAGGCTGAGCAGCGGGCCGTTCTCCAGATCGAAGGCCTGACCGGCCTCAGCCATCATGTGCTGTTGCGCCAGCGGCCAGCGCTGGGCTTCGGGCACTGCACCGAGATCGCTGATCGGCAGTTTCAACGGCTGCGGTTCAGCGACACGCTGAAATGCACGTTCACCTTCCTGGCCGAAGGTGGTGCGCAAGCATTCGTGCCGCGCCGCCAACTGACTGAACGCCTGCTCCAGCGCCTGCGCTTGCAGGTCGCCCGTCAGGCGCACCGCCATCGGCAAGTTGTAAGCGGCACTGTGCGGGTCCAGTTGCCAGAGAAACCACATCCGCTGCTGGGCATATGAAAGCCCGTCCCGCTCGGCGACACCGACACAGGCAGTCATGGGAAGCTGCGCAAAATCGATGCCCTCACGGGCCATGCCGGCGAGGAACAAACGGCGTTTGTCCTGTGGCAGTTCGATAAAGCGACGGGCTAGTTTCTGGGCGTCTGCGGCATTCATGCATGGGGTCCTTGCTGATCGGCGGCGTGACCAGGAGACCCGGTCGTATCAACAAGAACGAATGACAAACGCGATGATTTAGCGCGCTGGCGCAACAGCGGCCCGACGGCAGGCAAACAAATGCCGAAGCCGGTACAAGACCGGCTTCGGCAGTTTTACCATTGCGCGTGGGGTTGGCTCAGAGCGGACCCTGTGAGTGCCCCTCGGCCATGGCGACAATCACTTTGCGCGGACCTTCGAACGGCGAACGTGCGTGCGCCGACAGCATGTTGTCGAGCATCAGCACATCGCCTTCCTGCCAGGGGAAGCTGATCGCGCACTCATCGAGCACTGCACGAATCTGCGCCAGCACCTCGTCTTCAATCGCCGAGCCATCGCCGTAATAGACGTTACGCGGCAAATCTTCTTCGTCGACGATATCGAGCAGGCTTTCACGCACTTCCGCTTGCAGGTTGGAAATGTGAAACAGGTGCGCCTGATTGAACCAGACGTTGTCACCGGTCACCGGATGCACCGCCACCGCCTGACAGGTCTGGCGGGTGCGCAACTCACCGTCGTCCTTCCATTCGCAGACAATGCCGTGGGCCTTGCAGTAGGCCTCGACGACTTCGCGATCTTCAGTGTTGAAGACATCTTCCCAAGCCACATCCAGGCCATTGCCGAAATTGCGCACATACATCAGCCCTTTGCTGACGAAGCGCTCGCGAATCGCCGCCGGAATCCGCCGATAGACTTCACGGCTGTCGGCAATCGGCGTTTCGCCTCCGGACTTGGCCGCGATCATGCTGTAGAACCAGATCTTCATCGGCCAGTCGCGGGAATAAGCCTGCTCGTTGTGCAGCGGAATACTCTGGTGCGCCGGGTATTCGGTGGAGGTGTACACGCCCTGCGTCACGTTGGTGCGCGGCGTCGAGCCGAACTCATAGTTCAACAACGGATGGCCAAAACTGGCCGCGAACTGCCGGAACTGTTCGGCACCGTTCAGACGGAAGCCGCGAAACAGCACCCCGCCGTCGCGCAGCAGATGCTCGTCCACCAGTTCTTTCAATTCATCGAACACCACCAACAAGTCAGTGTCCGCATCGGTCGCTTCCACCAACAACGGCAAGCGCCCCCGTTGCGGCAGCAGTGGCCGAACGGAAAATCCCACAGCAACAGCCATGACTGGCCTCCTGTAATCACTCGATAGGTAAACCGCGCGCTAAAAGGCCGGCGCCGCTGCCTGCGCATGACGGCGGTGATGGACTTCCAGATGGGTCTTGATCGTGCGAATGACCCGGGCTTCGTGTTCATGAATGAAGAAATGCCCACCGGTCATCATGTCCACGGAAAAACTGCCCAGGGTTTCCTTGCTCCAGCCGATCAGTTGCTCGGTGGTCGCGCGGTCTTCCTTGCCACCGAGCACATGCACCGGGCAATTGAGCAAGGGCCGCTGCGCCGGCGTGAAACGCCCGCACATCATGAAGTCGGCGCGCAGCACCGGCAGGGTCAGGCTCATCAGTTCTTTATTGGCCAAAACTTCTTCGCTGGTGCCCTGGAAGGTGCGCAGTTGATCGATCAATTCTTCATCGCTGCGCGCTTCGGCAAAGCCGCGATCGTAGTCACTGCGCATCGTCGGCGCGGCGGTGCCTGAGGCGAACAGCGCCACCGGCTCCGGCGCACCGAGTTCGCGAAAGGCATGGGCCAGCTCGCACGCCAGCAGCGCGCCGAGGCTGTGCCCGAACAGCGCGTAAGGCGTCTGCAAGCCGGGCTTGTGCTCGCGGGCCAGTTGCCGGGCCAGCGCGCGCATGTCGATTTGCAGGGGTTCGTCGAAACGGGCACCGCGCCCGGGCAATTCCACCGGTTGCAGGTGCAGCCACGACGGCAGTTGGCGCCGCCAGCGGCTGTAGACCATGGCGCTGGCGCCCGAATAGGGCAGGCACAGCAGTGTCAGCTTTGTCACCGCGTTTACCTCAATAGGGTTATCTGTAAAAGAGAACGGATGAGGTGACGCGGGAATTAGTCGACTGGCCGATCACTTCAGGTGGCGGAAACTCTGCCGAATGAACTCTCACCGTTGGCAACCGGTCAGCTATGTAAGCCCTCACTCAAGGCGCGCCACCGCATGCACATCTCGCTCACCGGACAAGTTGCCCTGATCACCGGCGCCAGCTCCGGCATCGGCCACGCGGCTGCCAAAGCCCTGGCCGCAGCCGGCGCGGCAGTCGTCATCAACTACAACCGCCAGGCCGAACCTGCGCAAGCGCTGGCCCGGCAGATCATTGCCGACGGTGGTCAGGCGCTGGCCATCGGCGCCGACGTATCGAAGGAAGACGAGGTTGAACGGCTGTTCGCCGAAACCCTCGCGGCGTTCGGTTCGCTGGACATTCTGGTGGCTAACTCGGGTATGCAAAAAGACGCGCCCGCTGTGGATATGTCGCTGGACGACTGGAACGCGGTGATCGCTGTCAACCTCACCGGCCAGTTCCTCTGCGCCCGTGCCGCCCTGCGGATTTTCACTCGTCAGGGCGTTCGCCAAGGCGTTTCCCGTGCGGCCGGCAAGATCATTCACATGAGTTCGGTGCACCAACGGATTCCGTGGGCCGGGCACGTCAATTACGCCGCGTCCAAGGGTGGCGTCGATCAGTTGATGCAGACCCTCGCGCAGGAAGTCAGCCAGCAACGCATTCGCATCAACAGCATCGCGCCGGGCGCCATTCGCACGGCTATCAATAAGGACGCCACCGAAGGCGCTGCGGGCGAAAAGCTGCTGGACTTGATCCCTTACGGCCGTATCGGTGATGTCGAAGACGTCGCCAACGCGGTGGTCTTCCTCGCCTCCGACGCCTCCGATTACATCGTTGGCACCACCCTGTTCATCGACGGCGGCATGAGCCTCTATCCGGAGTTTCGCGGCAATGGCTGAGCATCACCTGGAACGACAAAGCCCGATCGACGCCCACGGCATCATCGGCGACATGCGCAGTGCGGCACTGATCAATGATCGCGGCAGTGTGGATTTTTTCTGCTGGCCAGAGTTCGACAGCCCGTCGATTTTCTGTTCGTTGCTGGACACCCCCGACGCAGGGATCTTCCAGTTGGCGCCGGACTTGCCCGATGCGCGCCGCGAGCAGATTTACCTGCCCGACACCAATGTCCTGCAAACCCGTTGGTTGAGTGAGCGCGCGGTGGTCGAAATAACCGACCTGCTGCCAGTGGCCGATAACGAAGACGACTTGCCGCTGCTGATGCGCCGGGTGCGCGTGGTCAGCGGTGAAGCGACTTTCCATGTTCGTTGCGCCGTGCGTCATGACTATGCCCGCGCCGCCACCCGCGCGCGGATGGACCAGCAATCGGTGATTTTCAGTGCCGATGGCCAGCCATCCCTGCGACTGACCTCGGATCAGCCATTGCACGTCGAGACCGACGCAGCGGTAGCCTCATTTACTTTGAAACAGGATCAAACGGCGGCGTTTCTGCTTGGCGGCGAAGACGATCCGCGTTTCGGGGAAGGCGCCGCGCAATTGTGCATGGAGCGCACGCTGAAGTTCTGGCGCGACTGGCTCGGTCAATCGATCTATCGCGGACGCTGGCGCGAAATGGTCAATCGCTCGGCCCTAGCGCTCAAGCTGCTGACCTCGCGCAAACACGGCGCGATTCTCGCCGCCGCCACCTTCGGTCTTCCGGAGACGCCCGGCGGCGAACGCAACTGGGATTACCGTTACACGTGGATCCGCGACGCCTCGTTCACGGTGTACGCGTTCATGCGCCTGGGCTTTGTCGGCGAAGCCAACGCCTACATGGGCTGGCTGCGCGGACGGGTCAGCGATTGCCACGGGCAGCCGATGAAACTGAATATTTTGTACGCCATCGACGGACAACAGGAATTGCCGGAAACCGAACTGGATCACTTGTCCGGCCACGGCGGCGCGAAACCGGTGCGCATCGGCAACGGCGCGTATGACCAGATCCAGCTCGACATCTTCGGCGAGCTGATGGACGCGGTGTATCTGGTCAACAAATATGGCGATGCGATTTCCCACGAAGGCTGGAAACATGTGCGTGAAGTGGTCGATCAAGTCTGTGAGACGTGGCAGACCACGGATGTCGGCATCTGGGAAATGCGCGGTGAGCAACATCATTTTCTGCATTCACGGCTGATGTGCTGGGTGGCGCTGGACCGAGCGATTCGCCTGGCCTCAAAACGCTCGCTGCCGGCACCGTTTGCGCAATGGGACCAGACCCGGCAGGCGATCTACGCCGACATCTGGGACAACTTCTGGAACGAGGAGCGCGGGCATTTCGTCCAGTACAAGGGCGGCACGGCGCTGGATGGCTCGATGTTGTTGATGCCGCTGGTGCGTTTCGTCAGCGCCAAGGATCCGCGCTGGCTGTCGACCCTTGAAGCCATCGAGAAACATCTGGTGCGCGATGGCATGGTGTATCGCTATCGCAATGACGACTCGGGCATTGACGGTTTGGCCGGCACCGAAGGCGCGTTTGCCGCGTGTTCGTTCTGGTACGTCGAATGCCTGGCCCGCGCCGGTCAGGTGGAAAAAGCGCATCTGGAATTCGAACAGCTGCTGCGTTACGCCAACCCGCTCGGGTTGTATGCCGAAGAGTTCGACAGCCATGGCCGTCACCTGGGGAATACACCGCAAGCGCTGACGCATCTGGCGTTGATCAGTGCGGCGAGCTTTCTGGATCGACGCTTGAGCGGGGAAAAGAGTGAGTGGCAGCCGTAAATCTCGCCACGGTCTGTAGGACATATTCCATAAAGCTATGCTTTACCAGGCCAAGTCCTACGCAGCCATCAGCAGAATAATTCCCTTTGTGGCGAGGGAGCTTGCTCCCGCTGGGTCGCGAAGCGGCGCCAAACCCTGCGTCCCTACCCGTCCTGAGGGACCGCATTGCCTGACTTTGCGACTGCTACGCAGCCGAGCGGGAGCAAGCTCCCTCGCCACAGTTCGCACACACCTGCGGACTACAGCGGCTCAACATCCCCCACCACATCCCTCCCCCGCAACTCGCAGTCACACGCGGAAATACCCTGTTGCCAGCTGTTACATCCGCCCCTACCATCCACCGCAACGGGCACAGCGGAGCTGTCCAATAAAACCCGAATTCAAGGAACCAGAATGTCCCAGCACGTCCAGCGCAGCATCGACTCCCCTCTTCGTACGGGCCTGACCCGCACCCAGCTCTGGGAAGCTGCCGACAAAGGCCTGATCAAATGCTGGGAAATCGGCCGCCAGCGCGCCGCACGCTTCCCCGACCTCGCACAAAAATGCCTCGCCGGCGAACTGCCGGTGCTCGGCTGGAAAGGTGGCGTGAGCCGCAGCCTGAAGAAAAACGAAAAATATGGCTCGCTGAAATACCTGGCGCAGTGGCAAGGCTTGCGTGGCGAGAATCTGAATATTGATTTGAGCGAAGAGCGTTCGCTGACCTGTTCGCGGACGAAGATGCGGGTGACGTTTACCCCGGATCGGACGAAGTATTTCAATCAGGTGGCGGAAGCCGAGGCTTAAGGAGAGGCAGCGATGGTCGATTTGCATCAGGAGTTTCAAAACAGCCGTTTCTTTCACGAAGCGCGGATTGACAGGCGTTCGGCCGACGCACTGGCAGGGGTCGCTGCCGGGCTAGCCGCTGATGGCAAGATCAATCAGCAGGAAGCCGAGTTTCTCAAGACCTGGATCGAAACCCACTTGGTTCACTTGGGGGATCCGGTGGTAAATATTCTCTACAAGCGTCTTGAGGGCATGCTTAGCGACGGTGTATTGGATGCCGATGAATCGGTGGAATTGCTGGAGATTCTTCATCAGTTCGCCGGCCTGCCAGTGGGCGCAGCACAAACCTTCAGCGTACCCAACAGCCTGCCGCTCGATAGTCCAGCCCCATCTCTGGACTGTGCCAATCGTGTTTTTCTGTTTACCGGTGTTATGGCTTACGGGCCGCGCAAAGCGTGTGAATCGCTGATCGTAGAACGCGGCGGAATGATTGGTGCAGGTGTCAGCAAGAAAATCCATTATCTAGTGATCGGCAGCATCGGCAATGAACAGTGGCTGCACAGCAGCTATGGTACGAAGATCAAAAAAGCCGTTGAGCTGAGAGACAGCGGCGTGCCCATCGCCATCATCAGTGAAGATCATTGGCAGAAGGTGCTGTTCGGATAACAGGAGCCAGGTATGAGTGGAAAAGCGATTCTGTTCTGCAAAACCGCTAGCCTGACCATTGCCTATGAGGCGCATGGCCCGGAAACCGGTGTGCCGGTGATCCTACTTCATGGCTTCCCCTATTCCCCTCGCGCTTACGATGAAATCGCGCCGCCCCTCGCCGCTCAGGGTTATCGAGTCATCGTTCCGTACCTGCGCGGTTACGGGCAGACTCGCTTCAACGATGCACAAACACCGCGCTCAGGCCAGCAAGCCGCACTCGCTCAGGATTTGTTGAATTTGATGGATGCACTCTCCATCGAACACGCCACGCTCTGCGGGTATGACTGGGGTGGTCGCGCGGCATGCATCGTCGCGGCGTTATTTCCGGAACGAGTGCGCGGCTTGGTGACCGGTGATGGCTACAACCTGCAGGACATCCCCAACTCGATTCGACCGCTGGATCCCGAGACCGAGCATCGGTTCTGGTATCAGTATTACTTCCACACGCCACGTGGCGTTGAGGGCCTGAAGCACAATCGTCGGGAGTTTTGTGAGCTGCTCTGGAGGCTTTGGTCTCCGACCTGGTCGCACGCTGCCAAGCGTTTTCCCCTGACCGCGCCTGCCTTCGACAACCCTGATTTCGTTGACGTGGTGATCCACTCCTATCGCCACCGCTTCATGTACGTCGCGGGAGATCCGGCGTTTGAGTTGATGGAAGATTTGCTGACTCGGCAACCGACCATTGGCGTGCCGACCATTTCTTTGTGCGGTGCCGACGACGGTGTCGGCCCTGCGCCACAAGAGGATGAAGACGCAGAGCATTTCACCGGTTTCTATGAGCGGCGCGTGTTGCCCGATGTCGGCCATAACATTCCCGAGGAAGCTCCTGAACAAACCCTCAAGGCACTACTGGATCTGTTGCAGCGCTAACCGAAAACCGCTCCCGATAAGCCTGTGGCGTCACGCCAATCGCCCGCAGGAAACTTCGCCGCAACGTCTCTTCACTGCCAAACCCGCAATTGGCCGCGATGCGTTTGACCGGCAGGCCAGTGTCACTGAGCAAGCGCCGGGCGGTTTCGACACGGATCAGCTCAATCGCCCGCGCCGGGGTCTGGCCGGTGTCGGCGCGGTAGTGGCGGACGAAGCTGCGTTCGCTCATGCCCGCCTGCTCGGCCAGCGTCGGGATGCCGAGGTCGCAGGTGAGGTTTTCGGCGATCCACGCGTGCAGTTCATCGAAGCGATTGCCCTGATTCTGCAACGACAAGGTCACGCTGAATTGCGATTGCCCGCCCGGGCGCTTGAGGAACACCACCAGATGGCGGGCGACGTCCAGGGCGATGTCGCTGCCCAGATCCTCTTCAACCATGGCCAAGGCCAGATCGATGCCGGCCGTAACCCCCGCCGAGGTCCACACCGGGCCGTCATTGATGAAAATCGGGTTGGCCTCGACGTGCAAATTCGGGTGCTGCTGCGCCAGTTGCTCGCAGCGCGTCCAGTGAGTGACGACTCGGCGGCCGTCGAGCCAGCCACTCGCAGCCAACAGAAACGCGCCGGTGCAGACCGAGGCCACGCGCCGACATTTCGCCGCGTGCTCGCGCACCCAATCCACCAGCGGCACATCTTCGGCCGCCGGATAAATGCCCCAGCCGCCAGCGATGATCAACGTATCGCTGGGCGCTTCGGGCAACGGTTCGGCCAACACCGCCAGCCCTGCCGAAGACATCACCGCCCCGCCGCCGCTGGCAATTACACTCGGCGCGTACGGGACCGGCAAACCGCGCTGGCGGGCAAGGTCGTTGGCCGAGGCGAACACCTGCAACGGCCCCGTGACGTCGAGGATCTGCATGTTGGCGAACGCGAGTACGTGGATGGCTTTGGGCATTTGGCGTAATTCGTGGGGTGATTGGCGTATGCGCCAGAACCTACGCGCCTACAGTGAAGCCGTCCACCCCTTTTCATGGAGCAAGAACGATGACGTTGCAGATCGGTTTTCTGTTGTTTCCGCAGGTTCAGCAACTCGACCTGACCGGCCCTTATGACGTGCTTGCCTCGTTGCCGGACGTGCAGGTGCATCTGATCTGGAAGGATCTGATGCCGGTCACCGCCAGTACCGGGCTGCTGCTGAAACCGACCACCACGTTCGAGGATTGCCCGGATCTGGATGTGATATGCATCCCCGGTGGCGGTGGCGTCGGGGCGTTGATGGAAGACGAGGTGACGTTGAATTTCATCAAGCGTCAGGCTGCGCAGGCGAAATACGTGACATCGGTGTGCACCGGCTCGCTGGTCCTCGGCGCGGCGGGTTTGTTGAAAGGCAAACGCGCGACCACGCATTGGGCGTATCACGATCTGCTGCCGACGCTGGGGGCGATCGCGGTGAAGGATCGGGTGGTGCGTGACGGTAATCTGTTTACCGGCGGCGGGATTACTGCGGGGATCGATTTTGCCTTGGTATTGGCTGAGGAGTTGGTGGGTGCCGATGCGGCGCAGCTGATTCAGTTGCAATTGGAATATGCCCCGGCGCCGCCGTTCAACGCGGGCAGCCCGGAGACGGCGCCGGGTGCGGTTGTCGATGAGGCGCGTTTGCGTGCCGCGCCATCGCTTAAACTGCGTACGGAAATTACCGAGCGCGCGGCGGCGAAACTCAACTTGCGCTGATCCCCAGCCATCCACAAAACCCTGTGGGAGCTGGCTTGCCAGCGATAGCGGTGTACCAGTCGATGCCGATGTCGGCTGTGCAGGCCTCATCGCTGGCAAGCCAGCTCCCACAGGGGATCAGTGTTGGTCGCAGGTTCGCGCACTGTCCCGGTTTGCCGCCACACCTTCACTTGTCCCCACGCCCCCACCCGTGTAGAAAGCCCTTCCACAAATTTGCACAGGGACTTTCGATGAAGGCTTTGCCATGGCTCTATCTGGCGCTTCTCAGCCTCGGTTATGGATGGGCGATGAGCTACGGTCATCTCGACTGGCTGGCGCTGATTTCCATTGGGCTGCTGGTATTCGCAGGCTTTGCCGTGCGCCAGCAACAGGTGCCGGTCGCACGTTTTCTCGGTCATGGGCTGTTCATCGTGCTGGCCGTGGCGTTGGCATTGCACTGGCTGCCGGGGTTTGCCAACGGGCGCGCCATCGACCCGCAGCGTTTTACCGACGCCGCCGTGCCGTTCTCGATGTACCTCAATCTCGATAAACCGCTGATTGGCTTCTGGCTGCTGCTGGTGTGCCCGTGGATTGTCGCGCGACGTTCGCTGCGCCTGAGCGTCTACGCCACCGCCCTCGCTCTGACCCTGAGCGCGGTTCTGGCCCTCGGCGGCGCGCTGTTGCTGGGTGTGATTGCCTGGGCGCCGAAATGGCCGGATCAGGCATGGCTGTGGGTACTGAACAACCTGCTGCTGGTGACCTTGGTCGAGGAAGCGCTGTTTCGCGGCTATATACAGGGCGGCCTCAGTCAGCGCTTCAAACACCTGCCGTACGGCGACAACCTCGCCCTGCTGCTGGCCTCGCTGCTGTTTGGTCTGGTGCATGCCGGTGCGGGCTGGACCTGGGTGTTGCTGGCAGGGCTGGCGGGGGTCGGCTATGGTCTGGCCTACCGTTTTGGCGGACTCGGCGCGGCGATCGCCACGCATTTCGGCCTGAACCTGCTGCATTTCGGCTTGTTCACCTATCCGATGCTCGCCGGCTGAAGCAAGCGCTGTTTTGCGACGCTGTGCTGATTATTGAAAAAAAATTTCAATAAAAAGCTGTCACCGCCGACAACCTTTCAAAGCCTTGCGGATTGAAAAACCATGCGTAACAACCAGCCCATTACACAACGCGAACGGACTTTCCCGGCTCAGCAGCGGTTGATCTCCACAACCGACGCCAAGGGCGTGATCACTTACTGCAACGACGCTTTCGTCGAAATCAGCGGGTTTTCGCGTGAAGAACTGATCCGTGCGCCGCACAACCTGGTCCGTCACCCCGACGTCCCGGCGGCGGTGTTTTCGCACATGTGGGGCACACTGAAACAAGGCTTGCCATGGATGGGCATTGTCAAGAATCGCTGCAAGACCGGTGACCATTACTGGGTTAACGCCTATGTCACACCGGTGTTCGACGGCAATCAGGTGGTCGGTTACGAGTCGGTGCGGATCAAACCCACGGCCGAACAGATCCGCCGCGCCGAAGCGCTCTACCAACGCATCAACCAAGGCAAGTCGGCGATCCCTTCCAGCGACAAATGGCTGCCGGTGCTGCAGGACTGGCTGCCGTTCATTCTGGTCAGCCAACTGAGCTTCGTGATCGGCGCGACGCTGAACTCGCACTGGGGCTTCGCCCTCGCTGCCGGTTTGTCGGTGCCGCTGGGCCTGATGGGCCTGCAATGGCAGCAACGCGGGCTCAAACGCCTGCTGCGTCTGGCCGAGCAGACCACTTCCGACCCGCTGATCGCGCAGATGTACACCGACAGCCGTGGCGCCCAAGCGCGTCTGGAAATGTCGATCCTCAGCCAGGAAGCACGCCTGAAAACCTGCCTGACCCGCTTGCAGGACACCGCCGAACACTTGACCGATCAGGCCAAGCAGTCCGACGCCCTGGCGCACAACAGCTCCAGCGGTCTGGAACGTCAGCGCGTGGAAACCGAACAGGTCGCCACCGCCGTCAACCAGATGGCCGCGACCACCCAGGAAGTGGCGAGCCACGTACAGCGCACCGCCGACGCCACTCAAGAAGCCAATCGCCTGACCGGTCGCGGCCGTGACATCGCCGGGGAAACCCGCGAAGCCATTCAGCGTCTGTCGGTGGTGGTCGGCGAAACCGGCCTGACCGTGACCCAACTGGCCAAGGACAGCGACGAAATCGGCGGCGTGGTGGATGTGATCAAAGGCATCGCTGACCAAACCAACCTGCTGGCACTGAACGCTGCGATTGAAGCAGCGCGTGCCGGCGAGATGGGTCGTGGGTTTGCCGTTGTGGCTGACGAAGTTCGCCAACTGGCGCAACGCACCAGCGAATCAACCGGGCAGATTCACGCCCTGATCGCCAAGTTGCAGCAGACAGCTTCGAGTGCCGTGCAAACCATGGAAGCCGGGCATCGTCAGGCTGAAGAAGGTGTGGCGCGGGTGCTGGAAGCGGATCAGGCATTGGTCGGGATCAGTGAGGCGGTGGCCAACATCACCGACATGACCACGCAGATTGCTGCGGCGACCGAAGAGCAAAGTGCGGTGGCTGAAGAGATCAGCCGCAACATCAGCAATATTTCGGAGCTGGCGGATCAGACTTCCGAGCAAGCGCATAACTCGGCGTTGCTGAGTGAAGAACTGACGAAGACGGCGAATACGCAGTACTCGTTGGTGGAGCGGTTTAACCGCTGATTGATGTGGTGATAACAAAAAACCCGGAGAGCGAGAGCTTCCGGGTTTTTTTGTGTCATTTAAATGACCGAATACGGGGTTCGGTTGAATTGAGGCTGCGCATGAAAAGCTCAGTCAGCAATTTCGCCAAAACCGCCACCCCGAAGCCTCTAATACCCTCGACGTATCTCTCTGAAAATCTTGTGTTGAACATCAAAATTCTTGGCAAAAACCCACAAAAAATTGCAACTGTCTACTGTCAGGTTTGACAGTAGACAGCCAAACCTCATGGGTTTATCTATAAATCGTCGAACAGATCACTCGCCACTGTTTCCACGATATGACCAAGGAGTTAAAGATGACTGCCAAACTTATTTACATACCGAAAAAAGATTTTATTCAGACGCGGGAAAATGTACTCACTTGGCAATTCGGTACCAATCCCGAAACGACGGCCACGATAGCTTTTTTTGAGTTACACCATTCGTCAGTGACAGACGAAAAGCATTGGTCAATCTCAGGGTCGACAGGAACGATGGAAGAGGAAAACTTCTTTGGCTACCTTTTCGCGATCCCCTATACCAATGACGCCCCGTTCAATAAAACCTATACGTTAAAAGATGGGTTAACTTTCAGCCATGGTCACTCATCGCCTGGTCCTGGCGGGTTTTACATTATTACCAACGTTGATGCTGATGAAGCCACACTCAAGATCGACATCCATCCCACCAGAGGGATTGCTAAAGGTACATTTGAAGCAAAGTTTAAAAGTCATGGATATCGCACACAGCCTAAAGGAACTTTCAAATTACTGAGAAATGATTTGTGATCTTCTTCCAATGGCGCTTACAAGGTTTTTAGTGACAGGTAAACGATATCGCTTACCTCATTGTCGCAAAACGCTTTCGCGAGCAAGCACGCTCCTACATTGGATATGCGATGGTCACAGATTGGTGTCCGACGACAATCCCTTGTAGGCCTTCGCCTGCTCGCGATGAGGCCATAACAGCCAGCGAAATTACTGAGGCAACTTCAGCTTATCCAGCAGTCGATTGACCAACAGCTCGTTGAGCATGATCACCTGTTGCAGCGCCAGCAGCGGTTTGCGCTCCGGGCCGCCGATTGAGTTGGCGATATTGCCGGCCATGGCATGGGCGTAGGAAAGCGACTCGCAAGCCTCGACCAGCAGGGTTTCGTCATCCAGCGTGGGGTCGACAAGATAGACCGGGCGAAACGTGGGCGAGCTTGGCGGGGCCGCCAGGTCTTCGGGTTTGAGGTAGTAGTCGAGGGCGCGATCGGTTGCTTCTTTGAGCCTTTGCGGGCTGAGCGCGGGGTCGTGGGGGATTGGATTGGTAACGGGCGGGTTTGGTGTGATTTTGAACATAGATGAAGTCTCGTATCGAAATAAATAAGAGCCATCACCCTCGCTACCAAACGATGGGTGGCGGCCATGCGCGGGTTGGTAGACCGGTCGATACGGAAACCCGGCGCTCACGAATGAGCCCCACGCATGTCCACCATATAAAACGCAGCCGCAAAAAGAGGCTGAATAAGGTGGCGCCATACGGCGGTACCGAAGCGGGCTACCAAACCCGATCACTGTTTTGCAGTGACAGGCATACCATATAGCCCACCTCATAGCCGTGTAAGCCGGCGGATTCTGGCGTACGCGTAGGTAACGGCGCAAGGTGTTGTAGGCCCTGTGGCGTAACGGGTTGTGTAATTTAAACGTGATCACAAAATCATGTTTACGCACAGGAAATGCTGGACAGTGAGCGCTTCCAGTTTTTTATCGTGTCAGCGAAATAGCCCCTCACCCTAACCCTCTCCCGGAGGGAGAGGGAACTGACCGAGGTGTTTGGGCCAGGTACGCCGACGTGCGATACCGCGTTGAACTCCAGAGCTGAAAAGCACACAAATCGGCCCTTCTCTCTCCCTGAGAGAGGGGACTGACCGAGGTGTTTGGGCAAGGTACGCCGACGTGCGATACCGTGTTGAACTCCAGCGCTGAAAAGCACACAAATCGGCCCTTCTCTCTCCCAGAGAGAGGGGACTGACCGAGGTGTTTGGGCCAGGTACGCCGACGTGCGATACCGTGTTGAACTCCAGCGCTGAAAAGCACACAAATCGGAAACAGATCAAAAACCCCTCACCCTAGCCCTCTCCCGGAGGGAGAGGGAACTGACTGTTGTGTTTGGAAAATGTACGCCGACGTGAAATACCGAGTCGAACTCAGGTTTTGAAAGGCCCACCAATCGGCTCCCTCTCCCTCGGGAGAGGGCTGGGGTGAGGGGTAGCCACAACACAAATCAATAGCCGAACACCGCTTGGCCCTTAACCACTCAATAGGCCGAGTGTCAGCTCGCCTGCTCTTGATCTTGATCCACGGGCGACATCGGAAGGCTGAGCGCAGGGATTGATCCGGGGGTGGGAGCGCAGCGACCGTTTGGCGCAGCCAAATGCATCGAGAGGAGGTGCAGCGCAGCAAACCGTAGGCGATGCCCCCCGGATGAGTCCCGGAGCGAAGGAACCCCGAGCCTTAGCGAGCGGGCCGCACGCAGGAGCAAGCGTTTTTTTGCTTACTTTTTTTAGGCGTTTGTAAAAAAGTGAGTCGCCGTCAGGGCGAAACCCTAAGTGGCCGTTACCGCAGCAATGGATATGTACCCAAAACGAAAGACTGCAGCGCATCCAAGATCCATCCCCCTCACCCCAGCCCTCTCCCCCATGGGGGCGAGGGGGAAAGGGAGCAGATCTGCATGCAGTTCAAAATCTCAGCCCGGCTCGGTCACTTGCTGAGAAACTCGGCTACTTTCTGCGCGGCGCTGGCCAAATGCTGCTCATGGGTAAACCCGGAAACCTTTAATGGTTTGAGGTCATGATCCCCGGCCGCTAACCACGCCACCTCAACACTCGGTGACAAGGTGTAAGCCTCAACCGCCTCCCGATTGCCAAGCGCATCCCGCTCCCCTTGCACAATCAACGTCCGAGTCTGCAAAGAAGCCAAATGCTCAACCCGAGGCTTCTCCGGCTTCCCCACCGCATAAAACGGATACCCCAGACACACCAACGCATCGGCACCCAATTCGTCAGCCAAAAGACTCGCCATCCGCCCGCCCATCGACTTCCCGCCAATGGCCAAAACCCCAGTGACATGACGCCGCACCTCGGCATACACCTCACGCCAACATTCCTGCAGTTTCGCAGCAGGATTCGGCGGCCGCTTCACCCCATCCACCCGCCGCTGCGCCATATACGCAAACTCAAACCGCAACACATTCACCCCAAGCCCGGCAAGGCGCCCAGCCATATCGTTCATCCACTCGCTATCCATCGGCGCTCCCGCACCGTGGGCGAGGATCAGCGTCGCAAAAGCCTCGCCCGACGCGGCGTCCCAAAGCCATCCATGATCGAGCACGCACTGCGCCCATTGATCCCCGTCAATACTGGCCTTGTGCTGTTTGTCCATGCTTGCCTCGCTTTTAGTCTGCCTATAACTCCAGACGAAGGATTCGCCGCGTGTCTTGCGCGCGCTCACTTCGGCTGAACCGTGGATGGGGAACCATGAACACTTCTATCAGTACCGCCTACAACTACAAGGTGGTCCGCCAATTCGCCATTATGACGGTGGTGTGGGGCATCGTCGGCATGGGGCTCGGGGTTTTTCTCGCGGCCCAATTGGTCTGGCCCGAACTCAACTTCAATTTGCCCTGGACCAGTTTCGGCCGTCTGCGCCCGCTGCACACCAACGCGGTGATCTTCGCGTTCGGTGGCTGTGCGCTGTTCGCCAGTTCGTTCTACTCGGTGCAACGCACCTGCCAGACCCAATTGTTTGCACCAAAAATCGCCGCGTTCTGCTTCTGGGGCTGGCAACTGGTGATCCTGCTGGCGGCGATCAGCCTGCCGCTGGGTTACACCAGCTCCAAGGAATACGCCGAGCTGGAATGGCCGATCGACATCCTGATCACCATCGTCTGGGTCGCCTACGCCATCGTGTTCTTCGGCACGATCATGCAGCGTAAGACCAAGCACATTTATGTGGGCAACTGGTTCTTCGGCGCGTTCATCATCACCGTGGCGATTCTGCACATCGTCAACAACCTTGAGTTGCCGGTGAGTTTCACCAAGTCCTACTCGGTGTACGCCGGTGCAACCGACGCGATGGTGCAATGGTGGTACGGCCACAACGCCGTAGGCTTTTTCCTCACTGCCGGTTTCCTCGGGATGATGTACTACTTCGTGCCAAAACAGGCCGAGCGTCCGGTGTATTCGTATCGTCTGTCGATCGTGCACTTCTGGGCATTGATCACCCTGTACATCTGGGCCGGCCCGCACCACTTGCACTACACCGCACTGCCGGACTGGGCGCAGTCGCTGGGCATGGTGATGTCGCTGATTCTGCTGGCACCGAGCTGGGGCGGCATGATCAACGGCATGATGACCCTCTCGGGCGCCTGGCATAAATTGCGCAGCGACCCGATCCTGCGCTTCCTCGTGGTCTCGCTGGCGTTCTACGGCATGTCGACCTTCGAAGGTCCGATGATGGCGATCAAGACCGTCAACGCCCTCTCCCACTACACCGACTGGACCATCGGCCACGTACACGCCGGCGCCCTCGGCTGGGTAGCGATGATCTCGATCGGCGCGCTGTACCACATGATCCCGAAAATCTTCGGCAAGGCGCAGATGCACAGCGTCGGCCTGATCAATGCGCACTTCTGGCTCGCAACCATCGGCACCGTGCTCTACATCGCGTCGATGTGGGTCAACGGCATCGCCCAGGGCCTGATGTGGCGCGCAGTGAACGAGGACGGCACGCTGACCTACTCCTTCGTCGAAACCCTGGTGGCCAGCCACCCTGGTTTCGTCGTGCGGCTGATCGGTGGGGCGATCTTCCTCAGCGGCATGTTCCTGATGGCTTACAACACCTGGCGCACCGTGCGGGCCTCGCAGCCTGCTGACGTCGTTGCTGCCGCGCAGATGGCCTGAGGAGTCCACCATGAAACACGAAACGATTGAAAAGAACGTCGGCCTGTTGATGTTGCTCATGGTCTTTGCCGTGAGCATCGGCGGCCTGACCCAGATCGTCCCGCTGTTCTTCCAGGACGTCACCAACAAACCGGTGGAAGGCATGAAGCCCTACACCGCGCTGCAACTGGAAGGTCGCGACATCTATATCCGCGAAGGCTGCGTCGGTTGTCACTCGCAGATGATCCGCCCGTTCCGCGCCGAAACCGAACGCTACGGGCACTACTCGGTGGCCGGTGAAAGCGTCTGGGATCACCCGTTCCTCTGGGGTTCGAAACGTACCGGGCCGGATCTCGCCCGGGTCGGCGCGCGTTACTCGGATGACTGGCACCGCGCGCACTTGTACAACCCGCGCAACGTCGTACCGGAATCGAAAATGCCGGCCTATCCGTGGCTGGTCACGCAAGCGGTCGACAGCAGCCACACCGAAACCAAGCTCAAAGTCATGCGCACCCTCGGCGTGCCGTACACCGACGACGACATCAGCGGCGCGGTGGCCAGCCTCAAGGGCAAGACCGAAATGGACGCGCTCGTCTCCTACCTGCAAGTGCTCGGCACTGCGATCAAGAGCAAGAGGTGAGCCATGGTCATTGAAATGAGTGCAGGCCTGATTCGTGGCCTCGGCACGGTCGTGGTGTTCGTCGCCTTCGTCGGCCTGACCTTGTGGGTGTTCAACCGCAAGCGCACCCCGGAGTTCGCCGAAGCACGTCTGCTGCCGTTCGCTGATGAACCGCAAGCCGAAACAACCCAAGCAAATGAGACAAGGAGTACCCGGCCATGACCACCTTCTGGAGTACGTGGATCTGCGTACTGACCATCGGCAGCCTGATCGGCCTGACGTGGCTGCTGATCGGCACGCGCCGGGGCGAAACCAAGGGGAGCGTCGACCAGACCATGGGCCACAGCTTCGACGGCATTGAGGAGTACGACAACCCGCTGCCGCAGTGGTGGTTCATGCTGTTCGCCGGCACGCTGGTGTTTTCCGTGGGCTATCTGATCCTCTATCCGGGCCTGGGCAACTGGAAAGGCATCCTGCCGGGTTACGAGGATGGCTGGACCGGCGTGCACGAGTGGGAAAAGGAGATGAACAAGGCCGACGCCAAATTCGGGCCGATCTTCGCCAAGTTCGCCGCCATGCCGCTGGAAGAAGTGGCAAAGGACCCGCAGGCGCTGAAAATGGGCGGTCGCCTGTTCGCCTCCAACTGCTCGGTATGCCACGGCTCTGACGCCAAAGGCGCGTTCGGTTTCCCTAACCTCGCCGACAGTGACTGGCGCTGGGGCGGCGACGCCGACACCATCAAGACCACCATCATGGCTGGCCGGATGGCGGCGATGCCGGCCTGGGGCGAAGTGTTGGGCGAGGCCGGGGTGAAGAACGTTGCCGCTTATGTGCGTCATGAACTGGCCGGTCTGCCATTGCCCGCCGATAACAAGGCTGACCTGCAAGCGGGACAGCAAGCGTTCAGCACCACCTGCGTAGCCTGTCATGGGGCAACCGGCCACGGCACTGAAGCCATGGGGGCGCCGAATCTGACGCACCCGGCCGGGTTTATCTATGGCACCAGCCTGACCCAACTCGAGCAGACCATTCGCCATGGTCGTCAGGGTCATATGCCGGCGCAGAACGAGCTGTTGGGTAACGATAAAGTGCAATTGCTGGCCGCTTATGTGTACAGCCTTTCGCACGGATTGAATACAGAAAAACTGATTACTGAAGACAACAAACAGTAATCATTGCATACACCTCTGCCGCACCGTTCTCGGTGCGGCAGCATCCCGCCCCTTTGCGACGCATTGTCGCACCCCTTAACACCCTCACCTTTCGGTTCCCCGGATTCGGGTCTACGCTTGCTCGATGCGGACTGGCCCGTGCCGGTTCCAGGTCGACCCCGAGCGATGTGTTCGATGAATTGGCTGACAGACTCGCCGCAAAGGCCGGTAGATACCGGCTGTCGCGCCGATTGCCATTCATCAGCCGAACTGGCCGTTCGAACATACCTCGTTACAAGCGACCTGAACCCCTCGCTTTTTTCGTCCGCTGCGACATTTTGTCCGAGGCCAATTTTGTCCTTACGCGGCGCATGGAAAGGCCGCAGAATCAGCGTTGGAAAGCATTGACCCAGGTCATGGCGCGTTGCAATGACCCCCTGCTCTCTGCATACTTGCGGCCGATTTTAATCCTAATAAAACACCCAAACCGTGGAACCTTAGAATGAGCACAGCAATCAGTCCGACTGCTTATAACTATAAGGTAGTCCGCCAGTTCGCCATCATGACGGTGGTCTGGGGGATCCTTGGCATGGGGCTTGGTGTCTTCATCGCCTCGCAACTGGTTTGGCCGGAGTTGAACTTCGGTCTGCCGTGGACGAGCTTTGGACGCCTGCGCCCGTTGCACACAAACCTGGTGATTTTCGCCTTCGGTGGTTGTGCACTGTTTGCCACTTCCTACTATGTCGTGCAGCGAACCTGCCAGACGCGACTGATTTCCGACAGCCTCGCCGCCTTCACCTTCTGGGGCTGGCAAGCGGTGATCGTCGGCGCGATCATTACCTTGCCGCTGGGTTACACCACCACCAAGGAATACGCGGAACTGGAATGGCCACTGGCTATTTTGCTGGCGATTGTCTGGGTCACCTACGGTCTGGTGTTCTTCGGCACCATCACCAAGCGTAAAACCAAGCACATCTATGTCGGTAACTGGTTCTACGGCGCGTTCATCGTCGTGACCGCGATGCTGCACATCGTCAACCACGCATCCCTGCCGGTGAGCTTCTTCAAGTCCTACTCGGCTTACGCCGGTGCGACCGACGCGATGATCCAGTGGTGGTACGGCCACAACGCGGTGGGCTTCTTCCTGACCACCGGTTTCCTCGGGATGATGTACTACTTCGTGCCGAAACAGGCCGAACGTCCGATCTACTCCTATCGTCTGTCGATCGTGCACTTCTGGGCCCTGATCACCCTGTACATCTGGGCCGGCCCGCACCACTTGCACTACACCGCACTGCCGGACTGGGCCCAATCGCTGGGCATGGCGATGTCGATCATTCTTCTGGCACCAAGCTGGGGCGGCATGATCAACGGCATGATGACCCTCTCGGGCGCCTGGCATAAGCTGCGCACCGACCCGATCCTGCGCTTCCTCGTGGTGTCGCTGGCGTTCTACGGCATGTCGACCTTCGAAGGGCCGATGATGGCGATCAAGACCGTCAACTCGCTCTCGCACTACACCGACTGGACCATCGGCCACGTACACGCCGGCGCGCTCGGCTGGGTCGCGATGATCTCGATCGGCGCGATCTACCACATGATTCCGAAACTGTTCGGCCGTGCGCAGATGCACAGTGTCGGCCTGATCAACGCGCACTTCTGGCTCGCGACCATCGGCACCGTGCTGTACATCGCGTCGATGTGGGTCAACGGCATCACTCAGGGCCTGATGTGGCGTGCGATCAACGACGACGGCACCCTCACCTACTCGTTCGTTGAAGCGCTGCAAGCCAGCCACCCGGGTTACATCGTGCGCGCCCTGGGCGGTGCTTTCTTCGCCAGCGGCATGTTCCTGATGGCTTACAACGTCTGGCGCACCGTGCGCGCCTCGAACCCGGCTGAAGCCGAAGCCGCTGCCCAGATCGCTGTCGTTGGAGCTCACTGATGAAGCATGAAGCTGTCGAGAAGAATATTGGCCTGCTGGCCTTCTTCATGGTCATCGCCGTCAGCGTTGGCGGCCTGACCCAAATCGTTCCGCTGTTTTTCCAGGATGTCACCAACAAGCCGGTCGAAGGCATGAAGCCGCGCACCGCCCTTGAGCTGGAAGGCCGCGACGTCTACATCGCCAACGGTTGTGTCGGCTGCCACTCGCAGATGATCCGTCCGTTCCGCGCTGAAACCGAACGCTATGGCCACTACTCGGTCGCCGGTGAAAGCGTCTGGGATCACCCGTTCCTGTGGGGTTCCAAGCGTACCGGCCCGGACCTGGCCCGTGTCGGCGGTCGTTACTCCGATGACTGGCACCGTGCGCACTTGTACAACCCGCGCAACGTGGTGCCTGAGTCGAAAATGCCGGCTTACCCGTTCCTCGTGGAAAACAAGCTCGACGGCAAAGACACCGCCAAGAAAATGGAAGTGTTGCGCACGCTCGGCGTCCCTTACACCGACGAAGACATCGCCGGTGCAAAAGATGCCGTGAAGGGCAAAACCGAAATGGACGCGCTGGTGGCCTATCTGCAAGGCCTGGGCACCATCATCAAAAGCAAACGGTGAATTAGATGGATATCGGGATGATTCGTGGCCTGGGCACCGTTGTTGTGATGGTGGCCTTCATCGGTCTGGCCTTGTGGGTGTTCAGCCCCAAGCGCAAGTCGGAGTTTGAAGACGCGACCTTGTTGCCTTTTGCGGATGATCCCGAAGCCATCAAGCACGTCGAGCAAGCTTCTAGGAGTAACAAAGAATGACTACATTCTGGAGTCTGTACGTCACAGTCCTCAGTCTCGGTACGATCTTCGCCCTGACCTGGCTGCTGCTGTCGACCCGCAAGGGCCAGCGCAGCGAACAGACGGACGAGACGGTCGGGCACTCCTTCGACGGGATCGAGGAGTACGACAATCCACTGCCGAAATGGTGGTTCATGCTGTTCGTTGGCACGATCATTTTTGCTTTGGGCTACCTGGTGCTGTACCCGGGCCTGGGCAACTGGAAAGGCCTGCTGCCGGGTTATAACTACCTCGATAACGACAAGCAGACCGCGTTCGCCAACGGCAAGACCGGCTGGACCGGCGTGCACGAATGGGAAAAGGAAATGGCCCGTTCGGACGCCAAGTTCGGTCCGATCTTCGCCAAGTTCGCGGCGATGCCAATCGAAGAAGTCGCCAAGGATCCGCAAGCACTGAAAATGGGTGGCCGTCTGTTTGCCTCCAACTGCTCGGTGTGCCACGGTTCCGACGCCAAGGGTGCATACGGTTTCCCGAACCTGACCGACGCCGACTGGCGCTGGGGCGGTGAGCCGGAAACCATCAAGACCACCATCATGGGCGGTCGTCACGCGGTGATGCCGGCCTGGGCTGAAGTGATCGGTGAGCAAGGCGTTGCCGACGTCGCGGCCTTCGTCGTGACCAAACTCGATGGCCGCAAACTGCCGGAAGACACCAAGGCTGATCCGGAAAACGGCGGCAAACTGTTCGCCGCCAACTGCGTGGCTTGCCACGGTCCGGAAGGCAAAGGCACCCCCGCCATGGGCGCGCCGAACCTGACCCACCCGGGCGCGTTCATCTACGGTTCGAGCTTCGCCCAACTGCAGCAGACCATCCGTTACGGCCGTCAGGGCCAGATGCCGGCGCAGGAGCAACTGCAAGGCAACGATAAGGTTCACCTGTTGGCGGCGTACGTTTACAGCCTGTCCCACGGTGAAAAAGCACCGCAAGCGAACGCCGAATAAGGCCAACGCTTGAAGCAAAAAAAGGCCCCGCCAATGTAGATTGGCGGGGCCTTTTTGCATGCTGGCATTCATGCCTTGCGACATTTGCTCGATAGACCTGAACAGCAGTGCCCTGTAGGTTTTTCCAAACCCGATGACCGCATCGGGGCAACCTTCAAGGATGAAGCCTACATGTCAAAGAACGACGAAAACACACTGCCGCATCAAACTCAGCCGTGCTCTGACAAAGCGCCTGTGCAACCCGAACAATCAACCTCACAAAGCACTTTGGACGGTCCAGGCAACGGTGGTGGGCTGGACGGCCTCGGCGGCGGCAGATTGCCCCGATAGCAGGCAGCAACATACACCGAATATTCCAACCTCCAGCGCCCTCGCCCTCTGGCGGAGGCTCTTGCGCCGGTGCCGTTATGACAGTGATAAACCGATCGTCCGCAATCCACTTTTCCGATTGCCGGGAAACCGCCAAAATAGTAACGTTTCTACACCAGAATCTCCGGAGGCCGAACATGATGGCCATCACGACCATTTCCAGCCGCGAATTCAACCAGGACACCAGTGCAGCCAAAAAAGCCGCGCATCAAGGCCCGGTCATCATTACCGATCGTGGCAAACCTGCCCATGTACTGCTGAGCATCGAGGCGTACCAGAAACTGACCGGCAGCCAGACCAGCATCGTCGACCTGCTGGTCATGCCGAATGCGCATGACATCGAATTCGAAACAGAGCGCGCAATCATCACCCCTCGCAGCGTGGACCTGTCTTGATGTTTCTACTTGATACCAATGTCGTTTCCGAGCTGCGAAAACCCCAGGCCGACAAGCAGGTGGTGACCTGGGCAAACAGCGTCGCCCCGGCCAGCCTGTATTTATCGGCAATCACTGTGCTGGAGTTGGAAACCGGCATTTTGCGTATCGAACGCCGTGACCCGCCACAAGGCGGGATGCTGCGTCACTGGCTCGAGCGTCACGTCAAACCCGCATTCTCGGGAAGAATTCTCTCGGTCGACACCGCCGTCGCCACCCGATGTGCGCAGTTGCATGTGCCTGATCGCAGCAATGAATGCGACGCCTTGATTGCCGCCACCGCACTGGTCCATGGGCTGACCTTGGTTACCCGTAACGTGGCGGACTTTCAACTCAGCGGCGTTCCGCTGATCAATCCATGGATCGCGGCCAATAACTGATCGTAAAAAGCCCCGCCAGATCACTGACGGGGCTTTTTGATGATGGCGAGCCCCAGCGCGCTGAGCAACCCTGGATTAGCCCTCAGGCCAAAACCGTCCATACTCAACAAGTCAATTGACCTGCATCAGGCTTTGCTGCATTCGCTACACCATTCAGGTTTTTAACCCAACGCGACCAAAGGTCGCACCCTTGAGCCAGAGCGACCGGCGTATCATTGCGCCACTGCAATGACCCTTTTTGACCTTGGTTGGCACGTATCGACCGAGGCATTTTTCCACTGCCGTGGGATGCAATGATGAGCAACCAGATTCCGGTACACGACGTTACACCACCGAGCAAAAACGCGAACAACAGCGTTGATCTTTACGCCTCACGAGAAAAAATCTACACCCGCGCTTTCACCGGCCTGTTCCGCAATCTGCGGATGATGGGCGGCGCCGCCTTGTTCCTGCTGTATTTCGGCACGGTGTGGCTGAACTGGGGCGGCCATCAGGCCGTGTGGTGGAACCTGCCCGAGCGCAAGTTCTTCATCTTCGGCGCGACCTTCTGGCCGCAGGATTTCATTCTGCTCTCAGGCCTGTTGATCATTGCCGCGTTCGGCCTGTTCTTCATCACGGTTTACGCGGGCCGCGTCTGGTGTGGTTACACCTGTCCGCAAAGTGTGTGGACGTGGATTTTCATGTGGTGCGAGAAGGTCACCGAAGGCGACCGCAACCAGCGTATCAAGCTCGACAAGGCGCCGATGAGCGCCAACAAGTTCGCCCGTAAAATCGCTAAACACGCGCTGTGGCTGTTGATCGGTTTTGTCACCGGCATGACCTTCGTCGGCTACTTCTCGCCGATCCGCGAACTGGTCTTCGAATTCTTCACCGGCCAGGCTGATGGCTGGTCGTACTTCTGGGTCGGTTTCTTCACCCTCGCCACCTACGGCAACGCTGGTTGGCTGCGCGAGCAGGTGTGCATTTACATGTGTCCGTATGCGCGCTTCCAGAGCGTGATGTTCGACAAGGACACGCTGATTGTTTCCTACGACCCGCGTCGCGGTGAAAGCCGTGGCCCGCGCAAGAAAGGCGTGGACTACAAGGCGCAGGGGCTGGGCGATTGCATCGACTGCACCATGTGCGTGCAGGTCTGCCCGACCGGCATCGACATCCGTGACGGCCTGCAGATCGAATGCATCGGCTGCGCCGCATGCATCGACGCCTGCGACAGCATCATGGACAAAATGGATTACCCTCGCGGGCTGATCAGCTACACCACCGAGCACAACCTGTCGGGACAGAAAACCCATAAACTGCGCCCGCGCCTGATCGGCTATGCGGTGGTGTTGCTGGCGATGATCAGCCTGCTGGTTACCGCGTTCGTCATGCGTTCGCTGGTCGGTTTCGACGTCAGCAAGGACCGTGTGCTGTACCGCGAAAACGCCGAAGGCCGGATCGAAAACGTCTACAGCCTGAAGATCATGAACAAGGACCAACGCGACCACACCTATGTGCTGGAAGCCGCCGGTTTGCCGGACCTGCGCCTGCAAGGCAAGCGCGAGATCAAAGTTGCTGCCGGCGACATCGTCAGCATGCCGGTCGAGTTGTCGAGCGCTCCGGAACAATTGCCATCGAGCACCAACGAGGTGAAATTCATCCTTAAGGATGCCGATGACGACAGCGTCCACGTTGAAGCCAAGAGCCGATTCATCGGCCCACAAATCCGTTGAGAGAACTGAACATGCCCGCAGCAAACGCCGCAAGTCCCTGGTACAAGCACCTTTGGCCATGGATCATCATCGGGATTCTGGCCTGTTCGGTGACCCTGACCCTGTCGATGGTGACCATCGCGGTGAACAACCCGGACAACCTGGTCAACGACAACTATTACGAGGCGGGCAAGGGCATCAACCGTTCGCTGGACCGTGAACTGCTGGCGCAGAATCTGAAGATGCGTGCGGCTGTGCATCTGGATGACGTGACCGGTGAAGTCGATTTGCGTTTGAGCGGAGATAGTCAGCCGAAGACCCTGGAACTGAACCTGATCTCGCCGACGCAACCGGAGAAGGATCGCAAAGTCGTCCTGAGCCGCAGCGAAAGCGAAACCGGCCGTTACATCGGTCAGTTGAACGACAAGGTTGAAGGTCGCCGCTTTGTGGAATTGCTCGGCAGTCAGGATGACCATGTGTGGCGCATGTTCGAAGAAGAGTTGGTCAGCCATGACAAGGATCTGCTGCTCGGTGATGAGCCGCTGCAAGGCGCCGAAGATCTGAAGAAGTAAGCCAGACTCTGATCGTTCCCACGCTCTGCGTGGGAACGCAGCCAGGGACGCTCCGCGTCCCAGCCGAAGCGGACGCGGAGCGTCCGGGGAGGCATTCCCACGCGGAGCGTGGGAACGATCATCGGAACGCGTGCCATGACCACCCCACTCCCCTGCTACCACTGCGCCCTGCCCGTCCCGTCCGGCAGCCGCTTCACCGCTGTCGTGCTCGGGGAGTCCCGCGAGTTCTGCTGCCCGGGCTGTCAGGCCGTGGCCGAAGCCATCGTTGCCGGCGGACTGGAAAGCTATTACCAACACCGCAGCGAAGCCTCGGCCAACCCTGAAGCGCTGCCGGTGCAACTGGTCGATGAGTTGGCGCTGTACGACCGCGCCGATGTCCAGCAACCCTTCGTCCGCCATGAAGGCGACCTGGCCGAGACCACCCTGCTGATGGAAGGCATCAGTTGTGCCGCCTGCGGCTGGCTGATCGAGAAACACTTGCGCACGTTGCCCGCCGTGGCCGAGGCGCGCCTGAACCTGTCCAACCATCGCTTGCACGTGAGCTGGGCCGATGCGCAATTACCGCTCAGCCAGATCCTCGCCGAACTGCGCCACATCGGTTACGCCGCCCACCCGTATCAGGCCGACCGCGCCAGCGAACAACTGGCCAGCGAAAACCGCCTCGCCCTGCGCCAGCTCGGCGTGGCCGGGCTGCTGTGGTTCCAGGCGATGATGGCGACCATGGCGACGTGGCCGGAATTCAACATCGACCTCAGCCCCGAGTTGCACACAATCCTGCGCTGGGTCGCGCTGTTTCTGACCACACCGATCGTGTTCTACAGCTGCGCGCCGTTCTTCAAAGGGGCGATGCGCGATCTGCGCACGCGCCACCTGACCATGGACGTCTCGGTGTCGCTGGCGATCGGCAGCGCCTACATCGCCGGGATCTGGACCTCGATTACCGGCGTCGGCGAGTTGTATTTCGACGCGGTCGGCATGTTTGCGCTGTTCCTGCTCGCCGGGCGTTATCTGGAGCGCCGTGCCCGCGAGCGCACCGCCGCGGCGACCGCGCAACTGGTCAATCTGCTGCCGGCCTCGTGCCTGCGGCTCGACGGCAGCGGCCAAAGCGAACGCATCCTGCTCAGCGAATTGCGCCTGGGTGATCAAATCCTCGTGCAACCGGGTTCGATCCTGCCGGCAGACGGCAAGATCATCGACGGCCAGTCGAGCATCGACGAATCGTTGCTGACCGGTGAATATCTGCCGCAACCGCGCACGCTCGGCGATGCAGTGACCGCCGGCACCCTCAACGTCGAAGGCGCCTTGACCGTTGAAGTGCTGGCGCTGGGGCAAGACACCCGATTGTCCGCCATCGTCCGCCTGCTCGACCGCGCCCAGGCGGAGAAACCGCGACTGGCGGAAATCGCCGACCGTGCCGCGCAATGGTTCCTGCTGTTGTCGTTGATCGCCGCGGCGGCCATCGGCCTGTTGTGGTGGGAACTGGATGCGTCGCGGGCGTTCTGGATCGTCCTCGCCATGCTCGTCGCGACCTGCCCGTGCGCGCTGTCGCTGGCGACGCCGACCGCGCTCACCGCGGCCACCGGCACCCTGCACAAACTCGGTCTGTTGTTGACGCGCGGGCATGTGCTGGAAGGTCTGAACCAGATCGACACAGTGATTTTCGACAAGACCGGCACCCTCACCGAAGGCCGCTTGGTACTGCGCTCGATCCGCCCGCTCGGCGTACTCGACAGCGACCAGTGCCTGAGCCTCGCCGCTGCGCTGGAAAACCGCTCGGAGCACCCGATTGCCCGTGCGTTCGGCCGAGCGCCGCTGGCCGCGGAAGAAGTCCACAGCACACCCGGGCTTGGCCTTGAAGGTTTGGTGGGCGAGCAGCGGTTGCGCATTGGCCAGGCAGAATTCGTCTGCGCCCTCAGTGGCGCGGCTGTGCCTGCGATGCCCAATGAGGCGGGCCAATGGCTGCTGCTCGCGGACGAAAAAGGCGCGCTGGCGTGGTTCGTTCTCGACGACCGCTTGCGTGACGACGCTCCTGCGCTGCTCGCCGCCTGCAAGGCACGCGGCTGGCGCACATTGCTGCTGTCCGGCGACAGCTCACCGATGGTCGCCAGTGTCGCGGCGGAACTGGGCATCGACGAGGCCCGTGGCGGCTTGCGCCCGGACGACAAACTGCAAGTCCTGCAACAGCTGCACAAGGAAGGTCGCAAGGTGCTGATGCTCGGCGACGGCGTTAATGACGTGCCAGTGCTGGCGGCGGCTGACATCAGCGTGGCCATGGGCTCGGCCACTGATCTGGCGAAAACCAGCGCCGACGCGGTGCTGCTGTCTAATCGCCTCGACGCCTTGGTTCAAGCCTTTACACTCGCGCGCCGCACCCGCCGGGTAATCATCGAGAACCTGCTGTGGGCCGCGCTGTACAATGGCCTCATGTTGCCGTTCGCCGCCCTCGGCTGGATCACTCCGGTATGGGCCGCTGTCGGCATGTCGATCAGTTCGTTGACCGTGGTGCTCAATGCCTTGCGCCTGACTCGCCTGCCGAGCCCGGCGCCCGCCACCCCCCGGTCAGAAACCCGTCCGCTGCCGGCCTGAGCCGCACGGACGCCTGGAGTACAGATGCCAGCTCTCTACGTGATGATCCCGGCCGCCCTGCTGATCGTGGCCATCGCCGTGTACATCTTTTTCTGGGCGGTGGACAGCGGTCAGTACGACGACCTCGACGGCCCGGCTCACAGCATTCTGTTCGACGATCAGGACCCGAATCACACCGCTGCGGTGGACGAAGCCAACGCGAACAAAGCGGACGACAAGGCCCCCCCTCATGCTTGAACTGGCGCCGCTGTTGGTGTCTGCACTGATTCTCGGTTTGCTCGGTGGCGGGCATTGCCTGGGCATGTGCGGCGGCTTGATGGGCGCGCTGACCCTGGCGATTCCCAAGGAGCAACGCAGTCGACGATTTAGATTGTTGCTGGCGTATAACCTTGGGCGGATTCTCAGTTATGCCACGGCGGGCTTGTTGATCGGTCTGGCCGGATGGGCTGTCGCCAACAGTCCGGCCGCGCTGTTCATGCGCGTGCTGGCTGGATTGCTACTGATCGCCATGGGTTTGTATCTGGCCGGCTGGTGGAGCGGGCTGACGCGCATCGAAAGTCTTGGACGCGGTTTGTGGCGCTACATTCAGCCGGTGGCCAATCGCTTGCTGCCAGTGTCGAGTGTGCCGCGCGCGTTATTGCTCGGTGCATTGTGGGGCTGGCTGCCGTGCGGGTTGGTTTACAGCACGTTGCTGTGGTCGGCGAGCCAGGGCAATGCGCTGGACAGTGCGTTATTGATGCTCGCGTTCGGCCTCGGCACCTGGCCGGTGTTGCTGGCCACGGGCCTTGCGGCAGAACGCGTCACCGCCATTCTGCGCAAACGCAGCGTGCGCATGGCTGGCGGGTTGTTGGTAATCCTTTTCGGCATCTGGACTTTGCCGGGACCGCATCAGCATTGGTTGATGGGCCATTAGATCGGCGGCGCGGCGTTCGCGAGCAAGCTCGCTCCCACAGGGGATTTGAGGCGTACACAAAATCTGTGGGAGCGAGCTTGCTCGCGAAGAAGCCTGCATGATCAACACACCTCCTCCCCCGTTGATGCAAATCAACAGCCCCATCGCCGCCCCCCGATAGACTCGCTCACACTGCCAGCCTATCCGGGGGAATGCCCGCATGCTCGACGCCATTCGTTGGGACTCTGATCTGATCCGCCGCTACGACCTGGCGGGGCCGCGCTACACCTCGTATCCGACGGCCGTGCAATTTCACAGTCAGGTCGGCACGTTCGATCTGTTCCACGCCTTGCGCGACAGCCGCAAGGCCCTGCGCCCGTTGTCGCTTTACGTGCATGTGCCGTTCTGCGCGAACATTTGCTACTACTGCGCCTGCAACAAAGTCATCACCAAGGATCGCGGTCGCGCGCTGCCGTACTTGCAGCGGCTGGAGCAGGAAATCCAGTTGATCGCCTGCCACCTCGACCCGGCGCAGAAGGTCGAACAACTGCACTTCGGTGGCGGCACGCCGACCTTTCTCAGCCACGACGAACTGCGCCAGTTGATGGCGCACCTGCGTAAACACTTCAATCTGCTCGACGACGATTCCGGCGATTACGGCATCGAAATCGACCCGCGTGAAGCCGACTGGTCGACCATGGGTCTGCTGCGCGAATTGGGTTTCAATCGGGTCAGTATCGGCCTGCAAGACCTCGACCCGGCGGTGCAGCGCGCGGTCAATCGCCTGCAAAGTCTGGAAGAAACCCGCGCGGTGATCGACGCCGCGCGCACCCTGCAGTTTCGCTCGATCAATATCGACCTGATCTATGGCTTGCCGAAGCAGACCCCGGACAACTTCGCCCGCACCGTCGAGGAAGTCATCAGCCTGCAACCGGACCGGCTCTCGGTGTTCAACTACGCGCACTTGCCGGAACGCTTCATGCCGCAGCGCCGGATCAACGCCCATGATTTGCCGAGCCCGGCGCAGAAACTGGAAATGCTCCAGCGCACCATCGAGCAGCTGACCGCCGCCGGTTACCGTTACATCGGCATGGACCACTTCGCCCTGCCCGACGATGAGTTGGCGATTGCTCAGGAAGAACAAACCCTGCAACGCAACTTCCAGGGCTACACCACGCACGGTCATTGCGACTTGATTGGTCTGGGGGTTTCGGCGATCAGTCAGATCGGTGACCTGTACTGCCAGAACAGCAGTGACCTCAGCCAATACCAGAACACGCTTGCCGCCGCGCAACTGGCGACCAGTCGGGGCCTGGTGTGCAATGCCGATGATCGTCTGCGCCGGGCCGTGATTCAGCAACTGATCTGCAATTTCAGCCTGGAGTTCGCCGAGATCGAGCAGCAGTTCAACATCGATTTTCAGGGTTATTTCGGTGCGCTATGGCCGCAACTGCAAGGCATGGCCGCCGATGGCCTGATTGAGCTCGATCGCGAGCGGATCGCGGTATCGCCGGCGGGACGCCTGTTGGTGCGTTCGGTGTGCATGGTGTTCGATGCGTACCTGGAACAGCAGAACCGCCAGCGCTTTTCGCGGGTGATTTAGTTTTTCATCAGCAGCGAGCCGACTTTCATATTCTGATCCGCGGTCAGTCCCGACTGCCCGACCACTTTGGACAGGGCAAGATTGGCCGTGATCAGCCCCGTGTTCAACGCGGCGATGGCGCCGCGCAGGCTGGCAACCTTGATGATTTTTTCTTCGCTGGAAAGGCGTTTGTCAGCCATCACCGCTTCGATGAGCGCCTTTTTCTCGGCGATCTCTTTTTGCAATTTGCGGATCATCTTCAGCAATTGCTGGATGTTCTCCGGCAAACCGCTTTCTTCGATATCGCGATTATCGCCGCCAGCGCCGGCGGATTTCTCGATCGATGCACCGGACAGCGACACTTTGACGCCCTCGACCAAGGTCGGGGTTGCCTCTTCGCTCGAAGCCGGGTCGCGGGCATTGCCCGACGCAGTTTTAAACGTTTCCGGCACTGCCGCAACGTCGCTGTTACCGGGGCCCAGCGTGCCGATGGTGGCCATCGATTGGTTCCTTGTACGCACTTTGATACTTGTTTATCGGCTGCTGGTCCTGCGGCTTTATGGCTGTAGGGCAAAGTCGCCCCAGACTGGCCTGAATGTCCTCCCGTGGGTTACCCTTACGGCTTATGTGTGTTTTCCCACAAGGATCCAAGAAATGTCCGAGCCAGTTAAACTGCGCGCTCACAACCAGGCTCACTGCAAGGATTGCAGCCTGGCCCCTCTCTGCCTGCCACTTTCTCTGAATCTGGAAGACATGGATGCGCTGGACGAAATCGTTAAACGTGGCCGTCCGTTGAAAAAAGGCGAGTTCCTGTTCCGTCAGGGCGACACGTTCGATTCCGTTTATGCAGTACGCTCCGGCGCCCTGAAGACCTTCAGCCTGAGCGACAGCGGCGAAGAGCAACTGACTGGCTTCCACCTGCCGAGCGAACTGGTCGGGCTGTCCGGCATGGACACCGAAAAACACCCGGTGTCGGCCCAGGCACTGGAAACCACGTCGGTGTGTGAAATTCCGTTCGAGCGCCTTGATGAGCTGGCTCTCCAACTACCACAGCTGCGTCGCCAGTTGATGCGCGTGATGAGCCGCGAAATCCGCGACGACCAGCAAATGATGCTGCTGTTGTCGAAGAAAACCGCCGACGAGCGCATCGCCACCTTCCTGGTCAACCTGTCGGCACGTTTCCGCGCTCGCGGTTTCTCGGCCAACCAGTTTCGCCTGAGCATGTCGCGCAATGAAATCGGCAACTACCTGGGTCTGGCGGTGGAAACCGTGTCTCGCGTGTTCACCCGCTTCCAGCAAAACGAGCTGATCGCCGCCGAGGGCAAAGAGATTCACATCCTCGACCCGATCCAGCTGTGCGCGCTGGCGGGCGGCTCGATCGAAGGTTAATGTCGATCCGCGGTTGAGCGAAGCGTTTCAGCCGCGGGTATACTGCGCCGTTTGCAGCCCTGCCAGGACACCTCGACGATGGTCTTCGACTCCTTCGACATCAAATCCCTGATCCGCCCTGTGATCGACTTCCCGAAACCGGGCGTGATCTTTCGCGACATCACCCCGCTGTTTCAATCGCCCAAGGCCCTGCGCCTGGTGATGGACAGCTTCGCCCACCGCTATGTGGAAGCCGATTTCACCCACATCGGCGCGATGGATGCTCGCGGCTTCCTGATCGGCTCGGTATTGGCTTACCAGTTGAACAAGCCGCTGGTGCTGTTCCGCAAACAAGGCAAACTGCCGGCGGACGTGCTGGCCGAGGGTTACGCGACCGAGTACGGCGAAGCGTTTCTGGAAGTGCATGCCGACAGCCTGTGCGAAGGCGACTCGGTGGTGATGTTCGATGATTTGATCGCCACGGGCGGCACGCTGATTGCGGCGGCCAACCTGATTCGCCGCATGGGCGCACGGGTGCATGAGGCGGCGGCGATTATTGATCTGCCGGAGCTGGGCGGGTCGCAGCGTCTGGAAGACATGGGCATCCCTACTTTCTGCCTGACGCAGTTTGCCCTGACTGATAAGTAAGTAGCGCCTGCTAAACCGCTTTCGCGAGCAAGCTCGCTCCCACATGGGAACGCATTCCAACTGTGGGAGCGAGCTTGCTCGCGAAGTGGCCGGCAGCCTCACCGCAAGCCTAAAGCCCCAGCTGCTTGCTGATGATCTCGTTCATCACCTCCCGCGTCCCGCCGCCAATCGACAAGATGCGGTTATCTCGATACAGCCGCTCCACCAGACTCTCGCGCATGTAACCCAACCCGCCAAGAATCTGCACGGCCTCCGTGGTGATCCGGTCCGAGGTATCCGTGGCAAAGTTCTTCGCCATCGAAATCTCTTTGATGACGCTCTGCCCCGCCGCCATTTTCGCCGCTTGCCGATAGGTGAACTCACGCGACACCTCCAGCATCGTGGCCATCTCGGCGAGGCGATGTTTGATCACCTGAAATTTGCCGATCGGCTTGCCGAACGCCTCACGCTCACGCGCCCATTTCAGGCTCTGCTCCAACGCCAGTTGCGAAGTCATGTTGGCCATCAGCGCCAATGCCAGCCGTTCGCTCTGAAAATTGCCCATGATGCAGGCGAAGCCCATGTTCTCGGCGCCGATCAGATTGCCCACCGGCACGCGGCAATCGTCGAAGAACAATTCAGCGGTGTCTGACGCCCACCAGCCCATTTTCTTCAACTGCCGGCCGACGGTGAAGCCCGGCGTGCCCTTCTCGATCAACAACAGGCTGATGCCGCCGAAACCCGGTGCACCGGTGCGCACCGCGACGGTGTAGAAATCGGCGCGTACGCCACTGGTGATAAAGGTTTTGCTGCCGCTGACCCGATAGAAATCGCCGTCACGCACGGCGCGGGTCTGCAGGTTGGCGACGTCGGATCCGCCGCCGGGCTCGGTAACGGCCAGGGCGCTGATTTTCTCGCCGCTGAGCACTTGAGGCACAACCCGATCACGCACCTCGGGACGCGCCCATTTGACGATCGGCGGCAGACCGATGTCCAGCGAGCCGAGCCCCGCTACCAGCCCGCCAGAGCCGCAGCGCATCAACTCTTCACTGGCGGCGACCTTGGCGAACAGATCGCCTGCATGGCTGCCTCCCAGCGCCTCGGGGTAACCGATGCCGAGGATGCCCGCCGCGCCCGCCTTCAGGTACAGCTCACGGGGGAAGCTTTCGGCTTCTTCCCATTCGTCGACGTCCGGCAGGATCTCGCGTTCGACGAAACGTCGGACACTGTCGCGGACCAATTGGTGACTGGGGTCGAAGTATTCCTGAAAGGCAGGCATGGGCGAGCTCCACGGAAGGGTTCGCCGAACTTAACCGAGCGCTTGCTTGGTTTTCAACTTAATTGTGTGAATCAGATAGACCGCGGTGCGGCCATCGCTGGCAAGCCAGCTCCCACAGGGATCTCGGGCGTACACACAGATTGTGTTCAACAAAGAAACCTGTGGGAGTTGCGGTGCGACGATTCGACTTGCCAACGATAAGGCCAGAACAGACAGTAAAGAACTTAAAGGGAAATCGGTTTACGCCCGGCAAACGAATGCGCCAGCGTGCCGCCGTCGACCAGCTCCAGCTCACCCCCCAACGGCACGCCGTGGGCAATCCGCGAAGCGATCAGGCCTTTGTTGCTCAACAGCTGAGCAATGTAATGCGCCGTCGCTTCACCTTCCACTGTCGGGTTGGTCGCGAGAATGACTTCGGTAAACGTCCCGGCCTCTTCGATCCGCGTCATCAACTGCGGAATACCAATTGCCTCAGGCCCCAGACCATCGAGCGGCGACAAATGCCCCTTGAGCACAAAGTAGCGACCACGGAAACCGGTCTGCTCGACTGCGTACACATCCATCGGCCCTTCGACCACGCACAACAACGTGTCGTCGCGGCGGGTATCGGCGCATTGCGGGCACAGATCGTCTTCGGTCAGCGTGCGGCACTGACGGCAGTGACCGACCCCTTCCATGGCCTGACTCAGGGCCTGGGCCAGACGCAAGCCGCCGCTGCGGTCACGCTCGAGCAGCTGCAACGCCATGCGCTGGGCGGTTTTCTGACCGACGCCCGGCAAGGTGCGCAGAGCGTCGATCAGTTGGCGAATCAAAGGGCTGAAGCTCATGGATAAACAGTCCGACAAAAACAACGAGACGCGGTTTATACCCGCGCCTCCGGCCAGCGTCAAATACTCAGTCCTGAGCGACCTTCACCACCAGTTTGCCGAAGTTACGCCCCTCCAGCAGACCGATAAACGCCTCGGGCGCCTGCTCCAGGCCATCGACCACGTCCTCGCGGAATTTCACCTTGCCCTCGCGCACCCACGGCACCATGTGGCTGATGAATTCCGGCTGACGATCACCATAGTCATCGAACACGATGAAGCCCTGAATACGCACGCGCTTGGTCAACAACGTGCGCTGCAACATCGGCAGACGGTCCGGGCCTTTTGGTGCCTCGGCGGCGTTATAACCGGCGATCAGGCCGCACAGCGGAATGCGCGCCTTGGCGTTGAGCAGCGGCACCACGGCGTCGAATACATGACCGCCGACGTTCTCGTAATAGATGTCGATGCCATTCGGGCAGGCTTTGGCCAGTTGCTCGGCGAAATCCGCCGCCTTGTGATCGATGCAGGCATCAAAACCGAGTTCCTCGACCACGTATTTGCACTTCTCGGCACCGCCGGCCACACCGACCGCGCGCAGGCCTTTGATCTTCGCCACTTGGCCGACCACCGAGCCGACCGCGCCGGACGCAGCCGCCACCACCAGCGTTTCGCCTTCTTTCGGCTGACCAATGTCCATCAGGCCCATGTACGCGGTCATCCCCGGCATGCCCAGCACGCCTAGCGCCATCGACGGACTTGGCAGCCCGGACGGAATCGGGATGATATTGCGCCCGTCGCTGATGCTGTGGCTCTGCCAGCCGGTGGCGCCGACCACCAGATCGCCTTTATGAAACTTCGGATGACGGGAATCCTCGACACGGCTGACCGCGCCGCCGGTCATCACTTCGCCGATCTGTACCGGAGCGGCGTAGGACGGTGCGTCGCTCATGCGTCCGCGCATGTAGGGATCGAGGGACAGGTAGAGGGTTTTCAGCAGTACCTCGCCGTCCGCAAGATCGGGCAGCGCTTCGCGTTCGAGGCGGAAGTTTTCCGGGATCGGCGCACCGACCGGGCGGGAGGCGAGGACGAAACGTTGGTTGAGCGTGAGAGGGTCGGACATGTCAGCGTCTCCTGTGAAGTGTGAATTCAGCGGGTATAGGGAGCAGACCGTTGAGGCTTTTGCGCGTTCGATGTTTATTCAGCTGGCCGGGATTGATCGTTCCCATGCTCCGCGTGGGAATGCCGCAACGGACGCTCCGCGTTCGGCTCTGGACTTGGAACGCGGAGCGTCCCGGGCTGCATTCCCACGCAGAGCGTGGGAACGATCAGCCAGAAACAAAAACGCCAGGCGCAATGCCTGGCATTTTGTGTAGCTCATCTGCCGCCGGTTGGCGAATCAGAATGGCAGTTTCATACCGGCCGGCAGGTTCATGCCAGCGGTCATGTTGCCCATTTTGTCCTGGCTGTTCTTTTCAATCTTGCGCACTGCGTCGTTGACGGCGGAGGCGATGACCGCTTCCAGCATTTCTTTGTCATCTTCGCTCATGCCTTCGACCAGGCTTGGGTCGATGCTCACGCTTTTCACGTCATGACGACCGGTCATCACCACGGTGACCATGTCGCCGCCGGCTTTACCGGTGACTTCGGCGTTGGCCAGTTCTTCCTGCATCTTGGCCATTTTTTCCTGCATCTGCTGTGCCTGCTTCATCAGGCCGGCCATGCCACCTTTCATCATGGGAATCACCTCAAAAGTACTTGGATCAAAACAGCGCCCGGCCATCACGGCCGAGCGCCTTCAGTTATTAGCCTTGGGCGACCAAGGCCTCGACAGGTTCAATAGTATCGTGTCGCACCACCGCGCCGAACTGCTGAACCATCTGCTGGATGAACGGATCACCGTGTATCGATTCCTCCGCCTCGCGCTGACGGTTGGCACGGCGACGAGACGCAGCCTGCGCCGGGGTCTCCTGCTCGGGCTTGATCAGTTCAATGGTCAGGCTCAGCGTGCGACCGTGGAACTGGTTCAACGCATCGTTCAGACGCCGCTGTTGCGTGGCGTTGAACAGCGCGCTGTGCGCCGGGTCGAGGTGCATCAGCCAATGGTCGCCATCGACCGCGATCAATGTGCAGTTGGCGGCAATGCTGCCGGTCATGCCGGAGATCGGCAGTTTCGGGAACAGTTCCAGCCATTGCAACGCCAGACCTGTGGCCGGTGCCGCCGCCGGTTCCGGCTCGGGTTCCGGGGCCGGTTCAGCGGCGTGTTCGCTGGCCAGTTCGTCGAGGTAGCTGTAGGCCGAATCCATGTCCGGCTCGATGTAATCCTCGTCGAGCGGCGGCTCGTCGTCCAGGTCCATGCCCGAGGTAGCGGCATCGACGTCGGCGACCGACGGCTCGGGAATCGGCGCGGCAGCCCACTCGGGCGCCTCCGGAACGACGCTGTCCGGAGTCGGCAGCGGCATCGGCGGCAACTCGGGTTGCTCGGCGGTGGTTTCCAGCACGGGCTCTACGGCAGGTTGCTGCGCGGGCTCTGGCTCTGGCTCAGCTTCAGGCTCGGGCTCGGGCTCGGGCTCTACCGGATCATTCCACGGCAAATCGACGACTGCTTCGGCGACGACAGGCGCTGGCGCAGGTTCTGGCTCGGCAACGGGTGCAACTTGAGCAACCGGCGCAGGCTCGGGAGCCGGTGCAGGTGCAGGTGCAGCCACCGGCGCAGGAGCAGGAGCAGGAGCAGGCGTCGGCGTTGGCGCAACAGCCGCAGCGACTACCGGCGCAGGCTTAGGCGCGGCAGCCACGGAGTTTGCGGAATCAACTGTGGCCTGGCTGATCCCCACTGGCTTTAGCGGTTGCCTCGGGGCGTCCGCCGTATCTGCCGGCCGGAAGGCGAGCATCCGCAGCAGGACCATCTCGAAGCCACCACGCGGGTCCGGCGCCAGCGGCAAATCGCGGCGGCCGATCAGGCCCATCTGGTAGTAGAACTGCACGTCTTCGGCCGGCAAGGCCTGCGCCAGTGCCAACACGCGATCGCGGTCGCCGTGCCCGTTGTCGACGCCTTCCGGCAACGCCTGAGCGATGGCCACGCGGTGCAGCACGTTGAGAATTTCCGAGAGCACGCCGTTCCAGTCCGGGCCTTGTTCGGCCAGATGACGTACGGCTTCAAGCAACGCCTTAGCGTCACCTTCGATCAATGAATGCAGGACGTCATAGACCTGACCGTGATCCAGCGTGCCGAGCATCGCCCGCACGTCGGTGGCCAGTACCTTGCCTTCACCGAAAGCGATCGCCTGATCGGTCAGGCTCATAGCGTCACGCATGGAGCCGTCAGCGGCGCGACCGAGCAGCCACAGCGCATCGTCTTCGAACGGCACGTTTTCGGCGGTCAGCACGTGGGTCAAATGCTCGACCACACGCTCGGGCGTCATGTTCTTCAGCGAGAACTGCAGGCAGCGCGACAAAATCGTTGCCGGAAGTTTCTGCGGGTCAGTGGTCGCGAGGATGAACTTGACGTACGGCGGCGGCTCTTCGAGGGTTTTCAGCAGCGCATTGAAGGAATGGCTGGAAAGCATGTGCACTTCGTCGATCAGGTAGACCTTGAAGCGCCCACGGCTTGGCGCGTACTGCACGTTGTCGAGCAGTTCGCGGGTGTCTTCGACCTTGGTGCGGCTCGCGGCGTCGATCTCGATCAGGTCGACAAAGCGACCTTCGTCGATTTCACGGCACACCGAGCAATCGCCGCACGGGCTGGAAGTGATACCTGTCTCACAGTTCAGGCATTTGGCAATGATCCGCGCAATCGTGGTTTTACCCACCCCGCGCGTACCGGTGAACAGGTACGCATGGTGCAGCCGCTGGCTGTCCAAGGCATTGATCAGAGCCTTGAGCACATGGGTCTGGCCGACCATTTCGCGGAACGAGCGCGGACGCCATTTACGTGCAAGAACCTGATAACTCATCGAAAACCGTCGCAACGAAGGAAGCTGAAGCGGCTAATGCTAGCGGAGCAGGGGCAAAATTGCATCCGGTGTCCTCGTCTAATATGGCTAAGCTGCATGAGCAGAGGCTTTTATCGGCTCGGGATCGGGAATTACCGGAGCGTTTATGCGTTGGGCCTTGGGGGCACTACTGGCAATCAGCCTGAGCGTGACGGCAGCGGAAACCCCGTTGCGCTTCGCCATGCCCGACAGCTGGGCCATGCCGATGGTGCAATTCGAACGCGGCCGCCCGACCCAAGGCATTCTCTACGACCTGATGCTCAGCCTGGCCACGCAGGTCGGCGTACCGGCCGAGTTTCACGTGCTGCCCCGCGCCCGTGTGCAGACGGCGATGGAGCACGGCGAGATCGACGTGCGCTGCTATGCCGCGCAGTCATGGCTGCCGAATCAGTCGGGGGATTACATCTGGAGTCTGCCGTTGTTCTTCCAGCGCGATCTGTTGATCAGCCGCCAGGATCAACCCGCCAGCGCCGACCCCGCACTTCTGCCCCGCCAATCCATCGGCACCGTCCTCGGCTACACCTACCCCACCCTGCAACCGCTGTTCGATGCCGATCGCCTGCAACGTGAAGATGCGCGCAATCAGGAGCAGGTGCTGGAGAAGCTGTTAGCCGGGCGTTATCGCTATGCGGTGAGCAATCAGTGGACGCTGGACTGGTTTAATCAGCGCTTGCTGCCGGAGCAGCAACTGCAAGGTGTCGCCGTGTTGCAGGAGCAGAAAGTCGGTTGTTATGTGCGCAATGACCCGAAGGTGCCGGTGCAGCGGATTTTGCGCACGCTGCTGCGGATGAAAATGTCGGGGGAGATTGATGAGATTATCCGGCTGTATACGGGCAGCTCTGAAAACACCCCATAACCTTGTGGGAGCTGGCTTGCCAGCGATTGCGGATTTTCAGTGAAATAGATGAACCTGACCCACCGCTATCGCTGGCAAGCCAGCTCCCACAGGATCCTCATCAGCCTTGGGATTTGTGTCGGTACGGAAAATCGCAGACACAAAAAAACCGCAGTGGGCGAAACCCATGCAGTTCTGGTTGAGGCGTTCGATTGTTCGTTAAGGTGGTAACCCCACCAGCCACACCCCGGCACACAATGTTCCCGCTGTGGCTGCTGCCTTCCGGCTCTGACCAGGTTCACGGGTAATCGTTGCGGGGGGACCGATGGGGTCACCATAACGACGCTTGCCTGTCGGCGAGCCGCGCCATTGTACCTATCTGAGGTGAAGTTACAACCGTTGGTTGCAGATTAAAAACATGAATCGCTTCAAGGACATAAAGATCGCAGCCGGCGACAGCTTCTACAGGGCCAACACCTCGTCCGCCCTGCCGCCCGCCTGCTGGATCACCAGATGAATGAAGTGCAGCTTGGCAATCGCCGGTGCCGGCAGCACGAACGGGTAGAAATCCGGCTGGCCCATGCTGCGTGACAGTTCATTGAGCATCCCCGCCAACTCGATCCACGCGTTGACGAACGACAGGAACGCCTCGCCGCCGGGATGCTCGGGGTCGTACAACGTGCTGGTGGGAAACGGCTGGTAGTCGAAATCCATTTCCCGCGCGCTCATGCCGAAACCCAACGCGGTATCGACCGCGTCCATCATGTGCAGGTAATGCGCCCAGGTTTCCGCCCAGTCTTCCCAAGGGTGCATGGTCGCGTAGGCGCTGACGTACTGTTGCGGCCAGTCGAGTGGCGCGCCTTGCTGGTAGTGACGATCGAGCGCCTCGGCGTAACTGGCGCGTTCGTCGCCGAACAGGCTACGGAACGAGTCGAGCCAGGGGCCGTTGGCGATCAGTTGATCCCAGTAATAGTGCCCGACCTCATGGCGAAAATGCCCGAGCAGTGTGCGATAGGGTTCGTGCATCTGCGCCCGCACCTGCTCGCGGTGGGCGTCGTCGGCTTCTTTGATATCGAGGGTGATCAGGCCGTTGGCGTGGCCGGTCATCGGTGCATTGCCTTCAAGGTCGACGCCGATGAAATCGAAAGCCAGCCCGGTGTCTTCATCGACTGTTTTTGGGACGACTTGCAGACCGAGGGTGATCAGTTGCGCGACCAGTCGACGCTTGGCGATTTCGACTTTGCGCCAGCGTTCGGGGTTGTCCGGGGCCGACAGGTCGGGAATGGTCCGGTTGAGGCTGCAAGCGATGCACAAGCTGTCGTGGTCATTGGCCGGCAGCAGCCAATTGCACGCGGCAGGCGTATCAAGGTTGGCGCAGCGGCGGAACAATCCCGAGTCGGGATCGGCGTCGAGCGTCCAGGTGCCTTCGTACGGCCCCGGTTGCAGTGACGTCAGCCGACTTTCTTCCGGTTGATAACCGAGCAAGGCATTGCACGCCAGACACTGGCTGTTGCGAAAGAACAGCGACTGGCCGCAGCGGCACGGCCAGACTTTGCTGTTGCGTGAGGATTCGCCCATGAACGGCGCGATGATGCGGGAACTGAGCTGCTCGAAAAAGCGGTGCATGGCGATCTCTCCCTGGGGCTTGCCAAGACTAGATCATTGTTGCGGGTTGATCGTTCCAACGCTCTGCGTGGGAATGCATCCAGTGACGCTCTGCGTCAAAGCGGACGCGGAGCGTCCGGGGCGGCATTCCCACGCGGGAGCGTGGGAACGATCAGTCAGACGGAGATACCGTGGGTCTTGAGGAAGGCGATAAAGGTTTCTTCGTCCATCACCTTCACGCCCAGCTCATTGGCCTTGGTCAGCTTGGAACCAGCGCCGGGGCCTGCGACCACACAATGAGTCTTCGCCGACACCGAACCAGCGACCTTGGCGCCGAGGCTTTCCAGATGTCCCTTGGCGACATCACGGCTCATCAACTCAACCTTGCCGGTCAGCACCCAGGTCTCGCCGGACAACGGCAAGCCTTCGACGACTTTCTTCTCGCTCTGCCAGTGCATGCCGAAATCGCGCAGTTGTTTTTCGGACGCTTCGGCTAACTGACGATGCTCCGGAACGGCAAAAAATTCGCGCACCGAATTCGCCTGTTTCTCCGGCAAGGCCTGACGCATGTCCAGCCAATCCGCATTCATCACCGCTTCCAGCGAGCCAAACTTGTCCGCGAGTTTCTGCGCACCACCGGGGCCGACCGAAGGAATGTGCAGCTTGTCGAGGAAACCACCCAGCGTGGTGCTGGCCGCAAACTCGGCGCCCAACTCGCCCTGATCCTGAATCTGCAAACCATGGCCGAGCAATTCGGTGATCACCTGCTGGTTATGCGCATCTTCGAAGAAGCTGTGAATCTCGTACGCCACTTCCAGCCCGACGTCCGGCAGGTAGGTCAGCACTTGCGGCAATGCCTGCTGCACACGCTCCAGCGAACCCAGCGAGCGCGCCAGCACCTTGGCGGTCTCTTCGCCGACGTCGGGAATGCCCAGCGCATAAATGAATCGCGCCAGCCCCGGTTTCTTGCTGTCTTCGATGGCCGCGAGCAGTTTGTTGCTGGACACCTCGGCAAAGCCTTCCAGATCAACGATGTCATCGAACTTCAGCGCATACAGATCGGCCGGCGAACTGACCAGACCTTCGTCGACCAGTTGCTCGACACTCTTGTCGCCCAGGCCTTCGATGTCCATCGCGCGACGCGAGACGAAGTGGATGATCGCCTGCTTGAGTTGCGCACCACAGGCCAGGCGCCCGACGCAGCGGTACACCGCGCCTTCGCTGACGGTTTCCTTGCCCTTGCTGCGCTTGATCAGTTGCGTGCGCTCGACGTGCGAGCCGCACACCGGGCAGCTCTCAGGAATCTGCACCGCGCGCGCGTTTTCCGGACGGCGATCCATGACCACTTGCACCACTTGCGGAATCACATCACCGGCGCGGCGGATGATCACGGTGTCGCCGATCATCAGGCCCAGACGCGCAACTTCATCCATGTTGTGCAACGTGGCGTTGGCCACAGTGACGCCGGCCACCTTGACCGGTTTCAGCCGTGCGACCGGGGTAACAGCGCCGGTGCGACCGACCTGAAACTCCACGTCGAGCAACTCGGTGAGCTCTTCCATCGCCGGGAATTTGTGCGCGATCGCCCAACGCGGTTCGCGGGCACGGAAGCCCAATTCGCGCTGATCGGCAATGCTGTTGACCTTGAACACCACGCCATCGATTTCATAGGTCAGCGAGTTACGGCGCGCGCCGATGTCGCGGTAGTAATCGAGACATTCGCCGATGCCCTTGGCCAGTTTCAGTTCGTGACTGATCGGCATGCCCCATTTCTGCAATTGCTTGAGGTTGCCGATGTGCGTGTCGGAAATATCGTGGGAGACCTGACCGATGCCGTAGCAGCAGAATTCCAACGGACGGTTGGCGGTGATCTTCGAGTCGAGCTGGCGCAAACTGCCGGCCGCAGCGTTGCGCGGGTTGGCGAAGGTCTTGCCGCCGACTTCCAGTTGCGAGGCGTTAAGGCGCTCGAAACCGGCCTTGGACATGAACACTTCACCGCGCACCTCCAGCGTCGCCGGCCAGCCTTCGCCGTGCAGCTTCAGCGGAATGTTGCGCACGGTGCGCACGTTGACGCTGATGTCTTCACCGGTGGTGCCGTCGCCGCGTGTGGCGCCGCGCACCAGCACGCCGTCCTGATAAAGCAGGCTGACCGCCAGACCATCGAGTTTCGGTTCGCAGCTGTATTCCACCGCCGCGTCGCCGCCGAACAGATCACCGGCCGGCAGGTCCAGACCTTCGGTGACCCGGCGATCAAACTCGCGCATGTCGCTTTCTTCGAAGGCGTTGCCGAGGCTGAGCATCGGCACTTCGTGACGCACCTGAGTGAACGCGGTCAGCGCCACGCTGCCGACGCGCTGGGTCGGCGAGTCGCTGGTGATCAGTTCCGGGTTGGCCGCTTCCAGCGCCTTGAGCTCGTGGAACAACCGGTCGTACTCGGCGTCCGGAATGCTCGGCTCGTCGAGGACGTGGTAACGGTAGTTGTGCTGATCGAGTTCAGCACGTAGCTCGAGGATGCGGTTTTTGGCGGCGGTCATGGGTGTTCTCTCATAAAGCAAAAGAGCAGCCGAGGCTGCTCAATCGATATTGCCGATTGCCTCTCTATGATGAGGCAATCTTTTCAATCAGCGCTTCTGGGTCAGGGCGCGGCGTTCGAATTCAACGATGCGCTGACGGTAGTGCTCGATGGTCTGCGCGGTCAGAACGCTGCGCTGGTCATCTTTCAGCTCGCCGTTCAGTTCCTGCGACAGCTTGCGGGCTGCGGCCACCATCACGTCGAAGGCCTGCTTCGGATGACGCGGGCCGGGCAGGCCGAGGAAGAAGCTCACCGCCGGGGTGCTGAAATGGTCGATGTCGTCCAGATCGAAGATGCCCGGCTTGACCGCATTGGCCATGGAGAACAGCACTTCACCGTTGCCGGCCATGCTTTCGTGACGGTGGAAAATATCCATCTCACCGAAACGCAGACCGCTTTCGAGGATGTTCTGCAACAGTGCCGGGCCTTTGAAGCCCGCAGCGTCACGGCAGATCACGCTGATCACCAGGACTTCTTCAGCTTGCGGCTGGTCTTTGTCGACCACCGCCGGCGAAGGCTTGGTGTCTTCGGCGAAATCGCCGTCACGACTGCTGAAGCTCGGGCCACCGTCCAGATCCAGGTCGAGGTTCAGGTCGCCCTGAGCCGGGCCATTGCCGCCACGCTTGCCACGTTTCGAAGCGGATTCGCGAGGCTCGCGTGCTTCGCGGGCCGGCATGCTCACCGACGGCAGATCGTGTTCATCCAGTTGCGGCTCTTGATGCGTATCCAGTACACGGGCCGGGCCCAACAGCTCAGCGCTGGTGTCCTCGTCCGGCAGGTTGGACAGACTTCGGTCAAGACGGAATTTCAGTTTTCCCTTGCCGCCGCGCATCCGGCGCCAGCCATCGAAAAGAATACCGGCTATCACAATGATGCCGATGACGATCAGCCACTCGCGCAGACCGATTTCCATGTAATCCCGTGCCTCTATAAAAAATGCTGAAAAATAAGGGGTTTACACTGTGCAAACCGCTTTAAAACGTGGCGCCAACTCTATGTTCTGACAGGCGTTTTGCCCACGTATACGAAAAATTGACATTAAACTAGCACGACCAAAGACAACTTTACACCGTCTGTCTCATTTGGCTTGCGCGAATATGTCGATTGGCCAGCAAGTCGCAGTTGGTAAAAAAGTCCTACAGCCCCTAATTACCTTTTCCGACACCACGCTGACTCAGGCGTCCACCATCGCCATCGCCTCCTCGACATCCACGGCTACCAGTCGCGAACAACCCGGTTCATGCATCGTTACGCCCATCAACTGCTCGGCCATTTCCATGGCGATCTTGTTGTGGGTGATATAGATGAACTGCACGGTCTGCGACATCTCTTTGACCAAGCGTGCGTAGCGTCCAACGTTAGCGTCATCCAGCGGCGCGTCAACCTCATCGAGCATGCAGAACGGCGCCGGGTTCAACTTGAAGATGGCAAAAACCAGCGCCAGCGCGGTCAGGGCTTTTTCCCCGCCGGAAAGCAAATGGATAGTGCTGTTCTTCTTCCCTGGCGGCTGCGCCATGATCGTTACCCCTGTATCGAGTAGATCTTCGCCCGTCAGTTCCAAATACGCGCGCCCGCCACCGAAAACTTTTGGAAAAAGTGCCTGTAAACCGCCATTGATCTGATCAAAGGTATCTTTGAAACGGTTACGGGTTTCCTTGTCGATCTTGCGGATGACGTTCTCGAGGGTCTCCAGCGCTTCAACCAGATCGGCGTCCTGCGCATCCAGATAACGTTTACGCTCGGACTGTTGCGTGTATTCGTCGATGGCCGCGAGGTTGATCGCGCCCAAGCGCTGAATCCGCGCATTGATGCGTTCGAGTTCTTCTTCGGCTTCGCGTTCACTGGCTTGTGCAGTCAATGTCGCGAGCACGCCGTTCAGATCGTAGCCGTCTTCGAGCAATTGATCCTGCAAGGCCTTGCGCCGCACGGTCAGGGCTTGCCATTCCATGCGCTGCTGTTCGAGCTGGCCGCGAATCAATTGTGATTGCTGCTCGGCCTGGGTCCGGCGTTTTTCTGCATCGCGCAATTCACGGTCGGCATCTTCCAGAGCGATCTGCGCGGTCTTCAGTTCTTCGTCGACGGTCATGCGCTTGTCGAGCAGCTCTTCGAGTTTCAGGCGCAGCTCTTCCAGCGGTGCCTCGCCCTCCTCCAGATTGAGACTCAACTGTTCGCGCTTTTCGGTGAGGCGCTCGGCCTGCATTTCCAGACGCTCCAGCGCCTGACGCGTGGAGTCGTGCTGCGCGCGCAACGAGCCGAGGCGCACGGCCAATTGATGGGCATGATCCTTGTGCTGGCGCGCTTCCTGGCGCACGCGGTCGAGGCGTTCGCGCAGGCTGTCACGCTGAGCCAGCAGCAACTCGCGCTGCTCGGTGTCCAGCGCCATGGCGTCCAGCGCATCCTGCAACTGCATGCGCGCTTCGCCGACTTGTTCGTGCTCGAGTTCGCGTTGTTCGCCGAGTTCGACCAGCTCTTCATCGAGGCGTTTGCGGCGCAAGGTCAGCTGTTCAGCCTTGGCTTTACCGGCGGACAGCTGCGCTTTCAATTCGCCTTGCTGACGTGCTTCGTCTTGCAGCAAACGACGCAGATGTTCGCGACCGTTTTCCTGCTGACGCTGTTGCGCGCGCAGGGTTTGCAGACGAGTTTCCATGGCCTCGACCGTGGCTTCTTTCTCTTCGCGCTCGAGGTGCAGCGCTTCGATTTCCTGACCACGAGCGAGCATGCCGCTTTCCGCTTCGCTGGCCCGACGCACGCGTAAAAAGTGCCGACCGACCCAGTAACCGTCGCGGCTGATCAAGCTCTCGCCGGCGCTCAACTGCCCGCGCAAGGCCAAGGCCTGCTCAAGGCTGTCGACCGGTTTGACCTGACCGAGCCACGGCGACAGATCGATCTGCGCGTCGACCTTGTCCAGCAAGCTGCCGGCGACGCGCACGCCATCGCTGGCCGGGCTGAGCAGGCGCAAATCGCCCTGAGTGAACCCGGATAAATCGAAGCCGCTGAAATCGTCGACCAGAACCGCTTGCAGATCGGCGCCGAGGACGGTCTCTACCGCCAGCTCCCAACCGGCCTCGACCTTCAGGCCTTCGGCCAGACGCGGGCGCTCGGCGAGGTGGTGTTCCTTCAGCCATTCGGCGGTGCCGGTGCCTGGGTCGAGCGCGGCTTGCTGCAAGGCTTCGAGGGACGCAAGGCGACCGTTGAGACGCTGCAAATCACCCTGCGCCTGTTGCTGCGCGGTCAGCGCTTGCTGCAATTCCTGACGCAGCTGTTCAAGCTTTTCGACCTGCGCTTCTTCGCTGGTCTGCAAATCTTCAAGCGTCGCTTCGGACTCGGCGAGCTGCTCGTTGAGTTCCATGATCGCCGCGTCTTCCGGGTCAGCCGAGAGCAACGCGCGCTCTTCACCGAGGCGCTTTTGCCGGTCAGCGAGGCGCTCCATGCTGGTTTCCAGCTGCTGAATGCGCGACTGCTGCACTTCGGCCTGACGGCGCGGTTCGGCGGCGGTCAGGTTGAAGGCGTCCCACTGTTCCTGCCAGCCGTGCATGACCGATTCAGAATCTTCCAGCGCCGCAGCGGCCTCTTCGGCAGCAGCGCTGGTGACTTCCTGCTCGGGGGTGAGCATGTCCAGCTCTTCGCCGAGGGTCAGCAGCAAGGTGCGGTCGTGACCCAGGTGCGATTCGGTTTCCAGACGCGCGCGTTCGGCTTCTTTCAGATCGTCCTGCAACTGCCGCAGACGTTGTTGACCGTGCTGGATGCTCTGCTCGACCCGGGCGATGTCGCCGCCGACCGAATAGAAGCGCCCCTGCACCAGATTGAAGCGTTCGGACAGGTCATGGTGACCGTCGCGCAGGCGTTCGATGGCCGCATCGGCATTGCGCTGCTCGGCAACCAGTGCTTCGAAACTGACTTCCTGGGTGCCGATGATCGACTCGCGCTGACCGACCTGATCATTCAGATCCTGCCAGCGCAGGGCCGACAGTTGCGCCTTGAGCTGACGTTCTTCGGCTTTGAATTCCTGATACTTCTTGGCGGCCTCAGCCTGACGATGCAGGCGTTCGAGCTGACGCTCCAGCTCATCGCGCAGGTCAGTCAGACGCGCGAGGTTTTCATGGGTGCGGCGGATGCGGTTTTCAGTCTCGCGGCGGCGTTCCTTGTACTTGGAGATGCCAGCGGCTTCTTCAATGAAGTTACGCAGGTCTTCCGGCTTGGATTCGATCAGCTTGGAGATCATCCCCTGCTCGATGATCGAATAGCTGCGCGGGCCGAGACCGGTGCCGAGGAAGATATCGGTGATGTCGCGACGCCGGCATTTGGTGCCGTTGAGGTAATACGTGGTCTGGCTGTCGCGGGTGACTTTGCGGCGAATGGAAATTTCCGCGTAGGCCGCGTACTCGCCCAGCAGCGTGCCGTCGGAGTTGTCGAAAACCAGCTCGATACTGGCCTGACTCACCGGTTTGCGACTGGTCGAGCCGTTGAAGATGACGTCGGTCATCGACTCGCCACGCAGGTTCTTCGCCGAACTCTCGCCCATCACCCAGCGTACGGCGTCGATGATGTTCGACTTGCCGCAACCGTTCGGCCCGACGACCGCCGCCATGTTACTGGGGAAGTTCACCGTGGTCGGGTCGACGAAGGATTTGAATCCCGCCAGTTTGATGCACTTGAGCCGCACGCTTAGGCAACCGTCAGCGCGGAAACCACCAGATCGCAACTGCGCTGGGCGTAAGCCGTCAGCACGATGCGGATCTGCGGCAAGTCACGCGCGAGCACGGCGGCCAGCAGGCGTTCGAACAGTTCGAGGAACTCGCTCATTGAAGCCTTGCGCTGTTCGAGGGCGAGGAAGTAGGCGCGGCTCATCGCCGGTTGCAGGTTCTCGACGGTTTCTTGCAGGTAAGGGTTATTGGCGAACGGATAGGCGGCGCGCATCACGCTGAAGCTGTCGTCGACGAAGCTGCGGATGTCCTGACGCTCGAAACTAGCGGTCAGGCGCTGCTGGATTTGCACGAACGGCGCCATGTCCGACTGCACTTGCCAGCCGTTGGCCACCGAGTTGCCGAGCAGGATGTACAGCTCGCTCATCAGCGTGCACAGGCTCTGCACCTTGTGCGGCGTCAGCTCGGTGACGTGCGCGCCACGGCGCGGCAGGATCGCGATCAGGTGGCGGCGTTCGAGGATCAGCAAGGCTTCGCGGACCGAGCCGCGGCTGACATTGAGGGCCAGCGTGACCTTCTGTTCCTGGATGCGCTCTCCCGGCTTCATTTCGCCACGAATGATGCGTTCGGCGAGGTGGTGAGCGATTTGCTCGGCGAGGCTGTCCGGCGCCTTGAACGTCATGGTTGTCCTTCAAACTCTATCGATCTGCACAAGCGGCGCAGTGTAGCGCAAATGCACGGTCATGGCGGAGTGCCCACTCAGCGGTTTTTGGCACGATTCCCGCAGTTTTCTTCAGAAAACCAAACAAAAAACCAGGCTGACCGATGAGGGTCAATACTGAATGGACACGTTGTTGATCGACGAAATGGATTTTCCTGACCTTTAAGTCAGAAAACCATTGACCGAAAAGTCAGACCTGCTAAATTCGGCTCAAGTCGGTTAACAACAATAATGAGTCTGCGAGGCCTTCCGTGATCCAGTTTTTACTTAACCAGGAACTCCGTAGCGAGCACGCCCTGGACCCGAATCTGACTGTGCTCAATTACCTGCGTGAACACGTCGGTAAATCGGGCACCAAAGAAGGTTGCGCCAGCGGTGACTGCGGCGCCTGCACCGTGGTGGTCGGCGAGTTGCAAACGGATGACGAGGGTCGCGAGCACATTCGCTATCGCAGCCTCAACTCGTGCCTGACCTTTGTTTCGTCGCTGCACGGCAAACAACTGATCAGCGTCGAAGACCTCAAGCACAAAGGCGAACTGCACAGCGTGCAGAAAGCCATGGTCGAGTGCCACGGTTCGCAGTGCGGTTTCTGCACCCCCGGCTTTGTCATGTCGCTGTTCGCCCTGCAAAAGAACAGCGATGCACCGGATCACGCCAAGGCCCACGAAGCGCTGGCCGGCAACCTCTGCCGCTGCACCGGCTACCGGCCGATTCTGGCGGCGGCCGAGCAATCGTGCTGCGGCAAACAACCGGATCAGTTCGATGCCCGCGAAGCGGAGACCATCGCGCGCCTGAAAGCCATCGCACCGACCGATATCGGCGAACTCAACAGCGGTGACAAGCGCTGCCTGGTGCCGCTGACCGTCGCTGATCTTGCCGATCTCTACGACGCTTATCCACAAGCGCGTCTGCTCGCCGGCGGCACGGATCTGGCGCTGGAAGTCACTCAATTTCACCGCACGTTGCCGGTGATGATCTACGTCGGCAACGTCGCGGAAATGAAGCGCATCGACACCTTCGAAGACCGCATCGAAATCGGCGCCGCCACCGCCCTCTCCGACTGCTACGAAGCGTTGAATGCCGAGTACCCGGACTTCGGCGAACTGCTGCACCGCTTCGCCTCGCTGCAAATCCGCAACCAGGGCACCCTCGGCGGCAACATCGGCAACGCCTCGCCGATCGGTGACTCGCCACCGCTGCTGATCGCTCTCGGCGCGCAGGTGGTGCTGTGCAAAGGCGAAACCCGGCGCACCCTGAACCTCGACGATTACTTCATCGATTACAAAGTCACGGCCCGTCAGGAAAGTGAATTCATCGAGAAGATCATCGTCCCGCGCGCCAGCGCCGAACAACTGTTCCGCGCCTACAAAGTCTCCAAGCGTCTGGACGATGACATCTCCGCCGTCTGCGCCGCGTTCAACCTGCGCGTCGAAAACGGTGTGATCACCGATGCGCGCATGGCTTTTGGCGGCATGGCCGCGATCCCGAAACGCGCCGCTCACTGCGAAGCCGTGTTGATCGGTGCGCCGTTCAACAACGCTGTGGTCGAACGCGCCTGCGCTGCCCTCGCCGAAGATTTCACGCCGCTCTCGGACTTCCGCGCCAGCAAGGAATATCGCCTGCTCGGTGCGCAGAATCTGCTGCGCAAATACTTCATCGAACTGCAAACACCGCACATCGAGACTCGGGTGACCGCTTATGTCTAACCATCACGGCGTAGAGAAAACTCAAGCTGAACTGGCTGAATTGTTCGCCAAGGACCTGACCTCCGGTGTCGGTCGCAGCGTCAAGCATGACAGCGCCGCCAAACACGTGTCGGGTGAAGCGCAGTACATCGATGATCGCCTGGAATTTCCGAACCAGTTGCACCTGTATGCACGCATGTCAGACCGCGCCCACGCGAAAATCATCAGCATCGACACCTCGCCGTGCTACGCCTTCGAGGGCGTGCGCATCGCGATCACCCACGAAGACGTGCCGGGCCTGAAAGACATCGGCCCGCTGATGCCGGGCGACCCGCTGCTGGCCATCGATGACGTGCAGTTCGTCGGTCAACCGGTGCTCGCCGTGGCCGCGAAAGATCTGGAAACCGCGCGCAAAGCGGCGATGGCGGCGATCATCGAATACGAAGATCTCGAGCCGGTGCTCGACGTGGTCGAAGCCCTGCGCAAACGCCACTTCGTGCTCGACAGCCACACTCACCAGCGCGGCGATTCGGTCTCCGCGCTAGCAACGGCTGAACACCGCATTCAAGGCACGCTACACATCGGCGGTCAGGAACACTTCTATCTGGAGACGCAAATCTCCTCGGTGATGCCCACCGAAGACGGCGGCATGATCGTCTACTGTTCGACGCAGAACCCCACCGAAGTGCAGAAACTGGTCGCCGAAGTGCTCGACGTGTCGATGAACAAAATCGTCGTCGACATGCGTCGCATGGGCGGTGGTTTCGGTGGCAAGGAAACTCAAGCCGCGAGCCCGGCCTGCCTGTGCGCGGTGGTTGCGCACCTCACCGGCCAGCCGACCAAGATGCGCCTGCCGCGCGTCGAAGACATGCTGATGACCGGCAAGCGTCACCCGTTCTACGTCGAGTACGACGTTGGTTTCGACAGCACCGGGCGCCTGCACGGGATCAACATGGACCTGGCCGGCAACTGCGGCTGCTCGCCGGACTTGTCCGCGTCGATCGTTGACCGCGCGATGTTCCACTCGGACAACTCGTACTACCTCGGCGATGCGACCATCCACGGTCACCGCTGCAAGACCAACACCGCGTCGAACACCGCTTACCGTGGTTTCGGTGGCCCGCAAGGCATGGTCGCGATCGAAGAAGTGATGGACGCGATTGCCCGTCACCTGCAACTCGATCCGCTAGCGGTGCGCAAGGCCAACTACTACGGCAAGACCGAGCGCAACGTCACCCATTACTACCAGACCGTCGAGCACAACATGCTCGAGGAAATGACCGCCGAACTGGAAGAAAGCAGCCAGTATCACGAACGCCGTGAAGCGATTCGTCGCTACAACGCCAACAGCCCGATCCTGAAAAAAGGCCTGGCGCTGACCCCGGTGAAATTCGGTATTTCCTTCACCGCGAGCTTCTTGAACCAGGCCGGTGCGCTGATCCACATCTACACCGACGGCAGCATCCATCTGAACCACGGCGGCACCGAAATGGGTCAGGGCCTGAACACCAAAGTCGCGCAGGTTGTGGCTGAAGTGTTCCAAGTGGAAATCGACCGCGTGCAAATCACCGCGACCAACACCGACAAGGTGCCGAACACCTCGCCGACGGCGGCGTCCAGCGGTGCTGACTTGAACGGTAAGGCGGCGCAAAACGCGGCGGAAATCATCAAGAAACGTCTGGTCGAATTCGCTGCACGTCACTTCAAAGTCACTGAAGAAGACGTCGAATTCCACAACGGCCACGTGCGGGTTCGCGACCATATCCTGACCTTTGAAGCGCTGATCCAGCAGGCGTATTTCAATCAGGTCTCGCTGTCGAGCACCGGCTTCTACAAAACGCCGAAAATCTACTATGACCGCAGCCAGGCGCGTGGTCGTCCGTTCTACTACTTTGCCTTCGGCGCGGCGTGCTGCGAAGTGATCGTCGACACCCTGACCGGCGAGTACAAAATGCTGCGTACCGACATTCTTCATGACGTCGGCGCCTCGTTGAACCCATCCATCGACATCGGTCAGGTCGAAGGTGGCTTCATTCAGGGCATGGGCTGGCTGACCATGGAAGAGCTGGTCTGGAACAACAAAGGCAAGCTGATGACCAACGGCCCGGCCAGCTACAAGATCCCGGCCGTGGCGGACATGCCGCTCGACCTGCGAGTGAAGCTGGTGGAAAACCGCAAGAACCCGGAAGACACGGTGTTCCATTCCAAGGCTGTCGGTGAACCGCCGTTCATGCTCGGGATTGCGTCGTGGTGTGCGATCAAGGATGCGGTGGCGAGCCTCGGTGACTACAAGCATCAACCGCAGATCGATGCGCCGGCGACGCCGGAGCGGGTGTTGTGGGGGTGTGAGCAGATGCGTCAGTTGAAAGCGGTGAAAGCCGTTGAAGCTGAAACCGAGGTTGTTTGATGATCGTTCCCACGCTCTGCGTGGGAATGCAGCCCGCGACGCTCTGCGTCGCATCCTGAACAGCGGACGCGGAGCGTCCAGTGATGCATTCCCACGCAGAGCGTGGGAACGATCTGAGAGGTGTGTATGTACAACTGGATCGACGCCCTCGCCGACCTGCAGAACCAGGGCGAACCCTGCGTTCTGGTGACGATCATCGAAGAACTCGGCTCGACGCCACGCAACGCCGGCTCGAAAATGGTCATCAGCGCCAACCAGAGTTTCGACACCATCGGTGGCGGGCATCTGGAATACAAAGCCATGCAGATCGCCCGCGAGATGCTCGCCAGCGGCAAGCAGGACACCCATCTGGAGCGCTTCAGTCTCGGTGCCAGCCTGGGCCAGTGCTGCGGCGGCGCCACCGTGTTGCTGTTCGAACCGATGGGCCAGGTGCAGGCGCAGATCGCCGTATTTGGTGCCGGTCACGTTGGCCGCGCCTTGGTGCCGCTGCTCGCCAGCCTGCCCTGCCGGGTGCGCTGGATCGATTCGCGCGATGCCGAATTCCCCGAACACATCCCCCACGGCGTGCGTAAAATCGTCGCCGAAGAGCCTGTGGACGAAATCGATGAGCTGCCCGCCGGCAGTTATTGCATCGTCATGACCCACAACCATCAGCTCGACCTTGAACTCACTGCCGCGATCCTCAAGCGCAACGACTTCGCCTACTTCGGCCTGATTGGCTCGAAGACCAAACGCGCCAAGTTCGAACATCGCCTGCGTGATCGCGGCTTCGACAGCGGCGTCGTGCAACGCATGCGCTGCCCGATGGGCATCGGCGAAGTCAAAGGCAAACTGCCTGTGGAAATCGCCATTTCCATCGCCGGCGAAATCATCGCCACCTACAACGCCAACTTCGGCCAGCAGACTGCCAGCGCCGAACCGATTGCCAAGCTGCTGCCGGTTTCGCGGCGCAGTCAGGCGACCAAACTCAAAGCCTCAAACTGATTAGAGAACCCTCATGCCTCTGACTCGCAAAGCCTACCGCGCCGCCATCCTGCACAGCATCGCCGACCCCGCCGAAGTCGGCATCGAAGCCTCCTACGAATATTTCGAGGATGGCCTGCTGGTGGTCGATGGCGGCAAGATCAGCGCCCTTGGCCACGCCAGTGATTTGCTGCCGACCCTGCCGGCGGACATCGAAATCGAGCACTACAAAGACGCGCTGATCACCCCGGGCTTCATCGATACCCACATCCACTTTCCGCAAACCGGCATGGTCGGTGCCTACGGCGAGCAACTGCTCGACTGGCTCAACACCTACACCTTCCCGTGCGAAAGCCAGTTCGGCGACAAGGCGCATGCCGACGAAGTCGCTGACATTTTCGTCAAGGAGCTGCTGCGCAACGGCACCACCACCGCACTGGTGTTTGGCAGCGTGCACCCGCAATCGGTGAACTCATTGTTCGAAGCGGCCGAGAAGCTTGACCTGCGGATGATCGCCGGCAAGGTGATGATGGACCGCAACGCCCCGGACTATCTGACCGACACCGCAGAATCGAGCTACGTCGAAAGCAAGGCGCTGATCGAGCGCTGGCACGGCAAGGGTCGCCTGCACTACGCAGTTACTCCACGCTTCGCGCCGACCAGCACTCCGGAACAACTCACCCTCGCCGGGCAACTGCTGACCGAATACCCGGATCTGTACATGCAGACCCACATCAGCGAAAACCTCAAGGAAATCGAGTGGGTCAAGGAGCTGTTCCCGGAGCGCAAGGGCTACCTCGACGTTTACGATCACTACAAATTGCTCGGCGAACGCTCGGTATTCGCCCACGGCGTGCACCTGTGCGACGACGAGTGCGCGCGGTTGGCGGAAACCGGCTCGGCGATCTCGTTCTGCCCGACGTCGAACTTCTTCTTGGGTAGTGGCTTGTTCAATTTGCCAATGGCCGAGAAGCACAAGCTGAATGTCGGTCTGGGCACTGATGTTGGCGGCGGCACCAGTTTCTCGCTGCTGCAAACCCTGAACGAAGCGTACAAGGTGATGCAACTGCAAGGTGCGCGACTGAGCCCGTTCAAGTCGCTGTACCTGGCGACATTGGGTGGCGCGCGGGCGCTGCGTCTGGAAGACAAGATCGGCAACCTGCAACCGGGTTCCGACGCTGACTTCCTGGTGCTCGATTACAACGCCACGCCGCTGCTGAGCTACCGTTTGAAGCAGGCCAACAACATTGCCGAGACGTTGTTTGTGCTGATGACGCTGGGCGATGACCGCACGGTGCAGCAGACGTATGCGGCGGGTGCTTTGGTGCATCAGCGCTAAGTTTTCACAGACACAAAAAAATCCCCCAGCGCCTTTCAGCCTGGGGGATTTTTGTTGCCTGTCTGATTGCTATCGCTGGCAAGCCAGCTCCCACAGGGATTTGTGGGGTTTACCAAATCTGCGATTCAGCGAGAAACCTGTGGGAGCTGGCTTGCCAGCGATTGGGGCAACTCGGTCTGACTTAGAGCTTGGCGCTCGGGCGCCCAGGCTTCTTGGTCTGCAACAAATGCGAGAACACCGCATGCAGATCATCCGACGCGCCTTCCTCGTCGAGGTTGAGCTTGCTGTCGATGTGATCCATGTGATGCATCATCAGGTTCACCGCCAGCTCAGCGTCGCGTTTCTCGATCGCGTCGATCAACTGCGTGTGTTCGTCGTACGAGCAATGCGAGCGGTTGCCGCTTTCGTACTGGGCAATGATCAAAGAAGTCTGCGAAACCAGGCTGCGCTGAAAGCTAACCAGTGGCGCGTTTTTCGCCGCTTCGGCCAGTTTCAGGTGGAATTCGCCCGACAGACGAATGCCGGCACCGCGATCGCCACGGGAAAAGCTGTCGCGCTCGTCGTTGACCATCTGGCGCAATTCGGCGATTTGCTCAGCGGTGGCGTGTTGCACCGCCAGTTCCGTGATCGCGCGCTCGACCAGGCGCCGGGCCATGAACACCTGACGCGCTTCTTCAACGCTCGGGCTGGCGACGACGGCGCCACGGTTCGGCCGCAACAGCACCACGCCTTCATGGGCCAGACGCGACAGCGCGCGGCGAATGATGGTGCGGCTGACCCCGAAGATTTCCCCCAGCGCTTCTTCGCTCAACTTTGTGCCGGGCGCCAGACGCTGTTCGAGGATGGCCTCGAAGATATGCGCGTAGACAATATCGTCCTGGGTTCCGCTGCGCCCGGCTTTGCCTGCTCGCGGTTGTTTCTTGAGGGGTTGCAACTGTTCGTTCATGGGCACTCGAGTCGGGAGAACTGCGGCGAATAGACCGTGACTGTAATACGGCACAGTAGGTCGCTGGCAAGTATCGCGTAAAAAACAGCGCGATTGTACACAATGGATGGTGGCAACACGACTGTATGGCTGTTTGTGACCTCGGCTGTATTGCAACGATCCGTTACGAATGAGTTTAGGCTTGATCGCAGAATCCGCTGCTCGCTCCCACAAGGGACCTTCATTGGTATAAGGAACACCGCCGTCATGAACGACGCCACCCACACTCGACTCCGCCCACTGACCGACACCTCGCCTTCAGCGATCGTCGCCGGCTTCATTGCCATGATGACCGGCTACACCAGTTCGCTGGTGCTGATGTTCCAGGCCGGGCAAGCGGCCGGGCTGACCAGCGGGCAGATTTCTTCGTGGATCTGGGCGATTTCGATCGGCATGGCGGTGTGTTCGATCGGCCTGTCGCTGCGCTATCGCACACCGATCACCATTGCCTGGTCGACCCCCGGTGCCGCCTTGCTGATCACCAGCCTTGGCGGCGTCAGCTATGGCGAGGCCATTGGCGCGTACATCACCTGCGCCGTGCTGGTGACGATCTGCGGGCTGACCGGCAGCTTCGAACGGCTGGTGAAAAAGATCCCGGCATCCTTGGCGGCGGCATTGCTGGCGGGGATTCTGTTCAAGATCGGCAGCGAGATTTTCGTCGCCGCGCAGCACCGCACCGGTCTGGTACTGGGGATGTTCTTCACTTATCTCGTGGTTAAACGTCTGTCACCGCGTTATGCCGTACTCGCCGCGCTGCTGATCGGCACTGCACTGTCGGGCTTTATGGGTTTGCTCGACTTCAGCGGTTTTCATCTGGAAGTGGCGACGCCGGTGTGGACCACGCCGCACTTTTCGCTCGCGGCGACGATCAGCATCGGCATTCCATTATTTGTAGTGGCGATGACCTCGCAGAACATGCCGGGCATCGCCGTCCTGCGCGCCGATGGCTACACCGTCCCGGCCTCGCCGCTGATCACCACCACCGGCATCGCCTCGCTGCTGCTGGCGCCGTTCGGCTCCCACGGCATCAACCTTGCGGCCATCAGCGCGGCGATCTGCACCGGGCCGCACGCCCATGAAGACCGCAACAAACGCTACACGGCTGCGGTCTGGTGCGGGATTTTCTACGGGATTGCCGGGGTGTTCGGCGCTACCTTGGCAGCGTTGTTTGCCGCGCTGCCGAAGGAACTGGTGCTGTCGATTGCCGCGCTGGCGCTGTTTGGTTCGATCATCAATGGTTTAAGCATTGCCATGACCGAGGTGAAGGAACGGGAGGCGGCGTTGATTACCTTTATGGTCACGGCGTCGGGGCTGACGTTGTTTTCCATTGGGTCGGCGTTTTGGGGGATTGTGGCGGGGGTTTTGACGCTGGTGATTTTGAATTGGCGTAAAGCTTAAGGTCAAAAGCCCCTCATCGGAACGCCGCCCGCCTAGCCCTCTCCCGGAGGGAGAGGGGACTGACCGTGTTGGACGCGCGAGCTATACCAAGACGAGATCCCGAGTCGAACTCAAATTTTGAACAGCCCATAAATCGGCTCCCTCTCCAGGGGGAGAGGGCTGGGCGGGCGGCGCTCCGATGAGGGGTAGACTCACCACAATATCCATGCCCAACACCCAAACACCCAAACCCCAGACGAAAAAAAACGGCGACCCTCAGGTCGCCGTTTTTTTCAGTATCACTTGGCCGCGTTGATCGGCTTTTCCGGATACCACACGTCCAGCAACGGGCTGACTTCGTACTTGGTCAGCTCGGAACGGGTTTTCAGCCAGGCTTCAACGGCAGCGCGCTGCTCTTCGTTGACCGAGCCACGCTTCTGCAGGCATACCAGACCGAAGTCGTCGCCGCCAACATAACCCAGACCATTGGCTTCCATGGCTTCTTTGATGAAGGCTTCGAGGAAAGCGTCAATGGCTTCTTCGGACAAGTCTTCTTTGAAGTCCAGGTTCAGCTCGAAACCCAGCTCTTGAAATTCATCAACGCACAGTTTTTTGCGCAGACGCTGGGAACGGTTAGTCGCCATTGGAACAATCCTCTTAAGTATTAACGGCCGGCACTTTACCAGTTTAAGCCGCCGATTGCCCGACTCTCTGGCCCCGGAAGCCGACCGCCCGTAAAAAAATAACGTATTGGCCGGCCCGGACAAGGCACAAGCGATAACACCTTGGGGCATAATGCCGACACTTTCATGACCACTGAGGGCTTTTTCATCCATGTCCTCGTTATTTTCCCCTCGGCTGTAGGGTTTTATTTCATATGATCAAATCGTTGCGTCCTCTGCTTCTCGCCGGCCTTCTTCTGCCCCTGGCCCTGCCTGTTTCCGCTGCCACCATTAACACCGCCCTGACCCCCAACGTCGAAAAAGCCCTCAAGGCCAGCAAACTGCCGCCTACCGCCCTGTCGCTGGTGATGGTGCCGCTGGAAGGCCCCGGCACGGCGACCGTGTATAACGCCGACGTCTCGGTCAACCCGGCCTCGACCATGAAACTGGTCACCACCTACGCGGCGCTGGAAATGCTCGGCCCCAACCATCAGTGGAAAACCGAGTTCTACACCGACGGCGACCTGAGTGGCGGCATCCTCAACGGCAACCTCTACCTCAAGGGTGGCGGCGATCCGAAGCTGAACATGGAAAAACTCTGGCTGCTGATGCGCGACCTGCGCGCCAACGGCGTGACGCAAATCACCGGTGACCTGATCCTCGACCGCAACTTCTTCGTGCAACCAGTGCTGCCGGAATTCAACGATGACGGCAACGACGAGAACAAGCCGTTCCTGGTCAAACCCGATTCGCTGCTGGTCAACCTCAAGGCCCTGCGCTTCGTGGCGCGCAATGACGGTGGCCGCGTATTGATCTCGGTCGAACCGCCGATTGCCAGCATCCACATCGAAAACACCGTCAAGGCGCTGCCGTCCAAGCAATGCACCGGCGGCGTGCGCTACAACCCGGTGCCGCAAGCCGATGGCAGCGTCAACGTGACCGTTGCCGGCCAATTGGGCGAAGGTTGCAGCTCGCAGACTTACCTGTCGCTGCTCGACCACGCCACCTACACCGCTGGCGCCGTGCGCGCGATCTGGAAAGAACTGGGTGGCAGCATTCAGGGCAAGGATCGTCTGGCCCCGACGCCGAGCAGCGCCAAACTGCTGGCTCGCGCCTATTCGCCGGATCTGGCGGAAATCATCCGCGACATCAACAAATACAGTAACAACACCATGGCCCAGCAGCTGTTCCTCAGCCTCGGCCAGAAATTTCGCAACGACGCCGACGGTGATGATGCGAAAGCCGCACAACGCGTAGTACGTCAGTGGCTGGCGAAGAAAGGCATCACCGCGCCGCACCTGGTGATGGAGAACGGCTCTGGCCTGTCGCGTGCCGAACGCGTCAGCGCCCGCGAGATGGCGGCAATGCTGCAAGCCGCGTGGCACAGCCCGTATGCCGCGGAATACATCAGCTCGCTGCCGATCGCCGGTACCGACGGCACCATGCGTAAACGCCTGAAAACCACGGCGATGCGCGGCGAAGCCCACGTCAAGACCGGCACCCTGAACACCGTGCGCGCAATCGCCGGCTTCAGCCGTGACGTCAATGGCAATACCTGGGCGGTGGTGGCGATCCTCAACGACAAGGCGCCGTTTGGTGCGTCGTCGGTGCTCGATCAGGTGCTGCTGGATCTGTACAAGCAGCCGAAACTGCCGCAGACCGCTTCGGTCCTGTAACGCCTTTCAAGCAACACCACAAAACCCTGTGGGAGCGAGCTTGCTCGCGAAGACGTCAGTACAGTCGATATCGTCCTTGACTGTTCGGGCCCCTTCGCGAGCAAGCTCGCTCCCACAGGGGATGGGTGGCAGGGTCTAGCTCATCTGCTCGACGCGATCACGCCCGCGCTGCTTCGCCATATACACCCCCGAATCCGCCCGCAGCAGCAGCGCATCCGCGCCCTCCCCCGGCCGCCAGCTGGCAATGCCAAAACTCGCCGTGACCACGCCGACCACATCCACCGGCGCGCCGCGCAAGCCCTGCCACAGCTCAACCGCCAACATGTACGCGTGCTCGCCGTCGATGTCCGGGCACAGCACCATGAATTCCTCGCCACCCAATCGACAGAACACATCGGTACGCCGCAAACGATGGCCGATGCGCTCGCACACCGCTTGCAACACCCGGTCACCGACGGCGTGGCCATACTGGTCGTTGATGCGTTTGAAGTGGTCGATGTCGAGCATGATCACTGACAGCTCGCCGCCACCGCGCTCGACCCGGGCCATTTCCGTGGTCAGGCGCTCTTGAAAGTAGCGGCGGTTATGAATGCCGGTCAGCGAGTCGGTCACCGACAGCGCACGCAGTTCTTCTTCCACGCGTTTGAGGTCGGAGATGTCCGAGATATAGCCGTGCCACAACACGCCGCCGCCCGGCAGCTCTTCCGGTGTCGCTTCGCCGCGCACCCAACGCAGACCGCGCTCGGGCAATTGCACGCGGTACTCTTCGCGCCACGGGCTGAGGCTGTCCGCTGACGCGCGAATCGAGGTACGCACACGGGTAATGTCCTGTGGATGAATGCGCGTGAAGATCGCCTCGGCATTGAACAGCAGCACGTCCGGCTCCAGTTCGTAGATCTCGCGAATGCCGTCACTGGCGTAGATCACGCTGAAGCGTCCGTCGAATTCCATCTTGAATTGATAGATGCCGCCGGGCACGTGGGCGCTGAGCTTTTTCAGCAACACATCTCGCGCTGCCAGCACCTCATGCACGCGTTTGCGCTCGGTGATGTCGATGCAGATCGCCAGATGCCCGACCCACAAACCCTGCTCATCGAGCACCGGGGTGGCGAGCATGTTCACCGGTAAATGACTGCCATCGCTGCGCACCAGCGTCCATTCCCGCGCCTCGTGACCGCCGACCTCACCGCCCTCGACCAGCATCGCGTGGCAGGTCGGGATGCTTTTGCCGTAACGCGCACTCAACTCGGCAGCGCGCGCGCTCAGCTCGCGGGGCAGGTGCAGGTTTTCCAGGGTCATGTGCCCGACGACGTCGGCGCTGCTGTAGCCGAGCATTTGTTCGGCGCCGGGGTTGAACGTATTGATCACCCCGCGCAGGTCAGTGGCGATGATCGCCACCTGGGTCGCTGCGTTGAGTACGCCGCGCAATTGCCCGTGGGTGCCGCGCAGCTCCTGTTCGCTGGCATGCAACTCCTGCGTGCGCTGTTCGACCATGCGCAAGGCGCGCTGACGTTGACTGACCAATACGTAAAGCAGAGCGCTGAGCAGCAAACTGAGCAGGCTGCCCAGGATGACCACGCTGCCGACCGACGAATGGTTGGCCTGAACGAACGCTTCGCTCGGCAGGATATCGACCTGATAATCGTGGTCAGCCATGCGTAACAGGCGCGTTGCCGACAGATCGCTCGGCGCCGGCTCGTTGGTCGACTCGAACAGCACTTCATGCTGATCATTGGTCGACATGTCGAGAATGCGCACCGACAGGTAATCATGAAAAGCATCCGGCAAACCATCGGCGAGCAATTGACGCATGCTGATCACGGCCATCACATAGCCAAACGACTGCCGCGCACCCTCACGACTGACCGGCGCCACCAGCAACACGCCGCGCGCATACGACGGTTCGATGCTGACCAGATGCATCGGTTGCGACACCGCCAGACTGCCGAGTTTGTCGGCGCGTTGCAGGGTGTCGCGACGCAGCGGTTGTGCGAGCAGGTCATAACCCAAGGGTGAACCGAGGCGGCTTTGCGTCTGGCTATACAGCACCGGCACGTATTCATCGCGAACCGCGGCCAGTTGCAGCTCGCCCTGCGCATTCAGTTCACGGATGGTAAAAGTGCTCAGGCCTTCGTCACGCACGCGCTGCTCGAACGCCGCGCGCTCGGCACCCCTGACCCGCAGCGCAAACGAATAGGCCTGGGTGCGCATCAATAAAGGTTGGGTGTAACCGTCAAATTCGGCGCGGGACACCGATTCGGAGTTGGCGAAGAAGCGGCGCAGGCCGTCGAGGCGTTGTTCCTGATCCTGAAAGCGTTCTTCGATGCGGGTGTAACGTTCGTTGGCCAGCAGTTGAAAACGCTGACGGGTTTGTTGCTGGAACTGATTGAGGGTGGCCCAGGCGAGCAGCCCCGTGAGAATCCCGCCGGCGAGCAATACCAGTAGCGCGACCAGCCAGGCCGAGACGTCTTCACTGATGAAACCCAGAATCTTTGGGCGCACGGGGTGCAACGACATAAAGACAACTCACTACGCCAGCATTTACGGGAAAACCCCATTGACCGTGTGTGAGTTATAGCTATTAGCCACTAATTTAGCTAGCGCGGGCAGATCCACGGAGCCTTTAAAAATCAAGGCTCTGTGGATCCAATTGCGCAAAGCGTCAACGAGCCGTGATTTTCCAGGCGCGGTGGATCTTGGTGTTACGGGCGAAATCCGGGTCAATGGTCTGTGCGCTGATTTCCTCAACCGCGTAACGCTCGGCGAGGTTTTCTTCCAACTGGAACTTGCGGAAGTTGTTGGAGAAATACAGCACACCGCCGGTTGCCAGACGCGCCATGGCCAGGTCAATCAACTGCACCTGGTCACGTTGCACGTCGAAGATGCCTTCCATGCGCTTGGAGTTGGAGAACGTCGGCGGATCGATAAAGATCAGGTCGTACTCGTCGCGGCTGCTTTCCAGCCACGCCATCACATCACCCTGTTCCAGACGGTTCTTGTCCGAGAAGCCGTTCAGCGACAGGTTGCGGCGTGCCCAGTCGAGGTAGGTCTTCGACAGGTCGACGCTGGTGGTGCTGCGCGCGCCGCCCTTGGCCGCGTGCACACTGGCGGTCGCGGTGTAGCAGAACAGATTGAGGAAGCGCTTGCCGGCGGCCTCTTTCTGAATGCGCATGCGCATTGGCCGATGATCGAGGAACAGGCCGGTGTCGAGGTAGTCAGTGAGGTTGACCAGCAACTTCACGCCGCCCTCGCTGACTTCATTGAACTTGCCTTGCGCAGCCTGACGCTCGTACTGCTTGGTGCCGCTCTGGCGCTCGCGGCGTTTGACCACCACGCGGCTCTTGTCGACGTTCAGCGCCTGCGGAATCGCCGCCAAGGCATCAAACATGCGCGCCGAGGCTTTTTCCGGATCAATGGACTTCGGCGCGGCGTATTCCTGCACGTGCACCCAATCGTGGTACAGGTCGATTGCCATCGCGTACTCAGGCATGTCGGCATCGTAGACACGGTAGCAATCGATGCCTTCGCGCTTGACCCACTTGCCCATGGCCTTGAGGTTCTTTTGCAGGCGGTTGGCAAACATCTGCCCGCCTTCGCTCAAGCGCGGCTGCTCGATCACTGGCGCCGGGGCTGGCGTCGGTTTGATCGGGTTGCCGTTCTTGTTGAACTTGCGCTCTTGCGGCTCGTCCGGGGTCTGGTCGTAAGCTGCTTGCTCACGCTCGGCCTGACGCTGTTCCGGGGTACGACGTTCGCCGGTGACGAATTGATCCGGCAGCACTTTGATCAACAGCAGCTTGCACGGCAGCGCGCCGTTCCAGAACGAATACTGTTTGTGGCTGCGAATGCCCATGCGCTTGCCCAGATCCGGCGCGCCGGTGAACACCGCTGCTTCCCAGTTCAGGCAGGCCTGACGCAGACGTTCGCCGAGGTTCTGGTAGAGATAGAGCAGACTGGCTTCGTCACCGAGACGCTCGCCGTACGGCGGGTTGCAGATGACCAGACCTTTCTGGTTCTGATCCGGACGCGGCTCGAAGGTCGCGACTTCGCCCTGGTAGATCTTGATCCACTCGCTCAGGCCGGCACGCTCAACGTTGTTGCGGCCCGGTTGAATCAGACGCGGATCGGCTTCGTAGCCACGAATCCACAGCGGTGGCTTGGCCAGACCGGCAGCGGCGCGCTCGACGGCCTCTTCGTGGAGTTTTTTCCACAGCGCCGGGACGTGGCCCAGCCATGCGGTGAAACCCCACTGCTCACGGCGCAGGTTCGGTGCCATGTCGGCGGCGATCATCCCCGCCTCGACGAGGAACGTGCCGACACCGCACATCGGGTCAGCCAGCGCGCCGCCTTCGGCAGCAATGCGCGGCCAGCCGGAACGGATCAGGATCGCCGCCGCGAGGTTTTCCTTCAGCGGCGCCGCGCCTTGCTGCAAGCGATAGCCGCGCTGGTGCAGGCTGTGGCCGGAGAGATCGAGGGAGAGAATCGCTTCGCCGCGATCCAGACGCAGGTGAATGCGCAGGTCCGGGTTGAGCTTGTCGATCGACGGACGGTCGCCCTGCGGCGTGCGCAGTTTGTCGACGATGGCGTCTTTGACTTTCAGCGCGCCGAAGTGGGTGTTGTCGATGCCGGAGCCGTGACCGCTGAATTCAACGGCCAGGGTGCCGTCGCTGAGCATGTGATCCTGCCAGTCGATGTCGAGCACGCCGTGGTACAGGTCTTCGGCGTCCTTCATCGGGAAGCGCTTGAGCACCAGCAACACGCGGTTGGCCAGACGCGACCAGAGGCACAGGCGATAAGCGGTTTCCATGGTCGCCATGCCACGCACGGCGGAAGTGTGCTCGCGCGCTTCTTCAAGGCCAAGCCCGACGGCTTCCTCGATGAGCAGGCCTTCAAGGCCTTTAGGGCAAGTGAGGAAGAGTTCGAAACGGTCGGACATGGTATTTCCAGAGCCTTTGGCTAGTGAACCGGCAACGCATTGCCGATCCGGTTTTCAATCAGGCGCTTTTCTAAAAGAACGCCCGCGTGGCACGAAGGTGTGCCGTTCCATCCCCGCTGCTCGGGTTAAAAGAGCTTAGATGCCGGGACAGATAAAAAAGTTGATGAAACAAAAAGTCTTAAAGCGACCCTTCGTCGCTTTATACCCCAGCGCAAACGTGGGTCATTCTCACTAAAGAATTAACCCCATCATGCAGCGCGGGGCCGATCATACCGGGGTTTGCTGAAAAACCGTGCATGAAACCCGTCGTTACTTATGGCTGTAGCACTAATTTCGTTACGTCCTTATGACAAAACGATCATTCCCTCGGTGTGACTCATTGGTTAGAACTGAACACAGGTTGACGTCGCAACGGCGTCAACACCTTGGCTCGCCACGCCGGCAGCGAGCCGCACCATGGCAGGTTTCTTCTGCCAGACCTCAGTTGAGGTCAACGCGACACAAAACAGTCAACAAGTGAGGGAAACACCCTATGAGAAGACTTAAGCGTGATCCGTTGGAAAGAGCATTTTTGCGCGGATATCAATATGGCGTTGGTGGCAAATCCCGTGAGCTTTGCCCATTTACTCTACCGTCGGTACGTCAAGCCTGGATCAACGGCTGGCGAGAAGGACGCGGCGACAACTGGGACGGTATGACCGGCACTGCGGGAATCCACAGACTCAACGAACTTCACGCCGTCGGCTGACACAGGGCATTAACTCCGACACGACAATCTGAATTTGTAACGACTTACCATGCACGTCCTTCCCGGACGGCGGGCTGCGGCCCAGGGGCTCCTTCGAGGAGCCCTTTTTTATGCCTGTCACATTATTTGTGACATACACAAAACCTGTAGGAGATCAGCGCAGGGCGGCGATCGCGTCTACCGACTCACGGATCAGCGCCGGGCCTTTATAGATGAAGCCCGAATAGATCTGCACCAGGCTCGCACCGGCCAGCATCTTCTCGGCCGCATGCTTGCCTTCGGTAATCCCGCCAGCCGCGATGATCGGCAACCGCCCGGCCAACTCACCGGCCAGCACCTTAACGGTATTCGTGCTCTTCTCCCGCACCGGCGCGCCCGACAGACCGCCCGCCTCGTCGCCATGCTCCATGCCTTCAACGCCAACACGGCTCAGGGTGGTGTTGGTCGCGATCACCGCGTCCATGCCGGTTTCGATCAGTGCCTGCGCGACCTGCGCAGTCTCTTCATCGGTCATGTCCGGCGCGATCTTGATCGCCAGCGGCACATGCTTGCCGTGACGCAAGGCCAGTTCGGCGCGACGTGTGGCCAGATCGGCGAGCAGTTGCTTGAGCGAATCGCCGAACTGCAGGCTGCGCAGGCCCGGGGTGTTCGGCGAACTGACGTTGACCGTCACGTAGCTCGCGTGGGCGTAGACCTTGTCCAGGCAGATCAGGTAATCGTCGACTGCGCGCTCGACCGGCGTGTCGAAGTTCTTGCCAATATTGATGCCCAGCACGCCTTTGTATTTCGCCGCTGCAACCCGCGCGAGCAGGTTGTCGACACCGAGGTTGTTGAAACCCATGCGATTGATGATCGCGTCGGCTTCCGGCAGGCGGAAAATCCGTGGTTTCGGGTTGCCCGGCTGCGGACGTGGGGTCACGGTGCCGATTTCAACAAAACCGAAACCCAGTTGGGCGAAGCCGTCGATGGCCGCGCCGTTCTTGTCCAGACCGGCTGCCAGACCCACCGGGTTCGGGAACTCGAGGCCCATGACCGTTACCGGTTTCTTCGCCGGCGCCTTGCACAGCAAGCCGTTTAAGCCCAAACGCCCACCCGCGCCGATCAGATCCAGCGACAGATCGTGGGAGGTTTCCGGGGAAAGTTTGAACAACAGCTGACGGGCCAGGGTGTACATGGGCGGCGATGACTCGGGCGGCGAAAAGAGGCGGCGATTATAGCCGGGCATCGACCTGCCGCGCGAGGCGCACGCGCAAATCGCTGTCACTGGCATATGCCTTGCACCCGCCTTGCCATCAGCGCGCAGGCCAATGGCGGCAGGCGGACAAAGACAATGGCGTCGTCTTCGGGGTTTGCCTGTGCAAACTCCGCGGCGACGCTTTTTTTCGAGGTAGCGTTGGATGAATGAATCTTCGGCAGGGCCGCTGGCCTGGGTCAATGGCAGCGATGCCCCGGAAAAAAGTGCGATCAACCTCGGCTTCATGGCCCTGAGCGATTGCGCCTCGGTCGTCGTCGCAGCCACACAGGGCTTCGCCCAGCCTTACGGATTGACGCTGAACCTCAAGCGCCAGAGCTCATGGGCAAATCTGCGCGATAACCTGGTCAGCGGCGAACTGGATGCCGCGCACAGTTTGTACGGCCTGATCTATGCGGTGCACCTGGGCATCGGCGGGGTCGCCCCGACCGACATGGCCGTGCTGATGGGCCTGAACCAGAACGGCCAGAGCCTCAACCTCTCTCACGGCCTGCAAAACCTCGGCGTGACCAGTCCTGAAGCGCTGGACCGCCACGTGCACCAAAGCCGCGCAAAACTCACCTTCGCGCAGACCTTCCCCACCGGCACTCACGCGATGTGGCTTTATTACTGGCTGGCGAGCCAAGGCATTCATCCGTTGCAGGACGTCGACAGCGTGGTGGTGCCGCCCTCGCAAATGGTCGCGCACCTGCAAGCGGGGCGTATCGACGGCTTTTGCGTCGGCGAGCCGTGGGCGGCCAGCGCCGTGCAGCAGGATCTGGGGTTCACCCTCGCCACCAGCCAGACCATCTGGTCAGATCACCCGGAAAAAGTCCTCGGCTGCACCCGCGAATTCGTCGAGCAATACCCGAACACCGCGCGAGCACTGGTGATGGCGATCCTTGAAGCCAGCCGCTTCATCGAGGAAAGTCCGGAGAACCGTCGCAGCACCGCGCAATTGCTCAGTGCGCAGGAATATCTCGACGCGCCGCTGTCGTGCATCGAGCCGCGTTTTCTCGGCGACTATGCCGATGGCCTGGGCAATCGCTGGCAAGACCCGCACGCGCTGCGCTTTCACGGCAAAGGTGAAGTCAATTTGCCGTACTTGTCCGATGGCATGTGGTTCATGACCCAGTTCCGCCGCTGGGGTTTGCTGCGCGAAGACCCGGATTACCTCGCCGTCGCCCGCCAGGTTCAGCAACTGGATATCTACCGCGATGCAGCGACGGCAGTCGGCGTAGCGGCGTGGGGCACGGACATGCGCAGCAGCCAGTTGCTCGACGGCAAAATCTGGGACGGCAGCGACCCGGCGGCTTACGCGCGCAGTTTCAAGCTGCACGCGTTGAACGACGACGCTGCCCTTCTCGCCCGCCGCTGACAGGAGACCGCGAACATGTTGCGCATTCTGCTGATCAACGACACAGCGAAAAAAGTCGGCCGCCTGAAAGCCGCGCTGACTGAAGCCGGTTTCGAGGTCATCGACGAGTCCGGCCTGACCATCGACCTGCCCGCGCGCGTCGAAACGGTGCGCCCGGACGTGATCCTGATCGATACCGAGTCACCGAGCCGCGATGTCATGGAACAAGTGGTGCTGGTCAGCCGCGACCAGCCCCGGCCGATCGTGATGTTTACCGACGAACATGACCCGGGGGTGATGCGTCAGGCGATCAAATCCGGCGTCAGTGCCTACATCGTCGAAGGCATTCACGCCCAGCGTTTGCAGCCAATTCTGGATGTGGCGATGGCACGCTTCGAGAGCGATCAGGCCTTGCGTGCGCAGTTGCAGGCGCGGGATCAGCAACTGGCCGAGCGCAAGCGTATTGAGCTGGCCAAGGGGTTGTTGATGAAGATGAAGGATTGCAATGAGGAAGAGGCTTACACCTTGATGCGGCGCCAGGCGATGAGTCGGCAGCAGAAGCTGATTCAGGTGGCGGAGCAGATTATTGCGATGAGTGAGTTGTTGGGCTGAAAAGTTCTGGTCGCTTGAGAAGCCCCTCACCCTAGCCCTCTCCCGGAGGGAGAGGGGACTGACCGAGGTGTCCGGCGTCAAACATCGACCTGAAAGACCGAGTCGATTATGGATTCACAGCAAAAAATCACAGGTCGGCGTACTTCGCGAGCATCCCCCAATCACTCCCCTCTCCCTTCGGGAGAGGGCTAGGGTGAGGGGCTTTTCAGAATGTGTGTTCGACTCGGTATTTCACGTCGGCGTACATACACCAAACACCTCGATCGGTCCCCTCTCCCTCTGGGAGAGGGCTAGGGTGAGGGGCTTTTGATCTTTCAGCTGTTGGCACAAATCTCGCTAAGTAAACCCACAGGTAACCAACGGCGGTTGCCCCACCCACGACAAAGACGTCGCTCACCCGTTCGCCCAACCGGCGCATCAGGTAGCGGCGTTTTTGCGTTTTGGCCCCACAGACCGGGGCCGGTGGTGCGGCCGTGGTGGCGCGCCATCTGCTGTTGCACGACTCCTTTCGAGATTCTTTTCAGCTGAGGTGCGCGATGAATTCAAGCTTCTGGAAATCCGGCCACACCCCGACATTGTTCGCGGCCTTCCTGTATTTCGACCTGAGCTTCATGGTCTGGTACCTGCTCGGCCCGCTGGCGGTGCAGATTGCTGCCGACCTGCACCTGACCACGCAACAACGCGGGCTCGTCGTCGCCACGCCGATCCTTGCCGGTGCGGTGCTGCGCTTCGTGATGGGCATGCTCGCCGATCGACTGTCGCCGAAAACCGCTGGGCTGATCGGTCAGGTCATTGTGATTTGCGCGCTGTTCGGCGCCTGGAAAATCGGCATTCATAGCTACGAGCAGGCATTGATACTCGGCCTGTTCCTCGGCATGGCCGGCGCCTCGTTTGCCGTCGCCCTGCCGCTGGCGTCGCAATGGTATCCGCCGCAGCATCAGGGCAAAGCCATGGGCATCGCCGGCGCGGGCAACTCCGGCACCGTGTTCGCCGCGCTGCTCGCGCCGGTGCTGGCCGCCGCGTTCGGCTGGAGCAATGTTTTCGGTTTCGCCCTGATTCCATTGATCCTGACGCTGGTGCTGTTCGCCTGGCTGGCGAAAAACGCGCCCCAACGGCCGAAAGCCAAAGCCATGGCCGACTACTTCAAGGCGCTGGGCGACCGCGACAGTTGGTGGTTCATGTTTTTCTACAGCGTGACCTTCGGCGGCTTCATCGGTCTGGCCAGCGCCCTGCCCGGCTACTTCAACGATCAATACGGTTTGAGCCCGGTGACTGCCGGTTACTACACCGCTGCCTGTGTGTTCGGCGGCAGCTTGATGCGGCCGCTGGGTGGCGCGCTGGCGGACCGTTTCGGTGGTATCCGCACCTTGCTGGCGATGTACACGGTGGCTGCCATTTGTATTGCTGCAGTGGGTTTCAATCTGCCGAGTTCCTACGCCGCGCTGGCACTTTTCGTCTGCACCATGCTCGGTTTAGGCGCAGGCAACGGCGCGGTGTTCCAACTGGTGCCGCAGCGTTTTCGTCTGGAAATCGGCGTCATGACCGGTTTGATCGGCATGGCCGGCGGCATCGGTGGTTTCGCGTTGGCGGCCGGCATGGGCGCAATCAAACAGAGCACCGGCAGCTATCAACTGGCCCTGTGGTTGTTCGCCAGCCTTGGCATGTTGGCGTGGTTTGGCCTGCACGGCGTCAAGCGGCGCTGGAGAACCACGTGGGGTTCGGCAGCGGTGACGGCGGCGCGGGTCTGAGGCGTCGATGGCCCTGCAACTGAGCTTTGCCGAAGCCAGCGCCACCGGGCCGCGCGCGGAGAATCAGGATGCCTTGCGTTCGGTGACACCGGCGCCGGCACTGGCGGCGAGCAAGGGTTTTCTGTTCGCCATCGCCGACGGTGTCAGCCAGTGCGCCGATGGCGGACTCGCCGCCCGTTCGACGTTGCAGGCCTTGGCGCTCGACTACTACGCCACGCCGCAAACCTGGAGCGTGGCGCAGGCGCTGGATCGTCTGCTGCTCGCGCAAAATCGCTGGTTGCAGGCCAATGGCGGTGGCCAGCCGTTGCTCACCACGGTCAGTGCTGTGGTCATGCGCGGTCGGCGCTTCACCCTCGCCCACGTCGGCGATTGCCGGGTGTATCGCTGGCACGCCGAGCGTTTGCAGCGGATCAGCGAAGACCACGTCTGGGAGCAGCCGGGCATGCAGCATGTGCTCAAGCGTGCGCTCGGGCTGGATCAGCATCTGGTGCTGGACTTTCTCGATGGCGAACTGCGTGACGGTGAAAGCTTTGTGCTGCTCAGCGACGGCGTCTGGTCGACGTTGGGTGATACCGCGATTGCGGCGATTCTGCGTGACCAGCCGGATCTGCACAGTGCTGCGCAAACGCTGGTCAACGCAGCGCATCTGGCCGGGAGTCAGGACAATGCCAGTGCATTGCTGGTGCGGGTCGATGCCGTCGGCGAGGCCAACATTGGCGATGCGTTGATCCATTTGCAGCAGTGGCCACTGCCGCCGCCATTGAAATCCGGTCAATCGTTCGAAGGCTGGCAGGTGCAGGGGATTGTCGCGCAGAGCCAGCAATCGCTGCTTTATCGAGTCGCCGACGCTCAGGGCCAGCACTGGCTGCTGAAAACCTTGCCTGCGCGCCTGGCGGATGATCCTCAAGCCGGACAAGCCTTGTTGTCGGAAGAATGGTTCCTCAGGCGTGTGGCTGGTCGCCATTTCCCTGAAGTCCATGGGTGCAATCAGCGTCAGCATTTGTACTACGTGATGCGCGAATATTCCGGGACGACGCTGGCGCAGTTGTTTCAACAGCACGGCCCGTTGCCCTTGGCACAGTGGCAGGACATCGCCGAGCGCTTGTTACGTGCCGTCGGGTTGCTGCATCGGCGGCAGATTCTGCACCGCGACATCAAACCGGAAAATCTGCATTGGGGTGACGAAGGCGAACTGCGCTTGCTGGACTTTGGCCTGGCGTATTGCCCGGGGCTGTCCGAAGACGCGCCGTCGACGTTGCCGGGAACCCCAAGCTACATCGCCCCGGAAGCATTTCGCGGTGATCCGCCGAGTGTGCCGCAGGATTTGTATGCGGCCGGTGTGACTTTGTATTTCCTGCTGACCGGGCATTTTCCTTATGGCGAGATTGAAGCGTTTCAACGGCCGCGCTTTGGTCTGCCGGTGAGTGCCAATCGCTTCCGGCCTGAACTGCCGGAATGGCTGGCGCAGAGTCTGGAGCGTGGCGTGGCGGCTGATCCGCGACATCGCTTTGAAACGGCTGAAGAGTGGTTGCTGGTGCTGGAACAGGGCGAGCGGCGGAGTTTGAGCGTGCGGCCTCGGCCGTTACTGGAGCGAGAGCCGTTGAAGGTGTGGCAGACGATGGCGATCGTGGCTCTGCTGGGGAATCTGGTGCTGCTGGTTTTGTTGTTTCATGGCTGACACCGCGTCACGCCATTCGCGAGCAAGCTCGCTCCCACAAGGGATTCGTGTCGTTCGCAAATCCCCTGTGGGAGCGAGCTTGCTCGCGAAGGCGTCAGCCCAATCACCACAAACCCATCTACCTGAGCGCCCCACGACCGAGCGACCCGCCTCGATTCAGTGCAAAAAATCATCCTCAGAACCTGCCAAACCCCAATAAACCCGCCATCGTCCCCACTTGGCACAACCACTGCATTAACCCTCTCAACACACCCATAAAGCCCAACCTTCAACGACGAAGGCTGCGCTTCCCGAGAGAACGGGACCAGGACAAAGGCGTCCTCGCTAGGCAACTAGCGGGACGCCTTTTTTTGTTTGCGCAAAATTTCTCGAGCAAGGCCTGACTGCCCACAAGAGGCCAGCCAACGCTCCCCGGAGAACCTGATGAAAAAACTCAAACTGGTGATGATCGGCAACGGCATGGCCGGGGTCCGCACCCTCGAAGAACTGCTCAAACTGAGCAACGAGCTGTACGACATCACCGTCTTCGGCGCTGAACCGCACACCAACTACAACCGCATCCTGCTCTCGCCAGTGCTGGCCGGCGAGCAGACCTTCGAAGAGATCGTCCTTAACGACCTCGACTGGTATTTGGAAAACAACATCAAATTGCTGCTCAACCGCAAAGTGGTGGAGATCGATCGGGTCAAACGCCGGGTGATCGCCGAGGATGGCACTGAAGCCGAATACGATCGCCTGCTGATCGCCACCGGCTCGACACCGTTCATCCTGCCGATCCCCGGCAACTCCCTGCACGGCGTGATCGGATACCGCGACATCGCCGACACCCAGGCGATGATCGACACCGCGAAAACCCACAAACACGCGGTGGTCATCGGTGGCGGCTTGCTCGGCCTCGAAGCCGCCAATGGCCTGATGCTGCGCGGCATGCACGTCACTGTGGTGCATATCGGTGAGTGGTTGCTGGAACGGCAACTGGACAAAACCAGCGGCCAACTCCTGCAAACGGCACTCGAATCCCGTGGTTTGCACTTCCGTCTATGCGAACAAACCCAAGCCCTGCACGACGCCGGCAATGGCCGGGTCGGCTCGGTGCAATTCAAGAACGGCGAGATCATCCCCGCCGATCTGGTGGTGATGGCTGCTGGCATTCGCCCTAACACCGAACTGGCGGAAAAGGCCGGCATCCCGTGCAATCGCGGGATTCTGGTCAACGATACTCTGCAAACCTACGACCCGCGTATTTATGCCATCGGTGAATGCGCCAGCCATCGCGGCATTGCCTATGGTCTGGTCGCGCCATTGTTCGAACAGGCCAAGGTTTGCGCCAACCATCTCGCACAATTGGGCTTCGCCCGTTATCAGGGGTCGGTGACGTCAACCAAATTGAAAGTCACCGGCATCGACCTGTTTTCCGCTGGCGACTTCATGGGTGGCGAAGGCACCGAGACCATCACCCTCTCCGACCCGATCGGCGGTGTGTACAAAAAACTGGTGATCAAGGATGACGTGCTGGTCGGCGCCTGTCTGTACGGCGATACGGCAGATGGCGGTTGGTATTTCCGCCAGATTCGTGAGAATCACGCCATCGGCGAGATCCGCGATCACCTGATGTTTGGCGAAAACGCTTTGGGCGACGTAGGACATCAGGGCCAGGACAAAGCCATGGTCATGGCCGACACCGCCGAAGTCTGCGGCTGCAACGGCGTGTGCAAAGGCACCATCGTCAAAGCCATTCAGGAACACGGCCTGTTCAGCGTCGATGAGGTGAAGAAACACACCAAAGCCGCCAGCTCCTGCGGCTCCTGCGCCGGGCTGGTCGAGCAGATCCTGATCAACACCGTGGGTGGTGCGGCCGACGTCAAACCGAAAAGCGAAAAGGCCATCTGCGGATGCAGCGATCTCAGCCACGGGCAGATTCGCCAAGCGATTCGCGAACAGCATCTGCTGACCATCGCCGGCACCCTGAGCTACCTCAACTGGCGCACGCCGAACGGTTGCGCAACGTGCCGCCCGGCCCTCAACTATTACCTGATTTCCACCTGGCCCGGCGAAGCCAGGGACGACCCGCAATCGCGCCTGATCAACGAACGCGCGCACGCCAACATCCAGAAGGACGGCACTTATTCGGTGGTGCCACGGATGTGGGGCGGCGTGACCAATCCGTCAGAACTGCGGCGGATTGCCGATGTGGCCGACAAGTACAACGTGCCGATGGTCAAGGTTACCGGCGGGCAGCGCATCGATTTGCTCGGCATCAAAAAGCAGGACTTGCCCGGTGTGTGGAAGGATCTCGACATGCCATCCGGCCACGCTTACGGCAAATCCATCCGCACCGTGAAGACCTGCGTTGGTAGCGAGTTCTGCCGCTTCGGCACGCAGAACTCGACGCAACTGGGCATCGAGCTTGAGCACGACCTGTTCAACATGTGGTCGCCGCACAAAGTGAAACTGGCTGTCTCCGGATGCCCACGCAACTGCTCGGAGGCGGGGATCAAGGACGTAGGAATCATCGGCGTCGACTCCGGCTGGGAGATGTACATCGGCGGCAACGGCGGGATCAAAACCGAAGTCGCCGAATTCTTCGTCAAGCTGAAAACCGCCGAAGAAGTCCGCGAATACAACGGTGCGTTCCTGCAGCTGTATCGCGAAGAAGCCTTCTACCTCGAACGCACCGTGCACTACCTGCAACGAGTCGGCATGGAACACATCAAGAAAGCCGTGCTGCAAGACCCCGAGCGCCGCAAAGCGCTGAACGAGCGCCTGCAATTCTCCTTGTCGTTCGAACAGGATCCGTGGAAAGAACGCTTGGCCCAGCCGCAACTGAAGAAAGAATTCGACGTGATCCCGGTGAAAAATCTGGAGGTGCCGGCATGAACTGGCTGGATATCTGTGACCTCGAAGAAATCAACGCCCTCGGCTCGCGAATCATTGCCGGGCCGAAAGGTGATATCGCGATTTTTCGTACAAGCGACGATGAGGTTTTCGCCCTCGACGACCGCTGCCCGCACAAGGGTGGGCCGTTGTCGCAAGGCTTGATCTACGGCAAACGTGTGGCCTGCCCGCTGCACAACTGGCAGATCGACCTGCAGACCGGTGAAGCGCAGGCGCCGGACATCGGTTGCGCGCACCATCACCCGGCGCGGGTCGAGAACGGTCGGGTGCAACTGGCCCTGCGGGACGCCAACTGATGAACCGCCAGACGACCGCCTCGACCTGCTGTTATTGCGGGGTCGGCTGCGGCGTGCTGATCGAACATGACGGCGAGCGCATTCTCGGCGTCAGCGGCGATCCGGCGCATCCGGCCAACTTCGGCAAACTCTGCAGCAAAGGCTCGACCCTGCACCTGACCGGCGACCTCGCGGCCCGCGCGCTGTACCCGGAACTGCGACTGGGCAAAGGCCTGACGCGCAGCCGCACGGATTGGGACACCGCGCTGGAACATGCCGCCAACGTGTTCGCAGAAACCATCGTCGAACACGGCCCGGACAGCGTGGCGTTCTATATCTCCGGACAGTTGCTGACCGAGGACTACTACGCCTTCAACAAACTCGCGCGGGCGTTGGTCGGCACCAACAACATCGACAGCAATTCACGCCTGTGCATGTCTTCAGCGGTGGTCGGCTATAAGCGCAGCCTCGGCGCCGACGCCCCGCCCTGCAGTTATGAGGATCTGGAGCTCAGCGATTGCGTGATGATCGTTGGCAGTAACATGGCCTACGCCCATCCGGTACTTTTCCGTCGACTGGAAGAGGCAAAATCGCGCCGGCCACAGATGAAAGTCATCGTCATTGATCCACGGCGCACCGACACCTGTGATCTTGCCGATCTGCATCTGGCGATTTTGCCCGGCACCGATGTCGCGTTGTTCCATGGGATTTTGCATCTGTTGTTGTGGGAAGACTGGATTGATCGTGACTTCATCAAGACCCACACCGAAGGCCTCCCAGAGCTGAAGAATCTGGTGCGCGATTACACCCCGCAGATGGTGTCGCAACTGTGCGGAATCAGTGTCGAGCAATTGCAGCAGTGCGCCGGATGGGTTGGCACCTCACCGAGTTTTCTGTCGCTGTGGTGCATGGGTTTGAACCAGTCCACCGCTGGCAGCGCGAAGAACAGCGCGCTGATCAATCTGCACCTGGCCACCGGGCAAATCGGCCGTCCGGGTGCAGGACCTTTCTCCCTCACCGGTCAGCCAAATGCCATGGGCGGGCGTGAAACCGGCAGCTTGTCGAACTTGTTGCCCGGCCACCGCGAGGCGGCCAACCCTGACCATCGCGCCGAAGTGGCAGCTTATTGGGGTGTCGATCAATTGCCGGAGAGCACCGGACTCAGCGCCATTGAACTGTTCGAGCAGGTGCGCAGCGGCAAGATCAAAGCGCTGTGGATTGCTTGTACCAACCCGGCGCAATCAATGCCGGATCAACATTCGGTGCGCGCAGCGCTGCAAGCCTGCCCGTTTGTGGTTCTGCAAGAAGCCTTCCGCACCACTGAAACCGCTGCGTTCGCCGATCTGCTGTTGCCCGCCGCCAGTTGGGGCGAGAAGGAAGGCTCGGTGACCAACTCCGAGCGGCGTATTTCCCACGTGCGCAAAGCCATTCTCCCACCGGGTGAAGCGCGGCCGGATTGGGCGATCACCGTGGATTTTGCACAGCGTCTGGAGAAACGTCTTCGCTGCGGTGAGCCGAGCCTGTTTTCGTTCAATCAACCGTCGCAGTTGTTCGATGAATTCAAAGGACTGACGCGCGGGCGGGATCTGGATTTGTCCGGGATCAGTCATGCATTGATCGACGAGATCGGACCGCAGCAGTGGCCCTTCCCTGTCGGTGCCCGCGAAGGCACGCCACGCCTGTACGAGGACGGCATTTTTCCTACGCCCAATGGGCGCGCGCAGTTCATTGCCGACCCGTATCGCGCCGCCAAGGAACAGCGCGATGCACGCTTTCCACTGACGTTGATCACTGGCCGCCTGCGTGATCAATGGCACGGTATGAGCCGCACCGGCACGGCGGCGCAGTTGTTCGGGCATGTCAGCGAAGCGGTGTTGAGTCTGCACCCGGACGAATTACGCCGGCAGCGCTTGCAGCCGGGCGATCTGGTCAATCTGAAAAGTCGTCGCGGCGCAGTGATTGTCGCGGTCGGCAGCGACGACAGCGTGCGCCCGGGTCAGGCCTTTCTGCCGATGCACTGGGGTGACCGGTTTCTCAAGGGCGGTGTAAACAGCCTGACCCTGCCGGCGTTTGATCCACTGTCGAAACAACCGGAGCTCAAACACAGCGGCGTGCGCCTGGAACCGGTCGATCTGCCGTGGCAGCTTTTCGCACTGATCGAGGGCGATGTTCAACGGCATTTCGAGGCGCTACGACCGCTCTGTGAGGCATTTTCCTACGTGAGTCTCAGCCTTGTCGGACGTGAACGATCGGCATTGCTGATACGCGCAGCCAGCAACGAGGCGCCGAATCCACAGTTACTGGGTGAAATCGACCGTTGCCTGGCGCTGATCGACGGCCCGGTATTGGCCTATGACGACCCGCGTCGGGCTATCGGTAAACGCGTGCGCATCGAAAACGGCCGGATCACCGCGATTCGACTGGCCGGCGAAACACTTGCACAGCATTGGCTGCAAAGCCTGTGGCTCGAAGGCCGGGCGGACGAGCAACTGCGGCGCTGGCTTCTGGCGCCGATGAGTGCGCCGCCGGGCAATGCCGGGCCGCAGATTAATGCGGATAGAACCCTGTGCAACTGCAAGAACGTCAGCCTCAACACGGTGTGCGCCGGCATCCGCCAAGGTTTGGATTTGCAGGGTTTGAAAAACACGCTGGGCTGCGGCACGCAATGCGGCTCGTGCGTCCCGGAAATAAAACGTTTGCTGGCTGCCGAGTTGCAGCCGGTCGCCGTCATCTGATGAGGAAAGCAGCATGAATGCAAAAGTCTGGCTGGTAGGCGCAGGCCCCGGCGATCCGGAACTGCTGACCCTCAAAGCGGTGCGTGCCTTGCGCGAAGCCGATGTGGTGCTGATCGATGACCTGGTCAACGTCGCGGTACTGGAGCACTGCCCCGCCGCGCGCATTATCACGGTGGGCAAACGCGGTGGTTGCCGCTCGACCCCGCAAGCGTTCATCCACCGATTGATGTTGCGCTATGCCCGTCACGGCAAGTGTGTGGTGCGGCTCAAGGGTGGTGATCCGTGCATTTTCGGCCGGGGTGGCGAAGAGGCGCAGTGGCTGCGTCAGCGTGGGGTCGAAGTGGAGTTGGTCAATGGCATCACCGCCGGACTGGCCGGAGCGACGCAGTGCGATATTCCGCTGACGCTACGCGGTGTCGCGCGAGGCGTGACGCTGGTCACCGCGCACACTCAGGATGACAGCCGATTGAACTGGCAGGCGCTGGCGCAGGGCGGCACGACGTTGGTGGTTTATATGGGTGTGGCAAAGCTGGAGGAGATTCGTGATCAGTTGTTGGCGGGCGGGATGGCGGCGGATACGCCGGTGGCGATGATCGAGAATGCGTCATTGCCGCAGCATCGGGAATGCCGGAGCAATCTGCGCAGCATGGGTGAGGATGCGTGTGCTTTTGGATTGAAAAGCCCGGCGATTCTGGTGATTGGTGCGGTGGCGGCTGTTGTTGAAGATCAAAGGATCGCCGCCTGCAGCAACGCCCACGCAGGGGCCGCGTGCCTGCCGTAAACTCAAATCGCAGGCAAAGAAAAGCCCGGCCTAAGCCGGGCTTTTCTCAGAGCGGCGGGTAATTACTTACCTTGGGCTTCAACCTGCGCTTCTACGCGACGGTTTACAGCGCGGCCAGCTTCAGTTTTGTTGTCAGCAACTGGGCGGGATTCGCCGTAGCCAACAGACTGAACGCGGGACGATTCAACACCGTACTGGTTGGTCAGAACTTGCTTAACGGCGTTTGCACGACGCTCGGACAGTTTCTGGTTGTAAGCGTCAGGACCGACGGAGTCAGTGTGACCTTCAACAGTAGTGGTGGTGGATGGGTACTGCTTCATGAAGTCAGCCAGGTTCTTGATGTCGCCGTAGCTGTTTGGCTTCACAACCGACTTGTCGAAGTCGAACTTAACGTCCAGCTCAACACGAACAACTTCAGCAACTGCCGGGCAGCCATCAGCGTCAACAGTTACGTTGGCTGGGGTGTCTGGGCACTTGTCAACGTTGTCGCAAACGCCATCGTTGTCGCTGTCGGAGCAGACTTCAGCTGGTGCTGGAACTGGAGCAGCAGCAGGCTTGGAGCCGCCACCGAAGTTCACACCGATACCGACGCTAGGAGCCCACTCGGTGTCGCCCTGGTCGATGTTGTATTGAGCTTCAACGCCAGCACGGGCGTAGAAGTTCTCGGTGAAGTACAGCTTGGCACCAGCGCCCAGGTTGGCGAAGGTGGAGCGGTCACGACCGCCGGAACCGTTCTGACCGATGCTCTGATCGGAGAAACCAGCCGATACGTATGGACGCAGCATGTCGCCTGGGTTGTTGAAGTGGTACAGAGCATCCAGAGCGGTGTTCGCGCCCTTGATGTTACGACCGTCGTCGGAACGCACGTTGTGCACTTCGTCGTAGCCCAGACGCAGTTCAACGTCGTCGGTCAGGAAGTAACCGATCGAGCCGCCGAACAGGTTGCCGTTGTTCTTGAAGTTACGAGCGCTGTCGAATTGTTCTTTCTTTGCGAAGCCTTCGATTTCAACTGCGCCTTGGCCTTGTGCCAGAGCGCCGAACGAAGTGGCGGCAATCAGAGAACCAATGGCCAAGCCCAAGGTGTTTTTCAGTTTCATCCGTTAAATCCCCATCTGGTGATTGTGAAGCAGTCCCGCAAACCGGGGGACAACTCGGCGGCAAGTCTATCAGAACTTGCCTACACGTAAGAGATATTTGCGCTGAACTAAGTTTCAGCAATGCCTGCAAATTTCTCACGCAATTTATCTAGAGCACGTTTGTAACGCATTTTTGTCGCACTCAAACCCATGTGCATGATGTCCGCGATCTCCTGAAATTCCAGCTCTGCGACAAATCGTAGCACCAGAATTTCGCGGTCAATCGGGTTCACATACACCAGCCAGCGATCAAGTCCGCCCTTCTCCTCGGGTTTTGGCGCCTTTTCTTCGGACGCTTCCTCGAGGGGGTCAAGACTCAATGCGTCCATCAAGCGACGCTTTCGCCGTTCCTTCCGATACTGCGTAATACACTCGTTGTACGTGATGCTGTAGAGCCACGTCTTGAACTTCGATTTACCCTCGAAGTTCTTCAGGCCATACAGCACCTTCAACATGACTTCCTGACAGACATCGTCTGCGTCGCGATCGTTCCCAAGATATCTCGCACAAACGTTAAATAATGTTCGCTGGTAACGCCGCATCAGTTCTTCATAGGCACGCGTTACGTGAAACAGCTCGGTATGCGCGCGCGCGACCAACTCCTCATCAGAGAGCTCGCGGGGGTCGTAGCGCGTGGATAGCGTTTGGGCTTTATTCAAAACAAGTCGTGCCGACAGTCAGGTCAATGTCCGCCGCAGCCAGCGTCAGCTGGCATTTTGCGGCGGCATACATTAGCAGGGTTTGCCGGATTAGCGGCTACTCACATGCTGTTCCAGCAGGATCCGATTGGAGAGAGAGACTAGCTCACCCTCATCGGTCAGCAATGTGGTTTTAACCGTGCCGATCTCTTCGATCTGGCCTTCGACCTCGCCAACACGCACTTGTTGCCCAACCTGATACAACTCACGCACATAGATTCCCGCAAGAATCTGACCGGCAATTTCCCGGCTTCCCAAACCCATGGCCAGCGCAACGGCCAGACCAACGGTAATCAACACGATGACAATCACATGGTTCAGCAGGTCGGTCTTGACCTCAAGCTGACTGATCGCGACCGAGAGGCTGATGATAATGACCAGCCCCTGCGCAATGCGCCCCAGCCCCGAAGCGTAGTCCAGGCCTACGCCTTCTGCCGCCCCGCGCACCAGCCCGTTGGCCAGTTGCGCGAGCAAAACACCTACCAGCAACACCAGCGCCGCACCGAATACTTTCGGCAAATAGAGCGCCAACATATCCAGCGTAGCTGAAACTCGCTCAAGGCCAAGGGATTCTGCTGCAGAAACCAGAAAAATCAGCAGAACGAACCAGTAGACGATTTTACCGATCAAGGTCGAAATCGGCACTTGCAACCCGGCTCGCGACATCAATTTGGTCAGGCCGGTGCCGCCCATCAGGCGATCAAGACCGAGTTTGGCGAGCAACTTGGACAGCAAGGTATCGAGCAGCTTGGCCACGACGAAACCCAACAGCAGCACAACCAGTGCGCCGAACAGGTTCGGAATGAAGTTGGCTACTTTGGTCCACAACGCAGTCATTGCAGTGACGAGGCTCTGAGTCCAGAGGTCGAGTTCCATATTCAATCAGCCTTATCAGCAGTGCGAGCGGTAGGTTTACGAAGACGGGAAACCGGCGAGACATGGGCCGATCCGTTGTTCAAGGCGATCATCAGCGCGGGCAGCCAGCGGCCCAGCAGGCTGAACAGATCACCGGCGCCGACCTGGCGGTTGGCGGTTTTGAGTACGCGGCCCAGACAGGCATCGTCGTCGCGGCTGGACGGCGAGGCGTTGAGCATGTCGCGCAAAGACTGTTCAAACGGATCGTGCATACGCACCTCTCGTGATGTCTGTGAAAGACGCGGGCAGATTTGGTCGGGTCACATGTGCCATGTTCAGACCCAGCGCAAACGACGGAATAACCACCACTGACCGAAGGCCAGGGCGAGCACGGTCAAACAGGCGATCAGGAAACCATAAGGGCTGCTGGAGAATGGAATTCCGCCAACGTTGATGCCCAACAGACCGGTGATGAAACTCATCGGTAAAAAGATGCAGGTGATGATCCCGAAGCGGTACATCGTGCGATTCATGCGCTCGCTCAAACGCCGGTCTTCGGCCTCCAGCACAAGCCCCACGCGCTCTCGGGTCAATTCGAGCTCTTCGAGATAGCGGGTCAGACTGTTGTTCAATTCGTTCCAGTAATCGGCATCGTCATCGACAAACCACGGCAGTTTTATCCGCGTCATCTGCCCGAAAATATCCCGCTGCGGCGCAAGGAAACGCTTAAGCCCGGCGGCGCGCCGACGGATGTGCAAAATGGCGCCATGCTCGGGGGTATACCGTTCGTCGGCATCCATCTTTTCTTCTTCCTCATCGGCGATTTCCGAGAGGCACGTGACCAGATCCTGCACCTTGTTGGTGAGGAACTGCGCCAGATAAAGGATGAGTTCAGAGGCCGTTTTCGGGCCCTTGCCGTCCGCCAACTGAGCCAGCAGCTCATCGGTGGCGCGCAATGGCCGCAAACGCAGGGAAATAACCCGTTGGGCAGAGGCGAAAATCCGCACCGAGACCATGTCTTCCGGCTCGGCACCCGGGTTGAGATTGACCCCGCGCAGAAACAGCAGCAGCTCGGAATCGGGCAACGGCAACAGACGCGGTCGAGTGTTCTCTTCCAGCAGCAGGTCGCAGGTGAATTCATTCAGGCCGCTGGATTTGCGCAGCCAGGTCTGGGTCTGCGGATGGCTGCGATCCCAATGCAGCCAAAGGCTTTCATGGGCCTGCAGTTGCAAATCGTCGAGCTCAGTCCGGGCTATCGAACGCGCACCGCCTTTTCCGTCCAGCACCAGGGCATGCACCAGCCCCCATTGCGCGTTTTCTTCCTCGAACATCCGCATCCCTTTGTCGAAACTGTTATTCAGGCATCTTCAGCGGACTCGGCGAGATGATCACGCCGTTGTTGTCCGCATAAATGTAGTGGCCCGGGTGGAACGTCACGCCGGCAAACGTCACCGGGACGTTGAGGTCGCCGATGCCGCGTTTTTCCGTTTTCATCGGATGGCTGGCCAGTGCCTGCACACCCAGGTCGGTCTGGGCGATCACGTCAACGTCACGGATGCAGCCGTAGATCACCAGCCCTTCCCAACCGTTTTTCGCAGCCTTCTCGGCGATCATGTCGCCCAGCAGCGCCCGGCGCAGCGAACCGCCGCCATCGACCACCAGCACCTTGCCGTTGCCTTTGAGTTCAGCCTGTTCCTTGACCAGCGAGTTGTCTTCGAAACATTTGATGGTCACGATTTCGCCGCCGAACGAATCACGGCCGCCGAAATTGCTGAACATCGGTTCCAGCACCTGGACCAGCTCCGGATAGGCGTCGCACAGGTCAGGCGTGAGGTAATGGTTCATCGAAAAACTCCTGTAACAAGGAAGACGATCAAGGATGACGCATTCTGTTGAGACGAGATCCGGTGGTCGCTGTTTACCTTAGTCCATCCCATGGTCGCTGAACGAACCTGAACAAACGCTGAAACGTAATAGCTAAACAGCCACCAAATATGACCAGAACCGCACAATGCGTCATATCTTAGCCGCAAGCCAATCTGAACGAAACGCCCAATTCAGCGGCGCGACTTCAGACTGCTGCGGCCAGATCCGGCTTCTCACCCAGCAACGGCGTGTGCTGATCGCTCAACCAGCGCGCCACCAGCGGCCACACTTCAGTCTGCGCCGCTTTGCTCACCAGCATTTCAACATGGCCAAAATTGTCGTTGAAGCCCTGCTCGCGCCCCAGATTGATGAACTGCTTGTGCTCGGTGCCGATCTGCTCGAACAGTTTGCGACAGGCCCACGCCGGATCCTGATGATCCCCCGCCGCCGTCACTGCCAGCACTGGCACCTGAACATCGGCCAGGCCTGCCCACCAGTCCTTGTCCTTGTCACCGAAACGACCGAACAAGCCATACCAGCGCATGCTTTCCAGCGCCAGACCGATCGGTTCGTCTTCCGGGCCCCGTTTAAGGCGCGAACCGGACAGTTGCGCGAAGTGCTTGAGAATAAAGCGGCTGCTCCACTCCACCGGCGGAATTTTCAGTGGCCAATACGTACGGCTGACCTGCGTACCGAAAAACGCCGCCGAAGCCACCGCCGGCTCGCCCAAGTACTCGCCACCAAGCGCCGCCGCCAGGGTGATGCCGCCCAGCGAATGGCCGATCCAGTGCGGAATCTGCCCGCTCTGCTCACGCACGAATGCGGCAATCGCCGGCAGATCGTAACGGGCATAGTCGGCGACACGGTTGCGGCGGTATTGCTCGTTGCGCTGCGACAAGCCGTGACCGCGCATCTCCGGAATCCACACGTCGTAGCCCAGACGCGTCAGATACGCGCCCAGGCCCAGGCCTTTGGGTGAAAACCAGAAGCGTCGATTGGAAAAACTGCCATGCAGCAGAATCACTGGCACACCGCGCGGCGCCGAGTCGTCGGCCATGCCCAGACGGGTGACGGCGATCTCCACGGACCAGTCCGGGCTGTTGCCGGGTTTGAGTCGGTAAACGTCTTCGCTCAGATCGCCACGCCGTTCGGCGCTGATCAGGGCGACAGGAAACAGGTTGCTGCTGCTTTGCATAATGCTCTTGCACAAAAAAGGGCGGCATCTACAGGAGCCCGCCCTACTCAAATCTCAAAGCCCGCTCCCACAGGGGGAACGGGCCGTTCACATACTGATCAGGCCGGCGCCTGGCCTTCCGCGAGGAAGAACCAGGTTTCCAGCACGGTGTCCGGGTTCAGCGACACGCTTTCGATGCCCTGCTCCATCAGCCACTTGGCCAGATCCGGGTGGTCCGAAGGACCCTGACCGCAGATACCGATGTACTTGCCGGCCTTGTTGCACGCGGCAATCGCGTTGGCCAAGAGCTTCTTGACCGCCGGATTACGCTCGTCGAACAGGTGCGCGATGATACCGGAATCGCGGTCCAGGCCCAGCGTCAGCTGAGTCAGGTCGTTGGAGCCGATCGAGAAACCGTCGAAAAATTCGAGGAACTCTTCGGCCAGAATCGCGTTGGAAGGCAGTTCGCACATCATGATCACGCGCAGACCATTCTCGCCGCGCTTCAAGCCGTTTTCGGCGAGCAGATCGACAACCTGGCTGGCTTCGCCGAGGGTACGGACGAACGGCACCATGATTTCGACGTTGGTCAGGCCCATCTCGTTGCGCACACGTTTCAGCGCGCGGCATTCGAGTTCGAAGCAGTCACGGAACGATTCGCTGATGTAACGCGAAGCGCCACGGAAACCCAGCATCGGGTTTTCTTCTTCCGGCTCGTACAGTTTGCCGCCGATCAGGTTGGCGTATTCGTTGGACTTGAAGTCCGACAGACGCACGATGACTTTCTTCGGTGCGAACGCAGCCGCGAGGGTGCTGATGCCTTCAACCAGTTTCTCGACGTAGAAACCGACCGGATCGTCGTAACCAGCGATGCGCTTGTCGACGCTTTCCTTGATTTCCTGCGGCAGACCGTCGTAGTTCAACAGCGCTTTCGGGTGCACACCGATCATGCGGTTGATGATGAACTCCAGACGAGCCAGGCCCACACCGGCATTCGGCAGTTGCGCGAAGTCGAAGGCGCGGTCCGGGTTGCCGACGTTCATCATGATCTTGAACGGCAGCTCCGGCATGGCGTCGACGGAGTTCTTTTTGATGTCGAAGCCCAGTTCGCCTTCGAAGATGTAGCCGGTGTCGCCTTCGGCGCAGGACACGGTCACACCTTGGCCATCCTTCAGCAGTTGGGTGGCGTTGCCGCAACCCACAACAGCCGGAATACCCAGCTCACGAGCGATGATCGCCGCGTGGCAAGTACGGCCGCCACGGTTGGTGACGATGGCGCTGGCGCGCTTCATCACCGGTTCCCAGTCCGGGTCGGTCATGTCGGACACCAGCACGTCGCCCGGCTGGACCTTGTCCATCTCGGAGACGTCTTTGATGATCCGCACTTTGCCGGCGCCGATGCGCTGGCCAATCGCGCGACCTTCCACCAGCACGGTGCCGGTTTCTTTCAGCAGGTAACGTTCCATGACGTTGGCCTGGGTGCGGCTTTTCACGGTTTCCGGACGCGCCTGCACGATGTACAGCTGGCCGTCGTCACCGTCCTTGGCCCACTCGATGTCCATCGGGCAGCCGTAATGCTTTTCGATGATCATGGCTTGCTTGGCCAGTTCGCTGACTTCAGCGTCGCTCAGGCAGAAACGCGCGCGCTCAGCCTTGTCGACATCGACGGTCTTGACCGAACGACCGGCCTTGGCCTCGTCGCCGTAGATCATCTTGATGGCTTTGCTGCCCAGGTTGCGACGCAGGATCGCCGGACGACCGGCTTCCAGCGTGCCCTTGTGCACATAGAATTCGTCGGGGTTGACCGCGCCTTGTACGACGGTTTCGCCCAGGCCGTAGGCGCCGGTGATGAACACCACGTCACGGAAACCGGATTCGGTATCGAGGGTGAACATCACGCCGGCGGTGCCGGTTTCCGAACGCACCATGCGCTGCACGCCAGCCGACAGGGCGACCAGTTTGTGGTCGAAGCCCTGGTGCACGCGGTAGGAAATCGCACGGTCGTTGAACAGCGATGCGAACACCTCTTTGGCGGCGCGGATAACGTTTTCCACACCACGGATGTTCAGGAAGGTTTCCTGCTGACCGGCGAACGAGGCGTCCGGCAAGTCTTCGGCGGTGGCGGAAGAACGCACGGCCACGGCCACATCAGGATTACCGGCCGACAGCGCGGCGAACGCGGTGCGGATCTCGGCATTCAGTTTTTCGGGGAATTCGGCGTCCATGATCCATTGGCGGATCTGCGCGCCGGTCTTGGCCAGGGCGTTGACGTCGTCAACGTCGAGCGCGTCGAGGGCCTGGTGGATCTGGTCGTTGAGGCCGCTCAGTTCGAGGAAATCACGATAAGCCTGAGCCGTCGTGGCGAAACCGCCGGGGACCGAAACACCGGCGCCTGCCAGGTTACTGATCATCTCGCCCAGGGATGCGTTCTTGCCCCCCACATGCTCAACATCGTGTTTGCCGAGCTTATCGAGGGAAACTACGTACTCTACCAAGGTGATCTCTCCACTAACTGTGTTGGAAAAGCTCAGAAACCGGCGGCCCGGGGGAGCCATGGCCGGTTGTATGGCCTGGACCTGGAAAATAAGTGAGAATGCGGGCCAGTCGCGGCCGACAAATCGCGCCTATCATATCCAGAAATGCTCATTAGCTTAAGGCCCAAGGTGCAAATGAAACGATCTGCTTTCTTCATCTCCGATGGCACCGGCATTACCGCCGAAACCCTGGGTCAAAGCCTTCTGGCGCAGTTCGAAAACATTACCTTCAGCAAATTCACGCGACCGTACATCGACAGCGTTGAAAAAGCGCGGGCCATGGTACAACAAATCAACAAAGCCGCTGAAACCGACGGCTTTCGCCCGATCATCTTCGACACCATCGTCAATCAGGACATCCGTGAGATTCTCGCAACGTCCAATGGTTTCATGATCGACATTTTCTCGACCTTCCTTGCCCCGCTGGAGCAGGAACTGACCGAGCATTCTTCCTACACCGTCGGCAAGTCCCACTCCATCGGGCACAACTCCAATTACATGGAGCGCATCGAGGCGGTCAACTTTGCCCTCGACAACGACGACGGCGCGCGCACGCACTATTACGACAAAGCCGACCTGATACTAGTGGGCGTGTCGCGATGCGGTAAAACGCCGACGTGTCTGTACATGGCCATGCAATTCGGCATCCGCGCGGCCAACTACCCGCTGACCGAAGACGACATGGAGCGTCTGACCCTGCCGACGGCCCTGCGCGCCCATCAGCACAAGCTGTTCGGCCTGACCATCGACCCGGACCGCCTCACCGCAATCCGCAACGAGCGCAAGCCCAACAGCCGTTATTCGAGCTACGCCCAGTGCGAGTTCGAAGTGCGTGAAGTGGAGAACCTGTTCCGCCGCGAGAACATCCCCAACATCAACTCCACGCATTTTTCGGTGGAAGAGATTTCGGCGAAGATTCTGGTGGAGAAAGGTGTGGAGCGGCGTTTCAAGTAGAGTTGTAGTGCCTGGGCTGACGCCTTCGCGAGCAAGCTCGCTCGCTCCCACAGGGGGGAATGCATTCCAACTGAAAGAATGCGGTCCACTGTGGGAGCGAGCTTGCTCGCGAAGAACGATTACACGGTGTCTGTTAATGCCTTGGCCAGAGCCTCAAAGCCTGCCAGCAACAACCGATCATCCCCCACCGCATTACACACACTCACCCGAATAAACTGCGGCACCGCTGCATGCCCCACCGCAAATGCCTCAGCGGTGGCCACCAGATAGTTGTTTTCCTTCAACTCCGCCGCAATCTGCGACGCCCGCCACAGCTCAGGCACTTCCACCCAAAAGTGCGGGCTGTAAGGGTGAGTCTTGTAGTTCAAACCCCGCAGCGCAGGCGCGACCAAGGCCTTGCGTCGAGCAATCTCGCTGATCTGCTCGTCCAGCAACTGTTTCGCCATGCCGCTTTCGATCCACAGACTGGCCACTTCCATCGATAACGGATTGGCCATCCAGCACGTTGCGCGAATGGCCGCACTCAAACGCCCGACCAACGCTTGCGGCGCGTGCAGATAACCGACGCGCAAACCCGCTGAAACGGCCTTGCTCAAACTGCCGATCAGCACTGAGCGCTCCGGCGCAAAGTAACTCAGCGGCAACGGGCGCTGGCGATCCAGCACCGCATGGGCTTCGTCTTCGATGATCAGCAGATTGTGCTGGCGACAGACCTCGGCAAGCGCCTCGCGCCGTGGGACGGACATCACCGCCGCCGTAGGATTCTGGATCGTCGGCGTGCAATACAGCGCCGAAACCCGATGCTGACGGCAGATCTCCTCCAGCGCCGACGGGAGCAGCCCTTCGTCATCCATCGCCGCGCCAATGAGTTTTATCCCCAACTGACGTGCGACGCCGATCAATCCCGGGTAGGACAAATGCTCGGTCACAACGGTGTCGCCGGCCTTGAGCAAGCCCATCAACGCGCACAACAGTCCATGTTGGCCACCGTTGACGCACAACACCTGATCGGCGTGCGGGACAAATTCCGCATGCTGCAACCATACCGCCCCGGCCAATCGGTGGCGGGCCAACCCGGCTTCAGCGGTGTACCCGGTCAATTGCTGCAACACCCGCGGATCACTGGCGAGGTCTTGCAGGCTCTGGCTCAAGAACGCCGCTTCCTGCGCCGGAATCGGCTGGTTGCGGCTCATGTCGAAGCACGCTGACGGCTCATCGCTGACATTGCGAAAGCCTTTGTCCTGCGGCCGCTCCATCCCGCGCTGACGCACGTAGGTGCCATCTCCGACACGGGCGACGACCAATCCCACGCGCTCCAGTTCGCCGTAAGCACGGCTGATGGTGCCGATGGTCACACCAAGGCTGTCGGCCAATAACCGGTGCGGAGGCAGTTTGCTGCCGGCTTCGATAACGCCTTCGTCGATGGCTTGCTCTACCGCATCAGCGAGACGTTTGTACTTCACGCCGACGCCGTTGCTGAGGCCATCACGGAGGATTGACACCATGGCAATACTTACTTTGACAGTCATTCTCGCCCCGAATAGCGTGCTTTAAACAGGTTCAATCAGAAATAGACTCTTTCTGTGATCAGGTCAATTCTGCCGTTCGGAGTACAAATAATGTCGACAGCTGTCAGCGCACCGATAAACATCAGCAAACCCTGGCTCGCCGGATTGATCACCAGCGCGCTGTTTCTCATCGTCTGCCTGAGTTGGGGCACGACGTGGCTGGGGATCAAGATTGCCGTGGAAAGCGTGCCTCCGCTGACGGCCGCCGGCCTGCGTTTTCTGATTGCCTTTCCGCTGTTTCTGAGCTTCGCCTTGGTGCGTAAGGAACCGCTGCTGTTTCCTCGGCAAAGTCGCTGGTTTTTTGTGTTCGTCACGCTGTCGTATTTCAGCCTGCCCTACTACCTGCTCAACTACGGCGAGATGCACGTATCGTCTGGCCTGACTGCGTTACTGTTCAGTTGCATGCCGGTGTTTATCCTGCTGTTTTCCGCGCTGTTTCTGCGCGAGAAAATCTACCCGTCGCAGATGCTCGGCATCGCCATCGGTTTTGGCAGTCTGTTCATGATTATTCGCAGCCAGGGTCTGCATCTGGATCAGGCCGAATGGCTGGGAGTACTGGCGATTTTGTGTGCGGCGGTGATGCATGCGCTGTGTTACGTGGTGACGAAAAAACACGGCAGCGCGATCAGCGTGATCACCTACAACACGTTGCCGATCGGCATCGCCGGGTTGATGTTATTTATTGTCGGCTTGAGTGTTGAAGCGCCGGTGTTTGCGCAAGTGACCACGCGTTCGTGGGGCGCCCTGCTGTATCTCGGGCTGGTGGCATCGGTCGGTGGATTCATCGTTTACTTTTTACTGCTTAAACGCTTGAGCCCAATCATTCTGTCATTCGTGTTTATCATTTTCCCGGTGTTCGCCGTGATCATCGGCGCCTGGTACGAGGGGCAAACCCTGTCCCGGGAGCTGATGATCTATTCGGCGGTTTTGTTGAGCGGTTTTGCGATCACCAAACTGCCTGTGGAAAAGTGGTTCAGATAACCAACATATCCACAAAGCGGTTGACCGGCGTCGCTTCGAGCTGCGCCGGATCCTTGCACAACGCGAAGATTTCGCCGCTGCGCTGGCCGGTGAAACGCGTGGCCAGATTGGCTTTGAATTTATCTTCGAGTAACGGAATGCCCTCGGCGCGACGGCGACGATGGCCGATCGGGTACTCGACGACAACGTTTTCAGTGCTGCTGCCGTCCTTGAAAAACACCTGCACGGCGTTGGCAATCGAGCGTTTGTCGGCCTCCAGATATTCGCGGGTGAAACGCGGATCTTCGATGATGACCATTTTTTCGCGCAGCACATCAATGATCGGATGCGCCCGGTGGAAATCGTCTTCGTATTGCTCGGCGACCAGATTGCCGAACGCCAGTGGCACGGCGGTCATATACTGGATGCAGTGGTCGCGGTCGGCGGCGTTGGCCAACGGTCCAACCTTGGAAATGATGCGGATTGCCGATTCGTGGGTGGTGATGACGATTTTGTCGATGTCGTGCAGGCGATTGCGCACTTGCGGGTGCAGCGTCACCGCGGCTTCGCACGCAGTTTGCGCGTGGAATTCGGCGGGAAAGCTGATCTTGAACAGGACGTTTTCCATCACATAGCTGCCGAACGCGCGCGAAAAAGTGAAGGTGCGTTTATCTTCCGGTTTCAGCGCCAGATCGCTGTTGGTGTGGCTGAACAACACGTCATAGAAACCCCATTGCTTCGCGGTTAAAACGCCCGGAATCCCCATTTCGCCACGCAGGGCAATGTCAGCCAGACGTACACCGCGACTCGACGCATCCCCCGCTGCCCAGGATTTCCGCGAGCCGGCGTTCGGTGCATGGCGATAAGTGCGCAGCGCCTGGCCATCGGCGAACGCATGGGACAACGCCGACAGCAATTGCTCGCGATTGGCGCCCATCAGTTTGGCGGTGACGGCAGTTGAGGCAACTTTCACCAGAATGACGTGATCGAGTCCTACGCGGTTGAAGGAGTTTTCCAGGGCGATCACGCCTTGAATCTCGTGGGCCATGATCATCGCTTCGAGCACATCGCGAATCGTCAGCGGTGCCTCAGCGTTGGCCACGCGTTTTTGCGAGAGGTGATCGGCCACCGCGAGAATCGCGCCGAGGTTATCGGATGGATGGCCCCATTCGGCGGCGAGCCAGGTGTCGTTGTAGTCGAGCCAGCGGACGATACAGCCGATGTCCCACGCGGCTTTGACCGGGTCGAGGCGATAGGAGGTGCCCGGGACGCGTGCGCCGAACGGCACGACGGTGCCTTCGACAATCGGGCCAAGATGCTTGGTGCATTCGGGGAAACGCAGCGCCAGCAAACCGCAGCCCAGCGTGTCCATCAGGCAGTTGCGGGCGGCGTCGAGGGCTTCGGCAGAGGGGGCTTTGAAGGTGAGGACGTAATCGGCGATGTCCTGCAGGACACGGTCGTAGTCGGGGCGGTTGTTCAGGTCGACGTTGGCGCTCATTGCGGTTCTCCTGTGCGGGAATGATGAGTGGTGTGGTCTTCCTCAGGGCTTGGCTGGTTTGGTCTGGCTGATTGCAGGTCTGGGGTGCCTGCTTGTTTTGGGTTTCTTCAGTGGGTGGCCCCTCACCCTAGCCCTCTCCCGAGGGAGAGGGAACCGATTGGGGGATGCTGTAGAGGTTCACCGACGTGAGCGATATCCATTGAATCCATAATCGATCTGGTCAACGCACAATTTCAAACACCTCGGCCGGCCCCCTGAATCCAAAATCGCCTCAATCTTTCAGGTCGATGTACAACCCTAGACACCTCGGTCGGCCCCTGAATCCATAATCGACTCGATCTTTCAGGTCGATGTACATCTCCAGACACCCCGGTCGGCCCCTGAATCCATAATCGACTCGGTCCTTCAGGTCGATGTACAACCCTAGACACCGCGGTCGGCCCCCTCTCCCTTTGGGAGAGGGCTGGGGTGAGGGTAAAACTTTCGAATCAGAAGGAATCGCCCGGAACGCGCACATAGCCTTCCATCAGCACACGCGCACTGCGGCTCATGATGGCTTTCTTCACCACCCATTCGCCGTTCTCCAGACTGGCTTCAGCGCCAACGCGCAAGGTCCCGGACGGATGCCCGAAGCGCACCGCACTACGTTCAACACCACCCGCCGCAAGGTTCACCAAGGTGCCGGAAATCGCCGCCGCCGTCCCAATCGCCACCGCCGCCGTGCCCATCATCGCGTGGTGCAGCTTGCCCATCGACAACGCGCGCACCAGCAAATCCACATCACCCGCGCCAATCGCTTTGCCACTCGATGCCACGTAATCCGCAGGCTTGGCGACGAATGCGACTTTCGGCGTGTGCTGACGCTTGGCCGCTTCATCGAGATTGGCAATCAGGCCCATGCGCAAGGCGCCGTAAGCCCGAATCGTCTCAAACATCTGCAATGCTTTCGGGTCGCTGTTGATCGCGCCTTGCAACTCGGTGCCGGTGTAACCGATGTCTTCAGCGTTAACGAAAATCGTCGGGATGCCGGCGTTGATCATGGTCGCCTTGAAGGTGCCAACCCCCGGCACTTCCAGCTCATCGATCAAGTTACCGGTGGGGAACATCGAGCCACCGCCGCCCTCTTCTTCTGCCGCCGGGTCCATGAATTCGACCTGCACTTCGGCCGCCGGAAAGGTCACGCCGTCGAGTTCGAAATCACCGGTTTCCTGCACTTCGCCGTTGGTGATTGGCACGTGGGCAATAATCGTTTTGCCGATGTTGGCCTGCCACACGCGCACCACCGCAACACCGTTGTGCGGAATGCGGCTGGCGTCGACCAGACCGTTGCTGATGGCGAACGAACCGACCGCTGCCGAGAGGTTGCCGCAGTTGCCGCTCCAGTCGACGAAGGGCTTGTCGATGGAGACCTGACCGAACAGGTAATCGACGTCGTGATCGGCCTTGATGCTTTTCGACAGGATCACGGTTTTACTGGTGCTCGACGTCGCGCCACCCATGCCGTCGATTTGCTTGTCGTACGGGTCGGGGCTGCCGATCACGCGCAGCAATAAAGCGTCGCGAACCGGGCCGGGAATCTGCGCCGCTTCGGGCAGATCCTTGAGGCTGAAGAACACGCCTTTGCTGGTGCCGCCGCGCATGTAGGTCGCAGGGATTTTGATTTGTGGTGCGTGAGCCATGATGCTCCTTAACCGGGGCATGGAACCTGAGGTCCCATGCCCGTGACAGTTGATTTAAACGGCAACCGCCGACTCTTCAAGGAAGTCCTGCGCGAAGCGCTGCAACACGCCGCCGGCCTCGTAGATCGACACTTCTTCAGCGGTATCCAGACGGCAAGTGACCGGCACATCAACGCGCTCGCCGTTGTTGCGATGGATCACCAGCGTCAGGTCCGCGCGCGGTTTGCGCTCGCCGATCACGTCGTAGGTTTCGCTGCCGTCGATGGCCAGGGTGTGACGGTCGGTGCCAGGCTTGAACTCCAGCGGCAGCACGCCCATGCCCACCAGGTTGGTGCGGTGAATGCGCTCGAAACCTTCAGCGGCAATCGCCTCGACACCGGCCAGACGCACGCCTTTCGCCGCCCAGTCGCGGGACGAGCCCTGACCGTAATCGGCGCCGGCGATGATGATCAGCGGCTGCTTGCGTTCCATGTAGGTTTCGATGGCTTCCCACATGCGCATCACTTTGCCTTCCGGCTCGACACGGGCCAGCGAACCCTGTTTGACCTGGCCGTTTTCCACGACCATTTCGTTGAACAGTTTCGGGTTGGCAAAGGTCGCGCGCTGCGCGGTCAAGTGGTCGCCACGGTGGGTGGCGTACGAGTTGAAGTCCTCTTCCGGCAAGCCCATTTTCGCCAGGTATTCGCCGGCGGCGCTGTCGAGCATGATCGCGTTGGATGGCGACAGGTGATCGGTGGTGATGTTGTCCGGCAGCACCGCCAGCGGGCGCATGCCCTTCAGCGGACGCGCGCCGGCCAGCGCACCTTCCCAGTACGGCGGACGGCGGATGTAGGTGCTCATCTCGCGCCATTCGTACAGTGGCGTGACTTTCGGGCCGGTGTCTTCATGGACGGCGAACATCGGAATGTAGACCTGACGGAACTGCTCAGGCTTGACCGAAGATTTCACCACGGCATCGATTTCCTCGTCGCTCGGCCAGATGTCTTTGAGGCGGATTTCCTTGCCGTCGACCACGCCCAAGACATCTTTCTCGATGTCGAAACGAATGGTCCCGGCGATGGCGTACGCGACCACCAGCGGCGGCGAAGCGAGGAACGCTTGCTTGGCGTACGGGTGGATGCGGCCGTCGAAGTTGCGGTTGCCCGAGAGCACGGCGGTGGCATACAGATCACGATCGATGATCTCTTGCTGGATCAGCGGATCGAGCGCGCCGGACATGCCGTTGCAGGTGGTGCAGGCGAAGGCGACGACGCCGAAACCGAGTTGCTCCAGCTCAGTGGTCAGCCCTGCTTCATCGAGGTACAGCGCGACGGTTTTCGAACCCGGCGCCAGCGAGGATTTCACCCACGGCTTGCGGGTCAGGCCGAGTTTGTTGGCGTTGCGCGCCAGCAGGCCGGCGGCGATGACGTTGCGCGGGTTGCTGGTGTTGGTGCAACTGGTGATGGCAGCGATGATCACCGCGCCGTCGGGCATTTGCCCCGGCACGTCATCCCATTGGCCGGAGATGCCTTTGGCGGCCAGATCCGACACTGCAACGCGAGCGTGCGGGTTGCTCGGGCCGGCCATGTTGCGCACTACCGAGGACAAATCGAAAGTCAGGCCGCGCTCGTATTGCGCGCCTTTCAGGCTGTCTGCCCACAGGCCGGTGAGCTTGGCGTACTGCTCGACCAATTGCACTTGCTGGTCTTCACGGCCAGTGAGTTTCAGGTAATCGATGGTCTGCTGGTCGATGTAAAACATCGCCGCCGTGGCGCCGTATTCCGGGGCCATGTTGGAGATGGTCGCGCGGTCGCCGAGGGTCAGCGCCGCGGCGCCTTCGCCGAAGAACTCCAGCCACGCACCGACGACTTTCTGTTTGCGCAGGTATTCGGTCAGCGCCAGCACCATGTCGGTGGCGGTGATGCCCGGTTGCAGCTTGCCGGTCAGTTCGACGCCGACGCTTTCCGGCAGGCGCATCCACGAGGCGCGGCCAAGCATTACGCTTTCGGCTTCGAGGCCACCAACGCCAATGGCGATTACGCCCAACGCATCGACGTGCGGGGTGTGACTGTCGGTGCCGACGCAGGTGTCGGGGAACGCCACGCCTTCACGCACCTGGATCACCGGAGACATTTTCTCCAGGTTGATCTGGTGCATGATGCCGTTGCCCGGCGGGATCACATCAACGTTCTTGAAGGCCTTTTTGGTCCAGTTGATGAAGTGGAAACGGTCTTCGTTGCGACGGTCTTCGATGGCGCGGTTTTTCTCGAACGCCTGCTTGTCGAAACCGCCCGCCTCCACCGCCAGCGAATGATCGACGATCAATTGCGTCGGCACTACCGGGTTGACCTGTGCCGGGTCGCCGCCCTGCAAGGCGATCGCGTCGCGCAGGCCGGCGAGGTCGACCAGTGCGGTCTGGCCGAGAATGTCGTGGCAGACCACGCGCGCCGGGAACCACGGGAAGTCGAGGTCGCGTTTGCGCTCGATCAGTTGCTTGAGCGAATCGGTGAGCGTGGCCGGGGCGCAGCGACGCACAAGGTTTTCCGCCAGCACGCGGGAGGTGTACGGCAGGGTGTCGTAACTGCCGGGCTGGATCGCTTCGACGGCCGCACGGGCGTCGAAATAATCCAGAGGGCTGCCGGGCAGGGTTTTGCGGAATTCTGTGTTCATCGGGTCAGGACTCGGGTCACGGTGGTTGCAAAGGGTGGGGCCAGACACCGACCTCAAAATTCACACTGAACCCTGTGGGAGCTGGCTTGCCAGCGATGCGGTGGGTCAGTCAGCATCATTGTTGGATGTGACGCCGTCATCGCTGGCAAGCCAGCTCCCACAGGGATTTAGGTGAGCTTCGAGATCAGTATTCGGCACTCACCATTTCAGCGACGTTCGATTGGCACGAACTTGCGCTGCTCAACGCCGATGTACTCGGCGCTCGGACGGATGATGCGGTTGTTGGCGCGCTGTTCGAACACGTGCGCCGCCCAGCCGGTCAGGCGCGAGCAGACGAAGATCGGCGTGAACAGCTTGGTCGGAATGCCCATGAAGTGGTACGCCGAGGCATGGTAGAAATCGGCGTTGGGGAACAATTTCTTCTGCTCCCACATGGTCTTGTCGATGGCTTCGGAAACCGCGAACAACACCTTGTCGCCGACTTCATCCGCGAGTTTTTTCGACCAGCCTTTGATCACCTCGTTGCGCGGATCGCTGTCCTTATAGATCGCGTGGCCGAAGCCCATGATCTTGTCTTTGCGCTCGAGCATGCCGAGGGTGCCTTTGATCGCCTCTTCCGGCGACGAGAAGCGCTCGATCATTTCCATCGCCGCTTCGTTGGCGCCGCCATGCAACGGGCCACGCAGCGAACCGATGGCTGCAGTCACGCAGGAATACAGATCGGACAGGGTCGAGGCACAAACACGGGCGGTGAAGGTCGAGGCGTTGAATTCGTGCTCGGCGTAAAGGATCAGCGAGACGTTCATCACTTTGACGTGCAGTTCGCTCGGCTTCTTGTCGTGCAGCAAATGCAGGAAGTGGCCGCCGATGGTTGGCTCGTCGCTGACGCAGTTGATGCGCTTGCCGTCGTGGCTGAAGCGATACCAGTAGCACATGATCGCCGGGAACGCGGCCAGCAAGCGGTCAGTCTTGTCGCGTTGCTCGGAGAAGTCTTTCTCCGGCTCGAGGTTGCCAAGGAACGAGCAACCGGTGCGCATCACGTCCATCGGGTGGGCGTCGGCGGGGATGCGTTCAAGCACTTCTTTGAGCGCTTGCGGCAGGTCGCGCAGCTTGCTCAGCTTGCCTTGGTATTCGGCGAGTTGCGCCTGGGTCGGCAGTTCGCCGTAGAGCAACAGGTAGGCGACTTCTTCAAATTGCGCATCGGCTGCCAGTTCGCGTACGTCGTAGCCGCGATAGGTCAGCCCGGCACCGGCCTGGCCCACGGTGGACAGTGCGGTTTGCCCGGCAACCTGGCCACGGAGCCCGGCGCCACTGAGTACTTTTGCTTCGGCCATTGTGTTCTCCAATCTTTTTAAATTTGTATGGGGAAAACTTGTGGGAGCGAGCTTGCTCCCACAGGGTTTGAATTCAGCCTTTCTTTTGTGCAAACAACGCATCGAGCTTCTGCTCGAACGTGTGGTAATCGATACGATCGTAAAGCTCCATGCGAGTCTGCATGGTGTCGATGACATTCTGCTGCGTGCCGTCGCGGCGGATCGCGGTGTAGACGTTTTCCGCCGCTTTATTCATCGCGCGGAACGCCGACAATGGATAGAGCACCAGCGATACGTCGGCGCCGGCCAGTTGCTCGGTGGTGTACAACGGCGTCGCGCCGAACTCGGTGATGTTGGCGAGGATCGGCGCCTTCACGCGGTTGGCGAACAGCTTGTACATGTCCAGCTCGGTGATGGCTTCCGGGAAGATCATGTCAGCGCCAGCCTCGATGCACGCCGCAGCGCGGTCGAGTGCCGATTCCAGACCTTCCACCGCCAGCGCATCGGTGCGCGCCATGATCACGAAGCTGTCGTCAGTGCGGGCATCGACGGCGGCTTTGATGCGGTCGACCATTTCCTGCTGGCTGACGATTTCTTTGTTAGGACGGTGGCCACAGCGTTTGGCGCCGACCTGATCTTCGATGTGAATCGCCGCCGCGCCGAACTTGATCATCGACTTGACGGTGCGCGCGACGTTGAACGCCGAGGAGCCGAAACCGGTGTCGACGTCGACCAGCAGCGGCAGATCGCAAACATCGGTGATGCGGCGCACGTCGGTCAGCACGTCATCCAGACCGGTGATGCCCAGGTCCGGCACGCCGAGCGAGCCTGCGGCCACCCCGCCACCGGACAGGTAGATCGCCTTGAAACCGGCGCGCTTGGCCAGCAGCGCATGGTTGGCATTGATCGCGCCGACCACTTGCAATGGGTGCTCGCTGGCGACCGCATCGCGGAAACGCTGGCCTGGAGTGCTGTGCTTGGAACTCATGACTCACCTCGTTCAGTGGCTGTCTTATTGTGGGCGCCGTCCTGGTAATGACGGGCGATGTTGCGTTTCGAGGCGCCGATGTGACGGCGCATCAACAATTCCGCGAGCTCGCCGTCACGGTCGGCGATGGCATCGAGAATCCGGTGGTGTTCGGCAAACGCCTGGCGCGGGCGGTTCGGCGTGGTGGAAAACTGGATGCGGTACATGCGCACCAGTTGATACAGCTCGCCGCAGAGCATCTGCGTCAGCGTACGGTTGCCGCTGCCCTGGATGATCCGGTAATGGAAGTCGAAATCGCCTTCCTGCTGGTAGTAGCCGACGCCAGCCTGAAACGCGGCGTCGCGCTCGTGGGTTTCCAGCACCCGGCGCAGTTCGTCGATTTCTTCGACACTCATGCGCTCGGCCGCCAGACGGCAGGCCATGCCTTCGAGGGATTCACGGATTTCGTAGAGTTCGAGCAATTCGGCATGGCTCAGCGAGACCACCCGCGCGCCGACGTGCGGCACGCGCACCAACAGGCGCTGGCCCTCGAGACGGTGGATCGCCTCACGCAATGGCCCGCGGCTGATGCCGTAAGTGCGCGCCAACTCCGGCTCGGAGATCTTGCTGCCCGGGGCGATCTCGCCTTTGACGATGGCCGCCTGAATGCGCCGGAAGACGTTTTCCGAGAGCGTCTCGGCATCGTCGCCGCTGATGACCGGGGGATCGAGTTGATCCAGCATGATTGTCGACACCTTTAAATCCAATGCGGCAAAAACTAGCCAATTCGCCTGCATCAGTCAAAGGATAAATAGGTATTGTCGACAATCGTCTAATAACAGCGCCTGACATCCCCAAGGGTTATAGACCGCCCCCGGCGCTGGCGCCATAAAACCACCGTGCTAGAATGCCGCCCGCATTTGCTGGCCATTTGTACGGCTTGTCATAAAAAGCTGCCAGGCACACGAAGGGTCTTGCGCAAGTTTTGCCAAGGGCCTGAACCGACCACGGAACGCTGCGCACCAGGATTTATGAGACTCAAGCCTTTTCCCACATTCTTTGCCCTGTTTTGCCTGCCCGGCCTTGCCGCCGCGGGGGAAAAAACCGTGTACGGCCTCAACGAATACGCTTCGCTTGACGGCATTAATCTGGAAGTCGCGGCCAAACTCGATACGGGGGCGAAAACCGCCTCGCTCAGCGCCCGCGACATCAAACGTTTCAAGCGCAACGGTGAGTCCTGGGTACGTTTCTACCTGGCGATCGACGCCGCGCATTCGCACCCGATCGAACGGCCGCTGGCCCGGGTCAGCAAGATCAAGCGCCGCGCCGGCGATTACGACCCGGAAGAAGGCAAGAAGTACACCGCCCGTCCGGTGATCGAGCTGGATATCTGCATGGGCACGGCAATGCGCAGCATCGAAGTGAACCTGACCGACCGAAGTGCGTTCCAATACCCGCTTTTGATTGGCTCCGAAGCGCTGAAACGCTTCGACGCGCTGGTCGACCCCAGTCTTAAATACGCTGCCGGCAAACCCGCCTGCACCATCGCCGCTCATACCGCCGAGTAATTTCCATGCGTTCTCTAACCTTCCACCTGAAAATCCTGATCACCATCCTGGTGTTGCTGGGCGTTTCGGTTACGGCCTATCAGATTTTCGTGCTCGGCATCCCGGTGACCGAAGATGCGACCGACGACTTGTGGAACATCGACGCCAAAGTCGAGTTCGTCGCCAGCACCAAGGATCCGGTGAAGATCCAGATGTTCGTACCACCGTTGAGCCGCGACTACGTCAGCCTCAATGAGAGTTTTATCTCGAATAATTACGGCGTCGCCGTGAACCGCGTCGACGGCAACCGCAAGGTCACCTGGTCGGCACGCCGGGCCAAGGGCAACCAGACCCTTTATTACCGTCTGGTGCTGACCAAGCGCTACACCGCTGAAAAATCCAAGATCAAAGGCCCGACCTTCCGCGACAGCATCGCCATCGAAGGCCCGGAAAAAATCGCCGCCGAAGCCCTGCTCGCGCCGATCCGCCAGCACTCCGCCGACGTCGAAACCTTTATTGGCGAGGCGATCAAACGCGTCAACAACCTCAACGATGACAACGTGAAGCTGCTGCTGGCCGGCGATCCGTCGACCGCGCACAAAGCCAAGATCGTCGAACTGCTGCTGTCCATCGCCCACGTGCCGGTGGAAAAAGTCCACACCATCCGCCTCGTTGCCGACCAGCCGCAAACCCCGGAACTGTGGCTGCGCAGCTTCAACGGCAACGACTGGCTGTACTTCAACCCGGAAACCGGCGAGCAAGGCCTGCCAACCGACCGCCTGCTGTGGTGGACCGGCGATGAAAACCTGATCACCGTCGATGGCGGCAAAAAAGCCAACGTGACCTTCAGCCTGAACAACAGCGAGATGAACGCGATTCGTCTGGCCAAGCTGACCGACGAAAACACCGACGCCAACTTCCTCGAATATTCGCTGTACGGCTTGCCGCTGCAGACTCAGCAAACGTTCATGATCATGGTGATGATCCCGATCGGCGTGCTGGTGATCCTGATCCTGCGCAACCTGATCGGTCTGCAGACCCTCGGCACGTTCACCCCGGTGCTGATCGCCCTCGCCTTCCGCGAAACGCAACTGGGCTTCGGCATTCTGCTGTTTACCGTGATCACGGCGCTGGGTCTGTCATTACGTTCGTACCTGGAACACCTGAAGCTGCAAATGCTGCCGCGACTGTCGGTGGTATTGACCTTTGTCGTGGTGCTGATCGCGGCGATCAGTCTGTTCAGCCATAAGCTCGGTCTGGAGCGCGGCTTGTCGGTGGCACTGTTCCCTATGGTGATTCTGACCATGACCATCGAACGCCTGTCGATCACCTGGGAAGAACGTGGCGCCAACCATGCACTGAAAGTCGCGATCGGCACGCTGTTCGCCGCCTCTCTGGCGCACTTGATCATGACCGTGCCTGAGCTGGTGTACTTCGTGTTCACCTTCCCGGCGATCCTGCTGATTCTGGTCGGTTTCATGCTGGCGATGGGGCGTTATCGCGGCTACCGCCTGACGGAGCTGGTGCGTTTCAAGGCGTTCCTGAAGAAGGCTGACGCCTGATGTTCGGTTTCTGGAAGACCTGGAAGGCTCTGGAGGCGCGGGGCATCATGGGCATCAATCGGCGTAACGCCGACTACGTGCTCAAGTACAACAAGCGCAGCCTGTACCCGATCGTCGATGACAAGATCATCACCAAGGAACGCGCCATCGAGGCCGGCATTCACGTGCCGGAGCTGTATGGCGTGATTTCCACCGAGAAGGAAATCGACAAGCTCGGCGAGATCATCGGCGGGCGCAGCGACTTCGTGATCAAACCGGCGCAGGGCGCTGGCGGCGACGGCATCATCGTCGTTGCCGACCGTTTCGAGGGCCGCTATCGCACGGTGTCGGGCAAGATCATTGATCATGCAGAGCTTGAGCATCACATCTCGAGCATCCTCACCGGTTTGTACTCGCTGGGCGGCCACCGTGACCGTGCGCTGATCGAATATCGGGTGACCCCGGACCAGATCTTCAAAAGCATCAGTTATGAAGGCGTGCCGGACATCCGCATCATCGTGCTGATGGGTTACCCGGTGATGGCGATGCTGCGCCTGCCGACCCGGCAGTCCGGCGGCAAGGCCAACCTGCACCAGGGCGCCATTGGCGTCGGTGTCGATCTGGCCACCGGTTTGACATTGCGCGGCACCTGGCTGAACAACATCATCACCAAACACCCCGACACCACCAACGCGGTGGACGGCGTGCAACTGCCCTACTGGGACGGTTTCATGAAACTCGCCGCCGGCTGCTATGAGCTGTGCGGGTTGGGCTATATCGGCGTTGATATGGTGCTGGATCAGGAGAAAGGTCCGCTGATTCTGGAGTTGAATGCGCGGCCTGGGTTGAATATTCAGATCGCTAACGACTGTGGGCTGACGTTGCGTACCCATGCCGTCGAGGCGCGCCTGGAAGAGCTGAAGGCGCGTGGGGTGACGGAGACGGCTGAAGAGCGGGTGGCGTTTACTCAGGAAATGTTTGGGCATATTCCTGCGGTCGAAGGCTAAAAGCTGAAAAGCCCCTCATCGGAACGCCGCCCGCCTATCCCTCTCCCAGAGGGAGAGGGGACTGTCCGAGTCGATTATTCGATTAACAATGACCTGAGATACCGAGCCGAATCCAAGTTTTGAAAAGCCCCCGATCTGCTCCCTTCCCCCTCGCCCCCTTGGGGGAGAGGGTTGGGGTGAGGGGGAGGCTTTTGACTTTGATCTGGCATCGGAGAGGACTACAATCCCCTCCCCGCCTCAACGGCCGATCTGCCCCGCCCATGTTGACCTGTTCCGTACACCCGCTGCCCTACCGCACCAATCCCGCCGACTACTTCGCGGCCATCCGCAACGCCCCCGGCGCCGTGCTGCTCGACAGCGGCCGGCCAAGTGCCGACCGTGGCCGTTATGACCTGCTCAGCGCCTGGCCGCTGGAACAACTGGCGGTGTTGCCGGACGAGAGCGGCAGCCATTTCCTGCAACGGCTGCGCGACAATCTCGGTCGTTTGGGCGAGGCTGATTTGCCAACGGGTTTCGAACTGCCATTCGCTGGCGGCTTGATCGGCTACCTGAGCTACGACTTCGGTCGGCATCTGGAAAATCTGCCGAGCCAGGCCCTCGATGATCTGCAATTGCCGGATGCGCGTTTTGGCCTGTACGACTGGGCACTGATCAGCGATCACCAAGCGGCCACCAGCCAATTGATCTTCCACCCGTGCGTAGTCGATGGCGAGAAACAACGGCTGATCGCGCTGTTCACCCAGCCTCAGACTGAAGCGCTGACACCGTTCAAACTGAATACACCGATGGCCGCCGACCTCTCGGCCGACGATTACCGTCAAGCCTTCGAACGCATTCAGCATTACATCCAGGCCGGTGACTGCTATCAGGTCAACTTCGCTCAGCGTTTCCGCGCGGCGTGTCAGGGCGATCCATGGTTGGCGTACTGCAAGTTGCGCGAAGCCTGCCCGACACCGTTTTCCGGCTTCCAAAGCCTGCCCGACGGCGGCGCGGTGCTGAGCCTGTCGCCGGAGCGCTTTGTCAAAGTCAGTCAGCGTCAGGTCGAAACCCGCCCGATCAAAGGCACCCGACCGCGTGGCCTGACCCCAGCCGAAGATGCGGCCAACGCCGCCGAACTGCTGGCCAGCCCCAAGGATCGTGCGGAAAACCTGATGATCGTCGACCTGCTGCGCAACGACCTCGGCCGCACTTGCCGCATCGGCTCGGTGCGAGTGCCGGAGTTGTTCAGTCTGGAAAGCTATCCGAACGTGCATCACCTGGTCAGCAGCGTCACCGGCGAGCTGGCGGCTGATCGCGATGCGCTGGATTTGATTGCCGGCAGTTTCCCCGGCGGCTCGATCACCGGCGCACCGAAGATTCGCGCAATGCAGATCATTGATGAGCTGGAACCGACCCGGCGCGGTTTGTATTGCGGCTCGTTGCTGTACCTGGACGTGCGCGGCGAAATGGACAGCTCCATCGCCATTCGCAGTCTGTTGGTCAAGGATGGGCAGGTGTGTTGCTGGGGCGGTGGCGGGATTGTTGCCGATTCGGATTGGCAGGCTGAGTATCAGGAGTCGATCACTAAAGTCAGAATTCTCCTCGAAACCCTGCAGAACCTCTGAGGAATGATCGTTCCCACGCTCCGCGTGGGAATGCAGCCCGGGACGCTCCGCGTCCCATCCAAAGCCGAACGCGGAGCGTCCGTTGAGGCATTCCCACGCAGAGCGTGGGAACGAACATCAGGTAGCCAGGCTTACAGGCTGATGTCGCGATTCGACGCCTTGAGGAATTCCTGTTTCAACTCGGCAAACGTATGCACCGCCGGAAACTGCGGAAACTCGCGAATCACATTCTCCGGCGCATGGAACAGAATCCCCGCGTCCGCCTCGCCCAGCATTGTCGTGTCGTTGTACGAATCCCCCGCCGCAATCACCCGGTAATACAGGCTCTTGAACGCCAGCACCGACTGGCGCTTGGGATCTTTCTGACGCAGTTGATAGCTGGTCACCCGCCCGGTTTCGTCGGTAATCAGACGGTGGCAAAGCAAGGTCGGAAAGCCCAGTTGCCGCATCAGTGGCTGCGAAAACTCATAAAACGTATCCGACAGAATCACCACCTGAAAGCGCTCGCGCAGCCAGTTGACGAACTCCACCGCGCCTTCCAGCGGTTTCAGGGTGGCGATCACTTCCTGAATGTCCGACAGCTTCAAGCCGTGCTCATCGAGGATGCGCAGACGCTGCTTCATCAGCACGTCGTAATCGGGAATGTCCCGGGTGGTGGCCTTGAGGGAGTCGATTCCGGTTTTTTCGGCGAAGGCGATCCAGATTTCCGGCACCAACACCCCTTCAAGATCCAGGCAAGCAATTTCCACAAGACACTCCCGTTTGTATTGATTATTTGAGTCGAGCGAGGCCGAACTCTAGCGACTCCACCCCCGGCGCGCAACGCACAGGAGGCCCCGAGCGCGGCTGCTTTTTGTTACCATCGGCCCCATATAGAGCGCCCAGCGCCACCGACCTGTAGGAAGCCGCCCTGATGAGCCCAACGTTCGACGTCGTGCAACTCGCCACGACCTATGCCAACAAATCCGCGCAAGACATCCTCAAACTCGCGTTCGCCGAGTTCGGCGATGAGCTGTGGATATCTTTCAGCGGCGCCGAGGATGTGGTGCTGGTGGACATGGCCTGGAAGCTCAACAAGAACGTCAAGGTGTTCAGCCTGGACACCGGCCGTCTGCACCCGGAGACCTACCGCTTCATCGATCAGGTGCGTGAGCACTACAAGATCGACATCGAACTGGTGTCGCCGGACTACACGAAACTCGAACCGTTCGTGAAGGAAAAAGGCCTGTTCAGTTTCTACAAGGACGGCCACGGCGAATGCTGCGGCATCCGCAAGATCGAACCGCTGCGGCGCAAACTCTCCGACGTCAAAGCCTGGGCCACCGGCCAGCGCCGCGACCAGAGCCCGGGCACCCGTAGTGCGGTGGCGGTGATGGAAATCGATACTGCGTTCTCCACGCCGGAGCGCACCCTGTACAAGTTCAACCCGTTGGCACAGATGACCAGCGAAGAAATCTGGGGCTACATCCGCATGCTCGAGCTGCCGTACAACAGCCTGCATGAACGCGGCTTCATCAGCATCGGCTGCGAACCGTGCACCCGCTCGGTGCTGCCGAACCAGCACGAGCGCGAAGGCCGCTGGTGGTGGGAAGAAGCGACGCAGAAAGAGTGCGGGTTGCATGCCGGGAATATCATCAGCAAGGCGTAAACCTTCTGAATTGTTACGCCATTCCCTGTGGGAGCGAGCTTGCTCGCGAAAGCGTCGTGTCAGTCACTGACTTACGTCACTGATATACCGCATTCGCGAGCAAGCTCGCTCCCACAAGGTCCTTTAGCGACTCTAAAAATGTGTACACACGAATGTCACCATCGGTGCCATTTATGTGTGCACTTTTTTGTTTCCGCGCCCTGAAAAGTTACATCAAGCCTGAACAATCCTCGCTCACGTCTGCCGACAATATCCCCCGCGAAAAATAAATACCTGTTCGAACGGTCAATTTTTAACCAATCACTTTCAACCACTTAGCGCTTATCGATAACTTTTCGAAATGAATACGGCTGCACATAGATCGCTAACTGGCACAAATCTGGCTTTAGTGCATACATGTTTTGTATACAAAACTGCAAAACATACACACTTTCGATCCGCAAGCCTGAAGCGCCCTATCCCGTACAGGCTGCAGATGCCCCGTAACCAGTGATGTTTTCACTGCCGCGACGAAGATTTGTCGAGCCTGACGGCTTATGCACAGTCATCGCGGCCCTGAACATCAGGAGCCTGCCGGAATGCGTACAAGTCTCTCCAACAACATCGCGCTGAATCTGCCTGCCTCTGCCGTTGATCAACCGTTACCCCATGACGGATTGACCGAACCGCTGCAACTGAGCCCCCGTCTGCACAACAGTGATCTGGCGCCCACCAAGGCCGAAGGTCGGCGCTGGGGCAAGTACAGCATCTTCGCCCTGTGGACCAACGATGTGCACAACATTGCCAACTACTCGTTTGCCATTGGCCTCTACGCCCTGGGCCTGGGTGGCTGGCAGATTCTGTTGTCGCTGGGGATCGGCGCGGCGCTGGTGTATTTCTTCATGAACCTGTCCGGTTACATGGGGCAGAAAACCGGCGTGCCGTTTCCGGTGATCAGCCGGATCAGTTTCGGCATTCACGGCGCGCAAATTCCTGCATTGATCCGCGCGGTGATCGCCATCGCCTGGTTCGGCATTCAGACGTATCTGGCTTCGGTGGTGTTCCGCGTGTTACTCACCGCCGTCCATCCCGGATTCGCCGAATACGATCACAACTCGATCCTCGGATTGTCGACACTGGGTTGGGTGTGTTTCGTGGCGATCTGGTTCGTGCAACTGGCGATCCTCGCCTATGGCATGGAAATGGTCCGCCGTTACGAAGCCTTCGCCGGACCGGTGATTCTGCTGACCGTTGCCGCCCTCGCCGCATGGATGTACTTCCAGGCCAACGCGACCATCGCCTGGTCGACCCGCGAACCGCTGACCGGTGGCGAGATGTGGCGCAACATCTTCGCTGGCGGCGCCTTGTGGCTGGCGATCTACGGCACGTTGATCCTCAACTTCTGCGACTTCGCCCGTTCCTCGCCGTGCCGCAAGACCATCAAGGTAGGAAACTTCTGGGGTTTGCCGGTGAATATTCTGGTGTTCGCCGCGATTACTGTCCTGCTCTGCGGCGCGCAATTTCAGATCAATGGCCGGATCATCGAAAGCCCGACCGAGATCATCGCCTCGATCCCCAACACGTTCTTCCTGGTGCTCGGTTGCCTGGCGTTCCTGATCGTCACCGTGGCGGTGAACATCATGGCCAACTTCGTCGCCCCGGCGTTCGTCCTCAGCAACCTGGCGCCGAAGTACCTGACCTTCCGCCGCGCCGGGCTGATCAGCGCAACCATCGCCGTGCTGATCCTGCCGTGGAATCTCTACAACAGCCCGTTGGTCATCGTGTACTTCCTGTCTGGCCTCGGCGCCCTGCTCGGCCCGTTGTACGGGGTGATCATGGTCGACTACTGGCTGATCCGCAAAGGCCGGGTCAACGTCCCGCAACTCTACAGCGAAGATCCCAACGGCGCTTATTACTACAGCCACGGGATCAATTTCCGCGCGGTGGCGGCGTTTATTCCTGCGGCGCTGATCGCCATCGTCCTGGCGCTGGTACCGGGTTTCCACAGTGTTTCGCCGTTCTCCTGGCTGATCGGTGCCGGCATCGCCGGAATGCTTTATCTGATCATCGCCAAACGCCAGCCGCACTACGCCGACGTCAGCGGCGAATCGATCGCCGTCGACAACGTTTGCCATTAATCCCTTGGCGGCCCGGTTTTCGGGCCGCAGAACTGCCCGCTATAAGGATTTCCACATGCGTATTCTCGTGGTCAACGTCAACACCACCGAATCCATCACCGACGCCATCGCCCGCTCGGCCCAAGCTGTCGCATCTCCCGGAACGGAGATTGTCGGCCTGACCCCGTACTTCGGCGCCGATTCGATTGAAGGCAACTTCGAAAGCTATCTGGCGGCAATCGCCGTGATGGACCGGGTGATGTCCTACGACCAACCGTTCGATGCAGTGATTCAGGCCGGTTATGGCGAGCACGGTCGTGAAGGCTTGCAGGAATTGCTCAACGTGCCGGTGGTGGATATCACCGATGCGGCGGCGAGTACGGCGATGTTTTTGGGGCATGCGTATTCGGTGGTGACCACGCTGGATCGCACCGTGCCGCTGATTGAGGATCGGCTGAAATTGTCGGGTCTGTGGGATCGTTGCGCGTCAGTGCGCGCCAGTGGTCTGGCCGTTCTGGAGCTGGAACACGAGCCGCAGCGTGCGCTGGAAGCGATCGTGCAGCAGGCTGAATTGGCGGTGACGCAGGACAAGGCCGAAGTAATTTGCCTGGGTTGCGGTGGTATGGCCGGGCTGGATGAGCAGATTCGTCGACGCACGGGTGTGCCGGTGGTGGATGGCGTGACGGCGGCGGTGACGATTGCCGAATCGCTGGTGCGCTTGCGTTTGTCGACGTCCAAAGTGCGGACTTATGCGACGCCACGGCCGAAGAACATCATTGGCTGGCCGGGGCGGTTTGCCCGCTGAGGTCATCAACGAAAACCGAGTCGACCCATTCGCGAGCAGGCTCGCTCCCACATCTGGAATGCATTTCCCTGTGGGAGCGAGCTTGCTCGCGAATGGTGTCAACTCGGTCCGAAGCCCTACTCAAATCGCACTGAACCGCTGCGCCAACCCCCGCTCCACGAACTGCTCAATCACAAAATCGACAAACGCCCGCGTCTTGCCCGGCAACAACTTATGCTCGGCGTAATAGATCGAAATGTTGCCGTCATCGACATACCAGTCCGGCAACACCCGCTGTAACGTCCCCGCCTCCAGATACCCCACCGCAAACGGCATGCTCACCAGCGCAATCCCCAAGCCTTGCGCCGCCGTTCTGCAAGCGGCTTCGGAATCACTCATGGTCATCCGCGCCTTGAGCATCAACGGCCGACAGTTCTGTGGATTGCGCCCCACCAGTTGCCAGGAACGCACACGTCCGGTTTGCGGCGAGCGGATCAGAATCCCGTCGTGATGGCTCAGGTCGTCCGGCTCGATGATCTCGGGATTGGCCTGTAAATAGTCAGCAGACGCCACCAGGATTCGATGCGCCGGGCTCAACTTGCGCGCGATCACCCCTTGCGGCAGTTCGAAGCCACCGCCGATGGCCGCATCGAAGCCCTGCCCGATCAGATCGACCTGTCGATTATCGAAATGCCAGTCCGGACTGATCGCGGGATAGCGCCGCAAAAACTCACCGAGCAGCGGCACGATGTGCAGGCAGCCAAACGCTGCGCCCATGCTGACTTTCAGCGTCCCCGCCGGAAGCCCTTCGACGCTGGACAGATTGGCCACGGCATTTTGAATGGTGGTCAAACTGCCGCTGACCTGATTCAAAAACAGCTGCCCGGCCTCCGTCAGCGTCAGGCTGCGTGTACTACGCTGGAACAGCCGTACGCCGAGCCGCACCTCAAGTTTGGCCACACTTTTGCCGACGGCCGCCGGGGTCAGGCTCAGGCGTCGCGCGGCTTCGGCAAAGCTGCCGACCTCGGCACTGCGCACGAAGCATTCGATGCTGCTGAAGGTTTCCATGGTCGCCACTATAAACTTCTGGTTTACACAGACTATAGCAACCATGGTCTACACAGTTGTCGATGGCACGCCGATACTCGCCACCAATACCAAGGCATTCCCGCCTTGAACACTCTGGAGATCGAACATGACCACTCAACACCTCAGCGGTAAAGTTGCTCTGATTCAAGGCGGTTCCCGTGGTATCGGCGCTGCCATCGTCAAACGCCTGGCCGCTGAAGGCGCAGCAGTAGCCTTCACTTACGTCAGCTCCACCGCCAAAGCCGAAGAGTTGCAGAACAGCATCACCGCCGACGGCGGCAAAGCCCTGGCGATCAAGGCCGACAGCGCCGACGCCGACGCCATCCGTCACGCCGTCAACGCCACCGTCGAAGCCTTTGGCCGCCTCGACATTCTGGTCAACAACGCCGGCGTCCTGGCCGTCGCACCGCTGGAAGACTTCAAACTCGAAGACTTCGACCAGACCGTGGCGATCAACATTCGCAGCGTATTCATCGCCTCCCAGGAAGCGGCCAGACACATGGGCGAAGGCGCGCGCATCATCAACATCGGCAGCACCAACGCCGACCGCATGCCCTTCGCCGGCGGCGGTGTGTATGCGATGAGCAAATCGGCACTGGTCGGTCTGACCAAAGGTCTGGCCCGCGATCTCGGCCCACGCGGCATCACCGTCAACAACGTGCAGCCCGGCCCGGTCGATACCGACATGAACCCGGCACACGGTGACTTCGCCGAAAGCCTGATCCCGTTGATGGCGGTCGGTCGTTACGGCAAAGCCGAAGAAATCGCCAGTTTCGTTGCCTATCTGGCAGGCCCGGAAGCCGGTTACATCACCGGTGCCAGCCTGACCATCGACGGTGGTTTCGGCGCCTGACCTTTCTGAGTCGCCTGAACGAAAAACGCCGCCGCTCTTTTACAGAGCGGCGGCGTTTTTTGTGTCAGCTGTTCAGGCCCATTCCAGCGCCGGCAAACCACAGGCACTCGGGGTGAAGGCTTTGAGCGTGCGCAGAATCCCGTCAGCGTGTGCGTACTTTTCATCGGCCATGGCCGCATCGGGAATGGCGATGGCGGTCATGCCTGCGGCTTTCGCGGCGGTCACGCCAAACGGCGAATCCTCGAACACCAGACAGTCCTCAGGTGCCACACCCAGTCGTCGAGCAGCGGTCAGGAAAATATCCGGCGCTGGTTTCGCCGCGCCGACTTCCGGATCGTCCGCCGTGACGATGAAATCGAATAGCGCAAACCAGTCGCGGTGCAGCGTGGTTTTCTGCCCGAACGATTGGCGCGACGAGCTGGTGCCCACGGCGATTGGGATGTTGTGCGCCTTGAGGTGACGGATCAGCTCCTCGGCACCGGGCATTGCCTGCGCCTGGGGAAAACGCTCACGCATCAGCGGCTCACGGATCACCAGAAACTCTTCAGCGGTGATCGGCAGATCGAGCGCTTGCACCACATAATTCGCCAGATCGTTGGCACCGCGACCAATGATGTTCTGCTTGATGCTCCAGTCGAAGGTGCGCCCGTAACGCTGGGCAATCAGCGAGGTGACCTCGGTGTAAATGCCCTCGGTGTCCAGCAGCAAACCGTCCATATCGAAAATCACGGCCTTGATCGGGCCGAACGCCTTCAGCGGTGCATTCATCATCGGATCCGTTAACAAAGACATCCCGGCGGCACGCTTGGCGCCGCTGCGCGGATCTGATTAAAGGGTTCAGCAGCATAACGAGCGCGACGGACATTGAGCAACGGGCAATGTCCGTTGAGCGATGAACTACTCGCGGCAATTTAGCGAAACGCCCTACAGGCATTGCCTACTCGCCCGACTTCTTTCCCGTTTGATCCCCCGCAAAGTCCGCGCACCTCTTTTACGTGCGCGAGTGCCTGCCAATGTTTCAACCCGATCGTCTTCTGGCTCTGAACAACAGCATCGGCCTGCTCGTTGTCGCTGCCTTGAATCCCGATAAACCGGATTTTGAAAACCTGATCCATGAGTTTCGCCTGTGCCTGAACAATTACGAGGCCTGGGCCGAACAGTTCTGGACCGGGACCGCGCTGGATGTCGAGCAGGTATTTACCGTCGGCAACGACGTGCGCCTCAGTGTTCCAATCACCACGCGCAAGCCTGTCAGTGCGTCGGTGGTCATGTGCTCGGCCAGTGGGCCGCTGACGCTGGTGCACATGTTCGAAACCGCGCGGTTTGTGCCGATCGGCAACACCCCGGTGACGCTCGAGCCGGTGATTGCCGATGTCGGCGGTGAGCTGACGTTCGGCGAGCCGCTGCACCACACCATCGGCCCCAGCGGCATTCTGCAGGTGACTGACTGCGATCGGGGCCAGCGTTATCGCATCACCTTCTTTCCCGATGTTTCCAGCGACCATGTGCGTGCTCTGTATGCTTCTTACGAGGGTGTCATTGCAGGCCTGGAAGGCTGGCTGCGCGCTGAGTGGGCAGGGTTTCAACCACAGTGGACGGAATTCTCCAGCGCCGGATTTCTCGATCGTTACGGTCAGTTGCAACAGGCCGACTGGCGCGGGTTCGAGAAAGCCCTGAACGGCGTTTGGGACGATATCCAACAGCTCTTCGCCCTGCTCGCTGACTTGCAGGCCAACAGTGAAAAACTGCTGGCGTACCTCAGCGAGGCCGAGCTTGAGGCGTTGTTGAATGCCTCCAGCGACGCCATCGCCAACGGCCTGCTGATCCTCAGTGACGAGCCGTTGCTGTTCATTCATCTGGCCGCGTTCACCAGTTGGCTGAAGATGCTGGCGCCGCAACATTTGGCCGAAGTGGTCGCCGAAGTGCGTGCCGAACTGCTGATCGGTTTTCTGCTGACGGCGTTGTCGGGTGGCGTCGGTGTGCCATTGCGCCTGAGCAGCAAGGTGCTGGCGAAGATCAAGTCGCCGCGCGCACGGGAATGGCTGGCGGCTTCCGCCTTGCGCTTGGCGGAGCTGACGTCTGCGCCGCAGCTGAACAAACACGCGAGCGCCTTGCGGCCGCTGATGCTTCACGCACGTGAAGTCGAGTTGAAACCGACACCGTCGATACCGCTGAACATTCGTCAGGCCGATTCGCTGGTGTTGACGGTGCCGAATCCGGCGCCTGTTGTGCGGGACAAGCCTGGCGGTTCGGCCCGCATGGAACGGCATGAACCTCATGACGATGCCTCGGATCAGGCGAAAAACCCCAACGGCGACAGCACAGATTGCGTACCGCTCACCTGCACCAACGGCTGTCCGGTGTCGATGGTCACCGGCGAGGAACTGCTGACCCTGACCGATGCGGTGCTCGATGGCGTGTTGCCGTTTGAGTTCTCCCGGTTGTATCGCTCGAGCGCCGTCGAGATTGATGTCGGGCTGGGGTTTGGCTGGAGTCATTCGCTGGCGCATCGGCTGGAGTTTGCCGAGGATGAGGTGGTCTGGGTCGACCATGAAAACCGCCGTACGCGGTTTCCGCTGCCGAATGTCGAGCGCCCGGCGATTCACAACAGCCTGTCGCGGGCGGCGATTTTTCTCGGCGATGCGCCGGAGGAATTGATCCTTGCGCTGGCGGGGCAAGCACCACGGTTTTATCACTTTCGTGCCGGGCGGCTGACCGCGATCAGCGATGCGTATGGCAATCGTCTGACCGTGCAGCGCGATCGGTCTGACAGGGTTCAGCGACTGGACAACGGGGCTGGACGCTCGCTGTTGTTGCGCTATGAGCGGGCTCACCTGGTCGCAGTTGATTACCAGCGTTTTGATCCGGCGCAGAACCTTGCCGAGCCTTGGCTCACCGAACAGACCCTCGCCAGCTACCACTACGACGCGCAGCACCGCTTGATCGAAGCGACCAATGCTATCGGCGACAGCGAACGTTACGACTACGACGACGCCCACGTGATTCTGCAGCGGCAGCTCACCGGCGGAGCGAGTTTCTTCTGGGAATGGGAGCGCGCGGGGAAATCGGCCCGATGTGTGCGCCATTGGGCCTCGTTCTCGCAGATGAACACCCGTTACGTCTGGGCGGACGACGGCAGTGTCGCGGTGCATTACGTCGATGGCACCGAAGAGGTTTACGTCCACGACGAGCGTGCGCGGCTGG
>NZ_JBAQKH010000051.1:0-1646 GCF_049300855.1 Pseudomonas sp. | reverse complement strand
GAGCAAGCGCGCTGACGCGACCGTCTGCGCACGTCAGACGTAGAAGCGGTACAGCCCCTCCGCAATGCAGCATGGCTTCTCGGCACCGTCACGCTCGATGACGAAGTCGACGACGATCTGGAAGCTGCCGTCGGCGACGGTCTCGACTGAAACGAGGGCTGCACCCGCTCGAATTCTCGAGCCGACCGGGACAGGAGACGGAAAGCGCACCTTGTTCAATCCGTAGTTGATCCCGAGGCGCACTCCCTCGAAATGGAGGATCTCACTCCACATCGGAACCAGCAGCGAGAGCGTGAGAAAACCGTGAGCAATCGTGGTGCCGAATGGTCCCGCGGCGGCGCGTTCCGCATCGACGTGGATCCACTGGTGGTCGTCGGTCGCGTCGGCGAAGGTATTGATCTGCTCCTGGGTCACCTCGCGCCACTCGGAGTAGCCCAGATGCTGACCGGTGAGAGCCGTCAGCTCGGCGATGCTCGAGACGGTGGTGGTCACAGTCGGCTCCTCAATCCGCTGCGCATCAGTCGCGCGTCAGAATGACAACTGGGATCACACGCTCTGTGCGCTTCTGGTACTGGTCGTAGTGCGGCCAGGCGGCGGTCATCGTCTTCCACAGCTCGGGTTTCTCCTCGGCGGTCGCCGTGCGCGCGTGAGCCGCAAAGCGATCACCCTTGATCTGCACCTGCACCTGGGGGTCGGCAACGAGATTCCGGTACCACCGGGGCGCTATCGGAGCGCCGCCCTGGGAACCGACGACCAGGTAGTCATCTCCGTGACGGCCGAAGATGAGCGGGGTGCTGCGCAATTGGCCGGACTTGCGTCCCTTGGTGGTCAGTATCAGGATCTCCGTCCCCTCGCGCCATGTGTAGCCCTCCTCACCGTCTGTCGCGACGTATCGATCGACGTGCTCTCTGCCGAACAGCATCTGTGAATCTCCGCGTTTGCATGGTTGCGGCGCCGGTACACGTGCTTTCGAGTGTAATTTACCGGTGCCCGTTGAAGAACCGCCGATCGCGCTGCCCCGCGAGCAGGTCCGTCCGAGCGTGGCGTCCCGGACCGGCACGCTGATCGGACGGATGGGGGCGCTGGCGGTCGCCGTCGCCGCCGCGATGTGGGCGACCGATCCCTACTTCCGTCCAGCACTGACCAAGCAGCTGACCGCGAGTCAGATCGTCTTCGTGGAGTCACTGTTGATCGCGCTGTGTTTCCTCCCGGTCGCCGGGCGAGTGCGCCGCGAGTTGCATCATCTCCCACTTCGTCAATGGATCGCCATGGGCATCATCGCGCTCGGCGCGCAGGCGTTCGCAACGGTGCTGTTCACCCAGGCACTCAGTTACGCGTTCCCGGCGCATGCCGCCCCCGATTTCAATGTCGAGAACGAGGTGTATCTGCTCTACATGCTCCAGCCGGTGTTCGGCATCGCGATGGCGCGCATCTTCCTGAAGGAGCGCCGCAAGCCCTACTTCTGGCCGCTCGCCGCGTGCGCGATCGCGGGCGTCTACCTGATCGTGTTCCCGCAGAATCCGCTGGCCCCGTTCTCCTCCGTGCAGCACGGTCAACTCCTCGCAGCCGTCTTGATTCTCGGCGCCGTGCTGCTCTGGGCCTCGGGGACCGTGTTCGGTCGCTACAGCCTCTCCAATGTCTCGTTC
>NZ_JBAQKH010000050.1:0-1683 GCF_049300855.1 Pseudomonas sp. | reverse complement strand
ATCTGCGAATGCGTGGTGCTGGTGGCCGTGCTCGCGGTTGCGGCGTGCCGGGTGCTGGCGGCGGCGCGTCCGGTCCCGGCCGTGACCGGGGATCCCGGGCTTACGCCCCATCTGGCCCGGCTGGCGGGCCGCCGCTCCCGGCGGGTAGCGGCAGTGACCGTTGACCTGGGGGCTCCCGCGCCGGTTCGCTCGGCATTCATCAGGGCGGACGCCGGAACGCTGTTCGAGACAGGATCGGTGACTAAGGCGCTGACCGGGATGATGCTGGCCGACGCCATCGAGCGCGGCGAGTTGTCGATGGACAGCACCGCCGCGGAGCTCCTGCCGGCCCTTGACTGTACGAGGGCAGCCACGGTGACCGTGCGGGAACTGTGCACCCACACGTCGGGGCTGCCCCGGCTGCCTGTGGACCCGCGCACGGCGGCCCGCATCGCCGTCTTCGCTTTTGTCGGTCTTGATCCCTACCGGGGCACCACGCCGTCCCGGGTGATCGCCCTGGCGGGCCGGCAGCGCCTGCGCCGCCGCGGGCAGGCCGCCTACTCCAACCTCGGTGCGGCCCTGCTGGGCCAGATTCTGGCCGGACGGGCAGGCTGCAGTTTCGCGGACCTGCTCCGGGCGCGGGTCTTCACCCCGCTTGGCATGTCCTCGGCCGCGGTGGCCACGAGGCAACAGAAGGCAGCGCCTGGCTGGTCAGCGACGGGTCTGCCCCGTGCCCCGTGGGTCCTGGACGGCTATGCCCCGGCCGGCGGGGTCATCGCCACGATCGGGGACATGGCCCGGCTCCTGACCGCCATCCTGGATCGGACCGCGCCAGGATACGGCTCCTTGACGCCGGTCCCGGACGTCGAGACCACGCGACCGAACCGGCGCAGCGGCATGTTCTGGATAATTGATTCCCTCCCGTCCGGGAACGCCATGATCTGGCACAACGGCGCCACCGGTGGATACTCCGCCTTCCTGGCGATCTTCCCAGAGACCCGGCAGGCGGTCGCCGTCCTGGCCAGCGTCTCGCGACCTGGTGATCAGCAACGCATCGCATTGGGGCTAGCGCGGTCGCTGGTCAAGCGCCCGCCCGGTGACCAGCCTGGGTAAGCCGCTCTAAGTGTGTGGTTGTGACTTGCTGGCGGGGCTGTGCCGCCCCACGGACGTGCACATGTATCTAGTGGTAGGGAGCCGGGACGGCAAGCGGACCATTCTTGCGCAGGTCGTTGCATCGGGCCTAGCGACGCGAAGCGCGCGGAAGGACCGCGCTGCTCCGGATCATCTAGATCTGTGCGCCGGGCTGGAGACGGCCGGCAAGAGCACATCGATCCCGCCCCTACAGCTCTCTTTCGTAGAAGTAATTGACCGGCCCGTCGGGTCCGCCTTCGCGGTTGGTGAAGCCAAGGCGCTCGTAAAGGGCGCGGGCGGCCACATCGTCCTCGCTGGTGCTGAGATCCATGCGATCCGCGCCATGACGCCTGGCCTGCTCGATCGCCGCCTTCATCAGTGCACGCCCCAGTCCCTGGCCACGCCGGCCGGGAGTCACGTAAAGCTCCGCCAGGTAGCACTCGAGGCTTTCAGTCCAGATATCCGGACGGAAACGGAGCACGGCCAGCCCATCAGGCCCGGGTCCGCCCACCACGACAACTGTGCCGCCTGCGCCCATCAGCCACCTGATCCGTTCCGCAAGCACGGACGGGC
>NZ_JBAQKH010000049.1:0-1562 GCF_049300855.1 Pseudomonas sp. | reverse complement strand
GAAATAACAGCATCGACAGCTGTTAATGTTCCGCCAACGAGTAATGCACTTGCTTCATGCATATTTGGAAACATTGGTGTATCTTCTGTTCCAAGTCCATATGTCATCGCAATTGATTTTTCTAACTTACCTTCTCCAGCACGTTTTACCGCATTTATGTACTCCGCTGTATGAACGTAGGCAATCTCTTCATCTGTAGCCATCCGTGGCGCGATGACTTGAGAGGGAGAGATAAAACCGCTCTTTTGTAATAAATCATACGTAAGTGTGACGCGTAGTTGGTTAAAAGGATGATCAGGGCTAAATGAATAGCCCCGAAAGTCATCCGAATAAATGAAGGCGCTACTCATGCTTGCATCCCCATTATGTTCGGCCATAAAACACGATAGCCTTCTGTTTCAAGTGCTTCAATCACCCTTAAAGGATTCATCGTTTGAATGCGGAAAACGAGTACTTTATCATTCTCATCTTTTGCTGGGTAGACGAGAACGCTCACAATATTTATTTGTAAATCACTAAAAATAGCAACGACTTTTCCAAGAATACCAGGTTCATTTTTTACTTGAATTTCAATTTGTGAACTCGGTTGATGAGCTCCTGTTAATTTTACTAACGTGTGCAGCACTGTAGATTCAGAAATGATACCTACGAGTTTTCCAGCTTTCGTAACAGGAAGACAGCCTATTTTATTTTCAAAAAATAAAGTCGCAATTTCCTCAACGAAATCGAGAGGGTGACAAGTCATAACAGGGTGTTTCATTATGAGTTCAAGCGGTTGCTTCAGCATATCGAGTGAAACTTGTTCATCTAAAATAGACGGACTTGCATCTCTTACATCCCGATCAGAAATAATGCCTACGACATGATTATTTTGATCGACAATTGGAATGTGCCGAATGCCTTTCGTACGTATCGTTCGGATTGCTGTTTCAATTGTATCGTTTGGATGCAGTGTTACTACATCTTGATTCATAATTTCTTCTACAATCATTCCAGTTGCCCCCTTTATTAATACATAAAACGATTGTGAAAACGTAGACGATCGAATGCTTGAATGGAATCCGTATCAACACGTTTACCGATGCGGACCATTAAACAGTTGGCAGGATGTGAACAAATTTCAGGATCGTCTGTAGCCATCCATTGTAAACCACCAGCATTCATCATTTTTTCCATTACTTTTCGGTATTCCCAAACATTTAAGCCTGTTTGTTTTAAATCCCAGTGCCAATAATATTCAGTCGTTAATATAATGTAATCTTCCATATGATCGTCCATCATTGAAACTTCTAATAAATTTTTTCCGACAGAGCAACCACGAAAGGCTGGGACAACTTCAATCGCCCCGAGTTCAATTAAGTTTTCAATCTTTCCTTCTGACCATCGCTCGAGCGGATCAGGATATAAGTATGTAACATACCCAACGATCGTTTGGTCATGTCTAGCAATAATGAGACGAGCTTCTGGTAATTTAGAAATTTCGACAATTGCTTTATATTGCTGCTCGGCAGGACGAAACGCAATTAAGTCTGGATGAAATTCATACATTTCAAGATTATGTG
>NZ_JBAQKH010000048.1:0-55208 GCF_049300855.1 Pseudomonas sp. | reverse complement strand
CGTCAATTCGAGACCAGTCGACCAGGATCAAAGGATGCTTCAACGAACCCAGCAATGCCCGGAGCATTACCCAATAGAACAATGGGCGCTCTGACCTCAAGTGTTGATTGCCCAGCAAGCGATCCACACGCTTGATCGAATGCTTGGGGTAAGCACGCCCCTTCATGAAGCGCCCAAGAGCGGTCAGTGTCAGGCGACGTCCATGCAGTAACGAACTGACACAACTCATCAGTGATGTCAGGCGGCGAGAATGGATAGAGGGCAGTGCTTGAGCGAGCGCTCTGTGTAAAAATCGGATGGCCTGCATGGGTTCGGTTTCTTGTATTTGTGTGGTGCAAACCAAGTTGCCGACTCATGCAGGTCTCTTCAATATTCCAACTTCTTGATTTTCTGTAAGAAAATTCGGGGATCCCTCAGGGTCTGCCCCCGTTTTACCTCGTTTTATTCCCCGTGTAAGATAATTCGAAGTGGATCGGATTATTTGTATTTATCTTGCAGTTTTTTCAGCGTTGGCTCGATATGCATAGTTTTCGGCAGTTTTTCCGACTGACACCACTCTATTATGCACTCAATGGCCTCATTGAAAGGTAGGGAAACATGGCTCTCCATGAATTCGAATGCAATACCTTCTATTAGGTATTCGGGGATGTTATCTGGGTCAGCATCAGTGCTGATATAAATTCCTGACATTTCAATTCCGAATCCTTGTGAGTCGAGAAGGCTTTCCAGCGCTTTTGGAAGAAAGCTGGAGTTGTGCAGCGATGAGGACTCCAAAAGATCTAATAAGCAATTATTGATTGTGCTTTTTTGGCTTGTAGTCAGCGTAGTCATATTCTTGTCATCACTTCATAGAAGGGTGGAAATTTGTGACGGTTGTTAGCGACTCGTCCAGATAAATTCGAAATTTTATACCATCATGGTACGCACTATATACCCGCTTTCCACTGGCTTTCGCTTCGCTGTAACCTGAGGCAGCGGCCTCTTTCCCCGCCTCGAACATCTGGTCAGTAGATATTACACTCGGGTCGTAGACTGTTTTCGGATTACCAAACTCCTTAATACCATCAACCTTACCCGTTCTGTCCAGAGAGTCTCGCCCATAGGTAATTTCCGAGAGACCAGGGGTGCTGGGACTTTGCGTCTCTGAAAGGATATGTAATTTATTGTCAGTGGCTGCTTGGAGGAAATCATCTCGGTTATGAGCTCCTTTAACGCCAGACTTGGAGCTATAGCCATCGGCTCTTTCAAGGTGACCTCGAGCATCATTACTGATGGGCACGCCTTTATGCATGGTGACGCCAGGGCAGTTGTTTAGCCCTAAGGGGTCAATCCACCCAGTTGGGTTGGTAACGTATTGGTAGTTGTTCAGTCCTCCCGCAAGCTTGATCGGATCCGGCGTTAAAAACCGCCCAGTCCCCGGATTGTAGTAGCGGTGGCGGTTGTAATGTAACCCTGTCTCCGCATCGAAATACTGGCCCTGGAACCGCAACGGGTTATCGATCTCGCTGACGTCCAGCGCGGCGAGATTACCGTAGGCTCGGTACTTCGCCGACCACATGATCTCGCCGCTGTAGTCGGTGAGCTCCTGCGGTGTGCCGAGGTGGTCGAGTTGGTAATAGAACGGCGTGGCTTTACGTGGGCCTTCGCCATCGAGCATGGCCAACGGACGGAAGCTGCCCGGTTCATAGATGTAACTGCGGTAGCGGTTTTCGGCGCTTTCGGCAATCAGGCGTTCGCCTTGCCAAAGGAATTCGGTGATGTGGCCGTCGACGGTTTTCTCTATACGTCGACCGAAGGCATCGTACTTGTAGGTTGCAGTGCTGCCACCCGGCAGGCTAACGCCGATCAAGCGGTGCTGGCAGTCGTAACGATACTCGGTGACGAGTTTCTGTCCTGTGCCACGGCGTTCGCGAGTCAGGTTGCCGTACGCGTCGTACTCGTAGTGACGATCACCCTGCATCAGCAGGCGGTTGCCTTTGACGTTGGCGAGGTTTGCTGTGCCTTCATTACTTTGGCCCAGCAGGTTGCCCGCCGGGTCATGGGCGAAGCTTTCCGGCGTAGCACCGCGCACGCTGATGAGTCGATCGAGCGGGTCGTAGTGGTAGCTGCGATTGCCTTTGCGGCTGTCATCAATGCCAGCGAGGTTGCCGTTGGCATCGTAATTATAACGACGCTGGAACAGGTTCTTGTCTCGCTGGCCAACAGTGTGGGCTTGCAGGCGGCCTTGTTCGTCGTACTGGTATTGGCTGAGCAGCAAACCTTGCTGACGTTTTTGTTCGCGCCCAGCACTGAACTGGTGAGAGGTCAGACGTGAGCCATTGAGGTCGATGTTGCTCAGTTGCCCGCCCGGTTGATGACGGTAATCGAGTTTGCTGCCGTCAGGGAGGCGGCAGTGTTTGAGCTGACCAACGCTGTCGTATTCGTAGCGCAGGGTGCCCCAGCCTTGGTGTTCTTCGATCAGGCGGTCTTGCAGGTCGTATTTGTAGGCGAGCGGCCAGTTGCCGTCATCGACGTTTACGAGGCGACCGAGGGCGTCGTAGCTGTAGTGGATTTCTTCGCCATCGGCCAGGGTTTTCACCAGCAGCCGACCAGCAGCATCGCGCTGATACTCAGTGACCAGTTCGCTGCCATCGTCGCCGAATTCGGTTTTCTTCAGCAGTTGGCCGTTGAGGTCATACTCGTAAGCCGTGCGACGACCGTCGAAGCCTGTTTCCTGCTGGATCAGGCCGTTGGCGTAGTAGTCGAGGTGGTATTGCTCGCCGCGCTCGTTTTCGATTTCAGTCAGCAGCAGACGTGAGTTGTCATAGCGATAGCGCAGTTGGCTGCCGTCCGGATTGATGCGGCGGCTGACCAGATGCAGGTTGTCGGCGTATTCGTACCGAGTGATGCGGCCGAGTTCATCGCGTTCGGCGGTGACATTGCCGTAAGCGTTATAGGTAAACGCACGGGTTGCACCGCCCGGTAGCGTGACTTGGGCAAGACGATTAGCTGCGTCCCATTGATATTGGGTGATGGCGCCGGATTCTTCCTGGCGGGTGATCTGCCGACCCAGTGCGTCGTAGCGATATTTGCGCTGGCCGCCATCGGGCAGGCGTTCTTCCAGCAACTGGCCGAGGTTGTTCCAGCCGAGTTGATGACGGCTGCCGTCCGGGTGGCGAATCTCCAGCAGACGCCCCTGGCCGTCGTAGCTGTATAGCGTGGCATTGCCGTCCGGATCGATTTGCTGGGTGATATCGCCCTGACGGTTGCGTTGGTACTTCCAACTGGCTTTGCCGCGATGAACATCGCTGATGAAACCGTTGATGTATTCGTAGGTGGTGGCTTCGTCTTCTGGCGGGATGACGGCAGTCATCAAGCCGTTGTCGTCGTAGCGGTACTCGGTGACCGCGCCCAACGGATCCTTCTCCGCGATCAGTTGGCCTTTGTCGTTGTAGGCCTTGAGGTGCTCGGCACCGTCCGGGTCGATCTTGCTGATCAGTCGCGCCTGATCATCGTGGGTGTACACCTCTTCGCTGCCGTCGGCGTTGGTGACAGTCACGCTGCCTTTGTCATCCCAGGCGTAGTGCGCCTCCATCTGCGAGAAGTTGGCCCAGTGATGTGTGCAACGAGACAGTTTGCCTTCGTTCTCCCACTCCCAGTAGAACGCAGCACCGCCCGCCAGTTGCCGCTCGAGAATGACGTGCTGTTCGTTGTAGCGATAATGTTCGGCTTCACCGGCCGCGTTCTTCGCCTCGATCAGACGATACTGGGTGTCATAGCTGTAGGTGACCAGCGTTTGCACCGTATTCCAGGCGTCCTCCAGATTGTCCGCAGGCAGGAACTGCTGATAATCGACTGCGACAATGTGTTTGCGGTCGTAACGTAGAAGCAGGGCGCGACCGGCGCCGTTGTCGAGGCGTTTGATGCGACCGTGGATGTCGCGTGTAACGTGCAGTCGATTGCCATAGCTGTCGCTGATGGCGATCAGGGTGGCGCCTTTGCTGTTAAAGCGGAAGTGGTAGAACGATGGTCGCTTGCCGGCTTGGGCGAGAATCAGTTCCGATGGGTCGTCACCGAGAAAAATGGCAGCACGGGAAAGGCTGTTGGTGATGGCCGGACGTTGCTCGCTTGGAAGTGGGAAAACTGTGGCGCGGTTCTCGTGGTCGGTCCAGATGACTTCGTCACCAACGATCTCGACACGATGCGCGAGTGCGTGGCTCCAGCCATAACCTAGGCCGCAATCGATTTCCACTGCGCTGGTTCGATAGAGGCGTGTCCATTCAAACGGCAGCAGGCCATCGAGTTGACCATCGGTCAGCGTCAACAGTTCTTCACCGGTCACCATCGAAACCGGGCACTTGTCGACGCGCGTGCAGGACACAGGCTCCGCGCTTTTATTAGCGGGAGTCGTGGCTTGCTTCGAGGCATCGTCAGCTATTTTGCCTTCGGCAAGTTTCGCGTTTTTCTTCCCATCAAAACGCAACTCAGAAATTCCGTTTCTCACCTTGGCCGTCACACCCCGCGCCGCAACAGCGGTGTATTTCGCGACGTATTCCATGAATCCATTGATGATCTTGAACAGCGACTTAACGAAACCGACCACGGCGTTGATGACAAGCTCACCGTAATTCTTCAGTCGGGCAGCAAGGTAGATCACCCCGGTGCCTTCGGCCGCGATGGTCAATACCACACCAATCACGATATCGATGGCGATACCAACGACCATTGCCGTGGTGGTTTTCGCTATGTCGCCCGCCATCTTCATCGGCGGCAAGCCCGCCAACCAGATCACGGCGCTGCGTACCAACAGGAACAAAGCAGCTTCGTCACTGGCCAGCAACATGGCCTTTTTCATGACGTCCGGTGTGCTTTGGGCGATATCGATTAGCTTTTGTGCGCCAGCACCGAGATCATCTTTGAATTTTCCCGGGTCTTGCAGGATGTCGAGCACCTGATTGATGCCATCCCACACACCCTTGATGGCCTCCCAGCCACCTTCAAGAATGCCGGTGCCAATCGCCATCGCGGTGCCCGAGGTGGAAACGTTCGACCATTGCGGTTTGAATCCGGCCCACTCTTTGCGAAGAAAACCTTCCAGGTCAGCTGTCACGCCGCTGTAGGAGCTGAACAGCGCATCGATTTGTGCCGGCGTCACTTCGTTATGAACGCGAATCTCATAGAATTTGCCTGGAATACCCCCGGTCCAGGCGGCTTTGCCTTGTGCGTCGAGTTTGACCTTGCTGACTGCGCCACCTTCCACAGCGACGATTTCGACTTCGATTTCGCCAATAGGAATGTCGTAAACCGACTCGAATTTACTCTCGATCAGCAACGGTCCCTTGAGCGGGCACTGAGCAACGTTCGAAGTGAAATTACCGTCGGTCATGCTCACCGCTTTGCTGGTGTCGCCAACCTTGATCACTCGCTCCATACCCAGCAGAGAGGGCAGGTCAGCGGCGCGACTGGCTTTGTCGGCGGCCCTCGCGTACCAGGTTTTGGTTTGTTCCTGATACAGCTTCAAACTGTCCTTGAAGGTGTTCAGTTGGTTGTCAACAAAGGCAACGCGATCCATCAGCCTTGCTCCAGAATCAGGTGGTTTAACAGTGCTTCTTTAAGGTTTTTTGGTGCGTCCGGACGGCGCACGAAACGGCTGATTTTCAGCTTCAGGTTGTTTTCGGGCCAGGCGGTGTAAATGTCCGGTCGGTCTTCTTCCAGCCACTGCATCAAGTTGCTGATCAGCGTCGTCGGATTTTCCTTGGCCAAGCCGTCCAGTAACGCCTTCGGCACCTCCCACCACGGCCAATCCTTCACCTTCGGCAACACCCGCGTCCCAACCTCCAGCGACTGCCCATTAATCAGATACCGCTCAAACATCGGCAGCACTTCCCCAGCCTTCTCCCCCAGCCCATGCAGAATCGGGTAGATATGCCGTCCATCCCAAAACCGGAAAAACACCTCGGTCCCATCCGGCATTTTCACCTGAGTCAGGCTGCGCAGATGCTCGAACACGTCGTTCGGTTCGGCGCGTGAGATGGCCAGCCAGCCCCAGTCAAGGGCGTCGGTTTCGGCGATCCACGGCAAGAATGCCGAGTTGGGTTTGAGTTCGGTAACGTAGGGCATCACCGGTTGCCAGGTGGAGTAGGGCGTGCCGCCCCAGATCGGGATGAGCTGGGCGGTGGGTTCGGAGAGGTAGAGGGTTTTCAGCGCGTCGGAATCACTCGCCGCACTAATAACCAAATACAAGCGCTCGCCAGTCTGCAACGGCTGTTGCGCCAGCCAATCCTTGGGCGTAATTCGATCAGATGGCACAGGCACCTGCCTTGCATTTTTCGCATTCTTCGCAGAACGGCGCGTTACGTTTGAGGGTGTTGATCTGGGCCGGGGTGAGGACCTGGCCGGCCTTGTCGGCGTCGGCCTGTTTCAGCAGGCCGGGCATCAGCGGGGCGGCGCCGGTGCCGCTGCCGGGGCTGCCGCCGGAGTTCATGTTGATCACCGGGCCGCTCAGGGTCACGCCGCCGGCGTCGATTTTGATGAAGCTGCCGCCGCCGATCAGGGTCAGCTCGGCGCCGGCTTCCATCACCACTTTCATGCCGCTGCTGAGGTGGATTTCTTGCCCGGCGTCGATGAACTGGCCGGTGCCGATCTTGATGTGCTGATTGACGCCGACGGTCAGGTGGTCGTTGGCGCGGGTTTCGACTTTGCGGTCGGCGTAGACGGTGTGGTGTTCTTCGGCCTTGAATTCGCTGTAGCTGTTCTTTTCGACGGTGTCGTGGCGTTCGTTGCCGACGCGGATTTTCTGGTCGTGCTCGACGTTTTCGTCCCAATCACGCTGGGCGTGCAGGTAGATCTGTTCCTGACCTTTTTTGTCTTCGATGCGCAGTTCGTTGTAGCCGCCACCGCCCATCGAGCTCAGGGTCTTGAAGGTGCTGCGGGTCTTGTTCGCCGGCAGCTCATACGGGACGGTGTTTTCCTTGTGGTACAGGCAGCCGCTGATCAGCGGTTGATCGGGATCGCCTTCAAGGAAGGTGACCAGCACTTCCATGCCGATGCGCGGGATGGCGATGCCGCCGTACTGGGCGCCGGCCCAGGCACTGGAGACGCGCAGCCAACAACTGGTTTTGTCGTCGGCCTGGCCTTCGCGGTCCCAATGGAATTGCACTTTGACGCGACCATATTCGTCGCAGTGGATCTCTTCGCCTTTCGGGCCGGTGACCACGGCGCTCTGGCTGCCGAGAATGCGTGGTTTCGGGTGGCGCAGGGGCGGGCGATTCGGCACGTCCCACGGCGTGGCCTGGAAACGGTTACGGTAGCCCTGGTGGAAATCGTCTTTCAGCGCGGTGGTATCGCTGGTCACCGACTCTTCGAGGACTTGCGGCTGTTTGCCTTCGTGGAGGACTTCGGTCAGTAACCAGAGGTCGTTCCACTTGGCTTTCGGGTGCGCGGTGAGCGCAAGGAAGTGGCCGCTGACCAGTAATGGCTGATCGCTCTTGCCTTCAGCCAACTGGAAGTCGCTGCGATGCCGCTCGAGGGCGCGTTTGGCCAGATGTTTGCCACGCTCGCGATCAACGAAGCGACCGGGATAATCGTAATCCTCAAGGTCGGGCAGGGCGTCGCCACGGTTCTCGCTTTCGAGGGTGATGCGTGGTTTTTCGAAGTCGTAATCGCGGCGCGTGGTGCGGCTGGTACGGGTTTCCAGGCGCAGGTCGAAGCGCTTGATCACCGGGTCGCTGGCGACCATGCCCGAGTCTTGCTGATAGGCCACAGGTTTGAGTTTCGGGAACACCGTCTGGTCATCGCCGAACACCAGTTTGTGCGCCGTTGCCGTGTGCTCGAAGTGGTAGTGGATCCCTTCTTCCTCGCACAGGCGCTGGATGAAATGCAGGTCCGATTCATCGTATTGCACGCAGTAAACGCGCTCGGGATAAATCGAACCGGTCTTGAATTCGTAGGCGTTGCTTTGAATACCGTGCTCTTCGAGGACCTTGCCGATGATTTTCGGCACGGTGAGGTTCTGGAAGATGCGTTGATTGACGCGGTGCGCCAGGTAGGACAATTGCGGACGCAGGGTCACCGAATAACGGGTCAGGCGTTTGCCCGAATCGCCTTGCGCGGCGCGGTAGATCTGGCCGTGAATGCCGCTGCCGTCGGGCGACAGTTGCAGGAAGGCCGGCTTGTGCAGCAGGGTTTCGAGGTCCAGCGACGGCTGCTCACTGACCAGCTCCACCTCAAAGACAAAAGGCTGGCTGATGGCTTCCCGGCCTTGCAGGGTAAACACCTGAAAGTCAGCGGAAAGACCTTCGATAGTCAGGGCAAAGTGGGTTTCATTGGCCGGCGCGAACATCCCTTGTTCCTCGTGCTGTCACAAAAATCTGGAGTTGCGAAAACAACATCGACCAGCAGAGCTGGCCGATGCTTGTAACGATCAGCCGTAATTAAACGACTGGAGCACGCCAGTCATCGGAACCCGAAGTACCGGATACTTCGTGGGTCCAGGTGATTTTGCGGTAGGTGAACTGCACTTCTTCCAGGTGGGTGAAGTGCGAGTTGCCTGGATCCTGGCAGTTGTGCATTTTGTTGTTGATGGCGACGATGATCGCGTCTTCCAGTTTGGTGGTGTAGTAGTGCTCTTGGGTACCTTGAGCAGAAGTGCGGAACCACTGGATAACGATTTCGCTCATGCGCTCGCCGGAGGTCAGAGCAGCTTGCAGCAGAGGCGAAGCCTTGTCGTAGACCTTGGTGATCACAACTGGCTTGTGAACGCGCTGACCGGTTGGCTGACCGGATTGTGGGTCACGCGGGATGATCACGTCGTGGCTGAAAGCCTGAACCATAACCTGGTCTTCGTGGCCTTCCTGGTAGGTGTTGCCTACGGAGTCAGCGGTGAAAGCGCCTGCAGTGATCAGGCCTTGTTTTTCGCCGGTAACCGACATGTACGCTGGTGTTGCCATGGGGTGCTCTCCTTGCGGATAAATTTAGGGTGCCCGGGAGGCGGAATCGCCCGGTGGGTGCCTGACTGTTATCAAGGAGCGTGCCAGCTTTTGCGAGACCCCCGGTGGCGCTGGACGAAAGCAGTTTTGACTGCGTTTTTCGCCGCTCGCTGTCGCTGATCAATGGCAAAAGTGCGCAAGAAGTTGCGCAGTACTGCGCAACTTCTTGCGCACTCGTCTGGAAGCCACGCAGATCAAGGGCTGTAGCGAGATCGAGAGCCAGATTTCGTCAGCAAGTGCGCAACTTCTTGCGCAGTAAGGCCAAGCGCCATCATTGAGCCGGGTGAAACGATCCGCCGTCCTCCAGGGTCAATCACTCACACCCGCGCCAAAGGCGCCTGAACAATCCCCATACGAGTGAGAACGACATGAAAATCCTGATGGTTCTGACCTCCCACGATCAACTGGGCGATACCGGCAAGAAAACCGGCTTCTGGCTGGAAGAATTCGCGGCGCCGTATTACGTGTTCAAGGACGCCGGGGCGCAGCTGACCCTCGCATCCCCCAAGGGCGGTCAGCCGCCACTGGACCCGAAGAGTGACGAGCCGGACGCGCAGACCAATGCCACCGAGCGTTTTCGCAAGGATTCCGCCGCGCAATCGGCACTGTCTTCGACGGTCAAGCTGGACACCGTGAAAGCAGCGGATTTCGATGCCGTGTTCTATCCCGGCGGCCACGGCCCGCTGTGGGATCTGGCCGAGGATCGGCACTCGATCGCGCTGATCGAGGCGTTTTACAACGGCGGCAAACCCGTGGCGGCGGTGTGTCACGCGCCGGGTGTGTTACGCCACACCAAGGGGCAGGACGGCCAGCCGCTGGTCAAGGGCAAGCAAGTCACCGGGTTTACCAACAGTGAAGAAGAAGCGGTGCAGTTGACCAATGTCGTGCCGTTTCTGGTCGAAGATGAACTCAAGGCCAAGGGCGGGATTTTCTCCAAAGGCGCGGATTGGTCGAGTTACACCCGTGAGGATGGCTTGTTGCTGACCGGGCAGAATCCGGCGTCTTCCGAGGAAACCGCATTTGCGTTGTTGTCCCGATTGCGCTGATTACAACACTGACTTTGTGGCGAAGGAGCAAGCTCCCTCGCCACAGAGGCCGGGCTAATCCAAGGATCGATCAAGGCCCAATACTTTGGCGCATTCCTCGATCGAACGTTGCTGCGTCTCGGCATACAACGCCAACTCATCAATGGTCGCGCGCCCCAGCGCCTGTTCGAAGGCCTGGCGATTGGAATGCTCGCCATAATGCGCCTGCGCCGCATCGCCGAGGTTCGACTGAAAAATCCCCGCCGCACTGACCGGCAGGAAATCTTCGTACACCAACGGTTCGGCTTTCACATGGCCGTCGCGCAACAAATCCTCCAGCGACGCATCAGCCAGCCTACCCGCCGCAAGGCCTTTTTCTGTGGCGAAATAGCGAAAGTACGCCAGCCCCTGTTCACGCATGCCCTCAACGCTGTCAGGAAATTCGCCAAAGTGCTGAGTCATCAGCGCGTTGTAGCGTGCGGCGTTGGCTTCGTTGGGGAAGTCCCCCAGTTCATCGCGAGCGGCATTCAACAAACGGTCGTACAACGCGCGGCCCTTGGGGGTCAGCGCTGCGCCACGCTGTTCGATTTCACCGAAGCGAGCGCTGTGGCTGCCACGGGTTTCATTCTGATCGGTGAAGGCAATCGGCTCATCCAGCGCCTTGAAACTGGTCTGACGCAGCAGGATCGGGCACTGACGGCGCGGCGGACCTTCGATCACCGCTTTGGGCGTGATGCCGTGGGCCGGCATCTGTTCCTGCACACGGTCGATGTCCAGCGTGCGCGGGGTCAGGTGGTTGATGTGCGGGCCTTTGAATGCCACCACGTCGGCGATCAAACGGTGCTGGGCGCTCAGGGTCTGGTACTGCGCGGCGCTGACCGTGGCGCTGTGGTGCCAGCGAAAAGTTTCCAGTGCCTGCAGGACGAATGCCTCGGCTGCGCTTTCATCCAGTCCGCCTGCGCTTTCAGCTTGTGCGATCAGGCGCAACGCCTGCGGGGTGAAGATCGAACGCTGGGCCAACACTGACTCGGCAAAGGCACGCAGTTCAGGATCCTCAATCAACTCCAGCCGCAACAACGAAGTGAACACTCGGAACGGACTGATCTGCAGCGCATCTTCATGCACCGCACGAAACGCCGTGGAATGCACCGGCACGCCCGCCGGCGTCAGGTCGTAATAGCCCACCGGTTGCATGCCCATCACCGCGAACAGGCGGGCGAGGGTGGCCAGTTCCGTGGCGGTGCCGACGCGGATCGCGCCGTGACGCTCCATGTCCAGCCGCTCGATTTCACCGGTGCTGTCGAGCTGCTCGGCAATAGCCGGCTGAACTGCAAGCACCTCGCGGTTTGTCTGCTCCACCAACGCCATCAGCGCACCGTACAACGGCACTTCTTCGCGGTACATGTCGGACATCGCTTTGGAGAAGCGTTGGCGGATCAGGTCGGGGCTGACGAACGGCTGCACGGTCATGAAAAAAATTCCTGCCACGGTCACGGAGTGAATGGTGGAAAAGATCGCAGCCTTCTCGCACGCGGGCAAACGAAGAATCCTACGAACTTCATTCTGCCAACGACTGATCCAGCAGTTCGATCCAGTGCATCACACGCGTGCGCCCGGCGCTGCCCAGATGGCTCTGACAGCCGACGTTGGAGGTGACGATCAATTCCGGGCGTCCGCTCTCCAGCGCATTGAGGCGGTTGTCGCGCAGTTGCCGGGCCAGCACCGGTTGCGTCAGCGAATAAGTGCCGGCCGAGCCGCAACACAAATGACCGTCCGGCACCGCCGTCAGGTTGAAACCCAGCCGAGTCAGCACGGCTTCCACCGCGCCGCCCAGTTTCAACGCATGCTGCAGGGTGCACGGGCAATGCACGGCAATCCGCCGCTCGCTCGCCGCGCAGACTTTTTCCAGCGGTTCGCGATCGAGAATCTGCACCAGATCCAGTGTCCGCTCACTGATCTGCCGTGCCTTGGCGGCATACGCCGGATCGTCTTCGAGCAAATGCCCGTAGTCCTTGATGAAAGCGCCGCAACCACTGGCGGTTTGCACGATGGCTTCGGCACCGTTTTGTAGGTGTGGCCACCAGGCGTCGATGTTCTGCCGTGCGCGATCGAGGCCTTTGGCTTGCGCGTCGAGGTGATAGTCCAGCGCGCCGCAACACCCGGCCTCGGCCACCGGCGTGACGCTGATGCCCAAGCGATCCAGCACCCGCGCCGTGGCGTCATTGGTGTTCGGCGCCAAGCCCGGTTGCACGCAGCCTTCAAGCAACAACACCCGCCGCGCATGGCGCGGGGCAGGGCGCAAACCGGCAAGTGGCAGATACTGCGGCAGTTTGTTTTCCAGCAGTCGCGGCAACAGCGGGCGGAACGTCGAGCCCACCCGCAGCAAGCCTTTGAACAATCCCGGATTCGGCGCCAACGCGCGCAAGCCTTCACGCAACAGACGTTGCGCAGCCGGGCGCGGCACTGCGCGATCGACCACCGCGCGGCCGATGTCGAGTAAGTTGTGATAATCGACACCGGACGGGCAGGTGGTCTCACAGTTGCGGCAGGACAGGCAGCGATCAAGATGCAGTTGCGTCTGCGCCGTGGCCGGTGCGCCTTCGAGCACTTGTTTGATCAGGTAGATGCGCCCGCGCGGGCCGTCGAGTTCATCGCCGAGCAATTGATAGGTCGGGCAGGTCGCATTGCAAAAACCGCAATGCACGCAGCTGCGGAGGATTTTTTCGGCCTCGGCGGCGCGGGGCAACTGGCGCGATTGTTCGCTGAGGGTGGTTTGCATGGCTAGAACTCCGCGTACATCCGGCCGGGGTTGAACAGCCCTTGCGGGTCGAGTTGCGCCTTGAGTTGCCGGTGATAGCGCAGCAGCGTTGGCGCCAGTGGCTGGAACGGCGAGTCGCTGGCGCCATGGCTGAAACACGTGGCATGGCCGCCGAGTTCCTGAGCAAGGATGTGAATGTGCTCGACGTCGGATTTCAGCCAGCGTTGCGCGCCGGCCCAGTCGATCAACTGCGCGCCGGGCAGGTCCAGCGGCCCGAGATTATTCGGCAGCGACAGGCGCCACAGTGGCAGGCCTTCGTCGAAAAACGCCAGGCGCTGTTCGTTCAGATCACGCCAGAACTGCGAGTCCAACGGCTCGCCACCGAGGCGTTGATGCGCCGCCGTCACCGAACCTTCGCCGCCCTCGAGACGCAGATACAGACTTTCACCGTCGTGACAGGCAGCGCTGATCGGCAACGGTTGCTGGCCCCATTCGGCGAGGTTGGCCAGTGCCCGGGTGCAATCGATATCGAGACGAATGCTCAGGCATTGGCGCGGTTTGGGCAGGACTTTCAGCGAGACTTCGGTGATGACGCCGAGGCAGCCGAAACTGCCAGCCATCAGCCGTGAAAGGTCATAACCGGCGACGTTTTTCATCACTTCACCGCCAAAGCGCAAGTGCTGGCCGAGGCCGCTGATGACTCGGGTGCCGAGGACGAAATCGCGCACCGAGCCTGACCATGGCCGTCGTGGCCCGGACAGCCCCGTGGCAATCATGCCGCCGACGGTTGCACCGTCACCAAACGCCGGCGGCTCGCAGGGCAACATCTGTCCGGCGGCATCCAGCGTCGTAAGTAACTCGGACAACGGCGTGCCGGCGCGCGCGGTGATCACCAGTTCGGTCGGTTCATAACCGACGATGCCGCGATGGACGCGGGTGTCGAGCACTTCACCGGCGACCTCGCGGCCGAGAAAGGCTTTGCTGTTGCCGCCCTGAATCTTCAGCGGGGTGGCGTTGGCCCGCGCCTCGTTGACTTGATCAAGCAGGGCGCTGGCGGCATCGGCGTCGACCATCAGAAACGCTCCAGCTCGGGGAACGGCAACTGTCCGGCATGAATGTGCATCGCGCCGAATTCGGCGCAGCGGTGCAGGGTCGGAATGTTCTTGCCGGGATTGAGCAGGCCTTGTGGGTCGAAGGCGGCTTTTACTGCGTGAAACAGGCGCAATTCATCGTTATTGAATTGCGCGCACATCTGATTGATTTTCTCGCGGCCGACGCCGTGTTCGCCGGTGATGCTGCCGCCCACCTGCACGCACAATTCGAGGATCTTGCCGCCCAGCGCTTCGGCGCGGTGCAGTTCACCCGGTTGGTTGGCGTCGAACAGGATCAGCGGGTGCATGTTGCCGTCGCCGGCATGGAACACGTTGGCCACGCGCAACCCGTATTCTTCGCCGAGGCGGGCGATGCCTTGCAGCACGCCGGGCAATTCGCGGCGCGGGATGGTGCCGTCCATGCAGTAATAGTCGGGCGACAAACGGCCGATGGCGGGGAACGCGTTTTTGCGTCCGGCCCAGAAACGCACGCGCTCGGCTTCGTCACGCGCCTGGCGCACTTCGGTGGCACCGGCCAATGTCATGACCTCGCGCACCCGTTGGCAATCGTCGTGGACATCGGCTTCGACGCCATCGAGTTCGCACAACAGAATGGCTTCGGCGTCGACCGGGTAACCGGCGTGAATGAAGTCTTCGGCGGCGCGAATGGCGAGGTTGTCCATCATTTCCAGGCCGCCGGGAATGATCCCCGCCGCAATGATTTCGGCCACGGCGCGCCCGGCCTTTTCCACCGAATCGAAACTGCCCAGCAGCACTTTGGCGACTTGCGGTTTGGGCAGCAGTTTGACCGTGACTTCGGTGATGATCCCCAGCAAACCTTCGGAACCGGTGAACAAGGCGAGCAAATCGAAACCCGCTGAATCGAGGGCGTCGGAGCCCAGCGTCAGGCGTTCGCCTTCGATGGTCAGCACTTCGATTTTCAGCAGGTTGTGTACGGTCAGGCCGTACTTGAGGCAATGCACGCCGCCGGCGTTTTCGGCGACGTTGCCGCCGATCGAACAGGCAATTTGCGAGGAGGGGTCCGGCGCGTAATACAGGCCGAACGGCGCCGCTGCCTGAGAGATCACCAGATTGCGCACCCCCGGCTGAACCCGCGCGGTGCGTGCGGCGCGGTCGATGTGCAGGATGTTGTTGAAGCGCGCCATCACCAGCAGCAGGCCTTGTTCCAGCGGCAAGGCGCCACCGGACAGACCGGTGCCGGCGCCACGGGCCACCACCGGGACGTTTTTTTCATGGCAGAGTTTGAGCAGGGTTTGCACCTGCTCGAGTCGACGCGGCAGGGCGACCAGCATCGGCGTGGTGCGATAGGCCGAGAGACCGTCGCATTCGTAGGGTTTCAGTTCGTCTTCGCGCCACAAGATGTCGAGGTCTGGTACGGCGCGCTGCAAGGCCTTGAGCAGCTCGGCCTTGTTCACCTGCGGCAGCGGGCCGTCGAGGCGTTCGTCATAAAGAATGTTCATCTCAGGCTTACCCCTTGCTGATCGTTCCCACGCTCTGCGTGAGAATGCAGCCCGTGACGCTCCGCGTCACTGGACGCGGAGCGTCCCTTGAGGCATTACCACGCAGAGAGTGGGAACGATCAGGGGCTGGGTGCATTGTCATCTTTGGCTTCCCAGAAACTCGCGATAAAGCTCTGCAGTATTCCCCGGCTGTTCAACCATCGGCATATGCCCGACGTGATCCCACACCTCCACGCGCAAATTGGCGATGCCTTTGCTCCAGACCGGCACGCTGCTGACGTCGATCAGCCGATCCTTGCGCCCCCAGAGCAACAGCGCCGGGCACTTGATGTCGGCGAGTTTCGGCTCCATCGGCGGGCTGGCGCGGAAGTCGCGGAAGATCTCTTCCAGTTCATCACGCTGTTGTTCGTAGCGCTGAGCAATGGCGTCCAGTACCAGTTTCGGCACCCACGGCGGCGAGGCCATGGTCATGGCGTAGAACTGCTGGAACTCTTCCCGCGAATTGATCAGAAACGGGTTATGTCCGCGCGCCAGATGCCGCTCCATGTCGCTGGCCTCGGGCGCGGTGACGCCCGCCGGGTCGATCAATGCCAACGAGGCAATCCGGTCCGGGTAGGTCGCGGCCAGCCACGCGGCAATGTAGCCGCCCATCGAGTTGCCGACCACATGGACTTTCTCCACACCGCAGACGTCGAGCAACTGGATCATGCGCTTGGCTTGCAGCGGGATGTCGTAGCCGCCGCCGGCCTTGAAGCCGGTTTCACCGTGGCCGGCCAGGTCCGGGATGATCACTCGATACTGGCGCACGAAGTGCCGGGAAAAGCGCAGCCACAGGTTTTTGTCGGCGCTGTAACCGTGCAACATCAGGATCGCGCTGGCCGCCTCGTACGGCCCGCCTTGCCAAGTCGAAACCGTCATCTCGGCGATCGGCACTTCGATCTTGTGCAGTTTGTACAGTTTGGCCTCGATGGCCATGTTCAGGTCATACAGCCAATGACCGACCGCCGGATAACTCAACCAGCTCCAGGCCACGAAAACCGCGAGGGCGACAAACAGCAAAAGCATCGACGTCTTCCTTTTACGTGTTCAGGACAGAATGTGGTCGGCCGGTTTCAGCGACCGGGTCAAGCGGTAATAGCTGAAACTGAAGCCGGGAAACATCGCGATCACATGACCGCTCTTGCTTTGGTACCAACTGTGACAGCCACCGGACTTCCACACCGTGCGCTCCATTTCCCGGTGGATCATTGCAGTGTAGGTACGTTCCGCTTCGGGGCGCACTTCGATGCTGCGCAAGCCTTGGGCTTTCAGCGTGCGGATGCAGTCGATGATGTAGTTCATCTGCGATTCGATGATGAACAGCGCCGATGTGTGGCCAATGCCGGTGTTGGGGCCGGTGACGATAAACAGGTTGGGAAAGTCCGGCAGACTGGTGCCGAGGTAGGCGCGCGGGTATTGCGCCCAGACGTCTCTGAGTTGCACGGCGTTTTTTCCGCTGACCGGGTAGGAAATCACCCCGTCGGTGGCGTCGTAACCGGTCGACCAGACGATCAGATCCACATCGATGTGCTGGCCGTCCTCGGTGTTGATCCCGCTTTCATCGATTGAGGCGATGCCTTGCTCACGGGTGTGCAGCGTCACGTTGGCGCGGCTCAACGCCGGGTAATAGGTGTTGGAGAGCAACACGCGCTTGCAGCCGATGGTGAAGTCCGGGGTGAGTTTTTTCCGCAGCACCGGGTCGCGCACCTGACGTTCGAGCAAGCGCAGCGCCTGGCGCTGGACCATGTGGATTGCCGCTTTCGAGTATTTGAACGCGATCACCCGGGTTTCGAATTGCCAGTAAATCAGCCAGCGCAGCAGTTTATAGGCCGGTTTCAAGCTCAGCAGCCAGCGTTGCCGCGGGCCGAAGGCGCGGTCAGCACGGGGCAGCACCCAATGCGGCGTGCGTTGAAAAACATGCAGTTGCTCAACCTGCGGCGCAATCGCCGGAATCACCTGGACCGCGCTGGCCCCGCTGCCGACGATGGCCACGCGTTTACCGCGATAGTCGTAGCGGTGATCCCAATGGTTTGTGTGAAACGTCTTGCCCTGAAAGCGATCCTGGCCGGGGAAGTGTGGGATTACCGGTTGGCTCAACGGCCCGGTCGCGTTGATCAGGAACTGCGCGTAGAAAGTGCCCTTGTTGGCGGTGTGCACGGCCCAGTGCTTGGCCTCATCGTCCCATTCGATGCGTTCGACGTTGGTTTGCAGTTCGACGCGCTCGCGCAAGCCGAACTGGTCGATCACATGTTCGGTGTAGCGCTGCAGTTCGGCCTGCTCGGCGAACATCTGCGACCAGCGGTATGAAGCGAACGACAGCGAATACAGCGGCGACGGCACGTCCACCGCAGCGCCGGGGTAGGTGTTCTGGCACCAGGTGCCGCCGAAGAAGTCCCGGCGTTCCAGCAGGCGAAAGTCGTCGATCCCGGCTTTGAGCAGGTTGACGGCCGCGCATTGGCCGCCAAATCCGCTGCCGATGATCAACACGTGATAGGTGTGCATGGGCCTCCTTCTTATAGTTGTTTTTCCGTTTTCCTCCTTTCATGTATAGCCAAATATTTGCTCTGCGTGCGGCCGTGATGGCGCTCTATTCACCCCGCTGGCCGGTGATGGCTATTTAACGTCGCCCTGTTAGACTTCCAACACATCCGTCCTGCGGTGTGCGTGATCGAGGTCCTTATGGGAAACACGGGAGGAAAGGGACTTTCATTGGCCAGGAGGCTTTATACGTCGCGAACCCTCGGGCTGTTGCTTGGGCTACTGTGTGTATCCGTGGCGATGTATGCGCTGGATCCGCCGCTGTGGGTCTGGGCGCTGATGCTCTTCAACGGCCTGGTCTGGCCGCACCTGGCCTTTCAATGGGCGCGCCGTTCGAGCGTGCCTTATCACGCCGAACATCGAAATCTGTTGATCGACGCGTTCCTCGGCGGCTTCTGGGTCGCCGCCATGCATTTCAATCCGTTGCCCACGGCGACGACCATTTCGATGATGGCGATGAACAACGTCGCTATCGGTGGTTCACGCTTCCTGATGGCAGGCTCTGCCGCGCAGTTGCTCGGGGTTGGCGTCGGGCTGGTGGTCTTTGCTCCGGCATTCGTTCCGCAGACCTCGCCTGCGCAAATGTATGCCTGTTTCCCGTTACTGCTGCTGTACCCGTTGGCGCTGGGCTGGATCTGCTTTCGGCAGGCCTACACGCTGGGCAGGCATAAACGCGAGTTGCTGGCGCTGAGCCGCACCGACAGCCTTACCGGTTTGCTCAACCACGGCGCGTGGAAGGATCAACTGGAAATCGCCTTTCAGCGCTGCAAGCGGCAGAAACAGGGCGCGGCGATTGCGTTGATCGACATCGATCATTTCAAGGCGATCAATGACACTTACGGTCACGTCGCCGGCGATATCGTCCTGCGCCAGTTGAGCAAGATGCTCAAACAGAATTTGCGCGCGACTGATATTGCCGGGCGCTACGGCGGTGATGAGTTCTGCGTGATTCTTCCGGAACTGCCGCTGTTCAACGCCGCCCAGGCAATGGAAGCGTTGCGCGAGCGTTTCGCCATTTTGGGTTATGAGCAGAATCCGGCGTTGAAAGTCAGTTTGAGCATTGGCCTGGCGGCCTACGATCCGGCACATGTCGATGCGACGCGTTGGCTCAATGATGCCGATCAGGCGTTGTACGAGGCCAAGGCGAGCGGGCGTAACCGGGTGATCTGCAATTGCGATGACAAGCCCCGGCAAACGTTGCTCGATTCGGTCTGAGCCCTACACCGTAGCTCCCGCTGGGTTTTGTGTTGTCGGTTAGATCAGTGTCGCATTCGGTGTAGAGCCTCGCGCCGATGTCGGGTACGGTTAAATCCCTCCCGACGCGAAACAAGGATCGCTTCATGACGTGCTCATTTCCCCGTTCCCTGCTGGCGGCCAGCCTTGGCCTGTCTCTCGCATTTTCTTCTGTCTACGCCATCGCCGAACCGCACAAACAAGTGCTCGCCGATGCTGAGCAATATCAGCCCGAAGCGCTGAAACTGCTGGAGCGTCTGGTCAATATCGACTCCGGTTCCGGTTATGAACCGGGCCTGAAACAGGTCAGTGACATCGCCATCGATGAACTGAAAAAACTCGGCGCCACCATTGAGTTAGTGCCCAACACGCCGGAAAAATCCAACCACGTGCTGGCGACGTTCAAAGGCACCGGCAAGGCGAAAATCCTGCTGATGGCGCACATGGACACGGTGTTCAAGGAAGGCTCCGCCGCCGAACGGCCATTCCACATCAAGGACGGCCGCGCCTACGGGCCGGGCGTGATGGACGACAAGGGCGGCATCGTCGCCGGGATCTACGCACTGAAAGTGCTGAAAAACCTCGATTTCAAGGACTACGCGCAAATCACCTTCCTGCTCGATGCCAGCGAAGAAACCGGTTCGGACGTCGCCACCGACCTGATCAAGAACACCGCCAAACAGCACGACGTGACCCTCAATCTTGAGCCGGGGCGTCCGGCCGACGGTCTGGTGGTGTGGCGCAAGGGCAGCGCGACGGCGCTGGTCGAGGTCAAGGGCAAAGCCGCGCACGCCGGCGTCGCGCCGGAACTGGGACGCAACGCGGCGATGGAAGCGGCGCATCAGATTTTGCAACTGGGCAAACTCGGCGACGAGGCGAAGAAAACCACCATCAATTTCACCGTGCTCAAGGCCGGCGACCGCACCAACGTGATCCCCGATCAGGCCACGGCGAAAGCTGACGTGCGTGCGGCAGTGCCGGAAGAGTTCGACCGGATCGAGAAGGACCTGGCGCGGGTGTCGCAGGACAAGCTGATTCCTGAAACTGAAGTGAAGACTTCTCTACAGCGCGGCCTGCCACCGATGCCGCAGACGCCTGAGTCGGACCGTCTGATGGCCATGGCTCAAGGGATTTACGGCGAGATTGGCCGCAAGTTGACCGAGGAGGGCAGTGGTGGTGCAGCGGATGCCAGTCTGTCGGCCGGCGTCGGCACGCCGACACTGGATGGTTTCGGGATTGTCGGCGGCAATATTCATACGCCAGAGGAATACGCCGAAGTGGCGAGCGTGGCACCGCGGATTTATTTGTTGTCGCGGATGATTATGGAGTTGGCCAAGCCGCGGTGAGGTGAGGTGACTTGCGGTGTGTCGGCCCCTCACCCTAACCCTCTCCCAGAGGGAGAGGGGACTGATCGCGTTGTTTGTGATGAATACGGCGACCTGAAAGATCCATTTTGAATTCAGAATCGGATACAGCGCGGTTTCTCACGTCGGCGTAGATCCCGAGCATCCCCCAATCAGTCCCTCTCCCTCCGGGAGAGGGGCTTTTGTGGGAAAAGTGGAAGTCGCGAGCGGTGCAGCGGGAAGAGGCTTACAAGACGCCGGTTTAGCGCTGTAGCGGTAGGCCTCATCGCTGGCAAGCCAGCTCCCACAGGGTTTGGTGCTGAACCATCAATCGATGTTGAACCGCATAACCTGTGGGAGCCTGGCTAGCCAGCGATGGCGTCAGCCCGGTCAACCCATCACTCCTTGACGCTCATGTATTCCTTGGCCCAGAGAATGTATTCCTCCGGCTGGGTATAGGTGTGCGTCAATTCGGTCGCGCTCAGGTCGGACGCCTGGGTGAAGATCTGCCGCTGTTCGCGCAGGCTGTCGTAAGTGGCCTTGATCGCCGCGAAGTAAGCGCCATGGCCATCAATGGTCACGCGCACGCCGAGTTCGGCCAGACGTTTGTCATCGCGCAACGCCGGGTTGCCGTAGGTCACCAGCATCAACGGCACGGTCAGGTGTTCGGCGATCTGCTCCAACTGATCGAAATCCTGAATCCCGACCATGCAAATGCCGTCAGCGCCCGCTGCCTGATACTGCCGGGTGCGGCTGATGATTTCCTGGTTTGGCAGGATGCCGGCATTGGTGCGGGCGATGATTGCCATTTCCGAGTCGACCCGGGCTTCCAGTGCCGCACGGATCTTGCCGACGCCTTCGGCAACCGTGATCAAGTCGGTGGATTTGCGCCCGAATTGCGCCGGCAGCAAGGTGTCTTCGATGGTCAGGGCGGCGACGCCGGCGCGCTCCAGTTCGACGATGGTACGCATCACGTTGAGGGCGTTGCCATAGCCGTGGTCGGCGTCGGCGATCACCGGCAGTTGAGCGACGCGGCCGATACGGGTGGCCTGTTCGGCGAACTCGCTGAGGGTGATCAGGGCGAAGTCCGGTGCGCCGAGCACCTGCAACGAGGCCACGGAGCCGCCGAGAATCCCCACTTCAAAACCCAGGTCAGCGGCGATGCGGGCGGACATCGGGTCGAACACCGACGCGGTGTGATAGCAGCTGTCGGAGGCCAGTAGCTGACGGAAACTACGGCGCAAATCTTGATGAGAAAGCCTGGTCATACGAGTTCCACCAATACAAAGGAATGGAAAGGCTTGAGCAAATGTGTCAACGCCGAAGAATGAAAAGGCTATCACGCGAATGGGTCAAGGATCATGACGAATTTACGCCGTGACGCTGGAGGATGAATTCTGCGCTGAAAGGATTCATCTCCAAAGAGGCGGGCAGTCAGGCCGCCACGGCCTGCTGCTGTTGATTGGGCAGCATCACCGCGCGTACCGAATTGCCCGGTTGCAGTTGCAGGCGCTTGGCGGTCAGGCGGTCGATCACCAGGCTGCTGCCGACCCGCCGGGCGCGGGCTACGGTGATGCGGCAGTTTTCCAGGCGACGGTTATGGATCAGCCACAGCGGTGCCTGTTCGTCCGGCGTGCCGAGGCTCAGGGTCAGCTCAAGGCTATCGCGCACCGTGCGAATGTTGTGCACCGGTGCTTCGATTACCGGGCCACCGTCGAAAATGTCGATGTAGCCTTTGTGGGTGAAACCTTCCGCCTGCAGGATTTTCAACGCCGGTTCGGTATTGGGATGCGCCTGGCCGATGGCCGCCTGCGCCTGTTCGGTGAGCAGGCAGGTGTACAACGGCTGGCGCGGCATCAGTTCGGCGATGAACGATTTGTTGCCCAATCCTGACAAGTGATCGGCGTGGCTGAAATCCATCTGGAAGAAGTGCCGGCCCAGACTGTCCCAGAACGGCGAACAGCCCTGTTCATCGGCACTGCCGCGCAGTTCGGCGATCATCTTCTCGCCAAACAGGTGCGGAAATTCGGCGACAAACAGCAAGCGCCCAAGCGATAGCAGCCGGCCGTTGCTGCCGTGACGGTAATCATGACCGAGGAACAACGAGCACAGCTCCGATTGGCCGGTCAGTTCGTTGTTGAGGAACAGCGTCGGAATCTGCCGCTGAATGCCCAGGTCCGGCGCCGAACTCACGGTCAGTCCGACTCGATAGTTGTACCAGGGCTCGCGCAGGCCGACCGCGCCGGATAATGCGCTGACACCGACCACGCGCAGGTCATCGTCTTCGAGCACGAACAGGTAATCGGCATCGGCACGCTCCACTTGCGCGGCAAACGCCCGTTGCGCCCAGCGCACCCGGTGGGCCAGGCGATCTTCATTGGCCGGCAGGGTGGTGAACCCCGGGCCGGCCTGGCGCACCAGCGTCATCAAGGCTGGCAAGTCGTTGACTTTGACCGGTCGGACAATCATGCGGTAACTCCTTCTACGCGCCTGTTCGGGCACTGTCGTTGGGTGCTGAACCGGGCGCGGCTCACAGGGCAACCAGGCGGATCGGGTTGCCATCGGTCACGTTCAGCGCCGTACACATTGCCGGGGTGAGCGCCAGCGGTTGACCGGGCTGGTAATCCAGTTCGGCGATGATCGCGCGGTAGTCGTGCAGCGCATCGTTGCTCAGCAGATACCGGCCACGGGCATCGATTTGCGCCTGTTGCTGCACTGGCGCCGTGTGGCTGCGGGCGATCGAGCGGATATTCGCCGTACGCGCATACAAGGTCGGGCCGGCATCGAACAGGTCGATGTAGCTGTTGGTTTCAAAACCTTCGCGTTCGAGAATGTCGAATGCTTCCTGCCCGTCCGGGTGGATGCGGCCAATGCAGGCCTGCGCATCGGGCGGCAGCATCGGCACATAGATCGGGTATTGCGGCATCAGTTCGGCGAGAAAGGTGCGGCTCTGCAATCCGCACAGGCGCTCGGCCTCAGCGTAGGGCAGGTCGAAGAAATGCTTGCCCAGCGCATCCCAGAACGGTGAATGACCGTTTTCGTCGCTGTAGCCGACGATTTCGGTGATCACCGCTTCGGCGAAGCGCGGTGCGTGGGCGGCGATAAACAGCAGGCGCGCGCGCGACAGCAATTCGGAAAACGGCGTGCGCACCAGCGCCGCGTCGATGTGAAAACCACGCAGTAGCGTGTGATCGTTGAGGTCGTGACACAGTGACAGCGCCGGCACACCGTGCTCGATGTTCAGCTCCCGCGAGGCACTGGTGAAGTGCCGATTGCGCAGGCTGTAGAACGGCTCGTTGAAACCGGCAGTGGCCAGAATCTCCGAGCAGCCGAGCAGGCGTTGGCTATCAAGGTCTTCCAGCACGAAGAAGTAGTTTTCCGGGCCGGGCGCTGCCGCAGCGCTATCAAAAGAGGCGCAGGAAGCGAGGATTTTGCCGCACAGGCGTTCGCTGTCGTCCGGCAGCGACGTCACGCCGACCAGACTGTCCCGGGCCAGTTGCTGCAACTGCGGCAGATCGGTTATCTCGACTGGGCGTAAGACCAGCATGGATGTACTCCTGTATCAAAAGGTCCGGCGAATTCGCCGAACCTGACTATCACTGTCGGTTTCCACGCGATAAATCGGCGGTCGCCTGATCTGTCGTCAGACGCCGCTCTTTTTCTTGTCAGCCGTTGCTCGGGTCAGGCAGCGCGGTACTGGCGCCGAGCTTGTTGAGGAAGAACAGATACACCAGGCCCAGAGCAATCCAGATCAGCCCGAGTTTCTGCGCATCGACGCCCATGTTGTACATGATGGCCGCGACGATGATGAAGCCGATCACCGGGCAGATCAGGTGACGCACGACCTGGCCGGACTTCTGCCGACGCCAGTAGTAGTTGATCACCGTCAGGTGCAGCAGCATGAAGCCGCTCAGCGCGCCGAAGTTGACCAGCGAAGTCAGGGTGTCGACCGAGTTGATGAACAGGTAGCAGATCACCAGCGACAGCACCGCGACCAGATAGATGCTCAAGTACGGCGTGTTGTGTTTCGGGTGCACCTTGGCCAGCACTTTCGGCAGCTTGCCGTCGCGCGCCATGCCGAACAGCAGGCGTGAGACGGCGGCTTGCGAGGTGATCGCCACGGCCACGCCCCAAGCCAGCGCGGTTGCGACAGCGGTCAGGGTCGCCAGCCAGCTGCCGGCAGCGATTTCGGCGATTTCATAGAACGCGGTGTCGGCGGATTTGAAGCCCATGCCCGCAGCCAGATCGGTGGCGATCCAGGTTTGCGCGACGAAAATCACACCCATGACCAGCAGGGTGATCAGCGCGGCTTTGCCGACGCTCTTGCCCGGATCGCCCTTGATTTCTTCGGCGAGGGTCGAGATCGCATCGAAACCGAGGAACGACAGCACCGCAATCGACACCGCTTGCATCAGCAGGGCGAAGTTGAAGGTTTCCGGGTGATACAGCGGCGCCAACGTCAGCTCGCCGTTGCCGCCACCGTTGTGCAGGGCGTTCCAGGCGTAGAACAGGAAAATCCCCAGCACCACCAGTTGCGCCAGCAGGAAGACAATGTTCATCCGCGCGGTGAAGGTGATGCCACGCAGGTTGACGAAGGTTGCGCTGACCAGGAACGCCAGAATGAAGCCGACTTTCGGAATGTCCGGGTACAAATGGTTCAGTGCCATCGCCGCATAGACGTAAAGCAGCGGCGGGATCAGCAGGTAGTCGAGGAGCATCAGCCAGCCGGCGATGAAGCCGACGTGTTGATTGAGGCCGCGCTGCGCGTAGGAATACACCGAGCCTGCAATCGGAAAAGCCTTGGCCATGCTGCCGTAGCTCAACGCCGTGAACAGCATCGCCACCATGCCGATGATGTACGCCAGCGGCACCATCCCCGGTGCCTCGGCGTTGACGTAGCCATACACACCGAATGGGGCGATGGGGATCATGAAGATCATCCCGTACACCACCAGATCGGTCAGTGTCAGGCTACGTTTCAACTCTTGCTTGTAGCCGAATTCTTCAATTTCCATGAAGCGCAACTCCTTGTCAGCCAGTCGGTCATTTTTTAGTTGTTATATCGGTCCATCGTTTACAGCGTCAGCAGTCTTTCGTTACAGCAATGGCGCGAGGTATCCGGCCCAGCGCGATACGGCTTCGGGGCTGCGCAGCAAGTCGTTACGCACCTCGATCAGCACCGACTCCAGGCCTCGTGCGTCGCCATGCACCGGCACGGTCATGTCGCCCAGCGGATCGATCTTGTACGGCTGATTGCCGGCGACTTTCAGCGGATGTTCGCCGAGGCCGTCAAGCAGGCGCTGCGCGTAGGCCTTGGCCTGACCGAACAGCACGCCGATTTCCAGTGGTCGCGGCTGGCCGTAATACACCGGGGTAAAACTGTGAATCCCCACCACCCGCACCGGTTGGCCCTTGGCGATACGCTCGTCGATCAGTGTCTGCAACCGTGCGTGAAACGGTTTGAACAGTGTCTGGCGGCGGTATTCGCGCGTGGCTTCGTCGAGTTCGCGGTTGCCCGGCACCTGATAGATTTCGCTTTGCGCCGGGATGCTGTCCGGGGCATGCCGTGGGCGGTTCAGGTCAATCAACAAGCGTGAATAGTTGGCGCTCAACAGCGTCGCGCCGAGTGTTTGCGACAGTTGCTCGGCCAGTTGCAGTGCGCCGATGTCCCAGGCGATGTGCTCACGCGCAGCGGCATCGTCCAGACCCAGATTGTTCAGGGCCTCGGGGATGTAGCGACTGGCGTGCTCGCACACCAGAATCAACGGGTGCGTCGAGTCGGCGCGGCTCAGGTTGTAGACCGGTCGGGTATACAACCCAAGCTCGGCGGATTCAGTACAGGCGTGCATAGTGCTCACACAGGTCAGCGGGCGAGAGCTGTTCCGTCAGCGCCAGTTCCTCGGTTTTAAGGGCGTGGTAGGTGTCGAGCAACGGCTTGGGCAGCCATTGGTTGAAGGCTGCACTGTCACGCAGGCAATCCAGTGCCTGGGCCAGTGAGGCGGGCAGGGCGACAATGCCCCGCGCCTTGCGTTGCTCGTCGTTGAGTGAATCGGGTACTTCATCGGTGATCGCGTTCAGCGCCAGGCGTTGTTCGATGCCCAGGCGGCCGGCAATCAGCAGCGCAGCCATTGCCAGATGCGGCGAGGCGGTGGCGTCCATGGCGCGAAATTCCAGGTTGAACTGGTGGGCCACGGATTTGCCGCCCAAGGTCACGGTCGGACAAATGCGCAGCGCCGCCTCACGGTTCTGCTGCCCCAGGCAGGCGTAGGACGCGCTCCAGTGATGCGGCTGCAAACGTTGGTAGGAAACCGGTGTGGGTGCAGTGAAGGCACACAGCGCCGGCAAGTAATGCAGAATCCCCGCCGCCCAATGCTGGCCGAGGCTCGACAGGCCGTTGCTGGTGCCGGCGTCATACAGCATCGGTTGGCCAGCGAGATCGAGCAGGCTGACGTGCAGGTGCACGCCGTTGCACACCGCATTTTCCGCGGTCTTGGGCGCGAAACTCAGGTCCAGGCCCATCTGCCGGGCGATCTCGCGGGTGATCTCGCGCACGTTCACCGCGCGATCTGCCGCCGCCACACCGAGTGTCGGGCGGCATGTGATTTCGTATTGATGTTTGCCGTATTCGGGCAGGAACATTTCCGGCTCGACGCCGCCGGCGCGCAGGGCGCTGAGCAGCCAGCCGCCGAATTCGGCGCCCTGACGCTGGGCTTCGAGGGAAAACGCCAGATGTTCGGCAAAGCCTGCGTGCAGATTGAATTCATGTTCGAACGCGGCGTTGACCTGCAAACCCAGTTCGTCGCGATAACGGGCGATTTCGTCGCGCAGCAGTGTGCGCGGGCAGGCGCTCCACGGGCGGCCGTCGGTTTCGCGGATATCGCCGTGGATGAAGTCCAGCGCCGGCGCGTTGGCGTCCGGGCCGTTGGCGACCGTGACGCGACTGCTCAGATCAGGAATCAGCCGCAGGTCGCCGTAGGCGCCCCACGGGTTGCTCGAAGCGATGATGTCCTGCGGCGTCAGCGCGCTGTTGGCCGGCACCCAGCCGCAACCGGCCGCTTGGTAGTGCTCCAGTTCATCGGTGGGAAACGAGCGGCCACGGGTGATGCCGATCAGGTCCGTGGTGACGATGGTGGTCATCGGCAGCGGCGTCAGGCGGGCGCTCATGCCTGCATCTCCTGCAAGCGGCCGAGTACGGTGGCGGTGTCGGTGATCCAGCAATAACCCTTGATTGCGTTCAGGCAGGCCTGATGCCGTTCGGCGCTGTAGGTGGCGCAGGCGTCTTCGACCAGCGTCACCAGATAGCCGCGATCGGCGGCGTCACGCACGGCCATGTCGACGCATTGGTCGGTGACGATGCCGGCGATGATCAGGTGCCGTGTCTCAAGGTTGCGCAGTACGTAGTCGATGTTGGTCGAGTTGAAAACGCCGGAAGAGGTTTTCGACAGGACGATTTCGTTTTCCAGCGGTGTCAGTTCGGCAATGATCTGTGCCTGCGAACTGCCTTTGGGCAGGTGCATGTCCGACAGTTTGTGGTCGAGCGAGCGGTCGCGGCCATCGGCGGTGAGGCTTTCGATAATCGTGTGCAGGACGTTCTGCCCGGCTTCGCGAAAGGCACTGAGCAAACGCTGTTGATTGGGCACTACCTGCGTGCGCGTACGGCTGAGGAAATACTCGGCGTCGGGACCGCTGAGGTGCGCGTCGAACTGCGGTTCGAGCCAGGCACGCTGCATATCCACCAGCAACAGTGCGGTGTGGTCCGTGACAAACGGCAGATCCCGCGGCGAGCGGTGGGGAAGGCTGAACATCCTTATTTATCCTCCAGCAGGTGGGTCTTGAAGTCGTTGCGCAGGGCATCGATGCCTTCCAGGCGATCGGCCAGGTCCGAGCTGCGCAGGGTCAGGCAGGCAATCAGGGCTTCGACCTGAGCCAGCGCCGGCACCATGGTGTCGAACGGTGACGCCGATTCGACGGGTGCGCTGATGATCAGATCGGCCAGTTCGCGCAACGGCGAAGCGTAGATGTCGGTGAACAGCACCACGCGTGCGTTGTTGTTTTTCGCCGCGCTGGCGACGCGCAGGGCCTGGGTCTGATAGCGGCGATAGTCGAACAACAGCACGACGTCCTGACGCTGCAGGTCGAACAGACGATCGGGCAGTTGCGCGTTGTCTTCCAGGGCGAAACAGCCGGGACGCAGCAAGCGCAAGTGATTGAGCAGGTAAGTCGCCATCAAACTGCTGAAGCGCCCGCCAAAACAGAGGATCTGATGCCGCGTATCCAATAGCCAGTCGGTCAGGATGCGCACATCTTCAGGTTGCGTCAGCGATTGGGTTTCCACCAGCAGACGGTGGCTGTCGGCCAGGTAGTGGCTCCAGGCGTCATCCTTGTGTTGCTGGGCGCGTGGCTGCAACAGCGTGCGCGGCGAGCGCAGGCGATGGTCCATGTCGCTGAGCAGGGCCTCCTGGAATTCGGCATAACCACCAAAACCGAGCTTTTTCACCAGGCGCACAATGGTCGGATCGCTGACGCCGGCGTGTTCGGCCAGACGCGCCATCGGCCCCAGGCCATTGCGCGGGTATTGATCCAGCAAGGCGCGAACGACTTTGCGCTCCGATGGCGTAAGGTCGAGGCCTGGATCGGTGATCAAGTCTCTAAGAGGGGGCATCCGGGCTCCTGCTGGATGAGGGTGTCGAATTCGCTTCATAATCCGTTAAAACAGTATTTATGTAACTGGCGCTACATGTCTAGTGAATTTTTTGCCGTGTTGAGGAAGTCCCAAAAGGGCGCGAGATGCCCGTGTAATAAGGCCTACATCGAAGGCGATCGAACTTGTAGTCCATCGCCCATGGTGGTGTCAGAGATTGCCGCTTTTTTAAGAAGGATGGTTTTAACCGGGAGCTTTCCGACTGCCCCGCAGCCCGCGCTTTACGGCACAATTGCCGACAGAGCGGCATCGCGCCGTTGATTTTCATGCCTCACGACAGAGCGAGTCATCGTGCAGACCACCCGTTTAACCCTGATGTGCCATGCGCGAACCGTCGCACAAAAACTGGCGTGTTTTCCTACGAACGAGCCTGTTGAAAATAGCGAGCTGGCGTCCGCAGCACTGGCCGCACATTTTGCCCAGCCACGGCGCTTGCTGTGTGGCCCCGAATTGCGCACGCGCCAGACCGCCGCGTGGTTCGGTGCCGATGCCGAAATCGACGACGCACTGCGCGATTGCGACTGGGGAGATTGGCACGGCAAGTCGATCAAGGACTTGCAGCGTGACGACAGCGCGGCGCTGCTCGCCTGGCTCGGTGACCGGCAGGCCGCACCGCCGGATGGCGAGTCCGTCACGCAACTTACCGCGAGGGTGGCTGCGTGGCTCACAAATTTGCAGTCGACGCCGGGCCACGTCGTTGCGGTGACTCATCCGTACGTGGTCCGCGCGGCATTGATGCACATCGTGCAAGGGGCGGCCTTCAACGCCATTGATGTCGAGCCGCTGGCAGCGATCGAACTGCGCTTCAACGGTATCTGGCGACTACGCTTGCCGGGCATTGATCCTGAGGAGACTTTCTGATGAAACAATTGCTGGTCATCGGCATTGGCGCCGGCAATCCGGACTACATCACGATGCAGGCGGTGAAGGCACTCAATCGCGTCGACGTGTTTTTCCTGATGGACAAAGGCCAGAGCAAAGACAAGCTGATCGATTTGCGCCGCGACCTCTGTGAGCGCTACATCACTGATCGTAGCTACCGTTTCGCCGAGGCCCACAGCCCGGAGCGCAAGCGCGGTGATGTCGATTACAGCGCCAGTGTCGATGAGCTGAACCGCGCCAAACAGCAGACCTTCGAACGGCTGATCAATGACGAATTGTCCGACGGCCAGTGTGGTGGTTTCCTGGTGTGGGGCGACCCGGCGTTGTACGACAGCACCATTCGTATCCTGCAGGCAATTCTGGCCTCGGGCCGCTGTGCCTTTGAGTTTGAGGTGATTCCGGGGATTACCAGCGTCCAGGCATTGGCGGCGCAGCACAAAGTGCCGCTGAACAGCATCGGGCGCTCCGTCGAAATCACCACGGGGCGGCGGCTGGCGGCGGGGCAGGTGAGTGACGCGGACAGTCTGGTGGTGATGCTCGATGCCGAAGATTCCTACCAGCGGGTGGCGGATCCTCAGACAGAGATTTACTGGGGTGCATATCTGGGCACGCCGGACGAGATTCTGATCAGCGGCAAGTTGGCCGATGTTGCGGACGAAATCGAGCGGGTGCGCAAGGCCGCCCGGGCCGAGCATGGGTGGATCATGGATACCTATTTGCTGCGCAAGCCTTCAGTTTTCGATGACTGAGTCGGCCTCAGGAAACAGCACTGACCCCACGCCCAAACCGCTCCCGATACACCGACGGCGGCACGCCGACCACGCTGCGAAACGCCACGCGAAAACTCTCCACCGAGCGATAACCACAGCGCTGGGCAATCTGTTCGGTGTTGTGCGGTGTGCTTTCCAGCAACTCCCGCGCCCGCGCCAGCCGCTCATGCTGCAACCACGCCTTGGGCGATTGCCCGCTGGCTTCAGTGAAGCGGCGCAGAAACGTCCGCTCACTCATCGCCGCTTCGCTGGCCAGATCGCGCACTTCCAACGGTTCATGCAAACGCTCGCGCGCCCACTGCATCACCCGTGACAAATCGTTGCGTGGTGTCGCGCTGACCGGTGTCGGAATGAACTGCGCCTGACCACCGGTGCGCTGCGGCGACATCACCAGTCGCCGCGCCACGGCGTTGGCGACTTGCGTACCGAAATCCCGCGCCACCAGATGCAGGCAGGCATCAATGCCGGCCGCGCTGCCGGCCGAAGTAATCAATTGGCCGGAGTCGACGTAGAGCACATCGGCATCCACCGCGATCGCCGGAAAGCGTTGCGCCAGTTCTGCGGTGTAACGCCAATGGGTGGTCGCGCCATGCCCGTCGAGCAGACCCGTGGCCGCCAGCACAAAAACCCCCGAGCAAATCGACAGCAGGCGTGCGCCCCGGGCGTGAGCCTGACGCAACGCTTCGATCAGCGCTGGCGGTACAGCGGCGTTGCGGTCGCGCCAACCGGGGATGATGATCGTGCGCGCTGCGGCCAGCAGTTCCAGACCGCCGTCGGCCAGTACGTGAATGCCGCCCATGGCGCGCATCGGACCGTGATCGACGGCGGCAATGGCGTGTTCGTACCACGGAAAATCGAACTCCGGCCGGGCAAGACCGAAGATCTCCACGGCGATGCCGAACTCGAACGTGCAGAGGCCGTCGTAGGCGAGAATGGCGACCAATCCTGGTGATGGGGGCATTTGGCGGAAAACTCCCGGTAGGTGTCTTGTGCGCCACTGTAGCGATTCGCGGCGGCTCGATAAAGTCTGTTTACACCCGTTCAGATGAAGGAGTTCTGCCCATGACCAGCCTGGTTCGCGACATCCCCGCCGCCCCGTCGGCGATTGCCTTGATGCATTTCAGCAACCGTCTGACCTTTGAAACCGATTGTTCCGACGTACACGGCAGCCAGGAGGCCGGGGAGATTGATTTCGTGCTGGTTGATGTGCGCGGGCCGCTGGCGTTCGAGAGGGGCCATGTACCGGGCGCGATCAACATTCCGACACGTCTGCTGACAGCCGCAGGGTTGAGCGAATACCCAATGAACACCCTGTTCGTGGTCTATTGCGCCGGTCCGCACTGCAACGGCGCCAACAAGGCGGCGGTGAAACTGGCGGCGCTGGGCTACCCGGTCAAGGAAATGCTCGGCGGCGTCACCGGATGGCTGGATGAAGGATTTGAGCTGAACGTGCCGCACGTCGCCCAAACGCCGATCAGCTGCGCCTGTTGAATAAGCGGTGGAGTTGCTGCGAGCAACTCCACCCGTTTTTGGGCGGATTCATGAGCCGATTGAGGGCGTGTCCTACAGCCTTTGCCCCACGACGGCGCAGCGGTTGACACCGGTCAATCGGCTTGCCGAATTCCTGTAAATATTTGTCGCTTAAACACAATTTGCCCTGTGCGCGCCGCCATAGACTGCCGGCCACTTCGGTTTTTGCCTCTAAATGGCCATGACCGAACGCTGAATCGAAAGCTGCCAATAAAAGCCTCCGCACACAGGAGTAATAAATGAAGAAGCTAGTGATGTTCGGTGCCCTGGCACTGTCGATGTTGTCCCTGACCGCTGTGGCCGAAGACGCCAAGCCGATCCGCATCGGTATCGAAGCCGGTTACCCGCCATTCTCGATGAAAACCCCTGACGGCAAACTCACCGGTTTCGACGTCGACATCGGCGATGCGCTGTGCGAGCAGATGAAAGTCAAATGTACCTGGGTCGAGCAAGAGTTCGATGGCCTGATCCCGGCGCTGAAAGTGAAGAAGATCGACGCGATTCTGTCCTCGATGACCATCACTGACGATCGCAAGAAAAACGTCGACTTCACCATCAAGTACTACCACACCCCGGCGCGCTTCGTGATGAAGGAAGGCTCCGGCGTCAAAGACCCGCTGACCGAACTCAAAGGCAAGAAAGTCGGCGTGCTGCGCGCCAGTACTCATGACCGTTATGCCACCGAAGTGCTGGTGCCGGCCGGGATCGACCTGGTGCGTTACGGCTCGCAACAGGAAGCCAACCTCGACATGGTTTCCGGCCGTATCGACGCGATGCTGGCCGACTCGGTCAACCTCAGTGACGGTTTCCTGAAAACCGACGCCGGCAAAGGCTTCGAATTCGTTGGCCCGACCTATGAAGACGCCAAGTACTTCGGCGGCGGCGCCGGCATTGCGGTGCGCAAGGGTGATACCGCGCTGGCCGAGCAGTTCAACAAGGCCATCACTGAAATCCGCGCCAATGGCAAGTACAAGCAAGTGCAGGACAAGTATTTCGACTTTGACGTGTACGGCCATTAATACGCCGTAGAAAAAAGTGGCCCCGTTTGCGCGGTGGCCACTTTTTTATGCACTCGAATTTGATAGAAGAACCCTGTGGGAGCGAGCTTGCTCGCGAATACGGTTTAACATTCAACATCTTTATCGACTGTCAAATTGCATTCGCGAGCAAGCTCGCTCCCACAGGGATCTCATTGATCCGGATCTACCAGACTGCAGGAGTTTTCCCCATGCAACGCATCGACCATGTTCTGCCCTGGAGCCACCTTGGCAGCGAACGTTCTCTGAGCGTGTTTCGCTACGGCGCGGGCACCCGCAAGGTGTACATCCAGGCCAGCTTGCACGCCGATGAACTGCCGGGCATGCGCACCGCGTGGGAACTCAAGCAGCGCCTGAATGAACTTGAACGGCAAGGCCGTTTGCAGGGCGTGATCGAACTGGTGCCGGTGGCCAACCCGATCGGCCTCGATCAGCACGTGCAAGGCGCGCACATGGGCCGTTTTGAACTGGGCAGTGGCAAGAACTTCAACCGCGCCTTCGTCGAACTCAGCGCACCGGTCGAGGCGCTGATCGGCGAGCGTCTGGGCGCGGATGCCGAGGCCAACGTCGCGTTGATCCGCCAAACCATGGGCCAGGTCTTCGACAGCCTGCCGGCGCCGGCCTCGCAACTGCAAGCGCTGCATCGCTTGCTGTTGCGCCATGCCTGCGATGCCGACATTACCCTCGATCTGCACTGCGATTTCGACGCTGCGATTCACCTGTATGCGTTGCCGCAACACTGGCCGCAGTGGCAATCGCTGGCGGCACGCCTGAAGGCGGGCGTGGCGTTGCTGTGTGAGGATTCCGGCGGCAGTTCGTTCGATGAATCCTGCTCGACGCCGTGGTTGCGTCTGGCGCGGGCGTTCCCGAACGCAGCGATCCCGGCGGCCAACCTGGCCACCACCCTGGAACTAGGCAGCATGGGCGACACCCGGGTCGATCAGGCCCAGGCCAACTGTGAAGCGATCCTTGGTTTTCTTGCCGAGCAGGGTTTCATCAGCGGTGAATGGCCGGCGGCGCCGAGCGAATGTTGTGAAGGGCTGCCGTTTGAGGGCACCGAATACCTGTTCGCCCCGCACCATGGTGTAGTGAGTTTCCTGCGCAATGCCGGCGAATGGGTGGAGAAGGGCGATGCGCTGTTTGAGGTGGTGGATCCGTTGCAGGATCGCGTGACTACCGTTTGCGCCGGCACCAGTGGCGTGTTGTTTGCGCTTGATCGTGGCCGTTACACCGAGCCTGGGATCTGGCAGGCGAAAGTGGCGGGGCGGGTGCCGTTTCGCACGGGCAAGCTGACGAACGACTGACGGACCTTCGCTGGATTCACTGGCCCTTTCGCGAGCAAGCTCGCTCCCACAGGGGAATGCATTTCCAATGTGGGAGCGAGCTTGCTCGCGAAGGGGCCTTCAACATCACCACTGAATTTGGATCCTTGGCCCAGGGTGTTAGGCTCCCTGTGAACCCGACACCCTGTGAAGGAAGGCTCTATGTTGAAGGTGTTTGCTCTGTTGACCCTGCTGGCGTCCACCGCCGTCCAGGCTCAAACCACGCTGCAATCCGATCTGCCGCTGAAATACATCGAACAGGTTCACGCCGACGCCGAGCCGCGTCCGCTGGTGATTTTCCTGCACGGCTACGGCAGTAACGAAGCCGATCTGATCGGCATGAAATTCCAGTTGCCGGCGCAGTACAACTACCTGTCGGTGCAGGCGCCGCTGGCGTTGGGCGAGGGTCGCTACCAGTGGTTTCGCAAGAAAGGCGAAGGTGCCTACAACGGCGAGACCGATGATCTGAAGGTCAGTGGCCAGAAACTGCGCGACTTTATCGCGCAAGCGGCAAAGAAATATCACACCAGCCCCGACAAGGTGTACCTGATCGGTTTCAGTCAGGGCGCGATGATGACGTACGAAGTCGGGCTGCGGCCGCCAGTCGCCGTCGGTGGGATTGCGGCGTTGAGCGGGCGCTTGTTGCCGGTGTTGAAGGGCGAACTGAAATCGCAGCAGCAACCGTTGCCGCTGAACATCTTCATCGGTCACGGCACCGCCGATGATCGCGTGCCGTATCACGATGGCACCGCCGCCGATGCGTTGCTGCAGAAGCTGGATTACAAACCGCAATTTCACGCCTATCCGGGTGTCGGCCACAGCATCAGTGCGGCCGAACTGCGCGATCTCAACGCCTGGTTGCAGCAGCTCAATCCTTGAGGATGGTTTTCACCAGCGCGTCGTGACCTTTCTTGTCGCTGGCGCGGGAGATCACCTGCACCAGCGCCATTTTCGTCCCGGAGCCGGCCAGCAACGTGGTGTTGAGGGTCTGGCCGCCGCCCTGGGTGGCGGTGCTGTCGACCTGACGCAGACCGAGGCCGGTGCCTTTCTGGGTCAGGCTTTTCTCAGTGAGCTTGTTGAAGTCCGGCAAGGCTTTGCTTTGGTCTTCGACGAAGCGGGCCACGCTGCCGTCGAGGAATTCACCGTCGTTGTCCTTGACGTGGGTGCCTTCGGGAATCTTGTTTTCAGCGGTGATGACCACGGTCTTGGTGGCCTCATTGGTGTACATCGTACCCGTCGCACCGCTCGGGCTGGCCGGCAGCGGGTCGGCGACGAAGCCCTTGGGCAGCACGAATGAGAGCTTGCCGTCGAGCATCGAGACTTTATCGGTGCCGGCTTTTTCCTTGGCCTTGGCTGCCTGAGCGTTAATGGCGCCGAGGCCGGCGACTGCCGCCAGCAACAGGACAACGGCTTTCTTGCTCAACAATGACATTCGAATCTCCGGGTGATGGGCGCGCTAGGCGGGCGATCATCCCACGCAGCGGCTTGTCACTCCAGCCCGGCTCGTCTGAACGGATATGGATGTTGCGCATTTGCCCAAAGCTAATATTAAGTCTGGGGTTGTTTTATCAGGGCGGGTTTGGCCAGCAGTTTGCGCGTCACCCCCAGCATTGCCACCGACACCGCGACACCCACGGCAAAGCCACTCAAGCCCATGCTTGGCAAGGTCAGCGCCGAGACCAGGCAAAACGCTGAGAACGAATACATCCCCGTCGCCGTCGCCCGCAACAGAACAGCGGTAAACGCCGGGCCCCGCGTCTGCTGGGAGAACACCGCCATCACACTGCCAAGCACCGGGAACACTGCAAGCAGTCCGCTCCAGCGTTCACCGACGGTGCTGGCGAGCATCGTCACCAGCAGCGTCAAGGCCGCACCGGCAATCATCCGCCAGATCAACTTGTCCGACTTCGGCGCCGGCCCATTGAGTACCGGTTGCACCTTGGGAAACAGATACGGCGATGACAGCAGGGCAATCGCTGCCGCCGCCACGGAGAACGGCAACGACGCCGGAACCAGCGACAGCACCCCGGCAATCACCGCCCACACCGCCAGCGACACCGTCAGCGCTAACGGCCAGTTGGCCCGTTGCGCGACCTGCGCGTAGGTGATGCAGAAGGCGATCATCGCGAACATGGCTGACAGTGCGGCCACGGCCGATTGCGCGGCAAACGCCGGGCCTTGTTCAATCGCGAGGAAAAACAGAATCGGCCCGACCACCACCGGCAACCCCGACAACCAACCCGCAACGCTGGGCCCCCAACGCTTGCCCGCGAGGGAAATCAGCAGCAGAAAACCGGGAATCAGCAGCAGTTTGAGGATCAGCACGCACGTGTCTCCGTCGGATGGATGAGGGCCACGTTAGCACCGCCGGTCAACGATTGCTGCCTGTGTGTGCAAATTTTGTATACAAAGTGCCGGTGGCCATAGCCGACTATGCTCTGACTATCAGGGCTGGCCGGAGTCGATACCGCGATGAACAGAACACCAAAATTGTTGCGTGGCTGTTGCGGCATTGGCTTGTGGGCGCTGTTGCTGACGCCGACCTGGGCCAATTGGCAGGATGCCGTCCCTGGCGCACAGATCATCGGCACCGGCGATTTCACTGTGTTTGGTTTTGACGTTTATAACGCGCGCCTGTGGAGCGCGGCGCGACCGTTGGCGGATGGCCAGCCGTTTGCGCTGGAATTGATTTATCGGCGCAGCATTTCCCGCGATGATCTGGTCAAGGCCAGTGTCGATGAGATCAAACGCCTGGCTGGCAACACTGTCAGCCCCGCGCAACTGGCCGGTTGGCAGATGCAGATGCAGCAATCGTTCGTCGATGTGCAGGCCGGTACGCGGATTACCGGCGTGTATCTGCCGGGGCAGGGTGCGCGGTTTTTTGTCGGGCAGCAGTTGCAGCATGAAATCGACGACCCTTTGTTTGCCCGGGCGTTTTTCGATATCTGGCTGGATCCGCGTACGCGCAGCCCCGAGTTGCGTGAGCAGTTGTTAGGGGTGAGTCGATAGATTTTTTTACGTTTCAAGGCTCGGACAGAACCGTCTAAGCTGCGTTTTTCCGACTTGTTTCTGGATGTGTGCGTGAAATTCAGCTTGCCCAAAATCGCCACCGCGCCGTTTTGCCCGCCGGAAGTGGCCGGCAGTGTTGCGGTGGATCCGACCGCCTCGTTCTTCAAGCGTGTGCTGCGTTTCGCCGGCCCCGGTTTGCTGGTGTCGATCGGCTACATGGACCCGGGCAACTGGGCGACCGCGATCGAGGCCGGCTCGCGTTTTGGCTACAGCCTGCTGTTCGTGGTGTTGTTGGCGAGTCTGGCGGGCATGGTCGTGCAGTGCCTGTGTTCGCGCCTGGGCATCGCCACCGGCCGCGACCTCGCGCAACTGTCCCGCGAGCGCTACAGCACGCCGACCGCACGGTTGCAGTGGGTGCTGGCGGAAATCTCGATCATCGCCACCGACCTTGCCGAAGTGCTCGGTTGCGCGTTGGCGTTTCACTTGCTGCTCGGCTGTTCCCTGACCTTCGGCATCGCCCTGACGGCGTTCGACACCTTGTTGGTGCTGGCCTTGCAGAACCGTGGGTTCCGCCGCCTGGAAGCGATCATGCTGGTGCTGGTCGCCACCATCGGTGTGTGTTTCTTCGTCGAGCTGCTGCTGATCAAACCGTACTGGCCGGACGTCGCCCAAGGCTTCAAACCGTCATTGGCGGCAATCAGCGATGCCGCGCCGTTGTACCTGGCCATCGGCATTCTCGGTGCGACGGTGATGCCGCATAACCTTTACCTGCATACCTCGATCGTGCAGACGCGGATGATCGGCAAGGATCTGGCGAGCAAGCAGGATGCAGTGAAACTGGCGCGCATCGACACCATTGGCTCGCTGGCGCTGGCGTTGCTGGTCAACGCGGCGATCCTGATTCTCGCGGCGGCAGCGTTCCATCAGTCCGGGCATACCGATGTGGTGGATATTCAGGACGCCTATCACTTGCTCGATCCGCTGGTCGGTGGCGCACTGGCCAGCGTGTTGTTCGGTGTGGCGTTGCTGGCGTCGGGACAGAGTTCGACGTTTACCGGCACCATCGCCGGGCAGGTGATCATGGAGGGTTATCTGAACCTGCGGATCCCGTGCTGGCAGCGGCGTTTGATCACCCGTGGGCTGGCGCTGATTCCGGCGTTCATTGGCGTGTGGTTGATGGGCGATAACGCGGTGGGCAAGTTGTTGGTGTTGAGCCAGGTGGTGTTGAGTCTGCAGTTGCCGTTTGCCCTGTATCCGCTGATTCGCATGACCAATGACCAGCAACTGATGGGGCCGTTTGTGAACCGCTGGCCGACACGGGTGTTGGCGTGGGGGTTGTTTGTGGTGATCAGCGGGGCGAATGCCTGGTTGATTTTGCAATTGGCTGGCTGAAAATTTTGTGCTGACTGGGCTGGCCTCATCGCTGGCAAGCCAGCTCCCACAGGGTTAATGGGTGTACAGAATATTTGTAACCACCATCAATCACTGTGGGAGCTGGCTTGCCAGCGATAGGGCCATTGAGAGCAACACAAAATCCAGGCAAAAAAACACCCGGTGCAACGCAAGTCGCACCGGGTTTTTTGTTGCCAGCAATCAGCGGATGTCGTGGATCCGCCGCCTGCCGTTGAACGCTTGCTTAAGCCCGTTGCAGCGCCAGCGCCACACCCTGACCGCCGCCGATGCACAGGGTCGCCAGACCCTTCTTGGCATCACGCTTGATCATTTCGTGCAGCAGCGTCACCAGCACACGGCAACCCGAGGCACCGATCGGGTGACCCAGTGCGATGGCGCCGCCGTTGACGTTGACCTTGTTCAGATCCCACTGCAGATCCTTGGCCACCGCCAGCGATTGCGCGGCGAAAGCTTCGTTGGCTTCGATCAGGTCGAGCTGATCGATGTTCCAGCCGGCCTTGTCGAGGCAGCGGCGGGTCGCCGACACCGGACCAATGCCCATGATCGCCGGATCGACACCGGCGTTGGCGTAAGCGGCGATGGTCGCCAGCACCGGCAGGCCGAGGGACTTGGCTTTCTCCGCGCTCATCAGGATCACGGCGGCGGCGCCATCGTTCAGCGACGAAGCATTCCCGGCAGTGACGCTGCCATCCTTCTTGAACGCCGGACGCAGTTTCGCCAACGATTCGGCGGTGGTGTCGCCGCGCGGTTGCTCGTCGACCTTGAACGCCACCGGGTCGCCTTTGCGCTGCGGGATCAGAATCGGGGTGATTTCATCGACAAAACGACCTGCCTCGATGGCGGCGGCGGCTTTCTGCTGAGAAGCGGCAGCGAAGGCGTCCTGCTGCTCGCGGCTGATCTCGTATTTGTCGACGAGGTTCTCGGCCGTGATGCCCATGTGGTAATCGTTGAACGCATCCCACAGACCATCGCTGATCATGGTGTCGACGATTTGCGCGTGGCCCATGCGCAGACCGGTGCGGGCACCCGGCATCACGTAGTTGGACAGGCTCATGTTTTCCTGGCCGCCGGCGATGATCACCTCAGCGTCGCCGCAACGGATTGCTTGCGCGCCGAGGTGCAGGGCCTTGAGGCCCGAACCGCAGACCTTGTTCAGGGTCATCGCCGGTACGGCGTACGGCAGGCCGGCCTTGATCGCGGCTTGACGCGCCGGGTTCTGGCCGGCGCCGGCGGTCAACACCTGGCCCATGATCACTTCATCGACCTGCGCACCGTCCAGACCGGTCTGCTCAAGCAACTGGCGGATCACCGCTGCGCCCAGATCCACTGCGGACACGCTGGCCAGGGAACCCTGGAAACTGCCGATCGCGGTACGCGTGGCGGCAACAATTACGACGTCTTGCATTTTCGAATTCCTCACTGGGCAGCGAACTGCATTTCCGGTACGTGATCCGGGACGATCAGTTTACCAGCGGTTTTGGCGACGATTTCCTCGACGCTGACGCCAGGTGCGCGTTCCTTGAGGACAAAAGCGCCATTTTCGATTTCCAGGTAGGCGAGGTCGGTCAGCACACGTTTGATGCAGCCGGCGCCGGTCAGCGGCAGGCTGCATTTGGCCAACAGTTTCGACTCACCGTCCTTCGAAGCGTGGGTCATGATGACGATGATGTTATCGGCGCCCGCCACCAGATCCATCGCGCCGCCCATGCCCTTGACCAGTTTGCCGGGGATCATCCACGAAGCGATGTTGCCTTCGACGTCGACTTCGAAGGCGCCGAGCACGGTCAGGTCGACATGACCACCGCGGATCATTGCGAAGGATTCGGCGGAGTTGAATATCGATGCGCCAGTGCGTGCAGTGACAGTCTGCTTGCCGGCGTTGATCATGTCGGCGTCGATGGTGTCTTCCGTCGGAAAAGGGCCCATGCCAAGCAGGCCGTTTTCCGATTGCAGCATGACTTCCATGCCTTCGGGAATGTAATTGGCGACCAGGGTCGGAATGCCGATGCCGAGGTTCACGTAGTAGCCGTCCTGCATTTCGCGGGCGACGCGCTGAGCCATTTGTTCGCGGGAAAGTGCCATGTTTTTATTCTCCGTCAGCCTGAATTATTTGCGGATGGTGCGCTGTTCGATGCGTTTTTCGAACGTGCCGCAAATGACCCGATCGACGTAGATGCCTGGGGTGTGGATCTGCGAGGGATCGAGTTCGCCGGGTTCGACGATTTCTTCGACTTCGACCACGGTGATCTTGCCGGCGGTGGCGGCCAGCGGGTTGAAGTTCTGCGCGGTGTGACGGTAGATGACGTTGCCGAAGTGGTCGGCTTTCCAGCCTTTGACGATGGCGAAGTCGCCGGTGATGGATTCTTCCATCAGGTATTTGCGCCCCTTGAACTCACGCACCTCCTTGCCTTCGGCAACCGGAGTGCCGACGCCAGTGGCGGTGAAGAAGGCCGGAATGCCGGCGCCGCCCGCGCGCATTTTTTCGGCGAGGGTGCCTTGCGGGGTCAGGATGACTTCGATTTCGCCTTTGAGCAGTTGCTCTTCGAACAGCTTGTTTTCGCCGACGTAGGAGGCGATGACTTTGCTGATCTGGCGGTCGGTGAGCAGCACGCCGAGGCCAAAGCCATCGACGCCGCAGTTGTTGGAAACCACGGTGAGGTCGCGGGTGCCTTTGCGTTTGATCTCGGCGATCAGGTTTTCCGGAATGCCGCACAGACCGAAGCCGCCGGCGATGACGGTCATGCCGTCCTCAAGCCCGGCCAGGGCTTCCTCATAGGAACTCACACGCTTGTCGAAACCTGCCATATGCACCTCTTTTATTATTTGCGGGCGGCTGGCTAGCCGAATGGTTGGAGTGTCTCGCTGGAAGATATATTTGTTAAGTTGATTTTTAAGGTTGATTGATAGATAAAACTCAACAATGACCGGAATTGATCGTCCTGAGGTTTGAGTATGACCATCAAACAGATTCGCGCCTTTCTTGCCGTGGCTCACAGCCTCAGCTTCGCCGTGGCTTGCGAGCGTCTGCACCTGTCGCAGTCGGCGCTTAGCTTGACGATCAAGGCGTTGGAGGAGGGTCTGGGCGGGCGCCTGTTCAGCCGCAATACACGCAACGTCGCGCTGACCCCGGAAGGCGAATCGCTGCTACCGCTGGCCCGGCGCCTGATCGCCGACTGGGACAACGCCGAGGACGAAATGCGCCAGCGCTTCAGCCTGCAGCGCGGGCGGGTGACGCTGGCGGCGATGCCCTCGTTTGCCGGCAACCTGCTGCCGCCGATCCTCAAGACCTTTCGCGCGCGCTATCCGAATGTGAATGTCACGGTCAACGACGTGATCAATGAGCAAGTGCTGGAGATGGTCCGTGATCGTCAGGTGGAATTGGGGGTGGCGTTCGAGCCGATGCAGAACACCTCGATGACCTTCACCCCTCTGTATATGGACCGCTTCGTCGCGGTGGTGCCGAAGGATTCGCCATTGGCCGCGCGCCGCGAGATTGCCTGGCAGGCGTTGTTGCAGGAGCCGTTCATCACGCTGCAGCGACCGTCGACGGTGCGGGTGATGCTCGAAGAACATTTGCAGGCCCGAGGCATGAAGCTGCCGGTGGAATTTGAAAGCCATCAACTGGCGACGGTCGGGCGGATGGTTGCCAGTGGGCTTGGGGTCAGCGCCGTGCCGGCGCTGTGCGCGCAGCAGATGCAGGAGTTGGGCGCACATTGCCTGACCTTGAACGACTCGGTCGAACGGGCGATCGGCGTGCTGACCGAGCCGGGCAATGAACTGTCGGCGGCGGCGCAGGCGTTGTTCGATATTCTCCAGGCGGAAGATCTGGGGCGACAGTGAGATCTACCCCCTCACCCCAGCCCTCTCCCCCAGGGGCGAGGGGGAAAGGGAGCTGATCGGGGGGTGTTCAGCTTGTCAGCTCGACTCAGCATTTTCAGGTCGCAGTATTCAGCCCAGACAACTCGGTCAGTCCCCTCTCCCTTGGGAGAGGGCCAGGGTGAGGGGCTTGGCTCCTGAGTCGAGCACAGAGTGCAGCAACTCACCGATCCAGCTCCCTGACCAACAGGGGCAACAGCTGTTCACACGACGCTTCAATCTTCAAATCCAGCAAATCATCCGCCCGTGTCTTGCCCAGATTGATCGCAATCAACGGTTTGCCGCGATCGGCAATCACCCGACACAGACGAAACGCCGAATACGCCATCAGCGAAGAACCCACCACCAACATCCCCGCCGCATGTTCCGCTGCCGCCATGGCTCGCGCCGCCGTGTGCGCCGCGACGTTCTCACCGAAAAACACCACATCCGGTTTCATCCGCTCCCCAGCGCAATGCGGGCAGTGCGGCACCTGAAATCGTGCCTCGAACGCCGGGTTGAGCAGCGTATCGCCATCGGGCGCCTGCACCGCGTCAACGCCGGCCAGATACGGATTGTGCATTTCCATCAGACGCTGAATCGCATCGCGCTCGCTGCGCTGGCCGCAATCCAGGCACAGCACGCGATGCAGGCTGCCGTGCAGTTCGATCACATCCTGACTGCCGGCCTGATCGTGCAGGGTATCGACGTTTTGCGTGATCAACGCGCTGATCCGCGCATGGCGCTGCAAACTGGCCAACGCTTCGTGCGCCGCATTCGGCTGCGCCTGGCGTACGCGTGGCCAGCCAAGCATCGCCCGCGCCCAGTAACGGCGGCGCGATTCGGGCGCGGCGAGGAATTCCTGATACATCATCGGCTGCCGCCCGCGGCGCACACCGGCGCTGTCGCGGTAATCGGGGATGCCCGACGGGGTGCTGATGCCGGCGCCGGTCAGCACGATGAAATCGCCATCTGCCATCACCTTGTGCAGGGTGTCGAGGTGGTTGCGGGTCGGGCTGTCGAGCATGCTCAGCGCTCCGGGGAAAGACGTTGCCAGCAGGTTAGCACGCGACCCGCGTGGGTTACTTGCGCGCCTCCAGAATCAGGTTGAACGGCGTCTGCGTCGCCCGACGGAATTGCTTGAATCCGGCTTCGGCAAACACTTTGCGCAGGCGCATTTCCCCCGCTTGCGCCCCGAGGCCAAGGCCGACTTCCTGTGACAGCGAGTTCGGCGTGCAAATGAATGTCGACGCCGCGTAGAACAGGCGCCCGACCGGGTTGATGTTGTCGTCCAGCGTGTCGTTGGCGAACGGTTCGACCAGCAACACCGTGCCGTCATCCTTGAGCGAGTCGTAGGCATGCCGCGCAGCACCCACCGGATCGCCCATGTCGTGCAGGCAGTCGAAATAGCAGATCAGGTCATAGTCATCGCCGGGGTAGCTCTTCGCCGTGCCCTGAAAGAACTTCGCCCGACTGCTGACACCGCCTTCTTCGGCGCGCTGGGTGGCGACGGTGATCGACGGCGCGTGGTAGTCGAAACCGACGAAACGCGAGTTGGGAAACGCCTGAGCCATGATCACCGTCGAGGCGCCGTGGCCGCAGCCGACGTCGGCGACCTTGGCGCCGTCCTCGAGCTTGGCCACTACGCCGTCCAGCGCCGGTAACCACTCGGCAATCAGATGGCCTTTGTAGCCGGGGCGAAAGAAGCGTTCGGTGCCGCTGAACATGCACGGATGGTGATCGCCCCAGGGCAGGGCGCCGTTGCCGCGCATGGCTTTGACCAGTTTGTCCTTGTCATGGAAAAACGACGCCACCACGCCCAACCCACCGGCGACGTACACCGGCGAATCCTCCACGGCCAGCGCGAGCGCCTGTTCCTCTGGCAAACGGAACTGGCCGTCGTGGTGTTCCATGTAGCCTGAAGCGGCGTGCGCGCTGAGCCATTCGCGCACCAGCCGCGAGTTGCAGCGGGTTTTCGCGGCGAGGGTTTCGGGGCTGATTGGCTGACTGTCGGCCATCGCCCGGTACAGCCCGAGTTCTTCGCCGACGATGACATTGGCCAGCATCGCCGCACCGCCCATGTCGTTGACCAGTTTGCCCATGAATTCGTTGAGCTTCGCCTCGTCCATCACGTGTGCTCCTGAAACAGGATCACAGTCCGGCGGCGTCGAAGGTCGAGGCGTGCACCACCGGGCGGTGGTCGCGGAAGTAGGCAGGGCACCGCAAACGTCCTGCGTCCCCCTCGACTGGGTAATAGATCAGTCTAGCCGGCTTTTTCCGGGCGACACCGGGCAATTGCAGGCGCACTTCTACAGTTGATCCGTGGTGCAGAAAGGCGGGTGTATCACTGTGTATCGTGGTGGTTGGCGGATACACGGGGCGGCAAATACCCGGTCAAGTGCACACAGCGGCGATACAGCCGGCGGTTCAACTGGAGAAAACCACCGCTGAGGTACACCGCCATGCAAACGCCTGTCCTATCACTGCAACCCAGCGTCGGACTCGGCCTGCGCCGGGGCCTGCTCAAAGACTTGCAAGCCGCCCCCTCGGGCGCTTTCGACTTTCTCGAAGTCGCCCCGGAAAACTGGATCGGTGTCGGCGGCGCCCACGGTGCAGCATTACGCGAACTGGCCGAGCGCTACCCGCTGACCTGCCACGGTCTGTCGTTGTCCCTCGGCGGATCGGCGCCGCTCGACGTCGGTTTTCTTCAGGAAGTGCGCGGCTTTCTCGACCATCACCACGTGCCGCTGTACAGCGAACACCTGAGCTACTGCAGCGACGACGGCCATCTCTACGATCTGCTGCCGTTGCCCTTCACCGAGGAGGCGGTGCACCACGTCGCCGCGCGGATCCGCCAGTCTCAGGACATTCTCGGGCGGCGTCTGGCAGTGGAAAACGTTTCTTACTATGCCGCGCCACGTCAGGACATGGACGAGGTGACGTTCACCAACGCGGTGCTGCACGAGGCTGATTGCGACTTGCTGCTCGACGTGAATAACGTCTACGTCAATTCGATCAACCACGGTTTTGATCCACAGCGGTTTCTCGCCGGGATCGAGCCGGGCAGGGTGGTCGGCATGCACGTGGCCGGGCATTTTGATGAGTCGGACACGTTGAAAATCGACACCCACGGCGCTTCGGTTAAACCCGTGGTCTGGTCGCTGTTGGCTGACGCTTTTGCTCGGTTCGGCGCGCAACCGACTTTGCTGGAGCGGGATTTCAACTTCCCGGCGTTTTGCGAACTGGTCGCCGAGTTGCAAACCATTCGCCAACTGCAACATCAGGAGGTGCGCCGTGGATAGCCTGCCACTGCAACAGCACGCGCTGACCGCTTATTTACGCGACCCCGACCATCAGCCTCTGCCAACCGACATGAACGCGGCGCGGGTCAATGTCTATCGGGACTTGGTGTTCAATAACGTTTCGGCGTTGTTAAGTCCGACCTTTCCGGTGTTGATCAGGATGATTGGCGATGCTCGCTGGCGTGCCTTGCTGCGCAGTTTTCTGCGCGACTACCGCGCGCAGACACCCAAGTTTGGCGAGATCGCTGAAGAGTTTGTCGGGTTTCTCGCCGCCGCGCCGGCGGTTTTGAATGACGGCGACTGGCCGGCGTTTCTGCTGGAGCTGGCACATTACGAATGGGTGGAGATGGTGCTGCAACAGTCCGCTGCCGAGCCCTTGCCACCGAGTGATCCGGCACTGTTGCTGGATCGGCCATTGCAGGTGTCGGCACTGGCGTGGCCGTTGGCGTATGCATGGCCGGTGCAGTTGCTGTCGCCGGATTGGCAACCCGCCGAGCCGCCAGCGCAGCCAACCTTGTTGCTGGTGCGGCGTACGGCGGATTTCAGTGTCCGCTTTGCTCAATTGAGCCCGTTGGCCTGGCGGTTGTTGCAGCGCATCGGCGAGTTGCCTTCCTTGACCGGGCGCGAACATCTGCAAGCGCTGGCGAGCGAGGCGGGCCAGCCCGGCAGCGCAGCATTCAGGGACAGTGGATTGGCGTTGTTGCAGCAAATGCACGAAGACGGGGTAGTGGGCCTGGAACCCTGAACGTCAGGAATTATAAAAACCTTGTGGGAGTGAGCCTGCTCGCGAAAGCGGTGTGCCAGTCAGCCAAACGGTCAACTGACACGACGCCTTCGCGAGCAAGCTCGCTCCCACAGGTTTTTCACAGCGTTCAGGCATGCAGGGGCAGTTTGAGTTCAGCGCAGAGCCCGCCGCCCTGGCGGTTGCTCAGGGTCAGCGAACCGCCCAGCGCCATCGCCAGTTGTTCGGCAATGGCCAGACCGAGCCCGGTGCCGCCGGTCTCGCGATTACGCGAGTTTTCCACCCGGTAAAACGGCTCCAGCACTTGCTTGAGTTCGGCCTCGGCGATGCCCGGGCCGCGATCCATGACGGTCAGCGAGAGGTTGCCCTTGTTCGCTTCGACCCAGACTTCGGCGGCGCCGGCAAACTTCAGCGCGTTATCGGTAAGGTTGACCAGCACACGACGCAAGGCATGCGGACGGGTGTCGATGACCACCTCGCTTTTGCCAACCAACTGCACATCCTTGCCCATGTCCTGATAGTCGAACACCAGGCTTTCGAGAAACGAATCCATGTTGGTGCGCCGACTTTCTTCGGTCGAGCCGTGGATGCTGCGGGCGTAGGCAACGCCTTCGCGCACCAGGTGTTCCATCTCGCCGAGGTCATTCCACAGCTTGTCCTTTTCCGCCGAATCGTCCATGAATTCGGCGCGCAGTTTCATCCGCGTGATCGGCGTTTGCAGGTCATGGGAAATGGCCGCGAGCAATTGCATGCGTTCTTTCAGGTAGGCGGCGATGCGTGCCTGCATCGCGTTGAAGGCGCGCGCGGCGTAGACCACTTCGGTCGGGCCTTGTTCGTCGAGGTGGATCGGGTGCGCATTGGGGTCGAGGGTTTCCACGGCGTCGGCGAGGCGGGTGAGGGGGCGGATGGCGATGCGCACCGCCAGCCAGGTGCAGGCGATCATCAGGACCAGTTGTCCCAGCAATACCGCCGGCAGCCACGGTGACAGCGGCACCATCGAGGGGCGCACATCGATGGTCACCGGGCTGCCGTCGCCGAGGCGTAAATGCCCCTGAAAATGTTTTTGCGCACCGGGAATGTCGGTAAAAGTCAGCGGATAGTTTTCGCCGAGTGCATCGGTGATCGAGGTCACGGCAATCGGTACATCGCCGGCCTTGATCGCCACCCCCGGTTCGCCCTCGCTCAGCAGATAGCCGTAGTTGGCCCGGGCCAGCCGTTGCAGCCAGGCCGGGCGTTCCTCGGCGGGCAAGCGGTCGAGAATCGCAATCGAGGTCGACACATCGGTTTCGAGATTGCCGAGCATGGTGTTTTTCGCGCTTTGGTAACGCTCGTAATACTGCGCGCCGAACGACAATGCCTGGGCCAGAATCAGCCCGATCAGAAAGATCAGCGACAGGCGCGAAGCGAGGGTGCGTGGCCAATGCAGACTGCGGCTCATGCCGGCGCACCGAGGATTTCGACCGGCAGTGAGAATACATAGCCTTCGCTGCGCACGGTTTTGATGTAGGCCGGCTCGCGCGCGTCATCCAGCAAGCGCTGGCGCAGACGGCTGACCAGCAAATCGATCGAGCGGTCGAACAGGTCGGCGTCACGGCCCTGGGTCAGGTTGAGCAGTTGGTCGCGGCTGAGCACCCGCTGCGGGTGGTCGAGAAATACTCGCAACAAACGGTATTCGGCGCCGCTGAGGGCGACCATGGTGCCGTCCTTGTCCAGCAAGTGGCGGGCCGAGGTGTCGAGTTGCCAGCGACCGAAAGCCAGCAGCCGACCGGCTTCGGTGACCACCAGGTTGGGCGGCAGCATACGCGTGCGGCGCAGCACGGCGTTGATCCGTGCGAGCAGCTCGCGGGCGGCGAAGGGTTTGGTCAGGTAATCGTCTGCGCCCATTTCCAGGCCGATGATACGGTCGGTTTCATCGTTGCGCGCGGTCAGCATCAGCACTGGCGTGGCCTTGTGTTTGCCCACCCGCAGTTCGCGGCACAGCTGCAGGCCATCGTCGCCGGGCATCATGATGTCGAGCACGATCAGGTCGACCGTGTTGGCGTCGAGAAAGCTGCGCATTTGCCGGCCATCGGCGACCACGGTGGTGCGCAGACCGTTTTTCTTCAGGTAATTGCCTACCAGTTCACGGATCTCGCGGTCGTCGTCGACGATGAGAATGTGATCGACATGGTCCATCGGTTAAAACCTCTAGCAAAGGGGAATGCCGTGCAGTCTATCGAGCCTGCAACGGCCCGCCTGCCTGCCTTTGTATTGCAGTGTATCTGCCGTGTCGACGGATACACGGGGACGCAAAAACGCACTGTTTGCCGACACATCCGCGATACCTCACGAGCTTCAAATAGGTTCCATCGAGGCCCACACCGATCGCCTCGGCCCAAACCCATTGCAGCCTTGAGGACACCGACACCATCATGATCAGCAAAACCGCCATCGCCTTCTCCCTGGCCGGTGTCGCCGCCCATGCCAACGCTGCGGTTGAACAGCATAGCTGTCACAGCAGCAACTGCTTTCAACTGACGCCGCTTGCCAAATCAGACGCTGACGGTTTGCTCGCCGCCGACGGCTCCAGTCGCACGCCGCAGAGCCATCGGCTGGACCGCCAGAGCGTCTGACTTCCTGCAAATAACGCTGTGGTGAAGGGATTAATTCCCTCACCACAGGGGTTCATATTCATTCAGGGTGATCCACATGTATTTAATCGCTTTCCTCGGCGGTCTGTTGACTGTCCTCAGCCCGTGTATTTTGCCGGTGGTGCCGTTTTTGTTCGCCGGCGCCAACCGCCAACGCACCTCGATTTTGCTGACCCTTGGCGGCATGGCGCTGACGTTCGCGCTGATTTCCAGCCTGGCCGTGGTCAGCAGTGAATGGGTGATTCAGGCCAGCAACAGCGGGCGACACATTGCGCTGGTGGTGATGGTCTTGTTCGCGCTGTCGCTGATTTTCGCGCGTGTCGGTGACTGGTTGACTCGGCCGTTGGTACTGCTCGGTAATCGCCTCGATGCAAACACCCGCAAAAGCGCCGGGCCGCTGGCTTCGATCATGCTCGGTGTCGCCACCGGCCTGTTGTGGGCGCCGTGTGCCGGGCCGATCCTCGGCGTGATTCTGACCGGAGCGATGTTGCAAGGCGCCAATGCCCACACCAGTTTGCTGCTCCTGGCGTACGGTGCCGGCAGTGCGTTGTCGCTGGGGACTTTGATCTTTGCCGGGCGTGGGCTGGTCAATCGGCTGAAACCGTCGATTCCGTTCACCGGTTGGTTTCGACGCGGCGCCGGTGTTGCGGTACTCGCCGCTGCGGCGCTGATTTCCACCGGTGTCGACAAGACGCTGCTCGCCGGGACGTCTTCCGAAGGCATCGCCACCGTCGAGAAGAGCGTGCTGGAACACGTGCCGAAAGTGATCGACTACTTCGTCAGTAAAGTCCGCGCCGATTCGATGCCGGAGCAAAACCAGGGCGCGATGCCGTCGCTGTCCGGCGCCGTGCAATGGCTGAATTCCCCTGAGCTGAGCGCCGAATCCCTGCGCGGCAAAGTGGTGCTGGTGGATTTCTGGACCTACGACTGCATCAACTGCCAGCACACGCTGCCCTACGTCAAAGACTGGGCGCAGAAATACCAGAAGGACGGCTTGGTGGTGATCGGCGTGCATACCCCGGAATACGGCTACGAGCGGATCATCGACAACGTCAGGGATCAGGTGCAAAAGCTCGGCATCACCTACCCGGTGGCCATCGACAACAACTATGCGATCTGGCGCCACTTCGACAATCAATATTGGCCGGCGCATTACCTGATCGACGCCAAGGGGCAGGTGCGTTACAGCCACTTCGGCGAAGGTCTTTACGAAGCGCAGGAGCAGATGATTCGTCAGTTACTGGAGGAAGCCAAGGCTCCGGCCGCATGACGCACCATGCGCTGTTGCACCGGTTTAACAGATCCGCACCACTCATCGGCAAAGCGGCCGTTTTGCCGGGCTGCCGGACGATTGGCAGGGACGGCGCGCGGTGTCGGCGCGATAGTGGGCGAGCAGGGCCACTGCCGGTCTTGCGACATAACAAGAACGCGAGGTTGCCATGCCGAAATTCGTGATTGAACGCGAGATTGCAGGAGCCGGAAAGCTGTCGGAGCAAGAACTCAAAGCCGTGTCGCAAACGTCCTGCCAGGCCTTGCGCGAACTCGGTCCGCACGTGCAGTGGCTGCAGAGCTACGTCACTGCCGACAAGATCTACTGCGTGTACATCGCGCCCGATGAGGCGCAAGTGCGCGAGCACGCCAGGCTCGGTGGATTCCCGGCCAACAGCGTGGCGCGGGTGGTGACGGTCATCGACCCGACCACGGCCGAATGATGCCGGATTCAAACTTTGGTGGAGTTCGCCTGCATGAGTACACCGATTGATCTGACTGCCTTGAAGGAACGCCAGAAAGTCGCCTGGGCCAGTGGCGACTACGCCGTGATCGGCACGACGTTGCAGATCGTCGGCGAAAACCTCGCCGAAGCCTGCGACCTGCGCTGCGATGAGGAGGTGCTGGATGTCGCCGCCGGCAATGGCAATGCGACGCTGGCCGCGGCGCGGCGTGGCTGTCGGGTGATGTCGACCGATTATGTCGCCGCGTTGCTTGAGCGCGGACAGGATCGCGCCCGCGCCGAGCATCTGGAGGTCACGTTTGAAGTGGCTGATGCCGAGGCATTGCCGTTCGCTGACGACAGTTTTGCCGCCGTGTTGTCGACCTTTGGCGTGATGTTTGCGCCGGATCAGGACAAGGCTGCCGCCGAACTGGCGCGTGTCTGCCGCCGGGGTGGGCGGATCGGTTTGGCTAACTGGACGCCGGAAGGTTTTGTCGGCCAGATGTTCAAGACGCTGGGCCGGCATCTGCCGCCTCCGCCCGTGGCTCAGCCACCCTCGAACTGGGGCACGGAAGCGTGGCTGCATGAGCATTTCGATGATCGCGACTTTGTCGTGCAGGTGACCCGTCGCGAATTCAATTTCCGTTATCGCTCGGCCGCGCACTTCATCGATATTTTTCGGCATTGGTACGGGCCGGTGCACAAGGCCTTCGCGGCATTGCCGCCGGAGAGCGGTCAGGCGCTGGAAAGTGACCTGACGGATCTGCTCAATCGCTCGAATCGCGCCGGGAAGGGTTCGCTGGTGGTGCCGAGTGAGTATCTGGAGGTGGTGATCAGCAAACGCTAGGCAGAGACAAATCTTTCACCTCATTGCATAACCCTGTGGGAGCGAGCTTGCTCGCGAAGGCGGCCTGTCAGTCGATAAATAATTCGGCTGATACACCGCTTTCGCGAGCAGGCTCGCTCCCACAATGATTGAGGCGAGGCATCAAGGCCTATTTCAAGTGGGCCCGATCAAACCATTCCAGTGCCGTGCGCCAGATGCAGATCCCCAGAAAATACGCCGACATCAGCAGCCACAAGCTCATCACCATCGGGTTGATCACCGGGTGGTTGAGCACCAGCGACAAACTGCACAGCAGCCAGATCGCCGTCACCGCAATGTTGATCGGCATAAAGCGGCGCACGCGGAACGGGTGGAGGAATTTCATCCGCGTCACCGTCAGCAACGCCAGACCGATGACCGTGAGGAAAGTGATCCACGGCCCTGGTCCGATGATGTACAGACACAGCGCAACGACGTTCCAGGCCGCGGGAAAACCGACGAAATAGTTGTCCTTGCTCTTCATGTTGACGTTGCAGAAGCAGAACAGCGACGACACCAGAATCAGCGACACCGTCAGCAGCAAGGTGTAGTCAGGCAACGGAATGTAGCGGTAGATGAACAGCGCCGGAATAAACACATACGTCAGGTAATCGATCACCAGATCGAGGATCGAACCGTCGAAACTCGGCAGCACCGATTGCACATTGACCTTGCGCGCCAGTGCACCGTCGAGGCCGTCGACGATCAGCGCCACGCCCAGCCACATCAGGCAGTGGGTCGGCTGGTTTTCCAGGAGGGCGAGGGTGGCGAGAAAAGCGGTGACCACGCCGGTCGCGGTAAAACCATGGGCGCCCCATGCTTTGAGCCTGGCGATGTGTACGGTCGATATCACGGGGGCGTTCTCCAGAAAGTGAAGCAAGCCGGGTATCACCCTTGAATAGAAGGGCGCCGGCAAACCGGGTCGGGGTTGCAGCTATCGACCGGTCAGGCCGGGATAAGGTTCACCATCCTTGAATCTTAGCTGGCCACTGGAAAATACGCAGGCCAGAATCATCCGCGTATCGAATGTCAGCCAAACGGTGCTGGCGCTGCGGCTGCAGGGGGCTATCGTTGCCAGACGCAGTCACTGCCTATGCCTGAGGATGACGTCATGAACACCAGCGATTTACTCGAACAACTGCTGCGAGGCCAAGCCTCGGCGGGACAACAACGTGGCGCCACGACCGGTGACGGTCTGGGTGGTCTGGGTGGATTACTCGGCGGTCTGCTCGGTGGCGGCGGGCAGTCCAGTGCGGGTGGTGCGGGCTCGTCCGGTGGGCTGGGTGGGCTCGGCGGTTTGCTCGGTGGCTTGTTGGGCGGTGGCGCTGGCGGCGGATTAGGCGGCGCACTGGGCGGTGCGCTGGGTGGCGGCACGCAAAGTCGCTCCGGCGGCACCAACTATGCGGCGCTGGCTTCGCTGGGGATGATGGCGTATCAGGCGTATCAAGCCTGGCAACGCAGCCAGGCCAGTGCAGCACCGCAACAGATCCCGCAAACGGCCAATCTGTTGGCGGGACCGGAAGTTGAAGAGCACAGTCACGCGGTGTTACGTGCCTTGATCGCCGCGGCCAAGGCTGACGGCGAAATCGACGCCCGCGAACAACAGATGATCAATGAAGAAATCAGCAAGCACACCGATGATCAACAATTGCAGCAATGGTTTGACGCCGAAGTCTCGAAACCGCTGGATGCGAACGAGGTCGCGCAGGCGGCCAATGGTAATCCGGCCATGGCCGCTGAAATGTATTTGGTCAGCGTGATCCTGGTGGATGATCAGCAGGACGCCGAGCGCAGTTATCTGGATGAACTGGCAGCAGCGCTGCAGATCGATCCGGATTTGCAGGTGCATCTGGAGCGGCAAGCCAAGGGCCAGGCATAGCAACGCCCACACTGGTGGTGGTTGTTACCGGATACGTCCTACGTAATTAAGGGAAGTGGCCGACTGCGGCTATCCGTGGAGCCAAGCAAAGTCCTGTGTCTTAACCAGACACAGGGAAATGTGGATGCTCACGGTCGGCACGTCAGCCGCTTGCAGATTCGAAATCAAGGGTGTTTTCCAGCCATATCAACTGCCCGGATTCCGGGGCAGGAGGGTGCGCTGGCCAACTGATCCGGTTCAACAACCTCCTGCCCTGCATTTCACTTGCGGCTCGCACTGTCTGATGGGCGAGGCGGCGCTGTGAGTGATTTAAGTGCATTTCCCGAGGGTTTGCCTTGGGGCGAGCAGCAGGCCTTTTTGTTGCTGGACGGTGCGACGATCAGCGATCTGCCGCTGCGGTTGAAACAGCTCAACCCGACGGCCAGCACGCTTGCGCTCTACGACCAACCACCGTTTTCGGCATTGCGCGATGTCTCGCCATTGTTGGTGGCGATCGAGCTACCGGACGATCCGTTGGCGCAGTTCTATCTGCATAACGCTCAGGAGGAGTGGGGCGTCCTGTTGTTCAGTGCTGCGCCGCTGCACGGCGTCGCCGAACACCTGCGCAAACTGATCAGCGTCGAGTTGCCGAGCGGCCCGGCAGTGCTGTTGCGTCTGGCACAACGCTGGGGCGTACTTGATCAGTTGGAAACTCAAGCATCTGCCCTCGGCCTCGGCGGTCCCTCTGCGTTGTTTTATTACGCCAACGTCGTGTTCTGGCTCGGTAGCCGCGAGTTCGAACAGCATCCGCAAATCCATCACTTGCTCCACACGCCCTCGCTGCAATCACCCGGCGAGCGCGTCGCGCTGGCTGCGGCTCTGGCGCACCAGTGGGCATCTGAACGAGGCCCATCATGAACCACCCCGCCAACTTAGCCGCTGCCGCCGCGTCCAAAACCCCCATCGGTTCTCCCGGCGCCTGCCCATTGCGGCAAACCCATGTGCAACTGTTGCCCTTGGCTTATGGCCTGGTGGAACGACCTCACGACCCGGTCGCCGAATTGACGTTGCCGTATGCGCTGACGGCGCGGCCATTGGGCATACGCC
>NZ_JBAQKH010000047.1:0-23266 GCF_049300855.1 Pseudomonas sp. | reverse complement strand
CGACTACCTGAACCAGCCGCTGCGCTTTCAGGGGCAGTACTTCGATGGGGAAAGCGGTCTGCATTACAACCGCCACCGGTATTACGACCCGAGGCTGGGGCGTTATCTGACACCGGATCCGATCAAGCTGGCCGGTGGGTTGAATCAGTACCAGTACGTGCCGAATCCGACGGGGTGGGTGGATCCGCTGGGGTTGAATTCCAATTGTCCGCCGCCGAATAAGCCTGGGTGTGAGGTGCCGGGTGGGGTTGGTGGGGTTAAGGTTGATGAGGGGGAGCCACAATTACCGGGCTTGATTCATGACGTTGACCCACATTCAGTGAAGCGAACGCATGCAATTATGGGGAAAAAATCAACTAAACACGTCGAAAAAATAAGGGATGCAATGCGAGCAGATGGGTACGACATGAACTATCCCATAGACGTAGCAGAACATCATGGCACCTTCTATATTCTAGATGGACATCACCGCGCAGCAGCTGCAAAACAAACAGCAACGCCAATAACTATAAAATTGATCACAAACATCAGAGAACACAAAGGAGAACTTAATACCATCGAAGAAGTCATTGAATCAGCTAACAATGTCGGACACGACCGATTGGAGCATCACAGAAGAAGATGAAAACAGCCGAGAAAAATCTTGAGGATCTAATAAATGACTTTCTTTCAAAAGTAGACTATGCCACGGAGTTACTACAAAAAAAATTCGGCACTCGGAATATTTTAAGACTTTGGCGGAGCAAGCAAATCGAACGCTGCGGTGAAATAACTGATGGAATTCAATATGAACTGCACGGCGTAGGGTGCGCCATTCATTTCCCATCAGAATCTGTGGACTTCGACTATGGATCGGACAACAGAATCGACGGCTTCGATGTTTGGCGCCTCTACATCTACGCTAGCGACAGGCCATCTAAATACAAAAAATACTGCGATAAAAAAATAGTCGAAAAGGAATTTAAAGAATACATCTCATCAGGCCGAATAGAAAAAATGTCGCCATCAGATAACCTTTACATACGCGTCAATCATGATTTAACTGCGAAATAACAAAAAATTATCGGCGGTCTCTTCCGTCCCCAAATTTTTTTACCAACGTTAACTTTCGCGAGCAAACCAATCAGAATCAAGGGGCCTGAAGTACAGGCCCCGGATATTTAAATTCAGTGTGCTACCGCGCTCGACTCTCAAAACCGCTCACTGCTCATCCTCATCCTCTTCATACTCCATATCCGCCTCATCCGAATCATTCAACGGCACCGTCGCATCATCCATCAGCGACCCCGGATCCTCATTCCCAGGATCATTGATAAACGGCAACCCACTTGGGCCTTTTTCTTCCTTGCCTTCGGTTTCGGGCGTCATGGCAAACCTCGTCATCTGGTGGAGTGTATGACGTTCGAAAAGTCCTACAGCCAATCGTTCCAGATTCGGATCATCGAATACGAAAAACCCGGCACCAGGCCGGGTTTCTGCTGACAACCATCCGATCAATGATGGCGGTTTTTATGTTTGTTCTTGTGCTTGTGGCCACCACCGGAGTGGGATCCGCCGTCATCGCCCAGGTTATTGCCGACCGCACCGCCAGCCGCGCCACCCAAGCCTGCCCCGACAGCCGAGCCGGTTGATCCGCCGAGGCTATTACCGACGACGGAGCCACCCGCGGCACCGAGGCCACCACCAATGGCAGCCTCGGTGCGATTATGTTTATTCGCCCCGACTGCACCGCCGGCCGCGCCACCTACGCCAGCACCGACCGCAGCACCAGTGCTGCCGCCGAGTTGACCGCCGACGACGTTGCCCAGTACGCCACCCAGTCCACCGCCCACGGCTGCCGAACCATCTCCGGCCGCCATCGCGCCCTGCGCCACCAGCAATCCGAAAAACAGTGCAGACAATGACAATCGCATATGAACCTCACAGTTCCCGAAGCGGGACAGTTCGCCCAGACAAGGGCCTATGTGAGATTGGAGACGCCGGCGAGGAAAACGTTCAGCCATGAAAAAGCCCGACATCAAGCCGGGCTTTTTCTGACAAACGTCGAGCCTCAGTGACGCTTGTGACCTTTGGCCAGATTGCTGCCCACTGCGCCGCCTGCTGCACCGCCCAAACCTGCACCAATCGTGGCGCCGGTTCTGCCGCCGAGGCTATTGCCGATCACCGAACCACCGGCTGCACCGACACCGCCGCCAATCGCCGCTTTAGTCCGGCTACCCTTGCGCGCCGCCATTGCGCTGCCTGCCGCGCCTGCTACGCCAGCGCCAATGGCTGCACCGGTGCTGCCGCCCATTTTCTGACCGACGACGTTACCCAGCGCGCCACCCAGACCACCGCCCAGCGCAGCGGTGCCATCACCGGCAGCCATTGCACCTTGAGCAACCAGAAGCCCCAGAACCAGAGCAGGCAGTGTTAAACGCATGACGAAAACCTCAACAATAGGGATGACAAAAAGGGGCCGGGATTTAATGCCGTCGCAACGTAAAAGTCCAGACGAGATCAGTGAGCTCCGCGCACTCGGCGCCGATTGGACAGCGATTCTGGAAAAGGTTTTATGACAGGCAAAAAAAAGCCCGCTGGGGAAACGGGCTGGAGACTTGCTTTCTAACGGATGGCTTCACCCTACTGCTACAGACGTGAAAACTTTGTGAAAGCGGTGAAATTCATCGGCACCGCCCGTAGGACACTTCTCTATTCGTCCAACCATAAAAAAACCCCGCGCAATGACGGGGTTATACAGAGATCGATTATTTTCTGGCTCGCGTGGTGACCTTGGGGAGGAATTTCGCCTTCGGCCCTTTGGGTGCCGTAGATTTGATCTTGCCGGTCTGCACCGGGTCTTCGCCGAAACCAGCCTGGTACTCGGTCTGGCCGCATCGCACGCAGTTGTTGAACGAGAATTCAGCGCCATCGTCTTCAATATACGGATCAGTCATACCATCGCCCCTTCGCAACGGATCGACACCGGCAAAACCTTTTTGCCTGAAAAAATATCGACCTCCAAGGCTTTTGAGACTAGCCGGTCATTCCTGGACTTGTGATTCAGATTTTCCAATGCCCGACGAGTGGCCTACAACAATAAACGCGATGATGAGAGCAGGGTCCCGCATTGCTCGACACTACTCAGCGCAATTTCACCGCCGTGCCCGTAGCAAACACCACAACCATGCCACCTTTGCCCGCCGGCATACTGATTTCGAAATCGACACCGACTACCGCGTCCGCCTGTAAGAGTCTCGCTCTTTCCTTGATCTCCTCGGTGGCCTGAATGCGTGCTTCTTTCAAGGCACGTTCCAGGGTTTGAGAACGCCCGCCAAAGAAATCGCGCATACCGGCAAACATGTCTCGAATCACATTCACGCCCTGCACCGACTCAGCGCTGACAACATCGATGTAAGCGACGATTTGCCGACCTTCGACAGTGTGGGTTGTTGTGAGGATCATGAAAGACAGCCTTGTTCGAGAATAGAAGCGAGCAATTCTAAGCCAGTCGCCGTCACTGCCCAACCATCAACACAGGCACTTGAGCGTCCGCCCGTGCAGATTCACGACAATCGGACTAACCCTGCTACTTCATAGAACGCGATCAGAACGTTCCCTGCTCCAGCGTTCAGCAGTGTTCGCGACCTCTTGCACACACTCAGAAATCGACTTCTGACTGGCATCCAGCACCAGCGAGGGCGCATCGGGCTCTTCATATACCGCGCTAATACCCGTGAACTCGGGAATCAGCCCAATACGGGCCTTACGATACAAACCTTTTACATCAAGGCTTTCACAAACACTCAGGGGGGTACTTAAATAAACTTCGATAAAGTTTTCATCACCAATAATCGCTTTCGCCTGCTGTCTGTGCGAATGACAAGGAGAAATGCAGGCCACCAAGGCAATGACGCCGGCCTCATTCATCAACCGAGCCACTTCAGCGATGCGGCGGATATTTTCCGAGCGATCTTCCGGTGAAAACCCCAAGCCTTTGCAAAGTCCGTGACGGACATGATCCCCATCCAACACAAATGCGGCCTTCCCACTGTCGATCAACAGTTTCTCCATGGAAAAAGCCAAGGTTGACTTTCCGGCTCCGCTCAATCCGGTAAACCAAAGGGTGAAAGGCTGCTGCGAAAAAAGCCGCTTACGGTCTGCCGCAGTCACTCGGGGCGGATGCACCGTCAGATGTTCACAAGAATCGCTTGTTGTTTTAGTCACACCGATACTCCATATCTCGACTCGCCCCGCACTCGCGACAAGCTGTGCATCCATCCAAGGTCCACGTCGACCCTTTCCAGAGCAGGATAGGTCAAGACTGTAAGAAATAAACCGTTGTGTTTGCATCGAGCACACGAAAAAAACCCCTGATTCCTTTCGAAATCAGGGGTTTTTCTAACTGAATGTGGCGGTGAAGGAGAGATTCGAACTCTCGATACAGTTTCCTGTATACACACTTTCCAGGCGTGCTCCTTAAGCCACTCGGACACTTCACCGTATCTCTTCAAACATGTTCTGTCTGTCGAGGCGCGCTAATGTAGTCGAAAGCTTTTCCGATGGCAAACTTTTTTTTCAGAATTTTCATGCGGTTAAGAGAAAAAGTGGTTTTCCTCGCTGGCAGGCCATGACAAACCGGCCAATCTTCGGTGGGCGCAATCCTTCTATATAGAAGCGCGATGCCTCGCTACGCCGGTTGAGCCGGGAAACGGTGACTGGCGAGTCAGTCACGGCGCTTTACCTGGCCTGCGACGGTGGGTAACGTCTGCGCATCTTTCTTATAAGGAATAGCGTCATGAGTGAGTTGATTTCTTACCACCTCGAAGACGGTATCGCGACCCTGACCTTGAGCAACGGCAAGGTCAATGCCATTTCTCCCGACGTGATCGCGGCGTTTAACGCGGCGCTGGATCAGGCAGTGACTGATCGTGCCATCGTGATCATTACCGGTCAGCCGGGGATTCTGTCCGGCGGTTATGACCTGAAAGTGATGACTGCCGGCCCGAAAGAAGCCGTGTCACTGGTAACGGCCGGTTCGACCCTCGCCCGCCGCCTGCTCTCTCACCCGTTCCCGATCATCGTCGCGTGCCCGGGGCATGCCGTGGCCAAAGGCGCGTTCATTCTGCTGTCGGCGGATTACCGCATCGGCGTCGACGGCCCGTTCAGCATCGGTCTGAACGAAGTACAGATCGGCATGACCATGCACCACGCCGGTATCGAGCTGGCGCGCGATCGCCTGCGTCGCTCGGCGTTCCACCGCTCGGTGATCAATGGCGAGATGTTCGATCCGAAGAGCGCTGTGGATGCCGGTTTCCTCGACAAGGTGGTTGCCGCCGAGGAGTTGCAAGGTGCCGCCCTCGCCGCTGCGCGTCAGTTGAAGAAGATCAACATGACCGCCCATAAAAACACCAAGTTGAAAGTGCGTAAGGCACTGCTGGAAGCACTGGATAACGCGATCATCCAGGATCAGGAGCACTTGGGTTAAACCCGGGCTCCAGTACTAAATAAGAGCCCGACCGTCGTGTCGGGCTTTTTCTTGCGCGCATGGTTTAAGAGGCGGCGACAGCTCTAGGACAGGTCTGACCATCATTTCTGAAACATGCGCTTAAACATCGGCTATCTCCGCACTCTATAGCGGCAATTGCCGAAAACAGTGCACATCCGTACACTGCGCCACCTTTTGTCCCGGTGGGGCCTGAAAATGCTGTTTGTGTTTCGTATGTTATTGATGGGCCTGCACTTTATTCTGGCTGGCGTGCTCGGGGTGATCCTCGGCATATGCCGCCCGTTCAATCCGGACAACAGCCGACTGTGCGCGCGCCTCTACGCGCTGCCGGCGATGTGCATCCTGCGTCTGCGAGTGAAATCCGATGTCAGCGGTTTGATCAACAAACCCGACAGCTGCGTGATCATCGCCAACCATCAGTCCAACTACGATCTGTTCGTGTTCGGCAACGTAGTGCCGCGCCGGACCGTCTGCATCGGCAAGAAAAGCCTGAAATGGGTGCCACTGTTCGGGCAACTGTTCTGGCTCGCCGGCAATGTGTTGATCGATCGCGGCAATGCGCACAAGGCGCGCCAGTCGATGCTGACCACCACTAACACCCTGCAGAACGAAGACACCTCGATCTGGGTATTCCCGGAAGGTACACGCAACCTCGGCGAAGAATTGCTGCCGTTCAAGAAAGGTGCGTTCCAGATGGCGATTGCTGCCGGCGTGCCGATCGTCCCGGTGTGCGTCAGCAGCTACGTCAAGCACATGCGCCTGAATCGCTGGCGCAGCGGGAAAATTCTCATACGCTCGCTTCCGGCCATTCCTACGGCCGGACTGACCATGGACGACATGCCCATGCTCATCAATCAGTGCCGCGAGCAGATGCGCGAATGCATCGAGTCGATGGATCGGCAACTACAAGCCGCCTGAAAAAGAAGCCCGCCCTGTGCGGGTTTTCTTTTGCCCGGTGAACTGTGCAGATTTCACTGACTCTCAAGCAGCGACACGGCTAAGCTGAAGCCGTGAAACCCCTGCCATCTGCCAAGAAGAAGTGAATCACCACCATGGGTCGAGTTGTTGCTGCTGCGGTGTACAGCGCAGGTAAGAAAGTCACCAATATTACCCTCGACGAAGGCGCTGCCTGGGCCGCCAAAACCGGCCACTTTGTGTGGATCGGCCTTGAAGAGCCGAGCGCGCAGGAACTGTCCAACCTGCAGCGTCAGTTCAACCTGCACGAACTGGCGATCGAAGACGCCCTGGAAAAACACAGCCGGCCGAAGCTGGAAACTTTTGGCGACGCTTTGTTTATCGTGACCTACTCGCCCATCCGCGAGCATGGTGTCCTGCAGTTCATCGAAACGCATATCTTCGCCGGCAAGGGCTACATCATCACCGCACGTAACGGTCACTCGGCGTCCTACGCGCATGTCCGTCAGCGCTGTGAGGCGCGGCCACTGTTGCTGGAGCATGGCGAGGATTTCGTTCTCTACGCGCTGCTCGATTTCGTCATCGAGAACTATCAGCCAGTGGGCGAAGCGATCCACGCCGAGATCGATGAACTGGAGCGCAACGTGTTGTGCAGCGCGTTGAATGAGCGCGATATTCAGAAGCTGCACGGCTTGCGTCGCGATGTCGTGCGCCTGCGCCGGTACGCGGCGCCAATGGTGGAAATTGGCGAGGAACTGCAGAAGCTGAGCTTCCCGTTCATCGACAAGAACATGCGCCCGTACTTCCGCGATGTGCAGATCCACGTCACCCGGCAGATGGAAGACCTGACCACACTGGCCGATATCGCCAGCCAGACGATCGAGATCGGTGTGTTGCTCGAGGCCTCACGGCAAAGCGTGGTGCAGCGCAAGTTTGCCGCGTGGGCAGCGATTCTGGCGTTTCCGACGGCGGTGGCGGGAATTTACGGGATGAACTTCCAGAACATGCCGGAGTTGAGCTGGCACTACGGCTATTTCGGGGTGCTGGGGTTTATTACGGTGGGGTGTGTGAGTTTGTGGGCGAGTTTCAAGAGGTCCGGGTGGTTGTAGTGCAAACCGGGTTGGCTGGGCCATTCGCGAGCAGGCTCGCTCCCACATTGATCGGTGGCGCACCGAAAATCCAATGTGGGAGCGAGCCTGCTCGCGAAACTTTTGGCCTCAGACAGTTTCTGGCTTATGCGCCACAAAACGCATCATCCACTCCGCCACCGTAGCGCCATGGTGTTCATGCTCCAGGCTGGCCACGCCTTTGCTGTAGATCTGCGACCCCAACGCCTCCTGACGCAGATCCAGCAGCGCTCGCGAATAATCGTGGATGAATTCCGGATGACCCTGGAAGCACAACACCTGATCATTGATGTGATACGCCGCGAACGGGCAGAAATCGCTGGAAGCGATGACTGTCGCGTTTTCCGGCAGCGCGGTGACCTGATCCTGATGGCTGATCAGTAACGTCAGCTCCTCACGCACCGGGCTCATCCACGGCGCCTTGGCCGCGAGTTTGTAGTTGTGGGTGCCGACACCCCAACCTTGCGTGGCGCGCTCGCTCTTGCCACCCAGCAGCAGCGCCAGCAGTTGATGGCCGAAGCATACGCCGAGCAGTTTGTCGCCACGCTCGTAACGATCGAGCAAGTATTGCTTGAGGGTCTGGATCCACGGATCGGTACCGAACGAATCAGCCTTGCTGCCGGTGACCAGGTACGCGTCAAAGGTCAGGTCGTCGCTGGGATATTCGCCCTGCATCACGTTGTAGACGGTGAACTCGGCGGCAATCGGTTGCTGCGAGAACAGGCGCTGAAACATCTGCCCGTAACCCTGATATTGATCGACCAGTTCCGGACGCAGGATGTCGGTTTCGAGGATGCAGATGCGTAGCGACATAAAAAATACCTGACACGTGATGGGAATAATGAACACCCCAGAGCCTGCCTTGAAACACCCTGACAAGGCAAGCCCCGGCATGCTCGCACCCTTAGAACATTTCACCTTTCGCGGCGTTATCCAGCAGCAACGCTGGCGGCGCGAAACGCTCGCCATACTGCTCAGCCAGATACTGCGCACGGGCGACGAAATCCTTCACGCCATATTGATTGATGAACTGCAGCGCGCCACCGGTCCATGCGGCGAAGCCGATGCCGAAAATCGAACCGACGTTGGCGTCCGCCGTCGAGGTCAGCACGCCCTCTTCCACACAGCGCACGGTCTCGATGGCTTGCACGAACAGCAAGCGATCACGCACGTCCTTCGGTGAAATCTGCCCGTCGGGTTTCTCGAAACGGGCCTTCAGCTCGGGCCACAAATGCTTCTGGCCACCGGCCGGATAATCATAGAAACCGCCACCTGCGGCTTTGCCTGGACGTTTGTATTCATTGAGCAGCAAGTCAATCACGGCGAAGGCCGGGTGCTCAATCAGCGATTTCCCTTCTGCCTGTAGGTCCTTGGCGGTTTGCTGGCGGATATGGCTCATCAGGCTGAGGGAAACTTCGTCGGAGATCGCCAGCGGCCCGACCGGCATCCCGGCCTTGCGCGCTTCGGTCTCGATCATCGGTGCGCTGACGCCTTCGCCGAGCATGGCGATGCCTTCATTGGTGAAGGTGCCGAATACCCGCGAGGTAAAAAAGCCGCGACTGTCATTGACCACGATCGGGGTTTTCTTGATTTGCAGCACAAAATCAAAACCACGGGCGAGGGTTTCATCGCTGGTGTGCGCACCTTTGATGATTTCCACCAGTGGCATTTTTTCCACCGGACTGAAGAAATGCAGGCCGATGAATTTGCCAGGATCAGGCACCGCCGTCGCCAGCCCCGTGATCGGTAGAGTCGAGGTGTTGGAAGCGATGACAGCTTCGGCCCCCACCACCCGTTGGGCTGCAGAGGAGACTTTGGCCTTGAGTTCACGATCCTCGAATACGGCTTCGATGATCAGGTCGCAACCGGCCAAATCGGCATCAATCTCAGACGGCGTGATTCTCGCCAGCACAGTCTCACGCTGTGCGACTGTCATCTGACCACGGGCGACTTTCTTGTCCAGCAGCGCCGCCGAGTGCGCCTTGCCCTTCTCGGCAGCCGCCAGGTTGATGTCCTTGAGCACCACGTCGATGCCCGCCGAAGCGCTGACAAACGCAATCCCGGCGCCCATCATGCCGGCGCCGAGCACACCGACTTTCTGTGTCTTGTACGGCGCAATACCCAGTGGCCGCGAGCCACCGGCATTGATCTCGTTGAGCTGAAACCAGAACGTGCCAATCAGGTTTTTCGAGATCTGCCCGGTGGTCAGTTCGGTGAAGTAGCGGGTTTCGATCAGGTGCGCGGTGTCAAAATCCACCTGTGCGCCTTCCACCGCCGCACAGAGGATTTTCTCCGGCGCCGGCATCGTCCCCTGGGTCTTGCTGCGCAGAATCGACGGCGCAATCGCCAACATTGGCGCGACTTTCGGATTTGACGGCGTGCCGCCGGGAATCTGATAACCCTTCACGTCCCAACGCTGCACCGCTGCCGGATTGGCAACGATCCATGCGCGGGCCTTGGCCAGCAGATCGTCGCGATCCGTTGCCAACGCATCGATCAAACCCGCCTGCAACGCCTGTTGCGGGCGCACCTTTTTACCTTCCAGCAAATACGGCAGCGCTTTCTCGATGCCGAGCATGCGCACCATCCGCACCACCCCGCCGCCACCCGGCAACAGACCAAGGGTCACTTCCGGCAGACCGAGTTGCACCGACGCGTCATCCAGCGCCACACGATGATGGCAGGCGAGACAGATTTCCCAGCCGCCACCCAGCGCCGCACCGTTGATCGCCGCGACCACCGGTTTGCCAAGGGTTTCCAGGGTGCGCAATTGTCCCTTGAGAGTCAGCACCATGTCATAAAAGGCTTTGGCTTCTGGCTTGCCGACCTTGATCAACTCATTGAGATCGCCGCCGGCAAAGAAGGTTTTCTTCGCCGACGTGATGATGACCCCGGCGATGTTGTCTTTATCCGCCACCAATCGGGCGACGCACGCGGCCATGGCCTCGCGGTATACGGCGTTCATGGTATTGGCGCTCTGGCCCGGCATGTCGATGGTCAGCACGACGATGGCGTCCTGGCCTTTTTCGTAACGAATGGCTTCGCTCATAACAAGGTTCCTTGAATTCGGGGCTCAGAGGCGTTCGATGATGGTGGCAATGCCCATGCCGCCGCCGACACACAGCGTCGCCAGGCCATAACGCAGGTGCCGCGCTTCCAGTTCGTCGAGCAAGGTGCCGAGAATCGCACAACCGGTGGCCCCCAGCGGGTGGCCCATGGCGATGGAGCCGCCGTTGACGTTGACCTTGTCCGGATCGACAGCCATGTCCTTGATGAATTTGAGCACCACCGAGGCAAACGCTTCGTTGACCTCGAACAAATCAATGTCTTCCACCCGCAAACCGGCCTTGGCCAATGCCTTGCGCGTTGCCGGAGCCGGGCCAGTGAGCATGATCGTCGGGTCAGTGCTGGTGACTGCCGTGGCGATAATCCGTGCGCGGGGCTGCAAGCCCAGCGCCCGCCCCTTGGCCTCGGAGCCGATGAGCATCAGCGCCGCGCCATCGACGATTCCGGAACTGTTGCCCGGGGTATGCACGTGGTTGATTCGTTCGACGTGGCTGTAGACGCGCAAGGCCGTCGCATCGAAGCCCATCTGCCCGATCATTTCAAAACTTGGCTTGAGCTTGCCCAAGCCTTCGAGGGTCGATTCGGCGCGAATGAATTCATCGTGGTCGAGCAGGATGATGCCGTTCTGATCCTGCACGGGCACCAGCGACTTGTTGAACGAGCCGTCGGCCCGCGCCCGCGCGGCTTTGTGCTGCGAGTGCAGCGCGTAGACATCGACGTCCTGACGGCTGAAACCCTCAAGCGTGGCGATCAGATCCGCGCCGACGCCCTGCGGGGTGAAATGGCTGTGCAGGTTGGTTTGCGGGTCCAGCGCCCAGGCGCCGCCGTCGCTGCCCATCGGCACCCGCGACATCGATTCGACGCCACCGACCACCACGAGGTCTTCGAAACCCGAACGCACTTTCATGGCGCCGAGGTTGACCGCTTCCAGGCCCGAGGCGCAGAAGCGGTTGATTTGCACACCCGCCACGCTGACATCCCAATCAGCCACTTGCACGGCGGTTTTGGCGATGTCCGAGCCCTGATCGCCGATCGGCGTGACGCAGCCGAGCACCACGTCATCGACCTGGCTGGTATCCAGCGAGGTGCGTTCCTGCAAAGCGCTCAACAACCCGGCGACCAGATTCACCGGTTTGACGCTGTGCAGAGCGCCATCGGCCTTGCCTTTGCCACGGGGCGTGCGTAACGCGTCGAAAATAAAAGCCTGGGTCATGACGTCCTCGAACCTGTGCGGGGAGTGATTGCTCGTCCCTGCACTCTTGGCCTGGACGGTCCTGGATTCAATGACCACAGCGCTCAATGACGTTGACGCACACGCTCAGACGGACGGTCATTACCGCGTGGGTGAACCGGTTCAGGTCGGCGAGTTGTCTAGCCAGCGGGCGACAAAGAAGCTGGCAATACGCCTCATGCCATTTTTATCGCAATTAACAACAACTCCATATGAAATGGATCTAAGCCAAGCGTGACGCGGGCCCTAAGGTAGTACATGTACGTCAGGGTCGTCGGGTTTTGCCGAGGCCGACGTTCTTCAACAGGAAGTGCACCGCTTGCCGTCATGGATATGCAGGCAGGCATCAGGAAATAACAATAAAGGCGGTCAAGCCATGTTCAAACAACCGAAAGTTCGTCAAGCAGGACTCATTCTTTTCGCCACGACGCTGTTGTTGATTTTGCCGAATCTGACCAAGGTCATCGGCTGAATCGAGCGGCAGGTGCAATTCATCGCCACCGAAAATGTGACTGGCCCGCTACCCGGGCCAGCGTGGCTGTGCCAACCTTTGCGCACTTCCACGACATGGACGGCGATCATTTGAAAGCGCTCATCGTATTCGGGGCCATGCTGCTGAGCATGCCCCTGGCTGCCGCACAGTTGGATTTGCAACTGGGCGCAAACAGCCACACCTGGGAAACCGAGGAATTGCTCAAGCATCCTCAGGTACAAACCCTCACCATCAAAAACGATGTGTCCTACAAGAAGGACATGACCTATCGCGCCGTGCCGTTGGCCGTGTTGCTGAGCGGGATAAAACCTGAAGATCACCTGCAAGCGGTGGCGCTGGACGGCTTTGCCGCCGAGTTGGCCGCTGCGCCGCTGCTCAATACAACGGGCGCACGGGCATGGCTGGCGATCGAGGATCCGGCGCAGCCGTGGCCACCTCTGTCGGAAGGCAAACACAGTGCCGGGCCGTTCTATCTGGTGTGGACCAATCCGCAGGCCGGCAATATCAGCCCGGAGCAATGGCCGTTCGAAGTTGCCAGCATCAAGCGTATGGCACCAGTGGCCCAGCGCTTCCCTGCCCTGTTGCCGGATCCGGCGTTGAAAGCGGATGACCCGGTGAACCAAGGCTTTGCGCTGTTTCAGAAGAATTGCCTGGCGTGTCACCGCTTGAACGGTGCGGGAGATGCGCAGTTCGGGCCGGACTTGAACATTCCGTATAACCCGACCGAGTATTTCGGCGCGGATTTCTTGAAGCGCTACATTCGCGATCCGCAGAGTTTGCGTCAGTGGCCGCAGGCGAAGATGCCGGGGTTTTCGGCGGAGGTTTTGCCGGATGGGGATTTGCAGATGTTGATCGGGTATTTGCAGCACATGGCCGGGCGCAAGGTTAAGCCGTAAGCCTTAGGATGTTATGACTGGCCTCTTCGCTGGCAAGCCAGCTCCCACAGGGTATGCGCGGAGTTCGAATCAGCGGTCATCCTGTGGAAGCTGGCTTGCCAGCGATAGCGGTATCCCGAATCTATTGTTGCTGCACGGAGATCACGGGGGTCGGCGAAACAGAAACCTTCGCATGCATCTGCTCACATCCACCGCCACGGCGCATGCCGCGCACCGGGCAGGCGTCGAGATAATCCAGACCCACCGCCAGTTTCAAATGCCGCTCCGGCCGCGCCAGTTCATTGGTCACGTCAAAGCTGTACCAGGCGTCATCGAGCCACGCCTCCGCCCAGGCATGACTGGCCAGATGCTCACAATCTTCGCTGTACAGATACCCCGATACGTAACGTGATGGAACACCCAGGCTGCGCGCGCAGGCCAGAAACGCGTGGGTGTGATCCTGACAAACCCCGGCACGCCCGGCGAAGGCTTCGGCGGCGCTGGTGTCGACTTCGGTAGAGCCCGGCGTGTAGGTCATGTGCTGATTCAAGCCGTGCATCAAATCGATCAGCGCGGTGCGATCGCGCCGCTGCTTGCAGGATTTCTCGGCGAACGCACGCAATGCCTCATCGGCCTCGGTCAAGCGGGTAAAGCGCAGGAACGGCAGCGCCGACTGGCTCTCATGTTCGGCCTCGCGCAGCTCATCGATATCGACCTGGCCGCGCGCGCCGATGATGATCGCTTCGTGCGGCTCATCCATGGTCAACACATGCAGGATGTTGCCGAACGGATCGAGTTGCGCGCGCACCGGGCGTGGCAGGTCGAGTTGCCAGCTCAGCACGTGCTGACGCTCGCTGTCGTGAGGTGTCAGTCGCAGGTACTGGATGCTCGCCCGCACCTGATCTTCGTAGTGATAGGTGGTCTCGTGGCTAATGGAAAGTCTCATGCAGCCTCCAGGTAGGAACTGTGAATGGCGTTGCCCAACTGGCGCACCAGCGGGATGAATTCGGTCAGCCACGCGTGCAGGCCTTCCTCGAGAATTTCGTTGATGCCGGTGTAGCGCAGGCGTGCGTCCATTTCTGCCGCCAGACGTTGCGCCGGTCGGCCATTGGCGCCCGGCAATTGCGCGAGAATCTGGTCGATCTCTTCGGTGCAGGCCCTTAATGAACGCGGTACATCGGCACGCAACAGCAGCAGCTCGGCGACATGTCGGGCGCCGGGCGCATCGCGGTAGATTTCGGTGTAAGCCTCAAACGACGACAAGGCCCGGAGCAACGCACTCCACTGATAATAGGCGTGGGCCGTGCCATCGCTGACCGCCTCGGCCTGGTCGCCAGCCATTTCATAGCGGGCGTCGAGCAGGCGCAGGGTGTTGTCCGCGCGCTCGATAAACGTCCCGAGACGAATGAAGCGAAACGCATCGTTGCGCATGATCGTGCCGTACGACGCGCCACGGAACAGGTGCGAACGTTCCTTGATCCACTCGCAGAAACGGCTCATGCCATAACGGCTCAGGCCCTGTTCGGCGATCCCGCGAATCTCCAGCCACGTCGAGTTGATGTTTTCCCACATGTCCGCCGTGATGCGCCCGCGCACGGCGTGGGCACTGGCTCGCGCCGCACCGAGGCAGCTGTAGATGCTCGCCGGGTTGGCCGCATCGAGGGCAAAAAAGTGCAGCAGGCGTTCGGCATGCAGTGCGCCGTGACGTTCCAGATAATCGTCGAGGGTGCCGGTGATCAGCAGCGGCATGGCCAGTTCGTGCAAACCATCGCCGCGACCGTCTTGCGGCATCAGCGACAGCGAATAACTGATATCGAGCATCCGCGCGAGGTTTTCCGCCCGCTCCAGGTAACGCGACATCCAGTACAGATCCGAGGCAGTTCTACTTAACATGGCAAGCTTCCTTCAATCCTCGACCACCCAGGTGTCCTTGGTTCCGCCGCCCTGGGAGGAATTCACCACCAGAGAGCCTTCGCGCAGCGCGACACGGGTCAAACCGCCGGGCACCACGCGGGTTTCGCGACCGGACAAGACAAACGGACGCAGGTCGATATGGCGCGGCGCAATGCCGTTTTCGACAAAGGTCGGACAGGTCGACAGCGACAGCGTCGGTTGCGCGATGTACGCGTGGGGTTTGGCCTTTATCCGTTCGCGGAAGGTGTCGATTTCCGCCTTCGTCGCGGCCGGCCCCACCAGCATTCCGTAACCGCCGGAGCCTTGGGTTTCCTTGACCACCAGATCTGGAAGATTGGCCAGCACATGGGAAAGTTCAGACGGGTTGCGGCATTGCCAGGTCGGCACGTTTTTCAGAATCGGTTCTTCGTCGAGGTAAAACCGAATCATGTCGGTGACAAACGGATAGACCGATTTGTCATCCGCCACGCCGGTGCCGATGGCATTGGCCAGCACCACGTTGCCCGAACGATAAGACGACAGCAGCCCCGGCACGCCGAGCATCGAGTCCGGGTTGAACGCCAGCGGATCGAGGAACGCGTCGTCGAGACGCCGGTAAATCACGTCCACCGCTTTCGGGCCGTCGGTGGTGCGCATGAAGACTTTGTCGTCACGCACGAACAGATCCGCGCCCTCGACCAGCTCCACACCCATTTCCCGTGCGAGAAACGCGTGTTCGAAGAATGCACTGTTGAAGCGCCCTGGCGTCAGGACCACTACGCTTGGGTCATCAATCGGACTTGAGCTCTTCAGCGTGTCGAGCAACAGGTTCGGATAGTGATCGATCGGGGCGATGCGCTGGGCGGCGAACAGCTCCGGGAACAGGCGCATCATCATCTTGCGGTCTTCGAGCATGTAGCTGACGCCGCTCGGGGTGCGCAGGTTGTCTTCGAGCACGTAATAGGTGCCGTCGCCATCGCGCACCAGATCGACGCCGGAGATGTGCGAATAGATATCGCGGTGCAGATCCAGGCCCTGCATCGCCAACTGATATTGCTCGTTGGCCAGTACCTGTTCGGCGGGAATGATCCCGGCCTTGATGATGCGCTGCTCGTGATAGAGGTCGGCGAGGAACATGTTCAACGCCTTGACCCGCTGGATACAGCCGCGCTCGACGATCCGCCATTCACTGGCGGGAATGCTGCGCGGGATGGTGTCGAAAGGAATCAGGCGCTCGGTGCCCTGCTCATCGCCATAGAGCGTGAACGTGATGCCGGCACGATGGAACAGCAAGTCAGCCTCGCGGCGCCGTTGGGCCAGCAGCTCGTCAGGCGTGTCGGCCAGCCAGCGGGCGAACTCCCGATAATGCGGGCGAACCTGGCCGCCGGCATCGTACATCTCATCAAAATAGGTGCGGATCATGCCGTACTCCTTGTCACCCGGACATACAGGCCTTCGCAAGGCCCGTGCCATCGGCATAAACGCTTTGATTTCAATCGGTTGGATAATCGCGCCACAGCCACCGCACCATTCCTGTGCGGCAAATGCCCCAAGCCGATTGCCCCCGCTTCATTGCGACGCACTGCATCGCCTATCACCAGCATAGTCAGAGTTGATTTCACTGCCCGGCGCTGGCTGCGGATAATCCGCGCATTCGCTGCAAAACTTCCCCGCGCACAGCGCCACGAAGTCGCCAGCTCAACTGACCTGGACTGCCTTGGCAGCCCGCCCCGCTGTAACCCTGACCGGTTTCCTCTCCTTATCGGTCTTCCCTTTTAGCCACCCTCTGCGGTGGCTTTTTTTTGCCTCGGTTTCTTGTTTCAGGGTTTTGCCACGGCGCTTTGCGCATGCCGAAAACGACAACGGCCGACCCAGAGGTCAGCCGTTGCTCAACAGTTACGCAAGGAGATCAATTCAAACGGTGGCGGTTGCGCACCTCCTGTTTCACACCCCAGCCTTCGATAATGCCGCCCAGCGGTTCGACCACGGCAGAGAAACCCTGCTCGAAGTCACCGATATCGTCATACGTCGCATACATCACTTTGCTCAATTCCAGCGCCCACGCACCGTCATCACGCACGCTGACCTGGGCATTGATGGATTCACCGCGAAATTTGCCTGCCGCCCTGCGCGCCCGCTCCTCGTCCGGGAAAATGGCGTAGAACTCGATGGGATGGAATCGGGAAAAATCGAAACCGCCTTCTTTCATGCGGCGCAGAACATTGCTGCTGATGTCTTCTTGATAGGCTGTGCTCATGAATCGTCCCCCTCGCATAGATGGATAGACTTTCCGTATTCCCGCCCCGGGCCTTTGGCCTAAGTACTACGGCAACGTGGTTGCACGCGGGAAACAAGCATGTAGCTGACAAGACCAGACCTTAGCGATCCGTTCGCTGATCTCGCTTGCAGAGTAGCCCCAAGTTAGAGCCGCTGCCAAGGCCTGGTGTGAAGGTGACAGGAAGAATGTCAGACGGGAGTAATGCTGCGGATTTCGATGCTGTTCTGGGTTTTCAGGTTTTTCACGCCCGCATCGGCGGTGCGCCCTTCCAGATCGTTGAGATCCAGCTCGGCGGCGACGGGCAGAAGCCGTGCCTTGATCAATCGAGCGGCCTCGTCGTCGCTGGGGCATTCCGCGCGCTCGAACACCTCATCGACAATTTCACCATGATCGTCCACGAAAGTGACTTTCCACTTTTGCATCGGTGCCTCCTCGATCAAACCCGCAAATGGGTTTACACCTATCTCGACTTTAAACGCCGAGGGTTGGTTCAAAAGGATTACAGCGGGCGAAGATGAAAAAAACGACATCTACGGTAGGAGCTGCCGAAGGCTGCGATCTTTTGGGACGCAGAGCGTCCCCGGCTGCATTCCCACGCAGAGCGTGGGAACGATCAAGGGGAAGCAAATGTGGGAGCGAGCTTGCTCCCACTGGGAAGTTGCAGTGTTCTTTCTTTTAGTCGTTGCTTGGCTTGTTGATCGCCTGCAGCACGTATTGCGGCAAGGCAAACGCGCCGATGTGGATTTCCGGGTTGTAGTAGCGCGTGACGATGCCGCTGCCGATGAAACGCTGTTGCAGGGTTTCACGGCTGAGTTTGCGGTAGGCCGGGTCAGTCGAACCCCAGGCGAAGGTCATCGAGCCGCCGATGTAGGTCGGCACCGCCGCCTGATAGAAGTGCCAGTCCGGGAACAGGCTGTTCAAGCGGCCGGCGGTGGTTTTGACTTCGTCGATCTGCATGAACGGCGTGCCGTTCTGGGTCACGAGGATGCCGCCCTCGTTCAGGCAGCGATGGCAGGCCTGATAGAAGTTCTCCGAGAACAGCACTTCGCCCGGGCCGATCGGGTCGGTGGAGTCGGAGATGATCACGTCGAATTTTTCCGTGGTGGTGGCGACGAAACGCATGCCGTCGTCGATCACCAGATTCAGACGTGGATCGTCGTAGGCGCCACTGGAATGGTTTGGCAGAAACTCTTTGCACATGTCGACCACGGTGCCGTCGATCTCGACCATGGTGATGTGCTCAACGCCGGCATGCTTGCTCACTTCACGCAGCATGCCACCGTCACCGCCGCCGATGATCAGCACGCGCTTGGCGCTGCCATGAGCCAGGATCGGCACGTGGGTGAGCATTTCGTGGTAGATGAATTCGTCGGCTTCGGTGGTCTGGATCACGCCGTCCAACGCCATGACACGGCCCATGCGCGGATTCTGGAAGATCACCAGGTGCTGGTGTTCGGTGCGCACTTCGTGGAGCAGTTTTTCCATGCGAAAACGCTGGCCGTAGCCTTCGTAGAGAGTTTCCAGGTACTCGCTGGTTTTGGTGACGGTCATGGTCAAGTGCTCCGATGAATGCGCGGGCGCCGATCGTGGGGACGATCGCCCGGGAAAGGCGCGCATTCTACGTTGCCGAAGATGACAGGTCGAACCTCACATCATCGGCCAACCACAATCCCTGTGGGAGCTGGCTTGCCAGCGATAGGGTCAACTCGGTTTGTCAGTGACACCGCAGTGATCCTATCGCTGGCAAGCCAGCACCCACAGGTTTTGGGTCGCTGGCGAAGTTTGCGGCTAGATCCGCACGTTACCGCGAGGTCCGGCAATCGCCCAGATGATCAGACCCAGCACCGGCAGGAGGATGATCAGCAGCACCCAGACGATTTTCATCCCGGTGGTCGCGCCGCTTTTCAACACGTTGATGATGGCCCAGATGTCGAGGGCGAGAACAATCAGGCCAATCAGACCGTTGAACGTGGAACCCATGGTGTCACTCCAGAATAGTGGCATGCACTTTTAGGATAGACGGTCGCGCGCAGGGTTCCCTTTTATTGCAATCAGACGTGAACGGCGACTTTCAACGCCTCCAGCGATGGCGCAGCCGCAATGCCGACTTCGGCGCACAGTTCCAGCACCCGTGGCACGTCGTTGCCGTAGACCAGCACCATTTGCAGTTCATCGTCGAGCAACTGGCTGAAGTTCATCAGCGTGTAACCGCCGTTTTCCTTGTTCATGCTGCTCATCTGCACCTGGATGCGGTTGAGTGCGGTCAACGCTTCGGTCTTGGCCAGTTGTTTGGGCTTGAGGTTGAAGTCCACGCCTGGGCCGAAGGACGCGACGATCTGCGCAAACAGGTCAACGTAGGTATCGGCCTGGAACAGCACGGTTTCCGGCAGGCTGCCGACCACAACCCACTCGCCCAACGGGATCGGGAAGCTGTCGTCGTAGTTGATGTCCGGATTGGCGGTGAGAAAGGCGTCAGCATCGGCGTAGGCTTGCGCCGCTTCGTCGGCCACGTTCAGGATCTCGTCCTCGCCCATGCAGCCGGAGCTGATTTTGCTGATGAGTTCGGCGAGTGCGGCTTTCATGAGGGCGAGTCCTGTGGCGAAGGTGAATTTCGAGGGCGCGAAGGATAGCGCATTCTCCCCTTGGCCACAGTCCATCAGAAGGGATTTCAGCCAGACAGCTTTTCCAGCTGCGCGGTGGTATCGACCGCGCCCATTGTCCGGGCGGCATCCAGCGCGGTCACGCCATTGGCGTCCTTGGCGTGCGCATTGGCGCCTTTGCTGATCAGGTAATCGACGATTTCCACGCGATTGAACATCGCCGCCATCATCAACGCCGTGCGGCCATCGAATGACGAACCTTCGATCTCGGCGCCCGCCTCGACCAGCGCCTTGACCACTGCCAGATCGCCTTTGAACGCCGCACCGGCAATCGGGCTCTGGCCGTTGCCATTGCGCATTTCCGGATCAGCCTTGTGTTTAAGCAGCACGTTCACCGCATCGACATGACCGTAATAGCTGGCCAGCATCAGCAACGTGTCGCCCTTGCTGTTTTTCAAGTTCACCGGCAAACCGGCCGTGACCAGGCGATCGAGCATCTCGGCATCACCGTCGCGTGCCTTGTTGAAAACCTGCTCGGTGAATTCGGCAGCTTCTTCAGGGGTCATCTGGCGGCTTTGGTCGGACATGGGGCAACTCCACTTTCGGTCAATCGGAAAGCCGACAGTTTCCCGAGCGCGACGGTGGCTGTCACCCCCTTTTTCTCAAGCCACTTCATAGCCAGATTCAATAACGATGTTTGCCCTGATGAATTTCCGCCAACACTTCGTCAGTCACCCGAACGTACGTCTGCGTGCCGGGTAACCAGGCAAAGATCGGGTCATCGCCCGTCTGGCCGGGGTCGAAGCCTTCATTTTTCAGTCGGGTTTTTTGGTATTTGAAGGTGCCGGTGGTTTCCATCTTCACCTTCACCCGCAGAAACAACGGCACCGCATACGCCGGCATGCGCTCACGGGCGAAGGTCAGCAATTCGGCGAAATCCAGCGTCGCCAGAGACTCTGCCGGAGTAATCGCGGCCATGCCGGCGCGTCCGTTGGTGTTGCGGATTTCAACGCCATAAGCCACCGCTTCGGAGATGTGCGGATGTTGCAGCAGCAGGTTTTCGACTTCAGTGGTCGAGACGTTTTCGCCCTTCCAGCGATAGGTGTCGCCGAGACGATCGACAAACTGCGCATGACCAAAACCGATGTTGCGCAACAAATCGCCGGTGTTGAAGAAGCGGTCGCCCTTGCTAAACACGTCGTGCAGGACAACCTTGGCGGTTTTCTGCGGATCGGTGTAGCCGTCCAGCGGCGCTTTCTCGTCGATGCGCGCCAGCAACAAGCCCTGTTCACCCTTGCCGACCTTGCGCATGAAACCGTCGGTGCTGCGCAGCGGCTCGCCGCTGTCGTGGTCGTAGGCGACCAGCTCCCAGGCCATCAGTGAAAAACCAATGGTGTTGTCGAAATTGAGAATGTTGGTGAAACCGATATTGCCGTCGCTGGCGGCGTACAGCTCGCAGATGTGATCGACGGCGAAACGCGTCTTGAATTCGGCCCAGGCGCCCGGGCGCAAACCGTTGCCGATCATCTTGCGCACATCGTGACGGCTGTCATCGGCGCTGGCCGGTTGATCGACCAGATAACGGCACAACTCGCCGACATAACCGATGGTGGTCGCGCGGTAGCGGCGCACGTCATTCCAGAACTGGCTGGCGCTGAACTTGCGGCGGATCGCGAAACCCGAGGCGCCGTTGACCGCCGAGCCCCAGCACACACACAAACCCGTGGCGTGGTACAGCGGCAAGGTGCAGTAAACGACGTCGTCAGGGCTCATGTTGAGGGCGATCATGCCGAAACTGGCGGAGCTGCGCATCCAGCGCCCATGCTTGAATACCCCGGCTTTAGGCAGGCCGGTGGTGCCCGAGGTGTAGATGTAGAAACACGGATCGTCGAAGAAGATCTGCTGGCTGCTCGGCGGATTTTCACTTGAGGCGTCGGCACTGGCGCTGATCAGATTGATGTAGCCTTCGGGCGCAATGCCCGGATGGCTGTAGGTGTCCTGATCAGCGACAAACCAGCTGCGCGGCGCGGTAATCGCCACTTGATCGCGAATCGCCGCAAATGCCGGAAGCAGCTCTTCGCCGACGACAATCGCCACCGGCGCGACAAGATTGACGCTGTGGATTAGCGTGTCGCGGGTCTGCGAAGTATTGAGCAGCGCGCTGACCGCGCCGACCTTGGCCAGCGCCAGAATCGTCACCAGCAGTTCCGGGCGGTTTTCGATGAACACCGCCACCACGTCGCCCTTGCCGATGCCCTGGCCGTTCAGATAGTGCGCGATGCGGTTGGCCCACTGATTGACCTGCGCATAGGTCAGCAGCACATCGCCCTGTAATAGCGCCGGCCCCTCGGGATTACGCAGCGTCGCTTGCTCAAAAGTCCAGCCAAGGCCACAGCTTTGGGTCGGATCCGTGACGTTGGCCACCTTCATGCCTTTGACCACCCGTGGGATGGCTTTGGCGATCATCGGCAGTTTGCGGAGCATCATGCCCCAGGTAATCGTGTCGCTTGGCGCGTGACTCATGGAAGCTCCCCGTTCGACCTTGGCGTGCAGGTCGATGTTTTTATTTTTCGGGCTTTGGCGTGGAACAACCGACGCATTCGAGCGCGGGTCGAGGTCGAAAATACGTCAGCGCTTCTCGGCCTGTACACGCGGTTTTTGCAATGTTTTGTATCCACCGAGCTTTGGGGAGTGGAGCTGATCTGCGGATTGGCGATTGGTTCCGTCGAATCGACAACGATCCTGCAAAATGCAGGATGCACGATGGCCATTCATGCAGTTTGCACGACCCGTTCAATTTTCAATGTTTTTAACTCATTGATTTATAACGATTATTTTATTTTCAAATGCTGGCACAATCGCTGCAACCTCCTCTGCATGCTTGCCATTCAAGTGCATACGGAGCTGAAAGACATGAGCCTGATCCAAGAAAAATTTACCTCCCTGTTCTCCAACTTCGACGTCACCACTGCGCCACGTCCCGATGGCGGGATCCTGCTGACCCTGCGCAGCAGCGACGGCAAAGTGTTTAAACGCGCACTGACTTATCAACAACTGCATGCCGGCGACCAACTGTCGTGGGCGATCAGCGCGATTCGCCGTGACCTGGCTGAACAAGCCAGTGAGCTGCCGCAGATCGCGATGCTGCAGAGCCAGCAGCGTTTTGCGCTGCCGACTTATCACTCGCTGTAACGCATAAACCGCTTTAAACAAAACAGGCCGTGGAGCTCTCGCTTCACGGCCTGTCTTTTGTGTTGATGCAAAACCCTGTGGAAGCGAGCTTGCTCGCGAAGGCGGTGT
>NZ_JBAQKH010000046.1:0-60929 GCF_049300855.1 Pseudomonas sp. | reverse complement strand
TCGGAAGGCTGAGTGGAGGGATTGATCCGGGCGTGGGAGCGCAGCGACCGTTTGGCGCAGCCAAACACAGCGAGAGGAGGTGCAGCGCAGCAAACCGTAGGCGCTGCACCCGGATCGATCCCGCAGCGAAGGGACCCCGAGCCCCAGCGAGCGGGCCGCACGTAGGAGCAAGCCTTTTTGGTTACTTTTTCGGCGTCTGGAAAAAGTGACCCGCCGTAAGGGCGGAACCCTAAGCAGCCCTAACCGCAGCAACGGATATGTACACAGCTCTAGCCGATAACCGCCCACAAAAAATGCCCCGATCTCTCAACCGGGGCATTCAGCACAACATTAAAAAACCATCAAACCATCAATGCGAAACCGCCCCACTCGCCCCCAACCCAGTCTGCGAACGCACAAACTGCGGGAAGAACAGCGCCCGCTCTTTATCCGCGGCCGCCGACTTATCCGTAATCGAGAAGAACCAAATACCCACAAAGGCAATGATCATCGAGAACAGCGCCGGATACTCATAAGGGAAGATCGCCTTTTCATGATGCAGAATCTGCACCCAGATGGTCGGGCCAAGAATCATCAAGCCAACCGCACTCACCAGCCCCAACCACCCGCCAATCATCGCGCCACGAGTCGTGAGCTTCTTCCAGTACATCGAAAGCAACAACACCGGGAAGTTACAGCTCGCCGCAATCGAGAACGCCAGGCCCACCATGAACGCAATGTTCTGGCTTTCGAACAAGATACCCAAGCCAATAGCCAGGATCCCCAGTGCGATCGTGGTGATCTTCGAAACGCGAATCTCATCCTTGTCGTTGGCCTTGCCCTTCTTGATCACGCTGGCATACAGGTCGTGAGACACCGCCGAAGCACCGGCCAGGGTCAGACCCGCGACAACTGCCAGAATCGTCGCAAACGCTACCGCCGAGATAAAGCCAAGGAAGATACTGCCGCCCACCGCGTCAGCCAGGTGCACCGCCGCCATGTTGTTGCCGCCGAGCAGAGCGCCCGCTGCATCTTTGAAGGCCGGATTGGTGCTGACCAGCAGGATCGCGCCGAAGCCGATGATGAACGTCAGGATGTAGAAGTAACCAATGAAGCCAGTGGCGTAGAGCACGCTCTTACGCGCTTCTTTGGCGTCACTCACGGTGAAGAAGCGCATCAGAATGTGCGGCAGGCCCGCCGTACCGAACATCAGTGCCAGACCCAGCGAGAACGCCGAAATCGGATCTTTCACCAGACCGCCCGGGCTCATGATCGCCTCACCTTTCGGGTGAACCTTGATCGCTTCCGAGAACAGCATGTTGAAGTCGAAGTTGACGTGCTTCATCACCATCAGCGCCATGAACGAAGCACCGGACAGCAACAGCACAGCCTTGATGATCTGCACCCAAGTGGTCGCCAGCATGCCGCCGAACAGCACGTACATGCACATCAGGATACCGACCAGAATCACTGCCACGTAGTAATCGAGGCCGAACAACAGCTGGATCAGCTTGCCGGCACCGACCATTTGCGCGATCAGGTAGAACGCCACCACCACCAGCGAACCGCAGGCCGACAGCGTACGGATCTGGGTTTGCCCGAGGCGGTAGGACGCCACGTCGGCAAAGGTATATTTACCCAGGTTGCGCAGACGCTCGGCGATCAGGAACAGAATGATCGGCCAGCCCACCAGGAAGCCGATCGAGTAGATCAGGCCGTCGTAACCGGAGGTGAACACCAGCGCGGAAATCCCCAGGAAGGACGCCGCCGACATATAGTCACCGGCAATCGCCAGACCGTTCTGAAAACCGGTGATCTTGCCGCCCGCCGCATAGTAGTCGGCAGCCGACTTGTTGCGCTTGGAGGCCCAGTAAGTGATGCACAGGGTCGCACCGACAAACACCACGAACATGGCGATCGCCGCGACGTTGAGCGGTTGTTTGTGGACTTCGCCGGTCAGGGCGTCAGCGGCCCAGACGGCTGGCGCGAACGCCGAAATGCTCAGAAGAGCCAGTAGACGCCGGATCATTGCTGAGCCTCCTTGAGAATCGCATTGTTCAGGTCGTCAAACTCGCCATTGGCGCGGCGCACGTAGATGCCCGTCAGGATGAAAGCCGAGATAATCAGGCCGACACCGATCGGAATGCCCCAGGTAATCGAAGATTCAGGACTGAGTTTCGCCCCGAGCACTTGCGGCCCGTACGCGATCAGCAGGATGAATGCGGAGTACAGCCCAAGCATGATTGCCGAGAGAATCCAGGCGAATCGTTCCCTTTTCTGAACCAGCTCCTTGAATCGGGGACTGTTTTGAATCGAGAGGTAAATGCTGTCGTTCATTGTTTTTATCCTCGCAGCACAGATTATTGTTGGAACATAGCTAATGTATGCGGCTGCGGGAGCGGTAACAGACGACCTTAGTAGTAGAACGCCATGACGTAATCGCCATTCTTGAGCACACACAAAAACCTGTGGGAGCTGGCTTGCCAGCGATGGCGTCGTGTCAGTCAACTGATTAGTCAACTGACCGACCGCTATCGCGGGCAAGCCCGCTCCCACAGGGTTTGCGTTGATCCGAAGCTATTTGCGGTTATTTGGTCCAGTCAGCCACGCGATCCGGGTGCTTGGCGACCCAATCCTTGGCCGCTGCTTCAGGCTTGGCACCGTCCTGAATCGCCAACATCACTTCGCCGATTTCGTCTTTCGACGCCCACTGGAAGTTCTTCAGGAACTTGGCCACTTCCGGCGCTTTGGTCGCCAGCTCTTTGCTGCCGATGCTGTTCACGGTTTCAGCCGCGCCGTACACGCCTTTCGGATCGTCGAGGAAGCGCAGTTTCCACTTGGCGAACATCCAGTGCGGCACCCAACCGGTGACCGCGATGGATTCGTTTTTCTTCTCGGCACGGGTCAGCTCGGCAATCATGCCGGCGCCGGAACTGGCCTTGAGGGAATATTTGTCGAGGCCGTAATCCTTGATCGCCTGATCGGTCTTGAGCATCACGCCTGAACCGGCGTCGATACCGACGATGCGATTCTTGAAGGTGTCATCGGTTTTCAGGTCTTCGATCGACTTGGCTTTCACATACTCCGGTACGATCAGGCCGATTTTTGCGTCCTTGAAGTTCGGGCCGTAATCGACGACCAGATCCTTGTTCTTCGTCCAGTACTCGCCGTGGGTCACGGGCAGCCAGGCCGACAGCATGGCGTCGAGTTTGCCGGTGGCCACGCCTTGCCACATGATCCCGGTGGCGACGGCTTGCAGCTTCACGTCATAGCCGAGTTTCTGTTTGATCACTTCGGCGGCCACGTGGGTGGTCGCGACGCTGTCGGACCAGCCGTCAACGTAACCGATGTTCAGGGTCTGTTTTTCTGCGCTGGCGAAACTGGAACTCATCGCAAGCACCAGAGCAGCACTTGCGCCTAAAAGTCGTCGCATCTTCATCGTTACTTCCCCGAAATGCTGCGCCCGACGGATGACGGGCGGCGTCAACGTATTGTTATGGTGCACGGCGCCCCCATCACGCCCGACCGCAAACTCGTTAGAACATCAGCGGAGTACTGACACTTCGATCATCGACCTGACGACAATAGCGACCTGCTCTGCCAGCGACCTCAAGACAACGAGAAACGACATCACAAAGCCATTAATGGCGTCTGGATATTTGACGCCAGACAATCCGCCCGAACTTTGCATGTCAAAATCGTGCGGGCCACCAACCCCTCTGTAAATGCAGGTAACATGCGTCGCTTTGCAGCCACTTGGCCTGACCATGTCCGCGACTTCCCGCTTCCCCGTTCTGCCTTACTTGTTCGCCTGCCTGCTTGGGCTGTTTGCACTCGGCGGCTTCTGGTATGGCCTCGGCCAACCGGTGATCCTGCCGGACGCCGCGACACCGACGCATAAATTGCAATGCGCCTCCTACACCCCGTTCGATAAAGACCAGTCGCCATTCGACGTGCCGTTCAAACTGCGCCCGGAGCGTATGGACGCCGACCTCGCGTTGCTGGCGACACGCTTTGAATGCATTCGCACCTATTCAATGACAGGCCTGGAAGCACTGCCTGATCTGGCGCGCAAACACGGCTTGAAATTGATGATCGGCGCATGGGTCAACAGCAACCCGGTGGACACCGAGAAAGAAGTCGACCTGCTGATCAAATCGGCCAATGCCAACCCGGATGTGGTCAGTGCAGTGATCGTCGGCAACGAAGCGCTGCTGCGCAAGGAAGTCACCGGCGCGCAACTGGCCCGATTGATCAACAAGGTCAAAAGTCAGGTCAAGCAACCGGTGACGTACGCCGATGTCTGGGAGTTCTGGCTCAAGCATCCTGAAGTCGCGCCAGCCGTGGACTTCCTGACCATTCACCTGCTGCCGTACTGGGAAGACGATCCATCGAACATCGACGTTGCCCTGCAGCACGTGGCGGATGTGCGTCAGGTGTTCGGCAATAAATTCGCGCCCAAAGACGTGATGATCGGCGAAACCGGCTGGCCGAGCGAAGGCCGCCAGCGTGAGACCGCCCTGCCGAGCCGGGTCAATGAAGCCAAGTTCATTCGTGGTTTTGTCGCGATGGCCGAAAAGGAAGGCTGGCATTACAACCTGATCGAAGCGTTTGACCAGCCGTGGAAGCGCGGCAGCGAAGGCGCGGTTGGCGGCTACTGGGGGTTGTTTGACGCCGATCGCCAGGACAAGGGCGTGCTAGCCGGGCCGGTGACCAACGTGCCGTTCTGGAAAGAGTGGCTGGCGGTCGGTGGTTTGATTTTTCTTGGCACGCTGCTGCTCGGCGGTCGTGTTCGCACTACGCGCTCGGCATTGGTATTGCCGCTGCTGGGCGCCCTCGCCGCCTGCTCGATCGGCGCTTGGGGTGATCTGGCGCGGGTGACCACGCGGTTTGCCAGCGAATGGTTGTGGGTCGGCTTGCTGACGGCGCTGAATCTGTTGGTGTTGGCGCACGCTGCATTGACGTTGAGCTCGCGTACCGGCTGGCGTGAACGGGCGTTCAATGTGCTTGAGCGTCGCGCGGGCTGGCTGGTCGCGGCGGCAGGTTTTGCCGCTGCGGTGATGATGCTGGAAATGGTCTTCGATCCGCGTTATCGCAGCTTTGCGAGCATGGCGTTCGTGCTGCCGGCGCTGGTTTATCTGTGCCGGCCGGTCAACGTGCCACGTCGCGAAATTGCGTTGCTGACGTTTATTGTCGGTGCGGGGATTGCGCCGCAGTTGTATCAGGAAGGTTTGCAGAATCAGCAGGCGTGGGGCTGGGCGTTGGTGAGTGTGTTGATGGTGGCTGCTTTGTGGCGCTGCCTGCGCGTTCGCAAGGCCTGATCTTTAGCGCCTTCCAAGCCCTCATCGCTGGCAAGCCAGCTCCCACAGGATATTGGTTGAACACAACATGTGTGTACGACCCAAAAACTGTGGGAGCTGGCTTGCCAGCGAAGACTGACTGTCAGGCGCTGCGGGACTCGCGGACCAGACGCAACCCGGCAATCACCAGCGCAAACACCGCCAACGTGGTGTTGTACAACGCCAGTGCCGGCACGCCGAACACCAGCGCCAGCACCGCCAGCCACCACCCTGCTCGCCCGGGCACGACAAAACCGATCAGCGCCGCACCGAGCGCCGCCCAGCCCATTACCTTGAAGTGAATCATCAAGCCAAGATTGGAACGCAGCTGACATTCCCAGCGGCTGGCTTCATCCACGCAGATGCCGACCCACTTGCCGTCCTCCATAAAGCCATAACGCGCGCCATAGCTGGCGGCCAGCCACAACGGCAACAGAACGAGCAGCAGAATCACGGGCAAGCGGCGGGACATGAAACACTCCAGACTAGAGAAATCGGCGGCCAGCTTAATCTGCCGCCAGCGGTGTGCAAGCGCTAACAACTGTTAACTGTTCATTGAGGCGGTGCAAAGTGTATCGTCCAGCTACTATTACTCCGAATTCTGCCAGTTTGGTGCCGCAGCATGGCACTTTGGCGCAAACCCGGTGGTCATAGCCTGCGAACTTCATTCGGCACCTTCCTCTAAGGGATCTAGTCATGCTCCGTTCCTTGCGCTTCGCCGCGCTGTTCAGCGGCCTTATTCTGAGTGCGTCCGCACTGGCGGTCGATATCGACGCCGCCAGTTATGGCTACCCCCTGACCAACCCGTTCGAGGCGACCATCGCCACGACTCCGCCGGACCTGCGCCCGGAATTGCCGCTGGACGACGACATCAATCAGACGGACCGCAGCCTGACGTTGCGCCCGGAGCGGGCGTTTATCCTGCCGGACAATTTCTGGGCAGTGAAAAAACTCACCTACCGAATCGCCACGCAGGACAAGCCGGCGCCGCTGATTTTCCTGATCGCCGGCACTGGCGCGCGCTATGACAGCACGCTCAACGAATACCTGAAAAAGCTCTACTACAAGGCCGGCTACCACGTCGTGCAATTGTCGTCGCCAACCAGCTTCGACTTCATCAGCGCCGCCTCCCGCTTCGCCACCCCGGGCGTAACCAAGGAAGACGCCGAAGACATGTACCGGGTGATGCAGGCCGTGCGCGCGCAGAACCCGAAAGTACCGGTTACCGAGTATTACCTGACCGGCTACAGCCTCGGCGCCCTCGATGCGGCATTCGTGGCGCATCTGGACGAGACCCGTCGCAGCTTCAACTTCAAGAAAGTCCTGCTGCTCAATCCGCCGGTCAACCTCTACACCTCGATCACCAACCTCGACAAATTGGTGCAAACAGAGGTTAAAGGCATCAATAACAGCACCACGTTCTATGAACTGGTACTGAGCAAATTGACCCGCTACTTCCAGCAAAAAGGCTACATCGACCTCAACGATGCGTTGCTCTACGACTTCCAGCAGTCCAAGCAGCACCTGACCAACGAACAGATGGCGATGCTGATCGGCACCTCGTTCCGCTTCTCGGCGGCCGACATTGCCTTCACCTCCGATCTGATCAACCGTCGCGGCCTGATCACCCCGCCAAAATTCCCGATCACCGAAGGCACCAGCCTCACGCCGTTCCTCAAGCGTGCACTGCAGTGCGACTTCGATTGCTACCTGACCGATCAGGTGATCCCGATGTGGCGCGCGCGCACCGACGGCGGCAGCCTGCTGCAACTGATCGATCAGGTCAGCCTGTATGCGCTCAAGGATTACCTGCACGACAGCCCGAAAATCGCTGTCATGCACAACGCCGACGACGTCATCCTCGGCCCGGGCGACCTCGGGTTCCTGCGCAAGACTTTCGGTGATCGTCTGACCGTTTATCCACTGGGCGGCCATTGCGGCAACCTTAACTACCGCGTCAACAGCGACGCCATGCTGGAGTTCTTCCGTGGCTAAATATCTCCTGCTGATGGCAGCGCTCCTCTGCGCAGGCGTGGCCCAGGCCGACAACAGTAAAGCCAATGCGCCGGTGGTCGTCGACAGCGACGGCTTCAAGGAGCCGCTGTCCAAACTCAAATTCAACCCGGGGCTGGATCAGCGTGAATTCGAGCGTTCGACCCTCAACGCGCTGAACGTCTACGACCCGCTGGAATCGTGGAACCGTCGGGTTTATCACTTCAACTATCGCTTCGACCAATGGGTGTTCCTGCCGGTGGTCGATGGCTACCGTTACATCACGCCGAGCTTCGTGCGTACCGGCGTGAGTAACTTCTTCAATAACCTCGGTGACGTGCCGAACCTGGTCAACAGCCTGTTGCAGTTCAAAGGCCAGCGCTCCATGGAAACCACCGCGCGTCTGCTGCTCAACACCACCATCGGCATCGCCGGACTGTGGGACCCGGCCACCGCCATGGGCCTGCCGCGTCAGAGCGAAGACTTCGGTCAGACCCTGGGCTTCTACGGTGTACCGGGCGGCGCCTACTTCGTGCTGCCGATCCTCGGCCCGTCGAACATCCGCGATACCGCTGGCCTCGCTGTGGACTACACCGCCGAATCGGCGATCAACTTCCTCAACGTCTCGGAAGTCAGCTCCAACCACCCGGAAATCTGGGCCCTGCGCGCGGTCGACAAGCGCTACCAGACCAGCTTCCGTTATGGCCAGATGAATTCGCCATTCGAGTACGAGAAAGTGCGTTACGTCTACACCGAAGCGCGCAAGTTGCAGATCGCCGAGTAAAAACGGTTGCCACAAAACACTGTGGGAGCGAGCTTGCTCGCGAAGGCGGTAGTCCAGTCAATACTTAAGTCGACTGATACTCCGCGTTCGCGAGCAAGCTCGCTCCCACATTTGTTTTGTGTCGCTGGTTAGCCCTTCACGGCTTTCCAGATTTTGCTGACAACGGCAACCACCGCCAACACCACCGCGCCAGCAATGATCCCCGCTACACCATTGAGCAACATCGGCACCGCAAACCCGACACTCCCCGCCGCCGCACCAACACCTTCAATCCAGTGATGCAGCACCGGCACGCCATGGGTGAGGATGCCGCCGCCGACCAGGAACATCGCCGCCGTACCGACCACCGACAAGGTTTTCATCATGTACGGTGCGGCGCTGAGAATGGCGCTGCCGATTTTTTTCGCGAACTGCCCAGGCTTCTGGGTCAGCCACAAACCGAGGTCGTCGAGTTTGACGATGCCCGCCACCAGACCGTAAACACCGACCGTCATGACGATGGCGATGCCCGACATCACGATCACTTGCTGAGTCAGCGAAGCGTCCGCCACGGTGCCGAGCGTAATCGCGATGATTTCAGCCGACAGAATGAAGTCCGTGCGGATCGCGCCTTTGATCTTGTCCTTCTCGTAAGCCACCAGATCAGTCGCTGGATCAGCCACGGCTTCTGTCAGTTGCGCATGCCCGGCTTCATCTTCAGCTTCGCTGTGCAGAAACTTGTGCGCGAGCTTCTCGAACCCTTCGAAGCACAGATACGCGCCACCGACCATCAACAACGGCGTTACCAACCACGGTACAAACGCACTGATCGCCAGCGCCGACGGCACGAGGATCAGTTTATTGACGAACGAGCCCTTGGCCACGGCCCATACCACCGGGATTTCCCGCTCGGCACGCACCCCGGAGACCTGCTGGGCATTGAGCGCCAGATCATCACCGAGCACGCCGGCGGTCTTCTTGGCGGCCATTTTGCTCATCAACGCCACGTCGTCCAGCACGGTGGCAATATCGTCGACCAGCACCAGCAAACTGCTTCCTGCCATGAATCCTGTTTCCTTTTATGTATGAATGTTGCGAAGCATAACGCGACCACACACCACACGGGGCATTCTTGAGCGCTGCGCGAGGCCGGTGCTACCATGCGCAACCGCCAGAACAGGCAAGGAACCACCGGGTTTATGAGCACAATCCGCGAGCGCAACAAAGAACTGATCCTGCGTGCCGCCAGTGAGGAGTTTGCCGACAAGGGCTTCGCTGCGACCAAAACCAGCGACATCGCCGCCAAGGCGGGATTGCCCAAGCCCAACGTCTACTACTACTTCAAGTCCAAGGAAAACCTCTACCGCGAGGTATTGGAAAGCATCATCGTGCCGATCTTGCAGGCCTCCACCCCGTTCAATCCGGACGGCGTACCGAGCGAAGTGCTGAGCGGCTACATCCGCTCGAAGATTCGCATCTCCCGCGACCTGCCCTTCGCCTCGAAAGTATTCGCCAGCGAAATCATGCACGGCGCCCCGCACCTGAGCGCCGACCTGGTCGAGCAGCTCAACGGCCAGGCCAAGCACAACATCGACTGCATCCAGAGCTGGATCGACCGCGGGCAAATCGCCCCGATCGACCCTAATCACCTGATGTTCAGCATCTGGGCCGCGACCCAGACCTACGCCGACTTCGACTGGCAGATTTCTGCAGTCACGGGCAAGGACAAGCTGGACGAGGCAGATTATGAAGCGGCGGCGCAGACGATTATCCGGTTGGTGCTGAAGGGGTGTGAGCCGGACTGATAGGCCGCGGTGCCTGCTTCGCGAGCAAGCTCGCTCCCACACGGATTTGTGAACGGCACATATCCAATGTGGGAGCGAGCTTGCTCGCGAATGGAGCGACTCGGTTAGCCTGTCAGACCCAAATCGCATCCCACAACGGATAATCGCCAAACTTCTGCACTAAGCCTGCTCGCAATGGGTTTGCGACGACATATCGCGCTATTTTCACCAGATCCTCTTCCCGCCGCAGTGCCCGGTCGTAAAACCCCTGCTGCCACAAACTGCCTTTTCTATCCGCAGCCATATTCACAGCCCGCGCGCTCAAGGATTTTGTCCGTTGCATCAGGTCACTCAAGGAGCCTCGCTTCAAATCGATCAACCAATGAAAGTGGTCAGGCATAACCACCCACGCCAACGAGTCGGCAAAGCCCTGTTCTTGAGCGCTTCGAAATTGCTCAACGACCAACCTGCCCAACGCAAAATCGTGGAAAACAGGTTCGCGATATAGGGTATTGGCAGTCAGCAGATAAATTCGGTTGGGCTCGTCGTAACGACCAAAGCGCAAGCGATGTGAAGCGGACAGTTTCGGCATTCCTTTGCCCCTTTCAAGAGATGACCTGAAAGGTTAGATGTGCACACGGGGAGGAAGCGTCAAGACTGTTAGCCAGATGTGTCCGTTGAATCGCCTTCGCGAGCAAGCTCGCTCCCACAGGGGATTAGAGGCGTTCACACTTTATGTGTCAGAACGCAAACCTGTGGGAGCGAGCTTGCTCGCGAAGACTTCAGTTCAGGCGCTAAAAAATCAAGCAGCCACCCCCGCATCCGCCCGCAACTCCAGCGCCTCCACCGCTTTAATCGCCACTTGCTCATCAATATCCGACAGATCGCCGCTGATCCCGATCGCTCCGAGCACGTTCCCCGCCTGATCCCGAATCAACACACCGCCCGGTGCCGGCACGACGCTGCCCTGGCCCATGCTGTTGAGTGCGGCAATAAAGGCCGGGCGTTGTTGTGCGTCGAGTGCCAGCAGGCGTGAGCCTTTGCCCAGCGCGATGGCGCCCCAGGCTTTGCCGATGGCGATGTTCGGGCGCAGCAGGCTGGCGCCGTCTTCGCGTTGCAGGGTGATCAGGTGGCCGCCGGTATCGAGTACCGCGATGGTCAGCGGCGCGGCGTTGATGCCGCGCCCTGCATTGATGGCTTCGTTGACCAGGTTGACTGCGACTTTCAAGGTTAAAGCGCTCATGGTGCCGTCCTCATTTTGTTATAGGGAAAGTCGTGGGCCTGCGGATTTGTGCTGCGCGCTTGCGTCGCAGGCCGATGCAACAAATAGAACACAATGAATTATTTTTTTGTATACAATAATTCTCGAAAAGCGCCACATGCGACGAAAAGCCACACTCATAAAGGCTTCCGACGAATGAAACAGGCGCTTGAGAAAATGGATTGACCTGCGCCGTCCGCCGTGAATACACTCTGCGCAAAGCCACTTGTATACAATTACAAAACGTAAAGAGGCACAAAACCATGAGCAAAATGAGAGCAATCGAAGCCGCCGTTCTGGTGATGCGCCGTGAAGGGGTTGATACCGCTTTTGGCATCCCGGGCGCTGCCATCAACCCGCTGTACTCCGCCTTGCAGAAAGTCGGTGGCATCGATCACGTCCTTGCTCGCCACGTTGAAGGCGCCTCGCACATGGCCGAGGGCTACACCCGCACCAAGGCCGGCAACATCGGCGTGTGCATCGGTACTTCCGGCCCTGCCGGTACCGACATGGTCACCGGGCTCTACAGCGCCTCGGCCGACTCGATTCCAATCCTCTGCATTACCGGCCAGGCACCCCGCGCCCGTATGCACAAGGAAGACTTCCAGGCTGTCGACATCACCAGCATCGTCAAGCCAGTCACCAAGTGGGCGACCACTGTTCTGGAACCGGGCCAAGTGCCTTACGCGTTCCAGAAAGCGTTCTTTGAAATGCGCTCCGGCCGCCCAGGCCCGGTGCTGATCGACCTGCCGTTCGACGTGCAGATGGCCGAGATCGAATTCGACATCGACGCTTACCAGCCGCTGCCATTGGCCAAGCCGACCGCTACCCGCGTTCAGGTCGAAAAGGCTCTGGCGCTGCTTGATCAGGCTGAACGTCCACTGCTGGTGGCCGGCGGCGGCATCATCAACGCCGACGCCAGCGATCTGCTGGTTGAATTCGCTGAACTGACCGGCATCCCGGTCATCCCGACCCTGATGGGCTGGGGCACCATTCCGGACGATCACCCGTTGATGGTCGGCATGGTTGGTCTGCAGACTTCGCACCGTTACGGCAACGCGACGATGCTGAAATCCGACGTGGTGTTGGGCATCGGTAACCGCTGGGCCAACCGTCACACCGGTTCGGTTGACGTTTACACCGAAGGCCGCAAGTTCATCCACGTCGACATCGAGGGCACGCAGATCGGTCGTGTGTTCACGCCGGATCTGGGCATCGTTTCCGACGCTGCTGCAGCACTGACTGTATTCATCGAAGTCGCTCGTGAATGGCAAGCCGCCGGCAAGCTGAAAAACCGCAGTGCCTGGCTGCAAGACTGCCAGCAGCGCAAAGCCAGCCTGCATCGCAAGACTCACTTCGACAACGTGCCGGTAAAACCACAGCGCGTTTACGAAGAAATGAACCAGGTGTTCGGCAAGGACACCTGCTACGTCAGCACCATTGGTCTGTCGCAGATTGCCGGCGCGCAGTTCCTGCACGTCTACAAGCCGCGTCACTGGATCAACTGTGGCCAGGCCGGCCCGTTGGGCTGGACCATTCCGGCAGCGCTGGGCGTGGTGAAGGCCGATCCGAGCCGTAAAGTCGTGGCCCTGTCGGGGGACTATGACTTCCAGTTCATGATCGAAGAACTGGCGGTCGGCGCTCAGTTCAAACTGCCGTACATCCACGTCGTGGTGAACAACTCGTACCTGGGTCTGATCCGTCAGGCCCAGCGCGGGTTCGAAATGGACTACTGCGTGCAGCTGTCCTTCGATAACCTCAACGCGCCGGAACTCAACGGTTACGGTGTTGACCACGTCGCAGTGGCTGAAGGCCTCGGCTGTAAGGCGCTGCGTGTATTCGAACCATCGGAAATCGCCCCTGCCCTGCGCAAGGCCGAACAGATGATCGAAGAGTTCAAGGTGCCGGTGATCGTCGAGATCATTCTGGAGCGTGTGACCAACATCTCCATGGGTACCGAGATCAACGCCGTCAACGAATTCGAAGACCTGGCGCTGGTCGGCAACGATGCGCCAACGGCGATTTCGCTGCTTGATTAACTGCTGACCGCTGATCGTTCCCACGCTCTGCGTGGGAACGCAGCCCGGGACGCTCTGCGTCCCAAAGCGGACGCAGAGCGTCCATTGAGGCATTCCCATGCAGAGCGTGGGAACGAGAATCTAGAACGGGAGACCACCATGCCGCGTTTCGCAGCCAACCTGTCCATGCTGTTCACCGAACAGGATTTCCTTGCCCGTTTCGACGCCGCCGCCAAGGCTGGTTTCAGCGGTGTCGAGTACCTGTTCCCGTACGACTTCAGCTCTGCCGAAATCAAGGCCAAGCTCGACGCCAACGGTCTGACCCAAGTGCTGTTCAACCTGCCGGCCGGTGACTGGGCCAAAGGCGAGCGCGGTATCGCGTGTCTGCCGGATCGGGTCGAAGAATTCCGCGCCGGTGTCGATCTGGCCATCGCTTATGCGCAAGTGCTGGGCAACACCCAGATCAACTGCCTGGCCGGTATTCGTCCGCAAGGCGTTGACGATGCCACGGTGGAAAAGACCTTCGTCGCCAACCTGAAATACGCCGCCGACAAGCTGCAGGCAGCGGGCATCAAACTGGTGATGGAAGCGATCAACACCCGCGACATCCCGGGCTTCTACTTGAACAACACGGCGCAAGCCCTGTCGATTCGCGAGCAGGTCGGCAGCGCCAACCTGTTCCTGCAATACGACATCTATCACATGCAAATCATGGAAGGCGATCTGGCCCGCACCCTGCAATCGCACCTGGGCGAGATCAACCATGTGCAGCTCGCGGACAACCCGGGACGCAACGAACCAGGCACCGGTGAAATCAACTATCGCTTCCTGTTCGAACACCTCGATCGCATCGGTTATCAGGGTTGGGTTGGCTGTGAATACAAGCCGCTGACCACCACCGAAGCAGGCCTCGGCTGGCTGAAAACCCACAACGCAATCTGAACGAACGATACAAAACCCTGTGGGAGCGGGCTTGCCCGCGATGGCGGCAGCACACACAACAAACATGTTGCCTGAACCACCGCCATCGCTGGCAAGCCAGCTCCCACAATGAATCTGCTGAGTCTCCAAGACTGCATTGCAGCATCAGAATAAAAAGAGGATTTTCTCATGGCTAAAATCGGATTTATCGGCACCGGCATCATGGGCCACCCAATGGCTTCGAACCTGCAGAAAGCCGGTCACAGCCTGTTCCTGTCGGCGCATCACGACGCCGCGCCGGCTGACCTGGTGGCCGCTGGCGCCGTTGCTTTGGCCAACCCGCGCGAAGTCGCGCAGGAAGCTGAATTCATCATCGTCATGGTCCCGGATACCCCACAAGTCGACGACGTGCTGTTCCGCGCCGACGGCGTTGCCGCCGGCCTGAGCAAAGGCAAAATCGTTATCGACATGAGCTCGATTTCGCCGACCGCCACCAAGGCCTTCGCTGCGAAGATCAACGAGAAAGGCGCGCAGTACCTCGACGCCCCGGTTTCCGGCGGTGAAGTCGGCGCCAAAGCCGCAACCCTGAGCATCATGATCGGTGGCGACGCCGATGCCTTCGAACGCGCGCTGCCGCTGTTCCAGGCCATGGGCAAGAACATCACCCTGGTCGGTGGCAATGGCGACGGTCAAACCGCCAAAGTCGCCAACCAGATCATCGTTGCGCTGAACATTCAGGCCGTCGCTGAAGCCCTGCTGTTCGCTTCGAAAAACGGTGCTGATCCGGCCAAAGTGCGTGAAGCACTGATGGGCGGTTTCGCTTCCTCGAAGATCCTAGAAGTGCACGGCGAGCGCATGATCAAAGGCACCTTCGATCCAGGCTTCCGCATCAGCCTGCACCAGAAGGACCTGAACCTGGCCCTGCAAGGCGCCAAGGAGCTGAACATCAACCTGCCGAACACCGCCAACGCCCAGCAAGTGTTCAGCACCTGCGCGGCCATCGGTGGCAGCAACTGGGACCACTCGGCGCTGATCAAGGGTCTGGAACACATGGCCAATTTCTCGATTCGCGACAACAAATAAGCCACTGCCTCACCGCTTAAACCTGTGGGAGCGAGCTTGCTCGCGAAGAGGGCGTGTCAGTCGACATGGGGATTGACTGATCCACCGCTTTCGCGAGCAAGCTCGCTCCCACAGGGATCTCTACCGCCCTTTCGAATAACAAGAATTCCGGGAGCCCGCCATGTCGGTCGATCCGCAACAACTGCTGCGCGAGCTGTTTGCCACAGCCATCGACGCGGCCCATCCGAACCAGGTCCTCGAAGCTCATCTGCCTGCCGATCGTAGCGGCCGAGTCATCGTCATCGGCGCCGGCAAAGCCGCCGCCGCAATGGCGCAAGTGGTCGAGCGCAGCTGGCAGGGTGAAGTGTCTGGCCTGGTTGTGACCCGTTACGGTCACGGTGCCCCGTGCGAAAAAATCGAAGTGGTCGAAGCCGCGCATCCGGTGCCGGACGCTGCCGGTCTGGCCGTGGCCAAACGCGTGCTCGAGCTGGTCAGCAACCTGACCGAAGACGACCGCGTGATTTTCCTGCTCTCCGGCGGCGGCTCCGCCCTGCTGGCGTTGCCGGCCGCAGGCATCACCCTCGCCGACAAGCAGTCGATCAACAAAGCCCTGCTGAAATCCGGCGCGACCATCGGCGAGATGAACTGCGTGCGCAAGCACCTCTCGGCGATCAAGGGCGGGCGTCTGGGCAAGGCCTGCTGGCCTGCCACTGTGTACACCTACGCGATTTCCGATGTACCGGGCGACCTCGCCACGGTCATCGCTTCCGGCCCGACCGTTGCCGACCCCAGCACCTCCGCCGAAGCACTGGCGATCATCAAGCGCTACGGCATCGAGATCCCCGCTTCCGTGCGCAACTGGCTGCAAAGCCCGGAATCGGAAACCGTCAAACCCGGCGATCCTTCCCTGGCGCGCAGCCACTTCCAGTTGATCGCCCGCCCTCAGCAATCGCTGGATGCGGCGGCGGTGAAATGCCGTCAGGCCGGTTTCAGCACACTGATCCTTGGCGACCTCGAAGGTGAATCGCGCGAAGTGGCGAAAGTCCATGCCGGCATCGCCCGCCAGATCATCAATCACGGTCAGCCACTGGCGGCGCCGTGCGTGATTCTCTCCGGCGGCGAAACCACCGTGACCGTGCGCGGCAATGGCCGTGGCGGACGCAACGCCGAATTCCTCCTTAGCCTCACCGACAGCCTCAAAGGCCAGCCCGGCGTCTACGCCCTGGCCGGTGACACCGACGGCATCGACGGCTCGGAAGACAACGCCGGCGCGATCATGACCCCGGACAGCTACGCCCGCGCCGCCGCCCTCGGTTTGAGCGCCAGCGACGAGCTGGATAACAACAATGGCTACGGCTATTTCGCGGCGCTCGATGCGCTGATCGTCACCGAGCCGACCCGCACCAACGTCAACGACTTCCGCGCCATTCTGATCCTTGAGAGCTCCAAATCATGACGCCTGATAAAAAGGTCAAAATCCTCGCCACCCTCGGGCCTGCTGTCGATGGCATCGAAGACATCCGTGAACTGGTCGAGGCCGGGGTGAATATCTTCCGCCTGAACTTCAGCCACGGCGATCACGCCGACCACGCCAAGCGCTATCAGTGGATCCGCGAAGTCGAGCGCCAGCTCAACTACCCGCTGGGCATTCTGATGGACTTGCAGGGGCCGAAACTGCGCGTCGGCAAGTTCGCTGACGGCAAGGTGCAACTGCATCGCGGTCAGGCGTTCCGTCTGGATCTGGACGCGACACCGGGCGATGAGCGCCGAGTGAACCTGCCGCATCCGGAGATCATTGCGGCGCTGGAAGCGGGCATGGATCTGCTGCTCGACGACGGCAAATTGCGTCTGCGCGTGGTCACCAAGTACGACGATGCGATCGATACCACCGTGCTCAACGGCGGCGAACTGTCGGACCGCAAAGGCGTCAACGTGCCGCAAGCGGTGCTCGACCTCAGCCCGCTCACCGCCAAGGATCGCCGTGACCTGAGCTTCGGGCTGGAGCTGGGTGTGGACTGGGTCGCGCTGTCGTTTGTGCAGCGCCCGCAGGACATCATCGAAGCCCGCGCACTGATCGGCGACAAAGCCTTTCTGATGGCGAAAATCGAGAAGCCTTCGGCGGTTGAACAACTGCGTGAAATCGCCGAATTGAGCGACGCGATCATGGTTGCCCGTGGCGACCTCGGCGTCGAAGTGCCAGCCGAAAGCGTGCCGCAGATTCAGAAAAACATCATCACCACTTGCCGTGAACTCGGTAAACCCGTGGTGGTAGCGACACAGATGCTTGAGTCGATGCGCTTCTCCCCTGCCCCGACTCGCGCTGAGGTGACTGACGTTGCCAACGCCGTGGCCGAAGGCGCCGATGCGGTGATGCTGTCGGCAGAAACCGCCTCCGGTGAGTACCCGCTGGAAGCGGTGCAGATGATGAGCAAGATCATTCGCCAGGTGGAAAACGGCCCGGATTATCAGACTCAGCTCGACGTCAGCCGGCCGAAAGCTGAAGCGACCGTTTCCGATGCGATCAGCTGCGCGATCCGGCGCATCAGCAACGTGCTGCCGGTGGCCGTACTGGTCAACTACAGCGAGTCGGGCGCATCGAGTCTGCGTGCAGCGCGGGAACGGCCGAAAGCGCCGATCCTCAACCTGACGCCGAACCTGCAGACCGCACGGCGTTTGAGCGTGGCGTGGGGGATTCATTCGGTGGTCAACGATCGCCTGCGTCAGGTCGACGAAGTCTGCTCGACCGCACTGGAAATCGCCCAGGCCCAAGGCATGGCCGAGCGTGGTGACACGCTGCTGATCACTGCGGGTGTGCCGTTCGGGCAGCCTGGGTCGACCAACTCGCTGCGGATTGAAACATTGATTTAACCGCCCACCATGATCGTTCCCACGCTCCGCGTGGGAATGCGGCCCGGGACGCTCTGCGTCCCAAGAGCAGACGCAGAGCGTCCTTTGAGGCATTCCCACGCACAGCGTGGGAACGATCAGTACCGAATGAACTGCCATGCCTGCCAATCATTTCAACACCCACTGCCCCGACTGGGCCGAGGCTTTGCTCAACGGTTTCAGTCAAATATTCCTCCAGCGCCATCCGCTGTGCGGCCTGCTGTGTCTGTTGGCGATCCTGCTGACGGCGCCGGTGCTGTTCGCCGGTGCGTTGCTCGGTGCCGTCGCCGGTTTGCTCACCGCGCAACGGCGCAACTACGCCAAGGCTGATCGCCAGGCCGGGCTGTTCAGCTACAACGGCATTTTGCTCGGCCTGTTGCTGAGCCTGTATTTTCCGTGGTCGCCAATGCTGCCGCCGCTGATTCTCGCAGCCGGCGGACTGAGCGCGATGGCCACGCAGCAATGGCTCAAACATGTGTACCGCAGCCGCTCGATTCCGGCCTACACCTCGCCGTTCGTGGCGCTGAGCTGGATCCTGCTGTTGTTCGCCGAACCGTCGGCGCCGATGGCGCACATCGAGATGAACACGCTGAACCTGCTCGCCGCCGAACTGCGCGGTCTGGGCCAGGTGATGTTTCTGGATCATCCACTGGCTGGCGCGTTGATCGCCATCGGTTTGCTGATCGCTGATCGTCGGGCGTTTTGCTGGGCAATGCTCGCCTCGGCGATCGGTCTCGGCTCCAGCCTGCTGCATCACGAAAGCGGCTCCGCTTTGCTCGGTCTCGGCAGCTATAACGCCGTGCTCGCCGCCCTTGCCTTCTCCGCGCAACGCCAACAACCATGGCTGCCGCTGCTCGGCATCGTCCTGGCGCTGCTGGTCACGCCGCTATTTGCTGCCGTCGGCCTCGCCACCCTGACCGCGCCGTTCATCCTCGCCGGCTGGCTGATCCGCGCCGGTATTCAGATGCTCGGTAAAACGCCGGTCGAGCGTGCGCCTTGCGCTCATGGGGAGAATCAACCTAGGCTGCGCTGATCTTCGATTCAGGCGTTATCCATGGACAGCAGCAACAGTTGGCGCGAACGGCTTTACGTCATGATTTTCCAGAGCGACACCCTCGCCGGGCGTCGCTTCGACGGCATCTTGCTGTTGATCATCCTCGCCAGTCTGGTGATCGTGATGCTCGACAGTATCGACAGCATTCACCAGAACTACGCCGACGTGCTGGCCTACATCGAATGGGGCTTCACGATCATCTTTCTCGGCGAGTACATCCTGCGCCTGTACTGCTCACCGAAACCGTTGCGTTACGCCTTCAGCTTTTACGGGCTGGTGGATTTGCTGGCGATCGTGCCCGGCATCCTGGCGCTGTATTACAGCGATGCGCAGTACCTGCTGATTATCCGGATCATCCGCATGCTGCGGATTTTCCGCGTGCTCAAGCTCAGCCCGTACCTCAAGCAAGCCAACTATCTGATGTCGGCGCTGCGCGGCAGCAAACAGAAAATCGTCGTGTTTCTGGTCAGCGTCTGCACCCTGGTGACGGTGTTCGGCACGCTGATGTATGTGATCGAAGGCCCCGAGCATGGCTTCACCAGCATTCCCAAAGGCATCTATTGGGCGATTGTCACGCTGACCACCGTGGGCTTCGGCGACATCGTGCCGAAGACGCCGCTGGGCCAGGTGATTTCGTCGCTGGTGATGATCACCGGTTACTCGATCATCGCCGTGCCCACGGGGATTTTCACCGCCGAACTGGCCAATGCCATGCGCGGCGAACAGCTGCAACACGACTGCCCGGTGTGCAAGAAAAACAGCCATGAACATGGCGCGGCGTTCTGCTCTCGATGCGGCAATGCGCTGTTCAAGAAACTGGAATAAGCAAAGAGCTTTTTAATCTTTAAACGACTATGCGCGCGCCGTTATAGTCAGTGGCAATTGAATATCACCCCCAGCTCCTACACAGATAAAACAAGGAATGCGCAGTGAAAAAACTCTTTGGCGCCTCACTTCTCGCCGCCGGCCTGGCCTTGGCCAACATCGCTCAGGCGGCCCCGACGCTGCTCAACGTTTCCTACGACGTGATGCGCGATTTCTACAAGGACTACAACACTGCATTCCAGAAACACTGGCAAGCCGAGCACAACGAAAACATCACCGTGCAAATGTCCTTCGGCGGTTCGAGCAAGCAAGCGCGCTCGGTGATCGACGGCCTGCCGGCTGACGTCATCACCATGAACATGGCCACCGACATCAACGCCCTCGCCGACAACGGCAAACTGGTGCCGGAGAACTGGGTCACGCGTCTGCCGAACAACAGCGCGCCGTTCACCTCGGCCACGGTGTTCATCGTCCGCAAAGGCAACCCGAAAGCCCTGAAAGACTGGCCGGATCTGCTCAAGGATGGCGTGCAAGTGATCGTGCCAAACCCGAAAACCTCGGGTAACGGTCGCTACACCTACCTGTCGGCCTGGGGTTATGTGCTGAAGAACGGCGGCGACGAGAACAAGGCCAAGGACTTCGTTGGCAAACTGTTCAAGCAAGCGCCGGTACTCGATACCGGTGGCCGCGCGGCGACCACCACGTTCATGACCAACCAGATCGGCGACGTGCTCGTGACCTTCGAAAACGAAGCGGAAATGATTGCCCGCGAGTTTGGCCGCGATCAGTTTGAAGTGATCTACCCGAGTGTGTCCGCTGAAGCCGAGCCGCCGGTTTCGGTGGTCGACAAAGTGGTCGACAAAAAAGGCTCGCGTGCGGCAGCGGATGAGTACCTGAAGTACCTGTGGTCGCCGGAAGGCCAGGAGATTGCGGCAGCGAACTACCTGCGTCCGCGGGATCCGGCGGTGCTGGCGAAGTACACCGATCGTTTCCCGAAAGTTGATTTCCTTTCGGTTGAGAAGACCTTTGGTGACTGGCGCACGGTGCAGAAGACTCACTTCAATGATGGTGGGGTTTTCGATCAGATTTACAGTGGGCAGTAAGGTTTAAGCAGGCATGAAAAAGGCGATCCACAGTGGTCGCCTTTTTTGTGCGCATACTTGCATCCAACACTGCCCCCCTGTGGGAGCGAGCTCGCGAAAGCGGTCTCGCATTCAAAACGTGGATGGGCAGATCCAAAGCCCTCGCGAGCCAATCCATTCGCCTAGGGTGATGGTACCGCCGCTGCAATGACGTTAGTTGATACTGGTCTTGCTGTGCTTCATGGCTCTAGCGGTTGTTTCTGATGATTTGCTAGCGCTTTCGAGCCTCATCTGTCGGCTACAGGTGTTGCCAAATGCCCGTACGCTCAGCATTCTTGTCTGCTGATTTGGAGGCGCCATGAAGGCATTCAAGAAGCACGCTTTGCGTTTGATGAAAGACGATCAAGCATCCGTCGCCAGAAGAAAACTATGGCCTGCGATGGTGGATCGAGTGCGCACTGTCTTTACTGACGTCGAGCATTCACCTTTGGCCGGCCACTACGGCTCGCTATATCTTCACTCAGTGGTTCCCGAAGCCCTTCGCGGCTTTCGAGGGGATCAGATTCTGGGCCAATTACAACTCTCCTGCGGTACGAGGCAGTTAGGGCTTTGGGGCGTCGGGGCAAAGGTGGAGGAAAGGGAGGGAAAAGCTAAGCCTCTGTTCGAAGGTGACGCCGCGCTGTGGTTCAACCAAGCCCCGTCGGGAATGGTGACCGTATTCATGGCTCCCTACGGCTCTGACAATCTGAGGATGAACGAAGAAAATATCGTTTTGGGAATGTACAAGAGTCCAGCCAAGATCACCGATCGGGAAATCAGGAAACTCCTCTCGAAATTCTTCAAGTATCTGTCCATCACAAGCGCCCATCACCAACAGGCATTTAACGAATATACCTGGCGACTGTGGCTTATCTACAGGGATGCTCGCACTCGCAAATACAACGGTGGGATCAAGCTATTGGAACGCTTACTGATTACGGCCGGAGCGGCTGCCTGCATCATTCCGTTGCTTCCTTAGTCGCCGTGTCGAGGCCGACTGAGCTGGGTGGTACCTAAAGACCGTTGAGACACATTGGCCACTTTTGACCGATTTCTACCTGTCACCACCGGTGGTATCGCCCAGCCCTAAACCGATGATGGTCACCAATCAGGCTGGTCAAATCCCACGCAGATAAAATGCAATCATCTAGTCAAATGCGATAAACGAGTGATCAATACGAATGCGATAAGGTGGTCAAGCTCAGTCCCTTTTCGCAATCTCCGCATAGGACATAGAGGTTTGCGTGTGTGCAGGGCATAGCCTGGATTATTGGTGGGAAGCCTCACGTATTACGAGAAGCGTGAGAACGCAACCAGAGTCAACCGGCCCCGTGTATCAGACCGATCAGCCGCCGAGCATTTAATTCAAGACCCATTATTACTTCACCCACTGGTACGTCCCATGCCTGGGCCAGCAGCTCAGCCGTTTGGCCTGCGCTCCACGGCATGACCGTGGCACCATTAACCTGGGCGAACGGCCCGTCACTTTCCGGAACGACTCGATCACGAGGCAGTTTCTTGGCTAGCGCCTTACCGGATGCCGAGTTGAACGCTGCCGGTCCGATGCTGAACCAGCACCCCATTTCCGAGGCGGACCTAAGCTCGGCAGCCGTACCCGTAAACCAATGAAGAACAGCTGTGCCAAAACCAGGGTGTTCATTGAGAACAGCCAGCACGTCTCTAACGGCCTGGCGCGAGTGAATGCTCAGCACGCGCCCACCCACGTTGGCGCATTGCGCTACCACCGAAGTGAAAACTTTGTGCTGAGCTTCGTAGCTGTGCTGGAAGCGCTTGGAACCATCCAACCCGACCTCTCCAACGGCAGCTACGTGTTTGATCTGCTCAATCAAAGTATCGAGCTCAATGTAACGCTCATGGACGATTTCCGGATGCAGACCCGGAGTGATGAGCACATTCTCATGACCGCCAAGCACTTTGCTGGTAGCGGAGAATGCACGAGGGCTGGTAGTGACCAGCCAAGTAAACATGTTTTTCTCCACCGCTTGCGCGAAGACCTCGCGTGCATTGGGATAGAGATCGAGATGGCAGTGGAAATCCATCAAAGCAATCCGTCTCCGGTCAAAAGGGCCTCCAGCTCATCGATCCCGTTGGTAAGCACAGATCGGTACTGAGGTCGTTCGGTAATAGGAGCAAAGGCTAGTGATGCTCCCAGAAACCTGTCGATACCCCTATCTCGCGCCGTGAGGACCGCCAATGCTACAGCCATTGGATCATCTGGCCCGCTGGATTTGTCGCTTCCTACCAAGTTTGGGAATACATAGCGGGTTGCATCAGCCCCTGATGTCCAAGCACCGAAAGCAGCCCTGCGGATCATACAAGGCACGCAGCGACCGCAGTGAGTTCGATTGTAAGTACGGAATCGTCCGCAACTGGTCGTATCGGAGGCCAGCGCCTGTAGACGCGGCTGATCCAAGCACTCATTCATCATCTGCCCTTTAGTCCTGAACCGATAGGGCAAGTCCAACTGCACCGCGATCCCTAAACCATCGAGCACCTGCTGCAGTTTACTGATGAACAGAGGATGAGTCGTACGAGTACTCAGGCTCGACACTCGCCCAGGAACAAGTGGAGGGTTCACGCAAATGAAGCCGTTCTCTGGAATGTAAATAGTGGGGCGCGCGGCACGAAGCCGAGACGCGGCCAGCACGGCGAAAGCATAGAACGCCAATGAACGGCCACGCGTCGAAGGTTCGCGGGGCCCCTTGAAGCTGATCCCATGACTCCACTGATAGTGAGCATCGGCACCACCAAGCAGGGTTGCATAATGGCGTTGGCGCTCAGAATCCTCATGAGCCAGTTGAGAAACAAACAGAGGATGCCGCCCCTGGGCCACGAGATCCAAACCGCCGATAAGACTGTCGAGGCCACCAGACAACAAGGAGACACAATCTTGATCCTTGGCGGTGAAACGACCCAGAGGGGGTGGCACGCCTGCATCCGTGAAGACGAGAGTCCAATAGTCGCCTGTCAGAACCTTCAGCAGTTGCTCAAGCTGCTCCTTCCACGGATTCCATCGCAATGGCTCATGAAGCCCAACACTCAGCTCAATCGTCCGAGTCCAACCATCAGCACTTGTGCTGCGCATCGCACAAAGGTCGGTCGCACAGACGGCCAAGCAGAACTGAACGAAGTCCCAAGCCGCAGGGCTTGGGCGGAACCCTTTGCGCTTCAAGGAACCGTGCCAACTCTTGGCGATCGTACCGACACCATCACGCTTGGCGCTTTTGAAATAGGTGAAGGCCCGCTCCCCTTCGGCGAGTTGTGCGGGAAGACGGGCAACGCTGGTACAAATGACCTTGATCATTCTGCAAATACCTCCAGAGCAGTCTGCAGCACACTATGCGCAAGAGTCTGGGGATCGACTTTCTGCGCCGCTAGACCTTCCATGATTCGCTGCACCTCACCGTGAACCCATTGCTTGATGTCATTACGAAACGCCTGGATCTCGACCGGTGAATACTTGAGCTTTTCATAAGTCTGGCCCAACTGCAGATCCATCCGGTTGCAGACTTCGTTGGCGATCGTGAACCCAATGACCGCCGTGATCTGTTGGTCATCAAGCTGAAAAATGTCGACGTTGGGATTTTGTTCGTACAGCTGCGCTAACGCATCGGCGGCGGCGTTTCTCAACGACTCATCGTCGACACTGCCGGTGTCCGGCATGACTTCCTTGATGAGCTCCAAGGCAAGATCGCTGGCTGAAAGGTTCTGGCCGCGAACCCTCTGAATCCAGTCGATTACTTGAGGGTCAGTACCGGCCCTGACCGCTTCGAGAAACGATCCCAGTTGCCCGGCGCCTTGAGCAACCCCACGCATGGTGTTGTTCGCGCGCCCTGCTCCGCCCATCCCCTTTTTGATCATGGCGCTGGCGGCGCCGCGAAGCGCGTCACGACCACCTCCAGACAGGTATTTGCCCATCTTTGATCGGGCCGGCATAAACCTGCGATCTGGCGCAATGTCCTGATCTTGGGCGGGCTCTAAGCCCGTCTCACCATTTTCAGGTGCATCTTGGGGAACACCCTCGTCACCATCTGGAGCACCATCCGGTGCTCCGCCATCTGGCGCGGGGCCACCGGCAGCATCGCCCTGATCTAACCATTCCGGATCAAACGGAGAACCCGCCTTGCCGCCACCACTCGATGTAGAGGTACCCATCAGATTCCATCCCTTTGCGCCGGTCGAGGGGCGTTTTTCAATGCGGCCGCAATAGCATTTTTGGTCGGTTTACTCACTGCAGGGTCTTCCAACCACGCCGTTAGCGTTTCATGTGCCCACTGCTCAGCTCCCAAAAGAGGGATGAATCCCGGCCCGAGCATTTTGGCAGGCGCGAGCCTGATCAATGCTGCAGCGCGCTTTCCAAGAGCTGGATAAACCCTGCACGGCTCGATCAACTTGATGAGCTCGTCCTTTGATTTCCAAGTGCGGCTGGACGCCGTACCTTGCCACGCCTTCTCCATCGCAAGCTGAGCCTGGTTGGCATCCACCAGCTTGATGGCTTGCGTGAGCTGATCGTTCGAACTGGTGGCCACTTTGAGTACATCGCGCAGCTCCCGGGAAGCTGGTGTCATGCTGTCGTCCCCAAAGTCTCGCGTAGCCGTGTCACGACTCAGGTGCAGCAGAGGGCGCAAGTCCTGAGCACCGAGCGGGGGAGCTAGCTGCAGCCACTCAATCACGAAGGAATCATTGCTGAACGGGCTAGGTAGATCTCCTCCCTGCGCCGCGATGGTCTCGGCGTCCAGCAACTCTCGGATTTCCCCATCATTGTCGGAACTGACCATCCCAGAGAGCGCTTTGGCAAGATCCTCATTGTAACGCTCCAGCAAATGCCACTTGGCCAAAGACGGGATATCCAGCGTGATGCCTTGAGGCGCGGCTAGTGACTCACGCAGAAAAACCGTGTTTAGAAAACGCTTCATGAGCCGTGGATTCGCGCTGATGCTGGATGATTTGAACATCAGGGTCGCCAAGCCTTCAGCCAGATCCATCAACTGCTGAAGTCGTGTATCAGTCCCCACGAGATCATGCAGAAATACTGAGGTGATCGTCTCGCCAAGCCAACTCCTGGCTAACCTATGCGGTATGTCCACTTTGGCTTGGTCGAATTTTTCAGGTGGGAACGTTCCAGCCCGGGCCTCTCGTTCCAGCAGAAGAAGCACCAGATACGCCTTGGCTTCATTCACGCCGATGCGCGGTACATGCAGAGGCACTTGAATCAGCTTGTCAAAGTAGTTGGTAGCGATGTCGCTCGTAATGCCAGTGCCTTCGAAATGCTTCTTCACGGCACCGTGGATAAATTCGTTGTCGGCAGCGATCACGAAAGCCGTGCGCTTGAGAAACAAAAGCAGCCTGATGGATTCGAGGGTGGAAATTGCCGTCTCCGGCAAGCACCGATCCAAGTCATCGACAAACACCACCAAGGTGATGCCAAGCTCTTCTAGTAGCTTTTCAAGTGCGGATCTGAAGGCATGGATTTCGTTGGGCAGCGACAGAGGCTTCGCCGGGTTCAACAGACCATCGGCCTTGAAGTCCAGCGACTCACCTTCTTTCTTGTCTCCCCCCTCAGCCGCGTCGCCATCTGAGCTGAAGGCGCTCCAGAGACCCGAAACCTTCCCGATCGCTTTGCCGATCGCACCGACGGGCACTCCGGTGGTAATCGTGATTGCGGCCTCCCCCCCAAACTGCGCCAACCGCAGCAGGTTGATGCGTTTCAGAAGGTCGAGGGCTTTCTTCAGCAGCGTCTCATCACCCTTCGCCAGCTTCAGCACTTCATCGCCGACGATTTGCAGCAATGCACTGCGAGCGCTTTCGAAGTCCTGATACAGCCACGGGTTGAAGGTGATGACAACGTATCGGTGTTCGGGTTGAGATTGGGCACCTGTGGTAGCAGGTAGTGACGGGGTTGCTGAAGCCACCGGGGCTTCGAGGCGGGCGGCGATCATTTTGACAAGAGAGGACTTACCGGCTCCCCAACCACCTGACACACCTATCGAAATCGGCTCACCACGACTCTGCCGCAGAAGACTGGCGCAGGCATCAGCCACGACGCCAAAGTTCAGATAGTCGACCGTTGTCTCGTTGTCATGCCACATGGATTGAAGTCCGTTTCAGTTTTCGTGCGAGGAACGCTTGGTCACTGGATGCTCGTGGCAGCAGCGCCTGGGCAGGGCCAGGGAAACGTCCGTGTGTTTATCTTAATGCGCCCACTTAAGGCCGATGACAAGGCAGGCCATAGACCAAACAATCCCCCGAAGCTCTGAAGCAGGCAAGGCAGGATTTCAACGATTCTAAGTCACTTGACAGCAACATGACATATCAAAAAACATGCTTTACTCCAAGCCTCTTCCTGCGTCTTCCAGTGCTCGGACCTGCCGGATCCCAGACCGTTGAAAAAGGAAGTGCGCCACTACGCTTTCAAAAGACTGGTGCTGATATCAAAGGGTGACAGAACTTACTCCCCCTTGGTGAGCCCGCGGGCTGGGTGACTGAGCCGCAAAGGGGCACTTGCTTGCCTTTTCGGGCTAGGACGGGTTACAGAACCGAACAACGCAATTCGCATTTGTTCCTCTGTCAGCATGTCCTTCAATTTAAAACCTCAGAAGATTTGGGGTGGCCCATCCGGGCCAGTTGAAGCCAAAGCGTGCCTATCGATCGGGGTAATTATGACGCAGAGATTCGGTTGATTCCGGAATGTACAGGCTCCATGTCTTATATTCTGAGCTTCAATCCTCGCGTTTCACGGCCAATAGCATACCTTTCCAATAGAGGCCGTTATGGTAGATGTGAGCAAGCAATTCGAAATGGCTTAGCTGCAGCCCCGCCGTAGTCACATTGGGATCACGCTCGGGCATCGACATACCGAAATAGAAGGATGGCGATGTGTTGAACATATGACCATGGGGAGGATTTTCTCTTCCACAGAGGTCATACAGCGGCAATTACATCGGCGGAGTAACCCCATCCTTCCCCGCAGAAATCGACTGCGCCGTCAGCGTGCCATCCGCACTCTGCGTGACGAACGTAACGATCTTCACCCCAACCTTCAGCAAACTCCGATCCCCCGGCATCAAATTGACGATCGGCACATCCTCCGGCACCAGAATCTTCTGCTGCCCGCCCTTGTAGTTCACCGTCAGCACCCGGCCGTTGCTCACCACCAGATCACCGACGCTGCCATTGGTCATGCTGCTGCCCTTGGCCAGATCGAAAGGTCGATGACCATCGCCACTGCCCGCCAGCTCCGGCGGAAACACATGCACTTCCAGCGCCTTGAGCGTGCCGTCCTCCTGCGGCATCGCCGCCGAACCGATGTAGCTGCCGGGTTTGATATCTTCGATATTGGCGAGGGTAACGGCGCGGACCTTGGTGTCACCGGTCAACTGAATCACCACGTTCTCGCCGCTGTTGACGTGGACTTTCAAGGTGTCGGCGCTGACCCCGGTGATCTCGCCGCGCACGCCGAGGCGCATCCCCGGTGCGTCGGCGGCCTGCACGCTCGTCGCACCGAGCAGGCTAGTCAGGACAATCGTTGCGATAAGACGAAGCTTCATTGCAATCCTCCGGTCATGAATGTTGAACAAGCCGATGCAAACATAAGCACGCTATCGAACAGGATGTAAGTGAATGTATCATCGACCCGCAACGGTCGGACGCAAGGTCCGCCGATGGATGACACGCCGCTAGCACCCGGTCATTCCGCAACGGAATAACTGATATCAATCGCCGGCGCCTTCTGCCCTTGCGGATTAATCCTTAGCCTCACCGCACTCCCTTTCGCTGGATCGAGAAACCTTATGACCACCACCACTCACGCAATGACCCGAGGCATGGTGCTGCTGTTCGCCTTCTGCTGCGGCGCCATCATTGCCAACATCTACTACGCACAGCCGATCATCGGCCTGATCGCACCGGACATTGGCCTCTCCGACACCATGGCCAGCTTCATCGTCTCGCTGACGCAGATCGGTTATGCGCTGGGCCTGTTCTTTCTGGTGCCACTGGGCGATCTGCTGGAAAACCGCCGGTTGATGATCATCACCACCGTGGTGGCGATTGCCAGCCTGTTGGCGGCGGCGTTTACCGATCAGCCGAACGTGTTCCTGCTGATCTCGTTATTGGTGGGCTTCAGTTCGGTGTCGGTGCAGATTCTGATTCCTTTGGCCGCACACCTCGCGCCGGAAGAATCCCGTGGCCGGGTGGTCGGCGGGATCATGGGCGGTCTGCTGCTGGGCATTCTGCTGGCACGGCCGGTGTCGAGCGTGGTCGCCGACCACTTGGGCTGGCGCGCGATGTTCATGATTGCCGCTGCACTGATGGCGGCGATCAGCGTGGTACTGGCGTTGACCGTGCCCAAGCGCCAGCCGGATCACAGCGCCACGTATGGCCAGCTGATCGGTTCGTTGTGGACACTCTTGCGTCAGCAACCGGTACTGCGTCAGCGCGCGTTTTATCAGGGCTGTATGTTCGCTACCTTCAGCCTGTTCTGGACCGCGGTGCCGCTGGAACTGGCGCGCAACCATGGCCTGTCGCAAAGCGAAATTGCGATTTTTGCGCTGGTCGGTGCCATCGGTGCCATCGCCGCGCCGATCAGCGGACGTCTGGCTGACGCTGGCCATACCCGCATCGCCTCGCTGCTGGCGATGATATTTGCCAGCCTGAGCTTCCTGCCGGCGTTCATTCACCCCGCCTATAGCGTCATCGGCCTCGCCGTGACCGGCGTGGTGCTCGACTTCTGCGTGCAGATGAACATGGTCCTCGGGCAACGCGCGGTCTACTCGCTGGACGCCAAAAGCCGTGGTCGTCTGAACGCGCTGTACATGACCAGCATCTTTATCGGCGGCGCCTTCGGCTCGTCGGTGGCCAGTGCGGTGTATGAGCATGGCGGCTGGTTGTGGATCGTGATTGTCGGCAGTGCGTTCCCGCTGTTGGCGTTGTTGCGGTTTTTGAGTGCTTCGCAGCGTGGTTCATTGGCAACGGCGTAAGGTGGCAAAAGCTTCGCGAGCAGGCTCTCCCACAGGTTATTCATTTAGCCAGGGGGAGCGTCACGTTGACCTTTTCGGTCTCGTCGAGATACGGCGAGATATCCAGCTTCAGCATACCCCAGCCCATCTCGGCGAACTGCGGATTACTGCGATGGGCGGATGCCGGTGTCGGCATAGGAATCGACTCTCCGTTCGCCGCAATCTCTTGCAGCCTGATGTGGGCGATTTCAACCGCCGCATTGTAGGCATCTTCAAAGCTGTCCCCTGCCGTAACGGCGCCAGGAATATCAGGGATCTGAATACCGACGGCAGTGTTCTCGTCTCCCCATTCGATACAAATTGGATATTGCATTACCGATCTCCTTTAACGGGCTGGCTGGATGAGCAACTGGCTACTGGCTACTGGCGCGCCGAAGAGCCTGAACAACGAGATCTCCGTACTCAACTTCGTGCATAACAGCACAGAAAATATAAAGAACGATGGACGGTTGTTTTACCGAATGTGATGAGCCCTACCCATTCCCCCCGAGCATAAATGCTATGCCCCGCACCTGCGTTCCCCTACGCGCGCCTGACGGTCACTCTTGAAACCAGCCACTAACGGCGCTTCTTCAGGACTTTCGATCATGACCCTGCAAGCACAACTCGATGCCTTCAAAGCCGACTTCAAGGCTGGCAAACCGCCTTATAACGCCCCGGCCGACATTCACCCGGTGATGGAACGCGCCACCGCCGAACTGATCGCCTCTGGCGCCGCCAGTCGAGCCTTGAAAGTCGGCGATACGGCACCGCTGTTCACCCTCAAAGATCCCGAGGGGCATCCGGTCTCGTCTGCCGATCGGCTGGCACAAGGGCCTTTGGTGCTGACGTTTTATCGTGGCGTCTGGTGCCCGTACTGCAACATGGAGTTGCAGGCGTTGCAGGCGTTTCTGCCTGAGATTGAAAACAACGGGGCGAGCCTTTTGGCGATTTCACCGCAGATCGCCGCCAACAGCCGCAAGTCGCAGCGCATCAATGAACTGCAATTCCCGATCCTCAGCGACCCGCGCAATGACGTCCCGGCAGCCTTCGGGTTGCGCTTCGAACTGCCGCCCTACCTGATCGAGCTGTACAAGAATCTGCGCAATGACCTGCCGACCTTCAACGATGATCCGGCCTGGACCTTGCCGATGCCGGCGCGTTATGTGATCGGTCAGGATGGCGTGATTCGTTACGCCGAGGTCAACCCGGATTACACTCAGCGTCCCGAGCCTGACGCGATGCTGGATGCATTGCGTGGCTGATCCGATTGAAAGCCCTGGAGTTGCCATGACCCGACGTACTTTCCTCATCACCGGCGCCAGCAAAGGCATTGGCCGGGCGCTGGCCGAACATCTGGACCGCGCCGGGCATCGCGTGGTGGGGATTGCTCGCCAGCCGGACTTGAGCTTTCCGGGCATTCTGTTTCCGCTGGATCTGAGCGATCGCAAGTTGACGGGCGAAGTGCTGGCGGAGTTGGCGCGCACGTATGAGTTCGACGGGCTGGTAAACAACGTCGGGCTGGTGCGCCCGCAGGCGCTGGGCGATATCGATCTGGACGCCTTCGACGAGGTGATGCGGCTGAATCTGCATTCCGCGTTGCAGGCGACCCAGGCATTGTTGCCGGGAATGCGCACGCGCGGTTGGGGTCGGGTGGTGAACATTTCCAGCCTGACGGTGTTGGGCATCACCCAGCGCACGGCGTATGCGGCAGCGAAAGCGGCGCTGGTCAGTTTCACCCGCTCGTGGGCGCTGGAGCTGGCGCAGACCGGAATCACCGTGAACGCCGTGGCACCGGGGCCGACCGAGACAGAGCTGTTCCGTGCCAATAATCCGCCGGGCAGCGAAGGTGAGGCGCGCTATCTGGCCGGGGTGCCAATGGGGCGACTCGGACAACCGGAGGAGATTGCCTCGGCGATTGCGTTTCTGCTTTCGGAGCAAAGCGGCTTCATCACCGGGCAAACCCTGTTTGTCGATGGCGGCGCCTCAGTCGGCAAAGCCGCATTCTAATCAACAACAAAAATCCCCTGTAGGCCTTCGCCTACAGGGGTTCAACCTCAAGATTGCGCAAGGACATGAGATGGACCGCCTCGCCGCCATGGAAACCTTCGTCTGCGTCGTCGAAACCGGCTCGTTTTCCGCCGCTGCCCGGCGCCTGAACATCGGTCAGCCCGCCGTATCGAAAACCATCGCGCATCTGGAAAAACGCCTGACCGTCAGCCTGCTCCTGCGCTCGACCCGAGGCCTGACCCCGACCGAAGCCGGACTGGCCTTTTTCGAACGCGCCAAACGCTCACTCGAAGAAGCCGACGAGGCCGACAACGCTGCCCGAGGCACCGCCGGCGGTCTGAGCGGCCACATGCGCATCAGCGCCGCCGTGACCTTCGGCCGCCTGCACATCGTGCCGCAACTGGGGGCCTTCCTCGATCAGCATCCACAACTGAACATCGACTTGATGCTCGACGACCGCAACATCAATCTGGTCGAAGAAGGCATCGACGTGGCCCTGCGCATGGGCGCGCTCACCGATTCGGGCCTGACCGCGCGCAAGATCGCCGACTGCCACCGTGTGGTCCTCGGCACGCCGGCCTACTTTGCCAGGCACGGCGAGCCGAACTGCCCCGCCGAATTGAGCAAACATCAGGCGGTCGTCTACAACCTCGGCGGCGGCACCACTTGGGAGTTCGCCAAAGGTTCTGAAAAACAATCCGTCATCATCAGCGGACGCCTGCGCGTCAGCGCGGCCGAAGGTGTACGCGAAGCCGTACTGGCCGATCAGGGCCTGACCCTCGCCTCCGAATGGATGTTCGCCCCGGAACTGGCCAGCGGCGCAGTGAAAACCGTCATGCACGACTGGACCCTGCCCGATCTGGATTTGTGGGCGGTGTTTCCAACCGGGAGAATGGCCAGTGCCAAGGCACGGGCGTTTGTTGAGTATGTGCAGGGGCTTCTGACCTAGCGATTGCCCGTGAATATTTTCAAACGACAGACAACAAAACGGCGATCCAAGGATCGCCGTTTGCATTCACTGCCCGAATTGCTTGCCCAACCCCGGCGGCACGCCGTGGATGTTGGTGTCTTCCCACGGGCCGTTGGGGCTGACCGAGCGGCTCCAGCCGTTGTTCCAGCGGTAGTAGGTGCGCTGGCGGTAGAAGGTGTTGGGCTGGTCGTCGAGGACGTAGACGCCGAGTTTCTGATCCCAGTGGCTGTTGCCGCCCGGTGGCGGGGCGAAGCTGGCCGAGGTGCGCGGGACCGGTTTGGCCGGTTTTGCCGGGATGCTTTTGCCTGGGGTTGGCGAGGTCGACGGCGTCGGGCTCGGTTGCGACGGCGGAATCGGCGGCAGGTTGGTGGTCGGTTCCGGGCGTTGCACCGCACATGCACTCAAGCCCAGGGCCAGTGTGAGGACTGTGATTCGGGCGATGGTGTGCATGGCGGTGCTTTCCTGTTGTGTCCGGCTATTTGTCCGGGCTGTCGATGGTCAGTTTTTGTAACGCGGTGGTGCCGCTGGCCAGAGGCCCGCTGCGACCGACCCACTCGCCGGCCGTCGGTTGGCCGGCGCGGGAGATGCGCGCAACCAGTTGGACTTCAGGGAAGTTCGACAGTTTCAACTGCGGCATCATTGCATCAGCGTCGCCCAGTTCGACGGTCACCGGCAGGTCAGCCACGGTCAGGCGCTTGGCGGCCAGCGGTGCCGGCGGGCCGGAGGTGGCGCGGGCGAAGATGAACACGCTGTCGCCCGGCTGCACTTTGCTTCGCAGTTCGCTGGCCAGATTGACGCTGACTTTCAACAGCGCGGCTTTCGCGGCGACCGGTGCCTCAGCGACCTTGCCGCCGCTGGCCTCCAGACGTTCGGCGGCGCGCTTGATCCCGCCTTGCAGCGCAGCGCGGGAACTGTCGTCCGGTGGCAATTGTGCGAGCAGACGATTCCAGTAATCGATGGCTTGCTGATAGCGCTCGCCTTCAAACGCGGCGATACCGAGCAGGCCGAGACTAGTGACTTCTTTCGGATCGGCTTTCAGCGCTTCATCAGTCAGCGCCTGTATTTTCGCCGACCACTTCTTGCCGTCAGCAAAGTACTGCGCCTGCGCCCACTGGCCGAGCAGTTCCGGTTGACGACCGGCCAGATTGGCCGCGCGTTCGAACATCTTCGCCGCGTCCGCCGGGCGCTCTTGCGCCATGTAGGTACGACCGAGGAAATACAGGCCTTCGGCAGAATCCGGTTGCGCCGCGACGGCACGTTCCAGACGCTGGGTCATTTCTTCCATCGACTGCGGTGCCTGGGCGAATTCGCGGGTCAGTTCAACCTTGTCGGCAGCACCGAAGTGCATGTACAGACCCAGGCCCAGCACCGGCACCAACACAGCCGCCAGCAACGGCAACGGTTTGCCCAATCGCGAAACGCGCGCTGCGGCAACACCTTCGGTATCGGCCAGCAACTCGCGTGCAGCCTCGGCACGGCCGCTGTCCATTTGCGCCGCGTCGAGCACGCCTTCAGCCTGTTGCGATTGCAACTCGGCGACACGCTCCTGATACAGCGCGACGTTCAGGGCAGTGCGATCCTCTTCACGCTGGGCGCGACGCTCACGCAAAACCGGGATCAGCAAAAAACTCAGGGCGACCAGAAGCAACAGCCCTGCGGCAAGCCAGAAATCAATCATTCTTGGTTTTTATCCAACAGTTGGTCGAGGCGCTGACGCTCATCGGCGCTAAGCGATTGCGGGGTTTCGGCGCGCTGGCCGCGACGACGGCGGACGATCACCGCGATCACCACCAGACCTCCGAGCAGCAGACCGGCCGGGCCGAACCACAGCAGTGCGGTCTTGGCATTGAGCGCCGGTTTGTAGCGGACGAAATCACCGTAGCGATCGACCATGAAATCGATGATCTGCTGGTTGTCCTTGCCCTCGCCGAGCATGCGGAAAATCTCTTTGCGCAGGTCAGCGGCAATCGGTGCGTTGGAGTCGGCGATGTCCTGGTTCTGGCACTTGGGGCAGCGCAGTTCCTTGGTCAGTTCGCGAAAACGCTCGCGGTCGCCTTCTTTGGCGAACTCATACGTATCGATGGCGGCATGAGCGACACCGGCCAGACTCAAGCCCAATACCACAGCGGCTAAAAAACGCTTCATGGCTTGGCCTCATCGACCAGTGCCTGGTACTTGGCGGCGAGTTTTTCGCGCCAGACTTGTTCGTCAATCACGCCGACGTACTTGTCGCGGATGATGCCCTTGGCGTCGATGAAGAAGGTTTCCGGCGCGCCGTAGACACCGAGGTTCAGGCCCAGCGAGCCTTCGTCGTCGCGGATATCCAGCACGTACGGGTTGTGGAATTCGGCCAGCCACTTCAAGGCATCGGCGTTGGTGTCCTTGTAGTTGATGCCGTAGATCAGCACGCCACGCTCGGCCAGTTTGTTCAGCACCGGATGCTCGACCCGGCAGGAAATGCACCAGGTGCCCCAGACGTTGACCAACGCCGGTTTGCCAAGAATGTCAGCCTTGGTCAGGCGCTTGTCACCCTGCACGTTCGGCAGGGAAAACTCCGGGAACGGCTTATTGATCATCGCCGACGGCAACTCCGCCGGATCGAGGTACAGACCGCGATAAAGAAACACCGCCACCAGCAGGAAAATCGCCAGTGGTACCAGCATCAACCAACGTCTCATGCAGCCGCTCCCGTCATGCCCAGCGCTTCACGCACCTTGGCTTTCACCTTGACCCGATACCGTCGATCCAACGCCGCGAGCAAACCACCGAAACCTGTGAGCAGACCGCCGAACCAGATCCAGCGCACGAACGGCTTGACGTGCACGCGCACGGCCCACGCGCCATTTTCCAGCGGTTCGCCGAGGGCGACGTAAAGGTCACGGGTGAAACCGGCATCGATGCCGGCCTCGGTCATCATCGAACTCTGCACGGTGTACAGGCGTTTTTCCGGGTGCAACACGCTGATTTCCTTGCCGTCGCGGATCACGCGAATGGTGCCCTTGTCGGAGGTGAAGTTCGGCCCTTCGAAGTGCTTGGCGCCTTCGAAAATGAAGTGATAACCGGCCAGGTCCATCGATTCGCCCGGCGCCAGACGCAGGTCGCGTTCGGCACTGTTCTGGCTCGACAACACCACGCCCAGCGCGCAAACAGCGATGCCGAGGTGGGCGATCTGCATGCCCCAATAGCTGCGGGTCAATGTCGGCAGACCTTTGATAAGGCCTTTGTGGCGGGTCTTGTCGACGATGTCGCGCGCACCGGCGAGCAACACCCACGCGGCCAGCAGGAAGGTCGCGATCACCGCCCAGTTGAAATCGCCGTAAGCGACACCGGCCACCACCGCCAGCGCAACGCTGCCGAGCAGCACTGGCGTGAGCATGCCGGCCAGCCACTTCACCGGCGTGTCCTTCCAACGGACGATCACACCGACCGCCATCACCATCATCAGCAGCGCCATCAACGGAATGAACAGCGCATTGAAGTACGGCGGGCCAACCGACATTTTGGCGCCGCTGAGGGCATCGAGAATCAGCGGGTACAGCGTGCCGAGCAGGATCATCGACGCCGCCACCACCAGCACCAGGTTGTTGCCCAGCAGCAGGGTTTCGCGCGACCACAGGTTGAAACCGACCTGACTCTTGACCACTGGCGCGCGCAGGGCGAACAGCGTCAGCGAGCCACCCACCACGAACAGCAGGAAAATCAGGATGAACACGCCGCGCTCAGGGTCCGAGGCAAACGCATGCACCGACGTCAGCACGCCGGAACGTACGAGGAAGGTACCAAGCAGGCTCAGCGAGAACGCAGCAATCGCCAACAACACCGTCCAGCTCTTGAACACGCCACGTTTTTCCGTGACCGCCAGCGAGTGAATCAGCGCGGTGCCGACCAGCCAAGGCATGAAGGAAGCGTTTTCCACCGGGTCCCAGAACCACCAGCCGCCCCAGCCGAGTTCGTAATACGCCCACCACGAACCGAGGGTGATGCCGATGCCGAGGAAAGCCCAGGCGACAATCGTCCACGGACGCGACCAGCGCGCCCACGCCGCATCGAGTCGACCGCCCATCAACGCGGCAATGGCGAAGGCGAACGCCACCGAAAAGCCGACGTAGCCCATGTACAGCATCGGCGGGTGAACGATCAGGCCGATGTCTTGCAGCAAGGGGTTGAGGTCAGCGCCGTTGCTCGGCATTTGCGGCAGGATGCGTTTGAACGGGTTGGACGTAAGGATCAGAAACAGCAGGAAACCGGTGCTGATCATGCCCATCACCGCCAGCACGCGCGCCAGCATGACTTGCGGCAACTGCCGGGAGAATACCGAGACGGCAAACGTCCAGCCGCCGAGAATCAGCGCCCACAGCAGCAATGAACCTTCGTGGGCACCCCACACCGCGCTGAATTTGTAGTACCACGGCAAAGCCGTGTTGGAGTTGTTGGCCACGTAGGCGACGGAGAAATCGTCAACCATGAAGGCGTAGGTCAAGGCCCCGAAAGCGAATAGCAAAAAGGCAAACTGCCCCCACGCGGCTGGCTGGGCCAGACTCATCCAGAAACGATCACCGCGCCAGGCGCCAATCAATGGCACCACGGCCTGCACCAGCGCAAAACACAGCGCCAGAATCATCGCCAGATGGCCCAACTCAGGAATAAAAATCGCCGACGTCATGGATCAACCCTCCTTCGCAGGTGTTGGGGCGGATTGACCGCTGTCTTTCAAGGCTTTGGTCACTTCCGGCGGCATGTACTTCTCGTCGTGCTTGGCCAGCACTTCATCGGCCACCACCACGCCGTCGGCGTTGAGCTTGCCGAGGGCGACGATGCCCTGCCCTTCGCGGAACAGATCCGGAAGAATGCCGCGATAGGCGATGGTCACGGATTTATTGAAGTCGGTGACAACGAATTTGACGTCGAGGGAATCCGGCGAACGTTGCAGCGAACCCTTCTCGACCATGCCACCGGCGCGGATGCGCGTGTCTTGCGGTGCTTCGCCGTTGGCGATCTGGGTCGGCGTATAGAACAGATTGATGTTCTGCTGCAGGGCGCTGAGGGCCAGGCCGACGGCAGCGCCGACCCCGACCAGAATGGCCAGAATGATGATCAGACGTTTCTTGCGCAGCGGATTCACTTGCCGTTCTCCCGGCGCAGACGACGCGCCTCTTGTTGCAGATACCGCTTGCGGGCCAGAACCGGCGCCGCCACGTTGAAGGCCAATACCGCCAGACAGATGCCGTAGGCCGACCAGACATACAGGCCATGATGGCCCATGGCGAGGAAGTCGCCGAATGAAGCAAAACTCATCGAGCGGCCTCCAGGCTGTGCTGCACTTCTTCTTTCACCCAACTGGCGCGGGCTTCGCGCTTGAGCACTTCAAGACGCATGCGCAGCAACAGCACGGCGCCGAAGAAACAGTAGAAACCCAGCACCGTCAGCAACAGCGGCAGCCACATCTCGGCGGGCATTGCCGGTTTTTCGGTGAGGGTGAAAGTCGCGCCCTGGTGCAGGGTGTTCCACCACTCCACCGAGTATTTGATGATCGGGATGTTGATCACGCCGACGATGGCCAGCACCGCGCAGGCCTTGGCGGCGCTGTCGCGGTTGCTGATGGCATTGCCCAGCGCGATCACGCCGAAATACAGGAACAGCAGAATCAGCATCGAGGTCAGGCGCGCATCCCAGACCCACCACGAACCCCAGGTCGGTTTGCCCCAGATCGCCCCGGTGACCAGCGCCACGGCAGTCATCCACGCACCGATAGGCGCGGCGCATTGCAGGGCGACGTCAGCCAGTTTCATTTTCCACACCAGCCCGACCACACCGCACACCGCGAGCATCACGTAGATCGACTGAGCGAGCATCGCGGCAGGTACGTGGATATAGATGATGCGAAAGCTGTTGCCTTGCTGATAATCCGGCGGTGCGAAGGCCAGGCCCCAAACGACGCCGACGCCAATCAACAGCAACGCTGCGATGCTCAACCATGGCAGGAACTTGCTGCTGATGCCGTAGAACCACTTGGGCGAGCCGAGCTTGTGAAACCAGGTCCAGTTCATACTGTTTCCATCACGGGTGCCGCTCATCGGTGTGAGCAGTCTCAGGGTCTTTGCTGGTTAAATTTTAACCAGACCTCATTATTCGCCGACGCTGATCTTCAGGCCAGCAGCTATTGCAAAAGGTGTCAGGGTGATCGCCAGGGCGGTCAGGCTACCAAGCCACAGCAAATACCCGGTCGCCGGCATGCCTTGGAGGGCTGCCTGCAAGGCGCCACTGCCAAGGATCAACACCGGGATGTACAACGGCAGAATCAGCAGCGCCAGCAACAGGCCGCCGCGTTTCAAACCGACCGTCAGTGCCGCGCCCACCGCGCCGAGCAAGCTCAGCACCGGTGTACCCAGCAACAACGAAAGCAGCAAAACCGGCAGGCAGGCGACAGGCAAACCGAGCATCAATGCCAGCAACGGTGAGAGCAAAACCAGTGCCAGACCGGAGAAAAGCCAGTGTGCCAGTACCTTGGCCAATACCAGAAGTGGTAGCGGGTGCGACGAAAGGACCCACTGTTCCAGGGACCCGTCTTCGAAATCACTGCGGAAAAGCCCGTCCAGCGAGAGCAGGACCGACAAAAGCGCCGCCACCCAGACTAACCCGGGGGACAGGTTTTGCAACACTTGAGTTTCCGGGCCGACGGCCAGCGGGAACAAAGCGATGACGATGGCGAAGAAAATCAGCGGATTGGCCAGCTCCGCCGGGCGGCGAAACAGCAGTCGGGATTCACGGGCAACCAGCAGGCCAAAGACACTCATACTGCCCAGTTCCCCAGATCGATGTCGCGATAACCGGCCGGCATCCGGCTCAGCGTGTGGTGCGTGGTCAACACCACCAGACCGCCGCGCTCGCAGTGCCCGGCCAGGTGTTCTTCGAGTTGCGCCACGCCCTGCTTGTCCAGGGCGGTAAACGGCTCATCGAGAATCCACAGCGGCGGGCTGTCCAGATACAACCGCGCCAGCGCCACGCGGCGTTGCTGACCGGCGGAAAGACTGTGGCAGGGAACATCTTCGAAACCGCGCAATCCTACCGCTGCCAGGGCTTGCCAGATCGCATCGCGTTCGGCGGGATGATGCAGGGCGCAGAGCCACGACAGGTTTTCTTCCGGGGTCAGCAGATCCTTGATCCCGGCCGCGTGGCCGATCCACAGCAGGTTGCGTGCGAGTTCGCTGCGCTGTTCGGTCAGCGGCTGACCATTGAGCAGCACCTGACCGTCGGTCGGCTGCATCAGCCCGGCCAACAAACGCAATAAACTGGTTTTGCCGCTGCCGTTGGGCCCGCTGATCTGCACCATATCGCCACTGGCCAGTCTCAATTCGAGATTTTCGAAGAGCAGCCGCAGATCACGTTCACACGCGAGGGCAACGGTTTGCAGGACAGGACTGGTCAAGGGATCACGGGCCTTATACGGTTCAAGTCGGCTCTGACGCGGCCGTTAAAGAGATGCAGCATAGATGCATTGCCGGCTCGATCTAGAGAGCTGGGTCAAACAATTGCTATGTTTTTTATTCGAAGCGCAAGACAGGCGGCATTATACATGTCGTGCCTTACTCTCAAGAGTGCATTTTCCTCAGGTTGTGTCCGCGTATGACAGGCGAAATGAACATCCTCCCGCTCCCGCCCACCACCCCGGCGACCGTTCGCCCGCAGGTCGGTGAGCTGCTCAAGTTGCTGACCCCGGTCGAAGGCTTGATCGGCGCCGGGCAGAGCGCCAAAGCCGAGGTGTTGTCGCTCAAGCAGGCGGATCAGACCTTTCAACTGTTGCTCAAAGTGACGCTGGACGGCGGCCGTCAAACCACGGTGCAGGCGACCAGCAATCTGCCGTTGCCGCAAGGCACCAGCCTGGCGATCACTCAGCCATCGGCGGGCAACCTGGCGATCACCGTGCAACAAGCCATCGCCAGCAGCGTTGCCACGCTGACGCGTATCGATACCGCGCAATTGCCGGTCGGCACCCTGCTGCAAGGCAAAGTGCTGACCTCGCAGGCGCTGCCGCAGACGCCGGGGCAAGCGGCGGTGTTTCGCTCGCTGGTCAGTTTGCTCAACACCGCGCAGAGCGGCAGCACCCTGACCATCGACAGCCCGCAACCGCTGCGCATCGGCACCCTGCTCTCGGCGCTGGTCGAAGATGCACAGACCCTGAAATTCCTGCCGATGAGCAGCCGCCAGGAACAACTGGCCGTGAGTCAGCAACTGCTCGGCCAACAAAGTCGTCAGGCGTCCCTGACAGGCTTGTTGAACGCATTGCAAAACCTGCCGAGCGATACCGATCAGACCTCGCAGGATCTGCGCGCAGTGGTCGACAAGTTGCTCGCCAGCCTGCCCGACGTGCAGCAACTGAGCACCGCCAAAGGCGTCGCGCTGGCGCTGGCCAACAGCGGGGTGTTTCTCGAAGCCAAACTGCTGACCGGGCAGAACCCGACACTGGCGCCGGACATGAAAGCCGACCTGCTCAAACTGATCGCGCAACTGACCCCGGGCCTGCCGAGCAGCACCAGTTTCAACGCGATCATCGCCGCCAACACCCTGGCGCAAGCGCTGCCGAGTTTCGTCCGTAACGCCCTCGGCATGCTCGGTCAGGTCAGCGCCAAACCGCTGCCGAGCAGCTTCCCGCTGCCCGACCGCTTGCTGCAAAGCCTGGAAGGCGAAGGCGATCTGGAACAGTTGCTGCGCCTCGCCGCCGCCGCTGTTTCGCGCCTGCAAAGCCATCAACTATCGAGCCTGGAACAGACCGGCGTCACTGACGACGGGCGCCTGCTCAGCACCTGGCAGTTGGAAATCCCCATGCGCAACCTGCAGGACATCGTGCCGTTGCAGGTCAAGTTCCAGCGTGAAGAAGCGCCAGAGCGTGAACCGCAGCCAAACGAACGTCGCGATGAGCGCGAGCCCAAGCAACAACTGTGGCGCGTCGATCTGGCGTTCGACATGGAACCGCTCGGGCCGATGCAGATTCAGGCGCAACTGATCGCCGGCAGCCTGTCCAGCCAACTGTGGGCCGAACGGCCGTACACCGCCGACCTGATCGAAAACAACCTGTTCGCCCTGCGCCAGCGCCTGCTTGATCGCGGGCTCAACGTCGGCGACATCGACTGCCACCTCGGCACCCCGCCGCAAGGCAACCAAACCCGTCTCGAACACCGCTGGGTCGACGAAACCGCATGAACGATTCCACTGCCCCACGCCAGGCCATCGCCCTCAAATACGACGGCAACCACGCGCCAAGCCTCACCGCCAAAGGTGATGACGAACTGGCCGAAGAAATCCTGCGCATTGCTCGCGATTGCGAAGTGCCGATCTATGAAAACGCCGAGCTGGTGCGGCTGTTGGCGCGGATGGAATTGGGCGACAGCATTCCCGAGGAGTTGTACCGGACGATCGCCGAGATCATTGCGTTTGCGTGGAATCTGAAGGGCAAATTCCCCGAGGGGCAGGATCCGAATGCGCCGATGGTCGAGAAGGATGTAACCGATCGCGGGGATGATTACTGATCGTTCCCACGCTCTGCGTGGGAATGCCGCCCGTGACGCTCTGCGTCACATTTCACAGGCGGAACGCGGAGCGTCCCAAGATGCATTCCCACGCAGAGCGTAGGAACGATCCCGGTACGACAATCAGCTCTTGTGCAACTTGCGCATCAACTCCGCCTCAGCCTGGGTCAACCCGCAGGACTGAGTCAGTTCATCGACGCTCGCGCCCATGCCCACCAGTTTCGCCGCTTGGGCGAACGACAGGCTCGACGGGTCGCGCTGTTCCAGCGCGACAATCTTGTCCGGCAACGGACTCACCACCGCGCGCAACTCGTGCAGGGCGTCGCCCATGCGCACGTTGCCGTTCTGGTAGTCGTCGACACGCTTGGCCAGGTCCTTGATGCGCTGATCACGCAGCGCATCGCCCTGGGCCTGTTGCGCAGCGATCACCCGCTGCGCCTTGATGTACGACACAAACATTGCCAGCGTGCCTGCCCAGAAGAGGAACAGGACAATGACCGCGACTTCGAGAATCAATCAGATGTTCTCCAGATCCGACCATTCTTCTTCGCTCATCATCTTGTCCAGCTCGACCAGGATCAGCAACTCGTTGTTCTTGTTGCACACGCCCTGGATGAACTTGGCCGACTCTTCGTTGCCGACGTTCGGCGCCGTCTCGATTTCCGACTGACGCAGGTAAACCACTTCGGCCACGCTGTCGACCATGATGCCGACGACTTGCTTGTCGGCTTCGATGATGACGATACGGGTGTTGTCGCTGATCTCGCCGCTGTTCAGGCCGAAGCGCTGACGGGTGTCGATCACGGTGACCACGTTACCGCGCAGGTTGATGATGCCCAGCACGTAGCTTGGCGCGCCCGGCACCGGAGCGATCTCGGTGTAGCGCAGCACTTCCTGAACGCGCATCACGTTGATGCCGTAGGTTTCGTTGTCCAGTTTGAAGGTCACCCATTGCAGGATCGGATCTTCAGAACCTTTTGCATTCGTCGCCTGACTACTCATACCCTGACCCCTCGAAAAAACCGCTCTGGGCGGTGTGTGTTCTGTGTGGCGGCATTCAACAATGCCGTCGCCTGATTGTTATGTCGGCTGCTATGTCGGTTTATGTAGCGGCTTGTGGCCGCCGAGGTGCTTTGCCCCACCGCTGGCGATCAACTCGGCCAGTGCGGAAACGTCAAGCAATGCACACATGTGCTCAATCACCGTGCCGGCGAGCCATGGCCGCTGACCCCGGTGACTTCTCCATTTGATTTCATTCGGGTCCAGACGCAACGAGCGGCTGACCTGATGCACCGCCAGCCCCCACTCGTAACCTTGTACCGAAATCACGTACTGCAGGCCCTGACGGAAGTCATCGCGATAGCGATCCGGCATGACCCAGCGCGCGGTGTCCAACACTTTCAAATTACCGGCCTGGCTCGGCAGGATCCCGAGAAACCATTCCGGCTGACCGAACAGCGGCGTCAGCTCGTGGCCGGCCAGCGAATAGATCGAGCCGAGGCACACCAGCGGCACCGCCAGGGTCAGCCCGGCGACGTCGAACAGCAGGCATTCGAACGCTTCCGAGGCCCAGGCCGGGCGGCCGTCGGTTTCCACCGGTGGCGGCGTGTTGTTCGGCGGCAGATGGACTTCCACCAGCGGCGGCACCAGTGTCTGCTCGACAGGTGCGGGCGCGGGTGCAACTGGAGCCGGAGCCGGTTCGACCACCGCCGGCTCCGGCGCAGTTTTCAGCAATTGGGTTTGCAGCAACGGCGCCAAAGTCGAAACCGACGCGCGAACCGGCTCGGCTTCTTCAATCAATGCCACCGGTGCCTTGGCGACCGCTGCGGCGGCAGGCGCAACAACCGGGGCGACAGGCTTGGCAGCCTTCTGTGCATCACGCGCCTGCTCTTCCAGTACCGCAGCCTGAAATTCGTCCAGCGCCTGGGTGCTTTCCACAACGTCAGGCTGCGCCTCGATGACCGGCGGCAGCTCCTCGGGAATCTCCTGCAGCAAGTTATCCAGATAAGACTGCAACGCCAATTGCGGGCGCGAGGTGAGCTTGACGGGACGGTTCATGCTTACGCCACCGCCGGAACAAGTTGTTGCGCCAGCAGATGCTTGAGCAGCGCGCGGTAGGCCAGCACGCCACGGCTCTTGCCGTCGAATTGCGACGGCGTGACACCGGCACGGCTGGCATCGCGCAGACGAGTATCGACCGGAATGTAACCCTGCCAGATCTCTTCCGGGAATTTGTCGCGCAGCACACGCAAGGTATGCATCGAGGCCTGCGTACGGCGATCGAACAGGGTCGGCACGATGCTGAACGGCAGCGCCTGTTTGCGCGAGCGGTTGATCATCGCCAAGGTGTTGACCATGCGTTCCAGGCCTTTGACGGCGAGGTGTTCGGTCTGCACCGGAATCACCAGTTGCTGGCTCGCCGCGAGGGCGTTGACCATCAGCACACCGAGCAATGGCGGGCTGTCGATCACCGCGTAATCGAAGTCCTGCCACAACTGCGCCAGACTCTTGGCGATTACCAGACCCAAGCCACTCTGCCCCGGCGACTGCCGCTCAAGGGTGGCCAGTGCGGTGCTCGACGGCAACAGGGAAATGCGTTCGTCACTGGTCGACAACAGCAACTGCCCCGGCAGGCCTTGCGGCACCGTGCCCTTGTGCAGAAACAGGTCGTAATTGCTGTGTTCCAGGCTGTCGGGATCGTAGCCGAAATAGCTGGTCATCGAGCCGTGCGGGTCGAGATCGACCACAACCACGCGCTTGCCCGCCTCGGCCAGCAATCCGGCTAAAGCGATGGAAGATGTGGTTTTACCGACACCACCCTTTTGATTGGCGACTGCCCAGACTCTCATTCAGTTCGTTCCTCCCGGCCGATATGCTCGACCGAGACATAGCTCAGCGTGTTAATGCGGGTGACGGAGAATTGACGGCACTCTCGCGTCCCGGCGTCTTGACCGGGGTCGGTGCAGTTTGTGTGCCAGCCCGCTTCAATGCAGCGTCCGGTTGCGCGTTGGCGGTTCCGGTGCCCGTCAGGCTGCGGCGTACATCGAGATTGCGCGAGACCACCAACACCACGCGACGGTTCTTCGCGCGGCCTTCAACGGTGGCGTTATTGGCCACCGGTTGAAACTCACCGTAACCCACCGACGCCAGACGACCGGGGTTCACGCCCTGCATCGCCAGCATGCGCACGATGCTCGCCGAACGCGCCGAGGACAGTTCCCAGTTGGTCGGGTACTGCGCGGTGCGGATCGGCTGATCGTCGGTAAAGCCTTCGACGTGGATCGGGTTATCGAACGGTTTGAGGATCGCCGCCACTTTGTCGATGATGTTGAAGGCGATGTCGCTTGGCATGGCGTCGCCGCTGCCGAACAACAGGCTGGAGTTGAGTTCGATCTCGACCCACAGCTCGTTGCCGCGCACAGTCATCTGGTTGGAGCTGATCAAGTCACCGAAGGCAGCGCTGATGTCATCGGCGATGCTTTTCAGCGGATCGCTGGCACCGGCGATACCGGCGTCGATCTGCTCGGCGTCCTTGACCAGCGGCTTGGCCGGGGTCACGGTTTTCGGTCGCTCGTCACCGATCGGGATCGGTTTGAGCGCGCGGTCGGAGTCTTTGAAAACGCCAACCAGCGCTTCGGAAATTTCCTTGTACTTGCCTTCGTTGATCGACGAAATCGAGTACATCACCACGAAGAACGCGAACAGCAGCGTGATGAAATCCGCGTAGGACACGAGCCAGCGTTCGTGATTGACGTGTTCTTCCTGGTGGCGACGACGAGCCATGAGGTTATTCCCTTAATCCATGAAGCCTTGCAGCTTCAACTCAATGGAGCGAGGGTTTTCACCTTCGGCGATCGACAGGATCCCTTCCAACAACATTTCGCGATAACGCGACTGCCGCAACGCAATTGACTTCAGCTTGGCGGCGATCGGCAGCAACACCAGGTTGGCACTGGCCACGCCGTAAATGGTCGCGACGAACGCCACGGCGATGCCGCTGCCCAGTTGCGTCGGATCAGCCAGGTTACCCATCACATGGATCAGGCCCATGACCGCACCGATGATGCCGATGGTTGGCGCGTAGCCGCCCATGCTTTCAAAGACTTTCGCCGCCTCGATGTCGCGGGCTTCCTGGGTGTAGAAATCCACTTCGAGGATGCTGCGGATCGCTTCCGGCTCGGCGCCGTCGACCAGCAGTTGCAGGCCTTTGCGCGAGTAATTGTCGGGTTCGGCATCCGCCACGCCTTCCAGGCCCAGCAGGCCCTCCTTGCGTGCGGTGAGGCTCCAGTTGACGACGCGGTCGATGCCACCGGCCAGATCGACCCGTGGCGGAAACAGAATCCAGGCAAGGATCTGCATGGCGCGCTTGAACGCGCTCATCGGCGATTGCAGCAGCGCGGCACCGATGGTGCCGCCCAGTACGATCAATGCCGCCGGGCCGTTGGCCAGCGCACCGAGGTGACCACCTTCAAGGTAGTTACCACCAATGATGGCGACGAACGCCATGATGATCCCGATAAGGCTTAAAACATCCATCAGATACACGCCTCGACAATGTGCTTGCCGATATCGTCGAGGCTGTACACCGCGTCGGCGAGGTCGGCTTTGACGATGGCCATCGGCATGCCGTAGATCACGCAGCTTGCCTCATCTTGTGCCCACACGGCGCTACCGCCCTGCTTGAGCAGACGCGCGCCTTCACGGCCATCGGCGCCCATGCCGGTCAATACCACCGCCAGAACTTTGTCACCGTAGGATTTCGCCGCAGAGCCGAAGGTGATGTCCACGCACGGCTTGTAGTTCAGACGCTCATCGCCCGGCAGGATTTTCACCGCGCCACGGCCGTCGATCATCATTTGCTTGCCACCCGGCGCCAGCAACGCCAGGCCCGGACGCAGGATGTCACCATCCTCGGCTTCCTTGACGCTGATGCGGCAGAGCTTGTCGAGACGTTCGGCAAAAGCCTTGGTGAACGCCGCCGGCATGTGCTGGATCAGCACGATCGGCGCCGGGAAATTCGCCGGCAACTGCGTCAGCACACGTTGCAGCGCCACCGGGCCGCCCGTCGAAGTACCGATGGCAACCAGTTTGTAGGCTTTGCGTTTCGGTGCTGGCGACGAAGCACTGGCGGCCGGGGCGCGAGTCGGTGCCGGCGCTGGAGCCGGACGTGCCGGCGCGCTGGTGCTGTGACTGCTGCTGTGGCTGCCGAAACTCGACGGCGCCGGAGCAGGCGTCGGCGCTGGCGCAGCCACTGGAGCCGGCGCGCTGTAAGCACTGAAACGACGATTACTGCGCGAGATGCTATGGACCTTCTCGCACAGCAGTTGCTTGACCTTCTCCGGGTTACGCGAGATGTCTTCGAAATTCTTCGGCAGGAAATCCACCGCGCCGGCGTCCAGCGCGTCCAGAGTGACCCGGGCGCCTTCGTGGGTCAGCGAGGAGAACATCAACACCGGGGTCGGGCAGCGCTGCATGATGTGCCGCACCGCCGTGATGCCGTCCATCATCGGCATCTCGTAGTCCATGGTGATCACGTCCGGCTTGAGTGCCAGCGCCTGATCAATCGCCTCTTTACCGTTGGTTGCAGTGCCGACCACCTGAATGCTCGGATCCGCAGAAAGAATTTCCGAGACGCGGCGGCGGAAAAAACCCGAATCGTCCACCACCAGGACTTTGACTGCCATAAACACTCCATTAGGTGCAGCGGGACGTTGTCGCCCCGCCGCCCCGGATTCAAATACGCCGTGCGGCGTAACGCTTGAGCATGCTTGGAACATCGAGAATCAGCGCGATGCGGCCGTCACCGGTGATGGTGGCGCCGGACATGCCCGGAGTGCCCTGCAGCATTTTGCCCAATGGCTTGATGACCACTTCTTCCTGACCGACCAGTTGATCGACGACGAAGCCGATCCGCTGAGTGCCCACCGAAAGGATCACCACGTGGCCTTCACGCTGCTCTTCGTGAGCGGCGGAGCTGACCAGCCAGCGCTTGAGGTAGAACAACGGCAGCGCCTTGTCCCGCACGATCACCACTTCCTGACCGTCGACGACGTTGGTGGTCGACAGGTCGAGGTGGAAGATTTCGTTGACGTTGACCAGCGGGAACGCAAACGCCTGATTGCCGAGCATCACCATCAGGGTTGGCATGATCGCGAGGGTCAGCGGCACCTTGATGACGATTTTCGAGCCCTGGCCCTTGGTCGAGTAGATGTTGATCGAGCCGTTGAGCTGGGAAATCTTGGTCTTCACCACGTCCATGCCGACACCACGGCCGGAGACGTCGGAGATCTCGGTCTTGGTCGAGAAACCCGGGGCGAAAATCAGGTTGTAGCACTCGGTATCGCTGAGGCGATCGGCCGCGTCCTTGTCCATCACACCGCGTTTTACCGCGATGGCGCGCAGGACGTTCGGGTCCATGCCTTTGCCGTCATCGGAAATCGACAGCAGGATATGGTCACCCTCTTGCTCGGCAGCCAAAACAACCCGACCGCCACGGGCCTTGCCCGACGCTTCGCGTTCTTCCGGCGACTCGATGCCGTGGTCGACGGCGTTGCGCACCAAGTGGACCAGCGGGTCGGCCAGGGCCTCGACAAGGTTTTTGTCGAGGTCGGTTTCTTCACCCACCAGTTCCAGGTTGATCTCTTTCTTGAGCTGACGCGCCAGATCTCGAACCAGACGCGGGAAGCGCCCGAAGACCTTCTTGATCGGCTGCATCCGCGTCTTCATCACGGCGGTCTGCAAGTCAGCGGTGACCACGTCGAGGTTCGACACGGCCTTTTGCATGGCTTCATCGCCGCTGTTCAGGCCCAGACGCACCAGACGGTTACGCACCAGCACCAACTCGCCGACCATGTTCATGATTTCGTCGAGACGCGCGGTGTCGACGCGCACGGTGGTTTCGGCTTCGCTCGCCGGTTTTTCCGGTGGCGGTGTTGCCGGCGCACGGGCCGGAGCCGGTGCAGCAGCGGCGGCCGGTTTTGGCGCTTCGGCTTTCGGCTCAGGCTTGGCGGCAGGCTTGGGCGCTGCGGCAGCGGCCGGTGCCTTGGCAGCAGGCGTGGCGACGGTCGAAGCACTGCCAGCAGCGGCGGTGCCGACTTCGGAGAACTTGCCTTTGCCGTGCAATTCGTCGAGCAGCGATTCGAACTCGTGATCGCTGATCAGATCGCTGCCGGCCGCCGCAGCAACCGGTGCGGCTGGCGCAGGTGCCGAGGCAATCGCCGACTCCAGCGCATCGACGGCAAAGTTGCCCTTGCCATGCAGCTGATCGAGCAGGGCTTCGAATTCGTCGTCGGTGATGTCGGAGCTGTCGCCCTTGGCCGGTGCCGCAGGAGCTGCCGCAACTGGCGCAACGGCATCCGCCGCGAACTGGCCCTTGCCGTGCAATTGATCGAGCAACGACTCGAACTCGGCATCGGTGATTTCATCGCTCGCGGCTTCAGCGGCCGTTTGCGCAGGTGCAACAGCGGCCGGGGCTTCGGCTTCGGCCTTGACGGCGTTCAGCGAGTCCAGCAGTTGTTCAAATTCGTTATCGGTGATGTCGCCCGAGTCGCCTTCGACGACCAGCTCTTCGATCATCGAAGCCACTGGCGAAGCCGGAGCTTCGTCCGCCGCTTGCGGTTCGGCCAGGCGCGCCAGGGCGGCCAGCAGTTGCGGGGTGGCAGCGGTGATCGGTGCACGCTCACGAACCTCAGTGAACATGCTGTTCACCGCGTCCAGTGCTTCGAGGACAACGTCCATCAGTTCTGCATCAACGCGACGCTCACCCTTGCGCAGGATGTCGAACACGTTTTCGGCGATGTGACAGCACTCCACCAGCTCATTGAGCTGAAGGAAGCCGGCGCCCCCTTTTACAGTGTGGAAACCGCGAAAAATTGCGTTGAGCAGATCTGCGTCATCCGGGCGGCTTTCCAGCTCGACCAGTTGTTCGGACAGTTGCTCAAGAATCTCGCCGGCCTCAACCAGGAAATCCTGAAGGATCTCTTCATCGGCGCCGAAGCTCATTAATGGGGTGCTCCTACAGGTCTAAAAACCCAAAAAACCTAAAATTCCAAAACTCTAGAACCCGAGGCTGGATAACAAATCGTCCACATCGTCCTGACCGGACACAACGTCTTCTCGTTTATCGGCATGAATCTGCGGACCTTCACCCTGCGAGAGATGTTTTTGTGGATCTTTTTCTGCAAGCATCGCGGCGCGGTCATGTTCGATGCCCGCAAAGCGGTCGACCTGACTGGCCATGAGCACGAGTTTGAGCAAATTGCTTTCGACTTCGGTGACCAGTTGGGTCACACGCTTGATCACCTGACCGGTGAGGTCCTGGTAATCCTGAGCCAGCAGGATGTCGTTGAGATTGCTCGACACCGCACGGTTGTCCGTGCTGCAGCGTGACAGAAAACCGTCGACCCGGCGCGCCAGCTCGCGGAACTCTTCAGCCCCGACCTCGCGACGCATGAAGCGACCCCAATCGGCGCTCAAGGTCTGGGCTTCATCAGCCAGACTGTTGACCACCGGCGTGGCGCTTTCCACCAGATCCATGGTGCGGTTGGCCGCGGCCTCTGTCAGCTTGACCACATAGCCCAGGCGTTCGGTGGCGTCGGTGATTTGCGACACTTCCTCGGCCTGCGGCATGTTCGGATCGATCTGGAAGTTGACGATCGCACTGTGCAGTTCACGTGTGAGCTTGCCGACTTCCTGATACAGGCCACGGTCACGGGTCTGATTGAGCTCATGGATCAGTTGCACAGCGTCGCCGAACCTGCCTTTTTCAAGGCTTTCGACCAGTTCGACCGCGTGTTTTTTCAGGGTCGACTCGAAATCGCCCTGTGAAGATTCGTTATGCTCCATAGCTCCCCCGCGCGTTCATCAGCCGATGCGTTCGAAAATCTTCTCGATTTTGTCTTTCAACGCCTGAGCCGTGAAAGGTTTGACGACGTAGCCGTTTACACCGGCCTGAGCGGCTTCAATGATCTGCTCGCGCTTGGCTTCTGCAGTCACCATCAGCACGGGCAAGTGCTTGAGCTTTTCATCGGCACGCACGTGACGCAGCAGGTCGATACCGGTCATGCCCGGCATGTTCCAGTCCGTTACCAGAAAGTCGATGCTGCCGCTGTTGAGCACCGGAATGGCGGTAACGCCATCGTCAGCCTCGACGGTGTTGGTGAACCCAAGATCACGCAGCAGGTTCTTGATGATCCGCCGCATCGTTGAGAAGTCATCAACGATGAGGATTTTCATGTCTTTGTTCAATTCGACCTCCAAGCAGTCTTAAACGCGCCCAGCACCTGGACGCGCCACTTCAATCAATCGGCGCAGCACTCGAAGACTGTCTGGAGCACAACAGAGCAAGACCGGTGCCGTTCATCACCGCACCAGCCTCGTTCGCAGTGTCCCCACACTGCCTTCAGCGCGCTCGCCACTCCCCCAAACGCCCCCGCAAACGGGCCGCGCACTGGCTGTGTAACTGGCTGACCCGCGATTCACTGACGCCAAGGACTTCACCGATCTCCTTGAGGTTCAGCTCTTCGTCGTAGTACAGCGCCAACACCAGTCGCTCACGCTCCGGCAAATTGGCAATCGCGTCCGCCAACGCCGCCTGGAAACGTTCATCTTCCAGATCGCGTGACGGCTCAAGATGAGCACTCGCGCCATCCTCGTGCAGCCCTTCGTGTTCGCCGTCCTGCAACAGATCGTCGAAACTGAACAGGCGGCTGCCCAAGGTGTCATTCAAAATCCCGTAGTAATCGTCGAGACTCAATTGGAGTTCGGCTGCAACCTCGTGATCTTTAGCGTCACGGCCGGTTTTAGCTTCAATTGAGCGAATTGCGTCACTGACCATACGGGTATTGCGGTGAACCGAGCGTGGCGCCCAGTCCCCTTTGCGCACTTCGTCGAGCATCGCGCCGCGGATTCGAATGCCCGCGTACGTTTCGAAACTGGCGCCTTTGCTGGCGTCATATTTGGTCGAGACTTCAAGCAGGCCGATCATCCCGGCCTGGATCAGGTCTTCGACCTGCACACTCGCCGGCAAGCGTGCCAGCAAGTGATAGGCAATGCGTTTGACCAGCGGCGCGTAACGCTCGATCAACTCATATTGAGCATCACGTGCCGACTTCTTGTAGTAGTTCATACCGCTTGCGGTCATAGCACGGGCCCTGCCGTTTGCTGCACGAGGCGCTCGACGAAAAACTCAAGGTGGCCACGCGGGTTGGCGGGCAGCGGCCAGGTATCGACCTTCTGCGCGATCGCCTTGAACGCCAGCGCGCACTTGGAGCGCGGGAAGGCTTCGTACACCGCACGCTGCTTCTGCACCGCTTTACGCACGCTTTCGTCGTATGGCACGGCGCCGACGTATTGTAGGGCCACGTCCAGAAAGCGATCCGTGACCTTGGTCAACTTGGCGAACAGGTTGCGCCCTTCCTGCGGGCTCTGCGCCATGTTGGCGAGAACGCGGAAGCGGTTCATGCCGTAATCGCGGTTGAGCAGTTTGATCAGCGCGTAGGCGTCAGTGATCGAGGTCGGTTCATCGCAGACCACCAGCAACACTTCCTGGGCTGCGCGTACAAAACTGACTACCGAGTCACCAATACCCGCAGCGGTGTCGATCACCAATACGTCGAGATTGTCGCCGATGTCGCTGAACGCCTGAATCAGACCGGCGTGTTGCGCCGGGCTCAGGTGCACCATGCTCTGCGTGCCGGACGCGGCCGGGACGATGCGAATACCGCCGGGGCCTTGCAACAGCACGTCGCGCAATTCGCAACGGCCTTCGATGACGTCGGCCAGCGTGCGTTTAGGGGTCAGACCCAACAATACGTCGACGTTCGCCAGCCCCAGATCGGCGTCCAGCAGCATGACCCTACGGCCAAGCTCTGCCAGCGCCAGAGACAAGTTCACTGACACATTAGTCTTGCCGACGCCACCTTTGCCGCCGGTCACCGCGATCACCTGTACGGGATGCATGCTGCCCATGTTATTTCTTTACCTTGTCTTGCATAGACGGAGGCCACATTACTGGCTGCGCGTTCACAACCGGAACAATGCATGGCAGACCATCGATGTAGGTACAAAAACTGTTCATGAATACCTCAGCCTACCTGCTTGGTCGGGCTGTGATAGATATCAGCGAACATGTCAGCCATGGCTTCTTCGCTGGGTTCTTCCTGCATTTGCACGCTGACGGCGCGGCTGACCAGTTGATGACGGCGCGGCAGATGCAAATCATCCGGAATCCGTGGGCCATCGGTCAGGTACGCGACCGGCAATTCATGACTGATCGCCAGGCTCAACACTTCGCCAAGGCTGGCCGTTTCATCCAGTTTAGTCAGGATGCAGCCGGCAAGCCCGCAACGCTTGTAACTATGATAAGCGGCGGTTAGAACCTGTTTCTGGCTGGTGGTTGCCAAGACCAGATAATTTTTTGAACGAATGCCACGACCGGCCAGACTTTCGAGCTGCATGCGCAGGGCTGGATCGCTGGCCTGCAGGCCGGCGGTATCGATCAGCACCACGCGTTTGCGCAGCAGTGGATCCAGCGCTTGCACCAGCGATTGGCCCGGGTCGACGTGGGTCACCGGCACATTGAGAATGCGGCCCAGCGTCTTCAGTTGTTCCTGCGCACCGATGCGGAAGCTGTCCATGCTCACCAGCGCGACGTTCTGCGCGCCGTACTTGAGCACGTAACGCGCGGCCAGCTTGGCCAGCGTGGTGGTCTTGCCCATGCCGGCCGGGCCGACCATGGCGATCACACCGCCCTCTTCCAGTGGCTCGACTTCCGGTACGGCAATCATCCGTGCCAGGTGCGCGAGCAGCATGCGCCAGGCCTGACGCGGCTCTTCGATATCAGTGATCATCGCCAGCAGATCGCGCGACAACGGCCCGGACAGACCGATACGTTGCAGACGGCGATACAGATTGGCTTGCGCCGGACGGCTGCCTTGCAGCTGATTCCAGGCCAGGGTGCCGAGCTGAACTTCCATCAGCTCGCGCAGGCTGTTCAATTCAAAACGCATCGAATCCAGTGCACGCGGATCGACGCCGCCGGAGGACTGCGCAGGCGCCGGGGCCGGACGCGCCGGAGCGGCGTAGGTCGGCTCGCTCAGCGGTTCGGCAGCGGTCAGCGGCAGACCCGCCGTCAATGGCAGACCGGCGAAAATCTGGCGATTGCTGTTGCCATCGGCTTCGCCACGCAGGCTCAGTTCGGCCTGGGCGGTGACGATGCGCGACTGGGTCTTGCGCAGTTCGTCTTCGAGTTCCATGTTCGGAACCCGTGGCGCCAGCGCCGACAATTTGTAATCCAGTGCCGCCGTCAGCTCGACACCGCCGGCAATGCGGCGATTGCCAATGATGGCGGCATCAGCGCCCAGCTCATCACGAACCAGCTTCATGGCCTGACGCATATCGGCGGCAAAGAAACGCTTAACTTGCATAAACCACTACCTCAGCCGTTGGGCCCTACTGTCGCAACGATGGTCACTTGCTTGTTGTCCGGTATTTCCTGGTAGGCCAGCACATGCAGCCCAGGGACTGCGAGGCGGCCAAAGCGCGAGAGCATCGCGCGGATTGGGCCTGCGACCAAAAGGATCACCGGCTGACCTTGCATTTCCTGACGCTGCGCCGCTTCGATGAGCGAACGCTGCAGCTTCTCGGCCATGCTTGGTTCCAGCAGAACGCCCTCTTCCGAGCCTTGTCCTGCCTTCTGCAGACTATTGAGCAATATTTGTTCCAACCTTGGTTCCAAGGTGATCACAGGCAGCTCGGACTCAGTGCCTACAATGCTTTGGACGATGGCGCGCGATACGCCGACGCGCACAGCAGCCACCAACGCGGCGGTATCTTGACTCTTCGCGGCGTTGTTGGCGATGGCTTCGGCGATGCTGCGGATATCGCGCACCGGCACGTGTTCGGCCAACAGCGCTTGCAGCACTTTGAGCAGTTGCGACAGCGAAACCACGCCCGGCACCAGCTCTTCCGCCAGTTTCGGCGAGCTTTTGGCCAGCAATTGCATGAGTTGCTGCACTTCCTCGTGGCCGATCAGCTCACTGGAATGCTTGTACAGAATCTGGTTCAAGTGCGTCGCGACCACGGTGCTGGCGTCGACCACGGTGTAACCGAGCGATTGTGCCTGCGCACGCTGGCTGATTTCGATCCACACCGCCTCCAGGCCGAAAGCCGGATCTTTGGCGTTGATACCGTTGAGCGTGCCGTAGACCTGGCCCGGGTTGATCGCCAGTTCGCGATCCGGGTAGATCTCGGCTTCGGCGAGAATCACGCCCATCAGGGTCAGGCGATAGGCGCTTGGCGCCAGATCGAGGTTGTCGCGGATGTGCACGGTCGGCATCAGGAAGCCCAGATCCTGCGAGAGCTTCTTGCGCACGCCCTTGATCCGCGCCAGCAGTTGCCCGCCCTGATTGCGGTCCACCAGCGGGATCAGGCGATAGCCGACTTCCAGGCCGATCATGTCGATCGGCGTCACGTCGTCCCAGCCCAGCTCTTTGGTTTCCATGGCGCGGGCCGGCGACGGCAGCAGATCCTGCTGGCGCTTGACCTCTTCCAGTGCCACGACCTTGGCGACGTTCTGCTTTTTCCAGAACAGGTACGCGCCGCCCGCAGCCAGCGCGGCCATGCTCAGGAACGAGAAGTGCGGCATGCCCGGGACCAGGCCCATGACGGCCATCAGACCGGCCGCCACCGCCAGCGCTTTCGGCGAGGCGAACATCTGGCGATTGATCTGTTTACCCATGTCTTCCGAACCGGAAGCACGGGTCACCATGATCGCTGCCGCTGTCGATAACAACAGTGATGGCAATTGCGCCACTAAACCGTCACCGATGGTCAGCAAGGCATAAACCCGACCGGCATCGCCGAAGCTCATGTTGTGCTGGAAGATACCGACAGCCATACCGCCGATGAGGTTGATGAACAGAATCAGCAGGCCGGCGATGGCGTCACCGCGGACGAACTTGCTGGCACCGTCCATCGAACCGTAGAACTCAGCCTCTTGGGCGACTTCCTGACGGCGCATCTTGGCCTGGTTCTGGTCGATCAAACCGGCGTTGAGGTCGGCGTCGATCGCCATTTGTTTGCCGGGCATCGCATCGAGGGTGAAACGCGCGCTCACCTCGGAAATCCGCCCGGCACCCTTGGTCACCACAACGAAGTTGATGATCATCAGGATCGCGAAGACCACGATACCGACCACATAGTTACCGCCGATCACCACTTCACCGAAGGCCTGAATCACCTTACCGGCAGCGGCGTGGCCGTCCTGACCGTGGAGCATTACAACGCGCGTCGAGGCGACGTTCAACGCCAGCCGCAGCAACGTCGCCACCAGCAGAATCGTCGGGAACACGGCGAAATCCAGCGGCCGCAGCGCATACACGCAGACCAGCAGGACAACGATCGACAGCGCGATGTTGAAGGTGAAGAACACGTCGAGCAGGAACGGCGGCACCGGCAACATCATCATCGCCAGCATCACCAGCAACAGCAACGGCACGCCCAGATTGCCTCGACTGAGGTCGGCAATATTCGAGCGAGCGTTGTTGATTAACTGAGAGCGATCCACCGGTTTTCCCCGTTCCTTTAAAGCAAACTTTTGACGCCCAGAGCGGGCTCACGGCGGTTACTGCAAGAAGCTTTCCAACTTTTGCCAAGGATTGAAACAGAGCGGTTTTGACCGTGAGTTTTCTGCTGACCGCGAAGGCCGCCTCACTGCCGACACATGTCTTCAGGCATAAAAAACTGCTACGTCATTTAACCGGGCCTGCGGTTTGTCGTTTCTTTCCTACAGCCCACATGACCGCTTGTCGGAAACCCGCCTGCACCTGTCAGATGTGACAGGTGCCTAATTCCTCCAACGCGCGCTCAATAACTCCGTCACCCAGCCCCCCCCTCGACCGGAGCCGAACCAATGTCCAGCCAAGCAAACCCTGCCCCCCAAGCCCTCAAGCAGCTGTACTTTCCGGCGTCGTCCAGCCTCGACCCTGCCGAGCACTATTTTGCAGGCATCCCCATTCGAGCCGTGGAAGGTGATCTGCAAGGCATCATCGCTGCCTATCTGACCATGTCCATTGGCGATCTGGTCGAGGTGTTTTGGGGCAATGCCGATACGGCCGTCTGGAGCAAAACCATCGAGCTTGATTCAGAACTCAACCAAAACGTGTCTTTTTCCATCGCCAGAGGCCACGTGCTCGAAGGTGACGCCACGCCTGTGTTCTACCGGATCTCGCGCAAAAATCAGTGTCCGGAAGATTCCACACCGGTACAGACCTTGCTGGTCAAACTCACCCGCCCCGGCGGCTACGATGACAACACCGAAGATGGCCACTCCGATCTCAACTTCTCCCTCGATTATTACAAGGTCGATGACACCCTGCCGGCCAAGGGTGTGACGTTGAGTGTCGTGACTTACCGCAACCTCACCCGATACGACCGCGTCCTTGCCCGCTGTGGCAGCCAGCAGGTGGTGCATGTCGTCACCCCGGAACAGGCTGAGGACCCGATCGGCCATCCGATCGAGATCGTGTTCAGCCGCGCCGTTATCGAAGCGGCCGGTGATGGCCGTGTCGCGGTGGCTTATCAGGTCATCGACCGCTGCGGCAACTATCCGGATGAGCGCGCACCGTGGTCGGCGCAACAGTATCTGTTGGTGGACATGAACGGGAATCGGCTGGACGAGCCACTAGTGCTGGTCAAGGGCGTGCCGACCACCCGGATCGATCTCGATACGCTCGGTGATGACGATGTAACTGCCCGCGTGTTAACCACGAGAAAGGATTTTGCCGTGGGTGACACGGTGGTGCTGACCTGGACCGGCACCTCGGCGCAAGGCTTGCAAATCATCGTCGGGCCGCTGGAGCAAACCGTCGACTCCGTACCTTCTCAACTCGACTTTCCCATCCCCAACGCCTCCGTCAAGGCCATTGCCAAGGGGAGCGCCTCGGTCGGTTATGTGCGCCGTCGCCCCAATCAGTTCGACCACTCTTCGAGAGAAAACAGCGTCAGCGTGATCGGCGACATCAGCCCGTTGGCCGCCCCCACCGTCGACGAGGCGCCCGGCGGGACACTGCCCCCCGAAACACCGTGGGCGACCGTGAACATTCCTTGGTATGCCGGTCGCCGTAGCAGCGACCTGATCAATCTGATCTGGTTCGCTCAGGCCCCCGATGGTGACGTTTATTACGATGACCCGCGCCCGGTCGGCGACGTGCCGGACCACGAGCCAGTGCGGCGCAGCGTCAGCAATAGCGAAATCAAGCGTTTCAACAGCCTCAGCGTCAAGGTCTATTACGTCGTTACCAACAGCGAAACGGCGCTGATGAGCGTGCGCGATTCACTGCCGTTCATCATGCAGGTGGGCGTCGCCTTGCCCACATTCGACCGCCCGGAAGTAGAAGAAGTAGAAGAGGCCGACAACGGCGTGCTCGATCCGGACAAAGTGCCTTCGACCGGTGCCACGCTGGTGATGACCCATCTCGCCACCCAGGACAAGGATCGTGTGACCTTCAGGTGGCGCGGCTCTGCCAGCGACGGCAGCGTCAGCAAGCATATTGACCTGATCCGCGAAACCGCCGGCAAGCGGGTGCGGATCACTGTGGAAAAACGGTATGTAACCGCCAACCTGAATGGCACCGTGGTCGCTGATTACAGTATTCAGCGCGACGGGAAGACGCTGGGGCATTCTCATGAGTTGTTGTTGAGCATCGGAACGGCACTCGAGGAGCCTGATGCACCGAAGATCGAGCAAGCGCCGAACGGCACCAGCCTCGACCCGATGAGCGCGCTGACCGACCTGATCGCGGTGGTCGACTACGACAAACGTCTCGGCGACCAGATCATCGTCACCTGGACCGGTGCGGCAGGCACACTGCCCGCCGGCTCGCACACCACCACCTCGCACACGGTAACGACAGTCGAACCGCAGAAGATTCCGTTGCAGGTGTCGGTCATTGCCTTCAGCCTCGGCAAGTCAGTCACGGTGAGCTACACCGTAACCCGTGGCAGCCGTGCATCCGTACCATCGAAAACCCTGACTCTGGCGGTGCTGCAACTTCCGACGAGGGAACTGAATACGCCGAAGATTACCGATGCTGACGCAAACAACGTACTGGACCTGGTCTCACTGGGTACAAAAAACGCCACCATCAGGGCCGGGGTCTTTCCGCTGATCGCTGTGGGGCAACAAGTGTGGATGGACCTGAAAGGCTTTAAAGAGAATGGCGACGAGCACAACGCGACGATATGGGACGGTGGGGGGTACTACGTCAACAACACCTGGGTGGGCCAGGGGTACTGGCCCAAGGCAGTTGGCAGTAGCTACTTCAAGCAACTCGGGCATGGAACCCCACTGACACTCGAGTTCAGGGTCGCAATGGACAAGAGCGACATCGAAGACAATGCGCTGGAATTTCCGGTTGGCATTTATACGATCACTAACATCAAGGATGTAAAGCCGACCATTACCAACGTGACCGACTCCAGGGGCATAGTCGTGCAGGATGGCACTACATTTGATCGCTCAGTCACCGTCTTCGGAACAGCCTTCTCCGGCCAGAAAATCCGCTTGTACAATGGCTCCGACGTACTCATCAATGAAGTTACAGCTAACGTGGGCGGCGACTGGAGCCAAGCCATCAGTTCGTTGGGCATAACGTCCTACAGCCTCACCGCGCTGGCTTTGTATGGCAGCAACCAGATGTCGACTCCTCCACGCAAGTTTAGAGTCATCACCACTCTGGAAAGAGACTTCACCGATTTCGACAATGAAAACTGGAATGGCTGGATCGGCGGGCCGGGAGTAGACCCGAGGGACCTGGCGTTACGTGAGGTAGATGGCAATTGGACGTTCTTTAACTACACCCACACAAACAGCTCCGACGGAGTGATCATTCAAAAGGGACTGACCCATCTGGAGCGAGGCCGTAGCTACCAGTTTTCGATCAAAGCCATTCGGTACGGTACCCATAGTTATGCGCCATCCCTGTCGATCAGAGCAGGCGGCCTCCCGGTCGCCGGCCCTACCCAAATCACCTCCACGAGCGACTGGATAACTTTGTCAGGCACTTTTACTGCCTCTGCCACTTCCATCACCGTTGACATTTACAGCCATGTCGCCACTTCCCAGGGCAACGACTATCAAATTGACGATATAGAAATCCTGGCCCTCTAAGTGGCTGAGCCGAACCATTCCCAGTGAAGTAGCGGGAATGGTTCGCATCACCTTCCTGAAGAGCAACCGGGGACAGACCACGTTTCATCCAACCGGTCGCCCGATCTTATGTTGCCTACAGCTATGCCAGAATCGGCCGGCTTGTGCGCCTTGAGGCCGAGTTCTGTTGCGGATCGAATGTTTGGGGAGCTGGCGCTGGATAATCTGGAATTGCCGGGCTGAGGCAGGCATTGG
>NZ_JBAQKH010000045.1:0-130593 GCF_049300855.1 Pseudomonas sp. | reverse complement strand
CCGAAATCTGGAAGAAGTCGAAAATCATGGAGAAGTTTTACATCGGCGAGCGCATGACCACCCTCGAAGGCTGGCGCCTGGACCCGCGACCTGAATCCAAAGAGCAAGATCGTGCCTGGTTCGCCATCGCCCATGTCGGCGGCCTGGCCAGTCCCTTGATCGCGGCACAGATGTTCACGTTCCAGAAAGGTACCGACGGCCTGAAAGACTTCACGCCTGCGCCCGAAGCGGTGATTCCCAAGTTTCTGCAACTGACGCAGAGCATTCGCGCGCAATAGTTCTTCCTGTAAACAGCGCATCTGCAGCGATCCGCCACCAGGGACCGGCGCTGTAGTCACCGCATGGCAGTTGTTCTCCGTGCTTCAGTGCGCAATCCGTCGCGCGGTGCCAAACAGTCTGACGCAGCGCAATTGCCCGTGTTCTGCGTCAAGCAGGATCGGTGCTGTGCCGCCGGGCATCATCACCTGCACCTCACCGGCCGCCACCCAACCCAAACGCCAGGCCGCGCAGGCCACCGCACTGGCGCTGGTGCCGGAAGACGCCGTCGGCCCTTCGCCGCGCTCGTACACTCGGGCGAGGACTTTCTGTGGTGACTCCAGCACCGCCCATTGCAGATTAACCCCCGCCGGGCATGGATCGCCCGCGCCGGTCGGCATGGCGTAGGCGATTTCGGTCAAGCCTTCGTTGAGGGGTGATTCACGCATTTGCTCGTTGCTCGGCAAAGCAGCCGCATCGCTGAGCAGCGTTACGCAATGCGGATTGCCGATACGCACGAATTGGCTGTGTCCCCAGGCAGGATCAAGTTGTGCCAACGGTTGGACGTGGCTCACTTGCTGACCGTTGAACGCAATGCCTTCAACAGTCTGTGCACCGACGGCATCCGGCCCGAAACCGGGTTGGCCAAGGTCGAGCCAGTAACCTTGAACACCTTCGACTTCGGCCGGTTTCACCGAGGTTTCCACCGCGTCCCCCTTGTCGTGATGCACGCGCAACAACGCGCCCTCCTCTGGCATCAAGCCTTGCTCGGTCAGCGCCTGCGAGAAAATCGTCAGGCCGTTGCCGCTACGCTCGGCGAGGGTGCCGTCGGTGTTGACGATCAGCACGTCGAACGGCGGCGACATCTGGAACGGGCCGATCAGCAGGCCGTCACTGCGGTGGGATTTGCTGTTCGCCGGGCGTTGGTCTTCGGGCCAGTCGCAGCACAGCGTGATGGTGGCGCCGCTCCAGACCTGTCTCGACGCAGTACACTGCGCGGCACTGGCAGGCAAAGCAATGCCTGCGTCGCGCAGTGCCTGCGGCGAAATAACCCCGTAGATATTGCCCCGTGCATCGTAGAACTGCGTCATCACCGGCCCTTGCTGTTAAATCCCCTGAAGCCTCCACTGTAGAACGCAATCCCTTATGGGAGCGAGCTTGCTCGCGAATGCGGTGTGTCAGTCGATATATTTTTCAGCTGACACTGCGCCTTCGCGAGCAAGCCCGCTCCCACAGGGTAGGATGTCGGCTGTACTTCCTGGAAGGATCGGCGATCGAACCTCGACGCTGAATCACTGTCCTTCGGGGACGCGAAGTTTTTTGCCAAGGATCGATATGACCAGCCTCAACGCCCAAGCCACCTTCGTCCCCGGACGCCTGCAACAGATGTCCACGCGCATCGCCTTTTTCATCGCCGGGCTCGGCATCGCCGCGTGGGCGCCCTTGGTGCCGTACGCCAAGGCCCGGGCCGGACTGGATGAAGGTACGTTGGGGTTGCTGCTGTTGTGCCTCGGCGTCGGTTCGATTCTGGCGATGCCAATGGCGGGGATTCTGGCCACGCGCTTCGGCTGTCGGCGCGTCGCTACCGGAGGCACATTGTTGATCTGCGCGGCGTTGCCATTGCTGGCGACGGTGTCCTCCATCCCGGCATTGGTCGCCACGCTGTTCATGTTCGGTGCCGGCCTCGGTACGGTGGATTCGACGGTGAACCTGCAAGCGGTGATCGTCGAACGCGCCAGCGGCAAGAACATGATGTCGGGTTTTCATGGTCTGTTCAGTCTCGGCGGGATTGTCGGCGCGGCGGGGGTTAGTGCCTTGCTCGGCCTCGGACTGACGCCGCTCGCGGCGATGCTGGTGGTGGTCGCCGTGCTGATCGCGGCGCTATTCAAATGCGTGCCGCACATGTTGCCTTACGGCAGCGAAAGCTCTGGGCCGGCATTCGCCATCCCCCATGGCATCGTGCTGTTTATCGGCGGGATGTGCTTCATCGTCTTTCTCACCGAAGGCGCAGCGCTGGACTGGAGCGCGGTGTTCCTGGCGCAGGAGCGCGGGATCGACACCGCGTATGCAGGGCTGGGTTACGCGGCGTTTGCCCTGACTATGACCGCCGGGCGTTTGATGGGTGACCGCATCGTGCGGCGCGTGGGGGCCACACGGATCATTTTGTTGGGCGGTCTGTTGGCAGCGGCGGGCCTGTTTCTGGCGACTTTCGCGCCGAGCTGGGAGGCGGCGCTGGTCGGTTACGCGCTGGTCGGCGCGGGCTGTTCGAACATCGTGCCGGTGCTGTACACGGCGGTCGGCAAGCAGACGGTGATGCCGGAGAGCATCGCCGTGCCGGCCATTACCACGCTCGGTTATGCAGGGATTCTGGCGGGGCCTGCGGTGATCGGTTTTGTCGCCCATGCCAGCAGTTTGAGTTTTGCCTTTGGCTTGATGGCGGTGCTGCTGGTCGCGGTGGCGATCGGCGGCAAAGTCCTGAAAGTATGAGATCGTTCCCACGCTCTGCGTGGGAACGCCTCAATGGACGCTCCGCGTCCGCTTCGCGGGGACGCAGAGCGTCCCGGGCTGCATTCCCACGCAGAGCGTGGGAACGATCAGTTATCTTACGTTTTAAAAGCCGACGCTTGCCTGCACAAAGAACGTGCGCGGCGCCCCCACATACATCCCCGAGTTGTTGTCGCTGGAGCGGGTGAAGTACTGCTTGTCGAAGACGTTCTTCACCCCCGCGCCCAGTTTCAGGTTCGACACCTGCGGCCCGAAGTCATAGCCGCCGCGTACGTTCCAGGTCACGTAACCGGGAATGTCACCGTACTGCCCGTCCGCCGTGCCGTCAGTGATGTAATTGCCGTTGAAGCTGCCATCAGCGTTAACCCCGGTGCCCGGCGAGCGCTGTTTGGATTGGGCAAAACCGTCGAGGTTGTAGGTCCAGCGGTTGATGTCATAGCGCAGGCCGACGGTCGCCACCTGCCGCGAATAGAACGGCAGATCACGGCCCTTGAAGCCGGGAATCTCACCCTCATAAGTGGCGCGGGTGTAAGTGAAACCAGCGTTGGCAGTCAAACCGTCAAGACGCGGATCCAGTGCCGCCATGTCGTAATGCACCGAGGCTTCGATACCCTGGTGCTTGGTCGCACCGAGGTTGGTCCAGCCCACGTCATTGCTGATGTATTGCAGTTCGTCGTCGAAGTCGATGTAGAACAGCGTCACTTCACCGCCCCACACATCGTCGTTGTAGCGCGTACCGATTTCGTAGGTCTTGGCCTTTTCCGGCTCCAGGCCATTGGCGGTCTGGTCACCCGAGCCACCCTGGCCGAGCTGGAAATACTGCAGGCTGCCGAACGAGGTTTCGTAGTTGGCGAACAGTTTCCACGCGTCCGACAGGTGATACATCACGCTCAGCGCCGGCAATGGTTCGTTGCTTTCGATGCTGCGGTTTTTCGCCTGTACCGGTTTGCCGGCCGTGTCGAGCACGGCGCGGTCATGCCAGTCGGTGCTGATGTGTTCGAAGCGAATGCCGGGGGTGAGGGTCCAGTTACCGACATCGATTTTGTTATCGATGTAGACCGAGTTGGCCTCAGTGCCGCCGGTGCGGTCCTGGAACACATGGCCATCGGAGGTCGGCGTGAGCACCGGCTGGTTGTTGACCAGCGCCACACGGCTCGACGACTCGTGCATCGCCTCTTTCAGGTAGCGATAACCGACGCTGACTTCCTGGGTGGTCGGGCCGACATCGAAAACCCGCGACACCCGTGGCTCGATGCCCAACGTGTAATACGAACGCGGGTATGAGCTGAGGGTTTTCTGGTCGCGAGCGGCGATGGTGCTGCCACGGAAACTGTCGGTGTAATAGGTGAGGATTTCCGCTTGGGTGCGCTCGTCGATCTGACGGATCCACTTGAACGACACGTCCTTGCGCCGACCGGTGAATTGGTCGTAGTCCCGCACCGAATCGTACGGTTTGGCATCGTACTGTTTCTGCGTCAGACCGCCGGGCATGTCGGCCGTGGCGTCGTAGTAGTGGAAGTTGAGGCTGAAATCGTCCTGATCGGTCGGTGCCCAATGAGTCTTGAGCAGCACGTCGTCAATGTCGTTACCGTTGTTGCGCTCGCGGTAGCCGTTGCCATTGACGCCGGAATACAGCAACGCCACGCCCATGCCGTTGTCGGCAGTGCCGCCGAGGAACGCGGTGTCGATGTGCTTCCAGCCACCGTACTGAGTGGTTTCCAGTGTGGTGCCGATTTCACCGGTGGTTTTTTCCGGGATCGCGCGAGTGACGAAGTTGATCACGCCGCCGACGTTCTGCGGCCCATAACGCACCGAACCGGCGCCGCGCACCACGTCGATACTGTCGAGGTTGCCCGAAGAAATCGGCGCCATCGACAGTTGCGGCTGACCGTACGGGGCGAACGCCGCCGGCACACCATCGATCAACACGGTGGAGCGCGGCGACAGACGCGAAGTCAGACCGCGCACACCAACGTTGAGGGAAATATCGCTGCCGCCGGTGCCGTTGGCGTCCTGCACCTGCACGCCCGGCACACGCTTGAGCACGTCACTGACATTCATTGCGCCCTGCTCGACCATCGCTTCGCGGCGGATCACCGTGCGCGCGCCAGGGTGATTCTGCACCACGGCGGCATTGGCATCGCCGAGCCAGTCACCCACCACTTTGATGTCGGTCACACCGAGTTCCAACGGGCCGTTGCTGGTGGCGGAAGTCGCGGCGGGCGACAGGGTCACCGACCCTTCGTTGATCTGATAATCCAGACCGCTGCCCTGCAGCAATTGGCGCAAGGCTTGCTCCGGGGAGATATCGCCGTCGACCGCAGGGGCCTGTTTGCCGGCGACCAGGTCCGGGCTGAAAAACACTTGCAGCGACGTCTGCTGACCGAGTTCGCTCAAGGCCTGACCCAACGACTGGGCGCGGATATGAATCGCTTCACCGGCAAATGCCAGCGGTATAGCAGCGTTGACCGCCAGCGCGAGGGCCAGCGGCAGCCAAGGGGATTTTTTGTTGTTGGCAGGGGTGTTTTTCACGTCGTACGTAGTCCTGTGGATCGCAAGAGTGTGCGGCTGTTAATGCAAACCAGTTGCAGTTGAACAGGAAGACGATGAACTCGAAAAAAACCTGAATTTTATTTTGAAATTATTTCCTGACTGCCATCCGCAAGGGTGCGCACCGCCACCGGCAGGATGCTCGGCAAGGCCTTGAGCAAGGCATCGGTGTTGTCCGATTTGAACACGCTGGTCAGGCGCAGACTGGCCACCGACGGGTTGGCAACGGTCAGCGGCTTGTCGCGATAACGCGATACTTCGGCGGCGACTTCGCTGAGGCTGGCGTTGTTGAACACCAGTTTGCCGCTGCGCCAAGCCGTCAACTCCACCGGGTTCACCGCATAGGCAGCGGCGACTTTGCCCTGCGCGTCGACATAGGTGCCGAGGCCGGCGGTCAGGCTGATGAACTGATCATCCGCTGCATCACGACCCTGCACTTTCACCGTGCCCTGCTCCACCGCCACGCGGGTTTGCGCGACATCGCGGCGCACATCGAAACGCGTGCCAGTGACCGTGACCTTGCCATTGCCGGCCTCGACCACGAACGGTCGCGAGGTGTCGTGCGCGACGCTGAACATCGCCTCGCCTTCGCTCAATTCGATGACGCGACGATCCTTTTCAAAATGCACCTGCAAGCGACTGCGACTGTTCAGATCGATCACCGAACCGTCCGGCAGCGCCACATGTTTGCGCTCGCCCAACGCGGTGGCGAACTCGGCGCTGTAGCCGCCCGGATGATTCAAACCGCTGAACAAACCCAACCCGAGCGCCACCGTCAGCACACTCGCAGCCACGGCATAACGCAACAACGGATGGCGATGGCGACGGTTTGGCGGGGTTTCAGCAAGGGCTTTGAGGCGCGGCGCCGGGAGCAGATCGGCTGCTGACCACAAGCCCTGCAGCAACTGAAATTCGTCACGGTGCTGTGGATGTTGATTCAGCCAGACGTCAAAGCGCTGCTGCTCGTCGGCATCAACGGCCGGCTCCTGCAAACGCACAAACCAGCGAGCCGCATCATCGCGCACCGTTGTTTGCCCGCACGCGCAATCACGCGTATCCATCATGGAATGTCCTGTTGGGCTGGGGATGAAAAACTGCGGCGGTTCATGACTGCAACCCGTCGAGGCGATCACGCAGATGCCGCAGGGTGCGGATCATATACTTTTCGACCATGTTCTTGGACAGCCCCAGGCGTTCGGCGATTTCCGCCTGGGTCAGGCCTTCGATCTTCTGCCAGACGAAAATCTTCCGGCAATTGATCGGCAACTCGGCGAGCGCGCATTCTATGGAATCGGCCAACTGGATAGCATGCATGTAATGCTCCGGGTCGCCGCACGACGACTCACCGTGATCAAGAGCCTGCAACTCCATGGCGCCGCGCCGATCCTCACGCCGATAACCGTCGACCGCAATATTGCGCGCGGTCTGGTGCAAATACGCCCGTGGCTGCTGCACCGCCGCCGAATCGGACTCAAGCACCCGCACAAAGGTGTCGTGCGCCAGATCCTCGGCCTGCGCGCGATTGCGCAGGCGACGAGTCCAGGTGCCGATCAACTCTTCGTAATGCTCGAAAAAGCCGGGTCTGCGGGGACGCATGGGGGTTTGGGCGGCGTGCTGAGGAAAGGGGTGTGAATAGTAATGCTTCCTATTAATACGAAGCAATGGATTCCTCAACCGAGCGACCGGGTCGCCGCTGAAGATCACCGTTTGCTTGAAATCACACCACTCATGTACTCATGCAGATCGCGCAGATCCTTAATGCTCCAGGCGTGCGGCGGTATTTTTACCCCGTTCTCCTGCAACGTTTTCGGTATCAGGTTGCCGTTCGGGCGAAGGATGATCGACGACACAATCACGCCCGGATAATCATTCAGGCGTTTTTTGAACGCAGGCGTTGTCAGGTCAGGTGTAGGCGGATTGCTTTTATGCGCCAACGGCCCGGTGCCCTTTATATCGGCGCCGTGGCACACCGCACAGCGCTGCGAATAGAGGTTTTTGCCATTGCTGTTATCCGCGAAGGACACGGATGGTTGGGCGATCAACAAAGCCCCGAGTACAGCGACGAGTGCTGTTTTCATTGTTTGCCTCCATGGCGTCTTTAAGGTCGCGCATGATGCGCGAGATTTAACGCCTGGCGCAAAACCAAAGTGGGAGCGAGCTTGCTCGCGAATGCGGTCCACCAGTCATTTACTGCATTGACTGAATGGACGCTTTCGCTAGCAAGCTCGCTCCCACAGGGCTCGGTGGTGGATGGCCGATCAGGCACATCCACTGCCGTGGGTTTTAGCCTTTTTCGTCGATCCCGGCTTGCAGGGTCTGGGTATCCAGATGCCCGCTCAGGGTGACCGGGCCGACTTTCAGGTTGCCGTTTTCCAGGGAAACCTTCGGTGCGTTTTCCTCGGCTTTATGCGGCAGATCAAGGCCCGCTTTCACGCCGTAGTCACGGTTGCTCAGATCAGCACTGCTGACCGTCGAACCACCCAGATCGACCTTCCCTTCCACCGCCGAAATCCGCGCGCCGGTCAGTTGTGTCGCGCCGTCAACTGCGAGGTTCACGTCCCGGCTGGCACTGATCCCGGACGCCTGCGCCACGCCATCCTTATGCGCATACTCGCCCTGCGCTTTCAATGTCGGCTTGTAATCGGTGCCGGCGACTTTCTCTTTATCGCTCGGTGGATTTTTCTTCGCAGTCAGGCCCAGATCGACATCGACCTTGGCGTGGTTGCTGGTGTCCTGACGGCTCTCGACGCTCAGATCACCCGCGACCTTGCCGCTGACATTTTTAGCGTCGATCCGCGCCCCCGAAAGCTGTGCATCACCGGCACTGTTCAACACCACATGGTCAGCCTTGATCTGACTGTTCTGCTGGGTGCTGGCCTGCAAGTAATTCACACCGACCTTGGCCCCGGCGTTGAAACCGTGATCGCTGCTGGCCTTTTCATCGGCGGCGGTCGGGCTTTTGCTGCTCAGGTTGCCGCCGGCATTCAGCGCGACATTCCAGTTATTGCGGTGGTCGGTGGACTGCGCCGATTCCTGCACATAACCGCCCTTCTGCGCGTCGATGCTGACGTTCGGTGCGCTGACTTGCGTGCCTTGCAGGTGAACCGAATCACCGCTCAGCGCGACGCTGCTCTGACTGTTGAGCTGGCCACCGCTGAGGGTTTTCGAATCCTCGTTGACCCGGCCGATGTTGAAGTTGCCACTCAGATTGCCGCCCTGATCACGACTCTTCTCGCTGCTGGTTTTGCTGCCGCCGCCCTTCAAGCCGCCGCCGAGGTTGCTACCGGTGGCGATGTGCGTGTCGCTGGCCGCTTGCAGATCGAGCTTGCCGTCGGCATGCAAATCGATGGCGCCAGCGCTGTCGATTTTCGTGCCTTGCTGCACTTGATTGCCGCCGCTGCTCAACTGCACAGGGCTGTTACCGGTGATGCTCGCGACGTGGGCCTGCGTATCAGTGGTCTGCTTGCCGGTGTGATCGAGCTGGAACCCGGCGCCGACATCGACGTTGGTGCCATCGGTGCCCGGCAAGGTGCCGACCGTCAACGAGCCATTGCCGCGCAGGCTGCTGTCGTTGTTGCTTTGGCGATCGTTGGCCTGATTCAACGCCAGATCACCGCCAGTCTTGATGCTCACACCGCCCTGCCCGCCATCGAAACGGCTGCCTTCGAACTGCGCATCGCCCCCGACCTTGATGTTCACACCCTGGCTGCCGGCATAAGTGCCAACGACGGCGGTGGCGTTGTCCTTGCTCGAGGCACTGCTGCCACCCGCGCCGCTGCCGGCAACGTTCACGTCTTCACCGGTCTTGGTGTAGACGCGCACGTCGACCTTGGCATCCACCGCGTTGGCGCTGCTGTTGTGCGTGTTGCTCGCGGCATCGGCGAGCAGTTGGTCAGCGCTGATGTTCACTTGACCGGCGCTGGCGTTGTATTGCGTGCCTTGGTCGTGCAGCGTGCCAGTGGTTTTCACATCGACAGTGCCGCCGTCAAAACGGCTGACCACAGCGTTACTGCTCTGCTCGGTTTTGCTCGCGCTGCCGTGACCGACCGCAACGTCGATACCGACATTCGGCTGACCGAGGTTGGCCAGTGCGTCCTTGTCCGGCACCTTACCGTTCAGCACGTCCTTGACCGCGCCGGCGATCGGCCGGGCGATGTCCTTGTACTCGACGTTGGCGCCGATGTCCGCCGACCAGTTGCTGTCGGTGTGCGTGCTGCTTTCGCTGTTGCTGGCCGCGCGATTGTCGATTTCGTTGGCGGCGACGCTCAGACCGTTGCCGGCCTTGAGTTGCGCGCCTTCGGTGGCGAGTTTGTCGGCATTGATCGTCAGGCTACCGTTGCTCTGCACACTCGTGGTCTGCGCAGTGGTTTTGCTGGTCGAATCCTGCGCCGTGCTGTGGGCGAAATCGACGCCGCTGCCGGCACGGTCGAGGCCGCCGGTGTAGTAAAAACCACCGCCGGTGCTGGAGGTGTCGGTGGTGGTTTTGTGGCTGTCGGCTTCGGCCAGCAACGAGACGTTTTTGCCGCTCAACGTCGTGTCGCCAGCAGTGGATTTCACCTCCGCGCCTTTCAGCGTAACGTCACCGCCCGCCTTCACCTGCACGCTGCCGCCGCTGAGGCTGGAGCCTTGCTGAGTGACGTCGTTGCTAGTGACGGTTTGCTGTTTGTCTTCGTAGTGAATCCCGGCGCGATACTGCTCCGGCGTTTGCTCTTTGGCGTACGCATCGAAGCCACGGGTGTGCGTGGTGTCGGTGCTGTCGTGAGTGTTCTGCGCAGAATGCACATTGACGTCGCCTGCCGCGTCGGCCGTCAGCGCACCGTCCGCCTTGACGGTCGAACCAGCGACTTCAATGTCCTTGGCGCTCTTGAGCTTGAGGTTGCTGTCGGACACCAGCTCACTGCGCACAGTGCTGCTGTCTTTACTGTTCTGCCGCGACTCGTCCTTGCTGATGCCGAAGAACTTGCTGTCCTTGTCGTGGTTGTTGCTGTGCGAGGAGTCCTGCACGCCGTCGATGATCAGCGAACCTTTATCGCTGATCACGCTGGCGTCGCTGCCGCCACGCACCTGGCTGCCGCTGATGCGCACGTCGTCAGCCTTGACGATCAGTTTGCCGCGGGCGTTGACCTTGCTGCCCTGATGCTGGGTCTTGCCCTTGTCGGCATCGCCGGTCTTGCCGAAGAAACCACCGCCGACCAGGTCACCGGAGTAACGGTTGTCACTGCTGCGATTGGTCCGTGTGGCCGTGCTGATTTCCACTTGTTTGCCGGCCAGTTGCAGGTCGCCAGCGCTGTTCAATTCAGCGCCTTCGGAGCGCAAAAGTGCGGCGGTTTGCAGGGCGATATTGCCGGCCTTCAACTGGCTGGTGACGCTGCGCTGCTCTTCGCTGCTGCTGTTCCAGTCGGCTTTCCACAGGTGTTTGCGGTGGTTGCCTTGATCGGTTTGCGCATGGCTTTCAGTGGCCGCAGTCAGGCGCAGATCGCCGCCGCTTTGCACGTCGAGATTGTTCGCGGCTTCGACTTTGGCGGCTTTGAGTTCGGTGTCTTTGCCGGACGACAATTTAGCGTCGCGGCTGGCGATAATCTGGCTGCCGTGCTGACGCGATTCACTGTCGGTCTGGGTGCGATCGTAGGTTTCCCAAGTGATGCCGATGGTGCTGTTGTTCCAGTTTTCGCGCTTTTCCTGAAGCTTGCGGCTTTCGACTGTGGACAGGGTCAGGTTGCGTTTCGCGTCGAGCGTAACGTCGCGAGCGCTGACATCGGTGGCCGCCAGCGTCAGGTCCTTGCCGCTGTGCAAACCAACATCGCCTTGACTGCTGCGAATACCGGCACGGGTCACGTCGAGGCTGTTGGCCAGCGCTTCACCGCTGACACTCAAGTCCCCGGCGGAACGAATCTGCACGCCGTCACGCCCGGCCACTTGCACCGCGCCAACCCGCACGCCGGCACCTTCGGCGGTGCTGACAATGTTGATGCGTCCGGCTTGCATCGCGCCGAACAGACTGGCGTCGATGCGTTGATCGCCGGTATTGCCGGCAGGATCAACGGTTTTCACCTGACCGCTGGCGTAGTCGACCTGATTGCGCCCGACCGTAACGTTCAACTGATCACGCGCAGTGATCGCGCCCTGGCTGTCGATACGCGGCGCGATCAGGTTGATAGAGCCCTCGCCGTTGCGCAGACCGCCGCTTTGAATCTGCAACTGCCCGCTGGCATCGCGGCTGTTCAGGCTTTGCAGTTTGCCGTCATTCAACTCCGGGCGACCGACCAGCAGATTGGCGTTCGGCGTGTTGATGAAACTGCCGCCATTGACCGAGATGCCGTTGGGGTTGGCCAGCACATAATCGGCGGGCCGGCCGAAGATTTCCTGCGCGCCGTTGATGGCCGACGGATTGCGGCTGATCACTTCGTTGAGGATCACGCTCGCCGCCTGACCTTGCAGTTGCGGGTTGGCCGCCAGTTGCCCGGCCAGTTGCGATTGCCCGGCCTGCAAGGCGTTGTTCAGCACCAAACCTTGGCGGTCGACGTTGTAGTCGAGGAACTGGTTATGCGACAGGCCCGAACCGTTGGGCGCGACGATGTTGACGATGGGCACACCGCCCTGGGTCTGCAATTGCGCGGTGCCGCCGGGTCCCGGTGCGACCACGACGCCACCGGCGAGCGCGCTCGGCAGGTGCACGGCGAAGAACAGGCTGGCAATCGCCCAGCGCAATTTGCCCCGAGGCGAAAGATGAAATGCAAAGGTGTGTGCTGGCATAAAAACGTCTCCATGTGAGTACGGCATCACGTTGCGCGTTTAGTCTTGGCCGTGGCTGACGCGCTCAGATCCGACGGCTGTTTATTCACTGCGTTGTTCAGATTTGCAGGCCTACGCGCATCAACCAGGTTTCAGGCTCGTGCTGCAGACCGGTCGGGGTGTTGAGGGCGCGTTGGTAATCGACATCCACTTGCAGGTTTTTCCAGCCCAGATTCAGGCCGACACTGGCGCCACTCAGGCGTTGGCCCTGCGCGCCGTGATCAGCCTTGATCCAGCCGTGGTCGAGGCCCACACGCGGGGTGATCTGCAGCGGCCATTCACTGCGCAGCGGCAGGCGCAAGGTATTACGCAAGATCGCACCGCTGGCACCGGAGGCACTGCTGACCCGGTAGCCGCGTACCGCCGAATCGTCGGTGCCGAGCAACTGTTCGATGGCCGGCAACGGGTCCGGGCTGTACTGCAAATTAAGTTGGCTCTGCCATTGCCACGCCTGCGCGCCGAACTGGCCATTGCGCCATTGGCTGAGGCCGGCGCGGTACTTGCGAAACTGCGCCTTGGGCAAATTGTTGATCTTCTGCTGTGAGTCGTCGTCAGCGCCAAACCAGCGCAGGCCTTGGGCGTAATTGACGTCGAGGTTCCACACCGCGCGGTCGAGCCAGAACAGATTGAGCCCGGCCTCGGCCACGGTCAGCGTCGGGCTTTGAATACCCAGACGAACGTCTTGCAGATAGCTGTCGACATCCTTGTGCGCCAGTTGCAGGTTGGCGCTGAGCTGACGGCTCTGGTCGCGCCACAACACCCGGTCGGCGCGCAGGCTGAGCTGGTCAGTGATGCCCGTGCTGTGAAAGGTCACGCTCGGCAGTTTGAACGGCGCACGATATTCGGCGTGGCTGGCGAACACGCTGTAAGTCCAGTAGCCGTAAGGGATCGCGTAATAGAGGCTGACATTGCGGTTGTAGCGGTCGCCCTGATTGAGCGTGTCGCTGGCGCTGAGGCTCAACAAGTCGTTGAATTGCAGCGGGCTATCGAGGCTGAGGTTGACCGTGTCGCGGTCGCGTCCGGTGCTGGCGCTGCCGAGGTTGTCGATTCCGGCATTCAAGGCCCAGCGTGAAGGCGTGGCGCCGCGCGAGCGCAGAATGATCCGCGAGGCGCCGGGCTGGCTGCCGGGGGCGATGTCGGCGGTGAGATCGATCGAGCGCAGGCGATTCAGTTGATCGAGGCCCTGCTCCAGATCACGCAGGTTCAACGGCTCGCCGAGCATTCCCGGGAACGCGCCACCCAACGAAACCGGCAGACTTTGATCGGCCAGTTCGATGGACTCGATATAGCCTTCGTCAACACGGATATCCAGCGACTGCCCCGCTGCCGGTGCGCTGAGCAGATACGGCCGGCTGGCGATGTAGCCCTTGTCGACGTAGCTCGCGGTGATGGTCGCCAACAGATGATTGATCTGGCCGACGCCCATGCATGGCGCCAGCAACGGCTTGATCCGTGCATTGAGCTGGTCGCTGTCGATCAACGTGACGCCGCCGATGCGCGTGCCGCTCAACGGCCAGCAACGTTCATCGGGAGCAACGGTTGACGGGATGGCCGGAGTGACTGGCGCCGGACCGAATGCGCCGCGCTGCAATTGCCGCTTCCGTTGTTCAAGTTGCAGTTGTTGCAGATCGCGCTGTTGCTGTTGTTGCTGGCGCAGCACTTCCTGGCCCGGCGCGACAGGTTCGGCGGCTTCAATCGAGGAGGCACAGACACTCAACACAAAGGCCGACAGCAGCGGGCAAAGCGCGGAACGACGACGAAAAACAGCGCGAAACGGATACGGCACGCAACATCCTTGCGATCATAAAATGGCGTAATGCCATGTCATCAATGATCGTGATAGTCGGAGCCCTCCTACACAAATGCAAGACGCTTCCTACAGCGCTTACATTTCTTAAACAATTGCTTTGCCTGGCTTTATTGTCAGCAGCAAGGCCACGGCACTGCACGCTATCAGGGTTTCCCCGAGGGCTTGAAACCAGCCGGCGAGCATCAGCCCCGCGCCGATCAGCAGGTAATACATCAAGCCCAACAGCGCCCCGGCGGTGCCCAATCGATCAGCGTAATCGGCCAGGGCCGAACCGAGGATGTTCGGGATCGCCAGGCCAAACGCCAGCACCACCAGCAGCATCGGCAGCACGAACACGACGCTGCCCTGCAATGACCACACGCCCACACCACCGAGCAACGCGATGCCAGCCGCGAGGCGAATCAACTGCAATGCCTTGAACCCGGCCGTCAATAAACGCCGGTTGAGCCATGCTCCAAAACCTGAGCCCAGCGCGAGAATCACGCCGCTGTAACCGAACACACTTTCTTCCACCCCCAGCCGCTGGAATATGAACGGAGCGAGGCTGTAATAGCTGAACAACGCCACGTTGAATGAGGCGATCCATATCGCCGAACGCCAGATACCCACGTCACGCAACATGTGCCCAAGGGTTTCGAGCAAACCGACATGGCACGTTGGCTGGGGCCGGGTTTCCTCCAGGGTGAACCAACTCCACAGCCACAACAGCGCTGCCAGCAAAAGCAATGCACCAAGCACACCGCGATAACCGAAGGCCTGAACCAGACTGGCCCCCGTGAACAAACCAATCGCCGGACTGGCCGCCAACGCGATGCCCACCAACGAAAACACCTGGGCCAGTTCAGCGCCTTTGAAGCGGTCGCGCAACACGGTTTGCGTGACCACCGAGCCCACCGCCGCACCGAAGGCCGCCAACATCTGCACCAGTAACAAGCCGTTGAAAGTGCTGACCCGCAGACCGCTAAGTGTGGCAGCGGCGTAGATCGCCAGGCCTGCGAGCATCGCCGGCCGTCGACCGATGCGATCGCACAAACGCCCCCACACCACCACCCCGACGGCAAACGCGAGGAAATACACCGACAAGGTCTGCGCGGCGGCTTGCGGGCCAACGTCAAACACACGCCCGATGTCAGCGAGCGCCGGGCTATAAAGGGTTTGTGCGATTTGCGGGAACATCAGCAGCGCAATCGCCAGCAGCAAGAAATTTCTGTTGTGCATCCTTCGTCACTCCTCTCATCAACCGCCGAGGAGTTTAAGAATCGCTGACTGGCGTATTATCCAAATCCTGCCAATTTATCGCTGAAATCGGACAACCCATGGCTTGGCTCGACGCCCACACAACGTTTGATGCAGATCGCTATGACGCACCCGTGATCGGTATCGCCTCGACTTTGGGCGATCACGATTCCGGTCTGCACCGTCATCAACGCGGACAACTGCTGTACACGCGCCAAGGCTGCACGCGGATTACCCTGGCGCAGCAATTGTGTCTGCTGCCGCCGTCGCGGGCGGCGTGGATTCCGCCGGGGGTCAGCCATCGGGCGGTGATGCAGCAGAGTGTCGATTACCGCTCCATCTACTTGATCCCCGAACTGTGCGCTGCACTGCCGCAGCAGGTCTGCGTGATTGAAGTCAGCCCGTTGTTGCGTGCGGTGCTGGAACCGATCGCGCTGGCGGATTTTTCCAGCGATTGGCAGCACGGCAAATTCGCCCACCTGCTGGGCCTGTGCCTGAGCGAAATCGCTGAAGCGGCGCAGCAACCGATGCTGTTGCCGTTACCTCAGGACAAGCGCCTGGCACCGCTGCTGAAAACCCCCGAACGTCTGCCTCCGGAGTTGCAAGTGCTGGAGCAGCAGATCGGCGCCAGCAGCCGCACCATCGGGCGAGTCTTCCAGCGCGAAACCGGCATGAGTTATCAGCAATGGCGCCAGCAGTGGCGCCTGATGCGCGCCATGGAGTTGCTCGCCACCAGCCGCAGCCTCAGTTATTGCGCTTTTGAATTGGGCTTTGCCAGCGACAGCGCCTTCATCGCCTTCTTCAAATCCATGACCGGCGGCACGCCGGGCCACTGGCTCAAGTGAGCAACTGACGATCGGCGTCAGAAATCATTTGCGACTAAATATTACCTGCGTCATATTACAGCCGTAATAACGATCCGTTTACGCAGGTAATCCGCCATGACCAGCATGCCCACCCTCGAACCTGTTGTGGTGAAGACCAAGCCGCCTCTGCTTAAACGTCTGTTGCTTCCCGGTGCGGGTTTGTTCGCGCTGATCTTCGCCGGTGTGTACGCCGTGCATTGGTGGGGCGCCGGGCGTTTTCTTGAAGAAACCGACGATGCCTATATTGGTGGCGACGTCACGGTGATCGGCCCGAAAGTCGCCGGTTACATCGATGAAGTGCTGGTCAGCGACAACCAGCACGTCAAGGCCGGCGATGTGTTGATCCGCCTCGACGCCCGCGACTATCGCGCCAACCTCGCCAAGGCCGAAGGCGCCGTCGCTGCCGAAGAAGCGCTGCTGGCCAACCTCGACGCCACCGAGCAACTGCAACAAGCGGTGATCGGTCAGGCCCGCGCCGGCATCGATGCCGCCGGGGCTGAGACCTCACGTTCGCGCGATGACAACGCGCGCTACAAACGCCTGGTGACCACCAACGCCGTGTCAGTGGAGAGCGCACAACGCGCCGACGCCACCTTCAAAACCGCGCAAGCCTTGAGCGCCCGCGCCCAGGCCGAACTGCTCGCCGCACAACGCCAACTCGCGGTCATCGAAACCCAGAAACAACAGGCACGTGCCGCCCTCCAGCAAGCCCGCGCCGAACGTGATCTGGCGCAGTTGAACGTCGGCTACACCGAACTGCGCGCGCCGGTCGACGGAGTGATCGGCAACCGTCGTGCACGCGTTGGCGCCTACGCTCAGGCCGGTTCGCAACAACTGTCCGTGGTGCCGGCCAGCGGTTTGTGGGTCGATGCCAATTTCAAGGAAGACCAATTGGCACGGATGAAACCCGGGCAACGCGTGAGCATCCGCGCCGACGTGCTCTCCGGTCAGGAGTTCCACGGTCGCCTCGACAGCCTCGCCCCGGCCACTGGCTCACAATTCAGTGTGCTGCCGCCGGAAAACGCCACCGGCAACTTCACCAAAATCGTCCAGCGCGTGCCGGTGCGCATTCTCCTCGACCCGGCGGACGGCGTGCTCGGCCACTTGCGTCCGGGGCTGTCGGTAACAGCGGAAGTCGACACCCGCGCGCAACCTGAAACCACTGCCGTGGCCGTCGCGCCATGAGCAGCACCCTCGCCGCCCCTGCACAACCGTTCAACGCGGCGGACATGGCGACCGCGACCAAGGTGTTCGCCTTCGCGACCATGTGCATTGGCATGTTCATCGCGCTACTGGATATCCAGATTGTCTCAGCGTCGCTGCGCGATATTGGCGGCGGACTGTCTGCCGGCACCGACGAAACCGCGTGGGTGCAGACCAGTTACCTGATCGCCGAAATCATCGTGATTCCGCTGTCGGGCTGGCTGTCGCGCGTGTTCTCCACGCGCTGGTTGTTCTGCGCGTCGGCGGTCGGTTTCACCCTCGCCAGCCTGCTCTGCGGCGTCGCCTGGAACATCCAGAGCATGATTGCCTTTCGGGCGCTGCAAGGTTTTCTCGGCGGCTCGATGATCCCGCTGGTGTTCACCACGGCGTTCTTTTTCTTCACTGGCAAACAACGGGTGATCGCTGCGGCGACCATCGGCGCGGTCGCTTCACTGGCCCCGACCATGGGGCCGGTAATCGGCGGCTGGATCACTGATATTTCCTCGTGGCACTGGCTCTTCTACATCAATCTTGTGCCAGGGATTTTCGTTGCCGTGGCAGTGCCGATGCTGGTGAAGATCGACCAGCCGGAACTGTCCCTGCTCAAAGGTGCGGACTATCTGAGCATGGTCTTTCTCGCGCTGTTTCTCGGCTGCCTGGAATACACCCTCGAAGAAGGCCCGCGCTGGAACTGGTTCAGCGACCAGACCATTCTGACCACGGCGTGGATCAGTGGGCTGGCAGGATTGGCGTTCATTGGCCGCACCTTGCACGTGGCCAATCCGATCGTCGATCTGCGTGCTTTGAAGGATCGCAATTTCGCCCTCGGCTGCTTCTTTTCGTTCGTCACCGGCATCGGCCTGTTCGCCACGATTTACCTGACGCCGCTGTTCCTCGGCCGCGTACGTGGCTACAGCGCGCTGGACATTGGTCTGGCGGTTTTCTCCACCGGCGTGTTCCAGATCATGGCGATTCCGCTGTATGCCTTTTTGGCCAATCGCGTCGATCTGCGCTGGATCATGATGGTCGGTCTGGGCCTGTTTGCGGTGTCGATGTGGGAGTTCAGCCCGATCACCCACGACTGGGGCGCGGGGCAATTAATGTTGCCGCAAGCCTTGCGCGGGATTGCCCAGCAACTGGCGGTGCCGCCAGCAGTGACGTTGACCCTGGGAGGGTTGGCGCCGGCGCGGTTGAAGCATGCGTCGGGGCTGTTCAACCTGATGCGTAATCTGGGTGGGGCGATTGGTATTGCGGCGTGCGCGACTATTCTCAATGACCGCACCAACCTGCACTTCACGCGGTTGGCCGAACACTTGAACAGCAGCAATGAAGCGATGAATCAGTGGCTGTCGCAGGTCGGCGGCAACCTCGCGAATCTGGGCCAGAGCGGCGACGTCGGTGTCACCGCCAGCCTGCGCCAGTTGTGGTTGCTGACCTACCGCGAGGCGCAAACGCAGACCTACGGCGACACCTTTCTGATGATCGGCGTGTGCTTCGTCATCGCCACCGCGATGGTGCCCTTGATGCGCAAGGTGCAACCACCGGCGGCGCCGAGTGCGGATGGGCATTGATCACTATTCTGAAACTATCCACCGCCCTCTGTGGGAGCGAGCTTGCTCGCGAATACGGTGTATCAGGCAACAATTTAGCGACTGATACATCGCTTTCGCGAGCAAGCTCGCTCCCACAGGGGTTATGCGCTGGGGCTTAAGCTTGCGGGGTTTTGCGGAAGCCCACAGCCAGACGGTTCCAGCTGTTGATGGTGCTGATCGCCACGGTCAGGTCGACCATTTCCTTGGGCGTGAACTGCGCCGCGACCACGTCGTAATCTTCATCCGGGGCGTGGGTCAGGCTCAGTTGGGTCAGCGATTCAGTCCACAGCAGCGCAGCGCGTTCGCGGTCGCTGAAGAACGGCGCTTCACGCCATGCAGTCACTGCGAACAAACGACGTGGGGTTTCGCCGCCCTTGATCGCATCGGTGGTGTGCATGTCGATGCAGAACGCGCAGCCGTTGATCTGCGAAGCACGCAGTTTGACCAGTTCGATCAAGGTCTTTTCCAGCGGCAGTTTGGAGACGGCGGTTTCCAGGGCGATCATCGCTTTCAGGGCGTCTGGGGAGGCGGTGTAGAAATCGGTACGAGGTTTCATGGTGGCTCCGGGCAGCAAGTGAATGTGTGGCTACGTTAGTCCTCGTACCGGGTTCGGCAAATAGCCAATATTCCAGAAGATCAGGAGGCCACTCGGGTTCGCCGCTGACCGCTCGTCAGGCGCTGGGCACCAAGACTTGTGCGCGTCAGACCAATATCAGGTACATGCCCTTTCTGGAGACGGATCATGATCACGCGCAAACTTACCTCGTTGTTACTGGCCGGGCTGCTGGCCAGCGCCTCGGCCGCCAGCTTCGCCGCCAACGATGGCGCTGACGCCACCGGCACCAAATCCGGTGCTACGAGCGGTTCGACCATGCCACCCGATAACACGCCGGGCGCGCCTTCGGGCGGTAATGGCTCCAACGGTGCCGGTGCCGGTTCCGGGACGGGCACCAATGGCGGCGCCAGCGGTTCGGGATCGGGGGCTGGCGGCGGCACCGGTTCGGCCGGCGGCGGCACTGGCGGTGCGGGCGGTGGCACTGGCGGCTGAACGAACAAGAGCCATCCTTGGTGAAGACCCTTGATTGTTTGGGTACTCACATAACCTTGGCTTGACGAAAATCCCTGTGGGAGCTGGCTTGCCAGCGATAGCGTCAGCACAGTCGACATCTTCCTTGACTGACCGACCGCCATCGTTGGCAAGCCACCTCCCACAGGTTTTTGTGTAGGTATGCAGATCAGCGGTCCGAGCGCATCAGCTCGGCCAAACCACTGTCCAGCGACAACACCGCCGCGCGATTGCGCCCGGCATTTTTCGCCTGATACAGCGCCGCGTCCGCGCGCTGGATAAACACTTCCGGGCTGTCGTTGCCGCTCGGGATAAACGAATAACAGCCCAGGCTCACGGTGAGGTAACCGGTCGGCGAGCCGCTGTGGATGATGTGTTTGTCGATCACGCTACGACGAATCTGCCCGGCAATCGCCAACGCGCCGTTGATGTCGGTGTCCGGCAACAGCACCGCAAACTCCTCGCCGCCATAACGCACCGCCAGATCCGCCTTGCGCTGACAGCACGTCCGCAACACCTGAGCGACCTGAGTCAGGCAATGGTCGCCGGCAACATGGCCATAGGCATCGTTGTAACGCTTGAAGAAATCGATATCGAGCATGATCAGGCTGACCGGGCTGACCTGCCGCGCGCCCCGGGCGAACTCGATCTCCAGCGAGCGCTCGAACAGCCGCCGATTGGCCAATCCGGTCAGGCTGTCGTGTGTCGCAATCTGCTCGAGTGTGCGCTGGGCCTTGCGCAGGTTTCTCTCGATCCGCTCGCCGTCGCGCACCTGATGAATGAACACCCAGCCAAACAGGCCAACGCCGAGAACTACCAGCGCCACAATCACACTCGACTGGAAGGCGCGCTCGTGCCAGCCCTTGAGAATCGTGTCGCGCGAGGTCGCCGCCGACACCACCAACGGATACGCCGACAGGCGTCGGTAACCGTACAACCGCACCACGCCATCGACCACCGAGTTGATCATCGCGGTGCCGGCCGCCGCCTCGGGCAGCAACTTCTGATAGATCCGGCCCTGCGCCAGCGACGTCCCGATCAGGTTTTCATCAAACGGTCGGCGGGCGAGCAACGTGCCGTCGCTGAGGCCGAGAAACATGATGCCTTTGTCATCGAGGCCGAAGCTTTCGAAGAAGCGGTCGAAGTACGACATCTTGATCCCGGCCAGCAACACGCCCTGAAAATTGCCGGCATGATCATTGATGCGTTTGGAAATCGGGATGATCCACTCGCCGTTCTCGCGACTGCGAATGGCCGGGCCGATGTGCGCCAGTGTCGAAGCGTTCTGCTGGTGAAACTTGAAGTACTCGCGATCCGCCACGCCGTTGCCACGGGGCAGGTCGGCGAACGAGGTAATCACCCATTGGCCCTGCGTGTCGAAGAGGAACATGCCGTGCAACTGCTCCAGTTGTTGCACGCGCCGGGCGAAGGTTTTTTGCAGCCGTGGTCGTTGCGCCGCGCCGTAGCCGTCGTCCTGAATCCAGTCGACCAGGCTGGTCATCACCAGATCCGCCGCCAGAAAGGTGTCCTCGGCCTGCTGCGCCATGGCCCGGGTGAGGTTGCTCGAAGCCATTTGCGCCACCGCCAGATCCTGACGCCGCGACTGTTCCAGTTGCAGGTAAAGCAAACCGAACAGGCACAACCCCACGGCCACGACAAACAGCGCCGCCGCTTTGCGCAACGGCAGGCGTTTAAGCGTGCCTCCGGGGGCTTGGTGCGGATCGTGAATGGGGATAGGCAAAAGCATGTCCTGGGCAGGTACGACAAGGGCAAAGGCCCGTAACCCTTATGTTTTGTGAGCGTAGCCCACCGGGATGCACGGGGCAAACGCCACGGTCCCGCCCAGTTGTATCGGCGCGCAGCGAGTTTGGATGATCGCTGTTCGCAAAATTATTTTCGATTGCCTCTTTAGGGTTAGTCAGTTGTGAAGGGCTTGGCGCTGCATTGCACTGTGCAGATGCGCCCGCGCGCTCTGCGGATCACCTTCGCGCATCTGCTCATAGGCCCGTTGCGCCATCGCGTGGGGCAGGAGTTGGGCGTGGATGCGGGGGGATTCGCCTGAAATTCCCCCGTTTCTGCTACCGGGGTTTATTGATTTCCCGCAGCAGATCCGCGACGGGAATGTTCATGGTGTTTGAGTAGTAGGGTTTGTAGCCGTAGGCGGTGACGACGACTTTGCAGGGGATTTGTTGTTTACCAGACAGAAGGCCATTCAACTCCTGTACGGTGAGATCCTCGCGCGAAGTACCGTTGTTTTGGGTCTGCCGCAGAAAAGCACTCGTCATGTAGTTGAATTTACCGCCTGCATGACTGGCCTCATCCACCTCAATCAGTCCATACGCCGAGTATCTGAATCGGTTAGTGATGGAAAAGTTCTGATCATCCCCCAGCGCACACTCGAGCATCGTCGATGCTGCGCCCACTCCCATACCTCTCCCGAACAAATCCAGGAGATTTACATCAGAGTCATAATGAATTTTGTAGAGCAGACCAATACTTGACCTTTCTATTGACAGAAAGTCGAGATTCGCTGGGGGCACTGAGTGGTCTTTGGCACATGACGAACACAATATGGCCAGCAGAAGAACAGACATTCTTTTCATTTCAGCGATTGCCTATGCGAATGGCTTCGAACATGAGATCGCTCGCCGATTTTCCTTCAGCAACAGGACGGGTAAACATCGCTGGAGCATTAGCATGGTTTGTGTCCATGGTTACATTAATGTCAGGCCCACACAGTACTTCCCATTTCTCACCAAAATCCGCCACCGAGTCGGATTGGTCAGGCTTGGAGGGCATAGCTTTAATATTTATCCAAAAGTCAGCCACCGGTGTCGGTTGATCGCCATAAATATCGGATCCCAGCCACACCAAAGCACCTTCACCTACTGGGTCGAGTGTGACCAGCATGTTAATCCTGTAGCCCCACTCAGACATGACGCTGGTCAAATGCGCGCCGTTCCATCCCCCCAAGCTGTGCCCCACAATGTAGATAGGGCATGATTTGTAGGGAATGATGTTCAGAACATTTTTCTGGATATCTTTCTTTCCCCGCACCTCGTTATACCCAAGCCATTGAGATTTGTACTTGCCTAGCTTGGTCAGGTCCAGATTGCGATTATCAAAACCGGTCATTGCCTCGTTAACGTTGCCAAATGGTCCGGAAAAGTAATAACTCTCTTTATCGCCAGCGCCACCAACAAATAGAACAATCGCCTTGGTACTCTCCACCGGCACAGGCTTGTCACTGACATCCTTCTTGTCCGTCAGCGCATGTTCCTTGTGCAGCTTGTAATTGTTGCCCTTCGCGCACGTTACCGTTTCAGCCGTCATCCCTTACTCCTCCAAAAACAACTTGATGGTTTCCGGCAGATGCGAGCTGACTTGGTGAGTAAATCCGTTCGCGTCAGACACCCCATGTTCCAGACGTCCGTCAGCGCGCTGAATAACGTAAGGATGATCAGGCATGGGCTCACCGGTCACGTCATTGACCAGTTTCAACCTGTCAGTGAAATGCACCGGCATCGGCAGCAAACCACTGAAGGGAGCCGACGTCACCGTGTCACCGATGATGACCGTGCCTGAACCGCCGATGACGACATTGCCGTGACCACCAGTGCTCGGCGTTCAAGCCATTGATGAACACCGTCGAAGCCACAGCGCCGGTAATCGGGCTGCCGCAGGCGGATTTGTCAGTCATCCGCGCAGCCGCCAAGCCGTCGAAATTGACATTCGGCGAGCCACTGACAATAGGATTGGTGCCATGTCCCGGGAGTGGGCAGGCGGTTGGATCGGTGACGCGGGCGGCGGGTTTTCCGCTCATGAACAGCTCCTTGCAATGTAACGTGTCCATCCTTTCGGGGGCGCAAGCATGCGGGAGTTTGTCGGGTACTTCAAACCTTCAGACCAAAAAAGGCGCCCGATCGGGCGCCTTTCCTGTTCATGGAAACTGCTCGTATCAGCGCGACGGCGGCACCCGAATATCCCCCGCCCGGCACTGGGTTTTCACGCCCTTGCCACACGCACCGAACTGCAAATCCTTGCCCATGCACACGCGCACTTCCGACAGCTCCGGGCCGCTGCAAATGACCGCGATGCCATCGGCCGGAATTCCCGGGTTGGCCTTGCGGAACAAGTCGGCGATTTCCTGCGCTTCGAAGTAATAGGAGCTGCTGAACGGTTGCAGTTCATCGGGGATTTTCACCGCCGCGACCGCTTTGTCCGCTTCATCGAGATAACCCATCGCGCCGAGGCCGCTGCAGGTGCCGTGCTTGGACCATTCGTGGTCGAGCAGTTTTTTCGTCGGGAACAGCGTCAGGCCTTTGCTGGTTTGCGCCGCGTTCAGCGTGGTCAGCGGCGGGCAGGATTCCGGCCAGCCACCCTTGGCGTATTGCGGCCACAGGCCGTGCAACACAAAGCCATAGCCCTTGCCGGAACACTGCACGTCATCTTTATGCGTCAGGCAAAAGGTCGGCGACCAGGACAGCGTCAGCAGGTAGTAATCGAACACCCCGGCCACCGATTCCGCCTGGGCCTTGCTCGACTGTGATTGGCGCGCCGAACTCAGACCGATGCTACCGGCCGTCAGCGCAATCACTGCCAAAATTGTAAACAGCTTTTTCATCTACCCGCTCCTTGGGACGCCTGCGTCCGTGGTTTTCGATCCCGGCCAGACTTGGCCAGGGCTAATTTCGCCATGTTTGTGTTGCAAGCGCATGACGCAAGGCAACGCCCTACGCCGTTGAAAGGTCTACGATTAACAGGCAGACATCAAACCAAGGGATCCGAAATGAGTAAAGCAGACGAACTCGCCGCCAAACTCAAGCAAACCCGGCACACCCACGCGGATGCCACGCTGGAGATCGATTGCTGGCCGGCGCAGGTGTACGACTTGTACCACCGCATCGAGGCGTGGCTGCAGCCGGTGACTGAAGTCGGCCTGAAGATTCGGCGTAATCCGACTCACGTTTGCGAAAGCTCACCGGATGGCCAAACCCACGATTACGCGATCGATCAACTGGTAATCGAAGCCAATCATCAAACCCTGACATTCGATCCCATTGCGCGGTTTACCGAGGATGGCGCCGGGCGGGTGCAGATCATTCCGTCAGCCACGGATACCTATCTGCTGCGTACCGTGGATGAGCACGGTGAAAGCCATTGGTGGATGCAGTCGATTGAAACCGGTCAGCAACTGGATGCCATCGCGCTGACCGAAAACAATCTGTTGCTGGCGGTGCAGGAAGGTCTTGGTCTGTAAACCTCTCACTGCCGCCGCGCCGAGCAAAATTCGATGATCGCCTGCGATAGCGCGTCGATCATCTGCGGATCGGCATGAGACGCTACAAACATGCGGAACTGCGCATCCGGTAACGCCGGCAGGCCTTGGTCCGCGCCCAGCGCAGCCAATCCCTGGCCCAACTGACTCGCCGGCATGGCTGCCACGGCAAATCCGGATAATGCCGCAGCGCGCAGACCGGCGGTGCTCGAACACTGCATGGCGGTACGCTGGGGGATACCGGCCTGAGCCAGGCGCGTCAACGCGGCCTCGCGATATGGACACGGCTCAGGGAACAACGCCAGCGGCAATGGCGTCGGCAATTGCGTGACAGGCTGCGCGGCCCACGCCCACACCAGTGGCTCCTGCCAGAGTAAACGCCCCGCCTCGCCGGTTTCACACTGCGAACCGATGACCATCTCCAGATCGCCCTGCTGCATCTGGCCCAACAACGTCCCGGGAATGTTCACCTGCACATCGATCTGCATACCCGGATGCTGCGCCGCGCAATCCTGCAACGCACGCAACAACCGCGCCTCGATAAAATCCTCGGACACGCCAATCCGCACCCGCCCCTGAAACGGCGTGCGCGTGAGCTGCGCCCAGGCATCGCGATTCAACGCCAGAATCGTCCGCGCATAAGCGATCAGACGCTCGCCATCAGCGGTGAGTTGCTGAGAACGGGTGGTGCGCTTGAGCAGCGGTTTGCCGACTTGTTCTTCGAGTCGGCGCAGATGACCGCTGACCGCCGACTGGGTCAGATGCAGTTTTTCCGCCGCACGACTGAAGCCGTCCTCATCGACAACGGTGACAAAGGTCTTGAGCAACAGGGCGTCAAACATAGTGAGATTCGTGATCAGTGGCTGATTTATTAACGATTTATAGTTTGAAGCGAGCTATGTTGCAATGCCTCGCACCCTCCAACCGACTGCCGAGGCTTACCGTGACCACCCTTCTGCACATTGAATGCTCACCGCGCAAACAACGCTCCGCGTCACTGCAAGTGGCCCGCAGCTTTATCGACCGCTATCTGCAGCATCAGCCGCAGACCCACGTCGAAACCCTGGATCTGTGGAGCTTGCATCTGCCGGAGTTCGGCGAAGAGGCGATGAACGCCAAGTACGCTGGCCTCAACGGAATTGCGCGAACACCGGCCCAACAAACGGCCTGGGAAGAACTCGAGACACTCGCCGCCCACCTGCACCGTGCCGACATTCTGGTGATGTCAGTACCGCTGTGGAATTACAGCATTCCTTACAAACTCAAGCACTACATCGACCTGGTGTCGCAGAAGGACATTCTCTTCAGCTTCGACCCGGTGCGTGGCCCGCAAGGATTGCTGCACGGCAAAACCGCGGTGGTGGCCTATGCCCGCGGCCTGGATTTTTCTGCGCAATCGACCACGCCCGCCGAACGGTTCGACTTTCAGAAACCCTACATGCAAGCGTGGCTCGAATTTGTCGGGATCACTGATGTGCACGCGCTGATCGTCGAAAAGACCATTCTGGGGGAAGACCTCGACCGCAACTCGCGGCTGCTGGCCTCACAACAGGCGCGGGATCTGGCAGATCGCCTGGTGCGGGCCGGGTGACACCCACGAAAGCCTTTCACTACACTGGGCCACCCTTGCTTCTCGGAAACCCGATCTCGATGACAATTCTAAAAAGCACAATGATCTTCTGCGGTGCGCTCACATTGGCCACTGCCGTTCAAGCGCAGGAAGCCCCTTCGCACCTCGACAGCATCCAGCAACAAGGCCAGTTGCGCGTCTGCACCACGGGCGACTACAAGCCCTACACCTTCAAGCGCCCCGACGGCGACTTCGAAGGCATCGACATCGCCATGGCCCGTTCACTGGCCGACAGCCTCGGGGTCAAAGTGCAATGGGTGCAAACCACCTGGAAAACCCTGATGCCCGACATGCAGGCCGGCCAATGCGACATCGGCATGGGCGGTATTTCAGTGACACTGGAGCGGCAGAAAAAAGCCTACTTCAGCAACACCCTCGACACCGACGGCAAGATCCCGCTGGTGCGCTGCGCCGACGTCAGCAAGTACCAGACCGTCGAACAGATCAACCAGCCCAACGTGCGCCTGGTCGAACCCGCCGGCGGCACCAACGAAGCCTTCGTCCACGCCTTCCTGCCCAAGGCGCAACTGGCCCTGCATGACAACGTGACGATCTTCCAGCAACTGCTCGACAACCAGGCCGACGTGATGATCACCGACGCCTCGGAAGCGCTGTATCAGCAGAAACTCAAACCGGGCCTGTGCGCGGTGAATCCGCATCAGTACATGCAGTACGGGGAAAAGGCTTACTTGCTGCCGCGCGATGACATCAGCTGGAAACTGTACGTCGATCAGTGGCTGCATCTAAGCAAGGAGACAGGCAAATATCAGCAAACCCTCAGCGAGTGGATTGCCGTCCCTGCCGCGCCGTAATCCTCAATCGTCATGCAACATGCCGGAACTGTATTGATTGAGACTGCTGCCGATACTGTTGCCACCGAACTTCAACGTATTGGCGTTGTGCCCCTCCGGCGACTGACAATCGCTGGAGAAACAACTGGTGGTGGTCAAACCACCCGCGCCCGAACAGGCACTCAACACCGATACCGCTGCAGCGATCAACAGCACTTTGACGACATTAAGGCGCATGACACGATTCCCCTCGGGATGGAAAACGACGATCTTGTGCCAACATCCTAGGCCTGCGCCGCACACGGCAAGATGAAACTTTGCTGATCGACAGCGCTGGTTCAGAATCGCTTATCCGCCGACAAGGACATCCCCATGCAATTCCTGCCCCTCACCGACGCCAGCCCCGCTGTCCAGGCCCACGTCCGCACCCTGCGCAATCAACCGGACGTGCGCAAATTCATGTACACCTCGCATGAAATCAGTGAGCAGGAACATGCCAAATGGCTGAACTCTTTGCAGGGTAATCCGCGCCAGCAAGTGTTTGTGGTGATCAAGGATGAGCAAGCGGTGGGAGTTGTTTCGTTGAATGCGATCAACGTGCTGCACAAGAGCGCAGATTGGGCGTTTTATCTGGATGTGGGGTTGCAGGGCAAGGGCTTGGGCAGTGTCGTTGAATTCTGGATGCTCGATTACGCGTTTGGCGTGGCGGGGCTGGAGAAGCTGAATTGTGAAGTACTGGCGATGAACGCGGCGGTGGTGAAGATGCATCAGAAATTCGGCTTTGAGATTGAAGGCGTCCGGCGGCAGAACATCTTCAGGGATGGCGCGCGGATCGACGTTGTTCTGCTAGGTATTACCAAAGACGAATGGCAACACAAGCGCCCTGCTTTGGCGCCTGTGATAGAGCGGCTCAACGCCGTTTAAGGTCTGGAGCATTGCGTTTGAAACGTGAAATGAACCCTGCCGATCTATACAAAATCCGCGCAGCCCTCTCCGATATTTTCGTCGACACCGGCGTCGATTACCCCTACATCGCCCGGCAAATCGAAGGCTATGATCCGGAACAGGTTAAAGACATTCTGTATGCCGAAGTTGCCGTCGTCTGCGCCTGGAACCTGGAATGTGTGCTCCCGCCGGTCTGGACAGGTTTCGAACCCGATGCGTTGAACAGGGACATCGAGCAAATGCTGCTCGCAAACACGAACAGCTGGATTCGGCGGCAACTGCATAAGCTGCACACCGCGTGGTTGCGATTCAGCTATCGGGAAGTCTGGGCAGAGATTACCGCTCACTGCAAAGGCTGGAGTTGATACAGCCCTGCGTGGCAATAGCGCATCAACGGCTAACAACGCGTTTAAACTGAAAAGATGATTGCCCCTCTGCCCGTTCAGTCCTTCCCCGGTTTGGGAATCGCAATCCGGCTACCAGTCTTGACCTCGCGCAACGCCAGGCTGGACTGGATCGACGCAATCCCCACCTGACGCCTGAGCACCTGCTCGATAAAGTCGCTGTAACTATCAAGATCCTCGGCCAACACCTGCAACACATAATCGGCATCGCCGGTGATCTTGTGGCAGGCCACCACCTGCGGCAATTGCGCAATCACCGCCTCGAAAGCGTCCGGCGCGTGATCGGCATGGGTGGAAAAACGAATGTGCACGAACGCCATGATATCCAGGCCGAGCATTCGCCGATCAAGGTTGGCCTGATAGCCCTTGATGACTCCCGCCTCCTCCATGCGCTTGCGCCGCCGCCAACACGGCGTAAGGCTCAGCGACAGCCGCTCGCTGAGTTCAGCGTTGGAAATACTGGCGTCTTCCTGCAACAACTCAAGAATCGCCAGATCGGTTTCGTCGAGGCTGATGCGTTTGGATATTTTTTTCTGCATGACGCCATTCCTGAGTAAAAACGCCCGAATAATCGCTTGAATCCCGAACACAAAGCAAAGAAAGCGCAGCCCAGCCGGAACAGAATATTTGCACTGGCCAACAATAACGGATGCGCAGAATGTTTACAGTTTTCAGTGATTCCCACCGGTTGCACCACGGCACCGAATTGAAAGACGGCGTGCTCAAACCGTCGTTCGAACAACCAAGTCGGGCCGATACCGTGCACAACCGCGTCAAACAGGTCGGCCTCGGGCAGATCGTCGAACCGCGTGCGTTTGATCGCTCGTGCTACGTCAACGCACACAGCGAGCGCTACGTCAGTTTTCTCGAAAGCGCTTGGGCCGAATGGAGCGCAACCGGTCGCACTCACGACGCCTTGCCGCTGGTGTGGCCGGTGCGCGATCTGGCCGGCGAAGAGGTGCCGACGTTCATCGACGGCAAGCTCGGCTTCTATGCCATGGATGCCGGTTCGCCGATCACCGCGACGACCTGGCAAGCGGTGAAAACCAGCGCCGACATCGCCCTCACCGGCCTGGCCTTGCTCGATGAAGGCCACGACAGCGCCTTCGCCCTGTGCCGCCCGCCCGGCCATCACGCCGCACGCGAATACATGGGTGGTTATTGCTACCTCAACAACGCCGCGATTGCCGCGCAACAAGCCATCACCCAGGGCGCCAAACGCGTCGCGGTGCTCGACGTCGACTTCCACCACGGCAACGGCACGCAGAACATTTTTTACCAGCGCAGCGACGTCATGTTCGTGTCGCTGCACGGTGAACCGGCGGTGTCCTATCCGTACTTCTCGGGTTACAGCCACGAAGTCGGCGCGGGTGTCGGCGAGGGTTACAACCTCAACTATCCACTGCCGAAAAACACCACGTGGGAGAGCTATCGCAACGCCCTGCTCCACGCCTGCAAAAAACTCCAGCAGTTCGCGCCTGAAGTGCTGGTGATTTCCCTCGGTGTCGACACGTTCAAGGACGACCCCATCAGCCACTTCCTGCTGGAAAGCGAGGACTTCATCGGCATCGGCGAACTGATCGCCAGCGTCGGCTGCCCGACCCTGTTCGTCATGGAGGGCGGGTACATGGTCGATGAAATCGGCATCAATGCGGTCAACGTGCTGCACGGTTTCGAGAGCAAACGCAGCTGAGCCAGCTCGCGCTCTACAACCTTTCAATGACTGGATCGGAGAATAAGACCATGACGCTTTTTATTGATGTCGATGATGCCGCACGCCTGTTCAACCAAGTCGGTATTCGCCGCGCCATCCGCGAAATGGCCGGCTACATCGAAGCGGACTACGCACGCTGGGCGCAGTTTGATAAATCGCCGCGCACGGCCAATCACTCGGCGGACGGCGTGATCGAGTTGATGCCCACCGACGACGGCCAGCAGTACTCGTTCAAATACGTCAACGGCCACCCGAACAACGGCCAGCAGAACTTGCTCACGGTCATGGCCTTCGGTCTGCTGGCCGATGTGCAGAGTGGCTATCCGACGCTGCTCAGCGAACTGACCTTGACCACCGCCGTGCGCACCGCAGCCACTTCGGCGCTGGTGGCGCAATTGCTGGCTCGTCCGGGTGCGACCTCGATGGCCCTCATTGGCAACGGTGCACAGAGTGAATTCCAGGCGCTGGCCTTTCATGAAATGTTGGGCATCACTGAAATCCGCATTTTCGATATTGATCGCGAAGCGTCGCTCAAGTTGAAACACAACCTCGCCGCGTTCCCGGACATCGACGTGATTCTGGCCAGCTCGGTGAAGGACGCGGTCAAGGGCGCGGACATCGTCACCACAGTCACCGCCGACAAAGCCTACGCAACGATTCTGACGCCCGAGATGATCGAGCCCGGCATGCACATCAACGCGGTCGGCGGTGACTGCCCGGGTAAAACCGAACTGCACGCCGACATCCTGCGCAACGCCCAGGTCATCGTCGAGTTCGAGCCGCAAACGCGCATCGAGGGCGAGATTCAGCAACTGGCAGCCGACTCCCCGGTGATCGAGTTTTTCCGCATTGTGCAGCGCGAAGTGGCCGGACGCGAAAACGATGCGCAGGTGACGGTGTTCGATTCGGTGGGTTTTGCCCTGGAAGACTTTTCCTCACTGCGCTACCTCAACGACTTGGCGCAGGCACAGCAAATCGGCCAGCGCATCCACCTGGTGCCGACGCCGGCCAACATAAAAAACCTCTTCCAACTGCTCGATCCGCAACCGGCCAAAGCCTCGCGTCTGCGCACCGTCAGTTGATCGCAATCGCCGCCCCCACCACAGGGGGCGACTCACCTTGTGATTAGCCGCTGCACCTCTAACAAGAACGCTCGACACCTACTTTCTGCCAAAACTAAAAAACATAAAATCAAGAGGTTTTGCAATGAAATCGACCCCTTCCGGGCTGCCTGAACAGCCCGCGCTGCAGCGCACGCTCAGCAATCGTCATATCCAGTTAATGGCCATGGGCGGCGCCATCGGCACCGGCCTGTTCATGGGTTCCGGGAAGATCATCGCCCTCTCCGGGACATCGATCATCCTCATCTACATGATCATCGGCCTGTTCGTGTTTTTCGTCATGCGCGCCATGGGCGAAATGCTCCTGTCCAACCTCAACTTCAAAACCTTCGCCGACTTTGCCGGCGCCTACCTCGGCCCGCGCGCGGCGTTCTTCCTCGGCTGGTCGTACTGGCTGAGCTGGAGCGTGGCGGTGATCGGCGACGCCGTCGTGGTCGGCGGATTCTTCCAGTACTGGTTCCCCGACGTCCCGGCGTGGATCCCCGCCGTCGGCATGCTGGCAACCCTGTTCGCGCTCAACGTGCTGACCGTCAGGCTGTTCGGTGAGGTGGAATTCTGGTTCGCGATCATCAAGATAATCGCCGTCGTCACCCTGATCGGCGTCAGCACCGTGCTGATTGCCAGCTCCTTCGTTTCGCCCAGTGGCGTCACCGCATCTTTGAGTCACCTGGTGGACAAACAGGCAGCGTTCCCCAACGGCTTGTTCGGCTTCTTCGCCGGATTTCAAATGGCGATCTTCTCCTTCGCCGGCACCGAGCTGATCGGCACCGCCGCCGCCGAAACCCGCTCGCCGGAGAAAACCCTGCCCAAGGCGATCAACTCGATTCCGTTGCGGATCATCCTTTTCTACGTGTTGGCACTGACCTGCATTATCGCCGTGACCTCGTGGCAACAGGTCTCCCCAGTCAAAAGCCCCTTTGTCGAACTGTTCCTCGTCGCCGGATTTCCCGCAGCGGCCGGCATCGTCAACTTCGTGGTCCTCACCTCAGCGGCCTCCTCGGCCAACAGCGGCGTGTTCTCGTCAAGCCGTATGCTGTTCGGGCTGGCCAATCAGGACAACGCCCCCGGCATATTCCGCCGACTGTCGAGCAACAGCGTGCCACTGCTGAGCCTGGCGTTCACCACGTTGTTGATGCTGGTCGGCGTGCTGGTGCTGTTCATCGTGCCGGAAGTCATGACCGCGTTCACCATCGTATCCACCGTGTCGGCGATTCTGGTGATCTTCACCTGGTCGACCATCCTCGCGTCTTACATCGCCTACCGCAAAAAACGTCCGGATCTGCATGCGAAGTCGGCTTACAAGATGCCCGGTGGTGTACCGATGGCTTGGTTTTCGTTGGCGTTTTTGGGGTTTGTGCTGGGGTTACTGGCGTTGCGGCCTGACACGCGGATTGCGCTGATGGTGATGCCGGGGTGGTTTGTCTGGTTGGCGATTGCTTACCAGTTGACGCGGTTGAGGAAGCCGAAATCTGCGGTTGAGTCGGCTAGTCAGTTTGGCTAGAGCTGCAAACGAAAGCCGTCACCTGAAAAATGACGGCTTTTGGTTATCAGTGAACGAGCATTTCACCTGCCCACGGCGGGACAGGCTTTACGCCTTCACCTCAACGTTATCCAACGCCTGATTCACCGCCAATTCACCCAACATCACCACCTGCGCAATGCCCAGCGCGGTTTTGCGGTGCGAGGGTTCAAGCGTCGCGGCAAAGTTGTTGAGCATTTCCGAGGCAGAACTCAGCGTTTCACTGGCATTGGCCAATAGGGATTCCGAGTCGTACTTGGGGTTGGCGAGGTACATGCGCTCGGGTTCGTTGACGCTGGCCATGATGTGGTCGGCGGGAAGGAGGTAGTGATCGAGCGCGCGCTCGGCGGCTTCGTGGAGTTTTTTGGGGTTGAGGGAATCGTAGGGGGATGCGGGATCGGTTTCTGGAGGGTTGGGCGTTACTTTGAACATAGATGGAACCTCTAGCGCGATTACTAAAAGAAGCCATCACCCACGCTACCAAACGATGGGTGGCGGCCATACGCGGGTTGGTAGACCGGTCGCACTAGAACCCGGCGCCCACGAATGGGCCCCACGCATGACCACCATGAAATCCGAGTCCTGGGGAAGCGACTGAAATTGGTGATGCGATGCATCTAGACACGAAGCGGGCTACCAAACCCGATCACTGGTTGTCAGTGATGTGGGGACGATAGAGCGTGCGGGCTAGACGTACAAGCCGGGGGATTCTGTCTTAGGTGTAGGGGGAGGCGCAAGGTGGTGTAGGCTGAGGACTGCAGCAACAGGTTTCACTTAAACAAACACGTTTTTTCCGTTTGGAAAGGATTTACTGGCGCAATCACCGATCCAAATACTGTGCAACAACACAGAGCACTGCGTTCCTTTTTCAAGCGCTATCCGTCGCTCCGCTAATGGATCGGATCGCCAAAGCCTAAATCCATTGGCCTTTCCTGTAGTCGTGTACATTCTGTGTGCAGGGATTGATACCGCCCTCGTACCCTAATGCCCAAATTATTGGACAGACTGATTGGACTCCACGCTGAGCGCCATTACCTCCAGCCATGGCACTACCGACTGACACTACCTACTTTTCTCCCCGCCCAGCGCCGTGAATAGCTGCCAATTTCGTGCTATGAGTAGTGGCACATTGATCGAGGCCAGCGCCAGGGAGACAAAATGCTGACAATCCAGCACCCGCATCTTATGCAGCACGTGAGAAACCTTCATCACGGGATAAGTACGATTGCAAACGACAAGGAAGGTAGGTTCCTCCTCATAATCAAAGTGCCCAAGGAGGCTGTACTAGCCGCAAAAGCCAAGCAGCGCATCGGGTTCTATCTAGCCCCATGTCGGATGAACGGAGAGACTTACCACGGCCTGGTCACTACATATGAAGATGATGAGCTCAACCCACTGATGGTTGTTACTCCCCTGCTAGACGATGAAATGGGACACTCCATATTTGACCTGCTTTCATCGGAAAGCTTCGACATTCATTTCTTTGACGACAACAATCGCGAACTTCTTGGCTACAGGTCGCAGAACACAAAATTCGCAGAATTCGATAAAAGCCAATATAAACTTGCCCCATCAAGCCTTGAGGCTGCTTATGAAATTCGTGACTTAACTAATCACTGGTTCATGCGCAGATCGCTTCAGGATGATAAGAACTCGATCAAGGTTAATTTCCTTGAACCACTTATGGTCGAGGACTTATTCATTCTAGACGCAGTACCCATGAACAACCTTTTTCAAAAAGGCCCACCTGTGAGCCACTCGACCCTTGAGAGGCTAGAGCCAGGTAGCTTTCAGGAGATGGATATTGTAAGGCTACTTCAAAAAGTATTTCATGAAGACTCAATATTCCTCAACCCACTTCGCACAGATAACAATGAAGAGTTCGTCGACGTTTTAGTTGCCTCCGATGAATATTTGCTGTTGATTCAGGCCAAGGACAGCCCAAACACTGAGAAGTCCTTAGATCGAACTCTAAAAAGAAAGATCTCGACAGTTTCAAAGGCTCTGGATAAAGCTATTGATCAGACGAGAGGAGCGATTAAGTACCTGAGACGTGGTGACAACCTGCAGTTTCACTTTGGCGAAGATATCTTTGAGATTGAAACGCACGACAAGGTGATCCGAAACCTAATAGTTGTCCAAGAAACTTTCGTCAATGAATGGGAAAGCTACTCGGATCGAGTTCTTGGGCTAGATAATGAAATGGGTGCTTCATGTTACGTAATGGGATATCCAGAGCTAGTGACATGGACTGCGAAGCTAAGTACGCCAGAGAAGTTCTTTGATGCATTTGACAGTATCGTTGCAGAAGGAAAGGAGACAGGCATTTTCCCGAGCATAACCTTTTACAACTGACATATTGCACATTGTGAAAGCGAAGTCGCAAGACCATACTGCGATTTCGCTCTTCCCCTTGCGAATTCCGCACTCAACTAAAGCAAAACCGCAGTCAACCAGAGTGGTTTCGCACTCCCATACTGCGATTTCGCATTCACACCTTGCGAAGGTTTAGCTATACAAACAAATAAATCAAAACAAATAGCAAAAGCACTAGAACCACCTAAAGCTCCATTAGCATAATGAGTCTAGAGCTTCTTTTTAGCCAGTTGTGTCTATGTCAGACAAGTACGACTAGATACTCACATCCCTTCGGGTGTTGCGTTAGAGCAAAGCTCATATAAAAACAATAAAGGTGAGCCAAGATGAAAACTATTGAGAGGCAGAATAAAGAATCCCGCATCACTCTGCGGCTAAACAAAACTGAACTCGACACCTTGAATGCCAAAGTCGCTGAGGCAGGCTACAAGTCCGCTGGAGCGTTCATTCGCGACTTCGTTGCTAACGGCCAGGTCAAACCTAAAGTTGGCCAAGACGTTGTTCAGATCGCTCGTGAGCTTATGAACCTAGCATCAATGATCAATGCGGATCGCCCAGGAAGCGAACTCCTTGAGAAAGTGAAGTACATCGCCCAGATCAACCTGGGAGAAATCAAATGATCGGCAAAATCTTCCCGAAGTTGGCAGGCTCTTTCAAGAACCGCATCCGCTACATTTTCGGCTGTACTAAGCACGACCATGAGATCAGTGGCATCAGGACGATCAGCCACAACACCATGAGCAAAGACCCGCTGCCAGGAGTGCTCCAGGGCAACGAGACGGACTTGTCGGAGATGATTAAAGAGTTCGACCAAGTCGAAACCCTCAGGCGCTTCTCAATCGACTCTGACAAGCCAATCAAACCCGTCTTTCACGCAATGCTATCCCTGAGGCCCGGAGAGTCCCTGACAACCCAGCAGTGGCGCACAGCAGTCCAGACGTACATGACAGATCTAGGCTTCGACGAAACGAATCAGTACGTCGCCGTTATGCACCAAGACAAAGACCACCAACACGTCCACATCGTCGCAAATCGCATCCGGCTCAATGACGACTTCTCGATGGTCAAGGACAGCAACGAACGCTTGATCAGCCTTGAGTCAGTGTCCGGCATCGAAGACCGCTTCAGGCTGTCCAAGGCACCAAAGCCCAAGGACACGTGGGGCGTTTCGATCACTCACGCAGAGCTACAGGCATCGATCCGCGACAACGACTTACCCTTGAAGCACAAGATGATCGCAAAAATCGCAGGCGCTATCGAAGCCACCAACTAGGCCCAAGGCGACATGTTCGACTTCGTCCGGGCACTAAGGAAGCAAAAGGTCTACATCAACCTCACGCTCAATGATGAAGGGCAACCGAAAGGCATTAGCTTCGAATTTGACGGCAAACATATAAGTGGCAGACAGCTCAAGCGCTCCAGGCTCACATGGCACAAACTAACTACGCAGAAAGGAACACATTATGACCCCGAAACCATTCGTGAACTTCAGATTGAAATTGCAAGAAGAGATAGTGAAGAACAAGAAAGAGCTCGAATCTATTACTATGAATTCGTTGCAACCTCAAGGAAGAGAAGAAGCCCGATCTACGTCAAGTTCACAGCTAGGGACTATGAAGTCCAGAAAATGATTCAGGAGATTCTCGAGCTCCTCGACGCTATTTTTGATGCGCTATTTAAGCCAAGGGAATGCAGGTTGAGGCGCAGTTACATAGAGTACATACCTGGTAAGCCGCTGGAGCTAGAAGAGGAACTGGCTCCAGCGTTATAAGATCTCGTTACTCACTTAGTACGCAGGAGGGCTGAGTAAGCCTTCCTTTACTGCCCCCTCTATCTTGGACTCTATGCCTTTGACAGTCTCGTAGACAATAATGTGTCCAAGTTGATCAGGTAGTTCTTTTTCAATTTCCGAACGAGCTTCATCCCAGAACCTACTCCCATTCAGTTCTTCTTTTAATGCGCCTTCGAACTTCTCAATTTCAGCCCTGAGCCTTGGTAGAGTATCTCGGGCGAGATCATAGTGCTGCCCTAGATCAGCAACCTTATGTATAGACCCCTTTGGAACCTCTAGGATCGAAAGCGCATGGTTATTGGTGTCGTTTCGTCCTGTTTGCAGTATCTCAACTAACTGATCATAAAGTTCAATTTGGCTTTGAATTAACGCTGGGTACTCCGACAGGATGAATTTCTCGAACGGATACCAGGAATGCTCATCTCGATCTTGAGCGAACTTTTCAAGGCGAACATCGATTCTTGAAACTGGCTCAGGGATTATGAATCGCGTTCTAGCGGGTAGATTGAATGGCAGCTGCGGAACCTCCATGAACTTGAAGAACGCGAGATTTCTATAATTAATTTGATCAGCTGTTTCCAGTAATTTGTGCCACGCTTCCACCCTTGCTTCAGTTTTCTTGCGCCACGCTTTTTTGACGCTAGGAATCCCCTCAACTACAGACTTAATACCTTTAGAGTTGATAGCAATTGCCAACTTCCCTAGCGCGTCTGAGAGTTCGCGATCTTCGTCAGATCCCGATGAAAGAGACTTCGACAAACTCAAGACGGCATCATAAACGGTTTGTACGCCGTGCTCGCGAATCAAAAAAGAAAAGGTGCAGGCTAGTCCCGTGTAATTAGATATTCTGTAACTTCTAAACATTCTTCCTTGTCCTTGGTTTCAGCGCAGAAAAAGCATCATACGATTTATCGACTACTCTAGCAAGCTGTACAATAAGGCTTTAAGGAGGCTAGATGGCAATAAATGCACTTATATATGAAGCCTACATCCTTTGTACCGACAACGTCATGGATGTTGCAGGGCTTATGTATGGCGTAATAGACGGTGAAGAGTTTGACGGTGAGCGGCATCAGACTTATCACATACGAAATGCGTGGATTGATGACATGGGAATCGGCGTCAAAGGTATGCAAGGGCATGAGTACATGATCCTCAGCCTTGACGACAATCCAGGATCACTTGCCGGTAACTTACATCACCTCTTTGCTCTAAGCTTTTTACACGAGAAGCCCACCGATGCCTGAGCAATGGGCTTTTCATGATGCTGTCTTTGCTCACTGGCGCGGCGGCATCACGGTGTTCGGCTTTGCTTACAAAACTGCAGACGGCATTGAGAGTGGCACCGGGCACCACACCAAGGTGGCCTTTTGCGCTGGGTTGTACATCAGATCAACGTGTGGGGTGGAATCCTGATCTCGATTCCGCTTATCCCCCTGATCTGGTTTTTCGTAATGATGATGAAGGGAGCTCGCCGTTTGGGCAGAATGATAAAGCGGGCTTTCAGCCCTTCTGACCACGTGCTCAGCGAAGTCGTAGCGGACGAAGCTGGCTGGATCTATGGCCAAGCAACAATAGGGGCCAGACCACAATATTCAGTCGATCCGTCTCGCTTCATTGGCGAGCAAGGGCACGTAGTAAATACGCGTAAGCCTCCGTCCTATCCCAATCCTGATAAACTCCCCCACCTTCGCCCTTCTGATTCAGATTCCCCAAATGCCTCTACAACCCGCCCCACTCTCCCGCCGCTTCTCCGTCGCCCCAATGATGGATTGGACTGACCGCCATTGCCGTTTCTTCCTACGCCTCCTGTCGAAGAACGCCCTGCTCTACACCGAAATGGTCACCACCGGCGCTCTCCTCAACGGCGATCACGAGCGTTTCCTCCGTCACAACGAAGCCGAGCACCCTCTCGCGCTGCAGTTGGGCGGTAGCGTTCCATTGGATCTGGCAGCCTGCGCCCGCATGGCACAGGAACACGGCTACGACGAGGTAAACCTGAACGTCGGCTGCCCAAGCGATCGTGTGCAGAACAACATGATCGGCGCGTGCCTGATGGGTCACCCGCAACTGGTGGCGGATTGTGTGAAGGCGATGCAAGACGCGGTGTCGATTCCGGTAACGGTAAAGCACCGCATCGGCATCAACGGTCGGGACAGTTACGCGGAGTTGTGTGATTTCGTCGGCACCGTCCGCGATGCCGGGTGCACCAGTTTTACCGTGCATGCGCGGATTGCGATTCTGGAGGGGTTGTCGCCGAAGGAGAATCGCGACATTCCGCCGTTGCGCTATGACGTGGCGGCGCAGCTGAAGGCGGATTTTCCTGAGTTGGAGATTGTGCTGAATGGCGGGATCAAGACGATGGAGGCTTGCCATGAGCATTTGCAGACGTTTGACGGTGTGATGTTGGGGCGTGAGGCTTATCACAATCCGTATTTGCTGGCGGAGGTGGATCAGCAGTTGTTCGGCAGTTCGGCGCCGGTGATCAGTCGGGCTGAGGCGTTGGCGCAGTTGCGTCCTTATATAGCCGAACATTTGCTGGCCGGTGGTTCGATGCATCACATCACGCGGCATGTGTTGGGCCTGGGCACGGGGTTCCCGGGGGCGCGGAAATTTCGTCAGTTGTTGTCGGTGGATATTCACAAGGCCAAGGATCCGCTGGCGTTGCTGGATCAGGCGGCGGAGCTGCTTGAAGGTCGTTAATCCCCTCCTCCCGTACTGAGCCAGGCGGATTGTTCCGCCTGGCTTCTGCCATCAGGCGGCCGCTGCTGCGGTCCAGTTGACCCAGCCAAACAGCCACGTCGCCAGAATCAACAAACCAAACGCGATCCGATACCAGGCGAACGCGGCGTAGCTGTGGTTGGCAATAAATTTGAGCAAGCCACGCACGGCGATCATCGCGAAGATGAATGCGGTGACGAAGCCGAGGGCGAAGACTGGCAGGTCGTTGGGCTGGAACAGGTCGCGGTATTTGTAGCCGGAATAGACGGCGGCGCCGACCATGGTCGGCATGGCGAGGAAGAACGAGAACTCGGTGGCGGCCTTGCGCGACAGGCCGAAGAGCAGACCGCCGATGATGGTCGAGCCGGAGCGTGAGGTGCCGGGAATCATCGCCAGGCATTGTACGAATCCGACTTTCAGTGCGTGGGACCAGCGCATGTCGTCGACGTGTTCGACGCTGATCACATGGCTGCGCTGCTCGGCCCACAACATGATGATGCCGCCGACGACCAGTGCCACGGCAACGGTGATCGGGTTGAACAGGTATTCATGGATGGCGTCGGCGAACAATACGCCCAAGACCACGGCGGGCAGAAAGGCGATCAGCAAATTGAGGGTGAAACGTTGTGCATTGCGTTGAGTCGGCAGGCCTTTGACGATTTCGAAGATCTTCGGTCGGAACTCCCAGACGACGGCAAGGATGGCACCCAGTTGAATAATGATGTTGAAGGTCATGGCGCGTTCACCGCCGAATTCCAGCAAGTCGGCGACGATGATCTGGTGGCCGGTACTCGAGATCGGCAAGAACTCGGTCAGGCCTTCTACCGCACCTAATATCAACACCTGGAAAAGGGTCCAGAAATCCATTAATCCTCCGTCAGAGCGCTCTTGGCGAGCGACCGGGTAATAACACTCAGGGGTTGAGTATCTGCAGTGAGACCATTGACATACATAAACGCAAAAGTTCATCAGCCACAAAGATTACGTCTTATTAAAAGACACACTCAAGCCATGTTAGTAATCGTCGGCTGACGAACTACGCAGAAAATATTTAGGCCTTTTTGCAGAAAAAAGTTGCTCTGGCAATAAAGTGTGATCAATATCACATTATTCAGCGATGGCCAGACAGTGGCAATTAGACATGGACATGGCTATCGCAATAAGCTCAAAATAGTGGCACCATTGCATATCGCCACCATCTAAGCAGTAGTTCACCCCTCCGAGAAAATCAACTAAAAGCTTGAAAAGCTTAATTATTGTTAGAAAACTCGGGAGCCACGTCTAAAAATCGCGTGAATGTTACCAATTGTCAGTCACAGATGAGAACCGGTGCTTTAACATCCCGATGTCAGCACTTAATTCGAGTCAATGCATGATGCTCTCAGGGAACTTAGCGACTAGAAGTCCGCGCCCGACAAACGACGAACCCGGTGTTCTTACTCTGGGTCGTACCCGTGGCGTGGCTGAACATTTCAAAGCGCTAGTCGCCCAGCATTTACGCAGTGATATGGCGCTCGAAGCCAATGCGTACACTAGTTCGTATCAGTTGAATGAACAGTCTGGTTCGTATCGAGCCATCTTCCTGGTTATCGACAGCCCACAGGCCCTCGAAGACAATCTTGCGCTGGTCGAGAACCTGCGCAGCGACAACTTGAAGCCGATCATTTGTGCGGTGATCACCGGTCGCGGCGCCTTCAACAAGATCAAATATTATCTGGCTGGCGCGGATGTTTGTATCAAGCTCAATACCCTTTCCGACGATAGCGCCGAGTTGCTGGGCGAGTTCTTCAACAGTGAAGAATGGCAGCGCGATATCGATCTGACGCTTGATCCAACCCGTATCTGCCTGATGGGCACCAGCAAGAAACTCGACATCTCGTTTGCCGAAATGAAGATCCTCGAAGCCTTCGCGCAAACCGGTAATCACATTCTGAGCCATGATGAAATCGCCAGCATCATGGGCCTCAACACCAATTTCTACGACCCTCGCGCACTGGAAAAATCAATCAGTCGCTTGCGTGGAAAAATCAAGGACATGTATGGTACAAACGCGATTCAGAGCATTCGCGGCTATGGCTATCGCCTGCTGCGGGGTCTGATATCGACTGCCTGACTCTCGGGCAGCCTTCCCTTTTGCATACGTACGAAGGATCGTCTGATGCAACCATATAGCTCCCGTTCTGCTTCACGCCTGTTTGAAATCAAGCAATTGAATGAGCGCGACAACACGCCCCATAACAATAAAACTCCATAACATAGCAGCAGATCGAGTGGAATTTATCGAGGGCCAATCTTGGGCCCAGACCCTGCCTATCGATTACTTCCGAGGAAGTCATTGCTCGCCTGCCGATTTTTCTTTTAGCCAATTTTGGTGTGTATTTAGGAGAGAGACATGGAAACTAGTACAACCCTCCCAAGGAAATATTTTGTTGTCGTGACTCACAGTACAACGTCGCAACGCGAACTGGAGCGCATGCTGTCCAGTGAACGTTTCAATTCGTTTGAAGGGATTGATTCGCCCTCTTCCGCTCCAATGGTGATGGAGTTCACATATCCAGGCATCAGTCGTAAAAACGCCCCGCGCAGTATCGAACACGATACTCAGCGAATATTGGCCACGCTCGAGTCCGAATGGCGGGCGGCGCAATCGGCTAATCCTTTCCAGAATGTTCCGACCATTAACGGGGAAACCCGCAACATGCCGCCTGCCGTTGAAGGTGATATGCCCGGCAATGAAACGTGGCATCTCCACCCTGATCAGGGCGCACTGGTCAAAGAAGGGGTTGAAATCAGCCTGACTGGCCTGGAAACAGCATTGGTCAGAAAAATGCTCAGCCATGAAGAGCGTGTTGTCAGTCGTGACGAGCTGATCCTCAGCATCGGTCGAGAACCGGAACAATATCGCGGCCTGGAAATGTGCCTGAGTCGCCTGCAAGACAAATTCAAAAGCGCCAGTAATGGAGAGCGACTGTTTCGTGCCGTCAGAAACCGCGGTTATTGCCTGATTCAGGAAATCGTCGCGTAATTACGCAGGACCTCCACGAACAGAACAAACAGATAAATGTGCGATTACAAAAACAACAAGAGCACTCTGTTTGGCTTCATCCTCCTCCCTGAAATAAACATTCCCTGCCTCCACCCTGCAACAGTAACAAATACAACACACTTTATTCACCCCTCGCTCTACGACCTTTTCTAACACCCTTCTATTTAATTATTAAAAAAGTTGGCACTGTGCCATCTTGTTAGAACTCGTCAGACACCATTCCAGCCAATAACTTAGTCTATTGACTGACGACAGTTCGGCATATCGATGTTGTTACCTCAGGACACTCGCTACAACAAAAACAATAAGTCTGCATAACAACTCGGATTTCAACTGTTGAAACCTGAATGGACGTCTTTTGGGGATACCGTATGGATCTTTCTCTAAGTATCAATCGAAGCACAGGCCTCAAGGGACTGACCTTTTGGGGCCAATGGGCGCTGGCACAGGGCTTTGTGGTAACGCTGCTGTTCATACTCGCCGAGCAGCACACCGGGACAGTCGCGTTTTACTACCGAATGTGTGCAACGCTGGCGGTACTGGCGTCGGTGCCGGCTTATACGTTTAGCGGTGTTTATCGCAAGCGTGACAATTACCTGACCGGTCTCGGTCGACTGTTCATGGGTTGGTCGATGACCATGGCGGCGCTGGCGTGCATCGCCTTTGTCTGCCAGGCCGATGAGCTGTTTTCGCGGCAGGTGATTCTGAGCTGGGCGGTGTATGGCTTCCTCGGTCAGGCGTTTCTCTATGCTCCGCTGCATGCGTTTTCCAAGTACTACCAGCGCTCGCGTAAAAGCGAACACAAGACCCTGATCGTCGGCACCGGCGAACTGGCGCTGGGCCTGGCGAAGAAGCTCAGCCAACTGGAAAATCTGCCGTTGGTAGGTTTGGTCAGCAATGGTGATGTGTCTGCACTGGGTTCCGATGCACCGCGCGTGGTCGGCGATCAGGAACAGTTGCTGGAGCTGATCGAGGCGCATGACATCCGCCGCTTGTACATCACCCTGCCGCTGTGTGAAGCCGCGAAAATCGAGGCGATTTATAGCGACTTGCTCGGTGCCAACGTCGATGTGGTGTGGGTGCCGGACTTGAACAGTCTGACCCTGCTCAATCACTCGGTGAAAGTCGTGGACGGTCTGCCGGCGATCTACCTCAACGAGAGTCCGCTGACCAGCCGCCCTACCGCTGCCTTGAGCAAAAGTCTGGTGGAGAAAACCGTGGCTTTGCTGGCGATTATCGCGTTGAGTCCGATCCTGCTGATCATTGCGCTGGCGGTGAAGATCAACTCGCCCGGCCCGGTGTTTTTCAAGCAGGATCGCCATGGCTGGAACGGCAAGGTGATCAAGGTCTGGAAGTTTCGCTCGATGCGTGTTCACGATGACCGTGAAGTGAAGCAGGCCAGCCGCAATGACTCGCGCATTACCCCGGTCGGGCGCTTTATCCGCCGCACTTCGCTGGATGAATTGCCGCAACTGTTCAACGTGCTGCAAGGGCACATGGCACTGGTCGGGCCACGCCCGCATGCTGTTGCGCACAACCATTTCTACTCGGGGAAAATCCTCGCGTACATGGCGCGTCACCGGATTAAACCGGGGATCACCGGGCTGGCCCAGATCAGCGGCTGCCGCGGTGAGACAGACACCCTCGACAAGATGCAGAGGCGTGTGGAAATTGACCTGCAGTACATCAACAGCTGGTCGCTGTGGCTGGACTTGAAGATCCTGGTGAAGACGCCGTTTACATTGCTGTCGAAGGATATTTACTGAGGTTCAAAGCTGGATACCGCAAGGGGACGAAAGTCCCCTTTTTTGTGCGTGGGATTTGGGAGTGGCGCTGGATTGCGGGTGAGTGCAAAAACTGTGGGAGCGAGCTTGCTCGCGAAAGCGTTGGGTCAGGCAACAATGATGCTGGCTGTGGTGACGCCTTCGCGAGCAAGCTCGCTCCCACAGGGATCTGGGATTGGCTCAGGCTTAGTGGCTAGACACATAACCTGTGGGAGCTGGCTTGCCAGCGAAAGCGGTGGGTCAGGCAACACCAATGTCGAATGTGCCGGCCTCTTCGCTGGCAAGCCAGCTCCCACAAGGATTTGGGATTGGCTCAGGCTTAGTGGCTCGACACATAACCTGTGGGAGCTGGCTTGCCAGCGATGGCGGTGGGTCTGGCAACATCAATGTTGAATGTGCCGGCCTCTTCGCTGGCAAGCCAGCTCCCACAGGGGTTTAGGATTGGCTCGGGCTTAGTGACTCGACACATAACCTGTGGGAGCGAGCTTGCTCGCGAAAGCGGAGGGTCAGGCAGCGATGATGCTGGCTGATCTGGCGCCTTCGCGAGCAAGCTCACTCTCACAGGTTTGCGAGGTGTTCGGGAGATCCGCGCTTACTCGGTAATCTTCTCGAAATTCCGATAAAACATATCCCCTTCCCGGCTATCGGTCATCGAGTGCAACTGGTAGCTGCGATTGAGTCGCGCACCACCGTCACGGGTCAGCGGGGCCCAGACCAGGTTGGCGCGGCGCATGGTCGACATGCTCATCATTTCGTCGAACGGGATCGACAGGTAGATGCCTTTGTCGAAACTACCTTCGCCATACTCGGCACTGCCCGCCGTGGTGATCGTCGCCCACGCGCCAAAACGCACGCCATTGAAAAACTCGCGCGAGATGTCCAGCGTACCGCCCCAATCCCCGGCCAGATAACGCCCGACGCTCACCGCCGCCAACGTATCGAACGGCAGATCGGTATACGCCGTGACATGCCCGGTCACCACCGAGTAATCACGCAGGGCAAAACCCTGATCGAAATCGCGCTGCCGCACCCAGTTCAGGTCCGCGCCCACCGACCAGCGCTCACCGGTCGGGCGGAACAACACCTCACCGCCGACACCGGCAAACATCGACTCCAGATAACCGCCATACACCATGCCATACCAGTCTTTATCCAACTGCTCGGCATGACTGACCTGGAACAACGGCATGGTCGTGTTGGACGTGGTCAGGTACTGACGCAAATCCGTGCGCACACGCGGCAAACCGCTCGGCGCGTCGTAGCTGAATTTGTCGAAGTTGTTGGCCAGGTTGGCACTGAGCAAACCGCTCCACCAAGTGTTGCGATTGAAACGGTATTCGGCGTCGGCATCAGCACTCAATTGATAGAGCAAGCCATCCGGGCCGCCGACGTTCTGCTTGAAGCCCAGCCCCACGCCATAGCTGAAATGCTGCGGCGCTTCGGTGTAAAGGGTCTTCTCGTTGTGCGGCATCGCCGGGTTGATCTCGGTGGTGCGGTGCAACGATTCAAGTGGCTCTTCGTTGTTGATCACTTCGCGGAAGGTCTGGCGCGGCACGCTGGTTTCTTCCAGCGGCAAGTCGTAGCGCTTGTTGACCACGGTGAACCAGTCGATGTCGTCGTTGACGCTGTTGTCGAGAATCCGGCTCGCCCGCCCGACAGCCTTGGACGAATGGAAGTAGCGCTGCTGCTCGCCATACACGATCAGCTCGGAATCACGCTGGGTGATGCGCTCGACCTTGTAGCCGGCATTCTGCTGCAATCGCTGCGAGACGTTGGCCCAGTTGACCTGATCCATCGCCGTGGTCGGTGCCTTCGCCGGCAGCGGTTCCGGGGTCGGATCATAAGTCTTCGCTGGTGCTTTGCGGCTGACGAAATTGGTGTGGAAAGTCACGCCGAACATCGCCGTATTACCGCGCTCCCACGCCGCGCTGACATCGACCGAATCGGTGACCTTGAACACCGCGCCGAGGTTGATCGGCGAGTCCTGCTTGATCTCGTTGTCCTTCGGCTCGTGCTTGTAGTCGTTACCTTCAAATTCGAGTTTCAGGCTGAGGCGGTCCCACGGCGTCTGATAGCTCACGCCACCGAAGAACGACGGCCGGCCACGAAAGTACGAACCCGAGTTGACGTCACCGGTCCCTTCAAGCGCCGGCCGGGTATCGAAGCGATCGCTGACGTAGCCCAACGGGTTGTCGATATCGCCGCGATTACCGAGGTAACCCCAGGCAATCCCGGCGCTGAAATCGAAGTTGTCGTAGCGTTTGTTGGCGACGAAAAATTCACTGGAGAACAAACCGGTACCACCGACATCTCGGAAGCCCAGGGCCACGTCGGGCAGCCAGTGACTTTCCTGCCACAGCCGGACTTTGACGTCGACCGCCTTGTCCTTATAGCTTTGACTACCGCTGAGGGCCTCCGAGCCGTACGGCCGGTTGGTGATCGCGGTGTAACGAAACGAACCTTCGAGCCAGTCCAGCGGTTGCAACGACACGCTGTAGCGACTGTACGGATCGGTGCGGTTGGCGTTGACGCTCAACTCGCCGGCCGGGGCCATGCGCGCGGTCGGCGTCTGCAACAGACCGGTGCCACCGAAGTCATTCTGGGTAATGCGCGGCTCTGCATGAGCCAAACCACACGGCAATAACAACACAGCTGCAAAACGTAACTTCAACGAACCACCTCGGCCAGCTGCGTGGCAATAAATTCAGCCAACTGCTGATTCAGCTCAGGGATAGGCGGATCAAGATCATCATTTTTCACCGGCACCAGAATCTTGCTGCCGGCCACGGGGAATTGCCCGCTCTCGCGATTCCAGTGGGCAATGCCGACGCGCCGCGACACGCCGTTGGGCTGGATCAGCCACAGGTAATCGGCTTCGGCATCGCTCAGGATCGAGCAGCCTTGCAGGTACTCACGGGCCTCCTGCAACGGCTGATACGGCAAGTGGCAAGGTTCGGCGACAGCACCGAGCACTTGCACTTCGTCGACACGTTTCGGGTAGATCAGACGATCGCCGTCATCGAGGCGAATGTTGCGCGCGAAGCCAACCTCCAACGCAACCGGATCGAGATCGGCAATCTGCCGTCCGGTCACAGGCATCTGCCGCACTTCTTCGGCAATGCGCCGCGCCAGCGCCGCCCGACTTGGCCGGTCAAAAAGCATCGACATGCGTTGCAGCACATCCAGATCAAACAGCACACCGACCTTGAGCCGTGTCTGCTCTTCTATCAGCGACTGCCGCAGCAACCCGCCCGCCAGCCAATAGCCTTCGGCATTCGGCACCGCTTCGCTGATCACATCAAGCAAGCGCCCGCCCGGTGGCAAAGCGACCGGCCCGGGATTGGCGACATCACCCGACACGGTGACGGCCGCCTGACTCACGCTAGCGACCAGCATCAGGCTCGCCGATAACAGTTTCAGGCGCATCACGGCAGGTGCCTGCGATCTGGGGTCAGTTGCACAAGCTTGACGCGCAACTGCGAGGTCAGTTGCTGCTCGCTCTGCAAGATGAAACCGTCACGCGGATCGACCCAGTAACGATTGGTCGCGCTCAAGCCGATGGCCGGGGCGTCAATCTGCTCATCGACACGCAGCACGGTGTATTCCTTGTCGAGAATCTGCAGGGTCTGTTCCGAGCGGCGGGAGAAGCGGCTGTTGACAATCACGCCGACTTCCTGCCCCTTGTAGAGGTCGATCCAACGCCGCGTGGTGAAACCGTCCGCGACGTGGTGCAGGCCTTGCTTGAACGGCGAGTCATCGGCCAGCCGCGTGCCATCCAGATCACCTTCCAGGCCCAGGCCAATGCTGCGCACGGCGAGGCCATTGCGCAGCAACAGAACCTGTTTGCCGGAAGCGACCCAGAACTGCAGGTCTTCGCGCTCGCGCACCAGCGCCAGCACCCCGGAGCCGGACGGCGTGGTCAGTTTCAGTTGCGGGTAATTGACCCCGGCCACTTCGGCCGCCGACACGTCGACTTCATCCGGGCCGACGACCGCGGCCTTGAGGTTATTCAACGAAGCGCTCATCAGCGGGTTACAGCCACACAACAACGCGGCCGCCAGCAGGCACAGGCCAACTTTCAAAATGTTCAAAGTCGGCGGCCCTATTTGCTGTTGTTACTGTATTCGCTCCAGTTCTTCGCAGCGGAAGCGCCAGTGCCGACAATCGATGCCGACGGCACCAATTGACTGATCAGACGGTTCCAGCGAGTCACGTTGGCAGGCCCGACATACACCACGTCCTGCGGGCGGACTTCGAAGTGCGAGGCGAGCGCCATGGCGGTCGGCGACTCGGCTTCCAACTGGTAAATCTTCGCCGGTTCGACATCGAGGTTTTCCACGCCGCGAATGACGTACACCGCGTTGCCGTTGGAGGTGGTCTGGCTCAAGCCGCCGACCGAACCGAGCACGTCGGTGAGGTTCATCGTCGCGGTCTTGAAACTCAGTGCACGCGGTTGGTTGACCTCGCCCATCACGTAGATGCGCTTGTTGTCGTTGTACGGCAGATACAGCTGATCGCCACCCTTGAGGTAGACGTTCTGCAACTCGGAATCCTGCTGATTGAGCGAGTCGAGATTCAGTGGATAGGTGCGGCCGTTACGTGTCAGCAGCAGCCCGGACAGATCGGCGTTGTTGGTATCGATACCGGCCGAACCAAGGGCCTCGACCACGCTCAGCGGGTTGGTGGAAATCGCCTGCGGGCCAGCCTTGGCCACCGCACCGGTGACCACGACTTTCTGGCTGGCGAAACGCAACACCGCGACATCCACTTGCGGTTCGGCGATGAACGCCGACAGCCGCTGTTCGATGTCCGAGCGCAGTTGCTGGATAGTCCGGCCGGCGGCCTGAACTTCCTTGATGAACGGGTAATACAGCGTGCCGTCGGAACGCACCAGTCGGCCGTTGGCATCGATCTGTTGTTGCGCGCCCGATGGCGCCGTCAGCTCGGGGTGATCCCACACGGTGATGTAGAGAACATCGTTGTTGCCGATGCGGTATTCGGCCGGGGTCGCCAGCAGTTCCGCCGGCAGCGACTCACGCTTTTGCGTGGCGCGGTTCATGGCGATCAGCTTGGGCGTGATCGGAATCAGCTCGACCCGGCTGCTTTCGCTGGCGCCCTGGCGGGTAATGCTCCCGGTGCTGAGGTATTGACCGGGGGAAAACATGCAACCTTGCAAAGCGAGACTTGCCAACATTAAAAGATAAACACTACGAGTCATAATGGCACTACGCTATTCAAGGGCGAATCCTAAAACAAAGTCACCCGACTTGCGTCGGGCGACCTTGTACTGCACTAACAAATGTTCCTGTTAGTTATGCGTGCCGGTTGTACCGGTGGTACCCGTGGTACCGGTAGTACCGCCATTGGCACTGCCACCGCTGTTAGACGCCGCTACTGCACTGGCGACCATTGCAGTACTGGCTGCCGGCGCTTGAGAAGCCGCCACATTGCCACCTACATTGGTCACCGCTGTCAGCGGTGCTTCAGCGGCGGCAGCCCAGTTGCTCAACATCGTCAACAGGGCAACTGCCATCACTTTTTTCATAACAACTCCTTTCTAACATTCGACCTGTTAAAAAACGGTCTGAGTTAGAGGTGGTAGCGTTCAAGTCCGCAAAAAGCGCGAACAAGATCCGTTGTTCTTTCACAGTCATACCCAACTGATAAAAGTCGAACGGCAGGTTTATATCTACGGACTTGCAAAAGGCATTGCCAGTGTAATTTCCCGACGTTATCTAACAACCTGACTGAAAATAACATTGGACTAAATGGCCATCATTGCAAGTAGCCTTTGGGGTGACTGGATTGCCAGCGCCATGTGTCGGTGACCATATCCTGCAAGTTGCGCGTGGCTTTCCAGCCCAACTCTTTTGCAGCCTTGGAGGCATCGGCCCAACTCTCGGCGATATCCCCGGAACGACGCGGCATCATCCGGTACGGCACCGGTTGCCCGCAGGCTTGCTCGAAGGCGTGGAGCACTTGCAGCACGCTGTAGCCATCGCCCGTGCCAAGGTTCCAGGTATGAATGCCGGTGCGCCCGGAGATCGACTGCAAGGCCTTCAAATGGCCGTCCGCCAGATCGACGACGTGGATGTAGTCGCGCACTCCGGTACCGTCGATGGTCGGGTAATCGTTGCCGAAGATCGACAACTCCTGAAGGCTGCCGACCGCCACCTGACTGATGTAAGGCACCAGATTATTCGGGATGCCGTTGGGGTCTTCGCCCATGTGCCCGCTGGCGTGCGCGCCGATCGGGTTGAAGTAGCGCAGCAAGGCGATGCTCCAGCGCGGTTCGGCCAGGCTTAGATCACGCAAGACGTTCTCGACGATCAGCTTGGACTGGCCGTAGGGATTGGTCGGGTTGCCGGTGGGGAAATCCTCGCGGATCGGCATCTGCTCAGGCTCGCCATATACGGTGGCCGACGAACTGAACACCAGCCGAAATACCCCCGCCGCCGCCATCGCCTGGCACAACGTGATGCTGCCACTGACGTTGGTTTCGTAGTACTCAAGCGGCTTGCGCACGCTTTCGCCGACCGCTTTCAGGCCGGCAAAGTGCAGCACCGCTTCGATGTTGTGTTCGCGGAAAATCCGCTCGAGCAATGTCCGATCACAGACATCGCCGCGGATCATCCACGCACTCTTGCCGCAGATGCTTTCAACGGCGTGCAACGCGGCTTCGCTGCTGTTGCAAAGATTATCCAGTACGACAACTTCATAACCTGCTTCAAGCAGTGCAAGTGTGGTGTGCGAGCCGATATAGCCGGCGCCCCCCGTTACCAGAATCTTCATAGCGCGGTCCGTCATTGGATAAGTGCCAAGTAGCTGTCAAGCGTCTTGTGCTGGAGATGTGTCACAATCCACACAAACAAGCCGACAACAACCTCAAACAAAATTAGTTCAATGACTGGCAATAATTATTTCGCCAGTTCAAACTGTATTGCCCGCTACTTATTAGCACTGCAAGTGCACCAATCACTATCAACGGATACCGACTAAAAATAACTAACAACGGGTTAACCGACATCTCATAACATTGTCAGCTTTTACCCCCTCGATTAATTGCCATTAACAACCTTACTCAGGTATTAAAGCAGTCGTTCAATATTATTCAAACTTGCACGCCCTCATTTAGTGCGTGCATTTGTCGCCTGTGTTCCATGACTGTCCAGGATACTTTTATGATTCGTAAATGTTTGTTCCCCGCTGCCGGCTACGGCACGCGCTTCTTGCCGGCCACTAAAGCCATGCCGAAAGAAATGCTGCCGATCGTCAACAAGCCGTTGATCGAATACGCCGTTGAAGAAGCGCGGGACGCCGGTCTGCAACACATGGCCATCGTCACCGGGCGTGGCAAGCGTGCGCTGGAAGACCATTTCGACATCAGCTACGAACTCGAACACCAGATCCGTGGCACCGAGAAAGAGAAATTCCTCGCCGGCACCCGTGAGCTGATCGACACCTGTACTTTCTCTTACACCCGTCAGGTGGAAATGAAGGGCCTGGGCCACGCGATTCTCAGCGGTCGTCCGCTGATCGGCGATGAACCTTTCGCCGTGGTGCTGGCCGATGACCTGTGCCTGAACCTGGAAGGTGACGGCGTGCTCACGCAGATGATTGAGCTGTACAAGAAATTCCGCTGCTCGATCGTCGCCATCCAGGAAGTCCCGGCCGACCAGACCCACAAGTATGGGGTGATCGCCGGCGAGCTGATGTCCGACGGCATTTACCGGGTCAACAACATGGTGGAAAAACCGGCCCCACAGGACGCGCCGTCGAACCTGGCGATCATCGGCCGCTACATCCTCACCCCGGATATTTTCGACCTGATCGCCGACACCCAACCGGGCAAGGGCGGCGAGATCCAGATCACCGACGCGCTGATGAAACAGGCGCAGAACGGTTGCGTGCTGGCCTACAAATTCAAAGGCCTGCGCTTTGACTGCGGTGATGCTGAAGGTTACTTGCAGGCGACCAATTTCTGCTACGAAAACGTCTATCTCAAGGGCCGCTGAGACGGCTCCCCCACCCAACGAGGCGACCATGAACATTGCACAACATTCCGTAGAGATTGAACGCGAGGTGGGTAACCTCGGGGTGATGAGCTGGTTGTCACGCCATCAGCCATTGCCCAGTGCCAACGAGTCATGGCTGGGCACAATTCTGCTGGTGGAGCGGATTGGCGTGTTTCCGGCGTCCGGTGATATCCGCCGGCCGCTGCGCGATCCGTATCCGCTGCTCGCGCATTTGAAAAAGCTCTACGGCGAGCAGGCGCTGGAGATGGACGACCGCGACGGGCTGAAAGTGATCTTCAGCGACTGGCGCTTCCGGGTGCGGATTTGCTGCAACGACCCGGCGATCATCATCAACGTCGAGACGCGGTGCGACACGCGATTGATGCCGCAGAAGATGGCGGAGTTGCTCGAGCAGGTCGACGCCTTCGAATAACTCCCCTCACCTGATCGTTCCCACGCTCCGCGTGGGAACGATCACCGCTCTGGGGTTTGCGTGTTATTTAGGGGCGGCGTCGCAACGATCCTTGGCGCCCATGATCCAGCCATAAAAGTAATCGGCAATCACCTTCCCGCCCGTGGCCGGTACCGGATGAATCTTGTCCGGGCCGATCATCGCCGCCGCGTAGCGTTTGACGTCGGGACCAAACGCACACTGAAGATTGGCGTACCCCAGATGCTGCTCGCGCGCCCAAGGCTCAAGCACCTGCGCGTACGCCGACATCGGATAGGCACTGGAGCGCGTAGTGTCCTGACGCATGATCAGGTTGATGCTCGCCTGCGGCTGAATCTCACGCAGCATGCCCACCAGACCCTGAACGTTCTGCAAGTACTGCGCAGGCTTCACGCCGAAGCCTTGGTCATTGCCACCGAGCATGATCAGGTAAACATCAGCGGGAATCTTCGACACCGCAGCTTTCCACTGCACTTGCCATTGCGGGTCCTTGTGATAGAAATCCGCAGACGCCGCACCGGAGGCCGCCAGTTTCGAGACACGAACGCCGTTCTGATCGTTGCTCATCCACAGCCCGAACAATGTCGGCGCGCCCTTCACCACTTCCAGTTTGAATGACCAGTTTTTCGCTGCCGAGAGACCTGCCAATTGCACTTCCTGAACCCCGGCGCCTGTCAGCGTCATCGGCTGCCAATCTTCTGAAGGTGACCAGCGGTAACGGATCTCGCTGGATTCCCCGTTGCCCAGATAAAGCAGTTTCGCCTGAGTGACAGCGGTATCGATGCGCGGCGAAGGACTCGCGTCCACTTGCAACCACGCGCCGGGCCGGCCTGTTACCGTGCGACTGTCCGGACTCGCCTGGCCCAGGTCTGAGACCTTCCAGTCGCCGCCAAAGTACTTGTCACTGCTGCGGGTGTATTTGAAATGCGTGCCGCCCAACGCCGCGCCGTGGTTGAAACCGACATAACCCGGCCCGGCAAAACCGACCTCCCCGGCCACGCGTTGCACCAGTTTGTTCAGGTAGAAATCCTGCCCGGCGCTGTAGCTGTCACCGATCACCGAGACCGACAAGACCTTGCCAGCCTTGCCTTCACGCCATTGCGCAAAACGCTCACGGGCATCACCCACCTGAACCACCGACGCTGCCACGGGTTGCGCGTCATCTACTGCCAACATGCAAAATTTTCCTTCAGTCTGGAATGGCCCCTTCGCGAGCAAGCTCGCTCCCACAGGAGTTGTGAACATTCGCTAAATCTGTGTACACCAGCTCCCACAGGGATGGTGTGAATTGCAGAGATCCACTGTGGGAGCGAGCTTGCTCGCGAAGCTTTTAGCTGTTTTGCGTCTGTACCACAGGGACGATGGGCGCCACCGGTTTCTTCTTCGCCGCCCGCTCGCCGAGGAACAGCACCGAAGTGAAATTGAACCGACTGAAAACCATCGACAACACCACCGGCCCGAGCAAGCCAAAGCTCAGCCCACCGAGCACCAGCAAGCTCTCATCCTTCACCCCCAGCCGCCCCAGCACAAACCGCGACGTCGCCGCGAACAGCACATGAAACAGGAAAATCGCATAGGAATAACCGCCCAACCAGGTCAGCGCCTTCGAGCGCATATCACTCGACAGCAAGGCGATGCACGACACGCAACCCACGGTCAAACCAATCAAACTGCGCCGATCGACAATCAACTCGCGATCAATCGCCGCCACATACAGCAGCGTCAGCGAGATCAGTACAAACACCAGCGGCCCGATCACTTTGAACGTCTGCTTCAACCGGTCGACATTCTCCTGACCAATCATCCCCGCGACAAAAAACGGCAACAGATAAATCGCCCCGTTGATCCCGAACGCATCGAACTTGAACGGTGGCAATAAAAACAACACAGCGGCAAACGCAAACAGCCCATACAACCGCGTCGCCGAACGTAGCATCCCGCGCCACTCCAGCAGCCCGACGAACATGAAAATAATGAACACCGCCTGCAGGAACCAGAAGTGGTTGATCGGCACCCAGAACGACAGCAACGCGTCGATCACGCCGACGTCCTTGTTCACCCCCGGCCCCACCGCTTGCAACACCGAGAACGGCACACCCACGCAAAACAGCGGCACGATCAAGCGCCGCACCTTGCCGCTGAAGAACGCGGAAAAGTCATTGCCACGAATCTTGTAGATGGAATAGATGTACCCGGAGATGAAGGTGAACAGCGGCATGCGCACGTACACCATCGAATCGGCGATCACCCGGAACGGCGAGCCGATGTCGATCTTCAACCCGCCACCCAGCGGGCCGATGACGTGATACAGCACCAGCAGCAGGCACGCCAGGCCTCGCAGGGTTTCAATCTCCAGGGACTTTTTCTTGCTCGACATAAAGCACCTGCCTCAATTCAGAATTCTTGATTCAACCTGCACCGGTTTGTTTGCCCGCAGCATCAAGCCCAGGCCGACAAACAACACCGGCACCACCATCGAGAAGTGCCGGGCGAAGGAGCCGAAGTCCGGCTCGAACAGACCTTGCACCAGCAGAAACGCCAGCGGAATCGCGATCAGTTCCTTGGGTTTGGTCTGGATCGGCGCGCCTTTGTAATCAGTCGAGGTGATGACTTTGAACAGCAACAACGCGGTCATGATCATCAACGCGACGAAGATCACCTGGCCTGGCCCCGAGAGCAGAATCAGCTCCACCGGAAACGACAAGCGGAAGAAAATGATCATCGAGTCCAGCGCCTGCGAAACGAAATCGCTGCCCGTGAGCCACGAGACGATCAACGATTTCGAGCCCTCCTCGCCCGCCGTGCGCAGTTCGTTGTTGCTGGCGCGGATCGACGACACCGGAAACCCGAGCGCGAGCTGAATCGACATCGCCACCGCGAGGTAGAACAGGAACAACATCAGGAAGAAGGTCGGGCGCGACACGTACTTTTTCATCACGCAGACGCCAACCCACGACAGCGAAAACAGAATCCAGTAAGGCCGGATCAGCACGCCGTAGATCACTGCCGAGAGAAAAAAACCGCCGCGATATTTACGCGTCAGCGAGCTGAGCAGAATGCTCAACACCGCCACCGACACAATGATTTCCTTGGTCAGGTTCTCAAGGAAAAACGAGCGAACAATCCCCCACAGACACAGGGTGCCGAAGATCGCCAACGGCATGCGCCGAAACACCACCACCGGAATCGCCGTGAGGAAAAAATTGCAGAACATGCCGTAGGCCCAGGCATTGGTCAGGTTGATCCCGGTGGGCCGTAGCAGGAATGCCGAACACTCGTAGGACGAGCGATCCGGCGAGAACGGGTTCCAGAAGTTGCAGTTGTCGGCACGGGCGTAGGACGACCACAAAGTCATCGCATCCGGCCCCGGATCACGCGGGATCAGCAGCGGCATCGCCACCGAGAGAAACAGCCCGGTGAAGAGGATCAGGAACGACACATACGAATCGAGTCGCTTGCCACGAAACTCGATGCACGGCAGTTTCAGGCCCATGACAACGCAGCCTTTTTCCCGGCCGTTGCGCGGGTCAGAACGGCAATCACCAGCAGTTGCACGATGATCGCGAAGACGTTGCCCCAAGCGGCGCCGTAAATCGAATAGTGCTTGATCAACACATAGCTGACCGGCACCGAAACCAGCAGACAGATCGCCGCGCTGGCGAGCGATACGCGACTGTTTTTCGAGGCAATCAAGCCGCCCCAGACGATGTCGCCAATCGCGCGCAAAGCGAAGGAAAAAATCAGCACGCCGAGGATCGCATTGTCCGGACGCGGCACGCTGGTGGCGACGTAATCGAGCACCACGTTGAAAAACACATAGATCGCCACCGCCACCGCAGCCGACACCAGCAGCGAGCGCATCACCCACTTGTTAACGAACAATTGCTTGACCGTGAACGCCTGTTGCTCGGCCTGAAAACGCTTGGCCAGCAGCGGAATCCCGACCACCGCCACCACCGCGTACGACAACGCTTGCAAGGTATTGGCCGCCGACCACGCGTACACGTATTTACCGAGGGCAGCATAGGGTTCCAGATCGGCGATCAGAAAACGCTCGGCGTACTGACTCAACGCGATCAGTCCGGTGCCGAGGTAGAACGGCAAACCGGCTTTCCACACCGTGGCCGTGGCCAGCGTGCCGGCCTCGCGGCCCTTGTGCACATTCACCACGATCAGGTAACCGGCGATGATCACCAGCACGTTGGCGGCGACCCACAGCCACAACACGCTGGCGATTCCAGACACCCAGCCGAGCATCATCCCACCCACCGCCAACAACGCCCACAGGCCGGTCTTGATGAAGAACAGCAATGCGCCCGCCGTCGCCTTCTGCGCGGAAAACACGAACGAGTTGATCTCGAACGACAGGTGCTCAGTGAGCAATACCAGCGTCACGCAGAGGATCAGCGCGGCCGCTGCTTCAACTTGCTGGAACAGCGAGTAAATCAGCACCGTCAGCACGGACAACACCACGCCAACGGCGAGGTACAGCAGCAGCACCTTGTCGACCACCCGGCGCGAACTGCCGCCGACGCTGATCAAGCGATTGATCTCGGAACTGAAACCGACGCTGTAGAACTTCGAGGCGATCAACGAAGCCGCGACCACCACGCCGTAGAAACCCAGCGCCTCATAACCGAGGTAATGGGTGATCGCCAACACCAGCAAAAACTTCGCGCCTAATGCTCCGCCGCGAAGCAGCAGCCGAAATATCATCGAACGACACCTTTGATGATCTCGTCCATGGCCACGGTTTTTGCTTCGATTTCACGGCAGGTGTCGGTCAGGCGTTTGCCGAAATCCGCCAGCGCATTCGGCGCGTAAACCGTGTCGATGATGGTGTCGACATTGATGTCGCCGCCGTTGATCACCCAGTCATCCACGCCCATGTCCTGATAGGCGCCGAAGCCTTTGCGTTCATAGCTGATGTGGTACGCCGGCACGCCCGAGAGCAGCGACTCGATGGCGCCGTGCAGACGCACGGAAATCACCAGGTCCGGTTGGTATTTGGCAATCGTCGCCTTCAGCGACAACAGGTCTTCGGTAATGCCCAGCTCGCGATAGAACGCACCGTCATCGTTGCCACGCACCGCGCTCTGTACCGCACACACGACTTTGCTCTTGTTCTTCAAACGCTGCAGCAGCACTTTTAGATTGGCCACGTAGGCGACCTTCTTTTCCTTGCTCCACTCCGGCGGCTTGCGCAGCACCACGCAGACCGTGGCTGGCGACGACGCGCAACGGGTGAATTTCGCTTGCTGAAGGATTTTGCTCGCCAGCGACTGCACCGCCAGATCCGGCGCGCGGTAGACGTTGGCGCAGGCATCGAAAATCGCCGAAGAACGATTGTCACGCACGAACACCGCATCGGCGCTGGCGTAGTGCTCGACGATCTTGCTGCTCTCGCCGTGGAACGGGCCGATGCTCTGCGGCAGGTACACCGACGGCACTTTGCTGAGGATCGCTGTTTCCAGTTGCTTGGCGTGGCCGAGTTTCAGCTTGATGTGTTCGAAGGCACTTTTCGAACGCATGTAGCCGCCGCCAACACCGACGATCAGATCGGTTTTCTTCAACAGATCCGCCAGTCCGACATAGGACTGATTGAGAAACACCGCTTGCTTGACCCGACCCAAACCCTTGGCCGCCATCACCGGGGCGTCGAAACGCGGGTGCGGCAAGTAGCTGAAAGAATCCGGGTCAGACGCCACCACACTGATCGCAGTGTCTTCACCAAAGTTGCGCTGCACCAGCGCGATGGCCAGATCGACGAGCAGGCCATCACCGGAGTTGGACGCACTGTAGCCATGCAAAATCGTTACGTTCATATGCTTGAGTTCTACTTAAAAAGTGGGAGCGCGATACAGGTCGTAGGTCTGGCGAATCATCAACGCGGCGCTGAAGCGCTCGCGGACGATGCTCCGTCCTTGGTTGCCGAGGTCGAGCAGGCGTGGTTTCTGGATGATGGTCAGCACATCGGCCAGCGCCTGGTGATCGCCGGAGGGAAAGACGTAGCCGGACACTTCGTTGGTGACCAACTCAGGCAGCGAGGTGCAGTTGCTGGCGATCACCGGCAAGCCCATGGCCATGCCTTCCAGCGGCACCATGGCGAAACCTTCCCAGCGACTCGGCACGATCAGCGCATCGGATTGTTGATACAGCGCCTGTACTTCGCTCGGGGTGACCCACGGCAGATATTCGACGCCGTCCATCGGCGGGCACTCAACCGCGTCCTCGTTGACGGCACTGCCGACCACGGTCAGCTTCATGTCACTGCGCTGCACCTTGGCGAAGGCCTTGAGCAACACGTCGAAGCCTTTCTGGTAATCGAGGCGACCGACGAACAGCAGCTGAATCGGCTCCGGACTCGCCGCTTTCGGTTCGACGTCCTTACGATGAATGCCGTTGTAGATCAGCGTCATGCGCTTGCGCTCGATGCCGAATCGCGCGGCTTTGTCGAGTTCGTACTGGCTGACGCAAATGATCACGTCGGTGACTTTCTGCAGCACCCGCTCGATCCACGCATAGACTTTCTGCTTGTTCGGCGAGCTTTCCATCAGGAACGAAAACGCGTGCGGGCAGTAGACGATTTTCGGCTTGCGCCACGGTCGCAACAGCACACACACGCACCGGCCGATGACGCCGGAAAAGGTGCTGTGCAAATGCACCACGTCGGGCTTTTCCTTGAGCATCACCTGGGTCAGGCGCCAGGCGAAACGCAGTAGCGACGGCACATTGCGCCCGGTACGCGGGAAGGTGCGGATCTGTTGCGCGCCGATGTCGTGCAACTCTTTGGCCTGATCCTCCGGGACCAGATACACCAGCTCGTAGTTCGCCGCATCGCCTTCCGGCGAGGCCGAAATCGTCCGGATCACCGTCGCAACGCCACCTTTGATCGTCTCTGCCACGTGCAGTATTTTTTTCACAACTCACCCACTTCAAAGAGGAAAAACAGTCGCTGACAGTCAGGATTTGTCGGACGCGTATTCGTAGTTGTAATAGCCGTAGCCGCCATTGCCGTAATAGCTGGCAGCACGCTTCTCGACGCCATTGAACACCGCGCCTTTCAACTCGATACCGTTCTGCGCGAAGCGGCGAATGGTCAGTTCGATCTCTTTGGCCGGGTTCACCCCAAAACGCGTAACGATCAGGCTGATCCCCGCTTCACGGCCGACAATCGCCGCATCGGTCACCGCCAGCAGCGGCGGTGTATCGATGATCACCAGGTCGTAGCGCTCGCTCAGTTCGGCGAGCAGTTCGCGGAAGTTGGCGTGCATCAGCAGTTCGGACGGATTCGGCGGCACCTGACCACGGCTGATGAAGTGCAGGTTGTCGACTTCAACTTTGTTGATCGCCTGATCGATGCTGCAACGCTTGACCAGCAGGTCGGACAAACCGTTGGTGATCGGTGTGTTGAGGGTTTTGTGCAGGTGCCCTTTGCGCATGTCGGCATCGATCAGCACCACGCGCTGGCCGCTGAGGGCCATGACCGCCGCGAGGTTGGACGAAACAAAAGTCTTGCCGACCTGCGGGCTCGGCCCGGAAATCATGATGCGATTGTTGGTCGAATCGAGGCCGGCGAAGTGCAGACAGGTGCGCAGGCTGCGGATCGATTCGATCGACAGATCGGTCGGGTTGCGCAGCGCCAACAGGTACGCCGGTTTGTCGACGCCGTCGCGGGCGCGACCTTTTTTGTTGTCCTCTTCCTGCTGCAAGGCGCTGTACGGAATCGACGCGTACACCGGCAGGCCGAGTTGCTCGATGGCTTCCGGGCCTTCCAGACCACGGCTCAGGGATTTACGCAGCAGCACCAGCGCCACACCGACGAAGGCACCGAGGAATGTGGCGATGATCACGATCAGGGCTTTTTTCGGTTTGACCGGGCTGGTCAGGTCGACATCTGCCGCGTCGACCAGACGCACGTTACCCACGGCACCGGCGCGGACGATGTCCAGCTCCTGGGATTTGTTCAGCAACTGCGTGTAGATCTGCGAGGCGACTTCGACATCGCGGGTCAGGTTGAGCAGCTCTTGTTGGGTCGCGGGCAGATCGCCGACCTTGCCTTCCAGCGACTTCTGTTGCTGGGTCAGCTCGCCGATCTGGCTCATTAATGCGCGATAGGCCGGGTGCTGTTTGGTGAACTTGCGGTCCATCTCCGCCTGCTGCATTTTCAGCTCGGAGATCCGTGTTTCCAGAGCCACCGACTGACCGAGCACCGACTGGGTTTCCAGCGAGATGTTCACGGTCTTGCCGTGGGTCTGATAGGCGTTCAGCGCATCGCTGGCCTTGGCCAGATCACGCTTGACCTGCGGCAACTGACTTTGCAGAAAGGCCAGGCTCTGCGCCGCTTCCGCCGAAGTGCGACGCACGTTCTGATCGACGTACAGCGCGGCAATCTTGTTGAGGATTTTCACCGCTTCCGCGGCGTCGGAACTGGCCAGCGCCAGACGAATGATCCCCGACTCCTTGCCCTGCTCAGAGATATCCAGCGCGTCCTGATAACCTTGAATGGTCACGATCCGTGGGTTGCGCACCACTTCGAAACGCGTGCCGGGGTTGGCCTGCAACTGGGTGATCTGCCCTTCCACGCCGTCCTGCGCGAACGCTTCACCGGCGACGCCGTCGACCAGCAGGTTGTCGTTGTCATCGAGCAACTGGAAGTGTTTCTGTTCGCCCGCGATCAGGGTGAGTTTCTTGCCGAGCAGTTCTTTGGGCAGATTGAGCCGGGCAAACTCCAGACGCTCACCGCCCCAGGCATAACTGTTCAAGCCGAAACGCGGCGCAGCGACGCTGGTCTCGGTTTCGCCGCGATAACGGCGGGCGAGAAAACCGCCAATCATCGGGAAGGTGTTGGGGGTGACATCGATGTCCAGGCGCAAGTCATCGACGGTTTTGCCGATCACCGCGCGGGACTTGATGATGCCGATTTCGGTCACCGACGGCGATTGCCCACCGAGCATGCTGTTGAGGTCGGAGAAGCCGAGCATGTCGTTCTTTTTCGGCTCGACCTGCACCAGCGCGTTCGCCAGGTAAACCGGGGTGGCCAACACTGCGTAGGCCACCCCGGTGACCATGAAGGCGCCGGTGAGCGCACCGATCAACCACTTCTGATCGATCAAACTGCCGAATATGCCGAGAAGATCAATACTGTCTTGATCATTGTCGCGGGTGCCGATGACGGACGGTAACTGCATAAGTCTGTTCTTACCATTCATTGATCTGAAGAATATTCATCAACGCGCGAGGCGTTGTGCCCATGAGCTGACAGCATCTTCAATCAATGCATGGGCATGAATAAAAGCGGCCTTGCCTTGACGATACGGGTCTTGTATTTCGCGCTCGCTCTGCCACTTGCCGAGCAAAAACACTTTGCCTCTGGCGTGAGAGGCAATCTTCAATACTTGATTTACATGTTGCTTTTCCATCACCAGAATCAGGTCTGATTCATTGACGATGTCCGCGGTCAATTGCCGTGCCGTGAAGCCCTCGGCACTATGCCCATGGTCTTCCAGCACTTGGCGGGCGGAGGCTTCGACACCCTCGCCAACCCGCGCCGACAGGCCTGCGGAGGACACGGTGATGGCCGAGGGGGCCAGCGCGTTGCGCAGCATCAGTTCTGCCGTTGGACTTCGGCATATGTTGCCCACGCAAACAACAAGGATCTTTCTGAACAAGGTTTTACTTTCCTGTGTAATGTCAAACGGCCAACATCCCGAGAGCATTTGAATGAACCCTCAAGATCTTCCTGCACTCAGAAATAGATTCGCCCTGTTAGTACCGAAGCATTAAGTACCACAGCGTTTAAAAGCGCCCCAACCACAATTAACGGACTAAAAATAACTGTGATTTTCGGGTAATTGTTTTCCGACAAAAAATAACATTCGTGCACTAAGTGCCATCACCTCACTCGAAAATTGAGTAACGAGATAAAACATTCGTAGTTGTCACTTCTCTTCGGGAGAGCAGACATGAAATCCGTACATCTCAAAAAACTCGGCGCCCTCGCGCTGATAGTGCTGGGTGCAACGCAGGTCCACGCCAGCGAACTGTTCCCTAACCTTCCCGCCAAAAACATCGGCGTTCAGGTGAAGATCCAGAACTTCACGGCGGCCGACGCCGCACAAATCAAAACGGCAGGCTTCGGTTTTGTCCGCTTCGGCGTGTGGAGCGAAAGCCTGACGGCCAAGGCTTATCAGCAACAAGTCAGCGACGCTTTTGCAGCGGCCAAATCTGCGGGACTGGAGGTGCTGTTGACGGTCCGCGCGATCAAGCCGTTGCCCGCCACCTCAAACGCCGAACTGGCCCGCGCCGGTGAAGGCTTCGCCAAAGCCGTGACCGGCCTGGAACAGTCGTACGGCTCGCAAATGGTCGCAATTGAGTTATGGAACGAGCCGGACTTGGAAACCTATTGGCCGACGGGCAAGTTCGACACCACGTTTGTGCCGTTCATGAGCGCCGTGTGCAAGACGCTGCAAGGGCAACCGCCATCGACGCCGGTGATCGGTTTCGGCTTCGCCCGGCCACCCAGCGCAGGCTCGGCCTCTACGGTGGCGCTTAATCGCATCGTCAGCGAATACCCAAAATGCCTGAGCGCGGTGTCCTATCACCCCTATGGCATGACCGCCACGCAGATCAGCAACGCACAAAACTTCATTCAGCAGAACTTCCACCTGCCGGGGGTCATCAGTGAATGGGGGATCTCGGCGCTCGCGTCCAATGGCGGGCCTGAAGGGCAAGCGAGCAAGATCAACGCGTTTATCGGCGATGTTAAAAAACTCAACATCCCGCTGACCTCCATCTACGAATGGAAAAACAGCGACACCGGCAGCAACGAACGCGAGAAGAACTTCGGCCTGCTGACGTCCGACGGGCAGCCGAAACCGGCACGCATGTCGGTCGAAGCCCTGTTGAACGCCCAATAATGCGTGCACAACCGGCCTGTACGCAGGTCGGTTGCTTTGAACCTGTTGGTTGTTTTGGCATCGTATTCATCGATAGCCCGCCCCACCTTTCAAACAATCGTTTTCAGGTTGTTGCCGCAGGGGCCATCGATACACGTACACGCCCTTGAGTGACCGTCAGCGCTCGGGTAATGTCATCAGACCCATAGGATAGAGCACGCCCATGACTTCCAAGCTGGAACAACTCAAACAATTCACCACCGTGGTTGCGGATACCGGCGACTTCGAAGCGATCGCCCGAGTCAAACCGGTCGACGCCACCACCAACCCTTCCCTGCTGCTCAAAGCGGCCGCCATTCCCGCTTATGCCGAACTGCTGAACGCTTGCGTCAGCGACTGCAAGGGCGATGTCGGCCTGGCCAGCGACCGTTTCGGCGTTGCGGTCGGTCAGGAAATTCTCAAAGTGATCCCCGGCCGCATCTCTACCGAAGTGGATGCGCGCCTGTCGTTCGATAAAGATGCTGTGCTGAAACGCGCGCATCGCCTGATCGAACTGTACGACAAGGCCGGCATTGGCCGCGACCGTGTGCTGATCAAGATCGCTTCGACCTGGGAAGGCATCCGCGCCGCCGAAGTGCTGGAGAAGGAAGGCATCCAGACCAACCTGACCCTGCTGTTCTCTTTCGCTCAGGCCGCCGCTTGCGCTGACGCCGGGGTGTTCCTGATTTCGCCGTTCGTGGGCCGCATCTACGACTGGTACAAGAAGGCCAACGGCAACGACTACACCGGCGCCGATGATCCGGGCGTGCAGTCGGTCACCCGCATCTACAATTACTACAAGGCCAATGACTACAAGACGGTGGTCATGGGCGCGAGCTTCCGCAACCTCAATCAAATCGAGCAACTGGCCGGCTGCGACCGCCTGACCATCAGCCCGGACCTGATCGACAAACTGGCCGCCGATACCGGCAAGCTGGAGCGCAAACTGGCACCGGGCAACGCCGGTGAAGCCCGTCTGAGCCTCAACGAAGCGCAGTTCCGCTGGTTGTCCAACGAAGACGCGATGGCCACCGAGAAACTGGCTGAGGGCATTCGTCAGTTTGCTCGCGATCAGGAGAAGCTTGAGGCGCTGTTGCAGGCCAAGCTGTGATTTGAGTTAGCGACATGCAAAAAGGGCGAACCTTCACAGGTTCGCCCTTTTTTATTCTGCATTGAGAGCCGCGCTGACTGATCTGGAGCCTTCGCGAGCAAGCTCGCTCCCACAAGGGGATTTGTGAACGACGCTGATCCAGTGTGGGAGCGAGCTTGCTCGCGAAGGGGCCAGCCCAGACAACATCACTTCATCAGATCAGTGTCTTTCGAGGGCATTCACCAGGTCATGGAACGCTTCCCGGTTGGAATCGTTCAGGCCCATGAGGATCTTGTGCGCTTCGAGTACCTTGATCCGCACCACTTCTTCCGACTGGTCCTGATCCGGCAGGTCGTCCAGGCACTCCGGGCATGGCACCGGGTGGTTGACGATATTGAACACCTGCTCGAACCCCATCGATTGCAACAGACGGGTGATGTCATCGTGGGTGGTGACGACAGTCGGCAACAGGCCGACCTTCTGCCGCGACAGAATCGACAGTTTGGCCAACAAGCCCAACGTCGTGCTGTCGATGCTGCGGGTTTCGGTCAAATCGATCACGATCGCGTTGAAATTCAGCGCGGTGAAGATTTTCTCAATAGTCGCATCCAACGCCGAACACAGGGTCAGGCGAACTTCACCGACGAACTTCAGGACGAAGGTGCCATCCTGCTCGGCGAACTGGATTCTACCGGTACTCATTAAAGATTCCTGCTCAACACCAACAGGGCGATATCATCCGGCATCTCCCCTAGCGTGGCCAATCCAAACACTTGCCGCAGACCATCCAGGCTGCCGCCCGCCGACTTCACCCGTTGAGGCAAAGCGGCTTCTTTTTCTTTGAGCGTAGGTTCTGGCAAAAGATCCAGAATGCCATCAGACATCAGCGTCAGGCTGAACGTCGGTGGCAGCTCAAGCACGTGATCTTCGTAGGTGGCTTCGTTGAAAAGCCCCACCGGCAGACCACGTCCTTCCAGATAACGAACACTGTCAGGCGTGTACAACACAGGCAACGGCAGATGGCCGCCGATGCTATAGGTCAACAAACCGGTCTCCTCGTCGATGACTCCACCGACCATTGTGACGTGTTTACCCAGCTTACAACTGATCAGCCCCCGGTTGATATGACCAAGGACTTCCGAAGGCTTGAATTCCGGCAAGGTGCCGTTGCGCTTGGATTCGAACAGCAAGCGCGTGGTCATGAACTTCAGCAGCACGGTGACGAAGGCTGAAGAGGCGCCATGACCGGATACATCCGCCAGGTAAAACGCAACCCGGCGCTCGTCGACCCGGAAATAGTCGACAAAATCACCCGACAGGTACAACGACGGGATGATCTGGTGAGCGAACTTGAACTCGTCAATGCTCCACGGGCTTTCCGGCAGCATGTTCATCTGCACCTGGCGACCGGCGTTCTGGTCTTCCTGGAGCAGGTTCAGGCTGGCCGCAAGCTCGCGGTTGGCCTTTTCCAGCTTCTCGCGGTAGCGCTGGTTTTCCAGCAGCAGGCGCGCACGATCCAGGGCCCGGCGCACGGAGTGCTCGAGCACAGCCAGATCTTCGAGAGGCTTGATCAGGTAATCCGCCGCGCCCAGGCGCAGGGCCTCGACCGCGTCGTTCATCACGCCGGCACCCGACACCACGATGACGGGCGTTTGCGGCGACCGCTCGGTGACCTGACGGATCAGTTCGAGACCGCCCATCTGCGGCATGCGCAGATCGCAGATGACCAAGTCGGGCGTGTCTTGCTCGAATACCTGAAGACCCTGTTGGCCATTGCTGGCCTGCAGGACGCTGAAACCACTGTCTTCCAAATAGGCCGCGAGGCTCGCGCGCACTACTTCGTCATCATCGATTATCAGCAGCGTGGCACTGGTTTTTGGCATGTGGGCAAACGGCGCCAGAATTAGGTTGGCGTAGTTGGCGGGGCATCGGGCCCTGCGCAGACTACTGGATTCGCTTTCTAGCCTCTCTGCTGCACCGCTTTCGAGCATTGTCTGCAAACGCGGTTGCACCAGAGGTGCCCTTCTAAGGCGCAGACGGTACTCCCATCCGCAGAGCGTTTCAAGCATGCGCCGATGGTCGCTTGACGACTTTACTTGTCAAATCACCGAGAGTTATAAGAACAGCTCAAACCGTAACCCAATGGAAGGACGGAACCATGAGTCAAACCGGTCGGGACTACAGCGAAAAGCGCGATTTCATCCGCATGCGGGTCGATGCCGATGTCGTGTTGATTCATGCAGGCGATCAGGTTTCAGCGACCTGTATCGATCTGTCCAGCAGCGGCATGCAGGTCGAAGCACCGCGCCAGTTCGCGGTTGGAGACCGTTTGCGCGTGCGCATCGACTCCGATCACGCGGCGCTCAGCGGCCTCGAGGCGGAGACCGAAGTGGTGTGGGTCAAGGCGCAGGAAGGCGACAGCCAGAGGCTCGGCCTGAGCATCCTTGAAATGAAATAGCTGCACACAAAAAAGGCGACCCGAAGGTCGCCTTTGTTTTTACCGGTCGAGATTAAAAATCGTCTTCGACCTGGCCATCCTTCACTTTGAACTCGCGGTTCTGCAAGTAAGCGTTGCGGATGAAGGTGTACTTGTCGCCGCTGATCAGCTTCTCGCTCGACAGCAGGCTGGCACGGGTGTCGACGATGTTCAGGCCGAAGATCGAGTTACGCACCGGTACATCGTTGATGTAGCGATACATGCCGGTGTAGCTGTCGACGTACTTCGACGGCGCATCACGCAGGGTGCTTGGGCCCATCAGCGGCAGCATCACATACGGACCGCTGCCCACGCCCCAGTAACCGAGGGTCTGACCGAAGTCTTCATCGCTGCGGTTCAGGCCCATCTTGGTGCCGACGTCGAAGAAACCGAGCAGACCGAACGTGGTGTTGAAGATCAGGCGCGCGGTATCGACGCCCGCAGCAGCCGGTTTGGCCTGCAGAATGTTGTTCGCCAGGTTGGTGACGTCACCGACGTTGCGGAACATGTTGTGAATGCCATCTTCGAGGAACTGCGGCGTGACAAACTCATAGCCCTGCGCCAGAGGCTTCAGCGCGTAGGTGTCGACGAAGTCGTTGAACTGGAAGATTGGACGGTTGACGCTTTCCCAAGGGTCTTCTTCCGTTGCCGCCTGAGTGGCGAACGGAGCCAGCAACAGGCCGGCACATACAGATAGCTGAGCGAGCGGATTGCTCCAGCGCATAGAAAAACTCCTTGGATTTGTACTGTCGCGGACATCTGGGTCCGGGTGTTCAGGCCGCTAGTATAAGCGCAAAAGGCCGTTTGGACAGTGCGCGCAATGAAGCTGTCTGTAGGACGCTTCCTGAGTTGCCCTTCACACCGTTGTCATCCAACTGTCACTGACACGCCCTAGCCTGATCGTTATTTCAGGGACGCTGCCATGACACACGCTGAAACCTTGCCCCTCACCGCGTCCAGCCTGACCGCTGTGCTGTTCGGACTCAGCGGTTGTCTGGTGGATTTCGGCGCCCGTGCCCGGCAACAGACCATCGCCCTGCCCGAGTACGCCGAGGCCACGCCGGGCGCACTCGACAGCCTGCAGAGCTTGCAGCGCCAGCACATTCCCTGCGCCTGGCTGGATGAACTGCCCCCTGCCCTCGCCCAACCGTTGTCGGCCTCGCTACCGGCGTGGATCAAACCCGCGCAACATTCAGCAACAAACAACCCGTGGCCCGCGCCGAACGCCTGCTGGCAAGCCTTGATGGATCTCAACGTCAGCAGTCTCGACGGTTGCGTTCTGGTCAGCGGTGAACCGCGTCTGCTGCAAGCCGGCCTGAATGCCGGACTGTGGACCATCGGCCTCGCCTCCTGCGGCTCGCTGTGCGGCCTGGCGCCGGCAGAATGGCAAGCGCTGAGCCAGAAAGAACGCGAACAACTGCGTGGCAAGGCGACGATGCAGCTATTCGCCCTAGGCGTGCATTCAGTGATCGATCACTTGGGCGAGCTCGGCACCTGTCTCGCCGACATCAATCTGCGTCGGCTCAAAGGCGAAAAGCCCTGACCGGGATCATGCAGGTTTGCCGGGAGTGGATTAATCTAAAGGTCAGCCATAGACCTTTGGCGCGCGGCTGCGGTCAATGCCAGTGCCTACTGATAAAAGGAAAACACCATGCCCGCCCAAGAACTGCAAAAACAGCTCGAAACCCTGCGCGAGCAGCTGGAGCAGAATCCGCCGCTGTCGGAAGTCGAGCGTGAGGATTTGCATGCGCTGATGGCGCAGATTGAACTGGAACTTGAACTCGAAACCAAGACCAAAGATTCGAACATTGCCGACGGCGTGAACCTCGCCGTTGAACGCTTTGAAGTTGCCCATCCCACCATCGCTGGCACCCTGCGCAACATTGTGCAGTCGCTGGTCAGCATGGGAATTTAAGATCTCCGAAATACAAAAAAGCCCTGCCATCACTGGCAGGGCTTTTTCATTTCCGGACTTGAAACACACTTCCCTGTGGGAGCGAGCTTGCTCGCTCCCACAGGGGATATCGCACATTCCGGATCTTTATTGACGCACCAGCCGGTGGTTCGGCAGCTGTACGCTTTCAGTGCTGCGATACGGATTGATATCCAGACCACCACGACGCACGTAACGGGCAAATACCGTCAGCTTCTCTGGTTTCAGAAGACGCTGCAAATCGAGGAAAATCCGCTCCACACACTGCTCATGGAAGTCCGAATGCTGACGGAAGCTGACGATATATTCCAAGAGACTCGCATGATCCAGCGCCGAGCCGCGATATTCCACCACCACGCTGCCCCAGTCCGGCTGACTGGTTACCGGGCAATTGGATTTGAGCAGGTGGCTATACACCGTCTCTTCGACAACCCGCGAATCATCGCAACGCAGCAGTTCCGGGCGCGGATGCTCATAGTTGCTGACGCTGATCTCCAGATCATCGATGCACACGCCGGGCAACGCCACCACGCCTTCCGCTTCAACGTCCTTCAAGCTGCGAACCCGCACGCCCACCGGTTTGCCGGCAGCGGCCGACAAATCCTTGACCAGCGTCGCTTCCAACGTGGCGATGTCGGCAAACGCCGTCTGGTTCAGCGAGTTCAAATACAACTTGAACGACTTCGATTCGATGATGTTCGGCGAATCCGCCGGAATGCTGAATTCGCCGATCGCCACCACCGGCTTGCCCGACGGCAGCAGCCACGACAGCTCGAAGCAATTCCAGAAATCCACACCTTTATACGGCAGGGTGTCGGCGGTCAGGCCCAGCTCGGCCCATTTCGCGGTGCGCGGAATCGGGAACAGCAGGGACGGCGTGTAGGTGGCGATGTATTCGCTGGATTTGCCCAGCGGCGAGTGTTCGGCTGCGGGATGCATGGCGGAAACCTGACTGAAGAATCAGCGGATTCTACCAGCCTTTGCCCGCGCCTTTGAGTGCTTACTGACTGACAGTCAGTTTGCCGACCATGCCCGCCTGATAATGCCCGGGAATATTGCAGGCAAATTCCAGGCTGGTTGCCTTGCTGAACGTCCAGGTCAACTCGGCGGTTTTGCCCGGTTCGACCAGCACGCTGTTCGGGTCGTCGTGCTTCATGCCATGACCCATCGCCGCGTGATCCATACCCGCCATATCGTGGGACATTTCCTTCATGCCGGTAGGCGTGAGCACGCCGCTTTGCTGCATCTGCAACATTTCCTGCTGGTGTTTGGCATGCATCGCTGCATCACCGAGGTTGAATTCGTGCAACAACTGACCTTTATTCACCAGCACAAAGCGAACGGTCTCACCAGCCTTGACCTGAATCGCCTTGGGGTCGAACGACATGTCGTTCAATACCACTTCAATGCTGCGCGTGGCTTTGGCGACAGGCGCTGGCTGGCCAAACTCGTAGGTGTGAGCTGGCGCGGCCCACACTGATGAACTCAGCGCCAACAGACAGGCAGCCAACGTCAGGGATTGGCGTAAAAACATGGTCGTTCTCCAACAAGATAAAGTTCAGCCTGTGGGAAACTTTAGCCGGCCTGCGCTGGCATCTACCTGACAGGCAGATTACAACTTTGTCAGGTTGGCGTTTGTCGCCTGCGCTCACTGTATAAAGCTTGCGTTTTTACCCCCCCGAACAAAACCGAGTCGTCCATGAAACTGTTGATCGTCGAAGACCAAGCGAAAACCGGCCAATACCTACGCCAGGGCCTGACCGAGGCCGGGTTCAACACGGAACTGGTGGCCGACGGCAACAGCGGTCAGCAATTGGCGCTGAGCGGTGATTACGCGCTGCTGATCCTCGACGTGATGCTACCGGGCCGCAACGGCTGGCAGATTTTGCACGCAGTGCGCAGCGCCGGGCTGGATACGCCGGTACTTTTTCTCACGGCCAAAGACGCCGTGGAAGACAGGGTTCACGGCCTCGAACTGGGCGCTGATGATTATCTGGTCAAACCCTTCGCTTTCTCCGAACTACTGGCGCGGGTGCGCAGCCTGTTGCGTCGCGGCAGCGCCACGCCACAGGAAACCAGCCTGCAACTGGCCGATCTGCGCCTGGACCTGATCCGCCGCCGGGTCGAGCGCAGCGGCCAGCGCATCGACCTGACCGCCAAGGAATTCGCCTTGTTGGAAATGCTCTTGCGTCGCCAAGGCGAAGTGCTGCCGAAATCGCTGATCGCCTCACAGGTCTGGGACATGAATTTCGACAGCGACACCAATGTCATCGAAGTGGCGATCCGCCGTTTACGCCTGAAGATCGATGACGAATTCCCCAACAAGCTGATCCACACCGTACGCGGCATGGGTTACGTGCTTGAAGAGCGCAGCGCCTGATGCGCCGCTTGTCCCTCAGCTCACGCCTGGCCTTGTTGTTTGCCGCTTGCACCGCCGTGGTTTCACTGTTCGCCGGGGTGTTGTTCAGCCGCGCCAGCGAGGCGCATTTCATCGAACTCGACCAGCAACAACTGGATGGCAAACTGATCGGTCTGCGCCGCGCGCTGCAGGATCTTCAGCCTGCTCAGCGTGAAGCTCGACTGGCGGATGAGCTCAGCCGTCAGGCCGATTTGTCGCTGCGCATCACCGGTGCAGACGGCCAGCGCTGGTACGACAGTTCGACGCAAATCCCCAAGGATTTACCGCAGCAAACAGGTCTGTCGACGATCACCAACGACGGCGCGGACTATCGCGTGCTCAACGCCCCGCTCTACCCGGACAAACCCGCTTCGCCGCAATTGACCTTGCTTTTGGATATCACCCATCACCAGCACTTCCTGCAACGCATGCAGCATCTGATCTGGCTGACCGTCGGCCTCTCGGCACTGGCCACCGCATTACTCGGCGCTTGGGCTGCCCGCAGCGGTCTGCGTCCGTTGCGGCGTATGAGCGCGGTCGCCCGTGGGATTTCTGCACAATCGCTGAATGCCCGACTGCCGGAAGCGCAAATGCCGCCAGAACTTGCGGAAATGGCCCACAGTTTCAACGCCATGCTCGCACGCCTCGACGACTCGTTTCAGCGGCTCTCAGCGTTTTCCGCCGACATCGCCCATGAACTGCGCACACCGCTGTCGAACCTGCTGACTCACACGCAGGTCACCCTCACCCGCCCACGGCCGATCGAAGATTACCGCGAAGCGCTGCACAGCAATCTCGAAGAACTGCAATGGATGGCGCAACTGGTCAACGACATGTTGTATCTGGCCAAGGCTGACCACGGCTTGCTGATGCCCAAGCGTGAACCGCTGGAACTGGCGGATGAGAGCGACGTGTTGCTGGAGTTTTTTGCACCGTTGGCGGAAGACGCCGGGGTCAGACTGAGTCGTGAGGGCCATGCGCGGATCGAAGGTGATCGCAGTATGTTGCGCCGGGCCTTGTCGAATTTGCTGGATAACGCGCTGCGCTTTACCCCGGTTGAGGGTTATGTGAGCTTGCGGATCGTTGATCAACCGAACGCCGTTGGCATTTCAGTCGAGAACAGTGGCGAGGGGATTTCTGCAGAGCTGTTGCCGCGGCTGTTTGACCGGTTTTACCGGGCCGATCCGGCGCGGCAGGAAGGCAGCAGTGAGCATGCGGGGTTGGGGTTGGCAATTACTCAGTCGATCATCCGCGCCCATGGTGGGCAGATTCGTTGCGAATCGGAGGCGGGATGGACGCGGTTTGTGATTGAGCTGCCCAAGGGAGATTGAGGCCAGCCATTCAGGCCCCTTCGCGAGCAAGCTCGCTCCCACAGGTATCGAGTTGAATCACAATTTGTGAACGACCCGAAACCCTGTGGGAGCGAGCTTGCTCGCGAAGACGGACTTGAAACTCAGGAATATCTCAGCGCGTGAGCCGGCTCGATCTTCGCCGCCCGCCACGCCGGATATACCGTCGCCAAAAAGCTCAGAATAAAGCCTGCCGAGCAGATCAACAGCACATCCCCGCCCTGCAGTTCCGACGGCAGATTGCTGACGAAATATACATCCGAACTGAAGATGTGCTGCCCGCTCACGCGCTCGACCCAGCCAACCATCTCGCTGACATTCAGTGCGGCAATCACACCCAGCACACCGCCAATAAGGGTGCCGACAATACCGATCACGGTGCCCTGCACCATGAAGATCGCCATGATCTGTCGCGGCGTGGCGCCGATGGTGCGCAGGATCGCGATGTCCGCGCCCTTGTCGTTCACCACCATGATCAGCGTTGCGATGATGTTGAACGCCGCCACCGCGACGATCATCAGCAACAGCAGGCCAATCATGGTTTTTTCCATCTTCATCGCACTGAACAGGCTGCCCTGAGTGTGCGTCCAGTCGTCAGCCTTGAAATCGGTGCCCAAACCGGCGGCGATATCCGAGGAGACTTTCGGTGCGGCGTACAGATCTTTGACCGCCAGACGCACACTCTGCACCTGATTCGGTTCCCAATGCTGCATGGTCGCGGCATCGGCGACATGGATCAGGCCCATCGAGCCGTCCAGTTCTGCGCCAACCTTGAACACACCCACCACGTTCAGCCGCTGCATGCGCGGGGTGATGCCGCCCGGTGCGGTGCTGACTTCCGGGACGATCAAAGTGATCTTGTCACCGACGTTTAGGCGGAAATGGCGGGCGGTGATTTCACCGATTACCACACCGAACTCGCCCGGCTTCAAGGCATCGAGACGGCCCTGGACAATGTGCTGGGCAACGATCGAGACCTTGCCTTCCTGCGCCGGATCGACGCCGCTGATCTGGATTGGCTGCATCAGGCCCTTATAGGAGAGCATGCCTTCCATTTCGGTGAACGGTACGGCGGCAGTCACTTCAGGATTCTTCATCGCGGCGGCAGCCACCGGCTGCCAGTCATCGATCGGCTTAACGCCAACGATGGTCGCGTGCGGCACCATGCCGAGGATGCGCGAGCTCATTTCGCGCTGGAAGCCGTTCATCACCGACAACACCACGATCATTGCCAGCACGCCGAGGGCGAGGCCGATCATCGAGGTCATCGAAATGAACGAAACAAAGCGATTGCGGCGCTTGGCGCGGGTATAGCGCGTGCCGATAAAGATCGATAACGGTCTGAACATTCGCTGGGGCACCGTATAAAAATAAAAGACCCGACACCTTTTCAGGTGTCGGGTTTCAGCCAATCAGATAGGCGTAAGACGACCTTCTTGCAGGTGCAGTACGCGATCCATCTGGCGGGCCAGGTTCATGTCGTGAGTCACCACCAGAAACGCGGTGCGCATCGAAGTGCTGAGTTCCAGCATCAAATCCTGAATGCCTTGCGCGGTGTGCGAATCGAGGTTGCCGGTAGGCTCGTCGAGCATCACCAGGCCTGGCTTGTTGACCAAGGCGCGGGCGATAGCGACACGTTGACGCTCACCACCGGACAGTTCCGCCGGTTTGTGCTCCAGACGATGGCCGAGGCCGACGCGTTCCAGCAAAGCGGTCGCGCGCAGACGGGCTTCCGGGATCGGCGTCTTGCCGATCAACAGCGGCATGCAGACGTTTTCCAGCGCAGTGAATTCCGGCAGCAAGTGGTGGAACTGATAGACGAAACCGAGCGCACGGTTACGCAGCAGGCCGCGCTTCTTCTCGCTCAATGCCGACAGCTCTTCACCGTCGAGCCAGACGCTGCCCTTGGTCGGCGTATCGAGGCCGCCGAGCAGGTTGAGCAAGGTACTTTTGCCCGAACCCGAGGTGCCGACAATTGCCACACGCTCGCCCGGGTGCAACTCCAGTTGCAGGCCGGCGAGGACTTCTACCGATTCCGGACCTTCCTCGTAGGATTTGCCCAGGTTACGGCAGCTCAAGATTGCTTGTTCACTCATGCCCGACTCACTCATAACGTAGCGCCTCCGCCGGCTGGGTGCGCGCGGCACGCCAGGCGGGATACAGGGTGGCGAGGAAACTCAGGACCAACGCCGCCGCGCAGACCATGACGACATCCTGGATCTGCACCTGCGACGGAAGATAATCAATGAAATACACGTCAGCATTAAGGAATTTGTGGCCGATCAGGCCTTCCAGTGCCGAGATCGCGGCGCTGACATTAAGCGCGGCGAAAATACCGACCACCGCGCCAATCGCCGTACCGACCACGCCGATCACCGTGCCTTGCACCATGAACGTGCGCATGATCGTGCCCGGCGTTGCGCCCAATGTGCGCAGAATGGCGATGTCGCCCTTCTTGTCGTTGACCACCATCACCAGCGTGGAAATGATGTTGAACGCCGCCACAGCAACGATCAGCAACAACAGCAGGCCGATCATGGCTTTTTCCATGCGGATCGCCTGATACAGATTGCCGTGGGTGCGCGTCCAGTCGCGGGCGTAGTAATGGTCTTCGCCAAGCTGCTGCGCGATGTTCCATGCTACGCGCGGCGCCTGAAACAGGTCGTCGAACTTCAGGCGAATGCCCTGCACCTGATCAGGCTTCCAGCGGTGCATCTTCGCCAGATCCTGCAGGTTGGTGACGCCCAGATAGCCGTCGAGCTCACCGGCGCCGACATGGAATATGCCGACCACGGTAAAGCGCTTCATGCGCGGAAACATCCCGGCCGGGGTCACGCTGACCTCCGGCGCGACAAAGGTGACCTTGTCACCGATGCCGACGCCGAGCTTGGTCGCGGCCTTGTCGCCAATCACGATGCCGAAGCTGCCCGGCGTCAAATCGTCGAGTTTGCCCTGCTTCATGAAGTTGTCGATGATCGACACGTTGCGCTCCAGCGCCGGGTCGATGGCGTTGAGCAACACCTTGGACACCTGACCGTTATTGGTCAACAGGCCCTGCATCTGGGTGAACGGCGCAACCGCCGTCACCTGCGGGTTCTGCTTGACCTGGGTCGCCAGGCTTTGCCAATCGTTGATCGGCTCGGTGGATTCAATGGTCGCGTGGGGCACCATGCCCAGCACGCGGGTGCGCATCTCATGATCGAAGCCATTCATCACCGACAGCACGACGATCATCACGACCACGCCAAGGGCGAGCCCGATCATCGAAGTCAGGGAAATGAATGACACAAAATGATTGCGACGCTTTGCACGGGTATAACGCGTGCCGATAAATACGAAGAGAGGTCTGAACATGTCGGGGCTTGTTCGGAGGGAAAAGGAACGTCCTTGTGGCGGGGGTCGATAACCAGCTTTACACTCAGACCACCGCCGCTACCATGGGTTCGCCATGTCGACATTAGATGAAGAAGATCGCCGCGAATACTACCGTATCGAGGACACGATCGCACTGGAAATTCGGCCCCTGTCCGCTCCCGAAGCCGCAGGCCAGGAAGTGTTGCAGGATGCTTCCCCGCTCTTCAACCTGCTCAGTGAACTGCACCTGAGCGAATTCGAGTCGCAGCACCTGTTGCGCCAGATCAGCGAGCGCGACCGGGCCATCGCCGCGTTCCTGAAATCCCAGAACAAGCGCATCGACCTGCTCAGCCAGGTGGTCGCCCTGACCGTGCTCGGCCATATCGGCGAGCCGCAACCGGTGATCATCTCCGAAGGCGGGATCGACTTTCAGTACCCGACGCCGATTGCCACCGGCGCACACCTGTCGGTGAAACTGGTGCTGATGCCGCAAGCGCTGGGCCTGCTGCTGCGCGCCCGCGTCACCCATTGCGACCGCAAGGGCGACGGTTATGACGTCGGCACCGAGTTCGAACACTTGACCGACGCCCAGCGCCAGTTGCTCGCCCGCTATATCTTGCAGAAGCAGGCCCAGGAACGACGTCTGGCCCGCGAACAGAACGAATCAGGCATTTAATTTAAGGAAGAACCGTGACCCTCATCTACGGCCACCGCGGCGCCAAGGGCGAAGCACCGGAAAACACCCTGAGCAGTTTTCAGGAATGTCTCAAGCACGGCGTGCGCCGCTGCGAACTCGATCTGCACCTGTCCAAGGACGGCGAGCTGATGGTCATCCACGACCCGACCCTCAAGCGCACCACCGAACGGCGCGGCAAGGTCGTCGAGCACACTGCCGCCGAACTGGTGACCTACGACGCGCGCAAGGGTGGCCCGGGCTGGATCAAGCCGTGCCCGATTCCGACCCTGGAAGAGTTATTCGAGAAGTGCGATTTCGAGCACTGGCAGCTGGAAGTGAAAAGCGCTTCACGTACTCGCGCGGCAACCACGGTGCTGGCGATTCGTGAAATGGCCCAACGGCATGGCCTGCTCGACAAGGTGACGATCACCTCGAGTTCGCGGGAAGTGTTGAAAGCGGCGCTGGATCTGGTGCCGGATGTGTCACGCGGACTGGTCGCCGAATACGCCTGGCTCGACCCGTTGAAGGTCGCGGCCAGTTACGGCTGTGAGATTCTTGCGCTGAACTGGACCCTGTGTACGCCGGAACGCCTGCAGAAGGCGCAGCGTCAGGGGCTGCATGTGTCGGTGTGGACCGTCAACGAGCCTGCGCTGATGCGCAGACTCGCCGACTTCGGCGTTGACAGCCTGATTACAGACTTTCCCGGTTTGGCCACTGCCACGCTCGAGAATTGCTGAAATCGGTCTCCCCGGCCGGCTCAGGCCACCGGCCGGAGCCCGTCAAAAAAGCCGGTTGAGACCGTCGTACGCCGCTACCCGATAGGCTTCGGCCATGGTCGGGTAGTTGAACGTCGTGTTGACGAAGTACTTCAGCGTGTTCAACTCGCCCGGCTGGCTCATGATCGCCTGACCGATGTGGACGATCTCCGACGCCTGATAACCGAAGCAGTGAACGCCGAGCACTTCCAGGGTTTCACGGTGGAACAGGATCTTCAGCATGCCTTGCGGCTCACCGGCAATCTGCGCACGCGCCATGCTCTTGAAGAACGCCTTGCCGACTTCGTACGGCACTTTGGCCTGAGTCAGTTCCTGCTCGTTCTTGCCGATCGAGCTGATCTCCGGAATGGTGTAGATACCGGTCGGCACGTCATTCACAAAGCGCCAGCTACCGTTATCAACGATGCTGCCAGCAGCCGAACGGCCCTGGTCGTGGGCGGCACTGGCCAAGCTCGGCCAGCCAATCACGTCACCGGCACCGTAGATGTTCGGCACGCAGGTGCGGTAAGCCTCGTCGACCTCGATCTGGCCACGGCTGTTGACCTTGACGCCAATGTTTTCCAGACCGAGCTGGTCGGTGTTACCGGTACGACCGTTGCACCAGAGCAAGGCGTCGGCCTTGATCTTCTTGCCAGACTTCAGGTGCAGGATCACGCCGTTGTCGACGCCTTCAACGCGATCGTAATCTTCGTTGTGGCGCACGGTGATGTTGTTGTTGCTGAAGTGGTAGCTCAACGCCTGGGAGATTTCCGAGTCGAGGAAGCTCAGCAACTGACCACGGTTGTCGACCAGTTCAACCAACACACCCAGACCGCTGAAGATCGAGGCGTATTCGCAACCGATCACGCCGGCGCCGTAAACGATCAGTTTGCGCGGGGTGTGGCCGAGGCTGAGGATGGTGTCGCTATCGTAGATACGCGGGTGGTGGAAATCGATGTCCGCCGGGCGATACGGACGCGAACCGGTGGCGATGATGATGTGCTTGGCCACCAGTTTCTCGACCACGCCGTTGGCGCAGACCACTTCGATGGTTTGCTCGTCGGCGAAGCTGCCGGTGCCGAAGAACACGTCGACGCGGTTACGGGCGTAGTAGCCGGTGCGCGAGGCGACTTGTTTGGAAATGACTTTCTCGGCACTTTTCAACACGTCCGGGAAGGAGAACCAGCGTGGCTCGCCGATCGCCCGGAACATAGGGTTAGTGTTGAACTGCATGATCTGCCGCACCGAGTGACGCAGTGCCTTGGACGGAATGGTGCCGAGGTGGGTGCAGTTGCCGCCGACCTGGCGACGGCTGTCGACCATCGCGACCTTGCGCCCTGCTTTGGCGGCGTTCATTGCCGCGCCTTCTCCCGCCGGGCCGGAACCCAGTACCACCACGTCGTAGTTGTAGACAGCCATGCGTACTCCTCAGAACAGGCCGCGGTGCCAGCAGCACCGGCGGCTAAATCACGCCGAACGGCGGCGCGAAGGAACAATTGGGGGTCAATCAAGAACCCGGACACAGTCTATAGAAGCGTCAACGCCGCGCACATTAACCCTTGGTCGCGTCGTAGGCTACTTTTGCCTGCACTACAACGCCAGCTTTCGTATTGTTCTCAGTCAGTTTTTTTGCCACTGAGGTGCTCGAAAGCCGAGTTGGTGCGGACGACAAAACCTGTATCGGCACGAATGACAAAGAATGCACCAATCTCATGTTTTTCGGCATAGTCCCAAGCCCTTTCGGGGCCGAGAATAAGCAACAGCGTCGATAGTCCATCGGCCATCAGCGCTGAAGGATGAATCACCGTGACGGACGCCAGGCTGTGTAGGACCGGTGCCCCCGTGCGGGCATCAAAGGTGTGGGAATAGCGCCGACCGTCCTGCAGGAAATAGTTGCGGTAGTCGCCGGAGGTGGAAACGCCGTAGCCATCGACATTGATGATGCGCTCGGCGACCTGTTGATCATCACGGGGTTCTTCCAAAGCGATGCGCCAGGGTGAGCCGTCGAGTTTTCTGCCTTTGGCCTTTAATTCACCTGTGGCTTCGGCCAAGTAGTCTTGAATGCCCATGGCGTCGAGCCTCGCCGCGATAGTGTCGACGGCATAACCGGCAGCAATGCTGTTGAAATCGACTTCGACTGCCGCGTCCTTGCACAACTGCTCGCCATCGATGCGCAGATGCTGCTGACCAACGCGCTGCATGACTTCGGCAAGCGCTTTGGCGTCCGGGACTTTCTCCTCGCGTCCCTGCGGGCCGAAGCCCCAGAGATTCATCAGCGGCTCGACAGTGAGGTCGTAGGAGCCTTCGCTTTGCACTGACAGCTGTTCGCCAACGCGGACCAATTCGAGCACCGATGCAGGCATTTTCTGACAGCTGTTGGCCGGCAATTCATTGAAACGCTCGATGTCCGAGTCATTGCGATAGGTGGATAACTGCCGGTCGACTTCGCCGAGGATGCCTTCCACTTCGCTGCGAACTTGCACGGGATCGGCAAGGCCCGCACGGCGCACGTATTTGATCGAATACGTGCTGCCCATGGTCGGCCCACCGAAGCTCTCCATGGCATCGCCATTGCCGCAGCCAGCCAATACGCCAACCAGAATCACAAGCCCAAGCAACCGTCCAGTGAACAATTATTCATCTCTCCGTAAAACCACGGCGGCCATTATGAATTAAAGGATCTGCAACATCTTTATACAAAATCCAATAGTGAGTACCTGAACATGTCCACCACCACGGGCAAAGGCAAAGCGATTTTTCGCGTTGTCAGCGGCAACTTTCTCGAAATGTTCGACTTCATGGTCTACGGCTTCTACGCCACGGCCATCGCCAAGACTTTCTTTCCGGCCGACAGCGCCTTCGCTTCCCTGATGCTTTCGCTGGCGACCTTCGGTGCCGGCTTCCTGATGCGACCGTTGGGGGCGATTTTCCTTGGTGCTTATATTGACCGCCATGGCCGTCGCCAAGGGCTGATCATCACGCTGGCGCTGATGGCGGCCGGTACGGTACTGATCGCCTGCGTGCCGGGCTATGCCACCCTCGGCGTCGCTGCGCCGCTGATCGTACTGTTCGGCCGTTTGCTGCAAGGCTTTTCGGCTGGCGTGGAGTTGGGCGGTGTCTCTGTCTATCTGGCAGAAATCGCCACACCGGGCCGCAAGGGCTTCTTCGTCAGTTGGCAGTCTGCAAGCCAACAAGCGGCGGTGGTCTTCGCCGGCCTGCTGGGCGTCGGCCTCAATCACTGGCTGAGCCCGGAACAAATGGGCGATTGGGGCTGGCGCGTGCCGTTCCTGATCGGTTGCATGATTGTGCCGGTGATCTTCGTCATTCGCCGTTCACTGGAGGAAACGCCGGAGTTCCAGGCCAGGAAACATCGCCCTACCCTGCGTGAAATTGTCCGCTCGATTGGTCAGAACTTTGGCATCGTCATCGCTGGCATGGCGTTGGTGGTGATGACCACGGTGTCTTTCTACCTGATCACCGCTTACACCCCGACGTTCGGCAAGGCTGAGCTGCACTTGTCGGACTTTGATGCGTTGCTGGTGACGGTGTGCATCGGCCTGTCGAACTTCTTCTGGTTGCCGGTAATGGGTTCGGTGTCTGACAAGATCGGACGTAAACCCCTACTGCTGGCGGCGACGATTCTGGCGATTCTTACAGCCTATCCGGCGCTGTCGTGGCTGGTGGCGAACCCGAGCTTCAGCCATTTGCTGATTGTCGAGTTGTGGCTGTCTTTCCTCTACGGTTCGTACAACGGCGCGATGGTGGTGGCGCTGACCGAGATCATGCCGGTGGAAGTGCGCACGACCGGGTTCTCGCTGGCTTACAGCCTGGCAACGGCAACCTTCGGCGGGTTTACCCCGGCGGCGTGTACGTATCTGATTCATGTGCTGGATAACAAGGCAGCACCGGGGATCTGGCTCAGTGGCGCGGCGGTGTTGGGGTTGATTGCGACGCTGGTGCTGTTCCGTGGCAACAAGCATGAACTGCGCACGGCGCAAGCAGCCATACCCGGCGGCGCCCGATAGGAATCTATCGCTGGCAAGCCAGCTCCCACAGGTTTATTTGGCGGTTATACGATTGCATTCACCCCCCTGGACCCTGTGGGAGCTGGCTTGCCAGCGATGAGGCCACAACAGGCAATGAAGATTTTTCAGGCATAAAAAAACGCCCCGACCAAAGTCGGGGCGTTTTCATGTGCAGCTATCGCTTAGCGCGGGAACGCTGGCGGGTTTACACCGGCCATGTCTTCCATCACGCGGATAACCTGGCAGCTGTAACCGAACTCGTTGTCGTACCAGACGTACAGAACAACGCGGTTGTCCTGCACGATGGTCGCTTCAGCGTCAACCACACCGGCGTGGCGCGAGCCAACGAAGTCAGTGGAAACCACTTCCTGCGAATTGACGAAGTCGATTTGCTTGTGCAGATCGGAGTGCAGCGCCATGTAGCGCAGGTACTCGTTCATCTCTTCACGGGTAGCGGCTTTCTCAAGGTTGAGGTTGAGAATGGCCATCGACACGTTTGGCGTCGGAACGCGGATCGCATTACCGGTCAGCTTGCCGGCCAGCTCAGGCAGGGCCTTGGCAGCAGCGGTGGCAGCACCGGTCTCGGTGATCACCATGTTCAACGCGGCGCTACGGCCACGGCGATCGCCCTTGTGGAAGTTGTCGATCAGGTTCTGGTCGTTGGTGTACGAGTGAACGGTTTCGACGTGACCGTTGATGATGCCGAACTTGTCATTCACAGCTTTGAGCACCGGCACGATGGCGTTGGTGGTGCAGGAAGCGGCGGACACGATCTTGTCGTCAGCGGTGATTTCACCGTGGTTGATGCCGTGCACGATGTTCTTCAGCTTGCCTTTGCCAGGCGCGGTCAGAACAACGCGGTCGATACCCGGGCACTGCAAGTGCTGGCCCAGACCATCGGCGTCACGCCATACACCGGTGTTGTCCACCAGCAGCGCGTCTTTGATGCCGTACTGGGTGTAATCCACTTCAGTCGGGTTCTTCGCGTAGATCACCTGGATCAGGTTACCGTTGGCGGTGATGGTGTTGTTTTCTTCGTCGATGGTAATGGTGCCGTTGAACGAACCATGCACCGAATCGCGACGCAGCAGGCTGGCGCGCTTGGTCAGGTCGTTGTCGGCGCCTTTGCGCACGACGATGGCACGCAGACGCAGACCGTCGCCACCACCGGTTTTTTCGATCAGGATGCGCGCCAGCAGACGGCCGATACGACCGAAGCCGTACAGCACAACGTCGGTGCCTTTACGTGCGGAAGCGTTTTGCTGGCCAACCACGTCAGCCATTTCTTCACGTACGAACTGCTCGGCGCTGCGGCCATTGCCTTCGTTACGGAATTTGAACGCCAACTTGCCCAAGTCTACCGAGGCCGCGCCGAGCTTGAGCTCGCTCATGGCCTTGAGCAGTGGGAATGTTTCGTGGACGGAGAGTTCGCTGTCGTCGGAAGAACGGTGGCGCGCAAAGCGGTGAGCTTTGAGAATCGCGATGACAGACTGGTTGATCAGGCTGCGGCCATAGATCGAGCTCACCACGTTGTTATTGCGGTAGAGCTGACCGATAAGCGGAATCATCGCTTCTGCGAGTGCTTCACGGTCGATCCATTCACCAAGACACTGGTCGGGCTTCTGAGTCACGGTAACCTTCCACATGTAGGGGCAGAAAAAAGGGGCTACATTATGCCGCCGACTACCTCTTGTAGCAATGCGCGCTTGTCGCGCAATCGGTAACAAAATTCCGTTCAAAAAAATTACGCCTCTCTCCAGCCCAGTAAAACCGGGGCTTTCAGCGCAGTCAATTTTTCGACGACTGTTAGACGATGTCTGTAACCCTCCGTAACACCAGCCACTTTCGGCACTACATAATCGCTAAAAAACGGCTGGTTTTTATGGTTACCACTACATTTCGCGTAAACATCGAAGATAGACGTAGTCTGCAACTGACAGGCGGCACCGGACGCCGCTACAATTACCGACTTTGCCGCAAAGCCTGGAGCTCAACCTTCCGTGCCCGTTCTGCGTCTACCGCTACTCCCTGCCGAGGCAGGTAAACAGCATTGGGGCAATCTGCCCGGTGCTGCCCTCAGCCTGGCGATTGCCGAGGCTGCCAGCGCTGCCAAGCGCTTCACCCTGCTACTGACCGCCGACAGCCAGAGCGCTGAACGACTGGAACAGGAGCTGAGTTTCTTCGCCCCGGATTTGCCCGTGCTGCATTTCCCCGACTGGGAAACCCTGCCGTACGATCTGTTCTCGCCGCACCAGGACATCATTTCCCAGCGCATTGCCAGCTTATATAGGCTGCCGGAACTGGCGCACGGTGTACTGGTGGTGCCGATCACCACAGCGCTGCACCGCCTGGCGCCGACCAAGTTCCTGCTTGGCAGCAGCCTGGTGCTGGATGTCGGCCAGAAACTCGATGTCGAGCAGATGCGTGCACGGCTCGAAGCCAGCGGCTATCGCTACGTCGACACGGTTTATGAGCACGGCGAGTTCACCGTCCGTGGCGCACTGATCGACTTGTTCCCGATGGGCAGCAAACTGCCCTACCGCATCGACCTGTTCGACGACGAAATCGAGACCCTGCGTACCTTCGATCCGGAAAACCAGCGCTCCATCGACAAAGTCGACTCGGTCAAGCTGCTGCCGGCCCGCGAGTTTCCGCTGCAAAAGGACGCGGTCACCCGCTTCAAGGCACGCTTCCGTGAGCGCTTTGACGTCGACTTCCGTCGCTGCCCGATTTTTCAGGATCTGAGCAGCGGCATCACTCCGGCCGGTATCGAGTACTACCTGCCGCTGTTCTTCGACGAAACCTCGACGCTGTTCGATTACCTGCCGCAGGACACCCAAGTGTTCTCTCTGCCCGGCATCGAGCAAGCGGCGGAAAACTTCTGGAACGACGTGCGCAATCGCTATGAAGAGCGTCGCGTCGACCCTTCGCGTCCTTTGTTGCCGCCCGCCGAATTGTTCCTGCCGGTGGAAGACTGCTTCGCCCGCCTGAAGAGCTGGCCACGTGTGGTCGCCAGCCAGCAAGACGTGGAAACCGGTGTCGGCCGCGAGCGCTTCCCGGCGCAAGCACTGCCGAATCTGGCAATCGAGGCAAAAGCCACACAACCGCTGGCGGCGCTGTCGACCTTCCTCGATGAATTTCCCGGCCGCGTGCTGTTCACCGCCGAATCCGCCGGCCGTCGCGAAGTGCTGCTGGAGTTGCTCGAGCGCCTGAAGCTACGGCCGAAAACCGTCGACAGCTGGCCGGACTTCGTCGCGAGCAAGGATCGCCTGGCGATCACCATTGCCCCGCTCGATGAAGGTCTGATGCTGGATGACCCGGCACTGGCACTGGTCGCAGAAAGTCCGTTGTTCGGTCAACGCGTGATGCAACGCCGTCGCCGCGAGAAGCGTAGCGACGTCAGCAATGACGCGGTGATCAAGAACCTCACCGAGCTGCGCGAAGGCGCGCCGGTGGTGCACATCGACCACGGTGTCGGTCGCTATCTGGGCCTGACGATTCTGGAAATCGACAATCAGGCTGCCGAATTCCTCACCCTCGAATACGCCGAGAACGCCAAGCTTTATGTACCGGTGGCCAACCTGCACTTGATTGCGCGCTACACCGGCAGCGACGATTCGCTGGCCCCGCTGCACCGCCTCGGCTCCGAGGTTTGGCAGAAAGCCAAACGCAAAGCCGCCGAACAGGTGCGCGATGTTGCCGCTGAATTGCTCGACATCTATGCCCGCCGCGCCGCTCGCGAAGGTTATGCGTTCGCCGACCCGAAAGCCGATTACGCGACGTTCAGCGCCGGTTTCCCGTTCGAAGAAACCCCGGATCAGCAATCGACCATCGAAGCGGTGCGCGCCGACATGCTCGCGCCGAAACCAATGGATCGCCTGGTCTGCGGCGACGTCGGTTTCGGCAAGACCGAAGTGGCCATGCGCGCGGCGTTCATCGCCGTACACGGTGGCCGCCAGGTTGCGATTCTGGTACCGACCACCCTGCTCGCCCAACAGCACTACAACAGCTTCCGCGACCGCTTCGCCGACTGGCCGGTGACCGTCGAAGTGATGAGCCGCTTCAAATCGGCCAAGGAAGTCAACGCGGCGATCGCCGATCTGGCGGAAGGCAAGATCGACATCGTCATCGGCACGCACAAGCTGCTGTCCGACGATGTGAAAATCAAAAACCTCGGGCTGGTGATCATCGACGAAGAACACCGTTTCGGTGTCCGTCAGAAAGAACAGCTCAAGGCCCTGCGCAGTGAAGTCGACATTCTCACCCTGACCGCCACGCCGATTCCGCGCACGCTGAACATGGCGGTGTCGGGCATGCGCGACCTGTCGATCATCGCCACGCCGCCGGCGCGACGCCTGTCGGTGCGCACCTTCGTCATGGAGCAGAACAAGAGCACGGTCAAAGAGGCCCTGCTCCGCGAACTGCTGCGCGGCGGTCAGGTGTACTACCTGCACAACGATGTGAAAACCATCGAGAAATGCGCCGCCGATCTCGCCGAACTGGTACCGGAAGCGCGTATCGGTATCGGTCACGGGCAGATGCGCGAGCGCGATCTCGAACAGGTGATGAGCGACTTTTATCACAAGCGCTTCAACGTGCTGATCGCCTCGACCATCATCGAGACCGGTATCGACGTGCCGAGCGCCAACACCATCATCATCGAGCGCGCCGACAAGTTCGGCCTGGCGCAACTGCACCAGTTGCGTGGTCGTGTCGGCCGTAGTCACCACCAGGCTTACGCCTACCTGCTGACGCCGCCGCGCCAGCAAATCACTTCGGACGCGGAAAAGCGTCTGGAGGCGATCGCCAATACCCAGGATCTCGGCGCCGGTTTCGTGCTGGCGACCAACGACCTGGAAATCCGTGGCGCCGGCGAACTGCTCGGCGATGGCCAGAGCGGGCAGATTCAGGCTGTGGGCTTCACGTTGTATATGGAGATGCTGGAACGCGCGGTGAAATCGATCCGCAAGGGCGAGCAACCGAACCTCGATCAACCGCTCGGCGGTGGCCCGGAGGTCAATCTGCGCGTGCCGGCGCTGATTCCGGAAGACTATCTGCCGGATGTTCACGCGCGCCTGATCCTGTACAAGCGCATCGCTTCGGCGACCGACGAGGAAGGCCTTAAGGATCTGCAAGTCGAGATGATCGACCGCTTCGGTCTGCTGCCGGAACCGACGAAGAATCTGGTGCGTATCACCGCGCTGAAGTTGCAGGCTGAACAATTGGGCATCAAAAAAGTCGATGGCGGCCCGCAAGGTGGACGTATCGAGTTCGAAGCGCAGACGCCGGTCGATCCGATGACGTTGATCAAACTGATTCAGAGCCAACCGAAACGCTACAAATTCGAAGGCGCGACGATGTTCAAGTTCCAGGTGCCGATGGAACGTCCGGAAGAGCGCTTTAATACTGTAGAGGCGCTGTTTGAGCGCCTCCTCCCGAAATCTGTTTGAAGGACGCCGCATGCGCCTGTTTCGCTCACTGACTTTGCTACTCACTTTCGTAGCACCGATGGCGTTTGCCGATGACCTGTATCAGGTCGAAATGATTCTGGTCCGGCAGAACGCCGTACCGGCAATTGTCAGCCGCGCCGCGCCGGAAGACTGGGCCGCTGGCGCCCAACGCCTGGCCGATGACAGCAAACGCACACCTGCGCTGAATGACGTGGTGACCAAACTCACCGCCAGCGGCGACTACAGCGTGTTGATGCACAAGGCCTGGCAGCAAACCCTTGGCGAAGCACCGGCGAAAGTCGCGGTGAGCGACGGCCAGGAGCAGTTCGGCCAATTCCCGATCGAGGGCACGCTGGAGATGAAACTGGGGCGTTTCACCGACGTCAACGCCGATTTCTGGGTCAATCAGATCGACAGTAACGGCATGGTCACTGCCAGCGAACGCCTGAAACAGGACAGCCACACCAAAAACGGCCAACTCAACTATCTCGACAACGGCCATCTGGCCCTGCTGATCAAGATCACTTCCCTGACCGCGCCTGCGCCACGGGAAGCGCCTGAAGCGATTCCGGACTGATCGAAGTCCTTATGAACCCGCCGCTGAGTAAACCGTTGGCGCCCTCCTGGGTCAGCCGATTCAAGGAACAGAGCCTGGAGCGTGGCCGCCGCTACGCCGTGGAAAACCGGGTACGCATCGCCCAGGTCGGCGATGCAACGATTACCGCCAGTTGCGAAGGCTCTGGCGGTAACGTTTACCGTCAGACCATTCATCTGCGCGAGTCCGCCAAAGGCACCTTGCTGCTGGTGGACGCCGGCTGCACCTGCCCGGTGCGCACCAACTGCAAACACTGCGCCGCTGTTTTGCTGAAAGTGCAGGAAACCCTCGACTACCCCGCCGCCGCCAAAGACGCCGAGCTGTTGGAGAAACTTCAAGCCGTGCTGGAAAACCGTGGCCCGAAAGCGCCGCCGCAAGTGCTGGTCGATAATGTTCAGCCGCTGCCACGTCTGTGGCTGGCCAGCGTCGAGTTCAGCGCTTTCGAACCGCGTAACGGCAAAATGCAGCGCTATATTCAGCACCGCGCGGCGTTGTCGTTCAGTTATCTGGATGAGTACGTCAGCGGGCAGAAGCACAGCGACATCCTGATCCGTCAGGAAACCCAGACGCTGCGGATAAAACGTCACCCGGAAGTCGAACAGTCCTACCGCGAACAGTTAAGAATCCTCGGATTTCGCATCGCCACGCGGCAGAGCAAAGCGCTGCCGGAAAGCGCTGGCGAACTGTATGAGATGGTCAACGACAGCGCCTGGCTGACCTTCACCCTCAACGATCTGCCGAAATTGCGCAGCCAAGCCTGGGAGCTGCAGATCGACGAGGAATTCGGCTTCGATCTGACCGCCGTGGATGACTGGTACGCCACCGTCGAGCAAGCGCCGGAGCGTGACTGGTTTGACCTGGAACTGGGCATCATCGTCAACGGTGAGCGACTGAGCCTGTTGCCAATTCTGCTCAACCTGATGCGCTCGCATGCGGAAATCCTCAACCCGGAACGCCTCGCGCGCCGTCGCGATGACGAGCTGATTCTGGTGAATATTCCGCAGCGCAACAGCGAGCACGGACCGTTGCAGGTAGCGCTGCCGCTGGGCCGATTGAAGCCGGTGCTGATGACGCTCGGCGAATTCTATCTGCAGGAACCGGGCGAAACCACCCTGCGCTTGAGCAAGGCGGATGCGACGCGGCTCAACTCGCTGGAAGGCCTGCCGCTGCTCTGGGAAGGCGGCGAGCAGATCCGCACGTTTGCGCAACGTCTGCGCGACATTCGTGATTTCAGCGCTGAAGCGCCGCAAGGCCTGAACGCGACATTGCGTCCTTATCAGCTCGAGGGTTTGAGCTGGATGCAATCGCTGCGGCAACTGGAAGTCGGCGGGATTCTCGCGGACGACATGGGCCTGGGTAAAACCCTACAGACCCTGGCGCATATTCTCAGCGAGAAAAACGCCGGACGCCTCGATCGGCCGTGCATGGTGGTGATGCCGACCAGCCTGATTCCGAACTGGCTCGATGAGGCGGCGCATTTCACCCCGCAACTGAAAGTGGTCGCTCTGTATGGCGCCAGTCGCAAAAAGCATTTCGACAATCTGGCGGATTTCGACCTGATCCTCACCACCTACGCACTGCTGCCCAAGGACGTCGAGCGCCTGGCCAGGCAGCCGCTGCATGTGTTGGTGCTGGATGAAGCGCAGTACATCAAGAATCCGAACAGCAAAGCCGCTCAAGCCGCCCGTGAGCTGAACGCACGTCAGCGCCTGTGCCTGAGCGGTACGCCGCTGGAAAACCACCTGGGCGAGCTGTGGTCGCTGTTTCACTTCCTGTTGCCGGGCTGGCTGGGCGATGTAAAAAGCTTCAACGCCGATTACCGTGTGCCGATTGAAAAGCGCGGCAGTGAAGTCAGACTTCAGCACCTCAACGGTCGGATAAAGCCGTTCTTGCTACGCCGGACCAAAGAGCAGGTTGCCACTGAGCTGCCGCCGAAGACCGAGATCATCCACTGGGTCGATCTCAACGAAGCGCAGCGCGATGTGTACGAAACCATGCGCCTGGCGATGGACAAGAAAGTCCGCGACGAGATCACCCGCAAAGGCGTGGCGCGCAGCCAGATCATCATTCTTGAAGCGCTGCTCAAGCTGCGTCAGGTTTGCTGCGATCTGCGTCTGGTCAACGACGCCACCCTGCCCGCTCGCGGCAGCACGTCAGGCAAGCTCGACAGTTTGATGGAAATGCTTGAGGAATTGTTCGAAGAAGGACGGCGGATTTTGCTGTTCTCGCAATTCACCTCGATGCTGTCGTTGATCGAGCAAGAGCTGAAAAAACGCAACGTGTCCTACGCGCTACTGACCGGCCAGACCCGTGATCGGCGTACGCCGGTGAAGGAGTTCCAGAGCGGTAAGCGTCAGATCTTTCTCATCAGCCTGAAGGCTGGTGGCGTCGGCTTGAACCTGACTGAGGCGGACACGGTGATTCACTACGACCCGTGGTGGAACCCGGCAACCGAGAATCAGGCCACCGATCGCGCGTATCGGATTGGTCAGGAGAAACCGGTGTTCGTCTACAAGATGATTGCCCGGGGCACGGTGGAAGAGAAGATTCAGCACTTGCAGAAGGAAAAATCCGACTTGGCAGCGGGCGTGCTGGATGGGCGCAAGGCCGGGGACTGGAAGTTGCAGAGCGATGATATCGAGGCGTTGTTTGCGCCGTTGCCGGATAAGCTCGACAAGCGTTGAGACCTGCGTCGCCTGTTAAATAGCTATCGCTGGCGAGCCAGCTCCCACAGGGCTGTGAGTCGTACACAAAACTGTGTTTCAACTCGATACCTGTGGGAGCTGGCTTGCCAGCGATGGGGCCATCAGATAATGGCCTCAGACTTAGGCAATCAATCCTTGGAAACCGGCAGCGGCGCAAACAGCGCCTCGATGTCACTCTGCTCCAGCTTCCAGCCACCCGTCGTCCCGCCCTCAAGCACCGCCCCGGCCAGCGCCGCCTTCTCCTGCTGCAGTGCCTGTATTTTTTCCTCCACCGTGCCGCGAGCAATCAGCTTGTAAACGAACACCGGGTTGTTTTGCCCGATTCGATACGCACGATCGGTTGCCTGATTTTCCACCGCCGGGTTCCACCAAGGGTCGAAGTGGATCACCGTATCCGCAGCGGTCAGGTTCAAACCAGTCCCCCCGGCCTTCAGACTGATCAGAAACAGCGGCACCTTGCCGCCCTGAAAATCCTTCACCGGTGTGCGCCGATCCGTGGTGTCACCGGTCAACAACGAATAGGCAATGTCACGTTGCTGCAATTCTTCCTCGATCAAGGCAAGCATCGAAGTGAACTGGGAAAACAGCAGGATCCGGCGACCTTCGCCGAGCAGCTCTTCGAGCATCTCCATCAAGCTGACCAGCTTGCCACTGCCGGAACGCAGTGCCTTTGCTGTTATCGGCATGTTGATCAGGCGCAAGTCGCAACAGACCTGCCGCAGCTTGAGCAAAGCATCGAGAATGATGATCTGGCTGCGCGCCACGCCACTGCGGGCAATTTCGTCGCGGACTTTTTTGTCCATCGCCACGCGAACCGTTTCATAGACGTCGCGCTGGCCGTCGCTGAGATCCACCCAATGCACGATCTCGGTTTTCGGTGGCAGTTCGGTGGCGACCTGATCCTTTTTGCGGCGTAGTAAAAACGGCTTGATGCGCGCTGTCAGGTGCTGCATGCGCTGAACATTGCCGTGCTTCTCGATTGGCGTGCGGTAATCGCGATTGAAAGACTTGCTGTCGCCAAGCCAACCGGGCATGAGGAAATGAAACTGCGACCACAGCTCGCCCAAGTGGTTTTCCAACGGCGTGCCGCTCAGGCACAAGCGCTGGCGGGCCTGCAGATCACGGGCCGCTAGCGCGGCTTTGCTGAGCGGGTTCTTGATGTTCTGCGCTTCGTCGAGAATCAGCACGCTCCACGACTGCGGCTGCAAGGTCTCCAGATCCCTCGGCAGCAGCGCGTAAGTGGTCAGCACCAGATCGTACTCAGCCAGATCCGCGAAATCCTTTTGCCGCCCAGAGCCGTGCAGCGCCAATACTTTCAACTGGGGGGTGAAACGCTCGGCCTCGTCGAGCCAGTTGGGAATCAGGCTGGTCGGCATCACCGCCAGTGCCGGGCAATCGAGGCGCCCGGCGTGTTTTTCCGTGAGCAGGTGCGCCAAGGTTTGCAGCGTTTTGCCCAGCCCCATGTCATCGCCCAGAATGCCGCCGACCTCAAGCTCGCGCAGGGTCTGCATCCAGTTGAGGCCTTCGAGCTGATACGGGCGCAGTTGCGCGTTAAGGCCGGCCGGCGCAGCGACGCGGGCGTGACTGGAATTCTGCAAGCGCTTGGCGAAGGTGCGCAGCCGCTCGCCACCTTGCCATTCCAGCGGTACGCCATCAAGCATGCTCAAGCGCGCGGCATCCGGGACACTCAAGCGCAGTGCATCGCCCTGATGACCGCCCAGGTACAACTCGCCCAGCGTCGCCATCAGCGGTTTGACCCGACTCAGCGGCAGCGCGACCTTGGCGCCTGAAGGGTCGCCAAAAGCGCTGGGCTTGAGTTCGATCAGGAGTTTTTCGTCATCGCCGCGTTGCGCCAGATCGACCGGGTCAAGCAAGCGCGGCTGCGTGCGCAACAAGTGCAGAAGGATCGGCAGCAAGCTGTAGCGCTGGCCATTGACGACGATACCCAACCGCAAATCAAACCACTGATGCCCAGCCTCTTCTTCGACCTCGGCGTACCAATGCTCAACCGGTTGCACATTGAAATGAAAGCCGGGACTCATCTCCACTTCCCAGTTTGAGGCGCGCAACGTGGCAAGCCCTTCGTGCATAAACCCGAGCCAAGCAGAATCATCCGCCAACGTGAACATCTCGCCGGGACGATCCAGCGAGCTCTTGCGCGTGGCTTTCTTGAAGCCGAGCTTTTGCAGGATCTGGCGCAGCTGCTTTTCCACCGCAGGCTGGCGTTGAATGCGCTGGGTTTCGGTGCCGTTGAGGATCATTACTTCCGGGTTGCGATCCACCGTCGGCTGGCCGTTGTAGGTAAACACCAGGGCGGCGCGGTGCTCAAGAATGTATTCCCAGCGCGAGCGCTCCCGACCGCTGACGAGGGTCAGTTGTGGCTGTGGAAGTACGTCGTCGATGATCCGTTCGGTCAGTTGGTGTGGCGGCGGGATTCTCGTTGCCGCGCTCATGCGATGGCTGAACTGCATGGCCTGACGCGCCGGAATGTCCGGCGCCAGCGTCAAATGGCTGGCCAGTTTTTCTTCCAGTTCATTGAACAGAGGGCCAATCTGCCGCTGTTCACGATCCAGATAATAAAGCGGCTCCAGCGCCAGCACGGTTTCCTGCTCAGCCTCGGCACTGCTCCACTGCGCACGGAAACCGCCGTCGGCCTGCTCGGCCCAGGCGAACTGGCCGATGCGTTTCGCACCCGCCACCAACGGTTGCAGATCCTCGAAATCGAGGAACAGCCGCGAGGTGCGCAAGAGCATTTCCAGCAATTCGGCGCCGCTGCTGCCTTCCAGCGGATAGCCGCTGTAATAGGCGTGGTGAGAGTGCATGGCAACCAGCAGCCTGGCGACGCGCAGATCCAGCTCGGACAGGTAGCCGGGCTGACGCATGAGCATTTCCGCCAGCGAATACATCGGTTTGACTTCGCGTAACTCGCCGCTCTTGAGCTGGGAGACCTTGAAAATATCAAGCAGCCACTTGCCGCTCACTGACGTTGGCTTGAGCTTGTAAAACAGGCGCGTGCCTGCGGTTTGCGCGCCTTCTTCGGCGGGCTTGGCCGGCACGGGAATGGTCGAAAGCCAATGTTCCAGCGCCCGCCCCAAAGGGATTTGTGCGTCACCTTCAGACGCATCATCAACACTGCCCTGCAGGTGATAGAGCACCGCAGCGCAGTGCTTGCAGTCGATTACGACAGGACAGCTGCACAGGCAACGCAAGTTGACCGAATCCAGCCGATCTTCGGACAGGTAAATGCTTTGTTCATACGCCTGACTTTCCGAACCGACGCAGAACGCCTCGATCTTTTTGTCATGGATCTCGATGATCTCTACCCGGTCATCGGCGGCATAAGCGCGAGCCTTGGCCAGGGCCTTGCTACTGAATGCCTGAGTCCAGGCCAACGACTTGAGCTGTTCGATGAGAATGCTCATGGGCAGTCCTTAGCCGGCCAGCACCCGTGCCAGCGCCGATTTCACCTTGCCCATGCCGTCATGCAACGCCTGCTCGATCTCGGCCATGGTGATCACTTCAGTGGTCTTGCCCGCTGCCGGGTTGACCACCAGTGCCAGACAGGCGTAATCCAGATCCAGCTCGCGAGCCAGTGCCGCTTCCGGCATGCCGGTCATGCCGACGATGTCGCAGCCATCGCGCTCAAGACGCACGATCTCCGCCACGGTTTCCAGACGCGGGCCCTGAGTGCAGGCATACACACCTTGATCGCTGTACTCGCAACCTTCGGCGGCCACGGCGGCGATCAATTGCTGACGCAGCGGTTCGCTGTAAGGAAAGCTGAAGTCGATGTGGGTAACGTGCTCAAGATCATCGGCGAAAAAGGTGTGCTCGCGCCCGCTGGTGTAGTCGACGATCTGGTGCGGCACGCAGAAATGACCGGTGCCCATCGCTGGATGAATACCGCCCACCGCGTTAACGGCAATGATCGCTTCGGCACCGGCCTGCTTCAACGCCCACAGGTTGGCGCGGTAGTTGACCTTGTGCGGCGGGAAGCGATGCGGGTGGCCGTGACGGGCAAGGAACAACACTTCCTTGCCGGCGTATTCGCCAATTTGCACGTCGGCCGATGGCGCGCCGTAGGGCGTGTCCACCGCCAGCGATTGGCGAATGGTCAGCCCTTCGAGTTGGGTCAGGCCGGTGCCACCGATGATTGCGTAAACCGTCATAGCAAAAATCCTTAATCGATCAGTTGAGCGTCTTTGAGCGCGCCGATGGCGGTGAGCCAGCGCGGATCCTGACGGTAATCGGTGCTGGCAAATGCCTGACCACGCATGCGGGCGATGCGCGCGGAAGGCTTGACCTTCATGCGTTGCGCGGCGCTCAGGGCCAGTTCAGCAGCGGCGCGGTCGTTGCACACCAGGCCCATGTCGCAACCGGCGGTCAAAGCAGCTTCGATGCGGCTGGCGGCGTCGCCAACCACATGGGCGCCGGCCATCGACAGGTCGTCGCTGAAGATCACGCCGTCGAACTGCAATTCGCCGCGCAGAATGTCCTGCAACCAACGCCGGGAGAAACCGGCTGGCTGCGAATCGACCTGCGGATAAATGACGTGCGCCGGCATGATCGCAGCCAGTTGTTTACTGAGTTTGGCGAAGGGTACCAAGTCGTTGGCGCGGATCTCGTCGAGGCTGCGCTCGTCGTTCGGGATCGCGACATGGGAATCCGCTTCCGCCCAGCCGTGGCCGGGGAAGTGCTTGCCGGTGGCGGCCATGCCGGCGCTGTTCATGCCGCGAATGAATGCACCGGCAAGCAACGCTGCGCGCTCCGGGTCGCCCTCGAAAGAGCGGGTACCGACTACAGCGCTACGCTGGTAATCCAGATCGAGCACCGGGGCGAAACTCAGATCGAGGCCGACTGCCAGCACTTCGGTGGCCATGATCCAGCCGCACTGTTCGGCGAGGTACTCGGCATTCGGGTTGTCGGCAATCGCACGCATCGCCGGCAGGCGCACGAAGCCCTGGCGCAGGCGCTGCACACGGCCGCCCTCTTGATCCACCGCCAGCAGCATATCCGGACGAATCGCGCGAATCGTCGCGCTGAGTTCGCGCACCTGGCGCGGATGCTCGATGTTGCGCGCAAAAATGATCAGGCCGCCCACTTCGGGCTGACGCAACAATTGGCGATCTTCGGCCGTCAGCCAGGTACCGGCGACGTCCACCATCAACGAGCCTTGCAGGCCAGCAGTCATAGAGATTCCTTGAAAACGAAAAACCCGATCCGCAACAAATCGCTACCGTGAGCAATGCTCGGCAGGTCGGCGATTTCTATGAGGATCGGGTTCAGAACGAGAGTCGGCATGGGCGGCTAGCTTAGCGGATACCAACTGCCGCGCCCACCCGTGCGCGGTTAAACCTTGGCGGCGACCGGCGTTGATTTGCTGCGCGGACGCAGTTGTGCGGTAGCCATCGCCGCATCGGTGACGCCGGTTTCGGCGCGCATGCCCGCAGCGAGGAACGGCACCATCAGGCGCATCACTTGCTCGATGGAAGTGTTGACGCCGAAATCGGTCTCGGCAATTGCACGCAACGCCTTGATGCCGGACATGCTGAACGCGGCGGCGCCGAGCATGAAGTGCACGCGCCAGAACAGCTCGATCGGCGGAATGCGTGGCGCTGCTTCGTTGACCAGCAACATGTAGCGACGGAACACCTTGCCGTACATGTCTTCCAGATAACGACGCAAGTGGCCCTGGCTCTGGCTGAACGCGAGACCGAGCAGGCGCATGAAGATCGACAGATCGTTGCCGCTGCGTGGCTGAACCACGAGAGCCTGTTCGACGAGGATCTCCAGCAGTTCTTCAAGGGTCGGCTTGCTTTCAGGTTTGGCCTGACGCCGCTCCAGCTCTTTATCGAGGCTGACGCAAAACGGCCCGAGGAAGCGCGAGAACACCGCCTGAATCAGGGCTTTCTTCGAACCGAAGTGATAGTTCACTGCTGCCAGGTTGACGCCAGCCTTGCTGGTGATCAAACGCAATGAGGTTTCAGCGAAACCTTTTTCCGCGAACAACTGCTCGGCAGCATCAAGAATGCGTTCAACGGTTTCCGACTGGGCCATGGCTACTCCGCCTGACAAACACTTGTTTGAAACATACGTTTCAGCCTGTGCCTTGTCAAGCCTGCCAGTTCGTTTTGGGAATGGTCGGTCAGCTATTTAACCACACAAGCCCGGCGCTTTTATAAGCAGCACTGCCGACCGTCCGGCGGCAGGCAAAAAAACGGGCATTGCCAAGACCGTTTCACTGTATATAATCCCAGTCACTGTATAAAAAGACAGAGCGATCAATATGCTAAAGCTGACGCCACGCCAAGCCGAGATTCTGGCCTTTATCAAACGCTGCCTCGAAGACAACGGCTACCCGCCAACCCGTGCGGAAATCGCTCAGGAGCTGGGCTTCAAGTCGCCGAACGCGGCTGAAGAACACCTCAAGGCTCTCGCTCGCAAGAGTGCCATCGAGATGACGCCAGGCGCCTCTCGCGGCATTCGTATCCCGGGCTTCGAAGCCAAGGCCGACGACTCCACGCTGCCGATCATCGGCCGGGTCGCTGCCGGTGCACCCATCCTTGCTCAGCAACACATCGAAGAATCCTGCAACATCAATCCCGCCTTCTTCCATCCGCGTGCCGACTACCTGTTGCGCGTACACGGCATGAGCATGAAGGACATCGGTATTTTCGACGGTGACCTGCTCGCCGTGCATACCACCCGCGAAGCGCGTAATGGCCAGGTTGTCGTCGCCCGTATCGGCGATGAAGTGACCGTCAAACGCTTCAAGCGTGAAGGCAGCAAGGTCTGGCTGATTGCCGAAAACTCTGAGTTCGCCCCCATCGAAGTCGACCTGAAAGATCAGGAACTGGTGATCGAAGGCTTGAGTGTCGGCGTAATCCGCCGCTAAAAGGAGGCTTTATGCAGTTCCCACACACACCTCAGCAAACACAACTGCCTTTATTCGAAGCGTTTCTGGCGCAACCGATGGCGCCGATCCTCAAAGAGGTTGTCGAGCGCCCATGGAATGCCGAACCCGAAGTATTCAGTGAGCTGTCACTGCGTGGTGCGGCCGGGAGCTGCCTGAACCTGCTGGCGCCGATCTTGCGTGAATTGAGCGAGGATCAGGACGCACGCTGGTTGACGCTGATCGCGCCACCAGCAAGCCTGACCCAAACGTGGCTGCGGGATGCCGGCCTGAACCGGGAACGCATTCTACTGCTGCAACCACGAGGCACTCAAAGCGCTCAGCAACTGGCGTGCGAAGCGCTGCGCTTGGGCCGTAGCCACACCGTGGTGACCTGGCTCAACCCGTTGAACGCAAATTCACGGCAACAGCTGATCAGCGCTGCACGCACGGGCGACGCTCAAAGCCTGAACATTCGACTGGGTTGATCTCATGATGTGCGCTGTGTGAAGCGCAGGGCTTCTCCAAGGACAGAGAAGCCGATCTGAAGCGGCAATAAGCAGGCGCGGATCAGTGAAGAACCCGCGGCCCCTCTTCCTTATCAAACTCGCCTTCGATCATCCGACCCGCCATCTGCACACCGACGCTCAACATCGCCTTGGCGATTTCCACGTGCTGGCCCTGAAGGAAAGTCTTGGCATCCTCGGAGAAATCCAGAGTCACCAAAGAACCTTCGTCCTCAGCCCTGCGCAGTTCGATTCGGCCGTCTGGTAACTCGACAATTTCTAGAAAGGACGTTGGCATAAAGGTCTGTTCTCCACGAAAGGCAGGGATTATATAGACATCATTCAGGCTTCGCTCGGGATCTTGACCAGCAGCATGTTTCAGATTGCCACCGTGTCAATCGCCCTCAGCATTCGTTCAACCCTTCGCGGAAACGAATCGCCAAGCCTTTTAGATTCTGCCGCCAACTCTCCAGCTCCTCTCGGCTCAGTTCTTCTGGCGCCTCTTCCTCATCCAGATTAATCGCCTGAATCAGCGGCTGCGTCACATCACCCTTCGGCTTGTGCGGTACCCGTGGCGGCTGAAATAGTGCCGAATGCGCAGCCAGCAGTTTAGCCAGCCAGGTTTCCGAGTTGCCCGCCAATTCGACCATCTCTGCCAGCTCGGGAATCGCAATAGACACCAGAACTTCACGCGTCAACAGCATCTCAGCGCGCGGCGCATTGGCTTGGGGCAGACGATAGAAACCAGCGATTTCATGGCAAAGCCCCAGCAGCGCGCCGTAGAGATGAAATAACGCCGACTCACGCCCGGCCTGAATCAACGCCAGAGAATTCATTGCCCGCCCTTCTTCAGCACGAGCCAAGGCTTCCAGCGACAGGCCGGCGAAATAGATTTTCTGGTTGGTACGGGTATAGAGCTCGTGGGCCATGACGGCAGTCTCCACTACGAAATAATTGCTTCACACAGGCCGGACAGTGTCGTGGATCAGTCGATCCCACCGCAAGCACAAAACAAAAAGGCCGCATGAAAACCCGAGGGTTGTCATGCGGCCTTTCAGCATCAGGCTATCGCTTACTCAGCTTTGGCCTTGGTACGTTTGTCTTCAATCGTCCATTTACCGCCGTCGAAGTACGCCTTCCAACCGGTAGGCTTGCCATCGACTTCGGTCTGCACGTATTGCTCCTTGGTCTTGCGGCTGTAACGAATCACCGCCGGCAGACCATCAGGATCCTTCTGTGGGGCGTCACAGAGGAAGTGATACTTCGGATCGATCTCGTCCTTGTGCGGCAGAATCTCGATCACCAGCGGAGCACGGGTCTCGCGGTTTTTCGGGAACTGACTGGCCGCCAGGAACAGACCGGACGCACCATCGCGCAGGATGTAGGTGTCGTTGACCTTTTCGCATTTCAGCTCAGGCATCTTCACCGGGTCCATCTTCGGCGGCGCCGCGTCACCGCTCTTCAGCAGTTTGCGGGTGTTCTTGCAGGTCGGGTTGGTGCAACCGAAGAACTTGCCGAACCGGCCAGTCTTGAGCTGCATCTCGCTGCCGCACTTGTCGCATTCCAGGCTCGGCCCTTCGTAGCCCTTGATGCGATAGCTGCCCTCTTCGATCTCGTAGCCTGCGCAATCCGGGTTGTTACCACAGATGTGCAGTTTACGTTTCTCGTCGAGCAGGTAAGCGTCCATCGCCGTACTGCAGATCGGGCAGCGATGCTTGCCACGCAGCACCAGCGATTCCGACTCACCCTCGTCGTCCGCAGCGATTTCGTCGCCCGGCACCAGGTTGACGGTGGCCTTGCAGCGTTCTTTCGGCGGCAGGCTGTAGCCCGAGCAACCGAGGAACACGCCGGTCGATGCGGTACGAATCTGCATCGGACGGCCGCAAGTGGTGCACGGGATATCGGTCATGACCGGCTGGTTGGCACGCATGCCGCTGTCCGGGTTTTCGGCCACTTCGAGTTTCTTTTTGAAGTCGCCGTAGAACTCGTCCAGTACGTTTTTCCAGTCGCGCTCGCCCTGCGCCACGTCATCGAGGTTCTCTTCCATGCCGGCGGTGAAGCCGTAGTCCATCAGGTTCGAGAAGCTTTCCGACAGACGCTCGGTGACGATGTCGCCCATCTTTTCCGAATAGAAACGACGGTTGTGCAGAGTCACGTAACCGCGATCCTGAATGGTCGAAATGATCGCCGCATAAGTCGAAGGACGACCGATGCCACGTTTTTCCATTTCTTTCACCAAACTGGCTTCCGAGTAACGGGCCGGTGGCTTGGTGAAGTGCTGCGACGGATCGAGCTTGATCAGCTTCATCACGTCGCCTTGCGCCATATCAGGCAGAACGTCGTCATCACCTGGTTTGGCAATTTGCGGCATCACGCGGGTGTAACCGTCGAACTTGAGGATACGCCCTTTGGCACGCAGCTCGAAGTCGCCAGCACCTACGCTGACGGTGGTCGACAAGTATTGCGCCGGCAGCATCTGGCAAGCGAGGAACTGGCGCCAGATCAGCTCGTAGAGGCGCTCAGCGTCACGCTCCATACCCGCGAGCTTGCTTGGCGTGGTGTTGGCGTCAGAAGGACGAATCGCTTCGTGAGCCTCTTGTGCGCCTTCCTTGCTGCTGTAGACGTTTGGCGTTTCCGGCAGGTACTTCTTGCCGAACTCGTCTTCGATGTAAGTGCGCGCCATCGTCACGGCATCAGCCGAGAGGTTGGTCGAGTCGGTACGCATATAAGTGATGTAGCCGGCTTCGTACAGACGCTGGGCCATCATCATGGTTTTCTTCACACCGAAGCCCAGGCGGTTGCTCGCTGCCTGTTGCAGGGTCGAAGTGATGAACGGCGCCGACGGCTTGCTGCTGGTCGGCTTGTCTTCGCGCTTGACGATGCTGTAGCTGGAGGACTTGAGCTTCTCCAGCGCGGCCATGGCCTGGGCTTCGTTGAGCGGCTTGAAGGCTTCGCCTTTCTCGCGGGCTACTTCGAAACGCACGGTCGAGCCTTTGGCGGTGCCGAGATCGGCATGCACTTCCCAGTACTCTTCCGGGTTGAATGCACGGATTTCGCGCTCACGCTCGACCACCAGCTTCACGGCTACCGATTGCACACGACCGGCGGACAAGCCACGGGCGATCTTCGCCCACAGCAGCGGCGAGACCATGTAGCCCACGACGCGATCGAGGAAACGACGCGCCTGTTGAGCGTTGACACGATCAATGTCCAGCTCGCCCGGCTGCGAGAAGGCTTCCTGAATCGCCTTCTTGGTGATTTCGTTGAACACCACACGCTTGTAGCGGCTGTCGTCACCACCGATGGCTTCGCGCAGGTGCCAGGCAATGGCTTCCCCCTCGCGATCCAAGTCGGTTGCGAGATAGATGGTGTCAGCATCTTTGGCGAGCCGGCGCAGCTCTTCGATCACCTTCTCTTTACCCGGGAGGATCTCGTACTTGGCTTTCCAGCCATGATCGGGATCGACACCCATTCGCGAGACCAGCTGCTTGCGCGCTTTCTCTTTCGGCGAGAGCACCGGACCTTCGCCCGCAGCAGCCTTGCCGCGCTTGGCGGCTGGCTCTTTGCTGGCGCTAGCCGAACCGCTGGTGGGCAGGTCTCGGATATGGCCGATACTCGACTTCACCACGTATTGGTTACCCAGATACTTGTTGATGGTCTTGGCCTTAGCCGGGGATTCCACAATGACCAGCGATTTGCCCATGGATCAGAAAATTCCTGAATTCTAGAAGTGAAAGGCGGTTGGCGCCTGACGCGGCACCGCTATATATAGTTGATACAAGGTGAGGTCAAGCACAGGGTTTTGTGCGCACTCGCCTCATGCCTTGGAAAAAAGGCTCGGTTCAGCTTGCACCAAAGCAAAGCGTGGCATCTGCTCGCCGTCAACCTCGACTGACTCGACGAACATGCTCAAAGGGCGTACCCAAAAGCCGTAATCGCCATACAGGGCTTGGTAAAAGACCACTTCTTCTTCGGTTTCGGAATGCCGCGCAACACTAAATACGCGGTACTGCGGACCTTTGTAATGTTGGTAGAGCCCAGGTTGTATCGGCATGTGTTGGCCCTCACTCAAATTTTTTCAAAATAAAAACAAAATAAATCCACAAAAACAAAAACCGGGGCACTTGGCCCCGGCTTCCATCAACGAAACGCTTAAACGCGTTCGAAGACGGTGGAGATGCCTTGGCCGAGACCAATGCACATAGTGGCCACCCCAAAGGTGCCGCTATTCTGCTTCATCACGTTCAGCAAGGTGCCGGAGATACGTGCACCGGAGCAACCGAACGGGTGACCCAGGGCGATCGCGCCGCCGTGCAGGTTAACCTTCTCGTTCATCTTGTCGAGCACTTTCAGATCTTTCAGCACTGGCAGGGCCTGTGCGGCGAAAGCTTCGTTGAGCTCGAAGAAGTCGATATCGTTGATGCCAAGGCCCGCGCGCTTCAGGGCTTTTTGCGTAGCCGGAACTGGACCATAGCCCATGATCGCCGGATCCACACCCGCCACTGCCATCGAACGGATAACCGCCATTGGCTGGATACCCAGATCCTGCGCACGTTGCGCCGACATCACGATCATGCACGAAGCACCATCAGTGATCTGCGACGATGTACCGGCAGTCACGGTGCCGCCCTTTGGATTGAAGGCAGGCTTGAGGGCCGCCAGACTTTCCAGGGTGGTTTCCGGACGAATGGTTTCGTCGTAGTCGAACAGTTTCAGGAAACCGTTCTCGTCGTAGCCCTGCATCGGGATGATTTCGTCTTTGAACTTGCCTTCCACGGTTGCCTTGTGGGCCAACTGGTGGGAGCGCACGCCAAAAGCGTCCTGTTGTTCGCGAGAGATGCCGTGCATTTTGCCGAGCATTTCAGCGGTCAGGCCCATCATGCCCGAGGCTTTCGCCGCGTACAGCGACATGTGCGGGTTCGGATCGACACCGTGCATCATGCTCACGTGGCCCATATGCTCGACGCCGCCAACCACGAACACGTCACCGTTACCGGTCATGATCGCTTGCGCAGCAGTGTGCAGCGCGCTCATCGACGAGCCACACAGACGGCTGACGGTCTGGCCGGCCGAGGTGTGCGGGATCTGGGTCATCAGCGACGCCATGCGCGCGATGTTCCAGCCCTGCTCCAGGGTTTGGTTGACACAACCCCAGATCACGTCCTCGACTTCAGCAGGATCGACCTTGGCGTTGCGTTCCAGCAATTTGCTGATCAGGTGCGCCGACATGTCTTCGGCGCGGGTGTTGCGGTGCATGCCGCCCTTGGAGCGGCCCATCGGAGTACGACCGAAGTCGACAATCACGACGTCTCTTGGATTCAAGCTCATAAAATTTCACTCTCGCTCAAAAGTTGGGACGCTTAACCGAAGAACCGTTGGCCGGTTTTGGCCATTTCACGCAGCTTCGCGGTCGGGTGGTACAGCGCGCCCAAATCAGCGTACTGGTCAGCCAGGGCAACGAACTCGGCAACACCGATCGAATCGATGTAGCGCAGTGCACCGCCACGGAATGGAGGGAAACCGATACCGTAGACCAGACCCATGTCAGCTTCGGCGGCGGTTTCAACGATGCCGTCTTCCAGGCAACGCACGGTTTCCAGGCACAGCGGGATCATCATCCAGTTGATGATGTCCTCGTCAGTGACTTCGCGCTGCTCGTAAACGATCGGCTTGAGCACTTCCAGCACCGATGGATCGGCGACTTTCTTCTGCTTGCCTTTCTTGTCGGCCTCGTAGGCGTAGAAGCCCTTGCCGTTCTTCTGACCCAGGCGCTTGGCTTCGTACAGCACGTCGATGGCCGAACGACGGTCATCCTTCATGCGATCCGGGAAACCTTCAGCCATCACGTCACGACCGTGGTGACCGGTGTCGATGCCGACCACGTCCATCAGGTACGCCGGGCCCATCGGCCAGCCGAATTTTTCCATGACCTTGTCGATACGGACGAAGTCCACACCGGCGCTGACCAGCTTGGCGAAACCGCCGAAGTACGGGAACAGTACACGGTTGACCAGGAAGCCCGGGCAGTCGTTGACGACGATCGGGTTCTTGCCCATTTTCTTGGCGTAGGCAACGGTGGTGGCAACCGCCAGCTCGCTGGACTTCTCGCCACGAATCACTTCCACCAGCGGCATCATGTGCACCGGGTTGAAAAAGTGCATGCCGACGAAGTTTTCCGGACGCTTGAGGGCTTTGGCCAGCAGGCTGATGGAAATGGTCGAGGTGTTGGACGCGAGGATGGTGTCCTCTTTGACCTGGCCTTCAACTTCAGCCAATACGGCTTGCTTGACCTTCGGGTTCTCGACAACAGCTTCGACCACCAGATCAACGTGACCGAAGTCGCCGTAGGACAGGGTTGGACGAATGGCGTTGAGCACTTCAGCCATTTTCGCAGCGGTCATGCGACCTTTATCAACGCGGCCAACCAGCAGTTTGGCGGCTTCGGCCAGACCCTGCTCGATACCGTGCTCGTTGATGTCCTTCATCAGGATCGGCGTACCTTTGGAGGCCGACTGATAAGCGATACCGCCACCCATGATGCCGGCGCCCAGTACAGCGGCCTGCTTCACGTCTTTGGCGATTTCGTCGTAAGCCTTGGCCTTTTTCTTCAGCTCCTGATCGTTCAGGAACAGACCGATCAAGCTCTGCGCGGCAGAGGTCTTGGCCAGTTTGACGAAACCGGCAGCCTCGACTTCCAGTGCCTTGTCACGACCGAAGTTCGCGGCTTTCTGGATGGTCTTGATCGCTTCAACCGGCGCCGGGTAGTTCGGGCCAGCCTGACCGGCGACGAAACCTTTGGCGGTTTCGAAAGCCATCATTTGTTCAATCGCGTTCAGCTTGAGTTTTTCAAGTTTCGGCTGACGCTTGGCCTTGAAGTCGAACTCGCCGGAGATGGCGCGCTTGATCAGTTCGAGGGCAGCTTCCTGCAGTTTCTCAGGAGCAACCACGGCGTCGACGGCGCTGACTTTCAGGGCGTCTTCCGGGCGGTTTTCCTTGCCGGCGGCAATCCACTCGATGGCGTTGTCGACACCGATCAGACGCGGCAGGCGCACAGTACCGCCGAAGCCTGGGTAGATGCCCAGTTTGACTTCCGGCAGACCGATCTTGGCCTTGGTCGACATGACGCGATAGTCAGCCGCCAGGCACATTTCCAGACCGCCGCCCAGGGCGATGCCATTGATGGCCGCTACCGTCGGAACGTTGAGGTCTTCGAAATCGCTGAAGATCTTGTTGGCTTCGAGATTGCCAGCAACCAGCTCGGCATCCGGCAGCTTGAAGTTGTCGACAAATTCGGTGATGTCGGCGCCGACGATAAACACGTCCTTGCCACTGCTGACGATCACGCCCTTGATCGAAGCATCTGCCTTGATGGTGTCTACGGCCTGACGCAGCTCGTTCAGGGTTAGACGGTTGAACTTGTTGACGGACTCACCCTTGAGGTCGAATTTCAATTCGACGATGCCACTTTCAAGAGCTTTAACCGTGATGGCTTTACCTTCGTAAATCATCAACTGATCTCCACGATATGGAAGCTGAACAGTACACGTCGGACGCAGGCGAATGGCTCGGCAGGACGCTTTTTCGTCGATGCTAACGCCAATCCACCCGGCACACCCGCCAACGCGATAGTCGGGATTCTGTAGGAGCAGTCTGTAAGACAAACGCTCAATTCATACGCCCGTTTGATTTGGGTACGTCACCTTCACGGAATTTCCAACAATTGTCAATCGCCCAAAATACGGGTTGAAATGCGACTTTGCGGTCATTTCCGTACGACGAAGACCAGCAACACGCGTCTGCATGTGAAGCCATTCATAGAATCAATAGTTAGAAAAGTCGCCCTAATTCACGGCAGCCCCTGTTTAAACGGCTACGCTGGGGGACTACAGGGAAATGCGCGGAACGCGCCAAGCCACATCTGCTCAAAAAAGTTTCCGGCCTGCCTGGCCAACCCCGCCCGATGAATCATGTCGGGCTTTTTATTGCGCGTCTGCCGGACGTTCCCCACCGTTGCAGTGGGAAAAGTCCGCGCGTCAGGCCAGCGCTTTCAGTGTGGCGTCGATATCCTGCAAAACCGTGGCTTCGCCCTTTTCGCCCCAATACAAGGCGATCATCTGCTTGTCTGCCTCGACTTTAAAAACGTTGCCCGGCAACTTTTCGAAATGATTGAGCAGCGTTCGATCCTCACAGACTTCTTGCCACTGATTCACCCATACACCCGGCGTTTTCTGCCAATACGTCCAGCAGGCAGGCTGCTTGCCACGGCGCGGACGATGGTATTGCGCGCACGGGTTCGGCGGCTCCTGCGCCAGCCAGTGCGGCCACTCCTGAGGCGCCAGTTGCATGGCCAGACCGATGCGCCGCGCCTCCATGCGCAGGGCGATGCGACCGCTTTGCGCGCGCGAGGGACGTAACCACGCCAGCGGACTCAAAACCACCAACAGGATTGACACCACCAACCAGACCGTCATATCTCTATTCCCAATTCTTGGTGAGCGCATTGTGTCACTTTGGAACCAATGCGCTTGAAACCAGCCATACTTAACAATATTGAAACCTCACGAGGAGCACCTCATGCCCTACCACCACATCCTGGTCGCCGTAGATCTGACTGAAGAGTGCGACCCTGTGATCAACCGCGCCCGCGAGCTGTCGGTGAGCAATGGCGCCAAGCTGTCGCTGGTGCATATCGTCGAACCGATGGCCATGGCCTTTGGCGGCGACGTGCCGATGGATCTGTCACAACTGCAACAACAGCAGTTCGATCAGGCCAAGGAGCGTCTTGAGCGCCTGAAAGCCAAATACACAGAGCTTGAAGGTGCCAACTGCCACCTCACCTACGGTCAGCCACGTCAGGAAATCCACCATTTCGCCAAGGAACAAACGTGCGATCTGATCGTGGTCGGCAGCCATGGCCGGCATGGTCTGGCGCTGTTGCTCGGTTCGACCGCCAATGACGTGCTGCACGGCGCGCCCTGCGACGTCCTTGCCGTTCACCTGATCAAACGCTGAAACACATCAGATCTCCACCCGCATATGAAAAGCCCGGCGCTCATCACTGAGCGCCGGGCTTTTTCACATCCGGATCAATCAGGCATCCAGCTCGGCCCAACGCTCCAGCAACGCATCCAGCTCAGCCTGCAACTGCTCCAGCGAAGCAATCACCTTTGCCGTTTCAACCGCAGGACGCTGATAGAAACCGGCTTCAGCCATTTCAGCTTCCACCGCAGCGATCTGCTGCTCCTTGGCATCGATGTCACCTGGCAGCGCTTCCAGCTCGCGTTGCAGCTTGTAGCTCAACTTCTTCTTGGCAGCCGGAGCAGCAGCGGCTGGCGCTGCGACCACAGCAGGCTCAGCGGTCACTACAGCGGAGTTCAGGTCAGCCTTGCCCGACTTGCTTTCAGTCACGCCCAGCAAACGCGGTGAACCGCCCTGACGGATCCAGTCCTGATAGCCACCGACGTATTCACGCACCTTGCCTTCGCCTTCGAAAACCAGAGTGCTGGTGACCACGTTGTCGAGGAATGCCCGGTCGTGGCTGACCATCAGCACCGTGCCGTTGAAGGTCAGCAGCACTTCTTCGAGCAGCTCGAGGGTTTCCACGTCGAGGTCGTTGGTCGGTTCGTCGAGTACCAGCAGGTTTGCCGGTTTGCTGAACAGTTTGGCCAGCAGCAGGCGCGCACGCTCACCACCCGACAGCGCCTTGACCGGCGTGCGGGCACGCTGCGGGCTGAACAGGAAATCGCCGAGGTAGCTCAGCACGTGACGGCTCTGACCGTCGATATCGATAAAGTCGCGACCTTCGGCAACGTTATCGATCACGGTCTTTTCCAGATCCAGTTGATGGCGCAACTGGTCGAAGTACGCCACGTCGATGCGCGTGCCCTCTTCCACTTTGCCGCTGGTCGGTTGCAGACCGCTGAGCATCAGCTTGAGCAACGTGGTCTTGCCGGTACCGTTGGCGCCGAGCAGACCGATACGATCGCCGCGCGTCAGCACCATCGAGAAATCCTTGATCAGGAACGGGCCGCCCGGGTGAGCGAAACTCACGTTCTCGAGCACCATCACCTGCTTGCCGGACTTGTCAGCGGTGTCCAACTGAATGTTGGCTTTGCCGGTGCGCTCACGGCGCTCGCTACGTTCAACGCGCAAGGCTTTCAATGCACGGACACGGCCTTCGTTACGGGTGCGGCGAGCCTTGATGCCTTGGCGGATCCAGACTTCTTCCTGGGCCAGTTTCTTGTCGAACAGCGCGTTGGCGGTTTCTTCAGCGGCCAGCGCGGCTTCTTTGTGCACGAGGAAACTGGCGTAATCGCCGTTCCAGTCGATCAGGCCGCCGCGATCCAGTTCAAGGATGCGCGTGGCGAGGTTTTGCAGGAAGGAACGGTCGTGCGTGATGAACAAAACGGCGCCCTGGAAATCTTTCAGCGCCTCTTCGAGCCAGGCAATTGCACCGATGTCCAGGTGGTTGGTCGGCTCGTCGAGCAGCAGCAGATCCGGCTCGGACACCAGCGCCTGCGCCAGCAGCACGCGACGACGCCAGCCGCCGGACAACTGGGCGAGGGTCTTGTCGGCCGGCAGTTGCAGACGGCTCAAGGTGCTTTCGACCAGGGTCTGCAAACGCCAGCCATCACGGGCTTCGAGGTCTTGCTGAACATGCATCAGCTTGTTCAGGTCTTCTTCAGTGACGCAGTTCTGCGCGAGGTGATGGTACTCGGCGAGCAACGCGCCCACGCCATCTAGGCCTTCAGCGACCACGTCGAACACCGTCCGATCGTCGGCCACTGGCAATTCTTGCGGCAATTCGCCGATTTTCAGACCGGGGGCACGCCACACCGAGCCTTCATCGGGCTTCTGGTCGCCCTTGACCAGTTTCATCATGCTGGACTTGCCAGTGCCGTTGCGGCCGATGATGCACACCCGCTCACCACGGGCGATCTGCCAGGACACCTTGTCCAACAACGGCATAGCGCCGAACGCAAGGGACACATCGCTGAATTTGAGCAGGGTCATGAGCTTCTCCAAAAACCGGGCGCGCATTCTACCTGAGTTAGGGCTTCAGCAGGCCGGCAATTTGTCTGTCGAAGCACTCTGCACAACAATTGTTGCGAACTTGTGCTGCGAGGCCGGCAAAGCTTTCGCCGCTCGCTGGCAAAAGGCTAAGCTACAGACAATTCAGTGCTGACCGAGGTCGGCACTTGTCATGATTTCTCTGCCCGGATGTCTCATGCGCAGTCGCCTTTTCAGTGTCTTGTCCTGTTTGCTACTTACCGCCGCTGCCGTTCAATCCGCCCAGGCGGTGGACCTGTCCACCCAACGCCAGTATTACGATGAAGCCAAGCGCGCGCTGGCCAAGGGTGATACCGGCCCGTATTTCCGTTACAGCCAGGCGCTGGCCGATTATCCGCTGGAACCGTACCTGGCCTACGACGAACTGACCGCGCGCCTGAAAACCGCGAGCAATGCGGAAATCGAGAAATTCCTCGCCGAACACGGTGACCTGCCCCAGGCCAACTGGATGAAGCTGCGCTGGTTGCGCTGGCTCGCCGACCGTGGCGACTGGGCGACCTTCGTCAAGTATTACGACCCGAAACTCAACTTCACTGAACTGGATTGCCTCAACGCGCAGTACCAGATCAGCAGCGGCCACAAGGCCGAAGGCTATGCCAACGCCGAAAAGCTCTGGCTGACCGGCAAATCGCAGCCCGCCGCGTGTGACGCGCTGTTCGGCATCTGGGCCGCCGACGGCCAGCTCACCGAGCAGAAACGCTGGGAGCGCACCAAACTCGCCGCTCAGGCCCGCAATTATCCGCTGGCCAACAGCTTGGTCAATGGCCTGACCACCCTCGCCCCGCGCGGGCGCTTGCTGGTGGATGTGGCGCAGAAGCCGGAGCTGCTCAATCAGCCTTCGCGCTTCACCCCGGCCGATGAACCGATGTCCGATGTGGTCAGCCTCGGCCTGCGCCGACTGGCGCGTCAGGACCCGGACAAGGCCATGGCCCTGCTCGACGGTTACGCCAGCAGCATGCATTTCTCCCGCGATGAAAAAGTCGCGATCGCCCGGGAAATCGGCTTGACCCTGGCCCGGCGTTTCGACAGCCGTGCGCTGGACGTGATGACCCAATACGATCCCGAGCTGCGTGACAACACGGTGTCGGAATGGCGCCTGCGCCTGCTGTTGCGTCTGGCCCGCTGGGACGACGCCTATCAATTGACCAAACGTCTGCCGCAAGACCTCGCCACCACCAACCGCTGGCGCTACTGGCAGGCGCGCAGTCTGGAACTGGCCCAGCCACAGAACCCGCAAGCGCAGACGCTGTACAAAGGCCTCGCACGGGAGCGTGACTTCTACGGTTTCCTCGCCGCCGACCGCTCGCAATCGCCGTACTCGCTGAACAACAAGCCGCTGGTGCTCAGCCAGGCGCTGATCAACAAGGTGCGCAACACCCCGGGCGTGCGCCGCGCGCTGGAATTCCATGCTCGCGGGCAGATCGTCGATGGACGCCGCGAGTGGTATCACGTCAGCCGCCATTTCAATCGCGATGAGATGGTTGCCCAGGCGAAACTGGCTTACGACCTGAAATGGTACTTCCCGGCGATCCGCACCATCAGTCAAGCGCAGTACTGGGACGATCTGGATATCCGCTTCCCGATGGCCCACCGCGACACCCTCGTGCGTGAAGCCAAGGTACGCGGCCTGCATTCAAGCTGGGTGTTTGCCATTACCCGCCAGGAAAGCGCTTTCATGGACGACGCCCGCTCCGGCGTCGGCGCCAGTGGCCTGATGCAACTGATGCCCGGCACTGCCAAGGAAACCGCGCGCAAGTTCAGCATTCCACTGGCCTCGCCACAGCAAGTACTCGACCCGGACAAGAACATCCAGCTCGGCGCCGCTTACCTGAGTCAGGTGCACAGCCAGTTCAACGGCAACCGCGTCCTCGCCTCCGCCGCCTACAACGCCGGCCCTGGTCGTGTGCGCCAATGGCTGCGCGGCGCCGATCACTTGAGTTTCGACGTGTGGGTGGAAAGCATCCCGTTCGACGAAACCCGTCAATACGTGCAGAACGTGCTGTCGTACTCGGTGATCTACGGCCAGAAGCTCAACTCACCGCAGCCGCTGGTGGATTGGCATGAGCGGTATTTTGATGATCAGTGATCACGCGGCTGACGCCGAGTAACAAAAAATGCCCGTATCGCGAGATACGGGCATTTTTTATTGAGCTGTCGGTTGCGGACTTAACACTGCGACTTTTTAACCATCATTTTGCCAAGTTGGGTAAGCCGATATTTCTGGGTTGGATTCTTGGGTGATTGAGGATCGGTCATTTCGATCATCCCAGCGGTTAAGGCCGGCTTTAGATAGTTGGATCTGAACGTAGCCTTGTGGACCAGGCTCATCTCTGCCATCAGATCACTGATCCTCAAAGAACGAGGTCCCAGCGTTAACAATAGTTTTGCTACTAGGTCGGTTACTGAGTCGGTTACTAGGTCGCCTGCAGACTCATTAGCGATGGCTTTAAATGCATTGCGCACTTCTTGAATTTCCTTGGGCAAACCTAAAACCCGTTGCCCGGCGAGCACTGCGGTTACCTGCTCGACACTCAATGTATTGTTTTCAATTGCCAAAGAGGCCTGAATCGTACGGATACGATTACCTCGGCGCAGATGAGGCGTCTGCCGACTATCGCCCCCAGCCGAAAGCTGACCGATTTGCTCGCTGATTTCGGCGATCAACACGATCATTCGTGTGGTTAGGGTCAACGGAGGTTGGTAACGGCTCATGTCCTCATCCAGGCATTCCAAACAGGCCGCCATAATGCCCGATACGAGCAGTGTCCATCAGACTTGATCAACCGTTACTTTTCCATCATTGAACTGCAACGCCGCCAACCGTGCATACAGCGGATTGCTGGCAATCAGTTCCTGATGCGTGCCAATGGCCACAAGCTTGCCCTGATCCATCACTGCAATCCGGTCGGCGTTTTTTACCGTGGCCAGTCGATGCGCGATCACCAGCGTGGTGCGGTTCTGCATCAGGCTCGGCAGGGCTTCCTGAATCAGGTGTTCGCTCTGCGCATCGAGGGCGCTGGTGGCTTCGTCCAGCAGCAGGATCGGCGCGTCGACCAGTAACGCCCGGGCAATCGCCAAGCGCTGACGCTGGCCACCGGAAAGGCCGAGGCCACCATCGCCGAGATGAGTCTGGTAACCGTTGGGCATTTTCTCGATGAAGTCGTGGGCGTGAGCAATTTTGGCCGCGTCCTTGACCTGCTCAAGCGTCGCCCCCGGATTGCCGTAGCGAATGTTCTCTTCAACGCTGCCGAAAAACAGCGCCGGCGACTGTGATACCAACGCGAAGTGACGGCGCAGGTCCAGCGGATCAAGGCTGGTCAGCGGCACACCGTCAATCAGGATCCGCCCCTCCAGCGGGTCATAAAAACGCAACAGCAAGTCATACACCGTCGACTTGCCGGCACCGGACGGCCCCACCAGCGCCAATGTCTCGCCGGCCCGGATGGTCAGATTCAAACCGTTGACGGCGTAGCTTTCAGGACGCGACGGGTAGGAAAAACGCACTTCCTGCAATTGCAGCTCGCCGCGCACGCGCTGCGGCAAAGTCGCCAGCCCGGTGGTGGGCGGCTGGATGATGTTTTCCGCCCCCAGCAATTCAGCGATGCGCTCGGCGGCACCTGCCGCGCGTTGCAGTTCGCCAATCACCTCACTCAGGGTGCCGATCGCACTCCCGACGATCAGGCTGTAAAAAACAAACGCCGCCAGTTCGCCACCGGTGATGCGCCCGGCAATCACGTCCATGCCGCCAACCCACAACATTACAGCCACCGCGCCGAGCACCAGCACGATCACCATGGTGATCATCCACGAGCGCTGGAAGATGCGTTTGCGCGCCGTGTCGAAGGCGTCCTCGACCGTCGTCGCAAAACGTCGTTCGTCCTGCACCTGGTGGTTATAGGCCTGCACGGTTTTGATCTGGCCAAGGGTTTCCGAGACATAGCTGCCGATATCGGCCACCCGGTCCTGGCTCAATCGCGACAGATTGCGCACGCGCCGGCCGAAAATCAGGATGGGGGCCACCACGAACGGCAAGGCAATCACCACGATGCTGGTGAGTTTCGCATTGGTCACGAACAGCAGGATGACGCCGCCGATGACCATCAACAGGTTACGCAGGAACATCGACAGCGATGAGCCAATCACCGACTGCAGCAGCGTGGTATCGGCGGTCAGCCGCGACTGGATCTCCGAACTGCGGTTGTTCTCATAGAAGCCGGGGTGCAGATAAACCAGATGATTGAACACCTCGCGACGGATGTCGGCCACGCAACGCTCGCCGATCCACGACACCCAGTAAAACCGCGCGAACGTACCGACCGCCAGGCCCAGCACCATCAGCATGAAAATGCCAATGCTCTGATTGAGCTGATGCGGCGACTGGGTCATGAAGCCACGGTCGACCAGTAACTTGATGCCCTGCCCCATCGACAACGTAACGGCAGCCGTGACGATCAACGCCAGCAGCGCACCGATGACTTGCCAGCGGTAAGGGGCCAGAAATCGACTGGTCAGACGCAGGGCGCGCCGGTGCCTTGAAGAAAGCTTCGGGGTCATTCAGGTACGCATCCGTGTTGATGAAAGGGCTAGCGTAAACCTTCTTTGGGGTGGAACTCTGTAAATCACAATGAGTCAGGTTAAATATGCCCCCAAAGACTAGGCCATAGTTGCTATCGGTCTAACGTCGCGGTTGAGACGAACGGTCATTTCTGTTGGACTGGAATGGCCGCTCATGACGGATCGAAAGGCGTTGTCACAGCCTGGTCACGTGGCGGCTTTAATCTGCTTATACAACCTGATGAGGAGACAGGCCATGTCCTTGCAACACAGCAGCGATGACAAGATTGAAGTGATCCGCACCAAGCCCGGCCAAACTCTGGGTTGCTCGATTATCGATAAGGACGGGCGTGAAGTACCGATCACTGAAGACATGATCCAGGACGCGTGCCGCGAACTGGAGAAGCGATTGGTCAAGCCTGCCGAACAAAAGTGATATAGCCACCGTCTTCCTGACCCGGCCCCTTTGGCCGGGTTTTTTCTGTCTGCAGATCCGGCACTTGTGGCGCGGCCTTCGCGAGCAGGCTCTCTCCCACAGAATATCTTTTGTGAATCACAGATCCATGTGGGAGCGAGCCTGCTCGCGAAGGAACCGACTCGGTTTCTAGACAGCCACAGCCCCCAGCGCCGCCACGATCCTCGCCAACTCTGGCGATTCCCCTTCAATCCGCACCTTCAACCCTTCAATCTCACGCCGCACCGGATATTGCTTGCGCAACACATCGAACGCCGCGCGCTGTTCGCCGACATTGCCTACGAGGCTGCGGCGAAAATCCGCATCATCGCGGCGCGGGTCGTACACGCCACGGCACAACATCGCTAGCGCCCAGGCCGGATCGCTGTCAGCGTGCAGGGTGACTTGCGACAACCACGGAGCCGGCAACAGCTCACTGAGCTGGATGCTCGCCGCTTGACCGCTGAACTCGCAGAAAGCCTGATAGATCTGCGCCGTGCCGCGCTGCTTGCCATCAAGGCTGTAACCGGCAATGTGCGGCGTGGCCAATACGCAAAGCTCGGCCAACGCCACGTCAACTTCGGGCTCGGCTTCCCAGACATCGAGAACGGCTTGCAGGTCTTCACGGTCCAGCAGCACGTCGCGCAGTGCGGCGTTATCCACCACCGGGCCACGCGCCGCATTGATCAACCAGGCACCGGGCTTGAGTTGCTGCAAACGCGACTGATCGAACAAATGCCAGGTCGCGCCGTCGCCGCTACGGGTCAGCGGTGTGTGCAGACTGATCACGTCACATTGCTCAATGATCTGCTCCAGGCTGACGTAATCGCCACCCTCGGCGGCCTGACGCGGTGGATCGCAGACTTTGACGTTCCAGCCCAGGCCTTTCAGAACCTTGATCAGGCGCCCGCCCACCTCACCGGCACCGACGACACCGTAAGTCCGTCGAGTGAGATCGACGCCTTCGATTTCGGCGAGGGTCATCAGACTGCCCAGCACATAATCGACCACACCACGGGCGTTGCAGCCGGGTGCGCTCGACCAGGTGATACCGACCTCATTGAAGTAGTCGAGATCCAGATGATCAGTGCCGATGGTGCAGGTGCCGACAAAGCGCACCTTGCTGCCTTCAAGCAACGCACGGTTGACGTTGGTCACCGAGCGCACGAGCAACACGTCGGCCTGCTCGACCGTCGCACGGTCGATGGAACGGCCCGGCACCCGGCGGATCTCGCCGAAACCGGCAAAAAAGGCATCGAGCAGCGGGATATTTTCGTCGGCAACAATCAGCATGGCGGGCTCCTTTGGCGGATCGGCAGTTTAGGTGTAGATCGGTCGCCGGGCCAGCGGGCTTTGCGCTTACAAATCCGCAACAGAGGATTTTTCCTGACCAAGGCGTCAGCGGCGTAGAATGCGGCGCCCTGCGCATCAACTCCTGTGGACGCTTTGCCCGTGAATTCTGTAACCGATCAACCTGTCGCCGTCTCCCTCACCCGCCCTGCGCGCATTCGCCTGGAATTCAAGAACCTGCTCGCCCTGGCGTTGCCGATCATCATCGCGCAACTGGCGACCACGGCCATGGGCTTCGTCGATGCGGTGATGGCCGGCCGCGTCGGGCCCAAGGATCTGGCGGCCGTGGCGCTGGGCAACTCGATCTGGGTGCCGGTGTTTCTGCTGATGACCGGCACCCTGCTGGCAACCACGCCGAAAGTCGCCCAGCGCTTTGGCGCCGGCACCCACAGCGAGATCGGCCCGATCGTCCGTCAGGCGTTGTGGCTGGCGCTGGTGGTTGGGCTGATCGCGACCGCGATGCTGGTGGCCGCCGAGCCGGTCCTGCACCTGATGAAAGTCGATCCCGAGCTGATCGGCCCGTGCATGCAATACCTGCACGGCATCGCCAGCGGTCTGCCGGCGGTGGCGTTCTATCACGTGTTGCGCTGCACCAGTGACGGCATCGGCCGTACCCGTCCGGCGATGGTGCTCGGTCTGTGCGGCCTGGCGTTGAACATTCCGCTGAACTACATCTTCATCTATGGCCACTTCGGCGTGCCGGCCATGGGCGGCGTCGGCTGCGGCTGGGCCACGGCGATCGTGATGTGGGTGATGGCACTGGGTCTGGCCGGGTATGAGCGCTGGGCGCCGGCTTATCGTTCGAGCGAAATTTTCAGCCGTTTCGACTGGCCGCAATGGGCGGTGATCAAGCGTCTGCTGGCGATTGGGCTGCCAATCGGTATCGCGGTGTTTGCCGAGTCGAGCATTTTTGCCGTGATCGCCCTGCTGATCGGCAGCCTCGGCGCCACCGTAGTGGCCGGGCATCAGATTGCGCTGAACGTCAGCTCGTTGGTGTTCATGATTCCCTACTCGCTGGGCATGGCCGTCACCGTGCGTGTCGGTCAGGCACTGGGCCGTGAAGAACCGCGCGAGGCACGCTTTGCCGCGGGTGTCGGCATGGGCACCGCGCTGGCTTACGCCTGCCTGTCGGCGAGCATGATGCTGTTGCTGCGCGAGCCGATTGCGGCGATCTACACCGCCGACCCGACGGTGATTCACATCGCGGCGATGCTGATTGTGTATTCGGCGCTGTTCCAGTTTTCCGACGCGATCCAGGTCACCGCCGCCGGCGCGCTGCGTGGTTATCAGGACACGCGGGTGACGATGATCCTGACGCTGTTCGCCTATTGGGGGATCGGTTTGCCAGTGGGTTACGCCCTCGGCCTGACCGACTGGCTCGGTGAACCACGTGGCCCGAGCGGTTTGTGGCAGGGTCTGATCGTGGGCTTGAGCTGTGCGGCGTTTATGCTGTCGATCCGCCTGACGCGCAGTGCGCGCAAGCGAATTCGGATCAGTCGCTCGGCGGGTTGATCGCGCCAAAAAAAAGACCTGCATATGCAGGTCTTTTTTTGTCTTTGATCAGGACTTTTTGCGAATCCAGTACAGATAAGTCCCGGCCTCTTCGTGCTGGCCCAGCAGTTCGTGGTCGAGAAACACACAGAACTTGGGAATGTCACGACGGGTCGACGGGTCGGTCGCGATCACCTTGAGCAGGCCGCCGGGCACCAGGTCACGGATGTGCTGGTGCAGCATCATCACCGGCTCCGGGCAATTGAGGCCGGTGGCGTCGAGGGTGCCGTCGACCGGGGTATCGATCATTTCACTCATGATTCACTCCTGAAACTGGCCGGCATTGTCGCGCATTGCCGGGTAAAACGTCTAACCCTGTGGGAGCGAGCTTGCTCGCGAAAGCAATATGTCATTCAGCATGGATGTTGGCTGACACGACGCCATCGCGAGCAGGCTCACTCCTACAAGGGTTTTGTGCTTTTTCAGCGGGATTTGGCTTTCTTGGTGTCATGCCGGCGCAAGTGGCAAGTCACTTCCTCACGATCGTGATACAGCTGTTTGCAGCCAATATCGACCTTGATCCCGCGCGCCTTGAAACCATCGGCAATGCGCTCGAGCAAACGCTTCACTTCGGCATAACGCTGCTTCATCGGCAACTTCAGGTTGACCACCGCCTCGCGGCAATGCCCCTCACCGATCCACTCTTCCAGCATCGCGGCGTTACGCGCCGGTTTCTCGACGATGTCGCAGACCATCCAGTCCACCGGCTGCTTGGGCTTGAAGGTGAAACCGTCGGCCATCAAATGCTGGACCAGACCAGTGTCCATCAGGCTTTCAGCCATCGGGCCGTTGTCGATGGCGGTGACCAGCATGCCGCGGTTGACCAGTTGCCAGGTCCAGCCACCCGGCGCAGCGCCCAGATCGACACCGGTCATGTCGCTGTGCAGGCGATCTTCCCACTGATCACGCGGGATGAAGTGATGCCACGCCTCTTCCAGCTTCAGCGTCGAACGGCTCGGCGCTTCACGCGGGAACTTCAAACGCGGAATGCCCATCGGCCACATCGCCGAGTTACCGGCATCGGCCATACCCAGAAACACTTCACGACCACTTTTAAAGGTCAGCAACAGACGCGGCTTGCTGGCGTCCTCTACCAGTTTGCCAGCGCCGGTCAGTGCCTTGCGCAGCGGTCCTTCGAATTTCTTGCAGAAGTTCGACAGCTCCTTGCCGTCATTGGTGTCGACGACTTCCAGCCACAGGCTGCCGCACACCGGGAAATCGGCCATGTGCGCGAGGATCACGCTGATACGGTCGTTTTCCGGCAGATCGATGAAAACCCCGCGCGCCCATTGGCGCGGGAAGATCAGCTCGGCAAAGCGCTGACCGCGCATCAGGCGCTCGGCGCCGTCTTCTTCGGTGCAGACAAACTCGGCGTACGCGCTGGCCGCTTTGGCTTTGGCGTAGCCGGCCACGTTGAGTTGCGCGGCAAGGTCGGAAATTTCCGAACAGACTTCGCCTTCGAAGCCTGGCCGGCAATGCATGAATAGGGTGTTCATTCTTACTCCTGGGCAGCGGGCGATCATTCGGCCCCTGCGCGATGCTCAAGCCTTGCGTTGCAGCAAAGCCTGTCACGAAAACCGGCGCATGATAGCCGATGTCGGAACCTTGGACTTGCCCATAGAGTCCAGTTATTAGCCAGCTAATGAAAACAGGGCTACGTTGATAGCTCTGCCCGTCCCCTCAATCCGTAGCCGTGCGGATTCAAAGGAGTGATCGTAATGCCGTCCCTCGATAGTCTGAAGACCCTCAAAACACTGCAGATTGACCAAAAAACCTACCACTATTTCAGCTTGCCGGACGCCGCCAAAAGCCTCGGCGACCTCGACAAGCTGCCGATGTCGCTGAAAGTCCTGCTGGAAAACCTGCTGCGCTGGGAAGATGAAAAAACTGTCACCGGCGCCGACCTCAAGGCGATTGCCGCGTGGCTCAAGGAGCGTCGCTCCGATCGGGAAATCCAGTACCGCCCTGCCCGGGTATTGATGCAAGACTTTACCGGCGTGCCCGCCGTGGTCGACCTCGCCGCCATGCGCGCGGCGATGGCCAAGGCCGGCGGCGATCCGCAGCGAATCAATCCGCTATCGCCGGTGGATCTGGTGATCGACCACTCGGTGATGGTCGACAAGTTCGCCACCGCCAGCGCTTTCGAGCAGAACGTCGACATCGAAATGCAGCGCAACGGCGAACGTTATGCCTTCCTGCGTTGGGGCCAGAGCGCTTTCGACAATTTCAGCGTGGTGCCACCGGGCACCGGGATCTGCCACCAGGTCAACCTCGAATACCTTGGCCGCACCGTCTGGACCAAGGATGAAGACGGCCGCACTTATGCGTTCCCCGACACCTTGGTCGGAACCGACTCGCACACCACCATGATCAACGGCCTCGGCGTGCTCGGCTGGGGCGTCGGCGGGATCGAAGCGGAAGCGGCGATGCTCGGGCAACCGGTGTCGATGCTGATTCCGGAAGTGATCGGTTTCAAACTTACCGGCAAACTCAAGGAAGGCATCACTGCTACCGACCTGGTGCTGACCGTCACACAAATGCTGCGCAAGAAAGGTGTGGTGGGCAAATTCGTCGAATTTTACGGCGATGGCCTCGCCGACTTGCCGCTGGCCGACCGTGCAACCATCGCCAACATGGCCCCGGAGTACGGTGCGACATGCGGCTTCTTCCCCGTTGATGACGTGACTTTGGAATATTTGCGCCTGTCCGGCCGGCCACCGGAAGTGGTGAAACTGGTCGAGGCTTACACCAAGGCTCAGGGCCTGTGGCGTCTGCCCGGTCAGGAACCGGCGTTCACCGATAGCCTCGCGCTGGACATGGGCAGCGTCGAAGCCAGCCTCGCCGGGCCGAAACGCCCGCAGGACCGCGTGTCGCTGCCGAACGTGCCGCAAGCTTTCAGCGACTTCATCGACCTGCAATTCAAACCCACCAGCAAAGAAGAAGGACGCCTGGAAAGTGAGGGCGGTGGCGGTGTCGCGGTGGGCAATGCCGATCTGGTCGGTGAGACCGAATACGAATACGAAGGCCACACCTATCGCCTGAAAAACGGCGCGGTGGTCATCGCCGCGATCACCTCTTGCACCAACACCTCCAACCCGAGCGTGATGATGGCCGCCGGGTTGCTGGCCAAGAAAGCCGTGGAAAAGGGCCTGACGCGCAAACCGTGGGTGAAGAGTTCGCTGGCACCGGGCTCAAAAGTGGTCACCGACTACTACAAGGCTGCGGGGCTGACGCAATACCTCGACCAGCTCGGCTTTTCCCTGGTCGGTTATGGCTGCACCACCTGCATCGGCAACTCCGGGCCGTTGCCGGAGCCGATCGAGAAAGCCATCCAGAAAGCTGATCTGACCGTGGCATCGGTGCTGTCCGGCAATCGTAACTTCGAAGGCCGCGTGCACCCGTTGGTGAAAACCAACTGGCTGGCTTCGCCGCCGCTGGTAGTCGCCTATGCCTTGGCCGGCAGTGTGCGCAGCGATATCAGCAGCGAGCCGCTGGGCGAAGATCAGCAAGGCAATCCGGTGTATCTACGCGATATCTGGCCGACCAGTAAGGAAATCGCCGACGCGGTGAGTCAGGTCAACACCGCAATGTTCCACAAGGAATACGCCGAAGTGTTTGCCGGTGATGAACAATGGCAAGCCATCGAGGTGCCGCAAGCGGCGACTTACGTGTGGCAGGACGATTCCACCTACATCCAGCACCCGCCGTTCTTTGACGATATTTCCGGACCGTTGCCGCAGATCAAGGATGTCAAAGGTGCCCGGGTACTGGCCCTGCTTGGCGATTCGGTGACCACCGACCACATCTCACCTGCCGGCAACATCAAGGCTGACAGCCCGGCCGGGCGCTATCTGCGCGAAAAAGGCGTCGAGCCGCGGGACTTCAACTCTTACGGTTCACGGCGCGGCAACCATGAAGTGATGATGCGCGGCACCTTCGCCAACATCCGGATCCGCAACGAAATGCTCGGCGGTGAAGAAGGTGGCAACACTCTCTACATTCCCACCGGCGAGAAACTGGCGATCTACGATGCGGCGATGAAGTATCAGGCTTCGGGCACGCCACTGGTGGTGATTGCCGGGCAAGAATACGGCACCGGTTCCAGCCGTGACTGGGCGGCCAAAGGCACCAACCTGCTGGGGGTGAAAGCGGTGATCGCGGAAAGCTTCGAGCGGATTCACCGTTCCAACCTGGTGGGGATGGGCGTATTGCCGCTGCAGTTCAAGCTCGATCAGAACCGCAAGAGCCTCAACCTCACGGGCAAGGAAACCTTCCAAATCCTGGGTCTGACCGGCGTCGAGCTGACACCGCGGATGAACCTGCCGCTGGTCATCACTCGCGAGGACGGGCGCCAGGAGAAAATCGAGGTGCTGTGCCGGATCGATACATTGAATGAGGTGGAGTACTTCAAGTCGGGCGGGATTTTGCATTATGTCCTGCGTCAACTGATCGCTTCGTAAGATTTACGGATGCAGAAACACCGCCATTCGGCGGTGTTTCTGTTTGAGCAATGCACTTTTCCATGGGCGAAAAAAAACCCGCCGAAGCGGGTTTTTCCCAAGACCATTATCGACTCCCTGTCGGCAGCGATCCTTGCAAATGGTCGATCATCCGTGATCCTGAAACACTCCCTGTGTCTCAGTTGATGTGTGTAGATTACGCAGTGGATCCAATCAGCAATAGTCGTAAAAGCTACCAGCGCGTGTAAGACATTCGCCATAGCAGCCCTTCCGAAAACCCCTAGACGTGTCAGGCATCGAGCATGGACGCCGCGATCTGCGCGACTTTCAGCTGCCCTGAGGCCTGTTCCAGTGCGTCATCCTCCAAAAACCACGCCGCCGACAACCCGGCAAACGCCAGCACCCAGTGCAGCAACCGGCGGCGATCGAGCCCGGCCGCCTCGACAATCACCGCAAGTTGGCGGCGAAAGCGCAGCGGATCGCCGGCCGTCGGCAGGTCCGGGTTGCAAATCAGGTTGGCGTAGTCAAAACCGCGCTCACCCCTGACCCGCTTCGGATCGATTGACAGCCAGCCGCGTGATTCGAAATCCAGAACATTGTCGTGATGCATGTCGCCGTGCAACACCACCACATCCTGTGGGTCGGTGAGCAAGGCTTCGGCGGTTTGCAGACTCAAGTCATACAGGCCGCCATGTTGCGCAGCGGCGATGCGCAACGAAGCAAACCATGGCCCCAGTTCAACCAGCGGCGGTGGAGGCTTTATACGCGGTGCATGTAAACGTGCCAGCGCCGAACACAGAATCCGGCTCGCTTCATCGTCTTCGCCATTCATTGCCATGTGCATCAGCGAGCGTCGGCCCATGGCGCGCTCCATCAGCAGGCCATCTTCGTGATGCGCCAACACTTGCGCCGCACCGTCACCGTCCCACCAGGTCATCAGCCGATTGCCGTACTTTTCGTCGACATCCAGCGCCACTTTGAGCATGGCCGGCGAGTCGTTCAGGCGTACCGGCAACAACCGGCTGCCGGGCGTAATGATCGGCGCACCATCGGGGACCAGTGACCAGCGCTTCAGCCAGGCTTGAAAAATGTCAGCCACCGTCACGCTCGCGGGCCTTGGCGCTCTCGGCAAGAAACTGTTCGAGACGGCTTAATTGCTCCTCCCAGCCACGGCTGTCCATGTAATACGCTTCTTTCTGGCGGATGTCGGGAATATGCGCGAAGCCTGATTCAGACACCTTGAGCAACGTGCCCTCCTGGTAATCCTCCAACTCGAACTTGACCAGCGTGGTCGGCTCCTGGGAGTAGTCGATCTGCGGATTGACCGCATACGGATGCCAGCGAAACGAAAACAGTTGCTGCGGCTCGACCCGCTCGATCAGCACATTCCACAACACATGTTCATAACCCGGATACGTGACCTGCCCTTGCGTCCATTCACCGGCAATAAACCGTCTGCCCTCCAGCGCCACCCCAAACCACTGGCCAAACGCCTCGGCATCGACCAATGCACGCCAGACATGGGAACGCGGCGCCTTGAGCGTGATTTTGCGTTCGAAACTATTGGGTACTGGTTTCATACGTCACCTCCTGTTTTGAACACTAGGCCTGTATGACCACATGTCCAATGTGAAGTTGTATCAGGGCAGTGCAGTCATTCATCAGCAAGGACACATCAAGCTGCACTTTTTGACCGGTGCCGTGATGGATCCAGGCGCCCTCCGCCCAACGAAACTGTTACCTTTTCCCGCGAATTTGAATCTACAAGGACGAATCATGCCGCCATCCCTCGCTGAACGTTACCGCGGTGCCCTGCTCGGTCTTGCATGCGGCGACGCTGTCGGTACTACGGTTGAGTTCAAACCACGAGGATCATTCCAACCGTTGACCGATATGGTCGGCGCTGGCCCGTTCCACCTCAAGCCAGGGCAGTGGACCGATGACACCTCCATGGCTCTGTGTCTGGCAGAAAGCCTGCTGAACAAGAATGGATTCAATGCTGCCGATCAGATGGGCCGCTACCTCAACTGGTGGCAATGGGGTTACCTCAGTTCGACCGGTGAATGTTTCGATGTCGGCATGACCGTCAGCCAGGCGCTGGCGCAATATCAACAAACCGCTGATCCCTTCGCCGGCTCGACCGACCCGAACAGCGCCGGCAACGGTTCGCTGATGCGTCTGGTGCCGGTGGTGCTGTTCTACTTTCCCGACGCCCGGAAAATCCAGAGCTTCGCCGCCGACAGTTCGCGAACCACCCACGCAGCACCAGAAGCCATCGAATGCTGCCAATTGTTGGCCGGGCTGATCGCCAGAGCGCTTGAAGGCGCAAGCAAAGCAGAACTGCGTCAGCTGCCTTCCGCCAGCTTCTCGCAACCCAAGGTCGCCGCGATTGCGTGTGGCGATTACATCGTTCTGTCCGAGACGGACATCAAAGGCAATGGCTACAGCGTGCAGTCACTGGAAGCGGCGTTGTGGTGCTTTCATCACACGGACAGCTTCGAAGCGGCCATTTTGCGGGCGGCCAACCTGGGCGATGACGCCGATACCACCGCCGCGATCACCGGCCAATTGGCCGGCGCCTATTACGGCGTGCGGGGGATTCCTGAACACTGGCTGGAAAAGCTGCACGACGTTGAAGAGATTGCGGCGACCGCCGACCGTTTGCTCGCGGCTTCCCGAATGCGCGCGCCTGAATAAGCGCGACGCAGCCGCTACACTGCTCGGCACTTACTATGATACAGCGAGATTTGACTATGTCCCCACGCCTGCTTCTGGCCCTGACACCCTTCCTGTTCACTCCCCTCGCCCACGCTGCCGTCGACTGCGCCAATGCCAGCGACCAGGCGACAATGAATCAGTGTGCCGGGCAGGACTTCAAAGCGGCGGACAAGGAATTGAACGCGGTTTATCAGCAGATCACCGGGCGTTTGAAGGACAACCCGGATGGCAAGAAGCTGTTGGTCAGTGCGCAGCGGGCGTGGCTGGGGTTTCGGGATGCCGAGTGCAAGTTTTCATCGTCCGGGGTAACGGGCGGGAGCGTTTATCCGTGGGTTTACAGCAGTTGCCTGACCGGCGTGACCAAGGTCCGGGTTGAGGCGCTGAAACAGTATTTGAAGTGTGAAGAAGGTGACATGAGCTGCCCGGTGCCCGGGGCCTGATTTCTTGCCGCGGTTTTGAGGGATCTTTCGCGAGCAGGCTCGCTCCCACATTGGAACGCATTTCAAATGTGGGTCAACGCCCGTGCAATGCGTTGCGCGTGATCATGTTCTGCTCAGGCCGATACGACTCGGCCCTGTGCACACTCGCGCACACGACAGGAGCACCACTGCGCAAACTTTCCTCAAGCACATGCCGTAGCCGCAACAATCCCTCACGTTGCATCGCCAGGTTGGCCTCGATCTGGCGTATCTCATCCATACGGATATCGATTTGCTCGATGGTCAGCGATTTCGAACAACTGCCATCCTGCAAGAACAGACCGCGAATGGTCTCGAGAGAAAAACCAAGCCGTTGCGCGTCGCGCACCAGTATCAATCGTGCAACAGCTGCCTCGGCGTAGTGGCGATATCCATTGGCGTCACGGGTAGAAGGCTCCAGTAACCCTTGTTCCTCGTAATAGCGAATGGCCGAAGCGGCAACACCGGTACGCTTGGAAACTTCTCCAATCTTCATAAAACTGCTTGACCTTCAAGTTGGCTTTAATCGTTAGCATAAGCCCAGGCTCAGCACGACAGCCAGTCGTTATTGACCCACCTGAACATCTTTCACCTTTACGGAATTTGATGATGAGCACACTGACAGACCTGCTGAAATGGCGCTACGCAACGAAAAAGTACGACCCTTCCCAGACGGTGTCCGATGAAAAAATCGAGCGCATTCTGGAAGCGGTGCGGTTAACGCCGACATCAAGTGGACTGCAGCCTTTTGAATTGCTCGTAGTGACTAACGCAGAGATTCGCGAAAAGATCAAAGCCGTCAGCTGGAATCAGCAGCAGGTTACCGACTGCTCTCATTTGCTGGTGTTCGCCGCGTGGGACGACATCACTGCGGAGCGCGTCAACATGATGTTTGACCTGACCAATGAAGTACGCGGGACGGTTAACGAAGGATGGGAAAATTACCGTCAGATGCTCTTGGGTATTGTCGCGGGACGTGGCAAGGAAGCCAATTATCAGGCGGCTGCGCGACAGGCTTATATCGGTTTGGGCTCGGCTTTGATCGCCGCAGCGTTTGAAGAAGTCGATGCCACACCGATGGAAGGTTTCGACCCGGCAGCCATCGATGAGATCCTCGGACTCGCGGCCCGCAACCTGCGCAGCGTGGTGATTCTGCCACTGGGGCATAGAGCCACTGAGGGAGACTGGTTGGTCAACCTGAAAAAGGTGCGCCGCTCGCGGGAAAATTTCGTTACCGAGATCAAGTAATCCCGGTAAGAGCGGGCGACTGAAGCATGCCTCTAGTGTGTGTCCCCGCTCTAATCAATTCCTGAACCCGTCATCGATACCAGCGGCCACCGAGTGGAACGCTTCCCTCCTCTGCGCTCGACTTGTTTGAATTCGAGAGCAAATCGACATTGAAATCCCCCTAGATCGATGGAACAGAGGTTCACTCTGTGGCCCCCGCATTCGATGCCGTTGGTGATCTTAACAAAAAAAGAACAATTTATTATTGCCATTCAATAATTTAACATCGAGAATTAGTCATTCCCAATGGCACCGCAAGGATTTTTCATGAGTACTCGTAACAACGGATTGGCACTGCAGCGCATGCATTGGGTCGGATTGCTGGCAGCGATTCTTGTCTGGGTTTTAGGGGTGACCGAGGTCGGTGGCAACGCTTCGATCTGGTTCTTCAAAACGGATGAAATGCTCGCGGCTCTGCTTTACGCCTTTGCTGAAAACTCACCGCAATTGCTTGACCCGTTTGTCGAAGGCGCACTACTTTCGCCCGACACATGGCTCTCACCACTGGTCACCGCGCTGCTCATCGCTTTGGATTTCCTGCCCGTTCTGCTCTCGACCTACGTGCTCTGGCTGACAGGCCTGTTTTTCCTGCGCTTGTCCCGCGGTGAAACCTGGACCGAGCGCAATATCAGGGTTCTTTGGCGAGTGGGGATTCTGTGCATCATTTCTCCTGCAACCTACCCGCTGGTAGAAACCTTGCAAGGTTTGGCGCTGTCTATCGATCTGCCCGCTGGGGAGCGCATTTTTCAGTTCTCGATTGGCCTGTCTTCCTCGTCGGCCTACGAGATCATCAAAGGGGTTTTGCTCTGTTTGTTTTCAATTATCATGCGTGACGCAAAAGTACTCAGCGATGAGCAAAGTCAATACATATAGAACAAGACAATGACCATTATCGTCCGCCTTGACGTTGTCATGGCCACGCAAAAAATTCGCTCGAAAGAGTTAGCTGCGCTGCTGGGCATTACCGAGGCCAACCTGTCGTTACTGAAAAATGGCAAGGTCAAGGGCGTGAAGATGGCCACCCTGGACAAACTCTGCGCCGCACTCGATTGCCAGCCTGGCGATCTGCTGGAATACCAGAAAGACTGAGCCTTGCGCATGAACGCGAGTTAATTACCGCCCGTCCCCACCGTTTACCTTTTATTCAATCCTTGGTTGTAAGGCGACTTTGTCATGACCCGGTTTTTACTTTGCGCGCTGTTGTTGCTGACAGCGTTGATCAGCGGCTGCGCGACACAACTGGACGTAGCGTTAAATGCGACACCTGATCCGGACTATCAATTTGATCGAAAGGCAACTGTGCTTGTGACATCAGCAGGCGGTAGCGATGAAAACTCTCTGAATGCCCGCTACTATCTTCGCGACATGGTTAACGCGCTGAAAGACCGGGGCTACCGGGAGGTCTACACCGACGCCAGCCTGCCAAAGAACCATGCGCCGATAAACATGACGGTCAGCCTCGATATTGGCAGTCGACAGGTGACTTATCGTTATACCGCCACCGACTACGGGCACGTGCCGACCAGCACCTCTACCGTGTGCAAGAACAGCAAGAAAAAGGACGACCGACTGACCTGCACCAGTACACCCAACACGACCTACGGCCCGATAGGTACCTCGGAGCGAACCGGTTACACCACGCTCAGTACATTCAATGCCACGGCCCGGGATGAAGCCAGCAAACGCACGGTCTACCTGCTTCGGGCCTCGTCCTATAACGATGACTGCCAGTCCGCCAAGGTCGAAACGTTTCTGGTGGAGCAAGGTTTGCAGAACCTGAGCTTTGAGGAGCGCGTACAGCGTAACTACAGCGTCACGATGCCCGAGGGTTACAGCTGCAAATAGGCTTTGCAGGACAACTCACAGCCTCGGCTCAAGCAGCATGAGCCGAGGCTGTGAACCGTTAAACGTGCGGGTCACCCGGCGCCTTGGTCGGCGCCGCATATTGCGGTTTGAGATGGCCATCCTGATCGAGTAGCCAGGCGTCCATGATCTGCCGCACCACGGGACCGGCGACACGACCACCCGCCTCACCGTTTTCGATCATCACCGAAATCGCAATCTTCGGATGCTCTGCCGGCGCGAAGCCAACGAACAAGGCGTTATCACGGTGGCGCTCGAGCGTCTTCTCGCGGTTATAGCGTTCGCCCTGCTTGATCGCCACCACCTGCGCCGTACCACTCTTGCCGGCGATACGGTATTGCGCACCCGCCGCTGCGGCACGGGCGATACCCCGGGCATCGTGCATCACCATCTGCATGCCATGGTTGACCTGATCCCAATCGCGCGGATTCTTCAGCAGAATGTTCGGCATTGGATGCTCGTCGACAGGCGCTACGCCATCGACGGTCTTGGCCAGGTGCGGACGATTCCACACGCCTTTGTTGGCGATCAGCGCGGTGGCCTGGGCCAGTTGCAGCGGCGTGACCTGCATGTAGCCTTGACCGATGCCGAGGATTACGGTTTCGCCGGGGAACCAGGCCTGACGGCGCGTGGCGCGCTTCCAGGCTTGCGATGGCATCAGGCCGGGAGACTCTTCGAACATGTCCAGCGAGACTTTCTCGCCAAGGCCGAACATCGCCATGTAGTCATGCAGGCGATCGATGCCGAGCTTGTGTGCCAGGTCGTAGAAGTAGGTGTCGTTGGAACGCATGATCGCTGCGTCCATGTCCACCCAGCCGTCACCACTGTGGTTCCAGTTACGGTATTTGTGATCGAAGTCCGGCAGTTGGTAATAGCCCGGATCGAACACGCGCGTCTGCGGCGTCACCACACCGGCATCGAGGCCGGCAATCGCCACTTCTGGCTTGATCGTCGAACCCGGTGCGTACAAGCCGCGCAGAACGCGGTTGAACAGCGGCCGGTCGATGGAATCACGCAGCGCCGAATACTCCTTGGAGCTGATGCCGGTGACGAACAGGTTGGGATCGAAACTCGGGTTGCTGACCATGGCGAGCACTTCGCCAGTGGACGGATCCAGCGCGACGACGGAACCACGACGATCCCCCAGTGCAGCCTCGGCGGCCTCCTGCAGTTTAACGTCGAGGCTCAGGACGATGTTTTTGCCTGGCACCGGATCCGTGTGTTTCAGCACCCGCAGCACGCGGCCTTGCGCGTTGGTCTCGACTTCCTCGTAGCCAACGTGACCGTGCAACTGCTCTTCATAGAAGCGTTCGATGCCGGTCTTGCCGATGGATTGGGTGCCACGGTACTCGACCGAGTCGAGGGACTTGGATTCTTTTTCGTTGATGCGGCCGACATAACCGATTGAATGGGCGAAATGTGCGCCGAGCGGGTAATGACGGACGAACTGTGGCTCGACATCGAGTCCCGGCAAGCGGAACTCATTCACTGCCAATACCGCGATCTGCTCTTCCGTCAGCTCGTAGAACAGCGTAACCGGGGTGAACGGATGACGGGACTGCTTCATCGCCTTGTCGAAGACTGTACGGTCTTCTACTGGCAGGTGCAGAAGATTGATGACCTCGTCCAGCTCCTGATTAACGTCAGTAGCGCGCTCACGAGTGATGGTCAGGTTGAAACTGGGGCGGTTGTCGGCCAATAACACGCCGTTGCGGTCATAGATCAGGCCGCGCGTCGGCGGAATCGGCAAAACGTGGACGCGGTTGTTTTCGGAAATGGTCGAGTGGTAGTCGAACTCGACCACTTGCAGGATGTACAGGCGCACGACCAGAGCGCAGCTCACAGCGAAGACGAACAAGGCGCAGGCGATCAACCGTTTGTTGACCAGGCGCGTCTCTTTTTCGTGATCCTTGATCGGGATTGGTTCAGGCATTTCTACAGCAACTCTTTGACATAAATGAGTGCCGATCCGTGGGCATGACATCAGTCCGTTAAAAAACGAGCTGCACCATACCAAAAACTGCCCGGCGACTTCATAAGGTTTTTCCCCAATGGCAGCTTGAGCGACGGTTGGGGTGGCCCGAAAGCGTTGAAAAACTTTCCTGCGGACAAAACAAAACCCCAACTGCTTTCGCAATTGGGGTTTCGGAATTTAATCTTGACGATGACCTACTCTCACATGGGGAAACCCCACACTACCATCGGCGATGCATCGTTTCACTGCT
>NZ_JBAQKH010000044.1:0-1609 GCF_049300855.1 Pseudomonas sp. | reverse complement strand
AAGAAGGTCTTCACCGCCTCGGCAAGCGCCGGGAGGTTGAACGGCTTGGGGAGCATGCCGTCGGCTCCGGCGAGACGGGCCGCATCTGCCTCCTCGGACAGCGCGCTGAACATGAGCACCGGGGTCTGTGCGGTCGCCGCGTTTGCTCTGATCCGCCGGCAGGCCTCGATGCCGTCGATGCCCGGCATCATGATGTCGAGGATGATCAGATCGGGGCGATCGGCCTCGGCGATCCGGACGGCCGCTTCGCCGTCGGAAACCGTCGACATCTCGTAGCCTTCGAGGTCGAGGTAGCGGGAGACGACGGACAGTACGCGCGGGTCGTCGTCGGCGAGCAATACGCGCGGCCGGGACATTGCCCCCATGGTACGGAGGCGCCGCAGAAACGGGTGGCTTGCGTCCATTCCTTTACAGCCTGGATTCGAGATGCGACTCCGGACGGCCGAGGCGCCCTCGACGCTACCGCTGGCTATACTCGCCCGCAGGCATGTCGAGCACCCCGGCGTCCCTGGTTCTCTTCGGGATCGCGGTCGGCGCATACACGCTCGCGGTGGTTGCCTTCGTGCTTCACCTGGCGTTCCGCAAACGGGTTCTTGGCGACATCGGAATGGCCCTCGTCATGGTCGGCTGGCCGCTGCATTTTGCCTCGATCTTCACCCGCGCGCTCGAGGCCGGGCACTGGCCGCTCGGCAACATGTATGAGTACTCGACCGGGATAGCGTTCGTCGTCGTCACCGTGTGCGTGGTCCTCATGGTGCGCTCGAGGATGCGCCTGATCGGGTTGCCGGCGATGATCGTCACGGTCGCACTGATGGGTGTGGCCTACATGCTCTACGTGCAGCCGGGGCAGCTGGTACCCGCGCTGCACAGCTACTGGCTGACCATCCACGTGACCTCGATGGCCACATCCTCCGCCGTGCTGAGCTTCTCGTTCTTTTTCGGGATGGCGTATCTCGCGCGACGCTGGGCTGATAACCGCCTGCTCGCGGTCGCTCCCGCGGCCGTGCCCGCAAGCGTCAGCAGCGGGGGCGTCGCGACCATGACGATGGGAGGCGGCGGCGGGTCAGGCGGCGGCTTCACCGCGACCGGCGGCAAGCACCCGGTGGCGACGTGGCTGCAGCGCGCGCTGCCGAGGGCGGCGGTGCTGGATGGCTGGAGCTACCGCTTCGTGATGATCGGCTTTCCGATCTGGACGTTCGGTGTCATCTGCGGAGCCATCTGGGGCGAACACGCCTGGGGACGCTACTGGGGATGGGATCCCAAGGAGACGTTCGCCTTCATCACCTGGGTCATCTTCGCGATCTATCTCCACGCTCGCGTGACCTACGGCTGGAAGGAGAAGCGAGCGGCGATCATCACCGTGTTCGGGTTCGCCGCGATCCTCTTCACTCTGTATGCGGTCAACCTCTGGATCGCCGGGCTGCACTCGTACGCTCGCGCCTGACGAGAAGCGATCGCGTGCACACGCACGCACATCCCGACATGCACCATCCGAGCGCGGCGAAGCGAAGCAACAGCGTCGCGACTACGCGCGGCGCGCCCACCTCGTCTTCTTCAGCATCTTCTTATGCTTGTGCTTGCGCATCTTCTTGCGCCGCTTCTTGATTAC
>NZ_JBAQKH010000043.1:0-10516 GCF_049300855.1 Pseudomonas sp. | reverse complement strand
GCCGCAGGCTGCGATCTTTTGATCTTGCCCTTTAAGAGCAACATCAAAAGATCGCAGCCTGCGGCAGCTCCTACAGGGGTCGGTTCCAGTTTTGTTTTCGGAGTTTTTGCCCCTATGAAGCACAACGTCATCCTTGTCGTGCTCGACGGCCTCAATTACGAGGTCGCGCGTCACGCCATGGGGCATCTGCAGGCTTACGTTGGCGCAGGACGCGCCGCACTCTATCAATTGGAGTGCGAGTTGCCGGCCCTGTCCCGACCGCTTTATGAATGCATCCTCACCGGCGTGCCGCCGATCGACAGCGGCATCGTCCACAACAACGTCTCGCGCCTGTCCAATCAGCGCAGCATTTATCACTACGCCCGCGACGCCGGTCTGAAAACCGCTGCCGCGGCGTATCACTGGGTCAGCGAGTTGTACAACCGCTCACCCTTCGTCGCCGCCCGCGACCGGCACACCGACAATCTGTCGCTGCCGATCCAGCACGGGCACTTCTACTGGAACGATCACTACCCGGATTCGCACCTGTTCGCCGACGCCGAAAACCTGCGCCTGCGCCACGATCCGAATTTCCTGCTGATCCACCCGATGAACATCGACGACGCCGGACACAAACACGGCCTCGACAGCTCGCAATACCGCAACAGCGCCCGCTCGGCCGACATCATCCTCGCCGACTACTTGCAGAGCTGGCTCGAAGCTGGCTATCAGGTATTGGTGACCGCCGACCACGGCATGAACAACGACCGCTCGCACAACGGTCTGCTGCCGGAAGAACGTCAGGTGCCGCTGTTTGTCCTCGGCGATGCCTTCAGCCTCAACGCTGGCGCGGCACCGAAGCAGATCGAAATCTGCGGCACCGTCTGCGAGCTGCTCGGCGTGCCCCACGACAAACCTGTGTGCCGGGAGCTGCTCAAGTGAACGCCATGACTCGCGGCAAATGGCTGGCGGCGCTGTGCCTGGTGCCCTTCGCGCTGTTCTTTATCGTCTTCGAAATCGCCCCGCTGGTCTGGGTGATGATCAACAGCCTGCAATCGGAAGAGTTCGGCTGGGGCCTGGCCAACTTCAGCAAGATCTTCAGTTCGAAATTCTATTTACAGGCGATCCAGTACAGCCTCGAGATCAGCTTCTGGTCCAGCGTGTTCGGCATCATCATCGCCGTACTCGGTGCGTATTCCCTACGCCGGGTCGACTCGAAACTGCGCAACTTCGTCAACGCCTTCGCCAACATGACCAGCAACTTTGCCGGCGTGCCACTGGCGTTCGCGTTCATCATCCTGCTCGGTTTCAACGGCAGCATCACCATCATGTTGAAGCAGTCGGGGATCATTCAGGACTTCAACCTGTACTCGAAAACCGGCCTGATCATCCTCTACACCTACTTCCAGATTCCCCTTGGCGTGCTGCTGCTCTACCCGGCCTTCGACGCCTTGCGTGAAGACTGGCGCGAGTCCGCCGCGTTGCTCGGCGCCAACGGCTGGCAGTTCTGGCGACACATCGGTCTGCCGGTTTTGACCCCGGCATTACTTGGTACGTTCGTGATTCTGCTGGCCAACGCCCTCGGCGCGTATGCCACGGTGTACGCGTTGACCACGGGCAACTTCAACGTACTGCCGATCCGAATTGCGGCGATGGTTTCCGGCGATATTTCCCTCGACCCGAATCTGGCCAGTGCATTGGCCGTGGTGCTGGTGGCGCTGATGACCATCGTCACCGTCGTGCATCAACTGCTGTTGAAGAGGAGCTACCATGTCTCGCGCTGAATCCGGCCCGGCCGGCCTCTACCACCGCGTCGTGGTCTACCTGCTGTTCGCCATCCTCTTGCTGCCGCTGGCGGGCACGCTGATCTACTCGATCGCCAGCAGTTGGTCAGCGACCATTCTGCCCAGCGGTTTTACCTTCAAGTGGTACGTCCAGTTGTGGAGTGATCCACGTTTCCTTCACGCCTTCGGCCAATCGTTGCTGGTGTGCGTCGGTGCGCTGGTGTTGTCGGTGGTGTTGATTCTGCCGCTGCTGTTCGTGGTGCATTACCACTTTCCGAAACTCGATGCGCTGATGAACATCCTCATCCTGCTGCCTTTCGCGGTGCCGCCGGTGGTGTCGTCGGTGGGTCTGTTGCAGCTTTACGGTTCCGGGCCGATGGCGATGGTCGGCACGCCATGGATTCTGATCGGTTGCTACTTCACCGTGGCGCTACCGTTCATGTACCGGGCGATCACCAACAACCTGCAAGCGATCAACCTGCGCGACCTGATGGACGCGGCGCAACTGCTCGGCGCCAGCACTTTTCAGGCAGCGTTTCTGGTGGTGCTGCCGAACCTGCGCAAAGGCTTGATGGTGGCGCTGCTGCTGTCGTTCTCGTTCCTGTTCGGTGAGTTCGTCTTTGCCAACATTTTGGTCGGCACGCGCTACGAAACCCTGCAGGTTTATCTGAACAACATGCGCAACAGCAGCGGCCACTTCACCAGTGCGCTGGTCATTTCGTACTTCTTTTTCGTGCTGGTCCTGACCTGGATCGCCAACATCTTGAACAAGGACAAAAGCGAATGAGCTATGTCAGCGTCCAACACCTGCAGAAGAATTACGCGGGCACCACAGTGTTCAGCGACATCAACTGCGAAATCAACAAAGGCGAGTTCGTCACCCTGCTCGGCCCTTCTGGCTGCGGCAAGTCCACCCTGCTGCGCTGCATCGCCGGCCTGACCCCGGTCGATGGCGGCAAGATCCTGCTCGATGGCGTCGATATCGTGCCGTTGAGTCCGCAGAAACGCGGGATCGGCATGGTGTTCCAGAGCTATGCCTTATTTCCCAACATGACCGTCGAGCAAAACGTCGCCTTCGGTTTGCGCATGCAAAAGGTCAATGCCGACGACAGCCATAAACGCGTTTCCGAAGTGTTGAAACTGGTTGAACTGAACGACTTCGCCAGTCGCTATCCGCATCAACTGTCCGGTGGTCAATGCCAGCGGGTTGCCCTCGCCCGCTCGCTGGTGACGCGCCCGCGCTTGTTGCTGCTGGATGAACCGCTGTCGGCGCTCGATGCGCGAATTCGTAAACACCTGCGCGAACAGATCCGCCAGATCCAGCGTGAACTCGGCCTGACGACAATTTTCGTGACCCACGATCAGGAAGAAGCGCTGACCATGTCTGACCGGATTTTCCTGATGAATCAGGGAAAGATCGTCCAAAGCGGCGACGCCGAAACCCTCTACACGGCGCCGGTCGATGTGTTCGCCGCCGGCTTCATCGGCAACTACAACCTGCTCGATGCCGACGCAGCGTCGAAGCTGTTGCAACGCCCGATCAACCACCGCATCGCCATTCGCCCGGAGGCCATCGAACTGAGTCTTGAGGGGGAACTCGACGCGCAGATCCGCAGCCACAGCCTGCTCGGCAACGTCATCCGCTACCGGGTCGAAGCGCGCGGCGTCGAACTGGTGGTGGATGTGCTCAACCGCTCGGCTGCCGATCTGCATCCCGACGGTCAGCGCCTGGCGCTTTCCATCGATCCGACGGCCCTGTGTGAGGTAGCCTGATGACTTTGCTGACGTTGAAGAGAGAACTGCACTGATGGCCCTGGCAATTTTTGATCTGGACGAAACGTTGATCCACGGCGACTGCGCCACCCTCTGGAGCGAGCAGATGGGGCGCCTCGGCTGGGTCGATCCCGAGTCGTTCATGCGCAAGAACAACGAACTGATGGACGCTTACAGCCATGGCAAATTGCGCATGGAAGAGTACATGGAGTTCAGCCTCGAACCGCTGATCGGGCGTACGCCGGAAGAAGTCGAGCACCTGGTTGGCCCGTGGGTGGAAGATTTCATCGAACCCATCATCTTCAGCGACGCGACCAAAACCATCGCCGCCCACCGCAAGGCAGGTGACCGGATTCTGGTGATCTCGGCGTCGGGCACACATCTGGTCAAACCGATTGCCGATCGACTGGGCATTGATGAAGTTCTGGGCATTGAGCTGGAAGTCGCCCATGGCGTTTACAGCGGTCACACCGTTGGCACCCTGACTTACCGCGAAGGCAAGATCACCCGGTTGCTGGAATGGCTGGATGCTGAAGAAGAGAATCTGGAGGGCGCGAGTTTCTACTCCGACTCACGCAATGATTTGCCGCTGTTGCTGAAAGTGGATTTCCCGCACGTGGTCAATCCCGATCCGGTGCTGCTTGAGCACGCCGAAAAATCCGCCTGGCCGATCCATCTCTGGAAATGACAAAGATTTAATCCGCAATTACCGACAGGCAGACATCCCAAACCTGAGTTCGCCTCAATGGTTCAGGTCGATGCAGCTCGACAGCACAACCCGGTCAGTCCCCTCTCCCTTTGGGAGAGGGTTAGGGTGAGGGGCTTTTTTCCTTGCTCTCAGCTCAGGCTGTCATCGACTACCAAAACCACTTTCCCGGAAACGGTATTACTCGCCAGCTCCGCAAACGCCGCCTCAGCGTCTTTAACCGCAAACACCTTGGCCAACTGCGGACTCAACCGCCCTTCAGCAAACAACGGCCACACCTGCTGGCCCAGATCACTCAACAGATCTGCCTTGAACTGATCATCACGACTGCGCAACGTCGAGCCGAGCAGTTGCACACGCTTGCCCAACACCTGCGCCAGATCCAGCTGCGCCTCCCGGCCGCCCATCAGACCGATCAACACCCAACGGCCATCGAGCGCCATCAGCTTGAGATTCAATGCTGAATATTTGCCACCGACCGGATCGAGAATCACATCGAACGGTCCGAAGTCGCGCAGACTCTCCAGATCATCGGTGCGCACCACCCCGCCCTGCGCGCCCAGCGCCTCGCAATACGCCAAACGCTCGGCCGAACCGACGCTGACCCAACACGGATTGCCAAATGCCTTGCACAACTGAATGGCGGCTGAACCAATTCCACTTGCGCCGGCATGCAAGAGAACTTTCTCACCCGGTTTGAGCGCCGCAAGTTGAAACACATTCAGCCAGACTGTTGCGTAAACCTCGGGCAATGCCGCCGCCTCGATCAGCGAGACGCCTTCGGGCACCGGCAGCACGTGCCGCCCGTCGACCACCACCTCTTCGGCCATCCCGCCCCCGGCCAGCAAGGCGCAAACCCGATCACCGACTTGCCAGGCACAGCCCGCGCCGACCTCGCTGATGACCCCGGAGCACTCAAGACCGAGTACTTGGCTGGCCCCTGGTGGCGGCGGATAGAGCCCTGCTTTCTGTAATAAATCGGCGCGATTGAGGCCCGCAGCGGCCACTCGAATGCGGACTTGTCCTACATCGCATGTAGGACTCAGCTCTTCAACCCATGCCACTTGACCGTCAACGCCTTGCAATGCCTTCACAGTGCCTCCATAGTGAGTCTGGACTGAGCCCGAAGCTGTAGCGCCGGGCTTTTTGCATTATGCGACCGGCTCTCATAGAACCGGCGACTTCAAAGACGGCCTAATATGCGTTATCAATTGTCCCCGCGTCGAATCAGCATGAAGCATTTGCTCCCCAGCACCGCCCTCGCTCTATTCATCGGTATCGGTCTGTTGCCGGTGTCGGGCACTACATTCGCAGCCAACAGCTGGGACAAGTTGCAGCCTGATCGCGATGAAGTCATCGCCAGTCTGAACGTCGTCGAGTTGCTCAAGCGTCACCACTACAGCAAGCCGCCGCTCGACGATGCGCGCTCGGTGATCATCTACGACAGCTACATCAAGCTGCTGGATCCGTCGCGCAGCTACTTCATGGCCAGCGACATCGCCGAATTCGACAAGTGGAAGACCCAGTTCGACGACTTCCTCAAAAGCGGCGACCTCAACGCCGGGTTCACCATCTACAAGCGCTACCTGGACCGCGTCAAGGCGCGTCTGGACTTCGCCCTTGCCGAGCTGAACAAAGGCGTCGACAAGATGGACTTCACCACCAAGGAGACCTTGCTGATCGATCGCAAGGACGCCCCTTGGCTCAAATCCACCGCTGAGCTCGACGACCTGTGGCGCAAACGCGTGAAGGACGAAGTGCTGCGGATGAAGATCGCCGGCAAAGAGCCGAAGCAGATTCAGGAAACCCTGACCAAGCGCTACAAGAATCAGCTGGCGCGCCTGGATCAGACCCGTCCGGAAGACATCTTCCAGGCGTACATCAACACCTTCGCCATGTCGTACGATCCGCACACCAACTATCTGTCGCCGGATAACGCGGAAAACTTCGACATCAACATGAGCCTGTCCCTCGAGGGCATCGGTGCCGTGTTGCAGAGCGACAACGACCAGGTGAAAGTCGTGCGTCTGGTGCCAGCCGGCCCGGCCGACAAGACCAAACAGGTCGCCCCGGCCGACAAGATCATCGGTGTTGCCCAAGGTAACAAAGAGATGGTCGACGTGGTGGGCTGGCGTCTGGACGAAGTGGTCAAGCTGATCCGCGGGCCGAAAGGCACCGTGGTGCGTCTGGAAGTGATCCCGGCGAGCAATGCGCCGAACGACCAGACCACCAAGATCGTGCCGATCACTCGTGAAGCGGTGAAGCTCGAAGACCAGGCCGTGAAAAAGTCCATCCTCAACCTTAAACAGGACGGCAAGGACTACAAGCTCGGCGTGATCGAGATTCCGGCCTTCTACCTCGACTTCAAGGCGTTCCGTGCCGGTGATCCGGATTACAAGAGCACCACCCGTGACGTCAAGAAACTGCTGACCGAACTGCAGAAAGACAAAGTCGACGGCGTGGTCATCGACCTGCGCAACAACGGCGGCGGTTCCCTGCAGGAAGCCACCGAGCTGACCAGCCTGTTCATCGACAAAGGCCCGACCGTACTGGTGCGTAACGCCGATGGTCGCGTCGACGTGCTCGAAGATGAGAACCCTGGCGCGTTCTACAAGGGGCCGATGGCGTTGCTGGTCAACCGCCTGTCCGCCTCGGCTTCGGAGATTTTCGCCGGCGCCATGCAGGACTACCACCGTGCACTGATCATTGGTGGCCAGACCTTCGGCAAAGGCACTGTGCAGACCATTCAGCCGCTGAACCATGGCGAACTGAAACTGACCCTGGCCAAGTTCTACCGGGTATCCGGCCAGAGCACCCAGCATCAGGGCGTGTTGCCGGACATCGACTACCCGTCGCTGATCGACACCAAGGAAATCGGCGAGAGTGCGCTGCCGGAAGCCATGCCATGGGACACCATCCGCGCGGCGATCAAACCGGCGGCCGATCCGTTCAAGCCGTACCTGGCTCAGCTCAAGTCCGAGCATGACACGCGCACCGCCAAGGATGCCGAGTTCGTGTTCATCCGTGACAAGCTGGCGCTGGCACAGAAACTGATGGAAGAAAAAACCGTCAGCCTCAACGAAGCCGAACGCCGTGCCCAGCACACCGACATCGACGCCAAGCAACTGGTGATGGAAAACATCCGTCGCAAGGCCAAAGGCGAAGAACCGCTCAAAGAGCTGAAGAAAGAAGACGACGACGCTCTCGCGGCTGCCGACCCGGACAAGGTCAAACCAGAAGACGACGCCTACCTGAGCGAAACCGGGCGCGTGCTGCTGGATTACCTGAAGCTGAGTAATCAGGTGGCCAAGAAGTAAGGTGATGGCAATTTAATGCTGACGATCCCCGGATCGTCATCAAACAGTCATCATTCTGTCGTGCAATAAAGGACTGGGAGCCACTCTCTTCATCGAGAACGCTCCCAGTCCTTTTTTTATCGCCAGAGATTGCCATGACCACGACCGAACAGCTGAGTGCCTTGAGCTCGATCCTGACTCAAAGCGGTTTGCACAGCCTGTTCCAGCCGATCATCAGCCTCTCCGAACGTCGTATCCTCGGCTACGAAGCCCTCACCCGTGGGCCGTCCAACAGCCCGCTTCACTCGCCCATTGCATTGTTCGCCGTGGCGCGTCAGGCCGGGCGCTTGAGCGAACTGGAAATCGCCTGTCGGCAAAGCGCTTGCCGTCGCTTCAACGAGCAGCAACTGCCGGGCAAACTGTTTCTCAACGTCTCGCCGGAATCCTTGCTTGAAGCCGCGCATCAACCGGGGCGGACGTTGCAGTTGCTGCAGGATTTCGGCATTCCACCCAGTCAGGTTGTCATCGAGTTGACCGAGCAGACGCCGATCGATGACTTTCAGTTGCTGCAAACTGCATTGCATCACTATCGCGCGATGGGTTTTTCGATTGCCCTGGATGATCTCGGTGCCGGCTATTCGAGCCTGCGGTTATGGTCGGAGCTGCGCCCGGATTACGTGAAGATCGACCGGCACTTCATCGACGGCATTCATCAGGACGCGTTGAAGCGCGAGTTTGTCGGCTCGATCCTGCAAATCGCCAAAGCCTCTCGCGCACAAGTCATTGCCGAAGGCATCGAGTTGCCAGAAGAACTCGCAGTGCTGACTGAAATGGGCGTCGATCTGGTCCAGGGTTACTTGCTCGGCCGCCCTCAGGAACACCCACCGCGCGATGCCCGTGCCTTGATGCCCAAACACGACAGCAGCGCCGTCGCGTTGAACGACGAAGGCAGCGACCTCAGTGCCCTGCTCAACGACCAACCGGCCGTGCACCGCGACACCCCCACCGCCACCGTACTCGAAGCCTTCCGCCGCCAGGCCAACCTCAACTCACTGGCGGTACTCGACGAACAAGGCCAACCTTGCGGCATCGTCCATCGCCACTCCTTGTCGGATGCCCTGCTCAAACCGTTCGCCACCGACCTGTTCGCGCGCAAACCGATCAGCCGCCTGATGAACGACGACTTCCTCGCCGTAGAAATGAGCCAGTCGCTGCAACAAGTCAGCCGCCTGATCACCAGCCGCGCCCGCCAGCGCATTGAAGAAGATTTCATCATCACCCTCAATGGCGGTTACCTAGGTCTTGGCCGGGTCATCGACGTGCTCAAGCTGATCACCGAACTGAAAATCCAACAGGCTCGTTATGCCAATCCGTTGACCTTGCTACCAGGTAACGTGCCGATTCAGCAATGCCTGACGCGGTTGCTGCAGCAGGCGCGCGAGTCGGTCATTTGCTACGTCGACATCGACAGCTTCAAACCTTTCAACGATATCTACGGCTATGGCCGTGGTGACGAAGTACTTCTGTGCCTGGCGCAATGTCTGAACGAGCGCGTCGACCCAAGCCGCGACTTCGTCGGCCATATTGGCGGCGACGACTTCCTCCTCGTCCTCGGCCCGGACGACTGGCGCAAACGTCTTAATCAACTGCTTGATGACTTCCAGAGCCAATGCCGACGCTTCTATCGCACGGAACACCTTGAGGCGGGATGCTTCATCGCGCCGAATCGCCAAGGCGTGCGGCAGGAGTTTCCGTTGCTCTCACTGTCCATCGGTGTCGTGCATCTACACCCGGAAGCCTGCGCACAACTGGATGCCAATCAGCTTGCGGAAATGGCTTCGCAGGCCAAGCATCATGCGAAGAATATTCCGGGGTATAGTGTGCATGTGATTGATAGTCTCACCGCTCCCGACGTCCATCCACCACAGTTAATCGGACAACGCTGACTTGCGCCCTGTGGGAGCGGACTTACTAGCGAAGTGACAACTTATAAACCAATATCTCTGTTGATTAAAAATGATGAAGGCTTATCCAGGCCCCCTAAATTTTACGGCGCGAAGCTTCTCTGAAAAGTACAGAAATGTGCTTTAACCACGTATTTCCGTCTTGCCAATCATGCCAATAGCAGTAACAACATCCAATTTCCTTCAGTAAGAAATCTCGAATCTTATTTTCTGTCATATTCATCGCCAGCAAGGCATCAATTTCCGTTATCACTCTCTCCACTGCGCTACCGTCTGGATCGGCTAAGAAAGATTTAACAACATCATCCGCGAAGGCAAACTCACACATCCAATCCTCATGAAAATAGGCTCCGAGAAACTGGAATAGGCTAGGGAAATCTTCAGTTGTCATTTACAAAACCCGTCAAGATAAAATAACCAAGTGGTGAAGTTGCATCCCGCCGCAACACTAATCTAATACTAAACAGCGGCTCTAGTGTTCCACTCTGCCTCAGAACACCTACACCAGCAGGAGCAGACACTCGCTCATTAATCACAAATTTACTTGCGTTACCTGCGAGAAAATTATCAATATTGACTTTGTTGTTCCTGATAACATTCGAGAGTGCAGCTTCAGCCTCTGCCCTATTAAGAAATGTTGACGCAATAGGTATGTTCGGTTCGTCTATTAGTCTAGCTCTCAGCTGAGCCTCCGACCTATCGACATGTCTCTCAATAGTATGTCCACCTCGAGACCTGTGGGCCTCTAAGCCTCCCCCCGGCACTATCTCACTATAGGGCCCATCGGCTTGTATTGCTCCCGGGCACGGAGTGCAAGCTAACCCCAACGGATCCACCCACCCCGTCGGATTCGGCACGTACTGGTACTGATTCAACCCACCGGCCAACTTGATCGGATCCGGTGTCAGATAACGCCCCAGCCTCGGGTCGTAATACCGGTGGCGGTTGTAATGCAGACCGCTTTCCCCATCGAAGTACTGCCCCTGAAAGCGCAGCGGCTGGTTCAGGTAGTCG